>NZ_JBFZSO010000035.1:0-508 GCF_041099235.1 Morganella morganii | reverse complement strand
GCGCTATTAATAGCATTAGTTTTATTGGTGGTAGCTATCTACAGCCTTCTCTCTTATATTCGTGAGCGCCGCCATTCGGGTTTGCCTTCTAAAAAAGACAAACGCTAATTGTGGCATCGATATAAAAGGCGATTCGCAAAAAAATCCCCGCATTAATCTGCAGGGATCTCATAATGATTAAGAACAGACTCTTAATGGTTTACACCCCATCCGGCGCTTATCTCCGGCACTCACAATGGCTTAGCTCTTGAAGGGGTATAAGAATACTCTCATATTACCCCTTATCTGTTTTAACATTTGTTGCTATTGCAACTATTAGCCTGATAATTCTGCCGGTACGTTAATGTTTAATGTTTCACCATCACATGCCTAACCACCGTGTAATCCTCCAGGCCGTACATCGACATATCTTTGCCGTATCCAGACAACTTCTGCCCACCGTGCGGCATTTCGCTAACCAGCATGAAATGGGTGTTTACCCAGGTGCAACCGTACTGTAATCGCGCAC
>NZ_JBFZSO010000034.1:0-508 GCF_041099235.1 Morganella morganii | reverse complement strand
GGGGAACCTGCGGTTGGATCACCTCCTTACCTGATTGATTTGAATTGTGAGTGTTCACACAGATTGTCTGATAGAAAGAAGCAGATACCGGGAATAGGCTTGTAGCTCAGGTGGTTAGAGCGCACCCCTGATAAGGGTGAGGTCGGTGGTTCAAGTCCACTCAGGCCTACCAAAACCGAATTGATACTGCGTTATGAAAAGACTCGTTTACCTTAGTAAACTTCGCCTTTCCATGCCTTGTCTCAATGCGGTTTCCTCTTTTCATGATGAAAAGACACGCCCCGGAAAAACCAAATAATGGGGCTATAGCTCAGCTGGGAGAGCGCCTGCCTTGCACGCAGGAGGTCAGCGGTTCGATCCCGCTTAGCTCCACCATTATCTGATATCTGAACAATAATTCAGAGTTTACCGGAAACGGTATGCTGTGAATTATTATGCTCTTTAACAATCCGGAACAAGCTGAAAAATTGAAACAATCAATATTATCACCGAGGTAATATTGATGAGT
>NZ_JBFZSO010000033.1:0-513 GCF_041099235.1 Morganella morganii | reverse complement strand
GAGTCATTCTACCGATCATAGCGGCGCTTCTCACGGCAGCGTGAAGAGCTACATGACAGGGTTCATCCTGTCGATCATTCTGACGGCAATCCCGTTTGCAATGGTTATGAGTGGCTCTGCCTCGCATGCAGCGATTCTGGGAACCATCCTGGTCACGGCTGTAGTGCAGATTCTGGTGCACCTGGTGTACTTCCTGCACATGAACAGTAAATCTGACGAAGGTTGGAACCTGACCGCGTTTATCTTCACCGTAATCATCATTGCTATCGTTGTTGTCGGCTCCATCTGGATTATGTGGAACCTCAACTACAACATGATGATGCACTAAGAGCGGCGAGTATGTTTAAGCAATACCTGCAAGTAACGAAACCAGGCATCATTTTTGGCAACCTGATCTCCGTGATCGGCGGTTTCCTGCTGGCCTCCAAAGGCCACATCGACTATCCGCTGTTCGTCTGGACGCTCCTCGGAGTATCCCTGGTGGTCGCCTCGGGTTGTGTTTTCAACAACTAC
>NZ_JBFZSO010000032.1:0-519 GCF_041099235.1 Morganella morganii | reverse complement strand
GGCTTCGCCTTACCCGACCTACAGAATGGCGTTCCGGCCAGGACCGGTAGCCCGGCCAAGCGCAGCGCCGCCGGGAAACCCGCAGGCCGCACCACCAACGAGTAGCCAGTCCAGGCGCAGCGCCGCCGGGGAAATGTTGCAAAAACAACAAAGCCCGGGACATCCGGGCTTTGCACACTCACAAGCGTTTAGTAATAGGCTTTCAACGTTCGCTGGCAAAGCGTTGAACGCACGCAGTCATCGGTGGTAAAGCGCACGATGCCAATCATGTCGTCTTCTTCAAAACGCGACAGCGCGTCACTCAGTCCTGATTTTACGCCTGAGGGCAAATCACACTGGGTAATATCACCGTTGACGATCACCGTGACGTTCTCCCCGAGGCGGGTCAAAAACATCTTCATTTGCGCCGCGGTCACGTTCTGGGCCTCGTCCAGAATCACCACCGCGTTTTCAAAGGTGCGTCCGCGCATATAGGCGAACGGCGCGATTTCTACCTTGCCGATTTCCGGACGCAGGCAG
>NZ_JBFZSO010000031.1:0-526 GCF_041099235.1 Morganella morganii | reverse complement strand
GCGTCTTGCCCACGCCGTAGGTAATGGAAAAGCCCAGGCCAATCATCCCCAGCTGCGTCATGCTCAACCCGTAAGTGGAGATCATGTCGTTCTGCGCGATGTTAAAGTTTTTGCGGATCAGGTACATGGTCAGGTAGCCGATGAAAACCACCAGATAGGACTGCATGAAAGGTTTGAACCACATTTTGCGCCGCACATCGAGCGGCAGATCCAGGGTCGGCTTGCGCACCTGATTCAGAAAGGCCAGCATGGGTATCTCCTGAGCTGATTTTTTTATGCCTGCGTAATAACCAGGCATTGTAAAAACCCGCGCGCCGTCTGGCCTGAGACGGCTTCCAGGTAAAACCGGGAAAATTTCTTAGTTTTGCCCCGTTCGCGGCGAAAGGGTGAGCTACATCACGCTTCGCTGGCGGTACGCGGCGCCTGCGCGTTTAAAAACGGCAGCAGCAGCAGCGCGGAAATGCCGGCGGCAATCGCAATCACCACAAAGAATCCGGTCCAGTGCCAGATATCCATCACCTGCGCC
>NZ_JBFZSO010000030.1:0-536 GCF_041099235.1 Morganella morganii | reverse complement strand
AGCGATATCCTGCACCACGCCGATTTCGTTGTTCACGTGCATAATGGAAACCAGGATGGTGTCGTCACGCATCGCCGCTTCCAGTTCTTTCAGATCGATAATACCGTTGCTCTGAGGAGCAAGGTAGGTCACTTCAAAACCTTCGCGCTCGAGCTGACGGCAGGTATCCAGCACCGCTTTATGCTCAGTTTTGCTGGTGATGATGTGCTTGCCTTTTTTCTGATAAAAGTTGGCTGCACCTTTAATCGCCAGGTTATCGGATTCCGTTGCGCCGGAGGTAAAGACGATTTCGCGCGGATCGGCGCCGACCAGTTCGGCAATCTGATTACGGGCGATATCTACCGCCTCTTCAGCCTGCCAACCGAAACGGTGAGAACGTGAGGCCGGGTTACCAAAGGTCCCGTCCAGGGTCAGGAACTGCATCATTTTCTCGGCAACACGCGGGTCCACCGGCGTTGTTGCGGAGTAATCGAGGTAAATCGGTAATTTCATTGCTCTTAAACTCCGTACATCACTCAATGCAAGGAACCAGGCAA
>NZ_JBFZSO010000029.1:0-537 GCF_041099235.1 Morganella morganii | reverse complement strand
GATTTTGGCAGAGGGAATATTCCGCCAGCCAGGCAAAGGAATCATGTGCTGTCCTCATAGCGGCGTACAGAAAGATGCCGAATCTGCTTTTTTAAGCGTAATACAGAGAACAGAATTTGACGCCTGCGAACGCAGGCGGCATCATATCAGGCCAGTTTTATCAATACCATACCGGCCACCAGCAGCACGACGCCAACCCAACCTTTATGGTTCAGACGCTGACCAAAGAGGATCCAGCCAGCGGCAATGGTGGCCGCAATCCCGAATCCGCCCCACAGCGCATAAGCGACGGACAGGTCGATACCTTTTACCGCCTGCGACAGGGCGCTAAAGGCCCCTAACACTGCCGCCAGCGACAGAATACCGTAGATCTTACGACGGAAGCCGTCGGAAAATTTCAGCAATACGTTCGCGGTTATTTCCAGTACGATAGCCAGCGCCAGCCAGGCGCCGTGAATCCACTCAAACTGTTGCATGAGCTTTCTCCTCATGCTGTTTTACCGCCTTTTTTGTGCCGGACTTAATCAGTATGATCCC
>NZ_JBFZSO010000028.1:0-541 GCF_041099235.1 Morganella morganii | reverse complement strand
AACAGCTTTTTAAACCCGTAACGGGGATAACGTTCTGCCGCCTCTGTCAGCGCCTGTATCACCGGTTCATCCCGCCGGGTATCCGGTTTGTAAAAATACACCGTTCTGCTCAGCGATATGGCCCGGCAGGCGTGACGGATGCTCATCGAATACTGTTCGATAAGGTAACTGACAAGCTCCCGCTTTACCGCTGTTTTTAAAGCTTTTTTTCGATAACGTCCTTCAGTGCCCGGCACTCAAGACTCAGGTCAGCAAACATCTGTTTTAAACGCCGGTTTTCTTCCTCAAGATCTTTTAACTTTTTAATATCAGACGCTTCCATCCCGCCGTATTTGGCTTTCCAGTTGTAGTAGCTGGCTTCGGATATACCGGCTTCACGGCAGACATCTTTGACTGTACGTCCGGCTTCAACGGACTTCAGAACGGCGATAATCTGATGTTCAGTAAATCGGGCTTTGCGCATGGCGATCTCCTCAGGATACATATCAGTATGGATGAAGATCTCTGAAAGTGAATGGGACTTTTTTCCGGGATACTTACA
>NZ_JBFZSO010000027.1:298-546 GCF_041099235.1 Morganella morganii | reverse complement strand
GGAGCAGCGTTCATATCACAAGCTGTGGCAGGCGATTACGCTATCGAAAACCGTACCGAGCGCCTCGGTGGCGAAAGCGATCCTCGATGACCTGATTGCCGCCAATAAAGCGTACTGGCCTGAGCTGCATTAACCCTCGTTTTACCGGCATCCATCGGGTGCCTGTTCTTCTCTCCTGATCGTGATTTATGCTATGCTGTGGCCTGTGTGCCTGCCGAACAAGCACTGCTGATGAAAATTTCCCGCAC
>NZ_JBFZSO010000027.1:0-288 GCF_041099235.1 Morganella morganii | reverse complement strand
ATTACCGCTTTTCGCTGGCCAATGAACGCACCTTTCTGGCGTGGATCCGTACGGCGCTCGGCTTTCTCGCCGCGGGCGTCGGGCTCGATCAGCTGGCGCCGGATTTTGCCACTCCGCTTATTCGCGAAGTGCTGGCGCTGCTGCTGTGCCTGTTTGCCGGCGGGCTGGCGGTGTATGGCTATCTGCGCTGGTTGAGTAACGAAAAGGCGATGCGCCTGAAGCAGGATCTTCCCTATACCCGTACGCTGCTGGTGATTAGCGTCCTGCTGCTGGCGGTCGTGGCGGTGG
>NZ_JBFZSO010000026.1:0-548 GCF_041099235.1 Morganella morganii | reverse complement strand
CTGATTATACCGTAGTGGCTTTTGCCACCTTTTCCTGGTGCTGACGGCGGTTAAGCAACGCATGCAGTAAAATAGCGCCGAAAGTCGCCGTCCCAATCCCTCCAAGGCGAAAGCCCCCCAGCGACAAGGTAAAATCGCCTGCGCCCAGAACCAGCGTCTCCGCCACCATGATTAAATTCGCATTCAGGCTGAGATCGACCCGATTCTGCACCCATATCCGCGCCCCGGTGACCGCAATCAAACCAAAGACCACGATTGATGCGCCGCCAATGACCGGGCCTGGGATCGTATGAATCAGGGCGCCGAACTTGGGCGAAAACCCGAGCAGGATGGCGATCAGCGCCGCGGCGACAAACACCAGTGTTGAATAGACTTTGGTCACCGCCATAACGCCGATGTTCTCCGCATAGGTGGTGACGCCGCTACCGCCGCAGGCGCCGGAAAGCAGGGTCGCCAGCCCGTCGCCGACAAACGCGCGCCCCATCCAGGGATCCAGATTGCGCCCGGTCATTCCCGATACGGCCTTTAAATGCCCCAGGTTTTCCGCC
>NZ_JBFZSO010000025.1:0-764 GCF_041099235.1 Morganella morganii | reverse complement strand
CGAACAGCGCCGCGCCGCCGATATAGACCAGCGCGTAGAAAAAACTACCGGAAGCGGCAACGATAAAACCGATAATCAGCGGCGTGAGGATCCCCGCCAGATTGGTGCAGAAATTAAAGATGCCGGCGGTTATCCCGCCCATCCCCTGCGGCGCGATATCGGAGATTAGCGTCCAGCCAAGGCCAACCATACCCTGACCGAAAAAGGCAAAAGACATCATCAGGATCACCGCCAGGTCGCTCGGCAGCCAGTTGGCGGAAATAATGCTGCTGGCCATCATCAGCCCGACGACGATAGGCAGCTTACGCGCCAGATTGGCCGAACCGGTGGCTTTCAGCAGCTTGTCGGAGAGCCAGCCGCCAAACAGCACGCCACCCGCCGCGGCGAGAAACGGCAAGATGGCGAAGAAGCCTACTTTCAACCACGCCATGTGGCCCTCGGTCGCCAGGTACGTTGGAAACCAGGTCAGAAAGAAGACCAGCACGGTATTACCGGCGAATTGACCGACGCTGGCGCCAATCACCTGTCGTTTTGCCAACAGCTGGCGCACCAGCGGCCAGCTAAAAGCGTTTTGCTGCTGCGGCGCGCTAGCCAGTCCGCCGCCACGAAGAATATGTTCGCGTTCACTGTCGCTCAGGCGGCTGTCCTGATGGGGTTCGCGGTAGCAACGCCACCAGACCAGCGCGAACAGGATGCCAACAACCCCGACGCTGATAAACAGCGCACGCCAGCCGAAGCTGCCCATAATCCAGAACAGCAGCGGC
>NZ_JBFZSO010000024.1:0-1118 GCF_041099235.1 Morganella morganii | reverse complement strand
AATTAACCCATCACTTTCGCTACAACACCCGCGCCAACGGTACGGCCGCCTTCACGGATTGCGAAGCGCAGACCATCGTCCATTGCGATTGGGTGGATCAGGGTGACGATCATTTTGATGTTGTCGCCCGGCATTACCATTTCAACGCCTTCCGGCAGTTCGATCATACCTGTTACGTCTGTGGTACGGAAGTAGAACTGCGGACGGTAGCCTTTGAAGAATGGAGTGTGACGACCACCTTCATCTTTGCTCAGAATATAAACTTCTGATTCAAATTTGGTGTGTGGTTTGATTGAACCTGGTTTAGCCAGAACCTGACCACGTTCGATTTCTTCACGCTTGGTACCACGCAGCAGAACACCGACGTTCTCACCTGCACGGCCTTCGTCCAGCAGTTTACGGAACATTTCAACACCGGTACAGGTCGTTTTGATCGTGTCTTTGATACCCACGATTTCAACTTCTTCACCGACTTTAACGATACCGCGCTCAACACGACCGGTAACAACGGTACCACGGCCGGAGATTGAGAATACGTCTTCGATTGGCAGCAGGAACGGCTTGTCAATTGCACGCTCTGGCTCTGGGATGTAAGAATCCAGGTAGCCTGCCAGTTCAACGATCTTAGCTTCCCACTCTGCTTCGCCTTCCAGTGCTTTCAGCGCTGAACCGCGAACGATTGGAGTGTCGTCGCCAGGGAAATCGTACTGAGACAGAAGTTCACGAACTTCCATTTCAACCAGTTCCAGCAGTTCTTCATCATCAACCATGTCACATTTGTTCAGGAATACGATGATGTAAGGAACGCCAACCTGACGACCTAACAGGATGTGCTCACGGGTCTGTGGCATAGGGCCATCAGTTGCAGCAACAACCAGGATAGCGCCGTCCATCTGTGCAGCACCGGTGATCATGTTTTTAACGTAGTCGGCGTGCCCCGGGCAGTCAACGTGCGCGTAGTGGCGGGTCGGAGTATCGTACTCTACGTGAGAAGTAGAGATGGTGATACCACGTGCTTTTTCTTCAGGCGCGTTATCGATCTGGTCGAATGCACGAGCGTTACCGCCGTAGGTTTTTGCCAGAACGGTAGTGATTGCAGCAGTCAGGGTAGTTTTACC
>NZ_JBFZSO010000023.1:0-1249 GCF_041099235.1 Morganella morganii | reverse complement strand
TGTAGTGGTCAACTAAAATTGGCCACGGTTTTAGAGTTTTTCCGGTATTGGTTTTCTGATTCGTTTGGTGGTAATCCACCGTTATATTCATGCGGCCTGACTTCGCTGTAATACCCGACGATATAATCCGTTATTGCATGGGCTGCTTCACTGAAGCTGATGTAGCCGGTCACCGGCACCCACTCATTTTTCAGACTTCTGAAGAAGCGCTCCATCGGGCTGTTATCCCAGCAGTTACCACGCCTACTCATACTTTGTTTTATCCGGTATCGCCACAGTAACTGTCGGAACTGCCTGCTTGTATAGTGGCTACCCTGATCACTGTGGAACATGAGCCCGGATGGCTTATTTCGTATTTCCCATGCCATTTTCAGCGCTTTGGTTGTCAGTTTGCTGTCCGGAGAAAATGACATTGCCCAGCCCACGGGTTTCCTTGCGAACAGGTCGAGTACAACGGCCAGGTATGCCCAGCGTTTACCGGTCCAGATATACGTTACGTCGCCGCACCATACCTGATTGGGCTCTGTCACTGCGAACTGTCGCTCAAGGTGGTTCGGGATAGCAATGTGTTCATGACCGCCACGTTTATACCGGTGAACAGGCTGCTGACAGCTCACCAGCCCCATCTCCTTCATTAGCCGTCCGGCAAGCCATCGTCCCATCCGGAAGCCCCTGTGTGTTGCCATTACAGCGATACTTCTTGCACCTGCTGAGCCATGACTGAGGCCGTGCAGCTCCTGAACCTGACTACGTAATACGGCTCTCCTGCCGTCCGGATTGTCAGGCCGGTTTTCCCGGTATCTATAGCTGCTGCGGTGAACTCCGAACACGCAGCAAAGAGTGGCCACAGGATAATGCGCTCTGAGTTTCCCGATCACCGAGACCTGTTCAGGGAGTCTGACATCAAGAGCGCGGTAGCCTTTTTTAATATTTCGTTTTCCATTTCAATACGTTGAATTTTTTTCTTCAGCTCACGTATCTCAATTTGTTCCGGCGTGATAGGGGATGCTTTCGGTGTTTTGCCTGCCCGTTCGTCCCGTAATTGCTTTACCCACCGCGTCAAGGTGGAAAGCCCGACATTCATGGCTTTCGCGGCATCTGCAACTGTATAGTTCTGATCCACAACCAGCTGGGCTGATTCACGTCTGAATTCTGCACTGAAATTTCGTTTTTTCATTAAGGCACCTGTGTTGTTCTGAGGTGAGCATATCACCTCTGTTCAGGTGGCCAAATTTATTAAACCACTACA
>NZ_JBFZSO010000022.1:0-2123 GCF_041099235.1 Morganella morganii | reverse complement strand
ATCGTCGATTCGCGGTGAGCAATGATAATCCGCGTGATCGGTAATTGGCGGATCGCCTGATTGACGTAAGATTCGCTCTCTTTATCCAGTGCGCTGGTCGCCTCGTCCATAAACAGGATCCGGGGTCTGCGGTACAGCGCGCGGGCGATAAATATCCGCTGTTTCTGCCCGCCGGACAGCCCTTCGCCCAGCTCACCGATCAGCGTTTCATAGCCCATCGGCATCGATATAATCACGTCGTGAATATAACTGGCCTGTGCACAGGCGATCATCAGCTGTTCGTCGGGATTTTCGGTGAATCCGCAGATATTTTCGCGGATCGAGCCGGAAAACAGTTTGTCGTCCTGCATCACGCAGGCGATCATTTTATGGTAGTTATTGACCCCGAGCTGGCGGATATCGATGTTATCAATGAGCACCTTGCCGTCCGACGGTTCAAACAGGCCGCACAGCACTTTCATCAGCGTGGTTTTTCCCGAACCGGACGGCCCTGTTATCGCCACACTTTCGCCGGGGGCGACCGACAGATTAATATCGCGGAGAATCGGCGCGGACTGGCTGTCATAGCTGTACGCCAGGTTGCGGGTTTCCAGCCCGGCGGCCTGCATCTGCGGCTCGTACGGCACATCCGGCTTTTTATTTTCCTGCTCGTTGAGGGCGATATCAGAAATACGCTCGTTGTGCAGGCTCATGATGCGCAGCTGCAGCAGGAACTCAATGATGGAGGCGGCGCGGTCAGAAAACTGCTCGCGGTAGGCGCTGAACGCGACAAACATCCCGAGGGTCATGGCATTGTCGATCACCAGACCCGCGCCGATCCACAGAATCGCTATCTGATCACAGGCCATGATAAAGGTATTCACCCCGCCGAACATCAGGTTCATTTTGGTCAGGCGGATACCGGTGTTGATAGAATCGACTTTCAGATTCAGCCAGTGATTACCCCGGCGCTCGCTCATACCCTGGGTTTTCACCGTGGTGATACCGTAGAGGGATTCCATAAAGTACGACCCGGCGCGCGCCTCTTTGATCAGTGATTCCTCCGACAGCTGGCGGTAATAACGGTAGGTCGCCAGCCGCAGCCCGATATATACCGCGGTAAATCCCAGCACAATCCAGGTGAGATGGCCGCCGTAGAGGATCATCATGATAAACACGCCGATCAGCATGATACCGTCCATGATCGCCCCGACCACGCTGGTGGTAAAGGTGGTGCGCAGGATATCCAGCGAGCCGAAACGGGACTGAATATCCCCGAGTTTGCGCCGCTCAAAATAGCTGAGCGGCAGCCGCAGCAGATGGGTAAACAGCCCGGACTGCCACTGGACGTTGATCAGCGTTTCCATAATCACACTGGCCCAGGCCCGGCACATACTGACCGCTGCTTTCAGCAGAATAAAGAACAGTAACCCGACACAAATCAGGGACAATAACCCCTGATCTCCGGCAGGAATGGCGTGGTCCATCACCAGCTGTGTACCGACCGGCATAATCAGGCCGATGGCCTCAATCACAACGGAGAACGCGAAGATTTTCAGCAGCGCTTTTTTCAGCCCGTGAATATTGCCGATAAGCTTGCGCAGGCTGAGTTTTTTCACCACCTCCTGTTTTGTGAAGGTGCTGCCGGGCCAGGCTTCCAGTGCCACGCCGGTAAAATTGCGCGACATTTCCTCAATACCGACCACCCGCCGGCCATAGGCCGGGTCATGGAGGATAAATTTGTTACCGCTGATTTTCACCAGCACCAAAAAGTGATTGAAATCCCAGTGTAAAATACACGGCAGCCGCAGATTCGGCAGGTCATCCATATCCAGCGACAGGGCGCGGGTGGTCATACCCAGCTCAGACGCCATACCGGTCAGCCCGGCCAGGGTCGCGCCCCGCGCGGAGAGATTGAACTGCTGACGCAGGGAAATCAGATCGATACTTTTGCCGTAATGGGCGGAAATCATCGCCAGGCTGGCGAGGCCGCACTCAGAGGATTCGGTCTGGTGGATCACCGGAATGCGCTGACGCAGACTGAGATCGAGTTTTTCCAGCAGGTTTTTCAGGGATAAACGGCGCATGCAGCCTCCCGGTCAGATAACAGCGTCCGTTCTGTCATGGTGTGTTTGCTCCTGTTG
>NZ_JBFZSO010000021.1:0-4282 GCF_041099235.1 Morganella morganii | reverse complement strand
TGGTCGAATGCACGAGCGTTACCGCCGTAGGTTTTTGCCAGAACGGTAGTGATTGCAGCAGTCAGGGTAGTTTTACCATGGTCAACGTGGCCGATAGTACCAACGTTAACGTGCGGTTTCGTACGTTCAAACTTTTCTTTAGACATTAGTTGTCCCTCTAAGACACGGAATCGGTGGTTTCACCACATCAACCAAGCAGTATTGCTTGTCTGGATATTTACAGGGAAAAAAATCAAGGAATGGAGAACAACGGAAGTGGTGCTGATAGGCAGATTCGAACTGCCGACCTCACCCTTACCAAGGGTGCGCTCTACCAACTGAGCTATATCAGCACATCTTGGAGCGGGCAGCGGGAATCGAACCCGCATCATCAGCTTGGAAGGCTGAGGTAATAGCCATTATACGATGCCCGCGTGAACTCGGCTACCTGACTTTAATCTGCTGTAACTGAATCCGGAGTATTTTACATCGAAGGAGTCTTGAGTAAAACACTCAGGATAATAATTCACATTAGATGGTGGTGGGAGAAGGATTCGAACCTTCGAAGTCTGTGACGGCAGATTTACAGTCTGCTCCCTTTGGCCGCTTGGGTATCCCACCTTTCCAAATTGTTAAATGGTGCCGGCACCAAGAGTCGAACTCGGGACCTACTGATTACAAGTCAGTTGCTCTACCAACTGAGCTATGCCGGCATCAAGTGCTGCGCATTCTATGGAGACTTTGCGCAGGATGCAACAAAAAAATCGCTGAAATTGTTCTTTTGCTCACAAAGTGGACATTCTTCCGTATTTTGCTGTTTTTTTCAATAGGTAATGTACAAATTAGCAGCGATACTTATCACTTAAACTCTCAGTAATCACACAGATGGACTACCGTAAAAATCAATTATCCGCGTATTTTTAACTCCTTGTTTATGTCATGTGCAATGTAATTTATGTCCGCGACATCAAAAAAAATGCATTTTTTCAAAAAAATTGCTACGCCTGACTCTCATCTCTCGCTATGATGCGATTTATTTTCAGCCGGTACGGGTATTAATGACCTGTCCAACCTGCGTAATAAAGGCAGCTGTTGGTTTATGTATAAAGAAAAATCGCTCTCTCCTTATCTCCATTTCAGCCGCAGTCAGTGGGCGACCCTGCGTAACTCCGTTCCGATGACGTTGTCTGAGCAGGAAATTGACGATCTGCGCGGTATCCACGATGAAATCTCGATTGATGAAGTTATCGCGATTTATCTGCCGCTGTCCCGTCTGCTGAACTTCTATATCAGCTCAAACCTGCGCCGTCAGGCCGTACTGGAGCAGTTCCTCGGCAGAAATGAAGCGAAAGTCCCTTATGTGATTGGTATTGCCGGCAGTGTGTCAGTCGGAAAAAGTACCACCGCCCGGTTATTGCAGGCGCTCCTGAGCCGCTGGCCGGAACATCGCAAAGTGGATTTGATAACCACTGATGGTTTTCTTCATCCTAATTCTGTGCTGAATGAACGCGGTATAATGAAGAAGAAAGGATTTCCTGAATCCTATGATATGCATAATCTGGTGCGTTTCGTTTCTGAAGTGAAATCCGGTACCCCGCGGGTTCTGGCGCCGGTTTATTCGCATCTGACCTATGACATTATTCCGGATAAACAGTTAGTGGTTGAGCAGCCGGATATCGTGATCCTGGAAGGCCTGAATGTGCTGCAGAGCGGGATGGATTATCCGGAAGCCATGCATCATGTGTTCGTGTCCGATTTTGTGGATTTCTCTATTTATGTGGATGCACCGGAAGAATTACTGAAGAGCTGGTATATCGGGCGGTTCCTGAAATTCCGTCAGGGCGCATTCAGTGATCCGAATTCCTATTTCCATCACTATGCGCAGCTTGAGGAAAGTGAGGCCGTCAGTATTGCCTCAACAATCTGGGATGAGATTAACGGCCTGAATCTGCATGAAAATATTCTGCCGACCAGAGAGCGGGCCAGCCTGGTGATGACCAAAGGCACCAATCATATGGTAACAAATGTGAAACTGCGGAAATAATCAGTTTTTCTGTTAAAAAATAAACCGGCTCAGGCCGGTTTATTTTTTGAATTCACACCGCGAAGTGATATTTCTCCGCCGATATAGGGGGTAATTTCACCAAACTGATCTAATAATAACGCACCCTGCCCGTTAATCCCTCTGGAAACGCCAAAGACCTCTCGCTCACCAATAATCAGTTTTACTTCACGATTAAGGTAATTATCGAACGCATACCAGCGTTCAATAAACGGGGTCAGTCCGCTTTTTTCAAACAGGTGCAGCGCATCTGTCAGATGTTTAATAAACTCTGCAGATAATGTATTACGGTCGATCTGAATACCGGATTGCTGCAGGTTGATCCACTGCTGGCCAATCTGATCCGTGCCGTTACTTTCCATGGTCAGGTTAATCCCGATCCCGATAACCACATGCGCGGCATCCCCGGTTTTTCCCTGAAGTTCGACCAGGATCCCGGCCAGTTTTTTGTCATCCAGATATAAGTCATTCGGCCATTTTACTTTTACACCTGTCGCACCCAGCTCATGCAGTGTCTCGGCAAGCACAATACCGACGACCAGACTCAGCCCGATAGCCGCAGCGGGTCCCTGCTCAAGACGCCAGTACAGAGAAAGATACAGATTGCGGCCAAACGGAGAGATCCACTGCCGCCCGCGGCGACCACGTCCGGCATACTGGTATTCCGCCACACAGGCGTCACCGGATGTCAGTTCCCCCACTTTATCCATCATATGCTGATTGGTGGAGCCGATGACCGGCAACACTTCAACATTTCGTCCGGGCAGCAGCGTGCGGATCACATCCGGCTGTAACAGATTCATCGGTGCAAAGAGGCGATAGCCTTTACCGGTGACGGTTTCCATCTCTATACCCATCTCACGTAAGGTACGAATGTGCTTATTAACTGCGGCACGGGTCATCCCCAGCTGATCGCCGAGCTGTTCACCGGAATGAAATTCACCGTCGGATAAAATACCAATCAGCGTCAGCGGTACACTGTAATCTTTCATGCAATAGCCTCTGTGGCACTGATTTCACCATCTGTACCGATAAATCGGACTTCCGGCTCCAGCTGAACCCCGAAACGGGCAGCAACCTGCTGACGGACATAACGGGCGAGACGGATAACATCATCACCTGTCGCATTATCACGGTTGATTAATACCAGCGCCTGATTCATATGCACCGCTGCACCGCCTTCCTGATGGCCTTTCAGCTGGCACTGGTCGATAAGCCAGCCGGCAGCCAGTTTGATTCCGTCCGCCACCACATACTGCGGGCAGTCCGGATATTGTGCTTTGATTTTCTGTGCACACTCAGCAGTCACTACCGGATTTTTAAAAAAGCTGCCTGCATTACCGGTTACAGCCGGATCCGGCAATTTGCTCATCCGCATCTGACAGACCATGTCAAATACCTGCTGAGGTGTGACCGTCGCAGGATCCAGCGATTTCAAATCACCGTAGCTCAGATTCGGTTTCCATACTTTCGGCAGTTTCAGCCCCACCGCTGTGATGGCATATCCCTGCTGATAATCATGTTTGAAAATACTGTCACGGTAGCCAAAGCGACATTCCTCTGCAGTCAGGCGTGTTGTCAGCCCGTCTGACAGAGAGGTAACATCCACATAGTCACATACGTCTTTAAATTCTGTACCGTATGCCCCGATGTTCTGAATCGGTGCGGTACCGGCACAGCCCGGGATCAGCGCCAGGTTTTCCATGCCGTAAATACTGTTCGCCAGCATCCAGCGGATTAATTCATGCCAGTTTTCACCAGCACCAACTTCGATAAACCAGGCATCCGGTGTTTCCCGGACCGTTTTACCGGGGATCCGGTTAATGACGACGGAGCCATTGAAATCCTCAGTAAACAGCACATTACTGCCACCGCCTAACAGCAGGAAGGGGGATTTTTCCGTTTGTGCAGCCAGCCATAAGCGGCAGAGATCAGAAATGGTCTCTGCGACATCAATATGCCGGGCACCGGCTTCGATACCAAATGTGTGTAACTGGCGGAGTGAATCAGCAGGTTTGAGGGACATAATGAAAAACTCATCTGACAAATATGCTGCCTAGTTTATCAGTCCGCAGACGCGGATCCCAGCACTGCGGGAATTTGTATTTTGGCGGACTGCAAATGCAAAAAAGCCACTCAGATGAGTGGCTTTCTTTAAATATAAAACCTGGCGGTTCCCTACTCTCACATGGGGAGACCCCACACTACCATCGGCGCTACGGCGTTTCACTTCTGAGTTCG
>NZ_JBFZSO010000020.1:0-3217 GCF_041099235.1 Morganella morganii | reverse complement strand
ATTATGCTCTTTAACAATCCGGAACAAGCTGAAAAATTGAAACAATCAATATTATCACCGAGGTAATATTGATGAGTCTCTCAGCCAAGCAACACGAAAATGTGAAGACGTTTTTGCGTGAGTTATGAGCGAGCAGTCCTCAGTTCGCGAAGGACGGAGCACAGCAAGCGGAGCATACATCAGTATGTGAGCATTGCGAGCACCGCCCGACAAAGAAATGAGGGGCGCGCAGCCATAACCCCACAGAAACACTCAGTCGAAACACCTTCGGGTTGTGAGGTTAAGCGAATAAGCGTACACGGTGGATGCCTAGGCAGTCAGAGGCGATGAAGGACGTGCTAATCTGCGATAAGCGCCGGTAAGGTGATATGAACCGTTATAACCGGCGATTTCCGAATGGGGAAACCCAGTGCAATTCGTTGCACTATCATTACCTGAATACATAGGGTAATGAAGCGAACCGGGAGAACTGAAACATCTAAGTACCCCGAGGAAAAGAAATCAAACGAGATTCCCCCAGTAGCGGCGAGCGAACGGGGAGCAGCCCAGGACCTTAATCAGCATCAGTGTTAAGAGAACAGTCTGGAAAGGCTGGCCACAGCAGGTGATAGCCCTGTATCTGAAAGCACTGGTGTTGTGAGTCCGATGAGTAAGGCGGGACACGTGTTATCCTGTCTGAATACGGGGGGACCATCCTCCAAGGCTAAATACTCCTGACTGACCGATAGTGAACCAGTACCGTGAGGGAAAGGCGAAAAGAACCCCGGCGAGGGGAGTGAAAAAGAACCTGAAACCGTGTACGTACAAGCAGTGGGAGCACCTTTATGGTGTGACTGCGTACCTTTTGTATAATGGGTCAGCGACTTATATTCTGTAGCAAGGTTAACCGAATAGGGGAGCCGCAGGGAAACCGAGTCTTAACTGGGCGAATTAGTTGCAGGGTATAGACCCGAAACCCGGTGATCTAGCCATGGGCAGGTTGAAGGTTGGGTAACACTAACTGGAGGACCGAACCGACTAATGTTGAAAAATTAGCGGATGACTTGTGGCTGGGGGTGAAAGGCCAATCAAACCGGGAGATAGCTGGTTCTCCCCGAAAGCTATTTAGGTAGCGCCTCGTGAATTCATCTCCGGGGGTAGAGCACTGTTTCGGCTAGGGGGTCATCCCGACTTACCAACCCGATGCAAACTGCGAATACCGGAGAATGTTATCACGGGAGACACACGGCGGGTGCTAACGTTCGTCGTGAAGAGGGAAACAACCCAGACCGCCGGCTAAGGTCCCAAAGTCATAATTAAGTGGGAAACGAAGTGGGAAGGCTCAGACAGCCAGGATGTTGGCTTAGAAGCAGCCATCATTTAAAGAAAGCGTAATAGCTCACTGGTCGAGTCGGCCTGCGCGGAAGATGTAACGGGGCTAAATTATGCACCGAAGCCGCGGCAGCGATATGTAAATATTGTTGGGTAGGGGAGCGTTCTGTAAGCCTGTGAAGGTGTGCTGTGAGGCATGCTGGAGGTATCAGAAGTGCGAATGCTGACATAAGTAACGATAATGCGGGTGAAAAACCCGCACGCCGGAAGACCAAGGGTTCCTGTCCAACGTTAATCGGGGCAGGGTGAGTCGACCCCTAAGGCGAGGCTGAAAAGCGTAGTCGATGGGCAACGGGTTAATATTCCCGTACTGGTGGTAACTGCGAAGGGGGGACGGAGAAAGCTAAATCATCCGGGCGACGGTTGTCCCGGTTTAAGCGTGCAGGTGGACTGACCAGGCAAATCCGGTCGGTTGTTAACACTGAGGCGTGACGACGAGCCACTACGGTGGTGAAGTGATTGATGCTCTGCTTCCGGGAAAAGCCTCTAAGCTCCAGGTTACCATTAATCGTACCCCAAACCGACACAGGTGGTCAGGTAGAGAATACTCAGGCGCTTGAGAGAACTCGGGTGAAGGAACTAGGCAAAATGGTGCCGTAACTTCGGGAGAAGGCACGCTGGCATTAGGTGAAGTGGTTTACCCATGGAGCTGAAGCCAGCCGCAGATACCAGCTGGCTGCAACTGTTTATTAAAAACACAGCACTGTGCAAACACGAAAGTGGACGTATACGGTGTGACGCCTGCCCGGTGCCGGAAGGTTAATTGATGAGGTTAGCGCAAGCGAAGCTTCTGATCGAAGCCCCGGTAAACGGCGGCCGTAACTATAACGGTCCTAAGGTAGCGAAATTCCTTGTCGGGTAAGTTCCGACCTGCACGAATGGCGTAATGATGGCCAGGCTGTCTCCACCCGAGACTCAGTGAAATTGAACTCGCTGTGAAGATGCAGTGTACCCGCGGCAAGACGGAAAGACCCCGTGAACCTTTACTATAGCTTGACACTGAACATTGAGCCTTGATGTGTAGGATAGGTGGGAGGCAACGAAGTGTGGACGCCAGTCTGCACGGAGCCATCCTTGAAATACCACCCTTTAACGTTTGATGTTCTAACCCGGGTCCATAATCTGGATCGGGGACCGTGTCTGGTGGGTAGTTTGACTGGGGCGGTCTCCTCCCAAAGAGTAACGGAGGAGCACGAAGGTTGGCTAAGCATGGTCGGACATCATGCGGTTAGTGCAAAGGCATAAGCCAGCTTGACTGCGAGAGTGACGGCTCGAGCAGGTACGAAAGTAGGTCTTAGTGATCCGGTGGTTCTGAATGGAAGGGCCATCGCTCAACGGATAAAAGGTACTCCGGGGATAACAGGCTGATACCGCCCAAGAGTTCATATCGACGGCGGTGTTTGGCACCTCGATGTCGGCTCATCACATCCTGGGGCTGAAGTAGGTCCCAAGGGTATGGCTGTTCGCCATTTAAAGTGGTACGCGAGCTGGGTTTAGAACGTCGTGAGACAGTTCGGTCCCTATCTGCCGTGGGCGCTGGAAGATTGAGAGGGGTTGCTCCTAGTACGAGAGGACCGGAGTGAACGCACCACTGGTGTACGGGTTGTGATGCCAATTGCATTGCCCGGTAGCTAAGTGCGGAAGAGATAACCGCTGAAAGCATCTAAGCGGGAAACTTGCCTCGAGATGAGTCTTCCCTGACCCTTTAAGGGTCCTGAAGGAACGTTTGAGACTAAGACGTTGATAGGCTGGGTGTGTAAGCGCAGCGATGCGTTGAGCTGACCAGTACTAATGAACCGTGAGGCTTAACCTGACAACACCGAAGGTGTTTTGAGTTGAGAGACGA
>NZ_JBFZSO010000019.1:0-15815 GCF_041099235.1 Morganella morganii | reverse complement strand
ATTACCACCAAACGAATCAGAAAACCAATACCGGAAAAACTCTAAAACCGTGGCCAATTTTAGTTGACCACTACAAAATAACTGGATTTTGTTCCACATGGAAACCTGATTTAGATAAAATTTGAGCACTCTCATTTTCACGATTGAGTGAACGAATATTCTCCTTTGTCATTTGTGGTGTGATTTTTGTAACATGTCCAGTTAATGAACCCTCAGATTTAGTGATTAAATTACCGATTGACTCTGTTTGCCATACATGGTTTTCAGGAGAAATAATTCCACCATTCGGCTTACCAGCCGTAACTTTATGCCCCAGATAGTTGCCGGATACAATCAATCCACCTAGACCAATATTGATACTTCCCTCAGCCCACTCACCATCAGCAACCTGATCAATTCCTTTTTCTATCTGATTCAGACCACCGGGAATCAAGGCCAGCCGCATTAATTGGCTGGTTCTCCCCAGACCGGCTAACAAAACATCTGTACCTATTGCAGCCTGCCATGCATGCCTTTCTTCGGCACTAAGGTGTCCTAATGCTTCATAGTAGGCTGAGCGCGTATCCTTATATCCCCCCGGATAATTTAAGATATTTTCTATCAGTATTTTAGCATCGCTTTCACTCACACCTCTTAACTGTAGCTGTATTCCAACCGCATCAAGGTACTCAGCTAATTCTACCTGACCTTTTTTATCGAGTTCTCCCTTGTTATAGAGAGTAACTAATCTGTCGGTATAAGCATCTTTATCTGATAAATAAATAATATTTTGTGACGCTTCTTTTAGGTTTTTGCCTGCCTTTTGATCTTCAAGTGCTTTGTCAATTATATCCCGCTCATCCGGACTTAAAAAATTATTCTCAACCGTAGTCTTCCCGGCCTGCGCCGAATTCGCCGCACTCTGCGTGTCACCGCCCACCAGACCACCGGCGAGGCCGGAGGCCAGGGTAGCCCAGGCGCTGATATTCTCTTTTTCCTGTTCAGTCAGTTCGCCCGGCTGTTTTTTGTAGATATATTCGGCCAGAATACCAACCGCTTCGCCGGTCATTGCGCCGGTGGCCTGTGCGGCAGCATTTTCACCTTTGGCCAGTGCCAGCGCTGCGTTGGCGATACCGTGCGCCACTACCCGGGCCAGTTGTGAATCTGTGCCCTCTCCCGGAATCAGGTCTTTGATCTCACTGGCAATAAAGGGTGCCGCGCCGTTGGCCAGTGCCGCATTCAGGTCACCGTTCATCAGACCCTGTACCGCTGCGGTGGCGGCCTGCATGGCGCGGGTGTACTTGCCGCCGGTACCGAAGCCTGACTCTGTCAGATGCTGTTCAACCCGGTCGTTAAAAATGTAATCCGTGATGGCTTTTTCGTCCGGTACGGTGTTTTTGTCCTGTTCTTTTAACGCGGCAACCGCCTTTTTCCGCTCATCATCTGTCACTGGTGTCCGGCCAAACTGCTCTTTTACGTCCCTGATCGCATTGGCTTTGGCATGTGTCCGGGCAATATCTATCACCTGAACACCAATTTCACCGAGCAGTTGCTGCTCTTTCACCCGGTTCTGCTCTTTCTCTTTATCAAATATCTTATTCAGCGCTGAGTGGGCGTTGTCCGTGTCACGGCTCAGGTCTGCCACGTCCTGTTTCTGGTTTTCCGTGTCGCGGATAATCCATTTGCCGTCCGAGACCGCCGCATGAGTGGTGTTGCTGCTGCTCTCTTTTTTGTTATCCGCCACGGCCAGCGCATTGCCCAGGTTGGAAATCACCTGAGCACCGAGATCACCGCCGGTGCCCAGGCCGCCGCCCTGGTGCTCCACCTGATATTCCGCTTTGTTTTCCAGATTGTTAAAGCCCAGCGTACCGGTGTCGAGGGTGTTTTTGTCTTTGTCCGCCGCCGAGGCAATCACCGCGCCGTCAAGCTGTGTGTGTTTGCCGACCGTAACCTCAAAGCCCTCTTTTCCGGCAAAAATACCCGTCTGGTTCTGTACTGATTCGTATTCACTGTGCATCTTATCGCGGTTTGCCGAAATATTCAGTGAACCGCTGCTCAGACCGATGCTTCCCCCGGCACTGAGACTGGTTTGTTTCGAGTCGTAGTTATCAACCGCCTGCTCACTCTGCAGTGTCAGGTTGCCGCCGGCATTGACGATAACTTTTTCACCCTGTGCCTGTGCGCCTTTCAGTGTGGTGTCGTTGCCGCTGTTAAGGGGAAGTGGACACCTCCCCGCAACTCACCATCAGAGGCAAATGGCTGAATGAGATCGGGTTTGAAGTGGATAGTCACTTTCCCCTCACTCGTCAAGCCGGACAGTTGATTATCCGGCTGGCTGAGACGCAGGGTAGGTAAGAGATAGCCCTATATGATACGGAGGATTATTTTTCCTAAAAAAATAAATTTTTTAATACGTTGTATCATCATAAGGACTGCTTTGCAGTGTATTATTTATTTCATTTTTTACTCTTATTCCCCATTCAGGGTTTATTTTCGCCATTAGATCAATAATCATCGGAAAAATAATTCTTCGCCCATCCTGATATGGAACTCTATTCTTCAGCTCATAACGCACCGCAATTTCATGAATAAAATCAAACATTATCCAATAAAGTAATTTATCTAATGATGATGTTGTGCGTCTGCAAAACTCAATACCTCTTTCAGAGTAAACATAATTATAGCTATCCCCCTCTATCGCTATATGAGGTGTTCCATCCCCCAGGGGAGAAGGATATATGTGTAAGTCTTTACTAGGAATATTAATTATTGAACCTAATAAATTTACCTTATCCTGTATCTCATTTACTGTTAATAGCACTGGTTTTAACCTCTTTAATATATTTATTATCTATTAACCACTGAACATTAACTCGCTCTTGCATATTTGGTAAAATTTGAATTCCACCACCAGGCTCGCCAAATGCAGGGGCTATTTTTCCTTGTATTACCGGCAACGGCTTAATAACTTCATATTCATAGTATTTTTCTGCCCTAGCCCCAGGCGCCAATGCTCGTTGCTCATAGGGCGTTCCTTTGGGGGCAAGGAATGACCCACTAGGAGTGCCATACCTATCTAAACGAGTTCCTACTTGAAGAATTGCTTTTGTTGGATCCTCAGCAAAACCTAAGTTACCAGGCCAATCCCATTTACCGTCTGCCGTCCTATATCTGTCATAATATGAAAATCCAGCAGCTTCATTATCAGTTATAGCTCCCCAAGAATGAGATTCTTGAGAAGTTTTATTTGGTGATACATTATTAATTGCATCCTTCGGTGTAGTCACTCCTCCGTTCGGCTTACTTGTAATTTTATTTCCAACATATCCGCCGAATATAGCGGCTGAACCCAGCGCGATATTTGTACCACCTTCAGCAAATTTACCATCAGATACCTGGGCTATCCCCTTTCCTGTCTGGTAAGAACCACCGGCAGCTAATGATAAACGCATTAACTGGCTGATTCTGCCGGGTCCGGCTAACAGTGCATCAGTTCCTATCACGGCCTGAGACAAATGAACTCCAGCCGAATTAAGGTATCGGTATGCTTCGTTATATTCTTTTGTTAAAACCGGGCCGATTGAATCCTGTTTCAATATTGAGTCAATAACCTGTGATGCCTCCGTTTCACTCATTCCTCTGTAAAGCTGTAATTGAGTTCCGTACTCATTGAGAAAACGCGCCAGCTCTGCTTTACCGGCATCATCCAGCTTTCCTGCTTTATAACCGGCAATTAACTTATCGTTATATTTATCTTCATTTGTGAGATAAAAAATATCCTGTGAAGCCTTCAGCAAGTTTTCTCCGGCCTTCTGGGCTTCAAGCGCTTTAAACCGGCGATCTTCTTTCTCTGGTGATAATAAGTTATTCTCAACCGCATTCTTCGCGGTCTGTGAACCACTGATGCCGCCTGCAACAGAGTCTGAGACAATGCCGCCCGCAAGCCCGCCTGCCAGGGTGGAGAGCTGGCTGAGCTGGGCTTTTTCGTCCGCGTTCAGGTCACTCACTTTTTTGTTAAAGAGCAGTTCCGCGATAACCGGGGCCGCCAGTTCGCCGGTCAGAGCACCCGCAGCGCCGCCGGTCGCACTGCCGCCGTTCATTTCCGCCAGTACACCGCCGAGCAGCGCGTGTGCCGCCAGATTAGCCGCTTTTTCTTCCGGCGTCAGTTGTTCATAGGTTTTACCCTGATAAGTGAGCGCTTTCACCTGTTCTGCCAGGTACGGTGCCGCACCGTTGGCAATCGCGGCTTTGATATCACCGCCGGCCAGGCCCTGGAATGCCGCAACCACCGCCGTCACCGCACGCCGTTCCGTGCCGCCGACCTGCTGATTTTTAGCGGTCAGGGCATCACTGACAAGCTGATTATAGTACTTATCCGCTTCACTTTTCAGAATGTCGTCATAACCGGTTGTTGTATCACCGTTTTTACGACGCTTACTGAGTTCGGTTTCCGCATTTTTCGCTATCTGTGATGTGCTGCTGTCTGACTTCAGCTTCTCCGTGGCTTCCCGCATTGCGTCAATTTTGGCATTGGTATCATAGATATCCAGTACCTGTGTGCCGATGTCCGCTATCGCCTGTGCCTGCTGTAAGCGCTTCTGCTCTTTCTCTTTATCAAATATCTGATTCAGTGCGGTGTGCGCATTATCGGTATCACGGCTCAGGTCCGCTACGTCCTGCTTCTGGTTTTCAGTATCACGGATTATCCATTTACCCTCAGAGACCGCCGCATGGGTGGTGTTGCTCTCTTTGCCGCTGCCGTTGACGCCCACCAGGGTGTTCGCGGTCAGATTGGAGACCAACTGGCTGCCCGCCCCGCCGAACCCGCCGGAGCCGGTCATGCCGCCGGAACTGAAGCCCGCACTCTGGTGCTCTACGTTATATTCGGCTTTATTTTCAATATCATTAAAGCCCAGCGTGCCGGTGTCGAGTTTATTTTTATCCTTGTCTGCCGCCGAGGCAATCACCGCACCGTCCAGTTGTGTGTGCTTACCGACCGTGATGTCATAACCGCCTTTACCGGCAAACAGCCCGGTCTGCTCCTTCACGGAGTCATAGGTGCTGTGCATCTTGTCACGACTGACGTTCACACTCGCTGAGCCGCTCATCGATCCGTAGGTGAAGCTCGCGCCCGCGCTGACATTCTGCTGTTTGCTGTCGTAATTATCGCTGTCCTGCTCACTCTGCAGCGTCAGGTTGCGTCCCGCATCCACCGTAATCTGTTCACCGCTGACCTGCGCCCCTTTAAGGGTCGTGTCCTGTCCGGATTTCAGCGTGACCTGACGTCCTGCATCCATCACGGTTTCCCGGTGAGTGAGACCGTCGCCTTTCTCACTCCCTTTCCCGGCATTGACACCGGCGGAGAATTTAATGCCCCAGCCGCCCTGTCCGACAGTAATACCCACGCCGACGTTGCCGCCTTTGCTGCTGTTCTTCCCGTCGGTTTTCTGCATCTCTTCCGCAGACATCAGGCTGATGTCACGGGTCGCATCCAGCACAACATCACGTCCGGCTTTCACATCACTGCCCTGAATGATGATATCGCCTTTGTCCCGGGTTTTATCGCCGTTGGCCGTGATGCGGATATCGCGTCCCGCACCGAGTGACCCGCCCTGTGCTTCGGTCTGGTCTCTGCGGATTTCAGATTTGGAGGACTGGCTGCCGTAGGAGAGCTGAATACCGATAACATCATCCTGTTTCTCAGCACCGCCGCCTGCGCCATTAATCGCATCGGCTTTATCTGAAGCCGCATTACTCATGTCCCACGCCTGTTTGCCCTGATAGCCGGACAATAATGCCTGCGTGCCTTTCAGGGCTTTCAGCCGGTCATCATCCGTGTCTTTCGCATCCTGTGCAGACTGTACCGCCGTGTTCATGGCACTGCCGACCGTGCCGCTCAGGGAGAGCGTCAGCCCGCTCTGTTTCTGTTCGGTTTTGGTCAGTTCGGTGTGTGTGTTTTCCGCCGCGGTGACCGCAACGGACTGGCCGGTAAGGCTGATATCTTTTTTCGCCACCACATCACTGCCGTGAATGGTGAGGTTTTCCCCGGCAGTCAGAGTGACATTCCCTTCTGTGCTGCCCAGCGTGCTGCCTTTGCCGTAACGGCTGTCGCTGTCGGTGGTCTGCTTCATTTCCTGTTTGCCGACGGTAAAACCGATACCGCCGGAGCTCATCAGGCCGGATTTTTTCTCCTCGCGCAGATGCGTTTCCTCACGGGCTTCAGCCGTGGTGGTGACCGTGATGTTGTTCCCGGCCGTGGCGGTCAGGTTGTTATCCGCAATCACCTGACTGCCCTCAACGGTGAGGTTATGACCGGCTTTCAGGGTGACGGTATCGCCGCCGAACTGACTGCTGACGGCATCAGTCCGGTGGACTTCGTCGTGGGTTTCCAGCGATGAGGACGACAGAAGCCCTTTGCTGGTCTGTTTACTGTGCTCAGTCAGGTCAGAAACGTCTTTGCCGGACTGAATGTTAATATCGCGCCCGGCACTGACCGCCAGGGCATTTTCGGCATCAACCGTTGCGGCGGTGGCGTTCATATCCCGTCCGGCGTTCAGGGAGATATCCCCGCCGTGCAGTTGTGAACCAACTTCCGTCTGTGTGGTGAGGTGACGGTAGTTATCGTTACCCCAGTCGCCGTTTTCAGTCCGGGTGGTGGTCACCGTTCCCAGCGTGATGTCATTCCCGGCGGTAATGGTGGTTTTGCTGTCTTTGCCGGTGGCGGCAATGTCGGTCGCGGTCAGCGTGACCGAATCTTTCGCGTTCAGAGTGAGTTTGCCGTTATCCCCCTGCACATAAATGCCCGCGATGCGGTTGAGGTGACGGTTATCCGCATCCCCTGCCAGCGTACTTTCACTGCGGATAGTCTCCGCATTCGCCGTCAGGGAATTGCCGCCAGTCAGCGTACCGCCAAGGTTATTCAGGTCACGCTGTGCGTTAAGCAGCACATCATTACCACTTATTGTTCCCTGATTGAGAATATCCCCGGCATTGACCGTCAGGGCATCTTTACTGAGGATAGAGCCGCTGTTCACCAGTTGCCCGTTCACGGTAAATTGGGTGCTCTTACCGGCCAGCAGTGCGCCGTCACCGGTTAAATCCCCCGGTTTCACACGGGCATAAACCTGCGGTACCAGCACTTTCTCGGTGCTGCCGTCCGCCAGGGTGATGGTTTTCTCAACCAGCCACACCATGTCGCCGGTCAGCAGCACCATCTGCTCTGCGGTCAGCGCCACACCCGGGGTCAGGTTATATTTTTTGCCGAAGGTGATGCCGTTATCCATCAGCGCTTTGAATTGTTCTTCGTCGTTGCGGTAGTCGCCGAGATAACGCTGCCCGGAGAGTGTCACTATCTGGTCAGTGATAAGCTTCTGCTCGTAATAACCGTCACCAAGGCGTTTGTGCATCTGACTGTGATCGCTGAGCAGCGCCTGCTGCATATAATCGGTGCCCAGCCATTTTTTACGGTTGGTAAAACGCGGGTCGGTTTCCACCAGATACCGGCTGTCGCTGCCCGGTCTGACATTGAACAGGCTGTTGTTTGGCAGCGTTATCGTGTCATTACCGGTGCGGACCACGGTGTCTGCTGTGGTGCCGCCGGTTTCTCCGATCACCGGTACATCAATGATCGCCGGGGATGTGCGCCCGGAGGTATCCACCGCCTGAATGTCGGTCTGTGCATTCATTTCCCATTTATGCACGCCGAGGTCAGTGTCGGTGATCACCGGTGCGGGACGGTAACGGCTGTTATCCCGGCCCTGCGAGGTTTTGGTGCCGCCGATTTTCCGTTTTTTCTTTTTCGCGTACCAGCGGGTCTGTTTCCCGATATCCGTGACGATATGCACCCCTTTGGTGGCAATATTCTGCAAATCACCAATCGTGGTTGTCAGCAGTCCACCCGCCAGGACACGACTGTCTTTGTTCAGCAGTTTGTCACTGTTAATCGTCAGATCCGCACCGGACTGAATCACGCCCGGTTCAGTGGTTACAACCTGCGTATCCTCAATCGTCCGGGTGTAGTTATATTCATAAAACTCGTCATTACGGGTTCCGTCCGGCATCACCGCGGTATGGACGCCGTACTTATTTTTGCGGCTGGTATCGATATCTTTCCAGTTAAAGCGCTGCGTCTGACCTTTCAGCACGCCCTCATGAATTTTCTGTTTGCCGGTGATTTCAACCCGGGTGACCAGGTTGGTATTGATATTATTGATTTCCCGGATATTCAGCGTCATATCCCCCTGCGATTCCAGGGTGGAGCCGAGGTTATTAAACAGGTCAGCACTGCCGGTGGCGCGGTAGTCCGCATCCAGGCGGCGGCCGATATTGAGCAGCCCCTGACTGTAAATCAGGCTCTGTCCGGTGTTGTTCAGCGTTTTGGCGCCGATATTCAGGCTGTTGCGGGCGGCAATCACCGCCGAGCGGGATTTGTCTGCGGCAGCGGTATTACTGATGATATCTGCCTGAAGTGCGATATCGTCACCGTAGATCCGCCCGGTGGCAGTATTGTCCAGCGTGTTGGTGCTGATGCGGGTATTGACGCCGTCAATCAGTCCGGTGTTGATGAGGGTATTTTTAACCGTCAGTGTGGTGTTATCCGCACTGATTTCCGCATCGCGGTTATTGGTCAGATCGGCGGTATCAATCGTGACGGCGTTGCCGCCCTGAATCAGGGCTTCATTCTGAACACCGTTATTCACAGTCATGGTCAGGCTGCCGTTAGCCTGCACATTTTTCCGGTTGGTGAAGGTGTCATTCAGTGTCAGCGACATATCCCCTGACGATAACACATCACCGTCACCGCTGAGGCTGCCGCTGGTGACCGTCAGGTTCTGACCGGCAATCAGTGTGCCGCCGGTATTGGTAAGGGTATTGGTGGTCAGCGCCGCGTTTTCATGTCCGGCAACCGTGCCCCGCGTGTTATCCAGTTCACGGGCAGATAATGTCAGCTGTTTGCCGCCACGCAGCTCCCCTTCGCGGTTATCCGTTTTTCCGGTGACAGTCAGTTGAGCCTCAGCGCTGCCCTGAAGTTTTCCGCGCTGGTTGTTCAGTGACTCTGCGCTGAGGGTCAGATGTTGTCCGGCAATCACCCCCTGAGTATTATCGAGGGCGTGCTGTACCGCCAGTGTCAGTGCACCGCTGTCGCGCTGCACCATTTTGCCGTCGCGGTGAGACAGGGAGTTCATCTCGCCGGTGATCGTGCGGGCAGAGGTTTCACTGTTATCCAGCTGATAGTTGCCGCCTTTCATCATCAGATGACCGTTGGAGACAATCACACCGTGTTGTCCGGTGAAGTCCGGCGTGGTGATGCTGATCGTGCCGGTTCCGGCATGCTGAATGCGGCCTTTTTGGTTGTTGATACTGTCTGCATTCAGCGTGATAGTGTTGCTGTTGGCGGCGATCGTGCCGTCTTTATTGATGATCCCGTCTTTGTGGTCCAGTTTCAGATCATCTGTACCGGTCTGAATTATCTGCCCCTGCGTGTTATCCAGTTTGCGGGCAGTCAGTTGCAGTGCACCGGCGGTCAGTTTGCCGCTGCGGTTATCAATACCGTCCGGCGCAACTGCGGTCAGCGTGCCGGAGGCGGAAACGTCCGCGTTTTTCAGGTTCAGTCCGGAGGCGGAGGTCAGCACCATGTCTTTCGCTGCCGTGCGGCTGTTTTCCAGTGAGATATTGGCTGCCGTGACCGCCATGCGGTCATGCGCCAGCTGCTGTCCGTTAAGGGTCGCTGATTTCGCAGCTGTCAGGGTCATATCGCCGGTCTGTGTCAGCCGCCCGTTTTTATCCGCCCCGGCCGCCATCACGGCACCTGCGGCATTGTTCAGCGCCCGGCTGTCTGAGGTGATATTGCGTCCCGCCAGGATCTGTTTTTGGTTATCCGTATCCCCGGCGGTGCTGAGCTGAATATCCCGCCCGGCACTGACTGTACCGGTATTGGTGATATTATCAGTCAGTGTCGCTTTCACGTCCGTTGCTGCGGTAATAATACCGCTGTTCTGTAATTTGCCGTCAACGGACAGACTCAGTTCCCCGACCTGTGCCCCGATAGTACCCGCATTGCGCACACCGACGCCGTGTTCGGTGCCGACCAGTTTAATTTTATTGCCATACATACCGCCGACCGCCGCCACATCCAGCGCAAAGGCCGGCGTAGTGCCATCAGCCGCTTTTTGTGTCACCACATTGCCCTGTACGTCAGTGATATTGCGTCCGGTGGTGATGGTCAGATCCTGTGCATGCAGTTTGGCGTTAACTTCCACCGCACGGCCTATCAGCCGCGTGTAGTTGCTCTGCGCATCATTCATGCCTTTGCCGGTAATGGCTATCTGCCCTTTATCGACATCAAATCCTTTGACACGGCCCTGCTCCAGCAATGCCTGTGCCGCGGCCATGGTGGTCTGTCCGGCATTGATAAAACCGCAGCCGTTACAGGTGATCCCCGCCGGGTTAGCAATAATCACATCCGCCCGTTTCCCGGCCACTTCGATAAAACCGTTAAGCTGACTCCGGTTGGCGCTGTTGACCTCATTGAGGATAATTTTTGCCTCACCCTTTGCCACCCACGGGTTGGCGGTGACCATACCGCCCAACTGTGTCTGTGTGTTGACCGCGCTGTTATTGAGGATCGCACCTTTGCTGTCCACATCAAACTGACTGTACTGGTTACGGGAGACACCATCGCTGTTCGGTGCCTGAATATTAACCTGCGGCGTGCCGTTGGCAGAGGAGATCACGGTCGGCTGCTGATTGCCCTGCGCTGAACCGTCCGCGACAATACCGTCCGCCATTACCGGCAGCGCAACCCAGCCGAGCAGCAGCATCAGACCGAGCCGCAGCGGGGAAATCACCGCCGTCAGTGAGGTCATACCCTCCCCGGTCTGTGAGCGGGATTTATCGCTGCTGTGATTTTTTGCCAGCTCTGACACCACCATCATCATCTGACGGGCTTTGTTAAAAATAATCCGGTAACAGTGTTTATTCATAATCTCAGTTCCCTGAAAATCGGGTAATCATCCGTGCAGCGGGCATCAGTACTGCCAGCTCACATTAAAATTGAAGACAGCATTGTCAGTTTTGAATCCGTCCGGTTTCGCGAACGGCGTGCCGACAGAGAAGTCATACGACAGTCCCGCCGGGCTCAGCGCCCCGCGCAGGCCGAGCACACCACCCGCGAGTGTCCGGCCGATCAGCCAGTCGCGGTTATGACCGTCGACACGGCCGTAGTCCGCACCGATATACAGTTGCTGCTGCGGCAGCGGCGTGTTCCAGGAGAGGGTATTGCGGAAATACCAGCCGTCATCACTGCTCAGTGTCCGTTCACCGTCAAAACCACGGACGCTCCAGCGGTTGCCGATGGAAAACTGATCCTGCGGGGTCAGCGGCGTGCCGCTGAGCTGGCGCAGGTATTCGCCCTGATACTGAAACTGCTGTTCACCCAGCGTAAACGGCACCGTCAGAGAGGCGGAGAACTGTAAGATACGGGAGAGTGCCGTGGCGTAATCGTCGCTGCCGGCGGGACGGTACTCCTCCCAGGCCGGCATCGCGCCGAACCAGCGGGTCCCGCGCTGATAACTGACACCCGCATCCAGAACCGATGTCCCGATGTACTGCCGGTGATCCAGCCCGATTTTCCAGGTGCTGGTGCGGCGTTTCTGGTTCTCAATTTCAGTTTCCTGAATATAGTTGCGGGTCTGACGCAGATTCACACCGTAGTTCAGCGTGGTTTTGGCGGTTGCGTCGCGGTACAGCACATTGCTGAGCTGCGCGTTGAGGGTTTCACTGCGGCCTTTGTAACGCGCGTCGCCGTTAAGCAGCGCCACGGTCTGCACATAATTGTATTTGCTGCCGGTCAGGGCCAGCTGCCAGTAACCGAGCGGCACAGAGTAATGGGCACTGTAGTTGGCGGATTCTTTCCCGCCGGTAAACAGCAGGTCGCGGGTCGCGGTCACGTAAAACAGGTCACTGAGAGAGGACGGATTATCCAGTGCGAACATCAGCCCGCCCTGATTTTTCCCGGTACTGCTGGTGCCGGTATTATCCACCCAGGCATTGAGCCGCCACATTTTTTTCTGTTTGCGGGTGATAACGATATCACTTTCACCGGGTTCCTCCCCGGGCACCAGCTCCATCGAGGCTTCCACGGTCGGCAGGCGCTGTAAGTTTTCCAGTCCCTGCTCAATATCCCGCAAATCCAGCACATTGCCCTCACGGGCAGGCATGGCAGTGTAAAGTGTCGCGTATTTGTCAGAATCATCCGTGAAGCGAACCTGACGCACCCGGCCCGGCACCACAACCAGCGACAGAGTGCCCTGCGTCAGATCCTGCTGCGGCGCCAGCACCCGGGTGGTGACCCAGCCGTGGCTGATCAGACGGTTCTGCATATTGGACATCAGCAGGTTAATGCCCTGTACACCAAGACACCGCCCCGTGCCCTCACTGGCCATGCGCTGTAACGGCAGCCAGTGCGGCAGAGATTCCGTCCCGCTGACCGTCACCTGCTGAATATCAAAGCAGGGGGTTTCCTGAGGAAACGCAAGCTTACCGGCCGGAGCCACCGGTGCGGCCAGACGGACATCCGGTGCCCTGGCACCAAATTGTTCTTCCAGTGCATCCTGCTGCTGTTGCTGATGGATAAACTGCTGATCACCGGGTGCACTGAAGACAGAGCCGGTCATAAAAATACACACCGCGCCGGGTAAGATGCGGTTGGTCACTCTGTTTTTCATATTTCTCATAACTAAATAACGGCGCGGAGTATTGCCGGAAAGCGGATGCGGTATTGCAGTAAGTGAAATTTTATCGGAAGAGACCGGATGCGGGGAAGTGAAAAAACGCACGAATAGTTAAAAAAAGATAATGTGTCGTAAATATGAACATCAGAACATTTTACAGTCTTATTCAGTGTAAACAGGAAAATGACAGAATACGTCACTAATACTTATATATTAATACAGTGAAATCAGAAAATTAACTGATAGGTATGTCAGCCCCGGCGACACGGTTAATCCGCACATTCTGTGCTTCAGTTGATATCTGCGCACCGGGGTGAAGGTGTGCTGAGTTATTGCGGGGTGCCCCGGCTCGCAGAGCCGTTCGCGGCAGATGCCGTCCTGACGGTGTCAGATTCCCCCCGTATACCGGTTTTCACCGGTATCGCCATCGATACCAGACTGTCGTTCTGAACTTATTTTTCTCCTGTGGGTGATGCCTTACGGCGTTGTGATTATTTTCTTTTCCGCCTCTGACCACCGCGACTGCGTGTGTGTCAGAGGGTCAGTACAGCGCTGAGGCCATACATATCAGCGCAGGTGCGGGTCTTTCGCGCAGCGTCACTTGGTACTGCAGATGCAGTTACCCAAGTGACGCTGTGCTGCACCTGCCGCCGAACACCTGAAAAGCCCTGATAACGGCTGCGATTACCCGAAGGCGCTTCCTGCAAATCGCTGAAGCATTGGCGTGTTGTCAGTGACAACGGTGTGACATCGTGCGAAAACGCAGCCTGAACTGCATTTTCTGTTTCTGCCCGCATTACGGAGGCGGTCATTTACCTGTGCCTCCGTGATGTTGTTATTTTCTTCCTGCCGCCATTCTGACGGCTGACATTGCAACGCCAGTTCCCTGTGCTCCGGCCTGTTGTGCGCCTTTCGGCCCGGCTGACATCGCGGATGAAAACGCATGCCCGAGGCTTACCCCGCACCAGCTCATTGCACCAAACCAGAACAGCGGCAGCGCGATATACATCGCGCCGAGCACCAGATTCATAACCCAGCCGTCTGATCCGGTACTGGCCAGCCAGAGACTGAAACTGCCGGTGTAGCCTTTATGTCCGGTGTACAGCAACTGAAGCAGCCGGTCATCCAGCCAGCCGCCCAGCTCCCACCAGAACGGCACAAAGATCAGGGAAAACAGCGCGAAAGTCAGTGTGATCACCACTTTGGGCTCATAAGCACCGAACAGCATCACCGGCGGGATGCTGACAACCAGCGCCATCAGCAGGATTGCGTGAACAAACGGCAGCGCCTGACGCAGTGCATCAAACGCCGGAAGCTGTGTCGCCTGCGCGGCCAGTGTTCCCAGGCTACTGAGTGCCTGTTTGATGCCGGTGTCGATACCGGTGCCGTGCCCCGTCTGGTGTCCGGTCATATAGGTGGTGCCGCTGCCGGACAGCGTTGTATTCTGCGGGCTGACCAGCCAGCGCAGCAGCGTTTCTTCCCATGTATCCGGAAAACGGGATTTCGCCGCATTCAGCGCCCGTTTGTCATAACTGCTCAGCAGCCGGTCCCGCAGTCCGTAGCCCTTATCACTCCACCAGGCTTTGCAGGAGGGGTAACCGCCCTGTCCGGTACCCGGAAAACCGCTGTCCCGCGCCTCGCTGTACGGCCATGCAGAGCGCGGGGATGCGGAAGTGTAATAGTCGTAATAGCCGGGTGTGCTGAGAAACCAATCCGAACCAATCCAGTTAACAGCCTCTGCTTCCTCTGCGGTCAGCCCGTTGCGACTGTGTTTCAGGCGGTAATATGCTTTCGCATAGCACTGTGCTGCAAATTCCTGTACTTCCTGAAGGATCAGCGGATCAGCCAGCGTCGTGTGCTGCACCTCAAAGCGTACCTGCCGGAAATCACTGCCGCAGGGAACCGAGGCGACCGCCGCGTGTGTCACGCCTTTTGACAATGCATGTACCAGATACCACCACAGCGGCACTTTCGCCGTCTGCCCGTTCAGTTCGGTGATAAGCGGCCCGAATCCGGACTCATCCGGTGCCGGAACATTCACACCGCACTGCTGCGAGCGGGTACGGTCAAAATACATTGCCGACAGATCCGTATCCCATACCGGGACGGCACAGAATACCATCACCACAAAGGAGAGATACAGTACGTGCTCGGTACGTGCCAGCGCGGCAAACCCTTTCGCGTCCTCGTCCTCTCCGGTTTCACGCAGTGCCAGCCAGATCCCCGCGATACGGAAAATCAGCGGCAGCGTGAACAGCCCCGTGGCTGTGATAACATTCCACAGCGCGTTGTTCATCAGCCAGCCCATAAAGACCAGCACAAGCTCAAGGTAGCTGTCTGCCGTCATCACAGCCTCCGCAGCAGGCCGCTGAGCTCGCCCGATATCACCAGGCAGATCATCAGGCATTCAGTGCGGCGTATCCTGCGTACCGGGCAGGCCAACCGGAGACGCGGCCGGAGGCGGTAACACCAGAAAATCCCTGCCGCGCTGTACAGCATCATCCGCCAGAGCAGCAACGGCAGGCTGAACGCCGTGATTTCGTGATTCAGTGCGGACTCATAACCTGCCGTCAGATATATCAGCGTACTGACGCCACTCACGGTGACTGCCACTCTGATCAGTTGCAGTATGGTTATTTTGCTCATGGCTCCGCCTTATGATTCAGCCGGTGCAGTGCGCCGTCATTCTGATGTACCGGCTGACGCAGTCCGTGCGTCACATCCCGTTCAGCCTGACGGGAAAGTACCGTCAGCAGGGTATTGCTGCTGATGGCTCTGCGGATCTCCATTTCGTTTTTCAGTGCCTGCACTTCGCGGTCGAGAAAGGCCAGGCGGCGATCAGATTCTTCCAGCGCGATTTTCTGATCTGCCACATGCGGCTCTGCCTGACCGGCCATCAGCATCCGGCGCATCCCGAGTGCCAGGCGAGGCCATCCAATGTGCTGAGAAAATACGGCATCAGCGGCACACCGCCCCCGGCACAGGTCATTCCCAACGCTCCGGAAAACTGATTAAACAGCGGTGAGGCTGTAAGTATCCCGGAAAAAAGTCCCATTCACTTTCAGAGATCTTCATCCATACTGATATGTATCCTGAGGAGATCGC
>NZ_JBFZSO010000018.1:0-25003 GCF_041099235.1 Morganella morganii | reverse complement strand
GATGGTCTGCGCTTCGCAATCCGTGAAGGCGGCCGTACCGTTGGCGCGGGTGTTGTAGCGAAAGTGATGGGTTAATTCCCTGCTGATTATTAAAAAGAGAGCTGCGGCTCTCTTTTTTTATGCCTGCTTTCCGGCAGGCGCTGACAAAATTTACACAATCGCAATTGTAATAATACTGATTATCATTTACTCTTTACCGCAGTCAGGAGGAATGATATGTACGTATGTTTGTGTAATGCCATCAGTGATAAAGCCATCCGGAATGCCGTGCGTCAGAATAAGGTTCATTCCATCGGTGAACTGCGTAAAATTATCCCTGTCGGCACAGAATGCGGCAAATGTATCCGCCACGCCAAAGCCGTTATTGCAGAAGAGCATATGTCTGTCCCGGTTGACCGCGTTGCCTGAATCTTCTCTCTGAAACCCGCCGGAATTTTGAACTGTATCGCTATTTTGTCACTGTAATCACTCCGTGAATTATTTCCTGTGTCTATACTGAACAGACAGGAAACAAAGGAGGGTACATGAAAGGCGATAAAAAAATGATCTCGTATCTGAACAAATTGCTGGGAAATGAACTGGTGGCTATTAACCAGTATTTTCTGCATGCCCGTATGTTCAAAAACTGGGGTCTGATTAAACTCAACAACAAAGAATATGAAGAATCCATTGATGAGATGAAACACGCTGATGAATACATTGAGCGTATCTTATTTCTGGAAGGGATCCCGAACCTTCAGGATCTCGGCAAACTTCATATCGGCGAAGATGTTGAAGAAATGCTGAAGTCTGACCTTCAGCTGGAACTGGACGGCGCCAAAGATTTACGCGAAGCCATTGCCTATGCCGATTCCAAACATGATTATGTCAGTCGTGATTTAATGATAAAAATTCTGGCGGAAGAGGAGTCTCATATCGACTGGCTGGAAACCCAGCTGGATCTGATAGCCCGTGTGGGCCTGCAAAATTATCAGCAGGCGCAGATGGCGGATGCAGACACAGAATAAAGAACAGAGAAATAATCACTGAAGTAAGCAATGTGCAGAACCGCCGGCAGGGAAACCCGCGGCGGTTTTTTCTTTTCTGATTTTTTGTCATGGCGCCGGAGATAATTTGCACAAATCCCGGTTTGCGGCTTGCTTTCAGGGCTCATTCACGTATAATGCGCGGGCTTGCCAATTGTGCAAGCCTGGTTGATACCAGCATTGAACAGTATGTTTTTTAGCTGTTCATGAAAATATCCCCGATATGGGGATTACATCGAGAACGATTACACTCCCCCGTCAATCGAAATGGGTGCGAGGAGTAATTTTTTACGTTTATAAAATAGTTGGAGCTCTGGTCTCATGCAGAACCAAAGAATCCGTATCCGCCTTAAAGCTTTTGATCATCGTCTGATCGATCAATCAACTGCGGAAATCGTAGAGACTGCTAAGCGCACTGGTGCGCAAGTTCGTGGTCCTATCCCGCTGCCGACCCGTAAAGAGCGTTTTACCGTTCTGATCTCTCCGCACGTCAACAAAGATGCGCGCGATCAGTACGAAATTCGCACTCACAAACGTCTGGTTGACATCGTTGAGCCAACTGAAAAAACCGTTGATGCTCTGATGCGTCTGGATCTGGCTGCCGGCGTTGACGTGCAGATCAGCCTGGGTTAATCAGGTATCAATTGATTGAGAGGTTGAAACAATGATTGGTTTAGTCGGTAAAAAAGTGGGTATGACCCGCATCTTCACTGAAGAAGGTGTGTCAATCCCTGTTACTGTTATCGAAATCGAAAATAACCGCGTTACTCAGGTTAAATCTGACGAAACTGACGGTTATCGTGCTATTCAGGTTACCACCGGCAGCAAAAAAGCTAACCGCGTGAACAAACCTGAAGCAGGACATTTCGCAAAAGCTGGTGTTGAAGCTGGTCGCCTGTTACGTGAATTCCGCCTGTCAGAAGGTGAAGAGTTCACTGTTGGCCAGAACATCAGCGTTGAAATTTTCGCTGACGTTAAGAAAGTTGACGTTACTGGTACATCTAAAGGTAAGGGCTTCGCCGGTACTGTAAAGCGCTGGAACTTCCGTACTCAGGATGCTACTCACGGTAACTCCTTGTCTCACCGTGTTCCGGGTTCTATCGGTCAGAACCAGACTCCGGGTAAGGTATTTAAAGGCAAGAAAATGGCAGGTCAACTGGGTAACGAACGTGTAACCGTTCAGAGCCTGGATGTCGTTCGCGTTGACGCTGAACGTAACCTGCTGCTGGTAAAAGGTGCTGTCCCGGGTGCAACCGGTAGCAACCTGATTGTTAAACCAGCTGTCAAGGCTTAACGTCGAGGAGATAGGAATGGAATTGGTAATGAAAGACGCGCAAAGCGCGCTGACTGTTTCCGAAACTACCTTCGGGCGTGATTTCAATGAAGCGCTTGTCCATCAAGTAGTTGTTGCGTATGCAGCTGGTGCTCGTCAAGGTACACGTGCTCAGAAAACTCGTGCTGAAGTTACTGGGTCAGGTAAAAAACCATGGCGTCAAAAAGGCACTGGTCGTGCCCGCTCTGGTTCAGTTAAGAGCCCAATCTGGCGCTCTGGTGGTATCACTTTCGCAGCGAAACCACAGGACCACAGTCAAAAAGTTAACAAAAAGATGTACCGCGGCGCGCTGAAAAGCATCCTGTCCGAACTGGTACGTCAGGATCGTCTGATCATTGTCGAAAAATTTGCTGTAGAAGCACCTAAAACCAAGCTGCTGGTACAGAAATTGAAAGATATGGCTCTGGAAGACGTGATGATTATCACTCACGAAGTTGATGAGAACCTGTTCTTAGCAGCTCGCAACCTGTACAAGGTTGATGTGCGTGATGTCACTGCAATCGATCCGGTCAGTCTGATCGCGTTCGGTAAAGTAGTGATGACTGCTGAAGCAGTTAAGCAAGTTGAGGAGATGCTGGCATGATCCGTGAAGAACGTCTGCTGAAAGTACTGCGCGCGCCGCATGTATCTGAAAAAGCGTCTACCGCGATGGAAAAAACCAATACCATCGTGCTCAAAGTTGCTAAAGACGCGACTAAAGCTGAAATCAAAGCTGCAGTTGAAAAACTGTTCGAAGTCAAAGTTGAAGGTGTTAACACTCTGCTGGTTAAAGGCAAAGTGAAGCGCCACGGTCAGCGTTTCGGTCGTCGTAGCGACTGGAAAAAAGCTTACGTCACCCTGCAGGAAGGCCAGAATCTGGACTTCGTCGGCGGCGCTGAGTAAGTCGGAGGAGTAAAGAACAATGGCAATTGTTAAATGTAAACCTACGTCTCCGGGCCGTCGCCACGTCGTTAAAGTGGTTAACCCTGAGCTTCACAAGGGCAAACCTTACGCACCACTGCTTGAGAAAAACAACAAGTCTGGTGGTCGTAACAACAATGGCCGTATCACTACCCGTCATATTGGTGGTGGTCACAAGCAAAATTACCGTATTGTTGACTTTAAACGTAACAAAGACGGTATCCCGGCTGTTGTAGAACGTCTGGAATATGATCCAAACCGTTCAGCAAATATTGCTCTGGTATTATACAAAGACGGTGAACGCCGTTATATTCTGGCTCCTAAAGGCCTGAAAGCTGGTGATCAAATCCAGTCTGGTGTTGATGCTGCAATCAAAGCGGGTAACGCTCTGCCAATGCGCAACATCCCGGTTGGTTCTACTGTTCATAACGTAGAAATGAAACCAGGTAAAGGCGGCCAGCTGGCACGTTCTGCCGGTACTTACGTTCAGATCGTTGCGCGTGATGGTGCTTATGTCACTATTCGTCTGCGTTCCGGTGAAATGCGTAAAGTTCCTTCAGACTGCCGCGCGACTTTAGGTGAAGTGGGTAACGCTGAACACATGCTGCGCGTTCTGGGTAAAGCCGGTGCAAGCCGCTGGCGTGGTATTCGCCCTACCGTTCGCGGTACTGCGATGAACCCGGTAGACCACCCACATGGTGGTGGTGAAGGTCGTAACTTTGGTAAACACCCTGTAACACCATGGGGCGTTCAGACCAAAGGTAAGAAGACTCGTAAAAACAAACGCACTGAACACTTCATCGTTCATCGTCGTACTAAGAAATAATTAGAGGATAAGCCATGCCACGTTCTCTCAAGAAAGGTCCTTTTATTGACCTGCACTTGCTGAAGAAGGTAGAGAAAGCGGTGGAAAGCGGTGACAAAAAGCCTGTTAAGACTTGGTCCCGTCGTTCAACGATCTTTCCTAACATGATCGGTTTGACCATCGCTGTCCATAATGGTCGTCAGCATGTTCCGGTTTACGTTACCGACGAAATGGTTGGTCACAAACTGGGTGAATTCGCGCCGACCCGTACTTATCGCGGCCATGCGGCTGATAAAAAAGCCAAAAAGAAATAAGGTAGGAGGAAGAGATGGAAACTATTGCTATGCATCGCCACGCTCGTTCTTCTGCTCAGAAGGTTCGCCTGGTGGCTGACCTGATCCGCGGTAAGAAAGTGTCGCAAGCTCTGGAAATTTTAACCTTTACCAACAAGAAAGCTGCTGGTTTAGTGAAGAAAGTCCTGGAGTCTGCTATTGCTAACGCAGAACACAACGATGGCGCTGACATCGATGATCTGAAAGTAGCGAAAATTTTCGTTGACGACGGCCCAACCATGAAGCGCATCATGCCTCGTGCCAAAGGTCGTGCAGATCGTATTCTTAAGCGCACCAGCCACATCACTGTGGTTGTGTCCGATCGCTGATACCTGGAGACTAGCAATGGGTCAGAAAGTAAATCCAAATGGTATTCGCCTGGGTATTGTTAAACCTTGGAACTCTACCTGGTTTGCGAACACCAAAGAATTCGCTGACAACCTGGACAGCGACTTTAAAGTACGTAAGTACTTAACTAAAGAACTGGAAAAAGCGTCAGTTTCACGCATCGTTATCGAGCGTCCTGCTAAGAGCATCCGTGTGACTATTCACACTGCGCGCCCTGGCATCGTTATCGGTAAGAAAGGTGAAGACGTTGAAAAACTGCGCAAAAGCGTTTCAGATATCGCTGGCGTTCCTGCGCAGATCAATATTGCCGAAGTACGTAAACCTGAACTGGACGCAAAATTAGTTGCTGACAGCATCACTTCACAGCTGGAACGTCGTGTTATGTTCCGTCGTGCTATGAAGCGTGCGGTACAGAATGCTATGCGTTTAGGCGCTAAAGGTATCAAAGTCGAAGTCAGCGGTCGTTTAGGCGGTGCTGAAATCGCACGTACTGAGTGGTATCGCGAAGGCCGTGTGCCTCTGCATACCCTGCGTGCAGACATCGATTACAACACCTCTGAAGCTCAGACTACTTATGGTGTTATCGGTGTGAAAGTGTGGATCTTCAAAGGTGAGATTCTGGGTGGCATGGCTGCAGTTGAACAGGCGGAAAAACCGGCTGCTCAACCTAAAAAACAGCAGCGTAAAGGCCGTAAGTAAAGGAGAGTCGCTGAATGTTACAACCAAAGCGTACAAAATTCCGTAAAGTGCACAAAGGCCGTAACCGCGGTCTGGCAGCAGGCGCGGATGTGAGCTTCGGCACTTATGGTCTGAAAGCTGTTGGTCGTGGTCGTCTGACCGCACGTCAGATCGAAGCAGCACGTCGTGCTATGACCCGTGCAGTTAAGCGTCAGGGTAAAATCTGGATCCGTGTGTTCCCGGACAAACCTATCACTGAAAAGCCTCTTGAAGTGCGTATGGGTAAAGGTAAAGGTAACGTGGAGTATTGGGTTGCCTTAATCCAGCCGGGTAAAGTCCTGTATGAAATGGACGGCGTATCGGAAGAGCTTGCTCGTGAAGCATTCAAGCTGGCAGCAGCTAAACTGCCTATCAAAACCACCTTTGTAACTAAGACGGTGATGTAATGAAAGCGAAAGAGCTGCGCGAAAAAAGCGTTGAAGAGCTGAACACTGAGCTGCTGAACCTGCTGCGCGAACAATTTAACCTGCGTATGCAAGCGGCAAGCGGCCAGTTACAACAGTCTCATCTGTTAAAACAAGTGCGTCGTAATATTGCACGTGTTAAGACTTTATTGACTGAGAAGGCGGGTGCGTAATGACCGATAAAATCCGTACTCTGCAAGGTCGTGTTGTTAGTGACAAAATGGAGAAATCCATCGTTGTGACTATCGAGCGTATGGTGAAACACCCTCTGTATGGTAAGTTCATCCGTCGTACGACTAAACTGCACGTACATGACGAGAACAATGAATGTGGTATCGGTGACGTGGTAGAAATCCGCGAAACCCGTCCACTGTCTAAGACTAAGTCCTGGACCCTGGTTCGCGTCGTAGAGAAAGCTGTACTGTAATAGCACCGCTTTCTGATGTAGAATAAACGGCTCGGCTTTAGAGCCGTTTATTTTTTTCTATCCATAACGAAGATGTGGTGTTATAATGCCGCGCCCTCGTAATATGGGTATTTGGACGGCCTCTCTTTTTAGTAAGAGTGGCTCAGTAGTAGTTGACATTTAGCGGAGCACTAAAATGATCCAAGAACAGACTATGCTGAACGTGGCCGATAACTCCGGTGCACGTCGCGTAATGTGTATCAAGGTTCTAGGTGGCTCGCACCGTCGCTACGCAGCTGTAGGCGACATTATCAAAATTACCATCAAGGAAGCAATTCCGCGCGGTAAAGTAAAAAAAGGTGATGTTCTGAAGGCAGTAGTGGTGCGCACCAAGAAGGGTGTACGTCGCCCTGACGGTTCTGTCATTCGCTTCGATAGCAACGCTTGTGTATTGTTAAACAATAACAGCGAGCAAGTTATCGGTACGCGTATTTTTGGGCCGGTAACTCGTGAACTTCGTAACGAGAAGTTTATGAAAATTATCTCACTGGCACCTGAAGTACTCTAAGGAGCGGAACTATGGCAGCGAAAATCCGTCGTGATGACGAAATTATCGTGCTGACCGGCAAAGATAAAGGTAAGCGCGGTAAAGTAAAACAGGTTCTTTCTTCTGGTAAAGTTATCGTTGAAGGTATCAATCTGGTTAAGAAACATCAGAAGCCGGTTCCGGCCCTGAATCAACCAGGTGGCATCGTTGAAAAAGAAGCTGCAATTCAGGTTTCTAACGTTGCAATCTTCAATGCGGCAACCGGCAAGGCTGACCGTGTAGGTTTTAGATTCGAAGACGGCAAAAAAGTCCGTTTCTTCAAGTCTAACAGCGAAACTATCAAGTAATTTTTGGAGTATACGATGGCGAAACTGCATGATTACTACAAAGACGAAGTAGTTAAACAACTGATGACTCAGTTTAACTACAATTCTGTCATGCAAGTCCCTCGGGTCGAGAAGATCACCCTGAATATGGGTGTTGGTGAAGCAATTGCTGATAAAAAACTGCTGGATAACGCAGCAGCTGACTTAGCAGCAATCTCTGGTCAGAAACCATTGATCACCAAAGCACGCAAATCTGTTGCAGGCTTCAAAATCCGCCAGGGCTATCCAATCGGCTGTAAAGTAACTCTGCGTGGCGAACGCATGTGGGAGTTCTTTGAGCGACTGATTTCTATTGCTGTACCACGTATTCGTGACTTCCGTGGCTTGTCCGCTAAGTCTTTCGATGGTCGCGGTAACTACAGCATGGGCGTACGTGAACAAATCATCTTCCCTGAAATCGATTACGATAAAGTGGATCGTGTTCGTGGTCTTGATATTACTATCACCACCACCGCGAAATCTGATGATGAAGGTCGCGCACTGTTATCAGCGTTTAACTTCCCGTTTCGCAAGTAAGGCAGGGTATTCATGGCTAAGAAATCTATGAAAGCACGTGATGTAAAACGTGCAAAATTAGCTGAGAAATTCTTCGCAAAACGCGCAGAACTGAAAGCTACCATCTCCGATGTCAACGCATCAGATGACGATCGTTGGGATGCTGTTCTGAAGCTTCAATCTCTGCCACGTGATTCCAGTCCTTCCCGTCAGCGTAACCGTTGCCGCCAAACCGGGCGTCCACACGGTTTTCTGCGGAAGTTTGGCTTAAGCCGTATTAAAGTCCGTGAAGCCGCTATGCGCGGTGAAATCCCGGGCCTTAAGAAAGCTAGCTGGTAATTGTCACCATATTGAATCACGGGAGTAAAGACAGATGAGCATGCAAGATCCCATCGCGGATATGCTGACCCGTATCCGTAACGGTCAGGCCGCGAACAAAGTTGCGGTCACCATGCCTTCCTCCAAGCTGAAAGTGGCAATTGCCAACGTGCTGAAGGAAGAAGGTTATATTGAAGATTTTAAAATCGAAGGCGACATCAAGCCGGAACTGGAACTGACTCTTAAGTATTTCCAGGGCAAGGCTGTTGTAGAAAGCATCCAGCGCGTAAGCCGCCCAAGTCTGCGTATTTATAAGCGCAAAGACGAACTGCCACAAGTTATGGCAGGTCTGGGTATCGCAGTTGTTTCTACATCTAAAGGTGTAATGACTGATCGTGCAGCTCGCCAGGCTGGTCTTGGTGGCGAGATTCTCTGCTACGTAGCATAATTCGGGAGGAAAGAATGTCTCGTGTGGCAAAAGCACCCGTCGTCATTCCTGCCGGCGTAGAGGTAAAACTCAACGGTCAGGTTATTTCGATTAAGGGTAAAAACGGCGAGCTGAGCCGTAATATCCACAACGCTGTAGAAGTTAAACATGCAGACAACCAGTTAACCTTTGGTCCGCGTGACGGTTATACCGACGCATGGGCACAGGCTGGTACAACTCGTGCACTGGTTAACGCTATGGTTGTTGGTGTTACCGAAGGCTTCTCTAAGAAGCTGCAACTGGTAGGTGTTGGTTATCGTGCAGCCGTTAAAGGTGATGTGGTAAACCTGTCTGTAGGTTTCTCTCACCCGGTAGAGCACAAACTGCCGGCTGGCGTTACTGCTGAATGTCCGACCCAAACTGAAATCGTACTGAAAGGTGCTGATAAGCAGGTTATTGGTCAGATCGCAGCAGACTTACGCGCCTATCGTCGCCCTGAACCTTACAAAGGTAAAGGTATTCGCTACGCCGACGAAGTCGTGCGTATTAAAGAGGCTAAGAAGAAGTAAGGTAACACTATGGATAAGAAAGCAGCTCGTATCCGTCGTGCGACCCGCGCACGCCGCAAGCTTATGGAACTGGGTGCAACCCGCCTGGTGGTACATCGTACCCCTCGCCATATCTATGCGCAGGTTATTGCACCAAACGGTTCTGAAACGTTGGTGGCCGCTTCTACTGTTGAAAAAGCTATCAGCGAACAAGTTAAATACACCGGAAACAAAGATGCCGCAGTTGCAGTAGGTAAAGCTATTGCTGAGCGCGCACTGGAAAAAGGAATTAAAGCAGTATCCTTTGACCGTTCAGGTTTCCAATATCATGGTCGAGTCCAGGCACTGGCAGATGCTGCCCGTGAAGCTGGCCTACAGTTCTAAGGTAGAGGTGTAAGATGGCACACATCGAAAAACAGGCTGGCGAACTGCAGGAAAAGCTGATCGCGGTAAACCGCGTATCTAAAACCGTTAAAGGTGGTCGTATCTTTAGCTTCACCGCACTGACTGTAGTGGGTGATGGCAACGGCCGCGTTGGTTTTGGTTACGGCAAAGCACGCGAAGTTCCGGCAGCAATCCAGAAAGCGATGGAAAAAGCCCGTCGCAACATGAAAACCGTTGCACTTAACAACGGCACATTATTCCACCCAGTGAAAGGCACACACACCGGTTCCCGCGTGTTTATGCAGCCTGCTCACGAAGGTACCGGTATTATTGCCGGTGGTGCAATGCGTGCTGTTCTTGAAGTTGCCGGTGTTCGTAACGTCCTGGCTAAAACTTATGGTTCCACGAACCCAATTAACGTTGTTCGTGCAACACTGGATGCTTTAGACAGCATGAAGTCTCCGGAAATGGTTGCAGCTAAGCGTGGTAAATCCGTCGAAGAAATTCTGGGGTAATGGACCATGGCTAAGACAATTAAAATTACACAAACCCGCAGCTCAATCGGCCGTCTGCCAAAACACAAGGCAACTCTGGTCGGTTTAGGTCTGCGTCATATTGGCCACACTGTAGAACGCGAAGATACACCAGCGGTCCGTGGTATGGTTAATCGTATTTCCTATATGGTTAAAGTTGAGGAGTAACAGATGCAATTAAATACTCTGTCTCCGGCAGCAGGTGCTAAACACGCACCAAAACGTGTAGGTCGTGGTATTGGTTCCGGTCTCGGTAAAACCGCAGGTCGTGGTCACAAAGGTCAGAGCTCTCGTTCTGGCGGTGGCGTACGTCGTGGGTTTGAAGGTGGCCAGATGCCTTTATATCGTCGTCTGCCAAAATTCGGCTTTACTTCACGTAAAGCGATGGTCACTGCTGAGATCCGTTTATCTGATCTTCAGCTGATCGAAGGCGATGTTATCGATCTTAATGTATTGAAAGCCGCAAACGTTATTGGTCCACAGATTGAGTACGCGAAAGTGTTCCTGTCTGGTGAACTGACTCGTGCAGTTACTGTACGCGGCCTGCGTGTTACTAAAGGCGCTCGTGCTGTTATCGAAGCTGCTGGCGGTAAAATCGAGGAATAAGTAACAGATGGCAAAGCAACCAGGTACAGATTTCCAAAGTGCTAAAGGCGGAATAGGTGAGTTAAAGCGTCGTTTACTGTTTGTGCTCGGCGCACTGATTGTTTTCCGTATTGGCTCTTTCATTCCTATCCCTGGTATTGATGCCACTGTTCTTGCGAAATTGCTCGAACAACAACAAGGCACCATCATTGAGATGTTTAACATGTTCTCTGGTGGTGCGTTGAGTCGTGCTTCAATCTTTGCGCTGGGTATCATGCCGTACATTTCTGCATCGATTATTATCCAGCTGCTGAGCGTGGTGAACCCGCGTCTGGCGGAGATTAAGAAAGAAGGGGAAGCTGGTCGTCGTAAGATTAGCCAGTACACCCGGTATAGTACGTTAGTCCTCGCGGTGTTCCAGTCTGTTGGTATCGCGATGGGCTTACCGAATATGCCTGGTATGCAGGGCTTGGTTATTAACCCCGGCTTTGCATTCTACTTCACGGCTGTTGTGAGTTTGGTGACAGGGACTATGTTCCTGATGTGGCTGGGTGAGCAGATTACTGAACGTGGTATCGGTAACGGTATTTCGATCATTATCTTCGCCGGTATTGTTGCGGGTCTTCCGTCAGCGATTGGCCATACCATTGAGCAAGCTCGTCAAGGCGAACTGCACTTCCTCCTGTTGCTATTGGTTGCAGTCTTGGTATTTGCGGTTACTTGCTTTGTTGTCTTTATGGAGCGTGGTCAGCGTCGTATCGTCGTTAACTATGCCAAACGTCAGCAAGGCCGCCGTGTTTACGCGGCACAAAGTACACACTTACCGTTGAAAGTGAATATGGCGGGTGTAATTCCTGCGATTTTCGCTTCCAGTATTATCCTGTTCCCTGGTACAATTGCATCTTGGTTCGGTGATGGTACTGGCTGGGATTGGCTGACGACAATTTCTATGTATCTGCAGCCAGGCCAGCCGCTCTATGTGTTACTTTATGCCTCTGCAATCATATTCTTCTGTTTCTTCTATACCGCACTGGTATTTAATCCAAGAGAAACAGCAGATAACCTGAAGAAGTCCGGTGCATTTGTACCAGGAATTCGTCCGGGAGAGCAAACGGCCAAGTACATCGATAAAGTAATGACTCGTTTAACTTTAGTTGGCGCGTTATATATTACCTTTATCTGCCTAATCCCGGAGTTCATGCGTGACGCAATGAAAGTACCTTTCTACTTTGGTGGTACTTCCCTCTTAATCGTGGTTGTGGTCATCATGGACTTTATGGCTCAAGTGCAAACTCTGATGATGTCAAGTCAGTACGAGTCTGCATTGAAAAAAGCAAACCTCAAAGGTTATAACCGTTAATTCGGTTTGCTTTAGAAGTTACGGAGAGTAAAAATGAAAGTTCGTGCTTCCGTCAAGAAATTATGCCGTAACTGCAAAATCGTTAAGCGTCACGGTGTCGTGCGCGTGATTTGCAGTGCTGAGCCTAAGCATAAACAGCGTCAAGGCTAATAAAAAGCATATTTTTCTTGCAAAGTTGGATTGAGCTGGCTAAATTAGCCAGCCAATCTTTTTATTAAACGTGGTTCTACTGTTTGAGTATCCTGAAAACGGGCTTTTCAGATCAGTATTACCCCAAAATTTTTAGGAGTGCATAGTGGCCCGTATAGCAGGCATTAACATTCCTGATCATAAACATGCTGTTATTGCATTAACTGCAATTTTCGGCATCGGCTTAACCCGTTCACAGGCTATCTGTAAAGCAACGGGTATTGCTGAAGATGTTAAGATCAGTGAGCTGTCTGAAGAGCAAATCGACCAACTGCGTGACGAAGTTGCTAAATACGTTGTAGAAGGTGACCTGCGCCGTGAAGTGACCCTCAGCATCAAACGTCTTATGGACATTGGTTGCTATCGTGGTTTACGCCATCGTCGTGGTCTTCCGGTACGCGGTCAGCGTACGAAGACTAACGCACGTACCCGTAAGGGTCCGCGTAAGCCGATCAAGAAATAATCGGGGAATCTTATAATGGCAAAAGCACCTGTTCGTGCACGTAAGCGTGTAAGAAAACAAGTCTCTGACGGTGTGGCTCATATCCATGCTTCTTTCAACAACACAATCGTTACCATTACTGACCGTCAGGGTAACGCATTAGGTTGGGCAACTGCCGGTGGTTCCGGTTTCCGTGGTTCTCGTAAATCAACTCCATTCGCAGCACAGGTTGCAGCAGAACGTTGCGCAGAGGCTGTGAAAGAGTACGGTATTAAGAATCTGGAAGTTATGGTTAAAGGACCTGGTCCTGGCCGTGAGTCAACCGTTCGCGCATTAAACGCGGCTGGTTTCCGCATCACTAACATTACTGATGTGACTCCGATCCCTCATAACGGTTGTCGTCCTCCGAAAAAACGTCGCGTCTAATCGCCCTCACGTTTTTTAGGATAGTTGGAGAAAGAAAATGGCTAGATATTTGGGTCCGAAGCTCAAGCTGAGCCGTCGCGAAGGAACAGACCTCTTCCTGAAGTCTGGTGTTCGCGCGATTGACACCAAGTGTAAATTAGATCAAGCACCAGGCCAGCACGGCGCCCGTAAACCGCGTCTGTCTGATTATGGTGTTCAGTTACGTGAAAAACAAAAAGTTCGTCGTATGTACGGCGTGCTGGAACGTCAGTTCCGTAACTACTATAAAGAAGCAACTCGTCTGAAAGGCAACACAGGTGAAAACCTGCTGTCTCTGCTGGAAGGTCGTTTAGACAACGTTATTTATCGTATGGGCTTTGGCGCTACCCGCGCAGAAGCACGTCAGATCGTCAGCCACAAAGCTGTCATGGTAAATGGCCGTGTTGTAAACATTGCTTCTTATCAGGTTTCCCCTAACGACGTAATCAGCATTCGTGAAAAAGCGAAAAAACAGTCTCGTATTAAGGCTGCTTTAGAGCTGGCTGAGCAGCGTGAAAAACCAACTTGGTTGGAAGTTGATGCTGCGAAAATGGAAGGTGTGTTCAAACGTATTCCTGAGCGTACTGACCTTTCTGCTGATATTAACGAGCACCTGATCGTCGAGCTTTACTCTAAGTAAGGCTTAGCACCAAAGAGAGGACACAATGCAGGGTTCTGTGACAGAGTTTCTTAAACCGCGCCTGGTTGATATCGAGCAAATCAGTTCGACGCACGCCAAGGTGACCCTTGAACCATTAGAGCGTGGCTTTGGCCATACTCTGGGTAACGCACTGCGCCGTATTCTGCTTTCGTCTATGCCGGGTTGTGCGGTAACTGAGGTTGAGATTGATGGTGTACTCCATGAGTACAGCACTAAAGAAGGTGTACAGGAAGATATCCTGGAAATTCTGCTCAACCTGAAAGGGCTGGCGGTAAAACTTCAGGGAAAAGATGAAGTCATCTTAACTCTGAATAAATCTGGCATTGGCCCTGTGACTGCAGCCGACATCATCCATGACGGTGATGTTGAAATCGTCAAGCCGGAGCATGTAATTTGCCATCTCACTGACGAAGGCGCATCTATTAATATGCGCATCAAAGTTCAGCGTGGTCGTGGTTATGTTCCTGCTTCTGCCCGAATTCATTCGGAAGAAGATGAGCGCCCAATCGGTCGTCTGTTAGTAGACGCGTGCTACAGCCCAGTTGAGCGTATTGCTTACAATGTTGAAGCAGCACGTGTTGAGCAGCGTACCGATTTGGATAAATTGGTTATCGAAATGGAAACCAACGGCACGATTGATCCAGAAGAATCAATTCGTCGTGCGGCAACCATTCTGGCCGAACAACTGGAAGCTTTCGTTGACTTACGTGATGTTCGTCAGCCGGAAGTGAAAGAAGAAAAACCAGAATTCGATCCGATTTTACTGCGCCCAGTAGACGATCTCGAATTGACTGTCCGCTCTGCTAACTGTCTCAAGGCAGAAGCAATCCACTACATCGGTGATCTGGTACAGCGTACAGAAGTTGAGTTGCTCAAAACCCCTAACCTCGGTAAGAAATCGCTTACTGAAATTAAGGACGTTCTGGCATCTCGCGGCTTATCTCTGGGCATGCGTCTGGAAAATTGGCCGCCGGCAAGTATTGCTGACGAATAAGATCACAGGTTAAGGTTTTACTGAGAAGGATAAGGTCATGCGCCATCGTATGAGTGGTCGTCAATTGAACCGCAACAGCAGCCATCGCCAAGCTATGTTTCGTAACATGGCCGGTTCTTTAGTTCGTCACGAAATTATCAAGACGACTTTGCCTAAGGCAAAAGAACTGCGTCGCGTTGTTGAGCCGTTGATTACCCTGGCTAAAACGGATAGCGTTGCTAACCGTCGTTTAGCATTCGCCCGTACTCGTGATAACGAAATCGTGGCAAAACTGTTCAACGAGCTGGGACCACGTTTCGCTCAGCGTGCAGGTGGTTACACCCGCATTCTGAAATGTGGTTTCCGTGCTGGTGACAATGCTCCAATGGCTTACATTGAGCTTGTTGACCGCGCTGAATCCCAGACTGAAGCAGCAGCAGAGTAATCTGTTACTGCGTAAAAAAACCGGGTTTTTACCCGGTTTTTTTATTTCTGTTAATCCTGCCCTTGAAGTTAAACTCCTCATCCCCATATCTCTGCCAATGACATACAACATTTTACTATTCTGATATGATGGCTTCAGGCCAGATGATGTCAGGAGGTTGCCGATGTACCGAATTGGTCAGTTAGCAAAACTTGCAGAAGTGACACCGGATACAATCCGTTTTTATGAAAAACAGGGCATGATGGATCATCAGGCCCGGACGGATGGCGGCTATCGTTTGTATACTGAGCAGGATCTGCACCGGCTGCGTTTTATCCGCTATGCAAAACAATTAGGGTTTACACTGGAAGCGATCACCGAACTGTTATCGATCCGGGTTGATCCTGAACATCACACCTGCCGTGAATCAAAGCAAATTGTGGATGATCGGCTGAAAGATGTGGAAACAAAGTTAGTTGAAATGCAGCGAATGCGGGATTCCCTGAAAATGCTGAGTGATGCCTGTTGCGGAACGGCACATGTCAGTTCACAATGCACCATCCTGGAGATCCTGGAACAAGGCGCAACAGAACCCTGTGGCTGTTCACAAAAAGAGAGTAAACATAATCAATGAGGTTACTATGACAAAATATGCTCACAAGCGCGGCGTAATACAAGATAACGCCCTGGAAGCACTGCTATCCGATCCGCTGTTCCGGCAGAGAGTAGAAAAAAATAAGAAAGGCAAAGGGAGTTACAACCGAAAAGAAAAACACAACAAGGCAGGTTACCGGGAGGCCAGTAGTAAGCGATTAGATAATCTTTTACTACTGGCCTTTTAGTTTATTATTTCTTTTGTTCTTTCAATAAATCACGGATTTCAGTCAGTAATGTTTCTTCTGCTGATGGTGCCGGTGGCGCAGCGGGAGCTTCGGCCTGTTCGCGGCGTAATTTATTCAGCATTTTGATGGCAATGAAGATAGCAAATGCGACGATAACGAAATCAAAAACGGTTTGCAGGAATACACCATAGTTCAGTACAACAGCAGGCACATCTCCGCTGGCTTCCCGCAGCACAACGGCAAATTGCTTGAAGTCGATCCCGCCGATAACTAAACCGAGTGGTGGCATGATGACATCAGCAACTAATGAGGACACAATTTTGCCGAATGCCGCACCGATAATGATACCGACAGCCATATCAACGACATTGCCGCGCATCGCAAATTCACGAAACTCTTTTATGAAGCTCATACCCTTTTCCTTACCCAAAATGTTAACAAGTTGTCATTCTCAAGTATAAATCAATAGTATTTACTATCAAAATATTAAGTACTTATTTATAAGAAGAACGGACTTGGCTGGAAGAGCTTCTCCACCTCGGGTACGTGGCGTTTGTCTGTAATGAACAGCACGACATGGTCTCCCTGTTCAATACTGTGCTCGTCATTCGCAATAATCACCTGCTCATCTCTGACAATCGCACCAATAATAGTACCCGGCGGCAGCTTAATATCGGCAATTTTGCGACCGACGACTTTTGAGGTATTTTCATCGCCATGTGCAATTGCCTCAATGGCCTCCGCAACACCACGGCGCAGCGAGGAGACACTGACAATATCTGCCTTACGCACATGACCGAGTAATGCAGAAATGGTGGCCTGCTGCGGGGAGATAGCGATATCAATCACACCCCCCTGAACCAGATCCACATAGGCACTGCGCTGGATGAGTACCATTGCTTTTTTGGCACCCATACGCTTGGCAAGCATCGCGGACATAATATTGGCTTCGTCATCGTTGGTCAGGGCAATAAAGACATCAACCTGCTCAATATGTTCTTCTGCTAATAATTCCTGATCAGATGCATCTCCATAAAAAACAATGGTGTCATGCAGCAGCTCTGCGAGATCAGTTGCCCGGTTGGCGTTGTGCTCGATCAGTTTGACGTTATAGTCTTTCTCGATACGCAGTGCCAGACCGGCGCCGACGTTCCCGCCGCCGACAATCATGATCCGCTTATACGGTTTTTCCAGACGCTGTAGTTCACTCATTACCGCACGGATATGCTCGGATGCGGCGACAAAGAATACTTCATCACCGGCTTCGATGATGGTTGAACCCTGAGGACGAATCGGTCTGTCCTGACGGAAGATGGCTACAACCCGTGTTTCAATATGCGGCATATGCTCGCGCAGGCTGGAAAGGGCGTTTCCGACCAGCGATCCGCCGTAATAAGCTTTCACGGCGACAATACTGACACGGCCTTCGGCAAAGTTCACAACCTGAAGGGCACCGGGATACTGGATCAGTTTATAGATGCTGTCGATCACTAACTGCTCAGGAGCGATCAGGTGATCGATCGGGATCGCTTCCGGTAAAAATAATTTATCAGCTTCCCGGACATATTCAGAAGATCGGATACGGGCGATCTTATTCGGCGTATTGAACAGGGTGTATGCAACCTGGCAGGCGATCATATTGGTTTCATCGGAGTTGGTCACTGCGACGAGCATATCCGCATCTTCTGCACCGGCTTCCCGCAGTACCCGCGGATGAGAGCCGGCTCCGTTTATTACCCGGAGATCGAATTTATCCTGTAACTGACGCAGCCTGTCCGGGTTGGTATCCACAACAGTAATATCGTTGTTTTCATCCACTAAGTTTTCTGCCAGTGTGCCGCCGACCTGACCGGCACCGAGAATAATAATTTTCATATAAATGATCGTCCGGGTTGTTTATCAGGCAGGAAGTGCCTGTTTAACCAGTTTAGCGTAAAAAAATCCGTCTCCGCTCTGCGCATCCGGCAGCATTTGGTAGCCTGTTGCCGGTGTATCGGTTAATACAGCATCACGGTGCGAAGAGAGAAAATTATTTATCTGATGAATATTTTCTTCCGGTAATACCGAGCAGGTTGCATAGACCAGTGTGCCGCCGGGTTTGAGATAAGGCCAGACAGCGTCCAGAATTTCCCGTTGCAGCGCAGCCAGCTCGTTGATGTCATTATCACGGCGCAGCCATTTGATATCCGGATGACGGCGGATAACGCCGGTCGCGGAGCAAGGTGCATCCAGCAAAATGCGATCGAATATCTGAGATTCTGCCCACTGTTCCGGATAACGGCCGTCACCGGTTTTCACCACCGCGTTTTGTTTAAGTCGTTGTAAATTCTCATTAACCCGGGTTAAACGCTGTTTATCCACATCAACAGCCATGACATGAGCACGAGGTGCTATCTCCAGAATGTGGGTGGTTTTCCCGCCGGGTGCCGCGCACAAGTCTAAAATAGTCTCATCATTCTGCGGATCAAGCAGTAATGCACAGCCCTGCGCGGAACTGTCCTGCACTGTGACCCAGCCATCCGCAAATCCCGGCAGATCAGTGACCGGGCAGGGCGTTGCCAGACGCAGTGCATCGGGATATGCCGGATTATAAAAGGTTTCAATATCCTTTTCTGCCAGCAGCGCCTGATATTCCTGAGCGGAGTGATGGTTACGGTTAACCCGCAGCCACATCGGCGGTTTTTCATTATTTGCCGTAATAACGGCTTCCCAGTTGTCAGGATATGCCGCCTGAATCCGCGACAGCAGCCATTTCGGATGCAGCCAGCGGCTTTCATTATTGGCAAAACGTTCGGACAGCACCTGCTCCTGACGCTGGAACTGACGCAGCACCCCGTTAATCAGTCCCTTCAGCTGTGGTTTTTTCAGTACAACAGCACCGTTAACCGTCTCGGAGAGCGCAGCGTGTGCCGGGATCCGTGTATAGCGGAGCTGATAAAAACCGACCAGAATCAGATAATGCAGTACCCGCTGCTTACCGGTCAGCGGTTTTGCCATCAGTTGCTGGCTGTACCATTCGAGCTCCGGCAGTACCCGCATCACACCAAAACATAATTCCTGCAGTAATGCTTTATCTTTCGGGTTGATATCCCGCTGATATTCAGGCAGAAGTGCGCTGAGTGATTGTCCCTGATCCAGGACCTGGCTGATGATACGGGCAGCAATGCTGCGTAGGTTATAACTGTTTTTCATTGTGATTCCGGTATGCCGGCAAGCGATAAAGAGAAAGGGTGACCGGCATACCACGCAGGGAATGCCGGTTATGAAACAAAATTACAGTGAATTTCCCGGGGTAAACCATTCTTTGCGGGAATTCAGAATATCAGCGGCTGACATCGGCTTTTTCCCGGCAGGCTGTAACTGTGTGATATTCAGGATCCCTTCTGCAGTGGCAACCTGAATGCCGTTTTTGTCCGCACGGATAACCGTTCCCGGCGCTGCGGAAGTCTGTTCCGCAATCGCATGGGCCTGCCAGACTTTCACCGGCTGCTCATCAATCACCATATAGCTGATTGGCCACGGATTGAAGGCACGGATACAGCGGTCTAATTGTGCGGCAGAAAGAGACCAGTCCAGCCGGGCTTCTTCTTTGCTCAGTTTTTCTGCATAGGTGACCAGGGAGTCGTCCTGTTTTTCAGGGCGGAGCGCATTCTGACATACCAGAGACAGTGTATGTAACAACGCCTGCGGGCCGATACCGGCGAGTTTTTCATACAGTGACGCACTGGTATCTTCTGATGTGATATCACATTCAGCTTTATACAGCATATCGCCGGTATCCAGACCGGCATCCATCTGCATGATTGTCACGCCGGTTTTGGTGTCACCGGCCCACAGTGCACGCTGGATAGGCGCTGCACCACGCCATGCCGGTAACAGGGAACCATGAACATTCAGACATCCCAGGCGCGGAATATCCAGCACTGCCTGCGGTAAAATCATCCCGTAGGCCACGACAATCATGATGTCTGCCTGCTGGTCACGTATCCACTGATGATTTTCTTCTTTGCGCAGTGTGGATGGCTGGAAAACAGGAATATCGTGCTGTTGTGCCAGTTCTTTTACCGGGCCTGCGGTGATTTTTTTCCCGCGGCCGGCAGGGCGATCCGGCATGGTTAAGACGCCAACGACATTATGCTCTGACTGAATCAGAGCATCGAGGTGGCGTGCGGCAAAATCAGGCGTTCCTGCAAAGATAATACGTAATGAATCTGACACGTTGCTTTCCTGTAAAAATAATAATGCCACAAACAATAACAGTGCCCGTGCGCTGCTGCGGTCTGTGGCAGATAAAGACTGCGGGTATTAAGACCGGGCTCTGAGTCTGTCCAGCTTTTCGACTTTCTGACGGATGCGCTGGCGTTTCATAGCGGAAAGGTAATCGACAAATAATTTGCCTTCCAGGTGATCCATTTCATGCTGGATACAAATTGCCAGCAGATCACCGGTTTCCAGTTCGAAAGGCTCGCCGTTATAGTCCAGCGCCCGGATTTTAACGTGCTCAGCACGCGGCACGAATGCCCGCTGCTCAGGAATCGATAAACAACCTTCTTCGATTCCGGCTTCTCCGGATTTTTCCAGCAGTTCCGGGTTGATCAGCACCAGGCGTTCATTCCGCTCTTCTGACACATCAATTACGATAATGCGCTGGTGGATATCAACCTGAGTGGCTGCCAGACCAATACCTTCTTCGTCGTACATGGTTTCGAACATATCATCGACAATCTTCTGAATGCCGGCATCGACTTTTTCAACCGGCTTTGCAATCTTGCGAAGCCGCTCGTCGGGATAATGTAATACAGTTAATAACGCCATAGATTTTTTCGTGTTCTATCTAAAAAATGGATGGAAATTAATGTCTATTCTAGACAGTTATCAGCCTGATTGACAGTATTGCCCGCAGCGGACACCGCATTTTTATCACAGGCTCAGTCAGGATGGCACAATGGATGAAAGGGAAATTTGGTTACGTCTGGCGTGTATCAGGCGGTTAAGTGCACATCATGCTGTCAGCGTGGCAACTATGCTGACAGATAGCTGCACACAGAAAAACGGTGAGATCCGGCAGCAGTTACATCAGTGCGGACTCACGCTGGTACAGTGTCAGCAGTTTATGAATGTGAATACATCCAGGCTGAAAGCGGCACTTTTATGGGCTGATTCACCGGGTCATATGATATTGCCCCTGTCATCACCACACTATCCGTTTTTATTAAAGCAGATCTATTCACCTCCGCTTGTGCTTTTTGTGGCAGGGCAGTGTGAGGTGTTATCTGCCCTGCAGGTCAGTATGGTGGGCAGCCGCGCAGTTACCCATTACGGCGAAAAGTGGGCGGGCTGTTTTACCCGGCATCTTGTGCAGCACAATCTGGTGATAACCAGCGGTCTGGCTGCGGGCGTGGACGGATGCTGCCATGAGGCGGCGCTGGCATCAGGCGGAAAGACAATAGCGGTATCCGGCAGCGGGTTATCTCATATTTATCCTGTAAAGCACCGGTCGCTGGCAGAGGAGATTACAGAAAATGGCGCACTTATCTCTGAATATTTTCCGGATGTGCCGCCGCTGGCCAAAAACTTTCCCCGTCGTAACCGGATAATCAGCGGACTAAGCCGACTGCTGATTGTGATTGAGGCCGGACGGCGCAGCGGGTCATTAATTACGGCACAATGCGCGCTGGAGCAGGGGCGGGATGTATTTACGTTACCGGCGGTACTTGGTAATCCGGCGTATGAGGGCAACCACTGGTTGTTGCAGCAGGGTGCCTATATTGCGACAGCACCGGGGGATATCACGGATCATCTCGCGCTGAATATGCAGTGGCTGGCGTTGCCGCCGATCCCGGAAACACCGGAAGTGATTATCACACCGGTACAGGAGGAACTGCCGTTTGCACATGTGCTGATTAATGTGGATGATGAACCGACACCGGCGGATATCATTGCCGCACGGTGTGAGCTGCCGGTCACAGAGGTGACAACACAACTGCTGCAGCTGGAGTTATCAGGTAAAATAGCCGTGGTCAGCGGGGGATATATCCGTCTGCATCACTGAACGGTATCGGCGTAAGGTAAAATTATCATGTCAAAATCAACGGCGGAATGCTGTCCGGAATGCGGCGGAGAGCTGGTTATCCGCAATGGTGCTCACGGTCCTTTTTTCGGTTGTTCTGCTTATCCGGAATGTGATTACATCCGTCCGCTGAAAGCCGGTACTGACGGACATATCATCAAAGTGCTGGATGGACAGTTGTGTCCGCAATGCGGGGGGACGCTGGTGCTGCGCCAGGGGCGCTACGGAATGTTTATCGGCTGCGGAAATTTTCCGGGATGTGAATATATTGCATCTATTGATTCACCGGATGAAACAACAGTGGCCTGTCCGCAGTGCCATGATGGTAAGTTACTTCAGCGTAAGTCGCGGTTCGGTAAAGTTTTTTATGCCTGTAACCGCTATCCGGCTTGTCAGTTTTCACTGAACAGTAAACCGGTTACCGGCGAGTGTCAGTATTGTGGCTATCCGCTGCTGGTGGAAAAAAGGACATCAACAGGCGTAAGATTAAGTTGTGCGAGTAAAGCCTGCGCAAAACGACAAAAAGAACAGAATGAGAATAATGATGAATCATAATCAAACCACAGCAAATTTCGACACAATCATAAAAGCACTGAATAACCACGAAGTTATCGCATATCCGACAGAAGCCGTTTTTGGACTAGGTTGTGACCCGGACAATGAGCAGGCCGTGATGGCGCTGCTGGATCTGAAACAGCGCCCGTGGGAAAAAGGGCTGATTCTGATCGCTGATAACTATGATCAGGTAAAACCGTATATTGATGACTCGCGGCTGACAGATGAACAGCGTGAAGCGATGTTTGCTTCCTGGCCGGGCCCGGTTACCTGGGTGATCCCGGCAAAACCCGTCACACCAAAATGGCTGACTGGCCGTTTTGACTCGCTGGCTGTCCGTGTAACAGATCATCCGGTGGTCAAAGCATTATGTCTGGCATACGGCAAACCGCTGGTTTCCACCAGTGCGAACCTGAGCGGGCTGGAGCCGTGCCGGACAACTGATGAAGTAAATGCACAGTTTAACGGACGGATCCCGGTGGTTGACGGGCTGGTCGGCGGGCGGAAAAACCCGTCTGAGATCCGTGATGCACTGACAGGGCAGTTATACCGACAGGGCTGACAGAACACCAAAAGGACCCGGAATGAAAAAATTTGCCGTTTTTGGCCATCCGATTGCACACAGTCAGTCACCCTTTATTCATCAGGAATTTGCCGGACAATTTGGTATTGAACTGAGTTATGAACGGATCCTTTCTCCGCTCGATGGCTTTCGCGACAGTGTTTCTGCATTTTTTGCTGCGGGCGGGCTGGGGGCGAATGTCACACTGCCTTTTAAAGAGCAGGCACATGCGCTGGCGGATGAGCTTAGTGAACGGGCACAGGTCTGCGGCGCGGTAAATACCCTGTATCTGACAGAAGATAAACGGCTGGCCGGGGATAATACAGACGGCGAAGGGCTGGTGATTGATTTGCAGCGGCTGATGTTTATCCGCCCCGGCGACAGTATTCTGCTGATTGGTGCTGGCGGCGCGGCCCGCGGCGCATTGTTGTCTCTGTTGCAGGCAGGTTGCGCTGTTACCGTTACCAACCGGACATTCAGCAAAGCGCAGTCTCTGGCTGAGCGGTTTGCCGGTCACGGAAAAGTCAGTGCAATGCCGGTCAGTGAAACCGGAACAACCGGATTTTCATTGATTATTAATGCCACATCATCCGGAGTGGACGGCGCGGTTCCGCAGATCCCGCTGTCATTACTGAATCAGTCAGTTGCCTGTTACGATATGTTTTACCGTACCGGTCTGACACCTTTTCTGCAACTTGCCGCAGATAACGGTGTGACCCGGTATGCTGACGGGCTGGGTATGCTGGCTGGTCAGGCGGCTTTTGCATTCAGGTTATGGCATGGCGTATTGCCGGATATTGCACCGGTACTGACAAAACTCAAACAGAAGATGACATCATGAACCAGTCCATTCAGTTTCCGGATCGCGAATCACGGGATGATGACCGGGAGTGCATTGTCTTTCCGGTGATGATTAACGGCTTTTTATCGGATTGCCGCGTCTCTGCACAATACCTGCAATCCCGTTACGGAACAGCTTCCGGGGAGGATATGCTGGTTCTCTTCCGCCGGAACCGCTGGGATCTGGAGGAAGAGTTTGCGGAATTTATTGAAAAAGGTGAGGCGGATGAGCCGCCTTACCGGTTGCCCTGTGACAGATAATCATTTTTCCACATAACATAGTTATTGGCTGAATATTTCAGCCCTTCATATTCTTCCGGTTTCAGCGGGCGGACGGCTTTGGCAGGGCTGCCGAGATACAGGTAGCCGCTTTCCAGTCGTTTGCCCGGTGAAACCAGACTGCCCGCGCCGATAATTACATCATCCTCTACCACCACACCGTCCAGCAGAATTGAACCCATACCGACCAGAACACGGTTACCGATAGTGCAGCCGTGCAGCATCACTTTATGGCCGACGGTAACATCCTCGCCGATAATCAGCGGGTGACCAGCCGGATTATCCGCTGTCTGGTGAGTGACATGTAATACGGAGCCGTCCTGAATATTGGTACGCTGGCCAATCTGAATGTAATTGACATCTCCCCTGGCAACAACCAGCGGCCAGATACCGACATCATCAGCCAGACGTACATCACCGATAATGACGGAGGAGTCATCGATCATGACATTTTTGCCGACAGAAGGGGTTAATGTCAGATAGGGACGGAGTTTATTCACAATAATTACCTCAGAATATAAATGTATTTTGGCGATCTTAGTCAGAGAGTTTACCGGAGGCAATGTAACTTTCGGGCATAATTGCCGGAAAATACGACATGATGCTCAAAAGACAGACGGTTAATAAGAAAATTCAAAAAAAAGGTTGTGCAAAACGAAAAGCTCCCTATAATGCGCCACCACTGACACGGAACAACACGCTGACAAGCGGTTCCGGCAGAAAGAGAAAAAGAGAAAAAGCGAAAAGTTGAAAAACAACGCTTGACTCGACGGGGCTGGAAACGTAATATACGCAGCCTCGCAACAACGCAGAAGACCGGCAACGGCAGCGAATGTTGCAACTGCTCT
>NZ_JBFZSO010000017.1:0-34894 GCF_041099235.1 Morganella morganii | reverse complement strand
TAAATTGTTAAAGAGCAGTTGCAACATTCGCTGCCGTTGCCGGTCTTCTGCGTTGTTGCGAGGCTGCGTATATTACGTTTCCAGCCCCTTCGAGTCAAGCAATAATTTTTTATCTGCCGTTCTCTTTTTTCCTGCCGGACCGCGTGTTAGCGCGTTGTTCCGTGTCAGTGGAGGTGCATTATAGGGAGTCGATTTCAGAAGACAAGTGTTAATTTTCGATTTTCTGACTGTTTGCTGCATTCCCCAGCAAAACCCCTGCTTATACCGGGTTACACACAAAGTTATCCACAGATGGTAAAAAATCACAAAATTCACAAGCAACACGCAAACGTTTGCGTTACAATCTGCTGCATTCGTGTACCGTTGCTTTTTACTCCGGGTTTTGAAATCTTATGAGATACACCGATTTCACCTGCAACCTATTGTCATTTATTCGTTGAATTCAAGGGATCCAAACTCATGCAACAGCCTCGCCCTATCCGTCGCGCCCTGCTCAGTGTCTCTGACAAAACCGGCATCACTGAATTTGCTCAGGCTCTTTCCGCCCGCGGTGTTGAATTGTTATCAACCGGCGGTACTGCCCGCCTGCTGGCTGACGCCGGTCTGCCGGTGACTGAAGTCTCCGATTACACCGGTTTCCCGGAAATGATGGACGGACGTGTCAAAACCCTGCATCCGAAAGTACACGGCGGGATCCTCGGCCGCCGCGGCACAGATGATGAGATTATGGCGAAGCATCAGATTTCCGCTATTGATATGGTGGTTGTGAATCTCTATCCGTTTGCGGAAACCGTGGCAAAATCCGGCTGTACATTGGAAGACGCGGTTGAAAATATCGATATCGGCGGGCCGACTATGGTGCGCTCCGCCGCGAAGAACCATAAAGATGTGGCGATTGTGGTAAAAAGCAGTGACTACAGCAATATCATTGCCGAGATGGATGCCGGACAAAACAGCCTGAGTTTCGATACCCGTTTTGATCTCGCCATCAAAGCCTTTGAGCATACAGCGGCTTATGACAGCATGATCGCCAACTATTTCGGTCAGAAAGTAAAACCCTACTTCGGCGATACCACTCAGCCTTCCGGTCAGTTCCCGCGTACCCTGAATCTCAACTTTATTAAGAAGCAGGACATGCGCTACGGCGAAAACAGCCATCAGAATGCCGCCTTCTATATAGAAGAGAATATTCAGGAAGCGTCCATCAGTACTGCAGTGCAGTTACAGGGTAAAGCCCTCTCTTATAATAATATCGCGGATACGGATGCTGCCCTTGAATGTGTGAAACAGTTTGATAAACCGGCCTGCGTAATCGTCAAACACGCCAACCCGTGTGGTGTGGCCGTTGCTGATACCTTACTGACCGCCTATGACAACGCCTTTAAAACTGACCCGACTTCCGCTTTCGGCGGTATTATCGCGTTTAACCGTGAACTGGATGCCCAAACTGCGGCAGAAATTACCGAACGCCAGTTTGTGGAAGTGATTATTGCCCCGTCAGTCGCGGAAGATGCGCTGCCGGTTCTCGCGGCAAAACAGAATGTCCGCGTGCTGACCTGCGGTCAGTGGCAGCATCCGGTTGCCGCCCTTGATTTCAAACGGGTGAACGGCGGTCTGCTGGTGCAGGATCGCGATCTCGGAATGGTCGGCGATACTGACCTGAAAGTGGTCAGCAAACGTCAGCCGACAGAGCAGGAGCTGAAAGATGCCCTGTTCTGCTGGAAAGTGGCGAAGTTTGTTAAGTCCAATGCCATTGTTTATTCAAAGAATAATATGACCATCGGTGTGGGTGCCGGTCAGATGAGTCGTGTTTACTCCGCGAAAATTGCCGGGATCAAAGCCGGTGACGAAGGGCTGGAAGTAGCGGGATGCGCCATGGCATCCGATGCGTTCTTCCCGTTCCGTGACGGGATTGATGCGGCGGCTGCCGTCGGTATTACCTGTGTGATCCAGCCGGGTGGCTCTATCCGTGATGATGAAGTCATTGCGGCGGCAGACGAACACAATATCGCGATGATTTTCACCGGCATGCGCCATTTCCGTCATTAATACCCGGAGCTGACTTATGAATATCCTGATTATCGGTAATGGCGGACGCGAACACGCGCTGGCCTGGAAAGCCGCACAATCCCCGCTGGCAGCCAATGTTTATGTCGCGCCCGGTAATGCCGGTACCGCACAGGAACCCAACCTGACCAATGTGGATATCAGCGCGACAGATATTGACGGTCTGGTGGCCTTTGCCCGCGCCAATAATATCGGCCTGACGATTGTCGGCCCGGAAGCACCGCTGGTGCTGGGTGTGGTCGATGCATTCAATGCAGCCGGCCTGACTATCTTCGGCCCGACCAAAGGCGCCGCGCAGCTGGAAGGTTCCAAAGCATTCACCAAAGATTTTCTGGCGCGTCACCATATCCCGACAGCGGACTATCAGAACTTTACTGAGGTTGAACCGGCACTGGCTTATCTGGACAAAACCGGTGCACCGGTGGTGATCAAAGCTGACGGCCTGGCGGCCGGTAAAGGCGTGATCGTTGCCATGACCCTGAAAGAAGCACAGGACGCGGTACATGACATGCTGGCCGGTAATGCTTTCGGCGATGCCGGACACCGCATTGTGATTGAAGAGTTTCTGACCGGTGAGGAAGCCAGTTTTATCGTCATGGTGGACGGTAAAAATGTGGTGCCGATGGCGACCAGCCAGGATCACAAACGGGTCGGTGACAATGACACCGGGCCGAACACCGGCGGCATGGGCGCTTACTCCCCGGCACCGGTGGTGACCGATACCGTTCATCAGCGGGTAATGGAAAAAGTGATTTACCCGACCGTTGAAGGTATGGCGGCGGAAGGTCACACCTATCAGGGCTTTTTATACGCCGGGCTGATGATTGATGAACACGGCGAGCCTAAAGTGATTGAATTTAACTGCCGCTTTGGTGACCCGGAAACCCAGCCGATTATGATGCGGTTACAGTCAGACCTGGTTGAACTCTGCCTTGCCGGTGCACAGGGAAAACTGGCGGGAAAAACCTCGCTGTGGGATCCGCGTCCGGCGCTTGGTGTGGTGATGGCAGCCGGTGGTTATCCGGGTAATTACCGCAAAGGCGATGTGATCAGCGGACTGGATGTTCAGGAAGCAGACTGCAAAGTTTTCCAGGCCGGAACGGCGCTGAAAGAAGGTGCGGTTGTAACTGACGGCGGCCGGGTGTTGTGTGTGACTGCACTGGGTGAGGATATTGCTCAGGCGCAGAAACAGGCTTATGCCGCACTGAAACACATTCACTGGGATGATGCATTTTGCCGCAGTGATATCGGTTACCGCGCCATTGACCGCCTGAATAAGTAAACAGCGTTAATAATCTGCGGGAGATTTACAGTGAATCTTCCGTAGGTTCCCATTTACAGAAGTTATCATTTGCCGCCAGCAGAATTTCCCGTCCTTCCGGTGAATCCAGCCATGCAATGTAGATAGGTGATGCGCTGCTGCGCTGACGCTTCGCCAGGAACTGTTCTGTTTCCGCATCAAACTCAATGTAGGATTTATTACCCTGACAATCCGTGACATAGCTGTCACGCCACTGCCCCTGTTTCAGCCGGATATCACCAACCACCAGTGCACTGTTAAGCATCAGTTGTCTGTCAGCCACAAAGGTCATCCGTGTGATTTCATCTGCGGTCAGCGGGGATTTATGCCCGTCTTTATCACGCTGCATAAAGATGGTATTGCCCTCGTGATCCAGCCGTATCTGTTCAGAAAAGCCGTTATCGCCCAGATATTCTGCACGGATCTGCCAGAGCTGGCCTCTGCGGTATTCATAAACGGTGACGACGGTCTGTTGTCCGCTGCGGTAGGGACTGAAAACACTCATCAGGACACGGGGTTGGTTGTCGGCGTTGAGACGCCACATTCTGACAGCGCCGTCGTCCGCGATATAACCGGACGCGCTGAAGGGAGGGAGGTCAGGCTGAACAGAACAGGCGCTGAGCAATGAGCCAAAGCCCAGTGCAAGCAGCCCCTGTCTGATCAACAAAAGGGGACGAAATCCCCCTCTATCAATCTGTTTTTGCAACGCAATTATTTTACTGAGTCTTTCAGTGCTTTACCGGCAGTGAAAGCAGGCACGTTTGCTGCTGCAATTTTGATTTCTTTACCGGTCTGCGGGTTACGGCCAGTACGCTCTGCACGATGGTTAACTTTAAAAGTACCGAAGCCAACTAATTGTACAGCATCGCCTTCTTTCAGAGAGTCAGTGATGGCCGCCAGAGTTGATTCCAGCGCTGCTTTAGCTTGTGCTTTAGACAGCTCTGCTTTTTCTGCGATAGCATCAATCAATTGAGTCTTATTCATAAAATATCCTTACAGTGTGTTTATCGTTTGCAAAGCATCGAGTGCGTCGGATGTGCCTTTTGACAGCCCTGATACACGCGCCCCGATAGCCACTTCTTTTCGCCCCCCACTGTAGACCAGAGACGGGGCAATTGTGAAGCCTTTAACACCGGCATTTATAGGCTTAAATCACGTTTTTTGATTTAATCGCCTAAACTAACGCCAATATTGCTGATCCCCGCATCCCGGAGATCGGATTTCAAGCCTTTTATCAACTCAATATCGCGCTCTTCGCAGGCGGCCAATAAGCGGTAAATTTCCCACTGAATGTCCCACTCTTCTTCAACTGCGGGCAATTCATTTAATTCGTCGTCGGACATTTCGCGTCCGGCTTGTGTCATTTCCAGTACCGCGACAGTGCCGACTGAAATCTCACTGACCGCAATAGCATGCTCCAGTGTTTCCCCGCTCAGGCGGGTATGGATAAGCTCACTGAGTGCCGCGCAGGCATCAATCGCCGGATACACACCGTAGATATCATAGTCATCTCCATCAGGGATGATGTCTTCCAGCTTTTCCAGCTGATTATCAAAGTTCACTTTTGCGTCTTTGACGGTCAGGACTTCCCAGATGAGATCCAGAATACGCCGGTAAAGCGACGGATCAGTAAACCCGGTCTGCTGACAAAAAACGGCATAATTCGGGTACATTCTCTCGCACAGACAGGCTGTGAAGGTAAGATGCTGCCAGCTTTCCAGTTTTTCCAGCCGTAAGTGGATCGGGTTCTTTAACATTCCGCTTTACTCGTTACTCTGATGTGAGCCGCAGTTTACCTGAAAATCCGTGATATCCACATCTTTACGTGGAAAATCGGGAAATTTCTGTTTCAACCGGACAAAAAATGTTCGATCTGAGGCAATACCATCAGCCCAGCGGGTCGGTTCAGGCAGGCGATAGCCGCGCGTCAGGGCTTTTACCCAGGTCAGTGCGGTGTCAATACTCATATGATGACCGGGTGAAATGAACAGCGGATTGCAGCGGTTTTTGCTGCGCCAGACCCAGCCGAGCGGCTCTCCTTTGTCTGTCAGCAGCGACTGTGCACCAGCCTCTTCCGCCAGCGGTTCAAACGTGCCGCATAACCGGCTTTTGGCCACACCAATGGCGGGTAAATCCAGCAGCACCCCGAGATGACCGGCAACGCCGAGACGGCGCGGATGGGCACGGCCCTGGCCGTCCACCAGCACCAGATCCGGTTTTAAGGTCAGTTTCTCCCACGCGGCAAGGGCGGCGGGAATTTCACGGAAGGAAAGCAGCCCCGGAATATAGGGCAGTTGGGTGGGAATACGGGCGGTCTGATACTCCGCCACCTCCAGTTCAGGCCAGGTGAGGATCACCACAGCAGCCCGGGTGACGTTTCCCCCGTCCTCAAAGCCGATATCCACCCCCGCGATATAGCGGGGATTAAGCGGCACATCCTGCAGACTGACCAGCCGTGCCAGTTCCGTCTGCCTGGCTTTCAGGGCGCGGGTGTCGATGGCTGTCATGGTGACCTCCGTGGTCTGTCAGTGATCAGCCCTGATGATATTTGGCTGACAGGCGGTGAACAGATTCAACGAATGCACCGGCATGCTCAGGCGGAACATCCTGATGGATGCCGTGTCCGAGGTTGAACACATGGCCTTCGCCCTGACCAAAGCCGGCGAGGATAGATGCCACTTCCGCTTCAATACGGGCAGGTGATGCATAAAGCATGGACGGATCCATATTACCCTGTAACGCCACTTTATTACCGACCCGGCGGCGGGCATCCGCGATATCTGTGGTCCAGTCGAGCCCCAGCGCATCACAGCCGGTTTCTGCCATCGCTTCCAGCCACTGTCCGCCGCCTTTGGTGAACAGCGTGACCGGAACACGGCGGCCGTCATTTTCGCGGATCAGGCCATCGACAATCTTGTGCATGTAATTGAGTGAAAACTCACGGTAATCACGCCCGGTCAGCACGCCGCCCCAGGTGTCGAAGATCATCACGGATTGTGCACCGGCTTTAATCTGCGCGTTGAGATAGAGGATCACGCTGTCCGCCAGTTTATCCAGCAGCAGATGCAGGGTCTGCGGTTCGGCGTACATCATCTTTTTGATTTTGGTAAAGGCTTTGCTGCTGCCGCCTTCCACCATATAGGTTGCCAGTGTCCACGGGCTGCCGGAGAAACCAATCAGCGGCACATCACCATTCAGGGCTTTGCGGATGGCGCGCACGGCATTCATGACATAACCGAGTTCCTGCTCCGGGTCCGGCACCGGCAATTTTTCAACATCACGGGCATTCTGGATCGGATGCACAAAGCGCGGCCCTTCACCGGTTTCAAAATAGAGCCCGAGACCCATCGCATCAGGGATGGTGAGAATATCGGAAAAGAGAATGGCCGCATCCAGCGGAAAACGACGCAGGGGTTGCAGGGTGACTTCACAGGCCAGTTCGGTGTTTTTGCACAGTGCCATAAAATCCCCCGCCTGTTCGCGGGTGGCTTTATATTCAGGCAGATAACGCCCGGCCTGGCGCATCATCCACACGGGGGTGACATCCACCGGCTGACGCAGTAATGCCCGCAGATAGCGGTCGTTTTTCAGTTCACTCATGACAGACTCCAAAAAGTTGTTGGCCGCGTAACGTATTGACGTCCTGAATAAAACCCATTGTAGCACGCCTGCCGCCCGGGGTCAGGGCAGTGTTACGCGTCTTCGTCATCCTGACGGCACAGTGCGACTGTATCTTCTATCAGACGGCGGGCGATGGTATCCGGCGGCGGAATAACCGGCAGATTATCATAGCGGTACCAGTCTGCACTGAGCAGTTCTGACGGATCGTGATGAATTTCACCATCCGCATAATCCGCCAGAAAGCCCATCATCAGCGAGTGCGGGAACGGCCACGGCTGCGAGGAAACATAACGGATATTCTGAATCTCTATCCGGCTCTCTTCCATCACCTCACGGGCAACGGCTTCTTCCAGGGTTTCGCCGACTTCGACAAACCCGGCGAGCACGGTGAACAGCGGCGCGCTTTTATGGCGGCGGTGCTGTGCCAGCAGAATAGAGTCATGACGGCGGATGCCGACAATAATACACGGTGCTATCTGCGGATAGTAACGCTCGCGGCAGCTGTCACACAGACACGCCCACTCACTTTCACTGTATTTCATCGCCGCACCGCAATAGCCGCAATAACGGTGCGAGCGGTAGAACTCCGCCAGCTGCACGCCGCGTCCGGCCATTTTGAAGAGATCGTCATTTTCTGCGGCAATAATGCGCGGCGAACACATATCGGAACGCATTTTTTCGCGGATCAGCCAGACCGGCAGTCCCTGCCACTCCCCGATACGTACCGCCGGTTTCCCGGTCAGCATCCATTGTGCCGCACTGCCCTCCGGCAGTTGTCCTTCCGGCAGCCAGACGCGGTTATCCGCGCTGATCACCCAGTAGCCGGTTTCATTGCCTGTTAAAATCTGCTGCATAATAGAGACATCATGTTAATGAAATAATAATGGATTAAATCATACTCCGTTTGCGGGGAGAATACTCGGCATAACGGGGCATGCATTTCCCTGTCACCCGGTTGTCAGAAAAGTGTCACACGGGTGTCAGTTGCCTGTCACAAACGCGTCATACCCTAGCCTCACCACTGATACTGAATCAGTTAACTGACGAGGGTTTTATGACACGTTTTCCTGCTGCCAAAATATTACTGACCGCCGTTGCTGTTTCCGCCTCTTTTTCTGCGTTCTCTGCCGGGCAAAATACCATTCCAGAAGAACTGATTGCCGCCGCCAAAAAAGAAGGCGTGGTTTACAGCGTCGGGATGCCGGATACCTGGGCCAACTGGAAAGGCACCTGGGCTGATCTTGAAAAACTCTACGGCATCCGCCATCAGGACACCGATATGAGCTCCGCTCAGGAAATTGCCAAGTTTGCCGCTGAAAAAAGTAATGCCACCGCAGATATCGGGGATGTGGGTGCCGCCTTCGGCCCTGTCGCCGTTCAGAAAGGGGTGGTGCAGCCTTACAAACCGACCACCTGGGATCAGATCCCGGACTGGGCAAAAGATAAAGACGGTAACTGGGCACTGGCCTATACCGGCACCATTGCATTTATCATCAATAATGATCTTGTCAAAGAACAGCCGAAAAGCTGGGCCGATCTGCGCAACGGTAATTACCGTGTGACAATCGGTGATGTCGGTATCGCGGCGCAGGCCAACAGCGGCGTGCTGTCCGCGGCTTTTGCTCTCGGCGGCAATGAAACCAACATTCAGCCTGCCATTGAGTTGTTTGCCGATCTCGCCAAACAGAAACGTTTATCCCTGAATGACCCGAGTGTGGCAAACCTGGAAAAAGGAGAAGTGGAAGTGGCGGTAATGTGGGATTTCAACGCCCTTAACTACCGCGACCAGATTGATGCCAAACGCTTTACCGTGGTGATCCCGTCTGACGGCTCGGTCACCTCCGGTTACACTACCATCATCAACAAATATGCGAAAAACCCGAACGCCGCCAAGCTGGCCCGTGAATTTATCTTCAGTGATAAAGGACAGCTCAATCTGGCCGAAGGCTATGCCCGCCCTATCCGCGCCGCACACCTGACCCTGCCGGACGATATCAAAGCCAAACTGCTGCCGGAATCCCAGTACAGCAAAGCAAAACCAATTACTGATTTTGACGGCTGGGAAAAAACCTCCCGCCAGTTGCCGAAACTGTGGCAGCAGAACGTTATCATCAACATGAATTAACGGAATGACAATGAATAACCCAGTTATCCTGGTTGTTCTGGATGGCTTAAACTACCGCACAGCCCATGATTGCATGGGCTTTATGCAGGGGTTAGCCGAATCCGGGGACGCCACACTGTACCGCCTGAGCTGTGAACTGCCTTCGCTCTCCCGCCCGCTTTATGAATGTATTCTGACCGGTGTGCGCCCGGTTGACAGCGGCGTGGTGCACAATCAGGTGGTGCGCCTGTCACACAACGACAGTATTTTTTCCCTCGCACAAAAAGCCGGAAAAACCACCGCTGCCGCCGCTTATCACTGGGTCAGTGAGCTGTATAACCGCGCCCCGTTTGATGCAGTTCGTGACCGTTTCACTCACGATGATTCACTTGCGATACAACACGGCTGTTTTTATCAGGTGGATCATTATCCTGATGATCATTTATTTCTCGATGCCGAATATTTGCGCCGTCAATACCACCCCGACTTTCTGCTTATTCACCCGATGAATATTGATGATGCCGGTCATAAGTACGGTGTCGATTCACAGCAGTACCGCAACAGTGCCCGCCGTGCAGACGGCCTGCTCTCCGCGTATCTGCCTGCGTGGCTGGAGGCCGGTTATCAGGTGCTGGTGACCAGTGATCACGGCATGAACAATGATCACTCTCACGGCGGGATTCTGGATGAAGAACGCACCGTCCCGCTGTTTGTTGCCGGTGATGCTTTTTCTCACGAGGCGGATATCCCGGTGCAGCAGACACAACTGTGCGGCACCATCTGCCGGCTGCTCGGCCTGAGCGGACACAACAAAGCCGCTGTACCGCGCCTGCTGCGGGAGACGCAACATGGCTGATATTCTGCCGGAGCTGACCGCGATGAAAAGTAAGCAACATACCCGCCCCCTGTCACGCCGTCTGCCGCTGAAACCGATGCTGTTACTGCTCCCTGCCGCGCTGCTGTTCGCACTTTTCCAGCTTGCGCCGATGTTATGGGTGATTATCAACAGCTTTGTGTATGAAGATGCCTGGTCATTCGGTAACTTTACCGAAATCTTCAGCAGCCCTTTTTATATTCAGTCCTTCGAAAATACCCTGTGGATTTCCGGGGTATCGGCAGTCGGCGGGCTGATCCTCGCCGCACTGTTCGCCTCTTCCTTACAGCACGCCCCGCCGCGTCCGCGCCGCTGGCTGATCGCATTTACCAATATGACCGGCAATTTCAGCGGTGTGCCGCTGGCGTTCGCTTTCATCATCATTCTCGGCGTCAACGGAGCCATCACTCTGCAACTGAAAGCCTGGGGGGTGATTGAGGATTTCAATCTCTACAGCGCCGCCGGGCTGATGCTGATTTACCTCTATTTTCAGATCCCGCTGGGGATCCTGCTGCTCTATCCGGCGTTTGATGCACTGAAACCGGAGTGGGAAGATGCCGCCAAAACCATGGGAGCCGGTCGCCTCGCCTACTGGCGCTATGTCGCGCTGCCGGTGCTCTCTCCGGCGCTGCTCGGCACCTTTATCATCCTGTTTGCCAATGCCGCCGGGGCTTATGCCTCCACTTATGCGCTGACCACCGGGAACTACAATATGGTGACCATCCGTATCGCCAGCCTGGTGTCCGGCGATCTGTTCCTGGAGCCGAATATGGCGGCGGCACTTTCTGTTCTGCTGATGGTTATCCTCGGATTCATCACTGCTGTCTATCACTGGCTGCTGAAACGGAGTTACCATGCCACGTGCTGATCTCACACTTAATCCGCCATCCATGGCGCGTTATCACAAAATCATGCTCAGCCTGATTGTGATCCTGCTGCTGTTGCCGATTATAGCGACCCTGCTGTATTCCTTCTCCACCCGCTGGGGTGCCACGGTACTGCCGGACGGCCTGACGTTACAGTGGTATCTGAAGCTGTGGCAGGATCCGCGTTTCCTTACCGCATTCGGCCGCTCACTGTTTATTTGTTTTGTCACCCTTGCCATCAGCACCCTGGTGATCCTGCCGCTGGTGTTTGCTGTGTTTTATTACTTTCCGCGACTGAAAGGGCTGATGGAGATCCTGATTATTCTGCCGTTCGCCGTGCCGCCGGTTGTCTCTTCTGTCGGCTTACTGCAGCTGTTTGCTGACGGGCCGCTGCCGATTGCAGGGACTCCGTGGATCCTGATCGGTACCTATTTCACCATCACCCTGCCGTTTATGTACCGGGCGCTGGCCAACAGCCTGAACGGCGTGCCGCTGAAAGATCTGCTGGATGCTGCCCATCTGCTCGGCGCAAGTACCTTTAAAGCGTTTCTGCTGGTGGTGGTGCCGAATATCCGCAAAGGGCTGCTGGTGTCACTGCTGATTGCATTCTCTTTCCTGTTCGGCGAGTTTGTGTTTGCCAATATCCTGGTCGGCACCCGTTACGAAACCCTGCAAATTTACCTCTACAACATGCGCCAGACCAGCGGGCATTTCACCTCTGCCCTGGTGATGAGCTACTTTATTTTCACCCTGATCCTGACGTTGATCGCGACACGTTTAAGCCGCTGAGGAATTACTGATGAGCTATGTAATTGCTGAAAACCTGACAAAATCCTTTGCTGCCGCGCCGGTCTTTTCCGGTCTGAATTTTTCTGTCAGCAAAGGGGAATTTATTACCCTGCTCGGCCCGAGCGGCTGCGGTAAATCCACACTGCTGCGTTGTCTTGCCGGGCTCGAGCCTGTCAATGACGGCAGAATTTATGTGAATAAACAGGATATTACTTTATCTCCGCCACAACAGCGGGAAATCGGTATGGTGTTTCAGAGCTATGCACTGTTCCCGAATATGACCACCGAACGCAACATTGCCTTCGGCCTGAAGATGCAGAAAGTCCCGGAAGATGCACAGCGAAAAGCCGTTGCAGAGGTGATTGAGCTGGTGGGGCTGAAAGGGAAAGAACAGCATCTGCCGCATCAGCTTTCCGGCGGTCAGCGTCAGCGGGTGGCACTGGCACGGGCACTGGTGATGAAACCGCGTATCCTGCTGCTGGATGAGCCGCTTTCTGCGCTGGATGCGCAAATCCGCAAACATCTGCGTCAGCAAATCCGTCAGATCCAGCGGGAACTGAACCTCACCACCATTTTTGTTACCCACGACCAGGAAGAGGCCATGCTGATGTCTGACCGTATCTTCCTGATGAATAAAGGTGAAATCGTGCAGAGTGATACCGCCGAAAACCTCTACACCCAGCCCGCCAATGAGTTTGTCGCGCGTTTTATGGGGCATTACAATCTGGTCAGCGCACACAACGCCAACAGCCTGCTCGGCCTGAATCTCAGCGGTATTGTGGCGATCCGCCCGGAATCCATTTATGTGCGTGAGGCCGGAAGACAGTACGGGGAACACATTTCTCACCCGGTTTCAGGTACAATCCGTGACAGTCAGTTACTGGGCAATATTATTCGTTATCAGGTGGATACCGGACTGGGCGCACTGACCGTGGATCTGCTGAACCGCTCTTCTGAGCGGTTGTTTGAACAGGGCACTCAGCTGGAGCTGATGTTCAATAAAAATGAAATCCGCGCTCTTGCCCCGTCAGTTAATTAAAGGAACGTCATGTCAACATTAGCGGTTTTCGACCTCGATCACACCTTAATCGCTGCGGACAGCAGCCTGTTATGGACAGATTATCTGTGGGAAAAAGGCATTATCACTGATCCGGCCTTTCTTGCCGCAGATAAGCAGATGATGGCGGATTACAGCACCGGTAAGCTGGATATGGCCGCGTATATGGCCTTCAGTCTGAAGGCGTTGGGTAATGCCACCGTTGCACAAATTGATGAATGGGTGGCTGAGTTTACCGAAAGCAAAGTGCGCCCGCTGGTCTACCCGGATGCGGTCAAAACCCTCGCGTTTTATAAAGAACACGGCGTGCCGGTGATCATCATTTCTGCCACCGCCGATTTTATTGTCAAACCGGTGGCGAAGATGCTGGGTGTGAATCTGGCCTTTGGTATCGGGCTGGAAGTCCGGGATGATCACTACACCGGCGCATTGCAGGGGATCACCACCTTCCGGGAAGGGAAAGTGGAAAAACTGGCTAACTTTCTGGATATTCGCCAGTTTTTACCGGAGCGTACGATTTTCTATACCGATTCCGCCAACGATTTACCCCTGTGCCGCTATGCCACGGATGTGCTGACGGTCAACGCCGACCCGGTATTGCAGGCAGAAGCAGAAAAGCAGGGGTGGATGCAGCTGACGTGGTCATTAAACACAATAAACGGCTGATCTTCCTGCCCGTCACTGATAAATATGATACCCGCTGCCGGAGATACGTCAGCGGGTATCAGCCGGATCAGGCGGCGCTGCTTCCCAGTCTGAATTGAGTCATAACCTGCATGAGCTGACCCGCCTGCTGATGCAGGCTTTCCGCTGCCGCGGCATTTTCAACCACCAGCGCGGCATTCTGCTGTGTGACTTCATCAATCTGCTGTACCGCAATGCCGACCTGCGAAATGCCCTGAGACTGCTCATTCGCCGCCAGCGTCAGTTCGTCAATCATCTGACTGACGCCCTGCGTCTGAGTGACAATCACCTGCATCGATTCACCGGCTTCTGCCACCAGCTTGCTGCCTGCATCCACCTGCTCAACGCTGGCATTAATCAGATTTTTTATTTCACCGGCAGCCTGCGCACTCCGCTGTGCCAGTGTCCGGACTTCGCCGGATACCACCGCAAAACCGCGCCCGTGTTCACCGGCACGTGCGGCTTCCACCGCCGCATTCAGTGCCAGGATATTGGTCTGGAATGCAATGGAATCAATCACGCCGATAATGTCAGTGATTGTGCGGGAAGAGTTTGAGATATCCTGCATGGCATGAATAACCAAATCCACTTTCTCACCACCGTGACGGGCCGTTTCGGAGGCTTCCGCTGCCATCATATTCGCTTTTGCCGCAATCTCCGCACTGCTTTTCACCGTGGCAGATAACTGTTCCATTGATGCCGCAGTTTGTTGCAGACTGCTGGCCTGTGATTCCGTCCGCTGACTCAGATCAGCATTACCGCTGGTTATCTGCATTGTGCCGGTCACAATGCTGTCACTGTTATTACGCACCGTACCGACAATACCGGCCAGATTCCTCTGCATTGCCTTCAGGGTACTCAGCACACTACCGTCCGGAACCGGATGCGTTTCATCGGACGGCGACAGATCACCGGAGGCCACCCGCTCAGCCACTTCTTTCAGTTGTGCGGGCTCAGCACCCAGAGCACGTGTCAGATTGCGGATAATCATCACCCCGGAGACAACCGCCAGCGTTAACGCCAGCAGCGCGAACACCAGAATAATATTGCTCTGGCGCTCATAATTCGTATTAAATTCCTGAATAAGCTGATTACCGGTTTCAGTGCCGTGATCGCGGCTGGCACGGAATGACAGAATATAAGCATCCGATGCCGCATATTCGGCATCCATCATTTTCGCAATCGCTTCTTCATGCCGTCCCTGCTGATCGAGTTCAAGCACTTCCCGGGTCACGGCGGCATAGTGTTTTTCATCTGCAATCATCTTATCAAGCAACGCCCGTCCCTGCGGATCCATGCCGAACTCATTGACCATATCCAGCAGCGTCTGCGTTCTTTTACTGACTTTCCCGTCTTCTTCTTTAAAACGGTTCAGTTCTTCTGTTTTATCTTTCTTATCAGTTGCATTGATCATATCCCGCAGCATGATAGCCCGCTCTTCCGTCGCATGGCGGACTTCATACGCCTGAACCTGAAGTGCATATGTCCCGTTAACGTAATTCGTGAACATCTCTTTGTCTTTATACAGGTTCATCACCGCCATTCCGGAAACCAGCGCCAGAATGGCGATCAGAACACCAAATGTGACAGATAACCTGACACGAATCGTCGTATTTTTAAGATTCATCTTTTTTCCTGATGCAGAAAGCAATCAATAAGGCCAATAAATAACCAATTGTTTTTTCTTAATATGCCGTAATAAGGCACGCCGACAGAAAACATCGGCAACTGACCGGAAATTATCAGTTTTAATTTAATTTTTTTTATCTTTAGCCGCAGCGGCGTAACCGCTGAATATCAGGGAGGATGACCGGGAATGCTTCAGGTAAATAAATGATGTTATAAAAAGGTTGTAGTTTCCGGGCAGCTTCTTATACTGAAATCTTTCTTGTCGGAGTGCCCAGCATTTATCCCTGTGATAAATCGGGCTGAGACCGTTAATTCGGGATCCGCGGAACCTGATCGGGTTAGTACCCGCGAAGGGAACAAGAGTAATCTTTTCTTTTTTAACCGCCGTTTTTCAGCAGCCGGTTATCACGCATTACTCCTGACGCACCTCCAGACAAGCAATTTCTCACTTTTTCTTCCGGTTTTGCCGGTTTCACTGTAAGGAATTTGCTATGTCCCGTGAACAACGTATTGATACCACTGATCTCTCCCCGGGCGCGGAAACCGCAGCCCCGTCCAAAGCCCGTACCCGCCGTGAACAGCGCGATGCGGCAGAGGAATATATCAGCACCCTGAAAGGGGTGAATTTCCCGAACTCCTACCGTATTTATCTCACCGGATCGCGCCCGGATATCCGGGTGCCAATGCGGGAAATTGCCCTGTCGCCGACCCTGATCGGCGGCGATAAAGCCAATCCGCAGTATGAAGAGAACGAGCCGGTGCCGGTTTATGATACCGCCGGGCCGTACGGCGACCCGCAGGTAAAACTGGATGTCCGCACCGGTCTTGCCCGTCTGCGTGAACAATGGGTTGCAGAACGGGGCGATACCGAAGCGGTGACACAGCTGAGTTCTGATTTTACCCGTGACCGGCTGGCCGATAACGGCCTTGACCATCTGCGCTACCCGAACCGCCCGGCACCGCTGAAAGCCAAAGCCGGAAAATGCGTGACACAACTGCATTATGCCCGGAAAGGGATTGTCACCCCGGAGATGGAATTTATCGCCATCCGCGAAAATATGGGGCGTGAACGCATCCGGGGCGAAGTCCTGCTGCAACAGCATCCGGGACAGCATTTCGGTGCCAATCTGCCGGATAATATCACCCCGGAGTTTGTCCGCGATGAAGTCGCTGCCGGACGCGCCATTATCCCGTCCAATATTAACCACCCGGAATCCGAACCGATGATTATCGGCCGCAATTTCCTGGTGAAAGTGAATGCTAATATCGGCAACTCCTCTGTTACCTCCTCCATTGAGGAAGAAGTGGAGAAACTGGTCTGGTCCACGCGCTGGGGGGCAGATACGGTGATGGATCTCTCCACCGGCCGCTATATCCACGAAACCCGCGAGTGGATCCTGCGTAACAGCCCGGTGCCTATCGGTACCGTGCCGGTCTATCAGGCACTCGAGAAAGTAAACGGTGTGGCCGAAGATCTGACCTGGGAAATGTTCCGCGATACCCTGCTGGAGCAGGCGGAACAAGGGGTGGATTACTTCACTATCCACGCCGGGGTTTTGCTGCGCTATGTGCCGATGACGGCAAAACGCCTGACCGGCATTGTGTCACGCGGCGGCTCGATTATGGCGAAATGGTGTCTGTCCCATCATCAGGAAAACTTCCTTTATCAGCACTTCCGTGACATCTGTGAAATTTGTGCGGCCTATGACGTGGCACTGTCTCTCGGTGATGGTCTGCGTCCGGGCTCCATTCAGGATGCCAACGACGAAGCTCAGTTTGCGGAACTGCATACCCTCGGCGAACTGACCAAAATTGCGTGGGAATATGATGTGCAGGTGATGATTGAAGGCCCCGGCCATGTGCCGATGCAGATGATCCGCAAAAATATGACGGAAGAACTGGAGCACTGCCATGAAGCACCGTTTTACACCCTGGGGCCGCTGACCACCGATATCGCGCCGGGCTATGACCATTTCACATCCGGCATCGGTGCGGCACTGATCGGCTGGTTCGGCTGTGCCATGCTCTGCTATGTGACACCAAAAGAGCATCTCGGATTACCAAACAAAGAAGATGTTAAACAAGGGCTTATCACCTATAAAATCGCCGCACATGCTGCTGATCTCGCCAAAGGACATCCGGGAGCCCAAATCCGCGATAACGCGATGTCAAAAGCGCGTTTTGAATTCCGCTGGGAAGACCAGTTCAATCTGGCGCTGGATCCGGAAACCGCCCGGACTTACCACGATGAAACCCTGCCGCAGGCGTCCGGCAAAGTCGCGCATTTCTGTTCCATGTGCGGACCGAAATTCTGCTCAATGAAAATCTCACAGGAAGTCCGCGACTACGCCGCCGGGATGGAAGAGATGTCTGACGCTTTCCGCGCCAAAGGCAGCGAGCTGTATCACAGTGCAGAGGAGCGTATCGATGAATCTGCCTGACGCGCCGTTTGCCCGGACGGAACATAAATTAGGGCTGTATCCGGTGGTGGATTCGCTGGTGTGGATCGAACGGCTGCTGGCATACGGTGTGCGGACAATTCAGTTACGCATCAAAGACAAAACCGATGCACAGGTGGATGAGCAGATCCGCACCGCTGTTGTGCTGGGGAAAAAATATCAGGCGCGGTTGTTTATCAATGACTACTGGCGCCTTGCCATAAAGCACGGCGCGTACGGTGTGCATCTCGGCCAGGAAGACCTGGATATTGCTGACTTACGGGCGATTCAGCAGGCAGGTCTGCGCCTCGGGATTTCCACTCACGATGACAACGAGTTGCAGCGCGCCAAAGTGCTGCGTCCGTCCTATATCGCGCTGGGACATATTTTCCCGACACAAACCAAAATCATGCCCTCATCCCCGCAGGGATTAGAAAACTTAGCCCTCCAGGTTGCCGCCACGCCGGATTTCCCGCTGGTCGCCATCGGCGGTATTTCCCTTGAACGCGCCCCCGCTGTGGCTGCCACCGGAGTCGGCAGTATTGCGGTGGTCAGCGCCATCACCAAAGCCGCTGACTGGCAGGCTGCCACCCGGCAACTGATGACACTGATCGGGGAAATCGCTGAATATCAGGAGGTTAACCATGCTGAATGATCATGATTTTATGCGCTACAGCCGCCAGCTGCTGCTGGAGGATATCGGCCCGGAAGGTCAGCTGAAACTCAAACAGTCTCATGCGGTGATCACCGGTCTCGGCGGACTGGGCTCCCCTGCGGCACTGTATCTGGCCGCCGCCGGTGTCGGTGAACTGACTCTGATTGATGATGATGAGGTGCACCTCTCCAATCTTCAGCGCCAGATCCTCTATACCGAAGCCGATGTACCGGACAATAAAGCCCGTACGGCAGCAGCACGTCTGCGGGCACTGAACCCGGCACTCACACTCAATGTGATCACCGAACGTCAGACCCGGAAAACGCTGCAACACATTGTACAAACAGCAGATATTGTCCTCGACTGTACCGACAACATGGCCACCCGCCATGCTATCAATGCCGCCTGCGTAACGCAGCAAAAAACCCTGGTCAGCGGCAGTGCGGTTGGTTTCAGCGGACAGCTTCTGGTACTGCAGCCACCGTTTGAGCACGGCTGTTACTGCTGCCTCTATCCGGACGATGTGATCCCGGAACGCAACTGCCGCACTGCCGGTGTGCTCGGCCCGGTTGTCGGCGTGATCGGCACACTCCAGGCGCTGGAAGCCATTAAATTGCTGGCCGGATTATTTTCCCCGCTGAACGGAAAATTACGCCTTTTCGACGGCAGACAGCAAAGCTGGAGCACATTACAGCTGCGGCGGGCGGCAGACTGCCCGGTGTGTCAGGAGGCAGCCGCATGCGCATAACGGTGAATGATGAGGTGATGGATATTGATTCCCCCGTCACCGTCAGTGAACTGCTGGCATTTCTCGGCCGCCCGGTGACAGGTATTGCTGTCGCGGTAAACCAGACCATTGTTGTCCGTGGCAGCTGGTCAGAACACGTTGTCCGCGACGGCGATCAGATTTTACTTTTTCAGGCTATCGCAGGAGGTTAATGATGCTGACGATTGCAGATACCACATTTACATCCCATTTATTTACCGGCACCGGGAAATACACCAGCAGCCGGGTGATGCAGGAAGCGATTGCCGCCTCCGGCAGCCAGTTAGTCACCATGGCAATGAAGCGCATCGATCTTTCTCAGGGACATGACGATATCCTCGCCCCGCTCCGTGAACTCGGTATTAAACTGCTGCCGAATACTTCCGGTGCAAACAATGCCCGGGAAGCGGTGTTTGCCGCACAGCTGGCGCGGGAAGCGCTCGGCACCAACTGGATCAAACTGGAGATCCACCCCGATGCCCGTTACCTGCTGCCTGACCCGGTGGAAACCCTGGCTGCGGCGGAAATACTGGTGAAAGAGGGGTTTGTTGTCCTGCCTTATTGCAGCGCGGATCCTGTACTATGCCGCCGGTTGCAGGAAGCCGGATGCGCCGCCGTTATGCCGCTGGGTGCGCCTATCGGCTCTAATCAGGGATTACAGACCCGCGATATGCTGCGCATTATTATTGAGCAGGCAACGGTTCCGGTAGTGATTGATGCCGGGATCGGTGCACCAAGTCACGCCCTCGAAGCCATAGAGCTGGGTGCGGATGCCGTGCTGGTCAATACCGCGATGGCGGTTGCCCGGTCACCGGTCACCATGGCAAAAGCCTTCCGTCAGGCCATTGAGGCCGGGCTGCTGGCACGGGAGGCAGAGCTGGCACCGAAGCAGCAACAGGCTTCAGCATCCAGCCCGCTGACCTCATTCCTGGGAGCACTGTGATGAGTGAAAAAACCTTCAGCGACCGCTGGCAGCAACTGGACTGGGATGATCTCACCCTGCAACTCAACAGTAAAACCGCGCGGGATGTTGAACGGGCGCTGAGTGCGGACACACTGACTACTGCGGATTTTATGGCACTGATCTCCCCGGCCGCCCGGCCGTATCTCGAAATCATGGCGCAGAAAGCACAGACTCTGACCCGGCAGCGTTTCGGCCATGTCGTCGGGATGTATGTCCCGCTCTATCTCTCTAACCTGTGTGCCAACGACTGTACTTACTGCGGTTTTTCCATGAGCAACCACATTAAGCGCAAAACCCTGACACCGGAAGAAATCCATACCGAATGTAAGGCAATAAAAGCCCTCGGCTTTGACAGCCTGCTGCTGGTCACCGGCGAACATCAGCGCAAAGTGGGGATGGATTACTTCCGCGAAACCTTCCCGCTGATCCGCGATTATTTCAGCACCATGATGATGGAAGTGCAGCCGATGGCGACAGAGGAATACGCCGAACTGCGCACACTGGGGCTGGACGGTGTGATGGTGTATCAGGAAACCTACCATGAGAGCACTTATCAGCGGCACCACCTGAAAGGGAAAAAGCAGGATTTTCACTGGCGGCTGCAAACCCCGGATCGCCTTGGTCAGGCCGGGATCAGCAAGATAGGGCTAGGTGCACTGATCGGCCTGTCCGGTCAGTGGCGGACGGACTGCTATATGGTTGCGGAGCATCTGCACTATCTGCGCCAGCGCTACTGGAAAACCCGTTATTCCATTTCGTTCCCGCGCCTGCGTCCGTGTGCGGGCGGTATTGAGCCGGAATCCCTGATGAATGAAGCGGAGCTGGTGCAGCTTATCTGTGCTTTCCGCCTGTTCGCGCCGGATATTGAGCTGTCACTATCCACCCGCGAATCACCGTATTTCCGTGATCATATGGTGCCGGTGGCGATAAACCAGGTCAGCGCCGGTTCCCGCACCCAGCCCGGCGGCTATGCCGAAGAGGATGATCCGGAACTGGAGCAGTTCAGCCCGCATGACAACCGTTCGCCGCAGCAGGTCGCCGATGCCCTGCTCGCCGCCGGTCTTCAGCCGGTCTGGAAGGACTGGGATAAATATCTGGGAAGATAAGGTAAGAAAGGCCGGTGAATACCGGCCTGATTTTTTTATATGTTCTCTGTTATCTGTCGACAACAATATCCTTATTCACCACTTCCGGACCACTGTTACCAATCATGGTGGCAAATTTCTCAATCGGGTCGGTACGCAATGCATACAGACGTTTCAGGGCATACGGATTATCACCGAGGCGGACTTTCCCCTGAATGGTGGTGACGGCCATCGTCATACCGGCCTGCTGTGCTGCATCCATCGCATCCTGATTATATGCCCCGAAAGGATATGCCAGGTAATGCTGCTCAGGGTTCAGTTTCGCCAGCACGCGCTGCGAACGCTGGTAATCCAGCAGGATCGTGTGCTCTTTGCGGCTGAAAATAATCGGGTTTTTGCGATTATCCAGTCGATGTAAAAAATGCGTATGTGACTGAATATCAAACACATCCCGTGACTGCATCAGCTCCGGCCAGCACATGAACTGCAATCCGTCCGGTGCCCATTTCTGCGGTTTTGATTTCACCCGCGAGGAAATCACAAACAGTGTGGCTTTCTGATCATTCTGCTTCAGGATCGGATAAGCATAGCGGTAAACCGATTTCAGGCCATCGTCGAACGTCAGCACGACCACTTTACCCGGCAGATTATTTTCCTTCGCCAGATAACCGGCCACATCATCAAGGGAAATCGTCCGGTAACCGGCCTGCTTCAGATAATCCATCTGCGCCTTAAAGGCCTCAACGGATGTGGTGGTCGAGGTATGGCGGAAGTTCCTGTTTTCACTGTCTTTCAGGATATGGTGATACGTCAGGATCGGGATCCCTTTATCCAGTTCCACATCCGATAAACGGATATAGGCCAGTCTGTCCGCCAGGCGGATAGTCAGCCAGACAGTTTTTTCACCTTCCCGGTTTTCCCTGACCATTTTGGCCAGCACCGGATAACGCAGATCACCAAACAGGGTGGCCACCGGTGTGTTTTCATCATCCGGCGTACCGAAAACAGGGGTGTTGCTGATGGTTATCAGATAATCATAAATCGGATTATTGAGTTCATTCAGCGTATCCAGCGGCGGCACGGTTTTCGGTTTTTTATCTGACAGCTGTTCACTGCCGATAAAGCCACGATCATTACCAAACTGTAATTCCCGGAATTCACCCTTCATCGGATAAATATAAAAGCCGTGTGCAGGCTTCAGTTCCGCAACACCCTGCATCACGCCGGCAACCGGGGCAAAAATGACCTGAGGCTTTTTTACCTGGATCAGTACCGGTGATTCATCTTTCAGTAACCATTCCTGAGAATCAGAAGGCACTTCCGCCGCCCGGCTGACACCGGTGACAGAAAATAAAATCATAAAAATAAACAATACGTTGCGCATAATATGCCCGTTTACCTGCTGTACTGCACAAAAAAGCCCTCCTTAAAAAGGAGGGCTGTTCAGTCAGTTACATTGCTGTATCACTTACTCTTTGCTGCCACCGAAGCCGGCGTTCAGAAGCTCAGCTAAGTTAGCTGTTGCTTCATCAGCGCTGACCTGCTGTGGTGCTGCCTCGGCAGTTTCTGCCAGGTGACGGCGGCGGATACGATCCTGGTGGTACGCGAAACCGGTACCGGCCGGGATCAGGCGACCCACAATGACGTTCTCTTTCAGACCGCGCAGTTCGTCGCGTTTACCCGCAACAGCCGCTTCGGTCAGAACACGTGTGGTTTCCTGGAACGATGCCGCAGAGATAAAGGACTCTGTTGCCAGAGACGCTTTGGTGATACCCAGCAGATCACGTTCGAAGGTTGCAGGGATTTTGCCTTCCTGCTCCAGCAGACGGTTTGCCACTTTCACGCGTGCATATTCAACCTGCTCACCTTCGAGGAACTCAGAGCTTCCCGCAGAGGTGATGGTGACTTTACGCAGCATCTGACGAACGATAACTTCGATGTGTTTATCGTTAATCTTAACACCCTGTAAGCGGTAAACTTCCTGGACTTCGTTCGCGATATAACGTGCAACAGCATTCACGCCGCGCAGACGCAGGATATCGTGCGGTGATTCCGGACCATCAGATACGACGTCACCACGTTCAACCATTTCACCTTCGAACACGTTGAGCTGACGCCATTTCGGAATCATCTCTTCGTAAGGATCACTGCCGTCGATTGGTGTGATCACCAGACGACGCTTACCTTTGGTCTCTTTACCGAACGAGATGATACCGCTGATTTCAGCCAGGATCGCAGGCTCTTTCGGACGACGCGCTTCGAACAGATCCGCAACGCGCGGCAGACCACCGGTAATATCCTTGGTACCGACAGATTCCTGCGGAATACGTGCCAGCGTGTCACCGGCGGTGATTGCCACGCCGTCATCCAGCTGAACAATCGCTTTACCCGGTAAGAAGTACGCGGCAGGCATATCAGTGTTCGGGATCAGAACATCGTTACCCTGTGCATCGACAATTTTCAGTGCCGGACGCATTTCTTTCGCACTGGTGGTACGTTCTGCAGAATCCAGAACAACCAGTGAGGACAGACCGGTTAATTCATCAGTCTGACGGGTAATGGTCTGACCGTCGTGCATGTCGGTAAAGCGGATGATACCGGACACTTCACTGACAACCGGCATGGTATGCGGATCCCAGTTAGCGACAGTTTCACCGCCGTTGACGGCTTCACCGTCACCTTTGGAGAGCTGGGCACCGTAAGGTACTTTATAGCTCTCTTTGGTACGGCCGAATTCGTCGATCAGACGCAGTTCAGTGTTACGGGACGTGATAACCAGTTTGCCCGCAGAGTTCATGATGAACTTCGCGTTGAACAGTTTCAGTGTACCCTTGTTACGGACCTGAATGCTGGATTCCGCAGCAGCACGGGATGCCGCACCACCGATGTGGAACGTACGCATCGTCAGCTGTGTACCCGGTTCACCGATTGACTGTGCAGCAATAACACCAACGGCTTCGCCTGAGTTGATGATATGACCGCGCGCCAGGTCACGACCGTAGCATTTCGCACACACACCGAAGTCAGTTTCGCAACTAACCACAGAGCGGACTTTCACGCTGTCGACTGAGTTTTCTTCTAACAGGTCACACTGTTTTTCGTGCAGCAGGGTGTTACGCGGGATAAGAATATCCGCAGTACCCGGCTTCAGAATATCTTCAGCAGCCACACGGCCTAATACGCGGTCGCGCAGAGGTTCTTTAACATCACCACCCTCGATAACCGGGGTCATGACGATACCTTCGTGCGTACCACAATCATCTTCAGTGATGACGAGGTCTTGTGCCACGTCAACCAGACGACGGGTCAGGTAACCGGAGTTTGCTGTTTTCAGTGCGGTATCCGCCAGACCTTTACGTGCACCGTGGGTTGAGATGAAGTACTGGAGTACGTCAAGACCTTCACGGAAGTTCGCGGTGATCGGCGTTTCGATGATGGAACCATCCGGTTTCGCCATCAGACCACGCATACCGGCCAGCTGACGAATCTGTGCAGCAGAACCACGCGCACCGGAGTCGGCCATCATAAAGATACTGTTGAAAGAAACCTGCTGTTCTTCTTCGCCGTCGCGGTTAACCACGGTTTCAACAGACAGGTTTTCCATCATCGCCTTGGCAACACGTTCGTTAGCCGCGGCCCAGATATCGATAACTTTGTTATAACGTTCGCCGGCGGTAACCAGACCAGACTGGAACTGCTCCTGGATTTCTGCCACTTCCGCTTCGGCTTCCGCGATGATCCCGGCTTTTTTCTCCGGAATAACCATGTCATCGATACCAACGGATGCACCTGAGCGGGCAGCGTAGGCAAAACCGGTGTACATGATCTGGTCAGCGAAGATAACGGTCGGCTTCAGACCCAGAATACGGTAACAGGTGTTCAGCATTTTGGAGATTGCTTTTTTACCCAGCGGCTGGTTAACCAGTGAGTAAGGCAGACCACGCGGAACGATACGCCATAAGATGGCACGGCCGACAGTGGTATCAATCATGCTGGTACGCTTGGTGATATTACCTTCGCCGTCTTTCACTTCTTCAGTGATACGGACTTTCACACGGGCATGCAGGGACGCATGACCGGCGCGGTATACACGCTCAGCTTCGGTTGAACCGTTCAGTACCATGCCTTCGCCTTTGGCGTTAACACAGTCACGGGTCATGTAGTACAGGCCCAGAACAACGTCCTGAGAAGGTACGATAATCGGATCGCCGCTTGCCGGTGACAGGATGTTGTTGGTGGACATCATCAGGGCACGGGCTTCGAGCTGCGCTTCCAGGGTCAGAGGGACGTGAACCGCCATCTGGTCACCATCGAAGTCGGCGTTATATGCCGCACAAACGAGCGGGTGCAGCTGGATAGCTTTACCTTCGATAAGGATTGGTTCAAACGCCTGAATACCCAGACGGTGAAGTGTCGGTGCACGGTTCAGGAGAACCGGGTGCTCACGGATAACTTCATCCAGGATATCCCATACGACCGCTTCTTCGCGCTCAACCATTTTCTTGGCTGCTTTAATGGTGGTTGCGAGACCACGCAGTTCCAGCTTGCCGTAGATGAACGGTTTGAACAGTTCCAGTGCCATTTTCTTAGGCAGACCGCACTGATGCAGACGCAGGTAAGGACCTACGGTGATTACAGAACGACCGGAATAGTCAACACGCTTACCGAGCAGGTTCTGACGGAAACGACCCTGTTTACCTTTGATCATGTCTGCCAGAGATTTCAGCGGACGCTTGTTAGAGCCGGTAATTGCACGACCACGACGGCCGTTATCCAGCAGCGCATCCACGGCTTCCTGCAGCATACGTTTTTCGTTACGTACGATGATGTCAGGTGCAGCCAGATCCAGCAGGCGTTTCAGACGGTTGTTACGGTTGATCACACGACGGTACAGATCGTTCAGATCTGAAGTCGCAAAGCGACCGCCGTCGAGCGGAACTAACGGACGCAGATCCGGTGGTAACACCGGCAGCACTGTCAGGATCATCCACTCAGGTTTGTTACCGGACTGAATGAAGGCTTCCAGCAGCTTGATGCGCTTGGTCAGTTTCTTACGTTTGGTTTCTGAATTGGTTTCATTCAGTTCTTCGCGCAGGTTTTCGACTTCCTGTTCCAGATCCATTGCTTTCAGCAATGCCTGGATGGCTTCCGCACCCATTTTCGCGTCGAACTCATCACCGAACTCTTCCAGAGCGTCGAGATACTGTTCTTCTGTCAGAATCTGGCTGCGTTCCAGGCTGGTCATCCCGCCTTCAACAACAACATAAGATTCAAAGTACAGAACACGTTCGATATCACGCAGCGGCATATCCAGCAGCAGGCCGATACGGGACGGCAGTGATTTCAGGAACCAGATGTGTGCGGTCGGTGATGCCAGTTCGATGTGACCCATGCGCTCACGGCGCACTTTAGTCTGAGTCACTTCAACACCACACTTCTCACAAATCACACCACGGTGTTTCAGACGTTTGTACTTACCGCACAAACATTCGTAATCTTTTACCGGCCCGAAGATACGCGCACAGAAAAGCCCGTCACGCTCAGGTTTGAACGTACGGTAGTTAATGGTTTCCGGCTTTTTCACTTCACCAAATGACCATGAACGAATCATGTCAGGTGAGGCCAGACCAATTTTGATCGCATCAAACTCTTCGGTCTTGGTTTGCGCTTTCAGAAACTTTAATAAGTCTTTCACGAAATGGCTCCTGTCGGAGTTAGACCTGTGAGACAAACGGTCGTCTGTTTGTCCCTTAAACCAGATTTACTGGTGCTGCCCGTGTACCACGGGCAGCCACAACGGTAATTACTCGTCTTCCAGCTCGATATTGATACCGAGGGAACGGATTTCTTTCAGCAATACGTTGAAAGATTCCGGCATTCCCGGCTCCATCTGATGACTGCCGTCGACGATGTTTTTGTACATCTTCGTACGACCGTTAACGTCATCCGATTTCACAGTCAGCATCTCCTGGAGGGTGTAAGCGGCACCGTATGCTTCCAGTGCCCACACTTCCATCTCCCCGAAGCGCTGACCACCGAACTGAGCCTTACCACCCAGCGGCTGCTGAGTAACCAGGCTGTAAGAACCGGTAGAACGCGCATGCATCTTGTCATCAACCAGGTGGTTCAGTTTCAGCATGTACATATAGCCGACGGTAACCTGACGCTCGAACTGCTCGCCGGTACGTCCATCAAACAGTGTGATCTGACCGGAAGTCGGTAAGCCACCCAGAGTCAGTAATGCTTTGATTTCCTGCTCTTTTGCACCATCGAATACTGGTGTCGCTGTCGGCATACCTTTTTTCAGGTTGTCCGCCAGGCGCAGAACTTCTTCATCACTGAAGGTGTTCAGATCCACTTTCTGACGCGGGTCGTTACCCAGGTCATAGGCTTTCTGGATGAATTCACGTAATTTCGCGATTTCCTGCTGCTCTTTGATCATCTGGTTGATTTTGTCACCGATGCCTTTCGCAGCCATACCCAGGTGGGTTTCCAGAATCTGACCGATGTTCATACGCGATGGTACGCCCAGCGGGTTCAGTACGATGTCAACAGGGTTACCTTTTTCATCGTATGGCATATCTTCGATAGGGTTAATTTTTGAGATAACCCCTTTGTTACCGTGACGACCCGCCATTTTATCACCTGGCTGGATCTGACGTTTAACGGCCAGATACACTTTAACGATTTTCAGCACGCCCGGTGCCAGATCATCGCCCTGGGTGATTTTGCGGCGTTTCGCTTCCAGTTTCTTGGCGAACTCAGATTTCAGTTCGTCATACTGTTCTGCCAGCTGTTCTAACTGATTCTGTTTCTCTTCATCAGTCAGAGCCAGTTCTAACCAGCGCTCACGCGGCAGTTTGTCCAGTTTGTCAGCTTCCATACCGCCGTTGATCAGAACGGAACGGATACGGCTGAACAGACCGGCTTCCAGAATCTGGAGCTCTTCGGTCAGGTCTTTCTTCGCGTCACGCAGCTGCATCTCTTCAATTTCGAGAGCACGCTTGTCTTTTTCCACACCATCGCGGGTAAAGACCTGGACGTCGATAACAGTACCGGAAACACCGTTCGGTACGCGCAGAGATGAATCTTTCACGTCTGACGCTTTTTCACCGAAGATAGCACGCAGCAGTTTCTCTTCCGGGGTTAACTGTGTTTCACCTTTCGGTGTCACTTTACCGACCAGAATGTCGCCGCCTTTCACTTCCGCACCGATATACACGATACCGGATTCATCCAGTTTGGAGAGAGCGGCTTCACCCACGTTAGGGATGTCGGCAGTGATCTCTTCCGGCCCGAGTTTGGTGTCACGGGACACACAAGCCAGTTCCTGGATGTGGATAGTGGTGAAACGGTCTTCCTGAACAACACGCTCGGACACGAGGATGGAGTCTTCGAAGTTGTAACCGTTCCATGGCATAAATGCCACGCGCATGTTCTGACCCAGTGCCAGTTCGCCGAGGTCTGTTGACGGACCATCAGCCAGCACATCACCGCGCTCAACCGGCTCACCCAGCGATACGCAAGGAGTCTGGTTGATACAGGTGTTCTGGTTAGAACGGGTATATTTGGTCAGGCTGTAGATGTCGATGCCCGCTTCGCCGGCATACATTTCATCTTCATTTACCTTGATAACGATACGTGATGCGTCAACGTACTGAACAGTACCGCCGCGTTTGGCTACGGCTGTAACACCGGAGTCAACTGCTACCGCACGTTCCATACCGGTACCAACCAGCGGCTTGTCAGCGCGCAGAGTCGGAACCGCCTGACGTTGCATGTTCGCACCCATCAATGCACGGTTGGCGTCATCGTGTTCCAGGAACGGGATCAGGGATGCACCGACAGAAACCACCTGCTGGGTGGAAACGTCCATGTACTGAACCTGATCACGGCTGAATAAGCTGGATTCACCTTTGTTACGGCAGGTGATCAGTTCATCAACGAAGTGGCCATCGTCATCTAATACGGTGTTTGCCTGTGCAATGATGAAGTTACCTTCTTCGATTGCAGACAGATAATGAATTTCATCAGTAACAACATCGTCACGCACTAAACGGTACGGGGTTTCCAGGAAACCATATTCGTTAGTCTGTGCATAAACAGATAAGGAGTTGATCAGACCGATGTTCGGACCTTCAGGGGTCTCGATAGGACATACGCGGCCGTAGTGAGTCGGGTGAACGTCCCGGACTTCGAAGCCGGCACGCTCACGGGTCAGACCGCCCGGGCCTAATGCTGAGATACGGCGTTTGTGCGTAATTTCTGACAGCGGGTTGTTCTGGTCCATAAACTGGGACAGCTGGCTGGAACCAAAGAACTCTTTAACCGCAGCAGAAATCGGCTTGGCGTTGATCATATCCTGAGGCATCAGGTTATCCAGATCACCCAGAGACAGACGCTCTTTCACCGCACGCTCAACACGGACCAGACCCACACGGAACTGGTTCTCTGCCATTTCACCGACAGAACGGATACGACGGTTACCTAAGTGGTCGATATCATCCACTTCACCGCGGCCGTTACGGATGTCGATCAGTTTCTTCATGACATCAGTAATGTCCTGCTGGCTCAGGATACCCGTACCGTCAGAGTCATCACGACCCAGTGAACGGTTGAACTTCATACGACCGACCGCAGACAGATCGTAACGATCTTCAGAGAAGAACAGGTTCTCGAACAGGTTTTCAGCAGCTTCGCGGGTTGGCGGCTCACCAGGGCGCATCATGCGGTAGATTTCTACCAGCGCGCTTAAACGATCGTTGGTCGGATCCACACGCAGGGTTTCTGACATGTAGGCGCCGTGATCCAGGTCGTTGGTGAACAGGGTTTCAATGGTTTTGTGACCGGACTGGCTCAGACGCGCCAGCAGATCCAGTGACATTTCCATGTTCGCCGCACAGATTAATTCGCCGGTCGCTTCATCGATGTAATCACGTGCAACCACTTTGCCTGCGATATATTCAACAGGAACTTCAATCTGGCTGACTTCGTCTTTTTCCAGCTGGCGGATATGACGGGCAGTGATACGACGACCTTTCTCAATATAAACTTTACCGTTCGCTTCGATATCGAAGGAAGCAGTTTCACCACGCAGACGCTCAGGAATGAGGGTCATGGTCAGTTTATTATTGCGGATTTCAAAGGTGGTTTTTTCGAAGAACAGATTCAGGATGTCTTCGGTGCTGAAATTCATCGCACGCAGAATGATCGAAGCCGGTAATTTACGGCGGCGGTCAATACGGACAAATAAGTTGTCTTTCGGATCGAACTCGAAATCCAGCCATGAACCACGGTAAGGAATGATACGTGCGTTATACAGCACTTTACCGGAAGAGTGTGTTTTACCTTTGTCACTGTCAAAGAACACGCCCGGGCTGCGGTGTAACTGAGAAACGATAACACGCTCAGTACCGTTGATAACGAACGTTCCGTTTTCGGTCATGAGCGGAATCTCGCCCATGTAAACTTCCTGTTCTTTAATATCTTTAACTGTGCCTTCCGGTGCTTCACGCTCGTAAACAACCAGACGCAGTTTTACGCGCAGTGGTGCGGAAAAGGTTACGCCGCGGATCTGACATTCTTTAACGTCAAATACCGGCTCACCCAGACGGAAGCTGACATATTGCAGTTCAGCATTGCCACTGTAGCTCTGAATCGGGAAAACAGAACGGAACGCGGCTTCCAGGCCGTTCTGACCGTCCGGATCGAGTTCAATGAATTTCTGGAATGAATCCAGCTGGATAGAAAGGAGATAAGGTACATCCAGCACTTGCGGACGTTTACCAAAATCCTTACGAATACGTTTCTTCTCGGTATAGGAGTAAACCATAGGGTTCCTCAGCTCGCTTGATCAGTGACCCGGCCTGCCCGTATCGGACGGACAGTCGCTACAACTATCTAATTTGGACAGAAAATTGAACATTTTCTGTTAATACCCATTGCTATTACTCTTAAATCATTTCATTGCGCTGCTGACTACCGAGCTACCCGAGCGAATCGCAGTCATAAACACAGTATATTAAGTCGTCAATAGCAAAAAGTATTCGGAGAGTTTGCGGGTGTCAGATAACACAACTGTTACCCCGAAAACACACGCATGCGCATTAGCGCAAAAAGGCTGGTGACCAATAAGTCACCAGCCATCAGCCATTTTCAGGCTGCTACTGCAAAAAGTGGCTTATTTAACTTCAACTTCCGCGCCAGCTTCTTCCAGAGATTTTTTCAGAGTTTCAGCTTCATCTTTGCTCACACCTTCTTTCAGTGCAGCAGGTGCGCTTTCAACTAAGTCTTTAGCTTCTTTCAGGCCCAGACCAGTTGCGCCGCGAACAGCTTTGATTACTGCAACTTTGTTAGCGCCTGCAGCTTTCAGAATAACGTCGAACTCAGTTTTCTCTTCAGCAGCTTCAGCAGGACCCGCAGCAACTGCTACAGCAGCAGCAGCAGAAACGCCGAATTTTTCTTCCATCATGGTGATCAGTTCAACAACGTCCATTACAGACATTTCAGCAACTGCGTCCAGGATTTGTTCTTTAGTGATAGACATACGATATGTTCCTAAAATTCAGAATAAGTTTATACGTTAAAAAGCAACGAAGAAAAGAAAGGGCAATTAAGCTGCTTCTTTCTGATCGCGTAACGCTGCCAGAGTGCGAACCAGTTTGCCTGCAGAGGCTTCTTTCATGGTTGCCATCAGGCGCGCGATTGCTTCTTCGTAAGTCGGGAGTGTTGCTAAGCGATCGATATCTTTCGCTGCAATTAACTCACCTTCAAAGGCTGCGGCTTTAATCTCGAATGCAGGGTTCGCTTTCGCGAATTCTTTGAACAGACGAGCAGCAGCGCCCGGATGTTCATGAGAAAATGCAATCAAGGTAGGACCGACGAATACGTCTTTCAGGCACTCAGAAGAGGTACCTTCAACAGCACGACGCAGCAGGGTGTTACGTACTACACGTACGGTAACGCCAGCTTCACGACATGCTTTACGCAGACCGGTCATTTTATCTACAGTCACACCACGGGAATCCGCGACAACTGCAGACAGCGCACCTTTGGCAACTTCGCTGACTTCAGCAACAATCGCTTGTTTGTCTTGAAGATTTAATGCCATTAGCTTCTTGCTCCTGGTTTAGCCGGGTAATACAACCCCGGAACTCACTTCACTCAGCACCGGAAGGTGGAGAGCGCTAAAACACGGTGAGCAGAATACTCGAATAAAATTCTTGTGGCTCTGTCACCGTCTACGCAGGAAAATTAAGTAATCACTTACACCTGCGGTCTTGGACGGGGCCCGGAAAAGGCCGGGCTCCAACCGAAATTCTGGCTGTGCCTGATTCCGTGATAATTTCACTAAATCAAATACAGCAAACATTGGGCGTCAGATTCTACAGAAACCTGACCCCAATGTAAAGCGCTTACTATCCGCAGATATTAAGCAGCAGCAGTCAGACCAGACTGGTCGATTGCAACACCCGCACCCATGGTGGTAGACAGGCTGATTTTCTTGATGTACACGCCTTTCGCTGAAGATGGTTTTGCTTTTTTCAGCGCAACCAGCAGAGCTTCCAGGTTTTCTTTCAGTTTATCAGCGTCGAAATCTACTTTACCGATAGTGGTGTGGATGATCCCGTTTTTGTCGTTACGGTAACGAACCTGACCGGCTTTAGCGTTGTTCACAGCTTCAGCAACGTTAGGGGTTACAGTACCTACTTTCGGGTTTGGCATCAGGCCGCGCGGGCCTAAGATCTGACCTAATTGGCCAACAACGCGCATTGCATCCGGAGATGCGATAACAACGTCGAAGTCCATTTCGCCGGCTTTGATTTTGTCAGCCAGGTCTTCCATACCAACCAGTTCTGCGCCTGCAGCTTTAGCAGCTTCAGCGTTAGCGCCCTGTGCGAACACAGCTACGCGGACAGAACGACCGGTACCGTTTGGCAGTACAGTTGCACCGCGGACGTTTTGGTCAGATTTACGAGCATCGATACCCAGGTTAACGGCAACGTCAACGCTTTCAACGAATTTAGCAGTCGCTAATTCTTTCAGCAGGGCTACGGCTTCATTGATGTCGTACAGTTTGGTAGCATCAACTTTTTCACGGATATTGCGCATGCGCTTGGTCAGTTTAGCCATCGATTAACCCTCCACTACCAGGCCCATGGAACGAGCAGTACCTTCGATAGAACGCATCATAGCTTCTACATCGGCACCAGTCATATCCGCTGCTTTAGTCTCAGCAATCTCACGAACCTGAGCAGAAGTAATTTTACCTACTTTCTCTTTGTTCGGTTTGCCGGAACCAGATTTCAGACCTGCAGCTTTCTTCAGTAAAACTGCCGCTGGCGGAGTTTTAGTGATGAAAGTGAAAGAACGGTCAGCATAAACGGTGATAACAACCGGGATTGGTAAACCTTTTTCCATGCTGTCTGTTTTGGCGTTAAACGCTTTACAGAATTCCATGATGTTCACACCCTGCTGACCCAGTGCAGGACCAACCGGCGGACTTGGGTTTGCCATACCAGCTGCAACCTGCAGTTTGATATAGGCTTGTACTTTCTTAGCCATTTAAAAAATCCTCAATGTGGGTAATAGCGCCGGTTATCCCGGCTCCCCTATGAATACAGGCCCGCGTGAAAACGCGAACCCCTGAAAAACAAAAGGCGCGAAATTGTAGATAAATTTCCCGCCCTTTGCAAGTCCGGAAAAAAAACCGTTACGGTTTTTCGACCTGACTGAAATCCAGTTCGACCGGTGTTGCACGACCAAAAATAGAGACTGATACCTTCAGGCGGCTCTTCTCGTAGTCGACTTCTTCAACAACACCGTTAAAGTCTGCAAACGGACCATCGGAAACACGGACCATTTCGCCCGGTTCGAACAGCGTTTTCGGACGCGGCTTATCACCCACCTGCTGCAGGCGGTTCATAATCGCATCAACTTCTTTGTCGCTGATCGGTGCAGGACGATCGGATGTTCCGCCGATGAATCCCATTACACGCGGTACGTTACGCACCAGATGCCAGGATGCATCGTTCATCGCCATCTGAACCAGGACATAGCCCGGGAAGAATTTGCGCTCACTTTTGCGGCGCTGACCGCTGCGGATCTCGACGACTTCTTCCGTTGGCACCATGACTTCGCCAAATGAATCTTCCATCCCGTTGATTTTGATATGTTCACGCAGAGACTGCGCAACCCGGCTCTCGAATCCGGAGAAAGCCTGGATGACATACCAACGTTTTTTAGGAGAATCCGACATCTTTAGAACCTCAGAAGGATGTTATATAGGAAACAAGACGGACAAGGATACCATCAAGGCCCCATAACACTAACGACATAACCGCTGTGACTGCCGCAACGATCAGTGTTGTATGCAGTGTTTCCTGACGTGTAGGCCAGATCACTTTACGCATTTCAACCCGTGCTTCGCGGGCAAAAGTCAGTGTCGCTCTGCCTTTCGTTGTCCACAGTGCAATACCACCGGCTAATGCGATGACGACAACAACTGCCAGCGCACGCAGCGCAAGATTAAATTCGCGGAAGTAGTAGTTCCCGCCGATAGCAGCGATCAGCAGAACTGCGACCACTAACCATTTGGCAATGTCAGCACCACGGCCGTTTTGTTGAGCTTCGCTATTCGCACTCATAAACCAACCTGTAACCATGAAATAAAAAAGTCAGCCGGACTGCCTCGCTGTTGCAAAACAAATCAGACCAAAATTAGGGACAGATGCAATTGTATCTGACTTGGCGTCATAATCCAGCATGAGTTTCGTATTCTTCGAGATACTCACCATTCGTTGCGTGAGAGCCTATCTCACCAGTAGTTGATGATCAACTAGTGATGAGATAGGTTCTTCATAAAACAACGCAGAAAAAGGGCATCAAATGATGCCCTTTTTAGGATTATTACATCCGTAATTAACCCATCACTTTCGCTACAACACCCGCGCCAACGGTACGGCCGCCTTCACGGATTGCGAAGCGCAGACCATC
>NZ_JBFZSO010000016.1:0-40773 GCF_041099235.1 Morganella morganii | reverse complement strand
TTCATTAAGGCACCTGTGTTGTTCTGAGGTGAGCATATCACCTCTGTTCAGGTGGCCAAATTTATTAAACCACTACAAAATATCAATTTGAAAGAATCATCGTAACCGGTTCATCTATACCTGCATCCATAAGAGATCTGCTAGAGACAGAAACAAGCAAAACACTTAACAGGCGTGAAGTTGAGATAGCCAAAATTGTAAAGGAAGAGGTAGATATCGATTTTGGAGACTACGCATGTGTCAGTCCTGATTACTCAGATGTCACTTTTGAAGGTGGGGTGATTAGACGGATGACTGCACCCAAGCTATTTTACCCTTATGATGAATATCGTCTTTTTATAATGCGAGGAGCAGCTTTAGATACACACCCCAAAGGGAACGGTCAGTATGCAGACCTGTCTCAGATACTAACTGGAAAAGCATACTATAGAAAACCAGCATTTTCGTTCGGTGATAAATATCTACATGAAAAAGCTCATCATATCGGAAGTGATGCGACACCTAGCACAGTGCCTAAACCATTAATTAATCTACACATTACTTATCTAATGAAGACTCCTGTAATCTAGGAGATCTCTTGGTAAGAGTCTGGGATATAGTTTCTTGAACATCTTTAACTGTTGTTTTCATCGCTATATCCTTTGCTAGATGCATCTTGTTTAATTTGGTGCTGATATCCAAATTACACTTGCTAATCATGGATAACATTTCATCTTTCCATAGTGTTTGTAACGCAATCTCCTTGTTATAAAATGAAGAATTTCCAGCTTTTCGATACGGCTTTAGTTTAACCGTCCCTTCAATACATTCCGCCACGATAATCCCCCAATATTTAGGGCATTCTTCTAAAGCCTTTTTTAATTTGATTTTGGTCGTGACCAACGTGATTTTTCTGAATGCTTGGTCATAATAAAATCCCTGTCTTTTTAAGCGGTTTATATTGTCATTCTCACCCTTAATCTCATAGCAATGGGGCTCTTTATGCAATGCAACAACATCCGCTATGGCATTTCCCCTATGGATGTGGAGTTCCTCCACTATTCGACTAGGTTTGTGGCTTAACCTTGAGATGTAGTTTATTAATGCTTCTCTAATTTCTTTATCATTAAGTTTCATGGTACGTTTTATCTTCTTGGAGTCAGTTAATAATACAACAATAAATGAAGGCATGAAATGAGTAGCTACTTCAGTCTAAACAAGGGCAGATAGCTCATCTAATGACTTGATCGCTACAAGTTCAATCTGCTATCTGATCTGTTGTCATGATAATAGGTTCTTTCGTTATGGGATGTTTAGGGTGCTCAACACCAAGGTTTTTTGCGATTTTTTGCGTGAGGTTTAGAGGAAAAAGTGGGAACTGCTCTCTGATATCAACGACACTGTCTGAAAACTCAGATAAGTAAAAGAGTTCACTTTCTATTGAGGACATCATATGGTGATCTCTTTGAGATTTCCGACCATATATAATTGAGCGTATACCTTTAGACTTTACGTCCTGAATCCTAAGCCAAGGCTTATAGTCTGCACCTTGACCAATTCCATATTTACTCTTTAGTGCACGTTCAAAATCGGGCAACGATTCTAGTTTTCGTCCACGTCCCATAACACATAATCCAATAAAGCTTGCCTATTCTCAGCATAGTGCTCACGCACACTACAGGCAAACTTTATTGCTTAAAAACACCCTTATGGGCTAACTTTATTGCTTACGGGCAAACTTTATTGTTTCTACATAAAACGGCAGTGCCTGCGCACACGCCCGGGCTGAACTCCACGCCCACTGGAAGTTATAACCACCGAGCCAGCCGGTGACATCAACCACTTCACCGATAAAATAAAGGCCCGGCACATCGCGGGCTTCCATGGTTTTGGAGGAGAGCACCTGTGTATCCACGCCGCCGAGTGTGACTTCGGCGGTCCGGTAACCTTCTGTGCCGTTCGGCTGTACCTGCCAGTTCTGCAATTTTTCGGTGATTTCCTGCTGTGCGGCTTTGGATAACTGGTTCAGCGCAGTATCCGGCAGGTCACCGGTTGCCTGTAAACACTCCACCAGCCGTTTTGGTAACAGCTTTGCCAGTGCATTACGCAGGCTCAGATTCGGATGTTTTTCCCGCTGCACGGTGAAAAATTCCGCCAGATCGGTGCCCGGAAGTAAGTTAATGCTCACATACTCACCAGGGTGCCAGTAGCTGGAGATTTGCAGAACCGCAGGGCCGGACAGGCCACGATGGGTAAATAAGATATTTTCCGCGAAGCGGGTGCCACCCTGTGCGGTGACTGTGGCAGATACTGCCACGCCGGACAGTGTCTGTAAGGCTTCCAGCAGCGGCTTATGCAGCGTGAAAGGGACCAGCGCGGCGCGGGTCGGCAATACCGGCAGGCCGAACTGCTCCGCGAGGCGGTAACCCAACGGTGTTGCACCCAGGCCCGGCATCGATAATCCGCCGCTGGCCACCACAAGTGAGTGAGCGCTCACAACCTTTCCGTTTACGGTCACACAGAAATCATCCCCCTGTTTCTGTACCTCTGTCACTTCACTGCGCAGGCGGATAACCACATTTCCCTGCTCACACTCCGCCAGCAGGAGATCAACTATCTGTTGTGCAGAATCATCACAGAAAAGCTGGCCGAGAGTTTTCTCGTGATAGGCAATCTGATATTTTTGCACCAGGGCAATAAAGTCCCACTGTGTATAACGGGCGAGCGCTGACTTACAAAAATGCGGATTTTTGCTCAGATACGCCGCCGGTTCGGTATACAGGTTGGTAAAATTACAGCGCCCGCCTCCGGACATCAGAATTTTCCGTCCGGCTTTTTTGCCGTTATCCAGCACCAGTACCCGCAGCCCGCGCTGCCCTGCCTGCGCGGCACAGAACAGTCCGGCGGCACCCGCGCCTATTACAATCGCGTCAAACTTTTCCAAAATAGTGTTCTCTGTGTCTTTAAATGTGGAGAAATTCCGATAAATGTCTTAAATTTGTCATGATGATTAAATCAGGCCAAAAATTTATTCTTTTCAGAAAAGGAGCCTAATCCGATGATATACAAGGATTAATAATTCCTTAAGCTGATTTGATGAAGGTATCAAATCAAAAAAAGGCCATATTTCACTTCCCCGGGACGCATTTGTCGCTGATAATGCGCCGCGTTCATGTCCAACAACTGGCTTAACGTCTATGCTACATCTATTTACAGGCCTGGAATTTCACACCGGCCTTTTGTTAGTACTGGCACTGATCTTTGTGCTGTTTTACGAAGCCATCAACGGCTTCCATGATACCGCAAACGCGGTAGCAACTGTTATCTATACCCGTGCAATGCGCGCGCAGCTTGCTGTCGTCATGGCGGGTGTGTTTAACTTCCTCGGGGTACTGCTCGGCGGTCTGAGCGTGGCGTATGCGATCGTGCATCTTCTGCCCACGGACTTACTGCTGAATGTCAGTTCGGCCCATGGTCTTGCCATGGTCTTTTCCCTGCTTCTCGCCGCTATCATCTGGAACCTGGGCACCTGGTACTTCGGTATCCCGGCCTCAAGTTCTCATACCCTGATCGGCGCCATTATCGGGATCGGCCTGACCAACGCAATTGTGACCAACAGTTCCGTGGTTGATGCGCTGAATATTCCGAAAATGATCAGCATTTTCCTTTCTCTGATTCTGTCACCGCTGGTCGGCCTGGTGATCGCCGGATTAATGATCTGGTTCCTGCGCCGCTACTGGAGCGGCACGAAGAAACGCCGCCGTATCCACTTAACACCGGCAGAACGTGAGAAAAAAGACGGCAAACGCAAACCGCCATTCTGGACGCGTACCGCCCTTATCCTTTCCGCAGTCGGCGTCAGTTTCTCACACGGCGCAAACGACGGGCAGAAAGGTATCGGTCTGATTATGCTGGTTCTGATTGGTGTCGCCCCTGCCGGCTTTATGGTGAATATGAATTCCAGTGATTACGAAATCGCCCGTACGCGCGATGCCGTGGTCAACCTGGAGCAGTATTACACCACGCATAAGGATGCACTGGCACACGCCATTGAGCTGACCCCGGCACTGAACACGGAGAATACCGTTCTCAATGAACAGTTCCACTGTGACAGCTCCCGTACCGGCATCGTATTAAGACAGGCTCAGGATCTGCTCGGTAATATTCATACCTATGATGATTTATTGCCGGAACAGCGCAGCCAGATGCGTCGTCTGCTGATGTGTATTTCGGATACCGCTGCAGAAGTGGCAAAATTACCGGAAACCAAACCGGAAGATGCGCGTTTCCTGAAACGTCTGTCCAATGACCTGCTGAATACTGTTGAGTATGCGCCTATCTGGATCATCATTTCTGTCGCGCTGGCGCTCTCTCTGGGCACCATGTTCGGCTGGAAACGTGTTGCAGTGACTATCGGTGAGAAAATCGGTAAGAAAGGCATGACATACGCCCAGGGCGTGTCTGCGCAGGTCACCGCGGCTGTCTCCATTGGTGTGGCAAGTTATACCGGGATGCCGGTATCCACCACCCAGGTGCTCTCCTCTGCGGTGGCAGGTACGATGATTGTTGACGGTGGTGGTGTTCAGACCAAAACCATCAAAAACATCATGCTGGCCTGGATTCTGACACTGCCGGTGTCCATTATCCTGTCCGGTGTGCTCTACTGGATCTCCCTGCAGATTATCTGACAGCGGGTTGCTATCCTCTGAAACTGAAAAGCCTGACACGTGTGTCAGGCTTTTTTTTGCATCCGGTAACCGGTTACGGCCAGATAATCATCATCAGCAGAGAGGCAATCACAATCCCGCATATCGCACTGATCATGGTGAACTGACGGCGGATACGTTCGCAGCGCAAAATCACTTCAGGATCATGATGAGTGAGATATTCCCGCTGATTGATATAGCGGATAAGGCGCAGCTGCTTCTGCCACTGGGTGTGGTCAGTAAACGCATTATTGCCGCCGACAGCGTGGTAGAGCAGCGGGTCGCTGTCACGCAGGACGGAGAGTAATGCCCGGGTGGATGAATAAAACCGGATCATGTTAATCAGACAAAGAAAACATAACGCCCAGAACAGTGTAAGTATACTGAACATAATCCACTCCTTAGACTATCTGCGGAGAAGGAACCGGTGATATCAGTGTCTATCACATCATACTGACAGTATTTTATGTATTCAGTATGAACAATGCTGTGAAGTTCCACAAACTCTCGCATTCTTTCACGATAATCTTCTGAAAATATCCGTTTTGCCACTCTCAACCTTGTGAGAAGTGCGCAGACTGGTATATCTTATAAATCAGACATTCTCTGCTGCCTGATAAAAGCATTGAGTTGTGATCAGCATTACACTCTTTAATGATATTAAGCAGTTATAGTATTCATAAAGGATAGCGGCGCAAGCCCTGCCAACCCCTTAACCTTTTGAACGGAAGGAGTTTCTTATGGCATATAAACATATTCTGGTCGCAGTCGATCTTTCGCCTGAAAGTGAAGTGTTAGTAAGCAAAGCAGTTTCTATGGCAAAACCTTACAACGCCAAAGTTTCTCTGATCCACGTTGATGTCAATTACTCTGACTTATACACCGGACTTATCGATGTTAACCTGGGTGATATGCAGCAGCGCATTACTGAAGAAACCAGTAATTCACTGAAAAACCTGGCGAAAAACTCTGGTTATGAGATTCAGGAAATGCTCAGCGGCAGCGGTGATCTCGGCCAGGTATTAGTCGATGCCATCAGAAAATATGATATGGACCTGGTTGTCTGCGGACACCACCAGGATTTCTGGAGCAAACTGATGTCTTCCGCCCGTCAGCTGATTAACACCGTTCATGTCGATATGTTAATTGTTCCGCTGCGGGATGATGATAACGCATAATCCTCTGCTGAAAAATTATTCATGTAAAATGCCTGCTTATGCAGGCATTTTTTTTGGCTGAAAATGCGGCGGTCTTGCCGGTGAAAAAGGGCGTCAATGAATTTTTTTTGTTATATATGAAAAAAACAGCTTGAAAACAGGATATAAACAAGAGATAAATTCAAGTGGTAAATGCAAACACATCTCACATTATTCGAAAAATAAAACAAAAATGTTCGGGATACCTCACAAAGTAACGTAACCCGATATCATTCGTGTCACAGATATGCCGTACGCGAAAATATTCCGGAGAACCTGCCCCGGGAAACGAGTGCGCCCTGCATAACTATTGCATGAATGAGAAGGGCATGACAGACAGGAAATCAACATGAGTAACTTTATCTCTTTGGAAACGTTTCTGGAAAGTGTTCAGCGCCGTGACCCGTCACAGCCGGAATTCCTCCAGGCCGTGCGCGAAGTTTTCTCCACACTATGGCCGTTCCTTGAAAAGAATCCGCAGTACCGCGATCAGAACCTGCTCGCCCGCTTTGTTGAGCCGGAGCGTGTGATCCAGTTCCGTGTGACCTGGGTTGACGATCAGGGTCAGGTGCAGGTTAACCGCGCATGGCGTGTGCAGTTCAGTTCTGCTATCGGCCCGTTCAAAGGCGGTATGCGCTTCCATCCGTCCGTAAACCTCTCCATCCTCAAATTCCTCGGCTTTGAGCAGACACTGAAAAATGCGCTGACCACACTGCCGATGGGCGGCGGAAAAGGCGGCTCTGATTTTGATCCGAAAGGCAAAAGCCAGGGTGAAGTAATGCGTTTCTGCCAGGCGCTGATGACCGAGCTGTACCGTCATCTGGGTGCGGATACGGATGTCCCTGCGGGTGATATCGGTGTCGGCGGCCGTGAAGTCGGCTACATGGCGGGGATGATGAAAAAACTGTCCAATAACACCGCCTGTGTGTTTACCGGCAAAGGCCTCTCCTTCGGCGGCAGTCTGATCCGTCCGGAAGCCACCGGTTACGGGCTGGTTTACTTCACTCAGGCCATGCTGGAACGTCACGGAATGAGCTTCGACGGTATGCGTGTTGCGGTTTCCGGCTCCGGTAACGTGGCGCAGTACACTATCGAAAAATGCCTGTCACTGGGTGCGAAAGTGATCACCGCATCTGACTCCTCCGGTACCGTGGTTGACGAAGACGGTTTCACCGCCGAAAAACTGGCGCGTCTGACCGAAATCAAAGACCGTTACGGCCGTGTGGAAGAGTACGCAAAAGAGTTCGGCCTGGTGTATCTGAAAGATCAGACGCCGTGGGCTGTTCCGGTGGATATCGCTCTGCCGTGCGCCACTCAGAACGAGCTGGATCTGGCAGATGCTGAAGTACTGATCAAAAACGGCGTTAAAGCGGTGGCGGAAGGCGCAAACATGCCGACCACTATCCCGGCAACCGATGCCTTCCTGGCCGCAAATGTCCTGTTTGCACCGGGCAAAGCAGCGAATGCGGGCGGCGTGGCAACATCCGGCCTGGAAATGTCACAGAACTCCGTCCGTCTCGGCTGGAAACGTGATGTGGTGGATGAACGTCTGCATAACATCATGCTGGATATCCACAATGCGTGCGTTGAGTACGGCAGTGAGGAAAAACAGACCAACTATGTGCAGGGCGCGAATATCGCCGGCTTTGTGAAAGTCGCTGATGCCATGCTGGCGCAGGGTGTGCTGTAAGTCGTTAAACTGTTACTGAACAATGTCACAGTGTCGAAGGGGGTATGACAAGCGTTACGGAAGTCTCACTTGTTGCCCCTTCGCGAATCGGGAACTGCCCTGTCCCCTTTTCAGATATTATTCAGTGTTATCCCTCTGCTTTCACGCAAGGGTAGATATCAAAACGATGATTTTTGGTTTCAATCGCCGCTGCCGCTTTCTGTCCGGCTAACGGCTCCGCATAATCCGGCCGTTTCACCACCACACGACGGGTTGCCAGCGCCAGCGCAGGCGCCAGCAGAAGATCCGCATCCTCATCCGCGCCCACCAGCGACTGAAACACCCGCATTTCTTTCTTCACCAGCGCGCTTTTCTGCCGGTGCGGATACATCGGGTCGAGATAGACCACATCCGGCGGTGGTGTGATGTCCGCCAGCGCATCAATCCCGGACGCATGGATAAGGATCATCCTCTCCTGCATCCATTCCCCGATTTCACTGTCCCGGTAAGCCCGCTGTAAACCATCATCCAGCAATGCCGCAACGACCGGATGACGCTCAATCATCCGCACATGACAGCCCAGCGAGGCCAGCACAAAGGCATCACGCCCGAGACCGGCTGTCGCGTCCACCACTGACGGAAGATAGGATTTCTTAATCCCGGCAGCCTTTGCCACCGCTTCACCGCGTCCGCCGCCGAAACGACGGCGGTGAGCCATCGTCCCCCCGGCAAAATCCACACGGATCCCGCCGAGTTTCGGTTCATCGCACTTGCGCAGTTCCAGCCCTTCCGCCGTCAGCACCAGCGCCATCGGCGCGGTATCATCATGTTGCAGGCCCCACCGCGCCGCCAATACATCAAGGGCGCAGCTGTCTGCGCCCTGTTCACACTGTAAACGAATCTTCACGTATTACCCGTTGATTCCGTAGCCTTTTAACATCGCATCCAGTTCCGGCTTACGGCCGCGGAAGCGCTCAAACAGGACCATCGGCTCTTCCGAACCACCCCGGCTGAGAATGTTATCCAGGAAAGATTGCCCGGTGACCGGGTTGAAGATACCTTCCTCACTGAAGCGGGAGAATGCATCCGCCGCCAGCACATCGGCCCACAGATAGCTGTAGTAACCCGCAGCATAACCACCGGCAAAGATATGACTGAATGCATGCGGGAAGCGGTTCCACGGCGCAGCAGGCACCACAGAGACTTTCTCTTTCACAGACAGCAGTGTCGGCATTACCTGAGCGCCGGTTGCCGGGTCATATTCCGCATGCAGGCGGAAATCAAACAGCCCGAACTCCAGCTGACGCAGAATAAACATCGCAGACTGATAATTCTTCGCCGCCAGCATATTGTCGAGCAGTGACTGCGGCAGCGGCTCGCCGGTTTCATAATGACCGGAGATAAAGGCCAGTGCCTCAGGCTCCCAGCACCAGTTTTCCATAAACTGGCTCGGCAGCTCAACCGCATCCCACGGCACACCGTTGATGCCGGAAACATCCGCCACATCAATCTGTGTCAGCATATGATGCAGGCCGTGTCCGAACTCATGGAACAGAGTCAGCACTTCATCATGGGTAAACAGCGCCGGTTTGCCGCCGACCGGTTTGTTAAAGTTACAGGTCAGATACGCAACCGGTTTTTGCAGGGAATTATCTTTGTGACGCATACGGCCAATGCAGTCATCCATCCACGCCCCGCCGCGTTTGTGCTCGCGGGCATACAGATCCAGATAGAAACTGCCGCGTAATTCACCGTTCTTATCAAATAAATCAAAGAAGCGGACATCCGGATGCCAGGTTTCCACCCCGAAACGCTCTTTGGCTGTGATCCCGTAGATCCGGCGGATCACTTCAAACAACCCGCTGATCGCTTTTTCTTCCGGGAAATACGGACGCAGCTGCTCATCACTGACAGAGAACAGATGCTGTTTTTGCTTATCTGCAAAATAGGCCATATCCCAAGGCTCGAGTTTATCAACGCCGTAATGTTCTTTGGCAAAGGCGGCCAGCTGAGCCACTTCCTGCTCACCCTGATGATGGGCGCGCTCCGCCAGGTCATTCAGGAAATCCAGCACCTGCTGCGGGTTTTCCGCCATTTTGGTGGCGAGGGATTTTTCCGCATAATTTTTAAAGCCGAGTAACTGTGCCAGCTCATGACGCAGCGCTAAAATCTCCGCCATCACACCGCTGTTATCCCACTTACCGCCGTTCGGCCCCAGCTCGGAAGCGCGGGTGCCGTAGGCTTCGCTCATCTCTTTGCGCAGCTCGCGGTTATCGGCGTAAGTCATTACCGGCAGATAGCTCGGCATATCCAGGGTAAACAGCCAGCCCTTTTCACCTTTGGACTCCGCCAGTGCCTGTGCAGCCGCAACTGCACTCTCCGGCAGACCGGCCAGCATGCTTTCATCGGTGATAAGCTTGCTCCAGCCCATGGTTGCATCCAGCACATTATTGCCGAACAGCGAACCCAGCTCAGACAGACGGGCAGAAATCTCGCCATAGCGCTTCTGTTTCTCCGGTGGCAGACCAATGCCGGATAACTCAAAATCACGCAGGGAATTTTCCACTGACTTGCGCTGTGCCTGAGACAGTGACGCAAACGCAGGGCTGTTTTTCAGTGATTTATAGGCGTTATACAGCCCTTCGTGCTGACCCATCCAGGTGCTGAATTCTGACAGCAGCGGCAGGCACTGCTCATAAGCTTCACGCAGTTCAGGGCTGTTTTTGACAGAGTTCAGATGACTGACCGGCGACCAGACCCGGGATAATTTATCCCCGGCTTCAGCCAGCGGAAAACACACATTTTCCCATGTAAAATCAGGTGAATGACTCACCACCTGCTCTACCGTCTGACGATAATTATCCAGCGTTTCTTTCACCGCAGGCACAATACATTCCGGATTGATGGCAGAAAATGCCGGTAACTGATTCTGGGTCGGGGTAAGCAAAGGGTTCATCATAAACCATCCTGTTGGCTGCTGGTGCATGTCCGCCGCAGCGCACATACACATGAAAAATGAAAATCGAAACTCTCTATAAGATGGGGACACACTCAGGCAAGTTCAATGATTTTTAGTGTTATTATGCTGATTAAAAATCATTCTCGTAAAAAATCGCACGATACTGATGTATCTCAAAGGAAAAAGCGCAAGAGAACTTTTGAATCCCTGCCGGAAAGCGTATACTGTGCAACCTCAAAATGGAAGATCATCGTCCCCGGTGGGGCGGCCGGACTTCAAATCCGGTTGGGGCCGCCAGCGGTCCCGGGCAGGTTCGACTCCTGTGATCTTCCGCCAATCAAGTTCAACACACCTCTCCTGAAGTCAACTATCCCTTTATATTTCAATACAAAGTCATCACTCCAACTCAACTCAGTTCAACTGAAGTCAATCCACATCAACCCCAATTCGGGGGTGTAAAATAGGGGTGTATTTCGGTATGGTATACCGGCACCCCCAAATCACTTTTTTCTTTGTCATAGACTGAGCGCTCGGAGGTTTTGGTTATGGCCCTCACTGATATAAAAATTAAGGCAGCAAAACCACTGGATAAACCCTACAAACTTTCTGACAGTGGCGGCCTTTATCTGCTCGTAAACCGTAATGGATCTAAATACTGGCGATTAAAATACCGCTTTGCCGGTAAAGAGAAAATGCTCTCCATCGGAGTGTACCCGCAGGTCACATTAGCTGAAGCCAGAAATCAGCGCGATGAAGCAAAAAAATTACTGGCACAAAACAAAGATCCGAGCGAAGAAAAACAACTGGCTAAACTGGAAAAATATTTATCTTCAGAAAGTACCTTTGAGGCCGTAGCCCGTGAGTGGCATACATCAAAAGCAGATCGTTGGTCACTACGTTATCGTGAGGAAATTATCGATACCTTTGAAAAAGATATTTTTCCATACATCGGCAAGCGCCCCATAGCAGAAATAAAGCCTCTGGAGCTTCTGGAAACGCTGCGTAGAATGGAGAAGCGCGGAGCCTTAGAGAAGATGCGCAAAGTTCGTCAGCGCTGCGGAGAGGTCTTTCGTTACGCAATCATCACGGGCAGAGCTGAATACAACCCTGCACCAGATTTAGCTACTGCTCTAACCCCACCAAAGAAACAGCACTTCCCATTCTTAACCGCTGAAGAACTGCCGTATTTCCTGAATGACTTAGCTGGATATACAGGAAGTGTGATTACTAAAACAGCGACTAAAATTATTCTGCTGACAGCTGTACGTACACAAGAGCTCCGCTTTGCCCGTTGGCAGGATATTGATCTAGAAAAAGGGATTTGGGAAATTCCTGCTGAAGTGATGAAAATGAAGCGCCCACATGTAGTGCCATTATCTAAACAGGTGATCGAGCTGTTTAATTCACTTAAGCCGCTATCAGGGCATTATGAGCTTGTATTTATAGGGCGTAACGACCATAGAAAGCCGATCAGTAAGGAAAGCGTAAATCAGGTTATTGAGTTGTTGGGGTATAAAGGAAGGCTAACAGGACACGGCTTCCGCCACACGATGAGCACGATATTACATGAAAAAGGATTCAATTCAGCATGGATTGAAACCCAGCTCGCACATATCGATAAGAATGCGATCCGTGGCACATATAACCATGCTCAGTATATGGATGGACGCAGGGAAATGATGCAGTGGTATGCAGATTACATGGATGAGTTGGAGGGGAGTTTAGATAATGTTGTTAATATGAATTTTAAGTAATACTAAATAGCCATCTTTACGCGTAGGCGTAAAGATGGCTATTGTGCTGTGCTTTATTTTTTTATATTATAAAATATATAAGGTATTTAAGCAGTATGGATAAAGATCTCTGAAAGAGAATGGGACTTTTTGTTGGGATACTTACACAGTGACCCCCGGAGGAAGAAGCGGATTCCGTGAAGCGGCTGGAAAAGTTAAGAAATCGACAGGCAAAAGGAAAGGCGGAGTAACGTAAGTCTGGGGTGAATTGATTAAATAATGCACAGGTTAGTGAGGTGGCTGCGGAACGGTGGATACAGTCTGTTTTCCCTCAGGATTCACTGATTTACCCACAGAATTTCTGGATAAAATGCCTTGCTCTGCTCTTCCTGTCAATGCTATACGTTTTACCGGACAGTTCGGTAAATCGGTTCTGAAATCAGTTTACCGGTTTCCGGCGTGTAATGGATACCGTCAGCAGTACGCAGAACAATCCCGTTTTATGCGATCTGTTGTTCTCGTTGTTCACTCTCTGCGAGAAAGTCTAAGTGAAGTAATTTGGCTTTAAACTGCTCGTCACCCAGTGAGATTCTCCAGCGTTTCTCCATAAACTCGAACAATGCGAGACCTCGGGAAAGAATAGTCTCAGGTAGCCATTCCTCTAACTGAGCAATTTCATTTTCGGCTGCTGAACCGTTGTAATAACCAATGCCTGAACCATTATTCTTCTTGTCATCGAATCCATCGTTTTGCAGGCTGGAGTTTTTTGCTCGGCTCAATGGTACTAAGTTGCCTAGGGAGTTAGCTAACCATGTAGTTTGCTCTTTGGTCAAATTTCCGAAGCGATCCTGCCAATATTGGTTAGAAGGGGTCTGTGGGAATATATGCTCAATGGTGATCTTATCTTTGCTTGTCGCTTTGAGATCATTCCAACCAAGTTTCATGGTTTCTTGTTTGCCACGTTTGGTTAGCCAAGCGTCATATTCAAACAAGAAGTAACGCAAGCCATCCCATTTAAAGAAACCTTGTTCTCCTAACTCATACTTTTCTGCAATGTAGCTGTAAAACCGAGCTGGGTCGTAGTAGTAATCGGCCCATTCATTGATCGTACCGATGACTGAATTGATGGTTCGATTGCCTTTCAATAACTCTCTTGCCATACCAAAAAACTCAGAATCGCCAGTATTAGAACGACGATGACATAGCGAAAATAGGGTGAAGTTATAGCGCTCCGCTGCTGAAAGTAGGTCGTTAATCTCTTCCAACGGCTGCCTGGATACAAACGCGGCGAGCAGGAGAGGTCTGAATGCACGGAAGCTTAGACGTTGCAATCTATCAAGTAGCAACTTGTTCTTATCGTCATTATAGTTAGGAAGATAGAAGTATGGGTTGTGAATATAGAACCAATGACGAATTGATTCTTGTAAGCTTTCGACGTAATCACTGATTTCTTCTACTGATACACGCTCATCTTCATCCTTTGGATGAGTAACATTGCGAGCGGTGAACTTCTCGTTTAGAAGGTATTTAATGTAATCGTCGCCTTTGTTACGGCTGTACTTAAAGTACATTGTCCAATGGTTACGTAAGAAAATGTCTTCATCAAGAGGGCGCTCAGGATTCTTGCCGAGATATTCGTACATGGTTTTCCACGCACTGTTAATTTTACTACGTAAAACTTCATGCCCTTCGTGATTGTGGAAAAGAGTCGATAGGTAGATCAAGCGGTTTTTTAGCAGCTCAAGACTAGTCAGAGGCTTACCACGGTTGTTCATCGTTTCGAATGTGACGAACACATCAATCTCTTCGTCAATCTCGTAGAGATTAAATTTAATTTTTTGAGTGAGCTTCTTAAAAATTAGTGCAATTTCGTCTTCAGAAAGAGTCGATAATTTACCTTTGAAGTAAGATTTAGCCACTTTGAGGTTTTGCGTGTATAGGGTTTCCTGGTGCTGGTTACTATGTGAGTGTTCACCAAAGATGATGGTTTTAAGGTACTCATCGCTAGGGTTGTCCTTTTCGTACCCGAAGATGAAGCTTTGTCGCTGTCCATCGTCTGCTTTGTGTAATACATAGCGGCTGCGTATGGTTTCAAGCGATTGATAGTTGAGTTGAGCGTCTTCGCCTACTGACTCCAAAATAGCTTGAATCAAAATCACTGATGTCGTTAAGCGCTGTTGCCCATCGACAATGTAGAAGGGTTTGAATCCAACGCCCTCTATAATCCATTCGTCTTGTTCCCACTTTTGCCATAATTTTTGTGCAACAGGTTCTAGTGTCACAACACCAGTATAATGAACTCGTCTTGGATCAAGTTGAATGATGTCTTCCCAAAAGTCATCAAGTTGGATTGAAGACCAAGCATAGCCGCGTTGGTAATCAGGAACCCTGAGTATTCGTCGTTCAAAAATATCGTTTAGACTTTGTAATTTCATTATTATGATTCCTGAAACTTTGGGGAACTGGTCGGAGTCATTACTGATCCTTTTATCACCGCTAACAGCCGTTCTCTTTCAGAGACAATTCAAGCCCTGCACACTCAGTGCAGGCAGCATTTTTTAAATTTATTACCACTGCCGCACGGACATGGGTCATTACGCCCCGTCAGTCCAGCCTCACGCCGGACGGGAGGGTAATCCCCCCATTTTCCACAGAGATTTTCAGTAGAATGTGGTTAACTGAGCCCGCTTCTGCATTGGCGTAATACCGCCCAGGCCCATATGTGGCCGCTCATGATTATAATGCCATAACCAATTTGTCGCGACCTCCTGCACTTCGCTGATGTGACTAAAAATAGTCTGATTCAGCCAGTCATAACGCATTGTCCGGTTAAAGCGCTCAATATACGCATTCTGCTGCGGCTTTCCCGGCTGGATATATAACAGCGTTATTTTCTGCTTTATTGCCCATTCCTGAAGCTGATGGCTCAGATATTCCGGCCCGTTGTCACACCGGATACAATCCGGTTTTCCACGCCATTCTATAATTTGCTCCAGCGAACGGATAACACGGCCGGCCGGTAATGAAAAATCCACATCTATTGCCAGTGCTTCACGATTAAAATCATCAATAACATTGAATGTCCGGAATGACCGGCCATCATCCAGTTGGTCATGCATAAAATCCATCGACCAGGTTTCATTTATTTTTTCAGGAACCGTCAGTGGCGCTGGTGGTAACCGGATAATCCGGGTTTTCGGTTTAATCCGTAAATTAAGTTTTAACTCACAATAAATACGATACACACGTTTATGATTCCAGCGGAAGCCTTTTACATTTCGCAAAAATAAAAAGCACAACCCGAATCCCCACTGATTATTTTTTGTTGTCAGCTCAGTCAGTAAATCTGCAATCTGCTGATTTTCATCACAAAGTACCGGCTGGTAACGGTAGCCGCTTTCACTGATGCAAAACACGTTACACGCAAGCCGGATACTGATGCCCCTGATCGCCACAGCAGCCTGAGGCAGCTCACGGCGCTGCGGCACGGTTACCACTTTTTTTGCATGGCTTCCTGAATAATCTCGGCTTTAAGGCGTTCTTCGGCATACATTTTTTTCAGTCGCCGGTTTTCATCCTCAAGCTCTTTCAGACGGGCCATCATGGACGCATCCATCCCGCCGAACCGTGAACGCCATTTATAAAAACTCGCGCTGCTCATACCGTGCTCGCGGCACAACTCAGGAACCGGTGTTCCGGCTTCGGCCTGCTTCAGGATCGCGATGATCTGACTATCGGTAAAACGTGATTTTTTCATATGAATCTCCCCGATTCATGTTACGAGAAAATTCCACTTATGAACACTCTGGTTTTTCGGGGGGATTACCATTGCATTGTCACAGACACCTAGAAACAACCTGAAGTGCATAATAACGGACTTATCTAGCAGTAACTCTAAATTTATTTTCACCGTAAGCTACTATGATGGAATATGTTATTTTCTCAAAAAAGAAGATATGGGGGAGGGAAACTTAAACCTTGGTACGTGAACCACAGATAAAACGAACCAGTATATCACGTAAACTAAGGAGTAATTATACTCTCAGGGAAGTCAGAAAGTTGCCAGAGGATGTAAAGAATGGGTTGGGTTGGTAATGGCTAGATAAACAGCCCAAAAGATATTATTGCAACATAATTGCTTATCATAGCTAAGTTAGTTCTAGCCAGTGAAATGAGGTTTGATTTGTAATAAGGCAAAATGTAAGTTTTGGAATAAATGTAAAATATCAAAAAGAATCACATAAAAGCACTTCAGAAAAATATTTTATCTGCCAGTAACCAACTAAAAATCGCAATTATAGCTTGAAATATAAATAATAGGGTCTTATGCACTGGCTAATTTTCGAACATCTTTAAAGCTTGGCACTTAGAAATATCAAACATACTTACTGTATATAATTAAAGAAATGAAAGCCATTAAATAAATAGCACCATAGACATTAAAAGAAAAATAATCAACCTCAATGAAATTGATAAAAAAATCTTACTAAAAATGATAACACAATGAAAATTAAATTTTAACCTCATGATTTAATTATAGTTTTAGAAAAATATTACATTTGCCTTTCAAGAGAAACACCAATGTCAGCCGCCATTTTTTGTATAATTCTCCATTCTAACGGCCATTCCTTCTGTAAAATAGACTTACGTCTTTTAATTAACCAGTAAACGAAAATGGTAACACTCTGTTCATAGAAACTGCTTTTATTTTTACCATCACGAATCAATGATTCTAACTCAGGTGTATCTTCAACAAATTTGTATAATCTACTTATGATGTCAGCATCAATGGTTTTTTTGAATGTATCCAATATTAATATGGCCGATTTTTGATTATTTGGTTTTTCCTTTATTAAAGTCATATAAAGTTGATCGAGTGTTTTCTGAGTTCCTATATAAGCATCAGGTGAATTGTTCAGGGCTTTAGCAACTGAACAAAAAAAATCATCAGTTGTTTCAATTAATGCCATACTTCTTGCTACCGTTCTATGTATATCAGGCTCAACGATAGTTTTAGCTTTATAAATGGCGTCATGCGTTAACTCTGCATAAGCGTGTTGCAATAGAGTTCTCACCTGTATTTCACAAGGAATTCCTTCCTCAATAAATACTCCATTATGATCAAATGATTGTTTGGCTGTTACGATGAAATGAACAGATTGATATGTAAAAATTAAAGGTGTATTTAGGCGCTCTTCATCATAATGTCTTGAAGTCTTATAGAACCATTTATCACTTCTTTTTATTACATCGCATACATCATCTATATCCGATGTAAGCAATACAACAAATCTAACACCAACTTTATCTTCGATTTCTTTATAAGGGTCTTCATATGATTTTTCTAATCTATGAAAGGCTTTATCAATTAGAGATTCTTTTTCTTTAACTCTTGGCGTCGCTGGTTGTTTCAAAAAGCTATTAAGATTGCGGCATTTATTATCAACGAGTTCCGTACATATATTGGAAACGACAAAGTCCCCCCATGCTCTATACATAGGCTCTTCTTGGTTCCAACGTTGCAAAAACTCTGATTCATTCATAGTTTTATTCTTGAAGTATAATTTTATCTTTAATAAGAATAGTAGTCCATTCTGCAGGTTCTCCGTTCTTATCTAAGTCACCTTCCGTAGACTCAATAACTATATTATTTTTAAAAACTTCTGCTGGGGCTGTAATTTTAATGTTTTTGCTAAAATTTAACTTTCTTGTTTTTAATTTGCTTTCGATATGTTCGTTATCTCTTGTAAAAGCTGTCTGTGGAATTCCACTTTCGCTTGCATACTCAAGATAAAGATCTTTAACTTCATCATCGAAGAATCTCTCTGCATACTCTTTTGCTGAAATGACATCGGATTTCTCATGCTTCAAATAAGTAACCAAGGCGTTTTTTAAGTCATTTCTTTTTTCTGAGCTTATATCTAGTTCATTTAGGAAATCACTAGTCTTCTCATAAAAGTTTTTTGTTGTGCGAGCACTTGTTTCAGGATAGCCGCAACCTAAGAAATGTTGATAAAAATATTGAGCAGCAGCTTTTCCATCAGATTTGCTTATTTGATAATCAGAGATCATGACATCCCATGATTTGTTCAAATCATCTTCTTGAGCAGTGTTACTTGATTGGAAAAAACCTGCTGTCTTATAGAGTTTTGTTGAGGGAGTAAGAAGTATTTCTTCAACAAATTTTAACGAGATTTGACCTGTTTTTGGATCAACAATTTTTTCATAGGCACTGTAAATGTCTGCTTTAATTATACCGATAAATTTTCGCTTATTTACTCCATAGTCACCAGTGAATATAACAACGATGCCTCCGGGTATTGCTCTTCTTGTTTGGGCATCAGCTAGCTTGTTTGCTATATTATAAGTTTGATCGATATATTCATCCCCTTCTTTACCAAATAAATTGGTAGCCATGAAAGGTACATATCCTTCACCGTGCTCTATAATTTTCATTTTGACGGCTTTTGATCCATCACCAAGAGCATCTATTACTCGGGATTTAAATCCCTGCAAGGCATCTTCATCAAATGTGATAAAAGACGAACCTCGTGTAGGCTCAACTTTTAAACCCTCGTCATCTCGCTGATGAATTTGATGAATAATAATTTTATCAATACTCAACTTGCTAATATTCATTGCGGTGTAGTTCCATTGTTTTTATTGTCTGAAAGATTATTTTTACTTTCAATATACTCTTTGTTAATATTATTCCATTCTTGACTGTCTTTTTCCCAGATGGCTTTATATTCATTAAAAAGCTCATCCACATCAAGTTGATTTATATCCGACCTGATTTTCAAATAATTAACTTTATTTTTAAGTTGATACATTGATAACAAGGTGGCTTTTTGTCTAAACCATAATTTCTGATAATCAAATCTTGCAGTCCAACCACTTACCAATGTAAGTGCAGCGCTAAAGATAAGCGCGATGTTTTTTTGTATTTTCTCGTGACCGACAAAGTCAAAAGCTAATATCAATGTTGTTGCCGTGCTGAAAAGAAGAGAAATCAAGAAAAAAAACTTCAATTTCGTTTTATTGCTCTTAGTCTTGTTTTTTATTATTTCAACACTTTTATCTATTTCTTCTAATAAAAATTGTAATGAAGTTTCTTTTGACAATTATTCCACCTGAAACATTTTCCAATGTATACTATTTCCACGCATGTACTGGTAAGAGCTCCTACCAGTACATGGCGGCATAGCTACCGCACTTCATGCACTTGTACTAATGCATGGAGATTTCTAGCTAACTGAATCGCACATTTTTTAAAACTATAAATCATAAATTGCGCAAAATCGAGCTACCATCTCAAAACATATGCTCAATATAAAAGAATTAAATTCTATAGATCAGAGAATTAGAAATGCTCTCTTTTCAAACCAGCATTGTGATGTAACTGCTGCAAATAGTTCCCATACCACTGCATCATCTTTCTCCTCCCCTCGAGATACAACACATGGTTATAAGTCCCACGAATCGCATTCTTATCAACATGCGCAAGCTGGGTCTCAATCCATGCGGTATTGAACCCTTCCTCATGCAAAATCGTACTCATCGTGTGCCTAAAACCATGTCCAGTAACCTTCCCCGTATACCCAATCCGTTTGAATACCTGATTAATACTCGCTTCACTCATCGTTTTACGTGGATCATTGCGCCCAGGGAACACCAACGGATATTGCCCAGACATTACTTTGAGCTGCTGTACGATTTCTAGCGCTTGGGTAGAGAGGGGTACAAGATGAGGCCGTTTCATCTTCATACGCTCTGCAGGTATTTCCCACACCGCTTTCTCAAGATCAAACTCACTCCAGAAAGCACCTCGAAGCTCGCCAGTGCGAACTCCCGTAAGGATCAACAGACGAGCGGCAAGAACAACCAGCGGGCTTCCGGTATAGTCAGATAGGGCTTTAAAGAAGTCTGGTAACTCCTCAACAGTAAGGAAGGGATAATGCTTCGATTCATGCCCTGACATCGCGCTGGTTAGATCCGCTGCAGGATTGTATTCCGCACGACCAGTCACTATGGCGTAGCGAAAGACTTCACTGCAGCGCTGGCGAACCTTCTTGGCCTTCTCTGTCGCGCCACGGCTTTCCATTCGACGCAGCACATTAAGCAGAACCAACGGTTTGACTTCATTCACCGGCAGTTGGCCGATATAGGGGAAAATATCTTTATTGAAGGCTTCGATAATATCGGAGGCATAGCCTTCTGACCATCTGCTCACCTTCGTACCGTGCCACTCAAGTGCCACAGACTGAAACGTGTTGTTGAGTTGCACATCGCGAACCAGCTTTTCTTCTTTCTTGGCAAAAGATGGATCGATACCCTCAGCCAGCTTTTTCTTGGCGTCATCACGCAGTGCTCTTGCTTGCGAAAGCGATACTGCTGGATAGACACCAAAAGCCAGACGTTTCTCTTTTCCATTGAAGCGATACTTCATCCGCCAGTATCTGGAACCAGAGGGAACAACCTCAAGATACAAACCAGCACCATCTGCCAACTTATAGGCTTTCTCTCTGGGTTTAGCCGCGTCTACCTGTCTCGCATTAAGTTTCATTGGGGGCATCTCCCTAGACCGAACACAGAATGCCCCCACTTATGCCCCCAACTGTGACTTGATTTCGGTTGAGTCCAGTTGATAACAGGAGATAAAATACGGGCCATAAACCGCATTATACGGGCTTTTAGTTGAATTCGGTAGACTTGGGAAGAGTTTGAAATGGTGCCAATAATAGGAGTCGAACCTACGACCTTCGCATTACGAATGAAAGCAACACCCAATTATGCCTATATAATTCTGGTCTCTGATGGAAAACAGTTGTTCACGGTCGATTCTGCCGATCATTACAAAGTGCCGGAAGCAAGGTGACTCAGCTTCATGATTACTCACGGGACTCTGCAATACGGGCCTGCAGCCAGGCGTCAACCTCACTTGTCAGCCACCGGGAACGGTTTCCCAGCTTAATTGGTTTCGGGAACTGCCCTTTCTGGATCAGCTTGTAAAACCACTTATCCGTTAATCCGGTTAATTTCGTGATCTCTTTCATCTCCATGAGAGGGTCGTCAAGCAGGAAAGGGGTAGTGGTGGTATTGATGGTATTCATGGGGAATCTCCTGTCTTTGTTTAATTAAGGCAGAAGTGCTATCGATGACGCAGCGGATATCACTTCTATAAGATTCCCCTTGTCTGTAAAAAAAGATTTACCGGCGTGTTTTACGCCGTTTGTTTCTGATGGTTCCCCGCCAGAATGTCCGGTCGATCCCCGGCACCTGCAGTTTCACCCACTGGTCTGTTTTGCAGATATAGTTCACAGCGGTCATCAGGCCTTCCCGTCGCTGGCTCTCACTGCGGTGCAGCATGCCAATGCCGCAGATACGGTAATCTGATTTAAAGCGGTTGCAGTTAAAGTAGAGCCCCTGTCCCTCGGTGATGGTTTCCTGCCAAAACTCACCGATGAGCCTGGCTATCGTGATATCCTGTCTGACATGCTGGCCGTTGAAGAAAAACAGGCAGTGGTAGTGAAAGCCTTTCTCACGACCGTATTCCAGTTTCAGGATATAACCGACGCAGTGTTTAAACAGGGGTAACCGCTGTATTGCTTTGTACAGGGCAATCCGGTGACGGGTTAAATCCCCGGCCGTGACTCTGTGACAGACCCGTTTTCCGTAGGACAGATCTGTCCGTACCACCAACAGCTTTGCATGGCGTTCAAACAGGTTTTCAATATAGCGGCAACAGAACCGGTAATTCTTGCGGGCACTGTTCTTAAAGGTACTGACAGCGTTTTTATACTCCTTGCTGTCCACTGACTGAATAAACTCACAATAGGCGTCATTTAACTGTTTAATATCCTCCTCTGAGTCAGGATAGTATTCCGACAGCATCGGAACATAACGAATATGATATTTATCAGCAAGAGAAACAATGAGCGGAATAACCGGATGTAACTTACGGCGGTTACCGGTGACACGGGAAAGTGAAAGGATGTTTTGTATTAATTCATAAAACAACTGACCAGTTTTAGTGGCCTCGATTTGTAATTGATCACCAAAGCAGTGCCCTTTGAAAGGTAAAGACTGACTCTTTCTTTTAATTAATGCAGTGGTGTGTGACGCGATTAGCCGGAATAACTCACGATCTGTTGTGTCATCGGTAATCTCCGTACCATTATTGTAGATTTGTGACAGTGCTAGTATTTCACTGGTTATATCGTCATTCATGATTAATTTCCTCTGGTTGATGATGGTGTTTCTGTTCATACAACAGAGGGATGCATTTATTTTTTTACTGAGGCGGAAGGTTCATAACAGATGGATTTAAAAGATGATTAATGACATCCATTCTGAGTGATCCTTCAGATGTGGATAACAACTGAATTTACCCACTGAGATTAATTAATGAAAATTATTTATGAAGAAGGGTAAGCAATTCAGGGTTATGTCACTATTATCTGTATCAGTAACAGGAGTGCCATCAGATATGTTTGGTTATTCGATAAAGAGATGCGGTTATCAATAATTAAAAAGATGAATATGAGAATAGATGTCATGATTAATCTGATAACAATAACTCCGGGTAAGATAAATATAATAATAAATAATCCTTTTTGATTGCTACCTGAGTTTATTAAAACAGTATGCACAGACAGTATTTACAGCGGGCTTCACGATGAACAAGATACCTGAAAGTTAGTCTCCTCTCAGAAGTAGTCACGGGAAAAAATAAGTAACCGTGAACATCATCTTTTCCTGTAAAAAGTACTGCCTGACCCAGTATTTTCAGATAACCATGTAAATTACATGATAAAAACACTTCATTTTCAACTCATTAAAAAGACAATAAAACTATTCTTAATCTACGTTATCACGACAACGTCACTTTTTCAGAGACCAAAATAAACTACAATAACGACATACTGACTACGTAGTAGTGGACGGATTATGAACGATAAAAGCTATGAGATTGATGAGTTGCTGAAAGTGAAAGACCTGAGGAAAACGGGTATTTTTGTATTTTTCATGTCAACAGAGCCCGGGTTTGAATGGGTTGAAAATAAATATTTATCAGGTGACAGAAATGACAAGTCACGTTTAAGGGATTTAATCCATGAAGTTATTGGCATGGCGAACAGTAATTACAATTACCTTACCAATAAAGTTTTAAATGATGTAAACAATAACCTTATCAGTATTGATAAGTTTGAATGGATTAAAGAAGACAGTGTTGCCTCTGCATATTGCTGGGTAATGTTAAATAATATAAAGCCCTTAACCATAACAAGCGATAAATATACTCAGGCAATTCAACAGTCAAACGTGGTAAAACCCACTGTTAATAGTTGGTCGGGCAATAAAGAATTCAGGGGTTTACCTGTATCACAGCAAATAGAATACATCAAAAGTAAATTTGGTATAAAAGAGAATCATGTCAACACTGAAGAGATGTATCGCGACTCCCAGACTGTCTTTGATCATATGAACCTGAAGTTTGGTGAAAAAGAAAATATTATAAATATGCTTAAGGATGAATGGATAAAATCCTTCACCGCAGTAAAAAATATAAAGTGGCTGAGTAAGGATGATGATGATGCCTGTAACTGGATATGGGATTATATCTGTAACTACTCTGTCGATAATATAAAGATACCTGTCTGGCCTCTCCGGTTCTTTAACCCCGAAAGTTCCGGAGATAAATATATTTGTTTTTATGCCGCCCTGCGGGCATGGAATGATAACCCCGGAGGGAAGAAGTATTTTTTATACTCTCTTAAAAAGGCATGGCAGCAGCGTTCTTTCCGGAAAAAACAAAAAAATAAAAAAACACTGAGCTGCAGTCTGGATGATGAAGTAAAAAAACATCTGGAAGAATTGGCTGAAACCTATGAAATGACGATCACCGATTTGGTGACCCGGTTAATTGAGAATGAGTACAGAACACCGAAAAAATAATTTTACGGAATCAGTGATTTTTCAGATACACATTAACCAACTGATATGACAGGGGAAACAGTGGCTCGGATAACTGACCGGCGACACACCCTGTCGTTTCCCCGTTTTTTACCCCCCGAAAACAGCGATTTTCCGCGTCATATCCTGTCAGACCCCCTTGTTATGCTGTGGTTGTCTTAAATCACCTGTAAGGAATTTCTGTTATGGCAACCTACCGTATCGACCCTGACCTCGCGTTTATCGGTCAGTGCAGCAATGAGGACCTCGGTCTGCTGGTCTCCGTCCTGACTCATGACAGCAAAGACGGCAAAAAGCGCCTGGCGGAGTCTCTGACCACCTCCCCGGAATATCAGCTCTTTTACCCCGACCATCAGAAGTACTGGCCTGCCATCTGTGCCGAACTGCAGGCCTTCGGGGCCAACAGTCTGGTCACGCTGCTGCGCGGCAACAAAGGCGTGCTCTACCGTGAAATCCTGCACGATGTCTGCGACAAGCTGAAAGTGAACTACAACAAAGAAAGTCCGGTGGAAACCACCGAGCTGAACCTGCTGATGAAAGTCCTGGAGAAAAGCCTGCGGGAGATGTCACAGGACGAGCTGGTCCGTTTTGCGGACGGACTGAAGCTGAATCTATCCGCGCCGACTCCCCAGCTTATTCTGCTCGCGGTACAGGCCGCCGTCACCAGCTCCGGTGTCGCAGCCCTGCAGTTTGCCACCGTTGCTGCTGTCGGGGTGATTGAGGCGATGGGCGGCATTGCCACCTGGGGGACACTCTTTGCCGCCAACCGGGCACTGGGGGTACTGGCCGGTCCTGTCGGGATTGCGCTGAGCTCCGCCTGGCTGATAGCCGATATCGCCGGTCCCGCTTACCGGGTCACCGTTCCGGCCTGCATCATTGTAGCGTACCTGCGCCAGAAGGCCCTGGCGGCCTGATTTCCGTATTCCGTTATTCCTGTTTTCTCTGACTGACTCACGGAGGCTGCGCTCATGCATACGTCAGATTCACGCCATGACCGGCTTGCATTCCGGCTGGCCATGATTATCAGCCGCCTGTTCCGCGGCGAAACACTGTATCCGGCACAGCTCGCCCGTGAGTTTAATGTCTCGGCCCGCACACTGCAGCGTGATTTCAGTGAGCGCCTGGTCTTTCTGGACACGGAGCCGTATCTGGGCGGATACCGGCTGACCGCCGGTCAGCGCCCCTACCGGACAGACAGCGATATCCTGTACTTTGCCGATATCACCCATATCACCCCGCTGTTCCCCTCGCTTGACCGCAGGCTGCTGTCCGTTCTGCTCAGTCCGGAAAACGGTGCCCCCTGTCTGGTCTACCATGAGCCACCGCAATCCGCCCCGACGCTGTTCGGCGGCTTTTATGTGGTGACACAGGCGATTGTCCGCAGGCGACTGCTCAGCTTCCGCTGTGACGGTCAGGAACATGAGGGCATGGCTCCCTACAAGCTGATTTATTTTCAGCGGGACTGGTATCTGTGCGGGGAATGGCAGTCTGCCCTGCGGGTGTTCCGGTTCAGTCAACTGCAGAACATTGCCGTGTCCGGACGCCGCTTCCGGCAGGATGCGGTTATCGCACGGACAGTCACCCGGCCCGAATTTATCACCGCATTACCCCATTATCAGTTTATCCGTTCATTACCTTAATAAGGATGTCACCATGAAAAGAAGTCTGACACTGCTCGGTTGTTTACTGCTGTCCGCCCCGGTTTTTGCACTACGCATGCCCGGTGAGGTGCAGCCTGACCGTTACACTTATTACCTGACCCCGGAATACGGACAGCAGCTGAAAATGCAGAACGACGGCAAAGGCCGGAAACCTTCGTTGCAGCCACTCCCTGCCGGAGAACTGAAAAGTGAGACAAGAGCGGATTTATCCAAAGGCTATCCGGCCCCGGTGGCCATGACCTGCATCAGCAGTATTTACTATAACACCGGTGCCCGGGCCAACTGGCTGAAGGTGGGCTGTATCGATAATAACGGTCTGGAGTATGAAACCAGTAAGAAATGGCCGCCGAAATCCGTCGCGGAGCGGGTCTGTAAAGCCGGAGAGGGAGACTGTGAGTCCTTCCTGCAGATGGATACTGACAGCTGGTCCGGTCCGCAGTAACTGAGGCATGCAAAAAGGAAACACAGATGTCTGTTTTTAAATTAATAGCCACCACGCTCGGTGTGGCAACGGTGGCATTAGCCACGTACTGCGCCTGGCAGTCGGCATCTGAGGTGGCAGACAATGAGAACGCCACCGCAGCGGAAAAGCTGGCGGCAGGCCTCAGCGCGGCGCTGGCCTGCTCAGCCGTGCTGGGCGGTACCCTTGACCGTCTGCTGGGTCGGCTCTTTCCCCGCTGACCTGTACAAAAGACCAGTTTATTACATTACCCCTGACGGCAGACATTCACAGTCTGCCGTTTTTTTATGCGCCATTCACAAACCAGTACCCCACTGTTTCACCCCTAAATACAAAGGAGTTTCACGATGACGTTATCAGCACTTCTGCCGCAGGAGCCCGCAGCCATCAAAAGCAATCTGGTTCATCTCCGTGGCAGAGACTCATTCTGGCAATTTTATTTCGGCAGCGTGCCGGACTGGCAGCGCCTGGAAGGCGATATTTTTAAGATGATGGATAATCTGTGTGACATTTATCACGGTGCCTTCTGGGAATTCAGCATGCTCACCAACGGTGGCGCATTTATCTGGCCTGACATGATTGAAACGTCACTCCCGATGGTTAACCGGCATAACGGCAATGACGCGGAACTGAGCCCCGAAGCGGCCGGTATCGCGGTATGCCTCATCACTTACAGTCTCTGGTCATTTAAAACCGAAAGTCCGGAGATGGTGGAGTATTTTTATCAGTTACGGGACTACGCCCAGCAGCATGACGAGTGTGCCGCTATTTTTCATCTGATTGATTAACCGGGAGCTACGCCATGAACAATATAGCAGCACCCGCATCACCGGCAGCTGTCTGGCAGACACTGCTGACTTACCTGCTGCAACAGCACTACGGCCTCACTCTGAATGACACGGAATTCAGTGATGAGCGCGTGATTGAGGCCTGCCTCAGCCGGGGGATGTCGTTGTGTGAGGCACTGAATGCCTTTGCGGGGAAATACGCACTGGTCCGCACTGACCGGTGCAACAACGGTATCACTGAGCCGTCACACGGTATCACTGCGACCGATATTCTGCGGGCACGGAAGGCAACCGGTCTGATAACACTCCGCAGCAGCCATATCCCCCGCAGACACTGCACCGTATAAAAAGCCCGTACCTCATCTTATCTCTTTCTTTATCCCGTTCAGTCCCGGCGCTCATCTGACAGCCACGTTATCTGTTTAATTTTACAGGAGAATTACTATGACCCGTTTAGCCTCGCGCTTCGGCAGGGCGAATATCATTCGTCGTGACCGCCCGTTAACCACCGAAGAATTATACTGCACTGTACCCAGTGTCTTTTCAGCAGAAAAACATGAATCCCGCAGTGATCGCTATACCTATATTCCCACCATAACCCTGCTTGAGAGCCTTCAAAAGGAAGGTTTTCACCCGTTCTTTGCCTGCCAGACCCGTGTCCGTGATGACAGCCGCCGGGAGCACACCAAACATATGTTGCGCCTGCGCCGCCATAACCAGATTACCGGTATCCAGGTACCGGAAATTATTCTGTTAAACAGCCATGACGGTACCAGCAGCTATCAGATGCTGCCGGGATTATTCCGTGCGGTCTGTCAGAATGGGCTGGTCTGTGGTGATACTTTTGGTGAGGTCAGAGTGCCGCACAAAGGTAATGTCGTCGATAAAGTGATTGAAGGGGCATATGAAGTGCTGGAAACGTTTGATGCGGTGGCTGAAAAACGCGAACAGATGCAGTCCCTGCGGTTACCGCCTCCGGCACAACAGGCGCTGGCATATGCAGCTATCACGTACCGGTTCGGGGATGACCACCAGCCGGTCACGGAAGAACAGGTGCTGCAACCCCGCCGGTGGGAGGACAAAAAAGATGACTTATGGACGGTGTACCAGCGTTTGCAGGAAAACCTGATTAAAGGCGGGTTATCAGGACGTACTGCAACAGGAAAACGCTCCCGTACCCGATCAGTGACCGGTATAGATGGTGACATCCGTCTAAATAAGGCGCTGTGGGTGATGACTGAAAAAATGTATGAACATTTAGGAAGTCGTCAGCCTGTATGAAGATAGTGTATAATTGCCACAATGTTTAACCTAGAAGATCGCTGTTGCCCCTTAATAAGGCAATTTGTTCCGGTATAGTTTATACCTTGGGGGTGCATATGGGGGTTTATTATTAATTCAAATAGATATTTTTCTTTTAAATCATACTGTTTTCCTTCATATGCGACTCCTGTGATCTCCGCCAATTATCTTCTTCTGCACATCGCTAAAACCTACCCCGGTAATATCATCAGCACACAACTAACCGGTGTGAGTATTTTAACATTTATTTTTCCGGGTATATTGGTAGCATCTGTGTTCATTCCGCTGAGATAACAACCTGTAAAACAGAGGCCGTGCAATGAGTGATAATCTTCCTGAGGCACCACAGGGCGAATTTATTCTGTTCCGAAGTGAAGATGGTCAGACTCATGTCGAATGCCGCTTTGAATCCGATACGCTGCAGTTATCTCAGTCCTCGATTTGTGAGCTTTACGGAAAAGCTAAAGCCACGATTAGTGAGCATATCAGCAACATTTTTACTGAAGGCGAGTTAGTCGAAAATTCAGTTGTTCGGTTTCACCGAACAACTGCGGATGATGGTAAACAGTACAATGTAAAATACTTCAATCTCTCAGTGATCCTCGCTGTCGGTTACCGCGTCCGCTCCGTTCGCGGCACACAGTTTCGCCAGTGGGCAACACAAACGCTGGAGCAGAATTGTAAGCACACTCGTTTCAATTCCACACATTTTTTGATATTTCGTTATTTTTGGCTAATAATGGGTTTATTCACAATGCCATTTTTATATATAAAGATGGCAATAGTCACAAACACTATTTTATACTTTTATATCATGACAAGAAATAAATTCATAATAGCATAAACGAAGAGCGCTAGGAGTATTAGTTAATGCGGGAGAAAATAAATTAAAATATGGCTTGAATAGATTCTTATCTTTTCTTAAGTCACCACTCCAATCAAATTTCTTAACTGTTCTTGATATAGTCTCTAGAAATAGTTTGTCATTGATTTCTTTTACTAATGTGTCACATACCACTGCAATTTCTTGAATGCCGTGAAAATCAACTGATATTGGTTTCTCCAAAAATTTACAATACTCATCTAACCCTAGAGAAAGAGCATTATTAGACCCTAAATGGCCAGAACGATGGACAACACAATGACGTAAATTGCATACGGTATCATAGTCAAAGAAAGCGGAATTAAGAGAAGGTATTTTACTATATCCTCCCAAATTGATATCTAAAAAAGCATTTAAGCTTTTTACTATATTAGATGAGGATGTGAATGATGCATTCTCTAGCAATGCTTCTGGAAGAAGTGTTTTTTGGTGATGTAGCGCTGCACCATAAGTTACAGTTGAGGAATAGCTATGTCGTTTAGAATGCTCATCTATGATAAGTAATTTTCTAATAATGCTTCTAAAGTATGTTTCCACGCTCGATACTAGCCCCAGAATAACTAAATTTGCTAGTTGGTACCATTCACTATTTAACGATGTTGCGAGTGAAAAAAATTGTTGTTTTTCAGCAGAAAAGAGTCCAGCCCCCAGTAACTTTATATTACTGGTTTTCTTATCGTGAAATATATCAATTGGTGATTTTTCTGGTTCTGAATAAGAATCATCAAAAAACGTTAATGATTTAATACTTGATGTAGCCCTAACACCAGAAATATTAAAATTAAAATTTTTTTTCATTTGCTTAGCCATTAGTACAAAAACTCGTTTGTCCATTCATTGATTTTTATAATAATTTTAGCTGCGTATTTATCGCCTACACCTTTAACCTTTCTTAATTCAACAGCAGAATTATCTGATGTCAAAACATCTTCAATAGTTTGGTATCTTGTTTTCCCAATAACTCTCTTTTGGAAATCAGTGAATGGCAATTCAATAAGTTTAGTTGACATACAATTTTTAAATGTAGAACTTTCAATTAGTTGCATGCCACATATATGGCAGTACCTCTGCCCCTCTGCAATTCTTGGTGCTTTACAGTTATCGCAAGGTGGTAAATCTAAAGAAATATTATTAATTTTATTTTCATTTAAAAGTCTATTAAATTTCTTTCTAACCGGATGCTTTTCTGATGGACCTTTTAATATATTTAATAATACAGAAGCATTAAATCCTTTGCTTTTTGTAAAAATTCTTTCTTTTATTAATAATGCAAGATGAGGGATAAACCTTTTAATTTTCCGCTCTGTACCATGAGAAATATCTTCTTGGGAGTAAATAATACCTGCTTCAATAAGAAATTTAATCATTCTCTCTGCTTTGATATCAATATCCTCGATACCAATAACTATATTTTTTTTATAATCATTGGGGAACTCATCAATTTTTTTATGGTTAAATGATTTAATTGTTTTTATAATCTCAGAGATCATTTCATCGCCAGTTTCGATGATTCTATTATATTGAGGCATTTTTTTTGCAATAGAACGATATTCATTTAGTATATTAGTACATTTTTCTGAGAGGATAGAATTAAACTTTGATTGGGGGCTTTTTCTATCAGAATCAATATACGACCTTAAATACATGATATATGTACGAGGTATACCAAATGCAGCATACATAAGAAGCTCTCTAATATCTTTGTCAATATCTAAGCTATTACCAAATCTAGTTGAAACAATTGCATCCATAAACTGTAAATAATCTTGGTCTTCAACATTCATCCAAATATCAACTCGCTCTGCATCTTGCCCAACATGAAAACGAGGACCATATTGTGTTGTTCCTGGGTATACAGATGCTTTAGGTGATATTTTTATAGTTTTTAGGCTTCTAAATATGTCGAAAAACTCAATCATATAGTCATTTGTGAATGTTAAAGCGGCATCATCTAAAAAAACAACAGCTCTTTTTCTGTCATTTTTTTCAATTGCATCCTCAATTAGTTTTTGAACCAAACTAATATTTAATTCAGATAAGATAATCGAGTATGACTCATTATATCTTTGTTTTTCCACATCAGAAATAAATTTTTCTAAAAAATCCAAATCAAAAGATATGTCGTTTATATATATATATTATACTCTTTAGAGCAGGATACTATTATTTTTGCTAAAACCCAAGCATGGAAAATATCAATAGCATTTGAGTTATCATGTAGATATGTCTCTAATCTTAAGTAATGATTAAATGATACATATAAAGGTAATGGGCGACTGTAATCTTTTCGACATTTAAAATAAGCACATCTCATTTGGTGGGTCTTACCTGCACCTCTAGGCCCCACAATTAGCTTAGCTCCAACCTGAATTAACTTTTTTTGTATATTGTCAAAATGCTTACTTGTTGCAGTCCATTTGATTAGGTCATTTTTTTCAATATAATCTGCACGCTCCTCATATTCAGCTTCATCAAAAAGGCTTAGATTTAAAGTATCAGACATTTGAGGCGACTCCTTTACCTTTTAGGGAAAATACAGTAAAATACTGTAAGTTTATACACATGAATGAAGCTTATAAAAACGTGATTGATTTTAACCAATACTATACTAGTAAAAGCATTAGTGATCTACTCTCAGGATTTATCACGCTATCTGAACCTAAGACTTGCTTAGAACTTAGTGCTGGAGAGGGGGCTCTACTGGATGCGCTAAAAGCGAGATGGCCTTCGATTCTCTGTACAACTATAGATATTGATCCTACAAATCATTTATTGCTAAAAAAAAAATTTCCTCAAGACAAGCATTATTGTACAGATGCCACAAGCCAAGAGTGTAACAATCTTCTGAATGGTCAAAAATTCGATTTAGCTGTATGCAATCCTCCATTTCAGATAATCAAAACAACTAAGAATATCAACAACTATATTTCTAATATATTTGGAGAGGAGTTTTCAACTAAAGGAAAAATTCGTGCTGAGTTGGTTTTTTTAGCAATCAATATTTTTCATATAAATACCAATGGTGTTTTAGCCATTATTGTTCCTGAGCTTATAGTAAAAGGAGTTAGATACCAAAAATTAAGAAAAATTTTATTTTCTAATTTTAAACTTCAATATTTAATTGAATGTAAACACAAGTCATTCAGGAAAACCGAGGCAAAAACTTTTATTGTTATTTTAAAAAAAGAAGTTGTTAGTGAGGTATATAAGTATTTTCACATAAAATATGATTCACAATCATTAATTTACTCAGAATATTGTAGTAATGTTGAGAATTTATATGTGAATAAAAACACACCATATAATACATTATCTCATAATTTTGAAGTTATCAGAGGAAATTTATCTGGTAAGCTATGTAGAGATTTAGACTGTAATTACATTCATACTACAAATATGAATCCTGATATGGATGAAATAATTTTCGATGAGTCAAAAATATCGAAAAATCATCGCATTGGAATATCTGGAGATATTATCATATCTCGGGTAGGCACACGAGTTTTAGGAAAAACAAATTATCTTTCTAAAGGAAGCGCTGTTATTTCGGACTGTGTCTTTGCAGTTAGATTTAAAAGAGAATTTGACAGAGAAAAATTTATTAAATATTGGTCAAAACACCGTAGCAATTGGATAAATGAAAATGCCACAGGGACATGTGCAAAACATATAACTAAATCTAGTTTAGCATCTCTAATTATTTCCATTATTTCTTAAATACAAGTTATTTTTATTTATAAAACACACTCTTTAAAACACAAGTAACTATTAACCATGCCATCTAAATAAAATAATTACTGAAACATAGTTTTTTATTGAGAATTACTTACTCGTGAACGTATTTAACTTTTGATACTTCAATGCTATAGACACAATTATTATAAATCGTGTAATACCTGCTTTATTATTTGTAAAGGATGAAAAATCATTCTATTATTGATATAACCAACATTAATAATGTAATAATCTTCCAGAAGCACCACAGGGCGAATTTATTCTGTTCCGAAGTGAAGATGGTCAGACTCATGTCGAATGCCGCTTTGAATCCGATACGCTGCAGTTATCTCAGGCTGAGATTGCAAACCTCTATCAGATAACACCTCAGGCAATAACCCGGCATATTAAAGCCATCTACGGAGAAGGTGAGCTTGTACAAAATTCAACTTGTAAGTCTTTCTTACAAGTTCGCCAGTGGGCAACGCAAACGCCGGAACAGTATCTGCTCAAAGAGTTTGTGATGGATAACGGGCGGCCGGTGTATTTACGGGTAAAAGAGATTTTCACACTGGCGGCAGACTACGAACCTTCAAATAAAGAAACCACGTGTTTCTTTCAGACCATCCAAAACAAACTACATTTTGCCTGATTATTAACGCCCGGTTTATGCCGGAACCAGACGTTATAAATACTGAGAGATAGCTGCTGACTAGAAATCAGTCTTAGAAAAACCGGTCATACCGTCCAGTTCCATTTCGCGGCCTAATGCCGTCATCGGATGGACAATGATCAGGCCCCGCACCGCTTTCTTCAGCTTGCCGATATCAGCCTGTTCTTTCTTCGTGATAAGACGTTTGAACGGCATATCCACCAGCTTCTGTGCTTCTTTGCTGAGTTTCTTGCTGCGTTGTTCCTTCAGACGCGCAATTTCAGTCTCCAGCGCGGCTTTTTCTTTCTCAAGTTCTGCGTACTTTTCCGTTTCGTTCTTCTGCAGCATACCTGCCATCTGGTGACGGGTAAGGTCTAAACGGTCGCTGAGAAGCTTGATTTGTGCTTTTTCGTTTTCTTTCATTTTAATTAACCATGACTAAATTTCCTGCCGGCAAGTATACACCATTCTGTATTAATCCTGCTCAGTAAACGCATTCAATATCAGCACTGTTACCTGCAGACAAAAATCCCCGGTCCGGACGGCGACTGATGGTAGAAAACAACCGGAAAACACGAATCAGAACTGTCCCGGATAAGGGAGTGTGAATATCGCATCTTTTTTCATTCCGCAGAAATAACGTAATATTATAGAAAATAAATACCTGATTCTTACCCGAATGGCTAATTTCCCGTCATCAAATAACATCAAACGATTACCTTTTAATATTTTCACATCTTTAGCCTGTCAGATAGTAATTTGAGGAAGAAAAAAAACGAATAAGAAGGTAGTTTTACAGAACAGCTATATTTTTATTCCATTTTAACCGATGGGATATTTTTATTTTAACGGAAAACTGACAGGGATATTTTATGAAAGTGTTATTTGGCTGTTTTCTCTTTATTTTTATGTCCGCATCCGGCTATGCCTGCTGGGCACCTAACTGTTACGGGGCTGTCGGTTTTGACCCGAAAACCGGCCAGACATCTGCGGGTACCGATTATTCAACTGCCAGGGAAGCTGAACAGTCACTGAAAGAAGATTGCCCGTCCTGCGAGTATATGACATTCAATAACTCTTGCGGCACTATTGTGTATTCCCGCCGTTATAATTTTACCGGAACATATTATGGCGGCAGTGATCGGGATCTCCGGTCATATGCACTCATACAGTGTGAAGAGAAAATAAACGATATCAATCTGAATAAAACCCGTAATGATAAACGCCGTTCCAAAGTACGCAGCCTTGCAGAAACAGACTGTAAAATTACAGTTTTAGCCTGCACGTACCGCGTCTATTAACCATTTTTTAAGCAAAGATAATGATTATCTTTATAGTGATAAATAGCTTCCGGGATGATAAATATGATCACAAAAATGAAACTACTGTTATGCGTATTCCCTCTGATACTGACAGGATGTGCAGGCTATGATTTATCCGGCCTTATCGGCGGAGAAAGCACACCAAAGAGTGATAATTTAAATATTGCCGCATACAGAATGTATGGTAAAACAATAACATGCTCTGAGATTGGTAACAGTGTATCCAAAGCATATCAGCTTAAAAAGAAAGGTAAAAGCAAGGAGGATATTTACTGGGAAATAACACCTGAGGACAGCACCTATATCCGGCAGGATATTTACACGATTCTGATTGATGTCGGTATGGCAGCTGATGCAGAAAATTACAAATTATTCACAGAAGCCTGCCGGAAAAACCTTAATACCTATCAGTCCTTATATGACGATTCATCCAAAAGTTTATATGCCCGCGTTGATCTGATTTATAACTTTGTCTATAACCAGGAATTAAAAAATTATCGGGCCAGTTTTTCCGGCGGACTTCATGCACCGATGTACCGTTACGGCAATTCAAAGAATAATACGGGATATGAATTTGTCCGGAATAAAAGCCGCGGCGGACTGGATGAAACCAGTAATGAGATCAATAACCTGATCTATGAACAAATGATTGAAATTCTCTATAAACCCGCATATATGGGCGAATCAAGGCACCCCGGTAATATTATGCCGTCACTGGACAGTGTCAGAAGAGAAATGGCACCGGAACTGGTGCTGAAACTGGTTAAATAACGGTGAATATAAGACACCGGCTGAGTCTGGTGTCTTTTTATTTTCAGACAAAAAATCCCCCCGCCGATATCCCGGCTCCCTGATACATCAGCAGCCCCGCAATAATAAATATCCCCCCGGCGATCAACCGGAGAATATCGCCATAATGCCGGTTTGGTTTTCTCCCCGGATTACGGGACAGGCGCAGTGCCAGGAAGCGCATGCTGTGGACAAACCAGGCTATCATACAAAGTGTGATGCCGGTTCCCAGCGCCATTGCGAATACGGCAATAATTCCCCAGTGAAAAACACCTATAACTGATGAGAACAGCAAAACCAATAATGCCCCTGAGCACGGGCGGCTGCCCATGGCCAGAATCATACCGGCTTGTGTCCGCCAATTGCCGGTGACTTTATTTCCCGGCATAACATGCTGGTGACCACAGCTGCATGTCTGAATTTGTCCGCTTTGCAGATAAACCGGTTTTAACACTGCCGGAGATTGACTACCCGATACGCGGATTGTTTTTATTTGCGGTTTATTGACCGTTGGCCTGATAAATAAACGGCGTAATGCGCGGATAACAATGATACTGCCAAAAAGAATAATAAATGCATAGCTGGCTTTCTCTGTTATCTGGCTGACATTATTTAACTGACGTACTGACAAATTTAATATAAACAATACAACAGAGACTAAAACAATGGCCACGGTACCCTGAAGCAGAGAAGCCAGGAGACTTAATAACGCGCTGTGGCGTAATTTGGCCGGATGTGTGGCGATATAGGCAGAAAGGATAACTTTACCGTGGCCGGGACCCAGTGCGTGCAATAAGCCGTATAAAAAACTGAAAAGGGTCAGCAGTCCGCCCGCTTTCAGCGGATCAGACACCACTTTCTGAATCAGCGCCGCCATTTCAAAATTCAGTTCCTTCTGTAATCCTGCACTGACATGCAGCAATGACGGCCACAGGCTGTACAGCAACCCGCCCGCGCAAAAAACAATAAGCACGACAGTGAGCTGAAGAATAATCCGTGAATATGATGTCATCCGTTATCTCACTCCGGGCAATGTAAGGTGATCTGCTGTGCAAACTGGCGACCGAGCGTCAGGTCATCATCCGGGGTATCGCCGGTATCCAGTGACAGCGCGTAATCTTTCAGGGTATCCGAAGGGTCTGCTTCGGTGAAAATTAACCGGCACTGTGATGCATCCGGCGGAGAAAGGTGAACCGCACCTTTGCCGTTGTAGGTCATGCTGACAAAAAAAGTCGGCTCATACGTTTTCAGTTCAATGGTGCTGCCGGTTAACGGTATCGGATGTAATAGTGAAATACGGAACGACATCACAATCTGCAATCCCTCACGCGTCATCCGGTAAGTGTCCGGAAAAAGTTTAAGAGGCTGTTTTTTATTCTGATAATTCAGTTCGGAAAAATAAGATTGTGCAATGATATTGGCCATCACAGAAGCCGCCTGCTTCTTCCACTGCGGGCTGTCTTCTTTGGTATTCATCAAATCATACAGAATATCTGCGGAAGTCATCGGATCCATTTTCCAGACATACTCAATGCCGGTCAGAGTCTGATTCTCTGTTACCAGCGTTGTTTCCATATCGATAAAACTGTGCGGGTGTGCAAGTGTCTGCGGACTGAACATCAGCAAAACTAAGAAAGAGAACAGTAACGTATTCATTCTTCTGATTAAATTCACAGATTATCTCACCTGGTAAAAGATGTTATAACATAACATAGTGCTGCGGATGAAAATACTGTTTTCTGAAACACGGTTGCGGACAGAAAAAACATCATAAAATGACGAAAGTGCGATCCCTGCCACAGATATCCACCATTCATTCACCTGTTCAATAAAACATCATAAAGATATAAGTCACACCGCCGATAACTCAAATATACCCTTATTTGTTTCGGGAGTTTTGTATGTCCTGGTATCCATCCCGCATTTCAACCCGCCTGACTATCGGAGGCATCCTGCTCCTGGCCGTCACTACTGCCATTATCATTGTTGTTATGCTGTGGCGGGGTCAGCCCCGCGTTGTGGAAATTAATACTGCATTAATTGAAGAAACCGGACGCGGCCTGACATCCAGGGTCAGTACTATTTTATCTCAGACGGACGGAAAAACTGTCAGTCTGGCGCGCCTGGCGGAGGTGCTGCCCAATGATGAGGCGCTGTACCGCTATATCCCGCCCAATCTGATTGAAAGCAACAGCCTGATCACCGGTGGCGGGATCTGGCCGGAGCCGGGGGCATTCACGCCGGGAATTGAGAAACGCAGCTTTTTCTGGGCACGGAACCCGGCCGGTGAGCTGGTTTTTTCTGATGAATACAATGCGGAAGGTGCCGGAAATTATCACAATGAAAGCTGGTACAGAAATGCGCGTGAGCAATCCACCGAAAGCTGCTTATGGTCAGATGTTTACAGAGATGCTGTTTCCGGTGTGAATATGGTGACCTGCAGTGTGCCGTATAAAACAGACGGAAAATTTGCCGGTGTGGCGACAACAGATATCCGCCTGGATAATATAGCCGCCATTATGCAGCAATACGGCAACAGCACCGGCGGCTATGCTTTTGTGACTGACCGCCAGGGGCAGCTGATCTATTTTCCGGGTGATGACAGTAAGCAATTCAAAACCTTTGATGAGCTGGCCGCACAGTCAGCCTGGCTGGCACCGGTGGCGGCAAGCCTGAAGCAACCACATTCTGAGCAATCCGCTATCGACAGTATCCGTATTGATAATGACGGGCAGCTGAACACCGCTTCACAGGTGATGCTGTTCCCGATGGCTGATACCGGATGGGTTATCGGTCTTGTCACACCGGAAGAGCGGATCACCGGGCTGGCAAAAGTGATGATGCAGGATGTACTGGAAGCCCTGCTGCCGATTATGGCGCTGTTGTTGCTGGGCTCCTGGCTGGTTGTCCGCAGGTTGATCACCCGCCTCGATGAGACCCGTAAAGCCCTCGATGATATTGCGCACGGAGAAGGCGACCTGACACGGCGGATGGAAGTGCGTGGTGCCGATGAGATCTCAGCTATCTCACAGGCATTCAATCTGTTTGCCGATAAAATCTCATCTATGTTGCTCACGGTACGCAGCAGCAGTTCTGTTGTGGCCGGGAATACCGTTAATCTGGCGGATAATAATAACGAGTTATCAGCACGGGTCACACAGCAGGCAGCGGCGCTGGAGCAGAGTGCTTCCGCAATGGAAGAACTGAACGCAACAGTGCATCAGAACAGTGAGAATACCCATCAGGCCGATGAGCTGGCGGAAACCACCGCACAGACCGCAAGCCGCTGCGGGGATATGATGCGTGATGTGATTTCGACAATGAACAGCGTCAGTACATCATCCGGACGAATGGTTGAAATCGTGTCGGTGATCGACAGTATTGCATTCCAGACCAATATTCTGGCATTGAATGCCGCCGTCGAGGCAGCACGCGCCGGTGATTCCGGGCGGGGCTTTGCAGTAGTGGCAACCGAAGTCAGATCACTGGCTCAGCGCAGTGCACAGGCAGCACAGGAGATTAAGGCGCTGATTGATGAGTCTGTGCAGAATGTCAAAACCGGCAGTAATCAGGTGCATGAAGCCGGAGAAACGCTGGCAGATCTGGTGATGGATGTGTTGCAGGTAAGACAGCTGATGAGTGATATCCGTGTTGCCGGTGAGGAGCAGAGCAAAGGGCTGTCCGAGGTAACGATGGCAGTCTCAGAGATGGATACCACGGTACAGCAGAATGCCACACTAATTGATGATGCCGCTTCACGGACACAAATCCTGCGAAGAGAAGCCGAACAGCTTTCGCAGATGGTATCGGCCTTTAAATTACCGGAACCGCGTTAATAATACAGATACGTTTCCCGGCAGAAAACTTTCTGCCGGGAAACGTGAGATATCAGTCCAGATCTGATGCGTCGTGACGTTCACGTATAAACCGGTCTGACGGCTCTCCGCCGCTGCGGTTAACCCGGCGTCCGCGCTGAACAGCCGGACGTGCCGCTATCTGCTTCGCCCAGCGGATCACATGCGGATATTCGCTGACAGACAGGAATTCAGCCGCGTTATACAACGTACCCAATACTAATCCGCCGTACCATGGCCAGGCGGCCATATCTGCGATAGTGTAATTATCACCCGCGATAAATTCATGCTGACTGAGCTGACGATTCAGGACATCAAGCTGACGCTTGGTTTCCATCGCATAGCGGTTAATCGGATACTCATATTTTTCAGGTGCATAGGAATAAAAATGGCCAAACCCGCCGCCGACAAATGGTGCTGATCCCATCTGCCAGAACAGCCATGACAGTGTTTCTGCCCGTTCAGGTTGTGTTTCCGGCAGAAACAGAGAAAATTTTTCGGCCAAATAGGTCAGAATTGCGCCGGATTCAAAGATCCGTATCGGCTCTGCATCACTTCTGTCGACCAACGCCGGGATTTTTGAGTTCGGGTTAATATCCACAAACCCGGAACCAAACTGGTCACCTTCGCCGATATCAATCAGCCAGGCATCGTATTCCGCATCGCGGATCCCTGCTGCCAGCAGTTCTTCAAGCATGATAGTAACTTTCTGACCGTTAGGTGTTCCCAGCGAGTAAAGCTGCAATGGGTGTTTACCAACAGACAGGGCTTTTTCATGTGTCGCCCCGGCAACAGGACGGTTGGTATTGGCAAATTTTCCGCCGTTTTTCTGTTTCCATTCCCACACAGCAGGCGGGATATAGGTTGGATCAGCCATGAAGATTCTCCTTTGTATTCTCTGCCGGATTTACGTGATCAGTTATTCAATCTACCTTCCGGTGCGCAAAATACAAACTGAATTATTTTGCTGATCGTTGTCAGTATTTCAGAAAAGGGGAACAGGCTGTTTTCAGGGAGGATTTCAGTGCGGGATATCAGAGGAAAAAATGCAGGTTTTCTTTCCCCAAACGCAAAAAAGCCACCCAAAGGGTGGCTTCTTCACTTAATAATAACCTGGCGGTTCCCTACTC
>NZ_JBFZSO010000015.1:0-64667 GCF_041099235.1 Morganella morganii | reverse complement strand
GGAGCGGGAAACGAGACTCGAACTCGCGACCCCGACCTTGGCAAGGTCGTGCTCTACCAACTGAGCTATTCCCGCATATTTTGCAATTTGCCCGCACCGCTTTCGATTGAAAATCTATCTCGGTACGGGGAGCGCATTATACGAAAAATTCATTTTCTGGCAAGCCCTCCGGCACGAAAAAATGAATTTTTTTGTTCAGATGCCGATAAAACCGGCAAATATGCTATAAAACACGCAATCTGAACTAATATTAACCGATCGACGGCTGAAAATCAGCCCCCGTTTTTTATCACAGGCGGATAAAGGTTTCGCGGTAGTAAGCCAGTTCCGCAATTGACTCACGGATATCATCCAGCGCCTGATGGGTGTTTTTCTTGGTGAAGCCGTCCAGCACTTCCGGTTTCCAGCGGCGGGCCAGCTCTTTCAGAGTGCTGACATCCAGGTAACGGTAGTGAAAATATTGCTCGAGGGCCGGCATATAACGGAACAGAAAACGGCGATCCTGGCCGACACTGTTACCGCAGATAGGAGAAGCGCCCTGCGGCACCCACTGTTCCAGGAACGCGATAGTGGCCTGCTCGGCCTGCGCGTCAGAATACGAGCTGGCGCGGACACGTTCAGTTAACCCGCTGGCACCGTGTGTACGGACATTCCAGTCATCCATCAGACCTAACTGTTCATCAGACTGGTGTACCGCCAGAACCGGGCCTTCCGCCAGAATATTCAGGTTTGCATCCGTCACAATGGTGGCGATTTCGATAATCCGGTCACGTTCCGGGTCAAGTCCGGTCATTTCCAGATCGATCCAGATAAGGTTCTGTTCACTTTTTGCCATGTTGTATCCTATAGTTACCTGAGTATCCGCCTGTTTTTTGTTCACACGGATTGAATGATGACGGGTAAAATGAATGGTGTATCATAGCGCGTAATCCGCCCTGCCGCGAGTCACCCCGGCGGGCACTTTCTTCTTTACGTGGTGTCAAAACAGACGAGGTTTCGTTGGCTAAACAAAAACTTTCCAAAGGTCAGGTACGGCGTGTTCAGGCAAACCAGCAGCGCAAACTGCGCAAAGAGAACCGCCCGGAGCCTGAGGACAGCCTGTTCGGTGAGGCTCAGGAAGGACAGGTAATCAGCCGTTTCGGGCAGCATGCGGATATTGAAGCCGCGGACGGTTCGGTACAACGCTGCAACCTGCGCCGCACTATCAAATCACTGGTCACCGGTGACCGTGTGGTCTGGCGTGCTGCGTTGCAGAATAACGAAGAAGGCCGTGTTAACGGAATTGTTGAGGCAGTACATGAGCGTGAATCGGTACTGACCCGTCCTGATTTTTATGACGGTATCAAACCGATCGCTGCCAATATCAACCAGATAGTGATTGTTTCCGCGATTTTACCGGAATTATCACTCAATATTATTGATCGCTATCTGGTCGCCTGTGAAACACTCGGTGTGGAACCGCTGATTGTGCTCAACAAAATTGACCTGCTGAATGACGAAAGCCGCGACCAGGTCAATGATTTAATGAATATCTATCGTAATATCGGGTACCGTGTGCTGGAAGTGTCCGGCCACACCAACGAGGGGATTGATGCACTGACGGCAGCACTTGCCGGACGGATTTCCATCTTCGCCGGACAATCCGGTGTCGGGAAATCCAGCCTGCTCAATACATTGCTGCCGGAAAACGCCGATATCCTGGTCAATAACGTTTCTGATGTTTCCGGGCTGGGCCAGCACACCACCACCGCCTCACGGCTGTATCATTTCCCGCACGGCGGGGATGTGATCGACTCACCGGGAGTGCGTGAATTCGGGTTGTGGCACCTGACACCGGAGCAGGTCACTCAGGGATATACGGAGTTCCGTGATTATCTCGGCGGCTGTAAATTCCGTGACTGCAAACACGGGGATGACCCGGGCTGTGCGCTGCGCGAAGCTGTGGAGAACGGCGAAATCAGTGCGGAACGCTTTGAAAATTATCACCGCATTCTGGAAAGTATGGCACAGGTCAAACCACGCCGTAATTTTACGGCCGGTGAAGACTGACAAGCGCAATAAGCACAGGTACAATAGCCCCCTTTTGTTCAGAATTCGCCGGAAAAACCGGCAGATAACAAACAATACCAGAGGTCGATGTGCTGGATACTCTTAAAATAAAATTACAATATTTGCTGCCTAAACAGTGTCTTACTCAGCTGGCGGGCCGCTTTGCCAACAAAAAACTTGGCTGGCTGACACAGCTGGTGATCAAAGCATTCGCCAAAGCCTACAAAGTGGATATGCAGGAAGCGAAAGAGAGCGAGTTTATCGCTTACAGTACCTTCAATGAGTTTTTTATCCGCGCACTGAAAGAGGAAGTCCGCCCGATCGTACAGGGCAGCGAAACCCTGGCACTGCCGGCTGACGGCACCATCAGTCAGCTGGGGCTTATCCGTGACGATCAGATTTTACAGGCCAAAGGGCATAACTACACCCTGGAAGCCCTGCTCGCCGGAAACTGGCAGCTGGCGGATCTGTTCCGCAACGGGCAGTTTGTCACCACTTACTTATCTCCGCGTGATTATCACCGCGTACATATGCCGTGTGACGGCCATCTGCGTGAAATGATCTATGTCCCGGGCGACCTGTTCTCCGTCAACCCGCTGACTGCCGCCAATGTACCGAACCTGTTTGCCCGTAACGAGCGTCTGATCTGTGTGTTTGATACGGATTTCGGCCCGATGGTGCAGATTCTGGTGGGCGCCACGATTGTCGGCAGTATGGAAACCGTCTGGTGCGGTATGGTCACCCCGCCGCGTGAAGGAATTGTCCGCCGCTGGACTTATCCGGCACACGACAGCGTCTGTGCGGTAAACCTGAAAAAAGGCGAAGAGATGGGCCGCTTTAAGCTCGGCTCCACGGTGATCAACCTGTTCCCGGCAGATACAGTCGCACTGAACAGTGCACTGGCAAACGGCGTTTCCACCCGTATGGGTGAACTGCTGGCCACCCGCATCACGGCGGATAAAGCCGCCTGCGCGGAAGAAAGCCCTGCATGCCCGTCACAACCGGACGCCGCTGCCACTAACTGAGGACTCTCCCCTGTGCGCCTGATTATCTCATTTTTACTGGCGGTTTTTCTTTTCTCCCCGCTGACAGCGGTATATGCGGCATCGGATATTAACGAGCCGCAGATCCGTCAGGAACTGAAGCGGATTGAGAGCAGCAAAGATCCGAAAGATATTGAGATGACGCAGGCGTTACAGGCAACCCTGAACTGGCTGACAGACAGCAAAGCTGCGGATGAACGCGCACAAAGCTATCAGGACACCATCGATAACTTCCCGAAGCTGGTCAGGGCGTTACGCCAGCAGTTGCTGGAAGAGAGTGATTCCCCGGCCAAAATTCTGACCACCCGCCCTATCAGCGACCTTGAGCAGCAGGCTATTCAGCTCAGCGGACAACTGCTGGAGCAGGGGCGGCTGTTACAGCAGGAGCAGGACAAAAACCGCGAAATCAGCGATTCTCTGACCCTCCTGCCCCAGCAGCAGTCCGAAGCCCGTCGTCTCCTGAATGAAGCCACCTCCCGCCAGCAGGGACTGGCAACCCCGCTGACCCCGCTTGCCGAAGCCCAGGCCACGCTGGCCGCCGCAGAAGTGCAGGCACGCAAGGCAACGGTCAATGAGCTGGAACTGGCACAGCTTTCTGCCAATAACCGCCAGGAACTGACCCGCATCCGCCTTGAACTGCTGCGTAAACGCTATCAGCGGCTGGATCTCGAACTTCAGCAGCTGCGCAGTGTGCTCAACGGCAAACGTCAGCAGAAAGCGGAACTGGCGCTGGAACGCACCGAACTGCTGGCCGAACAGGCCGGTGATTTGCCGCCGTACCTGAAAGAACAGATTGATATTAACCGCGAACTGTCACAGGTACTGAATGATCAGGCCGCGCACATGAGTGATATCGGGGAGATGCAGCGCCAGGCGGCAACTGATATCCAGAAAGCGCGTCAGGTACTCGGCACCATTCAGGAGCAGGCACAGTGGCTGAACGGCTCAACCGCACTGGGGGAAGCCCTGCGGGCACAGCTCAGCCGCCTGCCGGATATGCCGAAACCGCAGCTGCTGGATAAAGAGATCACTGACCTGCGTGTTGAGCGTCTGAAATATGAGAATATGCTCGATGCCCTGTCCGGTAATAATAATGAACCGGATACGTCACAGACAGCTTCTCTCCCTGCGGATCAGGCTTCGCTCTATCAGCAGCTGATTCAGAACCGCAAAGAACTGCTCGGCTCCCTGCTCTCCGGTTACGATACCGAAATTCTGGAGCTGACCAAGCTCAAAGTGACCACCAGTCAGCTCAGTGATGTACTGATTGAAGTCCGCGACGACACCCACCGCTATCTGTTCTGGGTTGCGGATGCCGCACCGGTTTACCTCAATTATCCGATTGAGGTACTGACCAGCCTGACCAAGCTGCTGTCCCTGGATACCCTGGCGCAGCTCGGCGGTGCATTTAAAACCATGTTCTCGTGGCAGAACAAAGAGATTTCACTCTATATCATTGGCACCCTGCTGCTGGCGATTTTCGGCCTGAACTACCGCCGCCACTATCAGGCATTTCTGGACAGAACCAGTCAGCGTATCGGTAAAGTGACCCTGGATCGCTTCTCCATCACACTGCGCACCCTGTTCTGGTCTGTGCTTGTCTCTCTGCCGCTGCCGGTACTGTGGTCTGCCATCGGCTACGGGTTACAAAACGCCTGGCAGTACCCGATGGCGAAAGCGATTGGTGACGGTGTCAGCGCCACCACGCCGGTGCTGTGGCTGTTTATGTTCTGTGCGACCTTTGCCCGTCCTAACGGGCTGTTTATCGCACAGTTCCGCTGGCCGGAAGCCCGTGTCAAACGGGCAATGCGTTTCTATCAGCTCTCTATTTTTGTCATTGTGCCGCTGATGATGGCAATGACCACCTTTGAATATTTCAATGACCGGGAATTTGCCCCGACACTTGGCCGTCTCTGCTTCCTGCTGCTGTGTGCCGCGCTGTTTATCATTACCAGCAGCCTGCGCCGTGCGGGGGTTCCGCTCTATCTTGACCGCCACGGCAGCGGCGACAACGCCGTCAGCAAAGGGATGTGGTGGCTGCTCCTGCTGGCACCGGTCGTGGCGGCGATTGCTGCTCTGCTCGGCTATCTCGCGACCTCACAGGCGTTGTTGGGCCGCCTGGAAACCTCGGTCGCCATCTGGTTTATGCTGCTGGTGGTCTACAACATTATCACCCGCTGGATGCTGATCCAGCGCCGCCGTATCGCCTTTGAACGCGCCAAACAGCGCCGTGCTGAAATTCTGGCACAGCGGGCAAAAAGTGATGATGACAGCAGCGTCAACAGCAATGCCAACAGCGCGGAAGGTGTGATTGATATTGAAGAGCAGGTCATTGACCTCGATACCATCAGTGCGCAGTCGGTCGGGCTGGTCCGTTCGATTCTGACCATGATTGCCCTGGTATCCTGTATTCTGCTCTGGTCTGAACTGCACACCGCCTTCTCCTTCCTGGAAAATATCCGGCTGTGGGATGTCAGCAGCAGTATCAACGGCGTGGATACCCTCCAGCCCATCACGCTCGGCTCTGTCTTTGTGGCTATTCTGGTGATTATCATCACCACGCAACTGGTACGGAACCTCCCGGCACTGCTGGAACTGGCGCTGTTACAGCATCTGGATCTGACGCCGGGCACCGGTTACGCCATCACGACCCTGACCAAATACACCATCACCCTGGTCGGCGGAATTGTCGGCTTCTCACTGATCGGCATTGAATGGTCGAAAATGCAGTGGTTTGTCACCGCGATGGGTGTCGGGCTCGGCTTTGGTTTACAGGAGATCTTCGCCAACATTGTTTCCGGTCTGATGATCCTGTTTGAAAAACCGATCCGTATCGGCGATACCGTGACTATCCGTGACCTGACCGGCAGCATTACGCGCATCAACACCCGCGCCACCACGCTGACAGACTGGGACCGCAAAGAGATTATCGTTCCGAACAAAGCCTTTATTACCGAGCAGTTTATCAACTGGTCGCTCTCGGATACCGTGACCCGTATCGTCCTGACCATCCCGGTCCCGGCGGAAGCTAATCCGGAGCAGGTCACCATTCTGCTGCTGATGGCGGCACAGGACTCGGCAATGATTCTGGACACGCCAAACCCGGAAGCGTATCTTGTTGATTTACAACAGGGTATTCAGATTTTCGAACTGCGCGCCTACGCCGCTGAAATGGGGCACCGCCTGCCGGCACGTCATGAGATCCACCAAAATATCCTGCGCAGCTTCGCGGAAAACAATATCATCCTGCCGTTCCCGCCGTTTGAAGCACGTGTGGATATGGTGGGAAATATTCTGCGCAGCGGCACAAAGAATCTGTCGGGCCGTAACCCGATGCGGAAATCAGGCGGGTTGTGATAACCGGTAAAGCCAGATAATAAAATTTAAGATATACTGCTGACAGTGAATCTTCATCTTAAATCAATTATCTGGCAACCATTTTAAATAGAATGAATACAAGCAAGTTAAATTTGGGATGGTGGAATATTGGTATATCCCCGCCAATACGTTCCAATAAGGCAAAAAAAACCGACACTATTACTTTAGCCGGTAATTATATAACGCAGTTCATTCAGCAGCGGGACCTTGATTTTTTCGCGCTCTGTGAAGTGTCTGAAGATGAATCCTGTTTTCTTAATGGCCTTGCAGAAAATGAAAAATTTACATTTGTTGATTTAACCAGTTCTGTTGGCCGCATTATTATCGATATCTCTGTTATTTATAATCCTGAAAAATTATCCTACGTAGAACATACTCATCTGACAGAAGTCCAGCCCGATGGAAAGTCATTACGGGCAGGTGTAAAAGTTATATTTAAAGAACTGAAAAACAATGACGAGATCGTTTTTTACTTATCACACTGGCCATCAAAACTCAGAAATAATGAATCTGTCCGAGAAAGCATTGCTACTTATATAAGAAATGATATTAATAATATTCTAAATAAAAATATAGATGCTAAAATAATTTGCATGGGTGATTATAATGCTCAACCTTACTCCTATGCATTACGTAAAAAACTCTTTGCGACCCGGGATTTTCATCTGATAGAAAAAAGAAAAAAATTGCTCTTTAATCCGTTCTGGAAAATTCTGTCTGATGGTTTGTACAATAATATCGGTACCTATTACTACAGCGCACCTTCCGCTAACCGGTGGTATGTGTTTGATCAAATGATTTTTTCATCCTCTTTCGTAACACAAAACAAGGATAATCTTAAGCTTATTCTCAATAGTACAGATTGCCATAAAGTGATCAATGACATTGACAATGCAGTCTCAGACGTGGTGTATTTAGATAACTTTGACCATTTACCTATTTTTTGCGGATTACATTATGAGTGATAACGACGACATCCTGAATTCAATTAGAAGCTCATTCCAGAGCGCATTAGATATTGTAGAGATAAAAAAAGATATTGAGTCTAAAACATTCGATTTGCTTAATTTAGTTAAAGAATCAACAAACAATATCGTGTATCCGGAAATTAAAAATATTGATAATAATAAACTAATCAGTATGCTCTCAGCACAAACAATATATGACAAAGCCATATATCTGAAAAGTGAAACCAACCCAGAAATAAAACATCTTTTATGTGAATATTCGTTAAATAAATCAACCGGATTTCCGGTAACTGTTCGATATAAAAAAGAAGAGTTTTCATGTAATACAATGGATATTTTAAAGTCAACATTAACAGATATTTTAACCACGCCCGAAACAGCAATGGTTATGGCCAACTTATTTTATGGTAAAGAAGCTGATTATTAAGTATAAAAAATAGCCGGTATCAGAAGTAACTGGCTATTTTTATTAATACTTCCTATTCTGGCCACACAAAACAGGCTCTTTTTCTGTTATATCTGAAAAAACTGTACATTCATCCACCAACCAGATGATATCAATACCGGAGAGCCGGATCTGTTCCGGACAACCGGATGTGTCTTTTTTGTGTAACAGAACCGCTCCGGGGATACTACAGGAACAGCTCACGCTTTGTTCATTTCCATGGTCAATATCACGTATGCCACAGAACTCTCATTTTTTATAAAATCACTTCTTCACGTAAATTTATACCTGATAAGCAATATTAATGATTACTCCGTTTACTTCACACCACGTTTAATAACGCTTATGGTCATCCGGGAGAAAATTTTTCTCCTGATATCACCTTACCCCTCTCTAAAAAGCATTATTTTTTCTGATTTGCATCCTTTATGATAAAGATATTAAAAAAATAAGCCTGCTGATAACAAAACGTTATTACATAATACGTTGTTTAAATCGCACCCGTTAAGAACAACATTGTTTAAGATTTAAACATTAAGGATGTTATTTATGGCGATAAATACGACACATTCCGCGGCGGAAAATGCCGGGATGAGTGAAGAGCAGTGGCGGGCAGCGACCAAATTTGATGGTACCGATGCCGGCTGGGTTATTATGAGCATCGGGATGGCAATCGGCGCAGGTATTGTTTTCTTACCGGTTCAGGTCGGTCTGATGGGGTTATGGGTTTTCCTGCTGTCCTCCGTTATCGGCTATCCGGCTATGTATCTGTTCCAGCGGTTATTTATTAACACGCTCGCGGAATCCCCGGAATGTAAAGACTATCCGAGTGTGATTACCGGTTATCTCGGTAAAAACTGGGGAATTTTACTCGGAGCGCTGTATTTTATTATGCTGGTGATCTGGATGTTTGTTTATTCCACCGCCATCACAAATGACAGTGCGTCTTATTTCCAGACTTTCGGTGTAACAGAAGGATTATTATCCGACAGCCCGTGGTACGGATTAATTCTGATTTGTCTGCTGGTTGCTATTTCTTCACGCGGCGAAAAGCTGTTATTTAAGCTATCCAGTTTTATGGTGCTGACCAAACTGTTTATTGTTGCCGCACTCGGTATATCGATGGTGGGCATGTGGCACCTGTATAATATCGGTTCACTGCCGCCTGCCGGCCGTTTAATTAAAGAAGCGGTTATTACGCTGCCGTTTACCCTGACATCCATTCTGTTTATTCAGACTCTCAGCCCGATGGTCATTTCATTCCGTAATCAGAATGTGAACCGGGAAGTGGCCCGCTTTAAAGCCCTGCGGGCGATGAATATCGCTTTTATTATCCTGTTCTGTACCGTCTTTTTCTATGCCGTTTCCTTTACCCTGGCAATGGGTCATGACGAGGCGGTTAAAGCTTATCAGCAGAATATTTCCGCACTGGCAATCGCCGCTAAATTCTTCCCCGGCGGCTGGGTAACTGTGGTCAGCGTGATGCTGAATATTTTTGCGGTTATGACGGCATTCTTCGGGGTATATCTCGGGTTCCGCGAAGCCACGCAAGGGATTGTGATGAATATTCTGCAGCGCATGATGCCTGCTGAGCGGATTAATGAAACCCTGGTGAAATACGGTATTATGGTATTTGCGGTGCTGCTGGCCTGGGGCGCCATTATTCTCAACGCACCGGTACTGAGCTTTACCTCAATATGCAGTCCGATTTTCGGAATGGTCGGTTGTCTGATTCCGGCTTATCTGGTTTATAAAGTCCCGATGCTGCATAAATATAAAGGCATCTCCCTGTATCTGATTATTTTTACCGGGTTGCTGCTCTGTGTATCGCCGTTCCTGGCATTTTCCTGATAATGCACTCAGAAACAAAAAAGCCGCCGGATTTATTTTCCGGCGGCCTTTTGTTGATCTGAATATAAAAATTACTGCTGATATAACCGGCGCAGATAATGAGCAACCGCGTCGTCTGCATTCGAACCGATCACTTCCATCTCCGGCAGGATATCTTTCAGGCGCTGATGCGCTCCCGCCATAATGCAGCCTTTTCCGGCCATTTCCAGCATTTCACGGTCATTCATGCCGTCACCGAAAGCAATACAGTCATTCAGGCGGTAACCCACGGATTCTGCAACCTGTTGCAGTGCCTCACCTTTCGAAACACCCCCGGCCATCACTTCCAGGCAACTGCGCAGCGAGAAACTGACATTCACTCTGTTACCGAAACGCACACGGATTTTGGCTTCCAGCGCGACAAGTTTCTCGTGGTCATCACAGGTGAAGTAGACTTTACAGACCTGATCCACCGGAAAATCATTGCGGTCGAACAGCTCATACATAAAAACAGATTCCCGGAAAAACTCTTTTTGTTCCGGGCTTTCACGGTTGATCATCCAGCCGTCACCCCGGTAATAGTTGGTGAGGATATCCGGATTATCAAACTCCATCAGGCACAACTCGCGGACCACATCCGGGTCCACATCATGACTGAATACCAGCTCGCCTTTAGTGTTGTGAACCCGTGCCCCGTTGGAGGTGATCATAAACGCATCAATCCCCAGCGCATCACGGATCTGTGCCACATCCACATGATGACGGCCGGTGGCAAAAATAAAATGTACGCCTTTGTTGATGGTCAGCAGGCGGAGAGTTTCCTTGGTGTAGGGGGTTAAACTGTGGGCAGGTGATAATAACGTTCCGTCTAAATCTGAAGCAACCACATGATACATATGCAAATTCCTGAAAATTGATTAGTGGAGTCCGAAAAAATGACAAATCGCATTGAGCGCGACAGCGCGCAATGCGTCTTCTTCGAACAGGATCTCGTGATAAGCTCCCTCAAACGTCAGAGGCATATGTTCTTCTTCTTGTCCTGTCCGGGCTTTACGGCGGTTTTCGCAGAAAGCCAGCAACTCCCGATTGTCCACCACCTTATCTTCTGATGCCATCAGCACCATCAGCGGGGTGTTTATCTCTCCCGCCTGCGCAATTATTTTCTGCCCGATATCAATGCTTTCGCGTAACCAGTGATACGTGGGTCCGCCGAGACGTAAAGCAGGATAATCAGCATAACAGCGCAGGTAACGCCGGTACCGCGGGTAACTGTGGGTCAGCATGTTGATTAAAAACGGCAACGGCTGCCACTTCCCGGTTGATACCGCATACTCATTGCGTTCCGACGACCGTTTATCGGCCCGGTTCACAATCATATTGGCCAGCCACATCGGCATCGGTAAATTGATGCCGAACATCGGGGCACATAATACCGCGGCACGGAAGGTGTCCGGCTCGCGTAACAGATAACCGCCCAGTATCGCACCGCCCATCGAGTGTGCCAGTGCATAGCGGCAAGCGTAATTTTTCTCCGCCAGCGCGATGTTGGTGAACTGAGAAAAATCATCAATATAGTCGTCAAAACGCTCGACATGACCTTTTTGCGGATCATCCAGCATCCGCCCGGAAAGCCCCTGCCCCCGGTGATCCATAATAAAGACATCAAAACCGAGGTGGAAAAAATCGTACAGAACTTCCGGATATTTGACGTAACTTTCGCTGCGTCCGGAGCTGATCACCAGCACTTTATCATGGTCAGGATCGGTAAACTGCACATAGCGGATAGTGACATCATCCACGCCCTGAAATGTCCGCTCATCCCGCCGGTTCCAGAAATCAAGTAACGGGCCGTTCACAAAGGCAGAATATTCCGCTTCGCGTTCCAGCCAGCTTGCTTTCAGGGTGTCCGGTGGCAGCATAGGGTGCTCCTTCAGTCGTCAAATCCGGTGAGATGCTCGCGGATAAGGGCCATAAATGCATCGCCGAATCGTTCCAGTTTCCGCTCTCCGACGCCATTTATCAAGAGTAAATCATTTGCCCTGACCGGGCATTGTTCCGCCATTTCAATGAGTGTGGCATCGTTAAACACCACAAACGGCGGGATATTTTCCTCATCCGCAATGGATTTGCGCAGTTTGCGCAGTTTTGCGAACAGTTTTTTGTCGTAATTACCGCCGTAACTGCGGGCTGTCTGACGCGGATTGATATTCTGGATCCTCGGTACCGCGAGTTGCAGCGGCACTTCGCCGCGCAGAACCGGGCGGGCGGATTCGGTTAATTGTAACGCAGAATAATTAGCAATGTTTTGCGTTATCAGCCCTAAGTGGATCAACTGGCGCAGCACACTCACCCAGTGTTCCTGGCTTTTGTCTTTGCCGATGCCGTAAACCGCGAGTTTATCGTGTCCGTATTCACGGATCCGCTGGTTATTCGAGCCGCGCAGCACATCCACAATATAACCCAGACCAAAACGCTGCCCGGCGCGGTAGATGCAGGACAGCGCCTGTTGCGCCTCAACCAGCCCGTCATACTGTTTCGGCGGATCCAGGCAGATATCGCAGTTGCCGCACGGTGTCTGGCGGTTCTCGCCGAAGTAATTGAGCAATACCAGGCGGCGGCAGGTCTGTGCCTGGGCAAACGCGCCCATGGCATTCAGCTTGTGCTGTTCGATATCTTTTTGCGGCCCGGCCGGTTTTTCATCCAGGCAGCGGCGCAGCCACGCCATATCCGCCGGGTCATAAAACAGAACCGCTTCCGCACTGACCCCGTCACGTCCTGCACGGCCGGTTTCCTGGTAATAGGACTCAATATTGCGCGGGATATCAAAGTGCGCGACAAAACGGACGTTGGATTTGTTAATCCCCATCCCGAACGCCACCGTGGCAACCACGACCTGTAAGTTGTCCTTGAGGAAGGCATCCTGAACCCATTCACGTTGTGAATTATCCAGACCGGCATGATAGGCCGCGACACTCAGGCCGCGCTTTTGCAGACGGGCAGCGACATCTTCCACTTTATTACGGCTGTTACAGTATATGATGCCGCACTGGCCTTTCTGACCACGGACAAACATCCACAGTTGATCAAACGCTTTATATTTTTCCACCAGCGTGTAGCGGATATTCGGGCGGTCAAAGCTGCTGATGTGGATCAGCGGATCACTGAGGCGCAGCCGCGAGCAGATATCAGAGCGCGTGGTGTTATCGGCAGTGGCTGTCAGGGCAATGACCGGCACACCCGGCAGATGCTGGCGAAGCTCGCCTATCGAGCAATATTCCGGCCGGAAATCGTGTCCCCACTGGGAAATACAGTGCGCTTCATCCACCGCCAGCAACGACGGCTGCCACTGCTGTAACTGGCGGATAAAGCTGCTCATCAGCAAACGTTCAGGTGCCACATACAGCAATTTGATGCGGTTATTGTGACAGCCTTCCAGTACCTTCTGCTGTTCCTGCGGGGTCTGCGCCGAGTTCAGATAACCGGCTTCCACCCCCAGCAGGCGCAGCTGATCGACCTGATCTTTCATCAGGGAAATCAGCGGTGACACCACCACTGTCAGCCCCGGCAGCATCAGTGCCGGAATCTGGTAACACAGTGATTTCCCGCCGCCCGTCGGCATGACCACCAGACAATCGCGTCCGCCGGTCACGGTATCGATAATGTCGGACTGTCCGGCACGGAATTGCTGATAACCAAAGACCTGGCGCAGGATAGCGTCAGCGTCGGGCAGGGTATTGATGACTTCAGCGGTAGACACGCAGCTCCTCAGGTGAAACAGAAATCCGGGCAGTGCATTCTGCCGGTGAAAAGATGCTTCTATGCTAGCTCAGTTTGCCATCAGATAACAGACTATCCGCACGGACGGTGATAATATTCGATCGGTGCTGAGTTTTTTTGCGCACACTTGCTGGTGTAATTTTGTGATGCGCGTTACACTTTCACATCTTTTTAACGTCTTTGCCGCCATCCGGCGTATCGCAGGCGATCACATTTTACGAATAATTAATTAATGACGTGATTAATCACGTTGTAACCATGTGGTATCAATGCGAGAGTGACCGCGCCGGCAGGCATCTTCTTTTCTTCTTTCAGACTTGGACTATCATGAGCCAGCAACAGACCGTAAAAGGCGTCCTTTGTGCTCTCGGCGCTTACTTTATCTGGGGTATTGCCCCTGTGTATTTCAAACTGATCCAACAGGTGCCTGCGGATGAGATCCTGACACACCGGATTATCTGGTCATTCTTTTTTATGATCCTGCTGATCACCGTGTCACGCCAGTGGCCGCGTATCCGCCAGATTATCCGCCAGCCGAAGAAAATCATGATCCTCGCACTGACCGCCTGTATCATCGCCTCAAACTGGCTGATCTATATCTGGGCGGTGAACCACAACCATATGCTGGAAGCGAGTCTCGGGTACTTTATTAACCCGCTGGTGAATGTGCTGTTCGGGATGCTCTTTCTCGGTGAGCGTTTCCGCCGCCTGCAATGGTTCGCCGTGTGCCTCGCCTTTACCGGCGTGCTGATCCAGCTCTGGCAGTTCGGTACTGTGCCGGTGATCGGGCTGAGTCTTGCCATGACGTTCGGCCTGTATGGTCTGCTGCGCAAAAAACTGGGGGTGGATGCCCAGGGCGGGATGCTGGTGGAAACCCTGTGGCTGCTGCCGGTTGCCGGTATTTATCTGCTTTTCTTCGCCAACAGCGCCACCAGCAATATGACCATGAACAGCCTGACGCTGAATCTGCTGCTGATTGCCGCCGGGATTATCACCACCGTACCGCTGCTGCTGTTTACTGAGGCCGCTAACCATCTGCGTCTCTCCACACTCGGCTTCTTCCAGTACATCGGTCCGACCCTGATGTTTGTGCTGGCGACCACCGCGTATGGTGAGGCCATTTCCGCAGAGCGGCTGATCACCTTTGCCTTTATCTGGGCGGGACTGATTGTCTTTACCCTGGACGCGCTGTACACCCAGCGCCACCGCTACAAAAAAGCGTGATATCCTGTGAGACAGCGCCGGATCTGCCGGTGCTGTCACCGGGAGGATAATATGGACTGGATCACGCATCATCTGGCGGTACTGCACGACCATCCGCTCTGGCTGCTGGCCATTCTGTTTGTTATCGCCCTGAGCAAATCCACGATTATTCTCTCTTCCGTACTGCCGCCCGCCTCGGTCATGCTGATGACGGTGGTGACTCTGGCATTTCCGGTCGTCCCGGTCGTGATTATCTGGCTGGTGATTACGCTGGGAGCTGCCTGCGGTTCGATGATTTCGTATTATCTGGGCCGTCTGATTGTCACCCGCAATTATTTTCCGGGGCTGATGGCGAAATACAAAACTGCCCTCGGCAAAGCTCAGGCACGGCTTCAGACCAGCGGGCTGCTGATCCTGTTTACCTCACGGTTTATTGCGGTGCTGCGCTATCTGATCCCGATGGCGGCCGGATTGCTGCGTTTCACACAAACCCGGGTGCTGGTGACCTGTCTGCTGTCCGCCGGGGTCTGGACCGCCCTTTACATGCTGATTGCAAAGGGCATCGAGTTCACATTTTTCTGAGGAAGGACGTTACAGCCAGTTCTTGCGTTTGAAGTAGAGATACGGTGCGAGTGCAGCTGCAATCATCACCCCGATCGCAGCGGGATACCCCAGCGACCAGTCCAGCTCCGGCATAAATTTGAAGTTCATCCCGTAACTCGATGCCACCAGTGTCGGCGGCAGGAATACCACGGAAACAACGGAGAAGATTTTGATAATGCGGCTCTGTTCGATATTGATAAAGCCCATCGCCGCCTGCATCAGAAAGTTCACTTTCTGGAACAGAGATTCATTGTGCGGCAGCAGGGATTCGATATCACGCAGTATTTCGCGCGCCTGCTCCAGCTGATTCGCCGGCAGACGGGTGCGGCGGACCAGGAAATTCAGCGCGCGCTGGGTATCCATCAGACACAGACGGACTTTCCAGCCGATATCTTCCTGTTCAGCCAGAGCAGACAGGGCTTTATCGAACTCATCATCCTGTTTGCCTTTCATAATCGCCCGACTGAGTGTTTCCAGATGGCTGTAGATGTTTTCGATTTCATCCGCCAGCTGCTCGATTTTGGTTTCAAACAGATCCAGCAGGATTTCGTAACCGTTGCCGTCCTGCATGGTCTGTTTGCGCGCGCGCATACGGTACAGACGGAATGCAGGCAGTTCCCGCTCACGCAGCGTGTATAAACGCCCGTCACGCAGGGTAAATGCCACAGTGGAGTTTCCGGCGTGGTCGTCCGCGTCTTCGTAATAGAAAAAGGAGTGGACGTGAAGCCCGTCATCGTCCTCAAAGAAACGCGCGGAGGCTTCGATATCATCCAGTTCCGGGCTGGTTGCCAGCTCCTGGTTGAACTGAGTCTGAATCAGCTGCCGTTCATGCTCTTCCGGTTCCGAAATATCCACCCACAGCGCATCTGTCAGGGCGTCGCCCTCTTCTAAATCAAGACGTTGCAAACGCTTATTGTCAACTTTAAATGCGCTCAGCATAGTGTGCGGCCTCCGGAAACGAAAGGAAAAGAAAAAGTGTGCGCATGTTATGCGCAGATGAAAAAGAGTGTCAACCGGTTATTCTCCGGTTAACACTTTACTCTGCGGGAAATCAGGGTTTTTCCAGTTTGGCGTAGGAGGCCACCAGCCATTTGATCCCTTCCCCCTGAAACGCTATCTGTAATCGGGTATGTTCGCCGTTGCCTTCCATATTGATAATGGTGCCTTCGCCGAATTTCGGATGACGGACACGCTGTCCGAGGGTGTAACCGCTGTCATTGGCGGTGATCGGTGTGCCGAGCCGCTGATGATTAACCGGGCGGGACACGGTAGCACGCAGGCGCACTTCCTCCACACACTCCGGCGGCAACTCGCCGATAAAACGGGATGGCCGGTGATACACCTCTTTGCCGTACAGACGGCGGGTTTCAGCGTAAGTCAGGGTCAGCTTCTGCATGGCGCGGGTCACGCCGACATAGGCCAGCCGCCGCTCTTCTTCGAGACGACCGCTCTCCTCCATCGACATCATACCCGGGAACATGCCCTCTTCCACCCCGACGATAAAGACCTGCGGGAACTCCAGCCCTTTGGCGGAGTGCAGTGTCATCAGCTGTACGGCATCCTGATATCTGTCCGCCTGACCTTCGCCGGATTCCAGCGCGGCGTGGGACAGAAATGCCTGTAACGGCGTCAGCCCTTCATCAGCATCCTGATAACTGAACTGGTTGGTTGCGGTCACCAATTCCTCTAAGTTTTCGATCCGCGCCTGGGCTTTTTCCCCTTTTTCCTGCTCATAGTGCGCCCGCAGACCGGAATCACGGATCACGCGGTCAGTCTGCACATGCAGCGGCAGGCCGTCAGTTTCCTGCGCCAGCAGATTGATCAGCTCAAGGAAGCGCCCCAGCGCGGAGGCAGCGCGTCCCGCCAGTGCTTTTTCTTCCAGCAGCACACCGCAGCTTTCCCAGAGGGTCAGTTCCCGCTCACGGGCAGTCTGACGCACCACGTCCAGAGTGCGGTCGCCGATCCCGCGTGTCGGGGTGTTCACCACGCGCTCGAATGCGGCATCATCATGACGGTTTGAGATCAGGCGCAGATACGCCAGCGCATCTTTGATTTCCTGGCGCTCGAAGAAACGCTGACCGCCGTAAATACGGTACGGCAGCGCAGCCTGTAACAACGCCTCTTCCTGTAAACGGGATTGGGCGTTGCTGCGGTAGAGAATCGCGCAATCCGCCAGTGCTCCGCCGTTCTCATGCCACTGTTTGATGCGCCCGACCACATAGCGTGCTTCATCCAGATCATTAAAGGCACAATACAGGGAGATAGGTTCGCCATCCTCACCGTCCGTCCAGAGGTTTTTCCCCAGCCGGTCGCTGTTGTGGGAGATCAGGGCGTTTGCCGCTTTCAGGATATTGTTGGTGGAACGGTAATTTTGTTCGAGGCGGATAGTGACAGCACCCGGGAAGTCTTTCAGGAAGCGCTGGATGTTTTCCACCTGCGCCCCGCGCCAGCCGTAGATAGACTGGTCATCATCACCGACAATCATCACTTTGCCGGTATCACCCGCCAGCATGCGCACCCAGGCGTACTGGATGCTGTTGGTATCCTGGAATTCGTCCACGAGGATATTGGTAAAACGGTCGCGGTAGTGCTGCAAAATCGCCGGTTTGTTGAGCCACAGCTCATGTGCGCGCAGCAGCAGTTCGGCAAAATCCACCAGCCCTGCGCGGTCACAGGCTTCCTGATACGCCTGGTAGATCCGCAGCCAGGTGGCTTCCACCGGGTTGCCGTAGCTCTCAACATGCTGAGGCCGCAGACCCTCATCTTTTTTGCCGTTGATATACCAGCAGCCCTGTTTGGCCGGCCACTGTTTTTCATCAAGATTCATGGCTTTGATCAGGCGGCGGATCAGGCGGATCTGATCTTCACTGTCGAGGATCTGAAAATCCTGCGGTAATCCGGCATCAAGGTGATGCGCGCGCAGCAGGCGGTGTGCAAGACCGTGGAACGTCCCGATCCACATCCCGCCCTCACTGGTGCCGACCAGCTCTTCAATACGGTGACGCATTTCCGCCGCCGCTTTGTTGGTAAAGGTCACTGACATCACCGAAAACGGAGACGCATTCTCCACTGCCAGCAGCCAGGCGATACGGTGCACCAGCACCCGGGTTTTTCCGGAACCGGCACCCGCCAGCACCAGCATGTTTGAGCGGGGAGCCGCCACCGCTTCGCGCTGTTTATCATTAAGGCTTTCAAGCAGATAAGAGACGTCCATAATTTCCATCAGTGTTTTGTGCGGCAGCGCCGCGAAAGAAAAAGCGGCTTCCGGACAGCCGGATCCGGAAGAACTGGTTTTTTATACAGATAAAATTATAACAGTCCGGTTAAAGAATCCAACTGTGTAATTTCAATATGCGGCAGCAGGCGGGTTTCCGGGTCGTGATAAACATCGCGGCCGTCAAGGTTGATCCAGCAGGCCTGCATGCCGCTGCACAGGGCACCTTCCACATCGGTATTCAGGTTATCACCGACATGCAGGATATTTTCTGCCGGGATAGCCAGCCGCTGCGCCGCCGTACGGTACATATCACAGAACGGCTTGGCACGCCCGTCGGGACCGGCTTTGAGAATAAAAGTAAAATAATCTGCCAGCCCGCATTTTTCCGGCTCCATATTGCCGTTGGTGATCGCCACCAGCGGAATTTTTGCCGCCAGTGCAGTCAGCGTGTCATGCGTGGACTGCGGCACATCAATACGGCTGCGCCACTGCGCAAAATGTGCCATCACCGCCTCCGCCCCGGCTTGTGCCCGGGCGGCGGTATAACCGTAATGCAGGAAAAACGTACGCCAGGAGAGCAGACGCCAGCGGCTGACATCATGAAAAATCTCCGGCTGCTGACGGCGTATCCGGTCACGGAACACATTAATATAGTCAGCCGGTAAGTCACTGAAACGCGGGTCATACTGACGGATAAACGCAATGACCTCCTCCTCGGTTTTATCCATCACCGGACGATTATCATACAGCGTGTCGTCAAGATCGAACGTCATGGCGCGGACAGGCGAAAGGGGGCGGTAAAAACGCATTACGATTTTCCTCGTTTGGCCCGCGGATGTGCAACATCGTACACGTTGGCAAGATGCTGAAAATCCAGATGGGTATAGATTTGCGTGGTGGACAGATTAGCATGCCCCAGCAATTCCTGCACGGCGCGCAGATCGCCGCTGGATTCCAGAATATGAGTCGCAAAGGAGTGGCGCAGTTTATGCGGGTTCAGATGACTGTTCAGCCCCTGATGCAGACCCCAGTATTCAAACCGTTTCTGCACATTACGCGCTGAGATCCGCTTACCGCTTTTGGTGGAGATAAATACGGCCCGGTCTTCCGGGTCATACAGTTCACGCAGCGGCAGCCAGCGTTCCAGACAGGCAACCGCCGTTTTGCCGAGCGGCACTTTGCGCTCTTTGCTGCCCTTTCCCAGCACCCTCACTTCGCCGGTTGCCAGGTCAAAATCCCCGGTATTCAGCCCGACCAGCTCCGATAAACGCAGCCCCGCGCCGTACATCACTTCCAGCATGGTACGGTCGCGCACGGTCAGCGGATCATTGCTGCTGATATCCATCAGCCGGGTAATATCATCCACATCCATATTTTTCGGCAGGTGCCGCCCCTGTTTCGGGGCACTGACAGCTTTCGCCGGATTAGCGGGCAGCAGGCCGTTACTGACCTGCCAGTCGAGAAATGAACGCAGTGCGGAAAGACGCAGCGCCAGACTGGCGGGCTGTAACCCGTTACGGCGGCTTTTTGCAGCCAGCATCCGCACCGTTGCCGGTTCCAGCTGCGACCAGCTGCGGAGTTTACCGGCGGCCATCATGTCCGCCAGCGCGGTAAGCTGGCGGCGGTAATTGGTAATCGTGACCGGACTTAACCGGCGCTCCACCCGCAGATACTGCAGAAATTGTTCTGCCGTGACCAGCAGGTCATCTGCCGCGCTGTCCGTCATGCCAGCTCCACCCAGCGCTGCAGCAGCTGCGGCAGAAAATAGGCTACCTGTTCCAGCATCGCAGTACCCATGTCCTTCTGATAGTGCTGCTTGTCACGGCTGACAAAAATCACCACGCCGAGATCATGCTGCCCACCCAGCAGCGATACAGACGCTGAGCCGACAAATGCACTGTCCGGCAGCAGCAACTGAATTTCAGGGGCGGTCAGTTGTCCGAGATAATGATTGCGGTCCCCGAAACGGGAGAGACGGATGGCTTCAAAGTGTGCGCGGGATAAGGCCAGATCCTGATGACGGAACGGCGCGCCCAGCCGCCAGCTGTCGGTAAACAGACGGATTTTGGCATGACTGAGTTTCAGCCCCTTCGCCCACTGATTCAGGCGTTCGGAAAAATCATCAAGAGAAGTCGCAGCAGACAGCGATGCCAGCAGTTTCAGCAGGCGCGAGAACAGGTGTTCATTTTCACGGGCCTGTATCATCAGTTGCATCAGATCATCCGTCAGCGTACCTATCCGCTCACGCTGGCGTCCGAGCTGCCATTCCACCAGAGAGACCGCACCTTTTACCGGGTGCGGGATAGTCATGTCAGTGATCTGCGCGGCATTGCGGATGAAAAAATCCGGATGCGCTTTCAGATACGCCAGCACCGCCGCCTCATCCGGCTCCCCGGAAGGGGCGAGTACGGCCGTATCCTGTTGACTGTCCATTGCTATTTATCCTCTTTATGATGATTAAAGATGGATAACACCATCATATACATGCGTGGCCGGGCCGGTCATAAACAGGGGTTTTCCCTCCCCTTCCCAGCTGATAAACAGGGTGCCGCCGGGTAAATCCACCTGCACATTTTCTGCCAGCAACCCCTGGCGTATCCCGACAGAGACCGCCGCGCAGGCACCGCTGCCGCAGGCCTGTGTTTCACCGACACCGCGCTCATACACCCGCAGACGGATATGGTCACGCGACAGGATCTGCATAAAGCCGATATTTGCCCGTTCCGGGAAACGCTCGTGACTTTCGAGAACAGGGCCGATAACCTCAACTTCCGCCGTTTCCGTGCTTTCCACCTGGATAACACAGTGCGGATTACCCATCGATACCACACCACACAGAACCGTGCGTTCGGCGGCGCGGATAATATAGGTTTTCTCTTCTTTGACCGCGCGGAACGGTACCAGCGCCGGTTCAAACTCCGGCACACCCATGTTCACGCGGACATTGTCATCATCGGCAATCGTCAGCACCATGCGCCCGGATTGCGTACTGACACGGATATCCCGTTTGTTGGTCAGCCCTTTGAGGCGGACAAACCGGGCAAAACAGCGCGCACCGTTGCCGCACTGCGCCACTTCACTGCCGTCGGCGTTAAAGATGCGGTAGTGAAAATCCAGTTCCGGGTCATAGGGGGCTTCCACCACCAGCAGCTGATCAAAGCCGACACCGGTGTGCCGGTCTGCCAGACGGCAGATAAGCTCCGGAGAAAAATAGATATTCTGGGTGACGGCGTCCACCACCATAAAATCATTACCCAGGCCGTGCATTTTGGTGAACTGCATGTTCAGATCCTGTTTACGCCTCAGTAACCGGGGTTATCCGGTGGTCATTTTTGCGTTTTGCCGGTCTCAGCGTTGTCAGTCTGCACAGCAGACTGCTCTGCCGCAGGCTTGGCAGCAGGGGCGCTTTTCTCAGCGGCGGGCTCTTCCGGCGGGAAGTAGAGCGGGCCTTTCAGTCCGCAGCCGGACAGGGTCAGCAGTATCACGGCGGATACCGCACAGATCATTTTTTTCTTCATTTACAGTCATGCCTGTTAATCATCGGTCAATACCCTCTATAATCGCAGTTAGATGTCGAAAAGCAAATAGGAAATGACGATGAACGATACAGAATTTCACCGGACAGCGGATGCGCTGTTGCAGGATATTGAAGAAAAATTAGATGATTACGACGGTGATGCGGATATTGACTGCGAAACCAACGGCGGTGTGATGACCCTGAGCTTTGAAAACGGCTCAAAAATTATCATCAACAAGCAGGAAGCATTTCACCAGATCTGGCTGGCGGCACGCAACGGCGGCTATCATTTTGATCTGAAATCAGATAAATGGATTTGTGACCGCAGCGGCGGCGAGTTGTTTGCCATGCTGGCACAGGCCATCAGCGAGCAGAGCGGCGAACCGTTCAGCTTCTGAGAGTCAGACTGACGGCACAGAACCTGTGCCGTCGCGTGTCAGCCGCGCTGCCCGGCGGCCTGATACTGTAACGGCCGGACATCCGCATGGAAATCCGGATACGGGGCATCACGCGGCTCTTCCGTAACAGGTTGGGAGAACATCGTGCTGTGGAACGGCGTAACCTGTGTTTTACCGTCCGTTTTCAGGATCTGATAAAACTGCGGCAGATTGAAATTGATAAAGCTGGAGCCGTATGTAAAGCGGTCATGGGAAGAGGAATAGAACCGGCTGACATCCCGGATCAGGTCTTCTTTGCTGCCTTCACAGCCGGAATAGATTTCCACCCGGTTTGACTCATCCAGCACATAAATATTGAAGCCGTTATCATCACGGTTTTCAAAGAAGAACTGAATAATCCCCTCACTGGCATAGCCGTCCACCACATCCGGCAGATGACCGGTTTCCGTACTGATTTTCACCGGAAACCCGCGCAGTTTGTTGTTGGAAATCGCACCGTAGAATTCCACGGCATTTTCCAGTTTCTGCACCGAGACGTTAAGGCGCTCAAAGAACAGCCCCCAGGTCTGACCGGCCAGGCGCAGTGCCTTAAAGCGCCCCGGATCCTGACGGTTGGTGGTCAGGCGCAGCTCGATACATTCGGAAACCAGCTGGCGGATGCGGGTACTGATCAGCCCGCGCAGATGGCGGCTGTAGCAGAATACTTCCACACCGGACGGCGGTGCGGCATCCTGGTGCATCTTGCCGAGAATGGTTTTCAGAGCTTCCAGCACCGACTGTTCACTGCTGAAATGCAGTGTGCGCACTTCATTCCAGGAATTGCGGTACAGCAGATCAATACTGCCGACCAGACATTTTTGTTCCTGACCGAAGCTGAACACATCCAGCTTGCTCATATCAAAATGTACGACCTGCTCGGCGAAATCTGCGGTCGGATCCTGCTCCAGATTGACAATAATCGCCAGATGGCGGATTTCACACGGACTGTACAGTGCACGCGGTGTCGGAGCCGGCAGACGGATAGGGAAATTCTGCGATACATCATGCACCAGCTCGTGCAGTTTCTGCTCGTCGCAGTGTGACTCACCGTTATGAATATAGACACGGGTTCTGTCTGTCAGCAGGCCGTTGAAGTAAGTCCAGGAGACCAGCTTGTTCAGATAGCGGTTATATTCCAGCGGCTGATGGCCGATGATGGTATGGATTGTCGGCGCCTGATTATACAGATACCAGCCGCTGCGGTTAGCGCGGCCCGGCGGGACATAAATAAAGGTCAGATTCTCTTCTGATAAGTCCGGCGAAATCTGCGGATTGACCAGGGTGACTTTCCCCGGCAGCGCCTCGAAAGCGGCATACAGTTTCCGTGTCAGCACACCGATATCCTGCGGACTGGCACTGACACTCAGATTATTGCGGCGCGCAAAGCGGATAAGGTTGCGGTAGCTCTGCATCATGGTATCGAGCAGTTCGTTGTGTGCATCCCGCACCTGCTCAATTTTCCAGGCATTACGGCGATCCAGCACCGCCAGCCGCTCAGGGGACCATCCCCAGCCTTTCACCATCTCAGACAGTACCTGACAGCGCCAGCCGCAGCAACCGCAGGATGCGCGTTCGCTGACATCCGCAGGCGGTTTCTCACATACTTTCAGGTAGAAACAGCGGCGGATCAGATCAAGACGGGTTTCATCATTGATAGCTTTCAGATAACGGGTGACGCGGTCGAGCATCATCGCGTAAGCATCCAGGCCGTGGTGAACAATCTCACCGGCATGCAGATGCTTTTTAAACTCGGTAGCCAGAAGCTGCCCGTTCGGGTAATCCCACGAGTAAGCTTCCAGCAGTAAACTTTTGATCACGGCTTTATACGGGGAATCCACACTCTTATAGAGCTGCCACAGACTGGCACCGAAGTACTCTTCCGCAGACAGTTCGCCCAGACCGCCCAGATCCAGCCACTCGTTCGGGGTTAATACACCCTGCGCATAAAGGGAGAGAACATATTCATCATAGTGATGTTCTTCTTCTGCCGGGACCATAGTCCACAGCAGGCGCTTACCGGCCATCCGCACGGCGGTCCGGTAAAATTCATCGAGCAGTAAAATATGCTGGGTCGAGCCGCAGTCCTCACCGTTGAGGCTGCCGCTGGCATTGTGGCGGAAACGGTTTTCATCGATCAGGAAGAAAGTGACATCGATACCTTTTGCGGCTGCCCACTCTTCAATCAGTGTGCATTTGCGGCGCAGATTCTGCTTTTCATCGTGATCAAGCCAGGACTGATGACAGACCCAGATATCGAGATCCGAAGAGTGGCTCTGGCCGACAGACGAGGTGCTGCCCATGGAATAGATACCGGTAATCGGCAGTTCACCGCCGGCATTACACGGCAGACACTCTCCGTGCTGACGGGAAAACTCCGCCAGCCAGTGTGACTGGTCATCATCGGACGCCCAGAAACAGACACCGTGCGGCACATTACCCGGCACATAGCCCGGCATATCCGGATGGTGATGATGCAGCAGTACCGGCAGCAGACTGTACACGTCTTTAAACGCACGACTCATCCCGATGGTCGCGCGCTCAGATCTGAGCTGATTTATTGCATCCAAACGCTGCTTGAGTGTTTCAATATAAAGATACAAAGGATTCGCCTGATTTTATTTCATGTAACTGGAAACGACCTGATGCCCGGCTTTATACGTGTATGAATACAGACTGATAAGGTAATACTGAAAAATGATAAGAATCGAACCAAAGTTAAATTGCCGGAAACGTGATCAATCTAACACCTTCGGGGCAAAGGGTAAAGCTTCGCACTAAAAAAGGCACGATTACCCAAAGTTGTTATTAGCCGGATAACTAATTGTAAAATATGTATTTTCGTTGAAAATCACCGGGATACACACAAAAAATCTAAGGAAATATTCAGGAAAACCGGTGTGTTTCTGTTTTTGTGCACTTTTTGACCAAAAAAATAATACTGCTTACTCACTCAGGGCGTTTTTATTTATTTTAATAATGCTATGAAATAGTTATTTAAATTGAATCGATTTAATTAATACAATTTTATAATTGCAAAATATTTTTATTATTTAAAATATGTTTTAATTATTTACTGACAGACTCCTGCCATCTGTCTGAGACTATTTATTCACTGATTGTCTTTTTTCGTTGTTATCTGCCGGGCAGGTCTCGTCACGTAACTGGAAAAATTATCAGCAAAATGATAAAACAAAGGCAGTTTTTCTTATTTTTCCGGCTATGTTTCACATAAAAAAACACCGGATAAAAAGACAAGGATCCCTGACAATTATCATGACCACTCAATCTCTGCGTATTGCCACCCGACAAAGCCCGCTTGCACTGTGGCAGGCCGAATTTGTCAAACAGGAACTGGAACAGCGCCATCCCGGGTTACGCGTCGAACTCGTCCCGATAGTCACCAAAGGTGACATTATTCTCGACACGCCGCTGGCGAAAGTCGGCGGCAAAGGGCTGTTCGTCAAAGAACTGGAACTGGCATTACTGGAAAGCCGTGCAGATATCGCCGTGCACTCCATGAAGGATGTCCCGGTCGATTTCCCGGACGGGCTGGGGTTAGTCACTATCTGTGAGCGGGAAGATCCGCGCGATGCTTTTGTTTCCAACCATTATGACAGTGTGGATGCCCTGCCGCCCGGCAGTATCGTCGGCACCTCCAGTCTGCGCCGTCAGTGCCAGCTGCGCGAACGCCGCCCTGACCTGGTGATCCGCGACCTGCGCGGTAATGTCGGGACCCGGCTGGGCAAACTGGATAACGGCGACTATGACGCGATTATCCTGGCGGTTGCCGGGCTGAAACGCCTGAAACTGGATGAACGCATCCGCTGTGCACTGCCGCCGGAAGAATCCCTTCCCGCTGTCGGTCAGGGTGCGGTCGGGATTGAGTGCCGCCTGGATGATGAACGCACCCGTTCTTTACTCAGCGCCCTGAATCACGCACAAACCGATATCTGTGTCCGCGCCGAACGCGCCATGAATACCCGGCTGGAAGGGGGATGTCAGGTGCCAATCGGCAGTTATGCTATCTGGCAGGGAGATAAAATCTGGCTGCGCGCGCTGGTCGGCGCACCGGACGGCAGTGAAATTGTCCGCGGTGAACGCCTGTGCGACCCGCAGGATGCCGCCGCCGCCGGGGTTTCTCTCGCAGAGGAACTGCTGGATAACGGCGCACGGGCAATCCTGACGGAAGTCTATCAGGGGCACACGCCTGCATGACCATCCTGGTCACCCGTCCCTCACCGGCCGGTGAAGCCCTGGTCAGCGCCCTGCGCTCACGCGGGCAGAATGCCCTTTCTGCCCCGCTCATCCGAATTTCCCCGGGACATGAACTGCCGCTGCTGATTGCCAAAATCGCGGCACTTTCTCCCGGAGATGCCCTTTTTCTGCTGTCAAAGAATGCGGCTTATCACGCAAATGAACAGCTTATTCAACAGAATTACCTGTGGTCTGATAAGCTTTGCTATTATGGGATTGGTCAGTCAACCGCTAACTGCTTTGAACAACTGACCGGATTACCCGCCGCCTTTATGCCCGGCGGGGAAACCAGCGAACATCTGCTGATCCTGCCGGATTTACAGGATATGACCGGCCGCCGCGCACTTCTGCTGCGCGGTAACGGCGGCAGAGAGCATCTGGCACAGACACTGCGCGAACGGGGCGCAGTAGTGGATTACTGTGAATGCTACCGCCGCGAACCCGTAAATTACGACGGAGAGGAATGCGCCCTGTTGTGGCAGCAGCAACAGGTTCAGACGCTGGTGGTAACCAGCGGCGAAATGCTGCACCTGCTGCGGCAGCTGACGCCGGCCGCGCACCTCGGCTGGCTGCTGCAATGCCGGATTATTGTTGTCAGTGACAGACTGGCAGCTATCGCACAATCACTGGGCTGGCAGAATATTGATGTCGCCGCCGGTGCAGATAATGAAGCCTTACTTCAGGCTCTTCAATGAACAGACATGGGACGCCACGAATGACGGAACACGAGAAAAAACCCGGATCGGCCGATGTACCTGAAACACAGGATGCCGTAACCAATACCGATCCGCAGGCAGAAAAAAAAGACACAGCTGCCGGGAAAAAAGCGACCGCAAAAAATGTCACTGACAAAGCGGCGTCTGATAAAAAACCGCCGGAAACACCGGCGGCTGATAGCGCGCCGAAACCGGCACCGGAAGCGCCGCAGTCACGGAAAACCCCGCCTGCCGCTGAGGAAAAACAGCCTTCCGGCTTTCTGCGCGGTGCTATCGCACTGGCTGTGATTCTGCTGATCGGCGGCGGTGTCTGGTATGCCTCACAGGCCGGTACTCAGACGCTGTCGAAAAACCTGGAAGCAGAAAATGCGCAGCTGAAATCTCAGATGGCGCAGCTGCAACAGGAACAGCAGCAGACACAAAAACAGATGCAGGAATTTATCGCACAGCAGTCTGCACTCAGCGCACAGCATCAGCAGCAGGAAGAGGCACTGAAACACGAACTGGATTTACTGCGCAGCCGTGTCACCGCACTATCCAGCACCGATGTGAAAAGCTGGCTTCTCGCTCAGGCGGATTTCCTGGTCAAAATGGCAGAGCGCAAACTGTGGAATGACCAGGATGTGGTCACCGCTATGGTACTGCTGAAAAATGCCGATGCCAGCCTCGCCGAAATGAATGATCCGGGTCTGCTGGATGTGCGCACCGCACTGCGCAATGACATTACCGCACTGTCCGCCGTCAGTCAGATCGATTTTGACGGCACGATCCTGCGCCTGAACCAGCTTGCCGGTCAGGTGGATAATCTGCGTCTGGATGACGGCAGCCGTGACGGCGCGCCGATGGACAGCAGTGACAGTGAAGGGCTGACCTCCTCCGTCGCGGACTGGCGCACTAACCTGACCAAAAGCTGGAAAGGGTTTATGAGTGATTTCATCACCATCCGCCGCCGTGACAACACCTCTGCACCGCTGCTGGCACCGAATCAGGACATTTATGTCCGTGAAAATATCCGTGCTCAGTTACTGATCGCCGCTCAGGCAGTGCCGCGTCACCAGGAAGAGAGCTACAAACAGTCACTGGATGCGGTCTCCACCTGGGTTCGTGCCTATTTCTCTGACAGCGATCCGACCAACGCCGCCTTCCTGGCCGAAGTGGATGCGCTGGCCGCCCAGCCGATCTCAATGAGTGCGCCGGACAGCCTGACCAGCCAGCCGCTGCTGGATAAACTGGTACAGACCCGCATCCGCCGTCTGCTCAACGATGAAACCCCGCCGCCGGCACCGGCTGAGGCACCGCAGGAAACACCTGCTGCTGCACCGGCACAGCCGGAAGCAGCACCGCAACAGGAGGGATAACAGATGTTTAAAGTCTTTATTCTGTTTCTTATCCTGATTGCCGGGATTATTATCGGCCCGCTGGTGGCCGGACATCAGGGCTATGTCCTGATCCAGACCGACAATTTTGATATCGAAACCAGTGTTACCGGCCTGGTGATCTGCTTTCTCGGATTACAGGCGGTTCTGATGCTGCTTGGCTGGTGCTGGCGTCGCCTGAAAAGCGGCAGTTCCCGCACCCTCGGCTGGTTTGGCGGTCATAAACGCAACCGCGCCCGTGCACTGACCAACGATGCACTGCTCAAACTGGCGGAAGGGGATTTCCGTCAGGTGGAAAAATTACTGAGCCGCAGTGCGGATAACGCTGAGCAGCCACTGGTCAACTATCTGCTGGCAGCGGAAGCAGCACAGCAGCGCAGTGATAATCTCCGCGCCAATCAGTACCTGGAGCGGGCTTCCGAGCTGGCCGGGCGTCATCAGTTACCGGTGGATATCACCCGCGCCCGTATTCTGCTGAGCCGCGATGAAATTCCGGCGGCGAGAACCGCTATCGACAATCTGCTGGAAATCGCACCGCGCCATCCGGAAGTATTGCGTCTGGCGGAACAGGTGTATGCGCGCTCCGGTGCCTGGAAATCCCTGATCGCCATTCTGCCGCAGATGAAAAAATCCGGCGAATTTACGGATGAGCAGGTGGAACAAACCGAAATCCGCGCCTGGCTCGGTATGATGCAGCAGGTTGCGGATCAGGACGGCAGCGATGCACTGCGCCACTGGTGGAAGAACCTCAGCCGCCATCTGCGCCACAATCCGGAGATGGCCGTAGCGGCCGCGCAGCACTTTATCGCCGGTGATGATATGGCGGATGCGGAAGCGGTGGTGCTCGACGGACTGAAGCGTCAGAAAGATCAGCGCCTGCTGATGCTGCTGCCGCAGATCCGGACAGACAATCCGAAAGCTATCCGCAAGGTGCTGAACCAGATGCAGAAGGAAGATGCGGATCAGCCGCTGCTCAACAGTACCCTCGGGCAGTTAGCCATGCAGGAAACACGCTGGGAAGATGCGGAGAAATACTTTAAATCTGCCCTGAGCGCCCGTCAGGACACGCATGATGCTGCCTGGCTGGCCGATGTGCTGGATAAGCAGAAAAAGTATGAGGAATCTGCCATGATCCGCCGTAATGCCCTGCTCAATACCCTGACATTACCGGATGAAAAAACGCCCCGCGAATAAGCACAGGCGGGTTATTTTTTATCACACAGAGCCAATCCTGCCGGATTGGCTTTTTTTATGCCGGAACATCATTAAAAGAGATTGACTGAACACATTATTGATGGCAAGAATGAGACATAAAAAAACACCTATCGCGAAACGATAGGTGTATAAAATACAATCAGGTCTACAGACGGATGGTGCCTCACTCAACGTTACGTCCTGTTGCTGATGTAAAGATTTCGGGATCTTTTACATCGATAACCCGGACAATAGGCACCGAATTTAGCTCTGCGTCATCTCCGGGTTTATGAAGCTTACGCAAACATAAGAAATGAGATGAGCATCTACACCTGATGTAATGCACAAGACGTGCCAACTTTTACGCCTTCTCAATTTCCCACGGTTCCCGTGGGTTTATTTTTCTTATCCTGCCTTCTGCCTGTCAATCACTGATGCAATTCTGTCCGTAGTGTCTCTGTTTTGCGACGCTTTCTGATAGCATTATTTAAATCATTATATATCAATAGATTAAATGTCTCATTTTGGCGACACGCATTATGCCCGTTGTCGCCGGATCTATACAACATTCATAACATAATGATTTATATCGAAATTATCAGATTCCATCAATAGCGGTGGTTTCACGGAAAACGCGTATGTTTTTGTCTGCCTGAACACCACAGTAGAATCAGCACAAAAGAAACAAAAATCAGCTGCGGAACGACAGCAGGAAGAAAAGCAGGACAGGAAAAACAGAAACTGCAGAAACGAAAAAGCCCCGCTGTAAGCGGGGCTTTTTCTGAATATGGTCGGCGAGATAGGATTCGAACCTACGACCCACTGGTCCCAAACCAGTTGCGCTACCAAGCTGCGCTACTCGCCGAAAGGCTGACTTGTCATGATGATGGTGCGAAGGGGGGGACTTGAACCCCCACGTCCGTAAGAACACTAACACCTGAAGCTAGCGCGTCTACCAATTCCGCCACCCTCGCAGGTTCATCACTACAGTCATGTTACATGTTATTAAATGGGGTGGCTAATGGGACTCGAACCCACGACGACTGGAATCACAATCCAGGGCTCTACCAACTGAGCTATAGCCACCATAACATCGCAACATTTTACTACTTACAACAACGAAATACTATACCGTAACTCTTACACGCATAATGGCGCGCCCGACAGGATTCGAACCTGAGACCTCTGCCTCCGGAGGGCAGCGCTCTATCCAGCTGAGCTACGGGCGCTTTGCGCCGTTGCGGGAGAGGATAGTACGGATTTCTCATCCGTCTGTCCAGTGCTTTTTTTCACAAATGTATTGTTTGCTCAGTCTTTACCCGCTTTGCTGATAAAGAGAGCATTTTCCCGCAAAAAGCCGCCCGGACAGGGGCAATTATAATTTATTACCGTAGTAATAACCCAGAAATTTCAGCAGTTTTAACTGACGGCGGAAGCGGGTCGGTTGTGATAACAGGCGGTAGAGCCACTCCAGCCCCATATTCTGCCATACCTTCGGCGCACGCTTCACATGACCGGTAAAGACGTCGTAAGTGCCGCCCACGCCCATATACAGGGCATCCGGATGGATCTTACGGCAGTCGCGCATAAAGATTTCCTGTTTCGGCGAGCCCATTGCCACCGTCACAATTTTCGCACCGCTGTTGCGGATGCGCTCAAACAGGGCATCACGCTGTTCTGCGGTAAAATAGCCGTCCTGCGTGCCTGCCAGATTCACATTCCATTGCGATTTCAGTTTTGCTTCAGTTTCCGCCAGCACTTCCGGCTTACCGCCGACCAGAAACACCGGCGTGTTTTCCTGCCCGGCGCGTTCCATCAGCCCTTCCCACAAATCCGCCCCGGCAATCCGCGCGACATCCGCCTGCGGGTATTTACGGCGGATAGCACGGACAATGCTGATCCCGTCCGCATACAGATATTCCGCGTTGCTCAGCAGTGTGTGCAGCGCCTCATCCTGTTCGGCTGTCATGACTTTTTCGGCATTAATGGCCACCAGCGTACCGGTTCTGATCTGTCCGTCCTTAAACAGATAATCCAGAAAATGCGCCTGATTCCGGAAACCCTGAATCGGGTGGTTACGGATAGAATACTGCGGGATATTTTCCGCGCTGCCGGCATCAGAAGATAACGGTTCCATGCTAATTCCTTACGATGAAAGACGGGTGCGTTTGCCCTTTGAAATCACATAATGGCGGATAAGCCCGGCCGTTTCGAACAGCCAGTACAGTAATTTCGCCACCACCAGACAAAAGCCGAAAATAAGACAGAAAAACACCACGCGGGAAACGAATGAGTCCATTCCTTCGCGGGCCAGCACAATCATGTTAAATATCGCGCCGAAACAAAATGCATGCAGAATGGCTGCTTTGTAACGGTTTGTCTCCCGTTTGCCCAGCTCATACAGCCAGTCGAACCATTTGATTATCAGCCCGACCACCACCGCACCGAGCGGAATAAACCAGAAGCCGCCCATCACCACCAGCGAACCGATCAGGGTCGGTGAAATCGCCAGCCCGGAATGGTTGTTCAGCACTTCCCAGGTAAAATAGTTTGCCGCATTCAGTACGGTATCCGGCCGGTCCGGCCACAGCCAGGACGGGATAAAGACATAGAAGTCACGGATAATCGGCGCCAGCCCCTGGAACTCAATTTTGTCGTAGTTGTTCAGCAGCAGGCCGAGGTTTTCCCACGGCGAGAAGGTATCGCGGGTCAGATAGAGGAACGTGTAAAACGCCTCCGCCCCGCTGACATCCAGGCTGTAGCGTTTGAGTGCCAGCCAGAACATCCCCACCACACCGAAGACCCCGGCGCTGACCAGCATCCACAGCGAAATCCATCCGCGCACAATGCCGATAAACAGGAACAGCGCAAACGCGATAATGATGTTGGCGCGGGTACCGCCGACAATCACATAGGTCATAATCCCGAACGCCACCGTGGCGATCAGGAAGAAAATCCAGCGCTGAAATGTGGGTTTCAGGAAGAACACCACCAGCATCGCCGGGATAAAGAAGTAGAAAAAGCGTTTTAAGGCTACGCCGGTGACCTGGCTCGAGAAAATCTGACTGTAGGTTTTCAGCTTAAACAGCAGCAATCCGTTTTCCATAAAGAAAATACCGGCAGTCGCGACAGCAATCGCCGCCAGCAGCAGCCAGGTGAGCCGGGTTTCTGTTTTGTTCATGGAAAACAGCGGGGTACCGCTGTAAACCGCGTCAGGTCTGCGCAGCCGGGTTTTATACGCCACATAATAAATGGCATAGAAACTGACTGACGCCAGCAGCGCCTGCAGCAGCGCGGACGGCGGCACCACCTGCACATCAAACTGGAACACCAGTGCAAAGGTAAACGGGAAGCCGAAAAAGAAGGTCAGCAGATAGAGCATGGAGAAAAAGATATTAAAACTGAAGCGGACCCGGCGGAATTCGCGGTAGGTCAGCAGCAGAATAAAGGCCAGCGAGATAAACCAGACGGCAAACAGCCCGATGAAATCAAACTGACTCATGCCTGTTTCTCCTGCGCGGCGGCCAGTGCCTGCTCCCAGCCCTGCACAAAGTTCGGACTGAAAAAGGCAATTTTTTCACGGTCAAGGGCGAACAGCTGCTCCCGCGCCTGCGCCACCACCTCCGGTGTCACGTCATCACCGTAAAACAGCACCGGCACCTGCTGCTCGGTCATATCCTGCCAGAACGGGTTCTGACGGCTTATCACAAACGGAATACCGAACTGGATCAGCAGACATAGTGTGCCGATCCCCTGCTGGCGGTTAAAGATAAAGTAGCCGAGGTCGCATTGTTTCAGCAGATTCAGATAGATATCAAAATCCATCTTGTCTTTCAGGATCTCCGCCTGCTGCTGAGGGAACAGTTGCTGCGCGAAAGCATCCACTTCGGCAATGTAATCTCCGTTATTTTCCGGATAGCCCATCGGGATGATGATTTTCACCTTCTCCCCGAACTGCTCATGAATGCGCGTCAGCGCCTCTTTATGGCGGTTTGAGCGGTCACCAGAGTTACCCAGCAGGATCATCATATTATCGTCACCACGCGGCTCAGGCGGCGTTAAAACCGTCAGAGAGGGATCCATCCGCGTCGGAAAATAGAGCAGGTCAGCCGGGATCTTCGGACAGAACTGGGCAAAATAGTTTAAATCGCCGCGCGTGCCGAACACGTGACCGACCCGCTTCTGTGCCAGACGGCGCAGATGATAAAACAATCTGAATTTCAGCTGACGGGAATCCTCATACAGATCCGCGCCCCAGATATGCCAGTAAAACTGATGACGTTTAATTTTTCCTGACAATAATGCCAGCCAGATCAGGGCATTAAACTGACCGTGGAAGAAAAAGCGGCACTGCCGGTCACGTTTTGCTTTCGCTGCGACGGCATTCGCCAGGCTTTTTTTATCCGGCCAGACATCCAGTTCCAGGTTGGGATATTGCGCCAGAAGCTGCCCGGCGGTGGAAACAACCATAAATTCAGGCATTTCCTCTCGCGGCAGGTGCGGTGCCAGCACATCATTGAAGAAGCGCAGCACGGTCTGGTTATGATGCGGGATATCAGATCCTAAAACGTGAATTAAAGTTGTCATGCTCGCCTGCAATAGATCAGAAATACGCTACAACACAAAAGGAAGTAGATAATATATGTCAGCATATAGGCCTGTGCCGCGCCGACGGCACCGTGTGCCGGAATCAGCCAGTACGCGGACAGCGTCAGTAAAGCAAACTGGGTCACTTCCGTCAGGATATAAAACCGCAGTGCGGCTTTGGCAATCACCAGATAACCGAAGACGTAAGCACCCACTTTCAGAACATCACCGACCAGCTGCCAGGCAAACAGGTCGCGCATGCCGGTAAATTTATCCGTGAACAGCAGCCAGATAGCAAAATCGCGCAGCAGCCAGACCATAAAACTGGCTGCAGCCACCGCCGGTAACACAAATTTCAGCGATTTGATGATCTCGCGGCGGATATCACTTTTTGCCTGTAACCGCGATAAGGTCGGCAGCAGATAGACAGAAAACGACGCGGTAATAAACTGGAGGTAGGCATCCGAAATACTGGTCACGCCGCCCCATATCCCCACTTCCTCCCAGCTGTAGCGGGAGGCCAGCAGGTTCCGCATCATGATGTACGCCACCGGCAGAGTAACTGCGGTCATCAGCGCCATCAGGGTGAATTTCCCCAGATGGGATGCAATCGCCCGATCCCAGGCCGGTTTCAGCTCGGAAAGCGGGAAATGGCGGCGGCGCAGCAGCATGGCAAACGCAGGGATAATAATCAGCGCCGGCACCAGCGCAAGCCCGGCCAGTGCGCCGTCATAGCCCCACCAGCGCTGGCAGAGATAATACGCGGTGACGCCGATCAGACTGCCCGCGATAAGCGCCAGCGCATTGCCGGACGCATCCCGGTATCCTTTGATAATCGCGAGAAAATAGTTGGCGTAAGCAATACCCATCTGGATAAAGGCCACCGCCGCAACAACATCCTGATAAGCGCCATTACCATCAAACAGCGCCATGCTGATCGGTCTGCTGAACAGCAGAAACACAATCGCCAGCAGTGTCGAGAACACCAGGATCAGGGTTGAGGATGTGCCTAACACCGCCCGGCGTTTTTCCGCATCATCACGGTGCTCGGCAATATACTTGGTCACGCCGTTAAAAATACCGGCACCTGACAATACCCCCAGCACCGTAATCAGCTGGCGGAAGTTCAGTGCCTGGCCGATACCGGCCGGGCCGAATGTCAGCGCCATTAATTTAATGACCAGCAGCCCCGCCCCGATTTTGATCAGGGTGGAGCCGGCGGTCCAGACAGAGGCTTTGGCTAAAGACATACTACGCGAAGAAGCCCTTAATCAGGTGGATCACGCGCTGCTGCTCGTCTTCTGTCATGTTGTAGAACATCGGCAGACGCACCAGGCGTTCGCTTTCACGGGTGGTAAAGATATCCTCACCGTGGAAACGCCCGAACTCCATACCGGCCGGGCAGCTGTGCAGCGGCACATAGTGGAATACGGTCAGCACGTCATTGGCTTTCATGTATTCGCTGAATGCGGTGCGCTCTGCCACATCTTTCAGTTTGATGTAGAACATGTGCGCGTTCTGCTCCAGATTTTCCGGAACAACCGGCAGCGTCAGCAGGCCATCCTGCGCCAGCGGGGTCAGGGCATCATAGTAAATCTGCCAGAATGCCAGACGGCGCTCGTTGATTTTCTCCGCTTCTTCCAGCTGTGCCCACAGGTATGCAGCCTGTAAGTCAGACATCAGGTAGCTGGAGCCGATATCACGCCAGGTGTATTTATCCACCTGTCCGCGGAAGAATTCGCTGCGGTTGGTGCCTTTCTCACGGATGATTTCCGCACGGCCAATCATCGCCGGGTCGTTAATCAGAGTGGCACCGCCCTCTCCGCCGGAGGAGTAGTTTTTGGTTTCGTGGAAGCTGTAGCAGCCGATATGACCGATAGAGCCCAGCGCGCGGCCTTTGTAAGTTGACATCACGCCCTGCGCGGCATCTTCCACCACAAAGAGGTTATATTTCTTCGCCAGCGCCATGATGATATCCATTTCACAGGCCACGCCTGCATAATGCACCGGCACAATCGCTTTGGTTTTATCGGTGATAGCCGCTTCGATTTTGGTTTCATCGATGTTCATGGTGTCCGGACGGATATCAACAAACACCACTTTCGCACCACGCAGCACAAAGGCATTGGAGGTGGACACGAAGGTATAGCTCGGCATGATGACTTCATCACCCGGCTGAATATCCAGCAGGATTGCCGCCATTTCCAGTGAGGCGGTACAGGACGGGGTCAGCAGAACTTTGGCGCTGCCGAACCGTTTTTCCATCCACTCTTCGCATTTTTTGGTGAACGAACCGTCACCGCACAGCTTGCCGCTTTGCATGGCCTGCTGCATATATTCAACTTCAGTGCCGACTACAGGTGGTTTATTAAATGGAATCATTGCATCCTCGGTATAACCAGTAGGCAGTGCTGTCAACCGCACCACCGCTTTTTGTATAAAGGCGCATTGCCGCAAGGTTACTGAGTTGTGTTGCAACCCGTAATACCCGGCAGTGATGTTTTGCACACCACTGTTGCGCCGCCGACATTAATTTCAGGCCGATACCCTGACCCTGATTGCCCGGCAGTACCGCCAGCAGTCCGATACGGGCGCTGTGTTCATCTGTCTGACGGAGAGTGACAAACCCGGCAATCTCATTGTTTTTATTGCGGATCAGCAGACAATCTTTATCAAATGTCCCGCGTACCGCTTTTTCCGCCCACACCGCATAGAAACGGGCGCTGTCATCCGGCTGGTACCACGGGACACGGAAACGACTCTGGCTGAAAACCTGTGCCGCCGCCTGTTTTATCACCGGGATATCCGTTTCATCCGCATAACAGAGTGTACTGTCAGACATTGCATTTTCTGTGCCACTCTTGAGTGACAATGCAAAATCCACCTCACTTTCCGCGAGGGAAAAGCCGAGTGCCGATAAACCATCCAGTGCCGCGTTATCCCCGGCACTGATTTTGGCCTGCACCAAATCGTACGGCGCAAAATCTGCCGCAGACAGTGGTGCTGCATCCGGGGAAAATGCCAGTTTTGCCGTTTTCAGGACAAAAAAGTCACTTTCCCAGGCGAGGTGCTCAATACTGGCGCGGACGGACATGGAGTAAATTCTTCAGATACTGACCATAACCGGTCTTCGCCAGCTGACGGGCGGATTCAGCCACCTGTTCGTCATTCAGCCAGCCGTTGCGCCAGGCAATCTCTTCCAGGCAGGCAATTTTAAAGCCCTGACGTTTTTCAACGGTCTGCACGAAAGTGCTGGCTTCAATCAGGCTGTCGTGAGTGCCGGTATCCAGCCAGGCAAAACCACGGCCGAGCAGCTCAACATTCAGTTCACCGCGCTCCAGATACATCTGGTTGATACTGGTGATTTCCAGTTCGCCGCGCTCAGACGGCTTCACCTGCCTGGCGATATCAACTACCTGATTATCATAGAAATATAATCCGGTAACTGCCCAGTTGGATTTCGGATGAACCGGTTTTTCCTCAATCGACAGCGCGCGGAATTCATCATCAAACTCCACCACACCGAAACGTTCCGGATCCATCACCTGATAGCCGAAAACGGTCGCGCCCTGTGTCCGGGCCGCAACACTTTTCAGTTTCGGACTGAATGCATGGCCGAAGAAAATATTATCCCCCAGCACCAGACTACAGCTGTCATCACCGATAAACTCCTCACCGATGATAAAAGCCTGTGCCAGACCATCCGGCGACGGCTGTTCGGCATAGCTCAGAGAGATACCAAACTGATCACCGTTACCCAGCAGACGGCGGAATGACGGCAGATCTTCCGGTGTTGAGATGATCAGAACTTCGCGGATCCCGGCCAGCATCAGCACAGACAGCGGATAGTAGATCATCGGCTTGTCGTAAATCGGCAGCAGCTGTTTTGACACCCCGCGGGTAATCGGGTGCAACCGGGTTCCGGAGCCGCCCGCCAGAATAATTCCTTTCATAGCAGCCTCTTACTTATCCTGACCCAGTCCCAGACGCTGTCCGGCATACGAGCCGTCCTGCACCCGGCGCCACCAGGTTTCATTATTCAGATACCATTCCACGGTTTTGCGGATACCGGACTCAAACGTTTCCTGCGGCCGCCAGCCCAGGTCACGCTCAATTTTGTCAGCATCAATCGCATAACGCAGGTCATGGCCCGGGCGGTCTGTCACATAGGTGATAAGGTCGCGGTATTGCGCGACACCGGCCGGTTTCTGCGGATGCAGTTCTTCGAGCAGCTCACAGATAGCTTCCACCACCTGAATATTTTTGCGCTCGTTATGGCCGCCGATATTGTAGGTTTCACCGATATTTGCCTGTGTCACCACGGTATACAGAGCGCGGGCATGGTCATCGACAAACAGCCAGTCGCGGATCTGCTCACCTTTGCCGTAAACCGGCAGCGGTTTGCCGGAAATCGCATTGAGAATCACCAGCGGGATCAGTTTTTCCGGGAAGTGGTACGGCCCGTAGTTATTTGAGCAGTTGGTGATCACGGACGGGAAGCCGTAAGTCCGCTGCCAGGCGCGTACCAGATGGTCACTGGAGGCTTTGGAGGCAGAGTACGGGCTGCTCGGTGCATACGGTGTGGTTTCCGTGAAGAAGCCGTCAGTCCCTTCCAGATCGCCGTAAACTTCGTCGGTGGAAATATGGTGGAAACGAAATGCGGATTTTTTCTCCGCATCCAGTGCCGTCCAGTAATGACGCGCAGCTTCCAGCAGTGTGTAAGTGCCCACAATGTTGGTTTCGATAAACGCCGCCGGGCCGTCGATAGAGCGATCCACATGACTTTCCGCCGCCAGATGCATCACGGCATCCGGCTGATACTGTGCGAACACGCGGTCAAGCGCCGCGCGGTCACAGATATCCACCTGTTCAAAGGCATAGCGCGGGTCATCCGCCACCGGTGCCAGTGATTCGAGGTTACCGGCGTAAGTCAGTTTATCCACCACCACCACACTGTCAGCAGTATCACGGATAATATGACGAACAACCGCAGAGCCGATAAAACCGGCTCCGCCTGTCACTAAAATACGTTTCAACGCCATACTCCTTTGGTATCGATAATCCATTTCTGCGGGATCTGGCTGCCCGGGATACCTTTGAACGGCGTGTGATCCACCAGCAGCAGGATAATATCCGCGTCAGTAATCGCCTTCTCAATGGAGACCAGTTCTGTCAGACCTTTCAGTTTACCCGGCAGTTCATGAACGTTCGGCTCAACCGCCAGAGTTTTCCCTGCATGCCACTCTGCCACCATTTTGGTAACCTGAACCGCAGGGCTTTCACGCAGATCGTCGATATTTGGTTTGAATGCCAGGCCAAAGCAGGCAATCGTCACTTCATTGGCACGTTTGCCGGTTTCAGTCAGGCAATCAGCAACTGCTTGTTTTACCTGATCAATAACCCACAGTGGTTTGCCGTCGTTAACCAGACGCGCAGTGTGGATCAGACGGGCCTGTTTCGGGTTCTGCGCCACGATAAACCAAGGGTCAACCGCGATACAATGGCCGCCGACACCCGGACCCGGCTGCAGGATATTCACACGCGGATGGCGGTTTGCCAGGCTGATCAGTTCCCAGACATTAATACCCTGGTCAGCACAAATCAGTGATAATTCATTCGCAAACGCAATGTTCACATCGCGGAAGCTGTTTTCGGTCAGTTTGCACATCTCCGCTGTACGCGCGTTAGTAATGACACACTCACCTTCCAGGAAGATGTAATAGAGTTCACTGGCGCGTTTTGAGGATTTTGGTGTCATCCCGCCGACCACACGGTCGTTTTTAATCAGTTCGACCATCACCTGGCCCGGCAGCACACGCTCAGGGCAGTAAGCGATATCGATATCAGATTCTTCACCCGCCTGCTGCGGGAAGGTCAGATCAGGACGTGCCGCTGCCAGCCACTCTGCCATCTGCTCAGTCGCACCGACCGGCGAGGTGGATTCGAGAATAATCAGGTCACCTTTTTTCAGTACCGGTGCGATAGATTCCGCCGCAGACTGCACAAAAGCCAGATCCGGCTCGTGATCACCTTTAAACGGTGTCGGTACCGCAATCAGGAACGCATCAGCAGGCTGAGGTTTGGTGAAGGCTTTCAGGAAACCGCCTTCCACCGCTGTTTTCACAACCGCGCCCAGATCCGGCTCCACAATATGAATTTCACCACGGTTAATGGTATCAACCGCATGCTGGTTCACATCCACACCAACCACTTTCTTCTGACGGGAGGCAAAAGCTGCCGCTGTTGGTAAACCGATATAACCCAGACCGACAACAGAAATAGTTTCAAAACTCATAATGTCACCTGATTGTTTTTCAATGCTTCAAGAATACGCTGGCACGCTTTTCCGTCCCCGTAAGGGTTATGTGAACGGCTCATCTCATGATAAGCCGCCGGATCGGTCAGCAATCGCGTTACTTCACGAACGATAGTACCGGTTTCAGTGCCGACCAGACGAACAGTCCCGGCGTCAATCGCCTCCGGACGTTCGGTGGTATCACGCATCACCAGAACCGGTTTACCTAATGACGGTGCTTCTTCCTGAATGCCGCCTGAGTCGGTCAGGATCATATAAGCATGGTTCATAAGGTAGACAAAAGGAAGGTAATCCTGCGGACTGATCAGCACAATGTTACTGATATCATGCAGAATACGTTTTACCGGCTCACTGACATTCGGGTTGAGGTGAACCGGGTAGACAATCTGGACTTCCGGATGCGTCGTGGCAATTTCAGCCAGCGCGTGACAAATCCGCTCAAACCCGCCGCCGAAACTCTCACGGCGGTGGCCGGTGACCAGGATCATTTTTTTGCTGCTGTCGATAAACGGATACTGTGCATCCAGCTGCGCCAGCAGGGCTTTGTCCTGCATGATGCGGTCACGGACCGCGAGCAGTGCATCAATCACCGTGTTGCCGGTGACGAAAATATGATTGTCGCGGATACCTTCACGCAGCAGGTTTTCGCGCGAATTTTGTGTCGGCGCGAAATGATACATTGCCAGGTGTCCGGCAATTTTGCGGTTGGCTTCTTCCGGCCACGGTGAATACAGATTTCCGGTACGCAGACCGGCTTCCACATGACCCACCGGGATCCGCTGGTAGAACGCCGCCAGGCTGGTTGCCATGGTGGTTGCGGTATCGCCGTGAACCAGAACGACATCCGGTTTAAAGTCGGCCAGAACCGGCTTCAAACCCTCAAGAATACGACAGGTAATATCAGTTAAATCCTGTCCCGGGCGCATAATATTGAGATCATAATCCGGTGTGATCTCAAAAAGGTGTAATACCTGATCCAGCATTTCACGATGCTGCGCGGTCACACAGACTTTTGCCTCAAAAGCCTGATCCGCTGCCAGCGCATGTACCAGCGGAGCCATTTTGATAGCTTCCGGGCGGGTACCAAATACAGTCAATACTTTCACTGAGTGTCTCTTTTATTTTATATGATATCCGGCTTTCCGGCCGGTGGCGGTTACCCGCCTTAAAACAGGCCGGGAGCAGCGCCCCGGCCGGTTATTCTGCCGCTGCCGTTACGGACGGCGGCGGACCAGCGCCACACCGGCACCGGTCAGAGCACCGATAAAGCCCCACATAATCATCATGAAGGCACGGCGCGGGCTGTCACGTTTTACCGGCTCGTCCGGTGTCCGCAGATAGCGGTAGGCACGGAAGTTATCTTCCAGCGCCGGACCGACATTCAGCGTCGACAGCATGGCAATGTTCTGCTCGTAATCTTTATCAAACTCAGGACCGGCGGCTTCCAGTGTCTCCAGACGTGCCTGTAACATCGGTGTGCCTAACAGAAACAGCTGGGAGGAAGGCAGTTCTTCCGCAGGCACATCTGTCCGGCTGCGGCTGATACCCTGTTTCTGTGCGGCCGCGATAGCATTTTTCAGCTGTCCGGTTTCACGCTGATACAGTGATTCCGCCACCATCTTCTGACGTTTGACCAGTGCTTTCAGTGACTGTGACCGCGTTGCCCACGCCCCTTTCAGCTCATCGTTAAGATTCTGAGCCGCACGCGCGTTGGCAAAATCCACATACTGACTCAGCAGTTTCGCGGAGTCCGCCGCAGATTCCGCTGTCAGCGTCAGCGTGTCATTCACCAGTTTTTTCGTGTCATCACGCGGGGTCAGCGTGATGTTATTGATCATTTCGTCCAGCAGTGCCGCATCTGCTTTGGCATCATTTTCCATGCGGGACTTGTAGTAATCCGTCTGTAACCAGAAATCGCGGCGGGTATCATAAGATGCCGCCTGGGTAATAAACTCCTGGTAGGCCTCATTCGGGATTGGCAGCAGTGCTGAAGATTCCTGAGCGGCATTCAGATGCGTGTCCAGATTACGCATAAATTGCTGCTGGGAATAATATCCGCCTAAATTATTAACAGTCGGATAATCCGTAATCGCCGTGGAATTCCACTTCTGCTGCATAAAATAACTGGCACCCAATGCAACCAGCGCAAACACAACCGCCATCCCGGCTATCCATAATTTTCCGCGCCATAACGACATAAATAACGCGCGGATATCTAATTCCTGGTCATACTGCGTTTGTTGCGGGTCCGGAGTATTTTCTGAACGCATATCAACATGTGCCTCTGTGGTTAAAAAATTTAGTGTGTGACCGATTTGCGACGCACGCGGCGTCTGTGGCGTTTAATAAAACGGGCAACTTTCCAGGCGCGTTTTATGCAGTAGCCGTACATAATAAAAGCAAGCAAGAACAGTGCCAGCATCACCCACTCAGGGACAAAGCTGAGTACCTGTCCGGCAATACCGATAGCGGCTAATACTGCCGCAGCAAGGGTTATCACCACAAAAGATTCGCGTGACGTAAACCCGGAACGCATAATCAGATGATGAATATGCTGGCGATCCGGTGAGAACGGGCTCATCCCTTTGCGCAGACGGCGGTACATAATCGCGACCATATCCATCAGCGGAATGGCGATAATCCACAGTGCGGTCACTGCATTAATCGCATGCGGCTCCCCGCCCTGTGAGGCCGATGTCAGCAGCCAGATAATGGTAAATCCGATCAGCGTACTGCCCGCATCCCCCATAAACACTTTAAAGCGGCGGCCGAACAGCCCGAGGTTAAAGCAGATATACGGCAGAATGGCGGCGATAAAGGTAAAGCACCAGAATGCCAGACCGCTGTTGCCGCTCAGGGCAAACAGGATCCCCAGCGCGCCGAAAGAGACACAGGAAAGCCCGCCGAGCAGCCCGTCAATACCATCCACCATATTGAACGCATTCACCGCGCCCCATACCGCAAACAGTGTCAGCACATAGCTGAACGGCCCGAGAGTCAGCTCCCACGGCCCGAATGCATGACCCAGGCTGTCAATTTTCAGGTTGGCAAACACCATCATAATGATAGCAACCACCGCCTGAACACCGGCCCGCAGTTTCACACTGAGGTCAAACCGGTCATCGAGCGCCCCGACCAGCACCAGCGCACCGGCACACCCGAGATAAATAAATTTATGCGCAATAAACTCATCACTGATGAGGAAAGCAAAGCAGACACTGATAAAAATAGAAATTCCGCCGACTAACGGGACCAGTCCCTGATGCTTTTTGCGGTAATTGGGTTTATCCACCAAACCGACAGCGACGCCAGCCTTACGGGCAACAAAGACCGTCGCTGTGGCGAACACAAATATGATTAGGAGTTCAGTTAACATAGTGAGATTCACAACAACCCTTTCTGATATTTTTATTATCCCTGCCGGCCGATATCACCGTGCAGAACCTGCCATTACCAGGCAAAATAATATATGCAAGAAACATACCATGCCCTGCCGCACAGGGGTTTCTGACATAACCGGTAAAAAAAAACGCCACAATGCATGCGGCGTTAGTTATAAAGTGTCGTCGAAAAGCTACGAGCGTTTCATGAAGTCGAAGAACTCTTCGTTGGTCTTCGTCATCGCGAGTTTGTTAATCAGGAACTCCATTGCATCAATCTCACCCATCGGATGGATAATTTTGCGCAGGATCCACATTTTCTGCAGTTCGTCCTGAGTGGTCAGCAGCTCTTCTTTACGTGTACCGGAACGGTTGTAATCAATCGCCGGGAAGACACGTTTTTCTGCAATCTTACGGGACAGGTGTAATTCCATGTTACCTGTACCTTTAAACTCTTCGTAGATAACTTCATCCATCTTCGATCCGGTATCAACCAGTGCCGTTGCGATGATAGTCAGGCTTCCGCCCTCTTCCACGTTACGCGCGGCACCGAAGAAACGCTTAGGACGATGCAGGGCGTTCGCATCCACACCACCGGTCAGTACTTTACCGGAGGACGGTACGACGGTGTTATAGGCACGGGCCAGACGGGTAATGGAGTCGAGCAGGATGATGACATCTTTTTTATGCTCAACCAGGCGTTTGGCTTTCTCGATAACCATTTCCGCGACCTGAACGTGACGCGCAGCCGGTTCATCAAAGGTGGATGCGATAACTTCACCTTTGACCAGACGCTGCATCTCGGTCACTTCTTCCGGACGTTCGTCGATCAGCAGAACCATCAGCACACAGTCAGGGTAGTTATGTGCGATATTGGCCGCAATATTCTGCAGCAGCATGGTTTTACCGGCTTTCGGCGGTGCCACAATCAGACCACGCTGACCACGGCCGATAGGGGCGGCGAGGTCAAGAACACGGGCGGTTAAATCTTCTGTTGAACCATTACCACGCTCCATACGCAGACGACGGTTTGCGTGCAGCGGCGTTAAGTTTTCAAACAGGATTTTACTGCGGGCGTTTTCAGGTTTGTCAAAGTTAACTTCGTTAACTTTCAGCAGGGCAAAATAGCGCTCGCCTTCTTTCGGCGGACGGATTTTACCTGAAATGGTATCACCGGTACGGAGGTTAAAGCGGCGGATTTGGCTGGGAGAAACGTAGATATCATCAGGACCTGCGAGGTATGAACTGTCAGCAGAGCGGAGGAAACCAAAGCCGTCCTGCAATATTTCCAGCACACCGTCACCGAAAATATCCTCGCCGCTCTTCGCGTGCTGCTTGAGGATAGAGAAGATGATGTCCTGTTTTCTCATGCGGGCCAGGTTTTCCAGCCCCATATTTTCGCCAAGAGTAATCAGCTCTGATACCGGCGTATTCTTTAATTCGGTAAGATTCATAATGGTGGGTTCTTTGACTCGGGGTGTATCTCGAATTATGAACGTGAATAATACGGTAACGTTATCGTTACCAGGTTAATTTTTTACAAAACCGATTTTCACTGTTAATACGAATATTTTTGCATTTCCAGGTAATCGTCTGCAAGGCTGACTGTGAACACCCGGCACAGGGCAAGATGTGATGCACATCCTATTTGGGAGAACAAATTGGGTGACATTCCCGCAAATTAGATTTATCTCCGAGGGATAACCGGACACTGTGACCGGGATATCGGATACCTTGATGTATCCGGAGATAACAGACTTTCAGACACTACAGAGTTGTCAGTATGCTATGCTGTCTGAGGAGCTTCAGCGATACCTGATCAGCTGGCGCTAACTTATCATGCTTCAGAGAAGACGTCCAGCGGGTGAACAAGGATTAATTCACGTTCCCGCAGGACATCTTAATGACATATGCTGAAACCGGCTATCAGATATTGTTATCGATAAAGGTTTTCAGCTGGGTTTTGGATACCGCACCAACCTGCGTTGCCTTCACCACGCCGTCTTTGAACAGCAGTAATGTCGGGATACCGCGGATGCCGTATTGCGGCGCTGTCTGCGGGTTATCATCGATGTTCAGTTTTGCGATAGTGATTTTCCCTGCATATTCATCGGCGATTTCGTCTAGAATAGGGGCAATCATTTTACACGGGCCACACCAGGCTGCCCAAAAATCAACGAGCACAGGGCCGTTTGCTTTTAAGACGCTTTGTTCGAAAACGGAATCAGTCAGGTGAATAATTTTATCGCTCATTGTTCCACTCCAAAATTTGTACGATACCCGGTTAGTCTACCATTAATTAATGATAGGATTTACCTATTTCAGCGAATAGACTTCCGTAACGCAACATTAAACTGATATTCTACCTAAATATGAGCAAAACACATTTAACAGACAAGAAGTTTTCTGACTTCGCCTTGCATACTAAAGTGGTAGAAGCGCTTGATTCTAAGGGCTTTTATAACTGCACGCCTATTCAGGCGCTGACACTTCCCCTGACGATCAACGGCCGGGATGTTGCAGGACAGGCACAAACAGGAACAGGGAAGACGCTGGCATTTCTGACGTCAACGTTTCATCATTTACTTACCCATCCGGCACCGGAAGGCCGCAAAATCAATCAGCCGCGTGCGCTGATTATGGCCCCGACCCGCGAACTTGCGGTACAGATCCATTCTGACGCCGAACCACTGTCTCAGCTTACCGGGCTGAAAACCGGCCTGGCTTACGGCGGTGACGGCTACGACAAACAAATCAAAGTGCTGGATGAAGGCGTCGATGTGATTATCGGCACCACCGGGCGCTTAATCGACTTCGCCAAACAGGGCCGTATCGACCTGAGCGCCATTCAGGTTGTGGTTCTCGATGAAGCTGACCGTATGTACGATCTCGGCTTTATCAAAGATATCCGCTGGCTGTTCCGCCATATGCCGCCATGTGCCGAGCGTATGAATCTGCTGTTCTCCGCGACACTTTCCTACCGCGTCCGTGAGCTGGCGTTTGAGCAGATGAACAACCCGGAATATATTGAAATTGAACCGGAACAGCGTACCGGTCACCGGATCAAAGAAGAGTTATTTTATCCGTCCAATGAAGAAAAAATGCGCCTCCTCCAGACACTGCTGGAAGAAGAGTGGCCGGATCGCTGCATTATTTTCGCCAATACCAAACACCGCTGTGAAGATATCTGGGCACACCTGGCGGCTGACGGCCACCGTGTCGGCCTGCTGACCGGCGATGTGGCGCAGAAAAAACGTCTGCGTATTCTCGAGGATTTCACTCACGGTAATCTGGATATTCTGGTGGCAACGGATGTTGCAGCCCGTGGTCTGCATATCCCGTCAGTGACTCACGTCTTTAACTATGATCTGCCGGATGACTGTGAAGATTATGTTCACCGTATCGGCCGTACCGGGCGTGCCGGGGAAAGTGGTCACTCCATCAGCCTGGCCTGTGAAGAGTACGCACTGAACCTGCCTGCGATTGAAGAATATACCGGCCATCCGATTCCGGTCAGTAAATACAACAGCGATGCACTGCTGACAGATCTGCCGGTACCGAAGCGCCGCCGCCGTCCGCCGCGCACCGGAGGTGGTCAGAACCGCCGCAATATGCCGCGCCGCAACAGCAACGGGCCGCGTCATAACAATAACCGCACCAAACGCTGAAGGCCGCCATGCTGAGATCGTCCTCGCTTTATGCTGCCATCGATCTGGGTTCCAACAGCTTTCATATGCTGGTGGTACGGGAGATCGCGGGCAGTATTCAGGTACTGTCACGGATAAAACGCAAGGTTCGTCTGGCGGCCGGTCTGGATAAAGAGAATATCCTGTCTCCGGCAGCCATGGCCCGCGGCTGGCAGTGTCTGCGTCTGTTTTCCGAACATCTGCAGGATATCCCGGATTCCCAGATCCGCGTGGTGGCGACAGCCACCCTGCGACTGGCCAAAAATGCCGGTGAATTTCTGGAAACGGCAGCGGAGATCCTCGGCCATCCGGTCACGGTAATCCGTGGTGAGGAAGAAGCACGCCTGATTTATCAGGGCGTTGCCCACACCACCGGCGGGTCAGACAAGCGTCTGGTGGTCGATATCGGCGGCGGCAGTACCGAACTGGTGACCGGCAGCGGCACCCGGACCACCGCCCTGTTCAGCCTGGAGATGGGCTGTGTCACCTGGCTGGAGCGCTATTTTACCGATCGCTCCCTGACCACAGAGAATTTCGCCGGTGCCGAACAGGCTGCCCGCGATATTATCGCCCCGGTCGCCCCGGCACTTCTGGAGCAGGGCTGGCAGGTGTGTGTCGGCGCATCCGGCACCGTTCAGGCACTTCAGGAAATTATGATTGCTCAGGGCATGGATGAACAAATCACCCTGCCGAAACTGCAGCAGCTCAAACGCAAAGCGATTGAGTGCGGCAAACTGGAAGAGCTGGAAATTGAAGGGCTGACGCTGGAACGGGCACTGGTGTTCCCGAGCGGGCTGGCTATTCTTATCGCGATTTTTGAAACGCTCGGCATTGACAGCATGACACTCGCCGGGGGAGCACTGCGTGAAGGGCTGGTCTACGGCATGCTGGAATTGCCGGTAGAGCAGGACATCCGCACCCGGACACTGAAAAATATTCAGAAGCGTTTTCAGATAGATGCCGACCAGGGAAAACGTGTCCGCCAGTTGGCGGATCATTTTTTTCAGCAGGTGGCAACCGCCTGGCAGCTGGATATCCGCTGTCGTGAACTGCTCAGCAGCGCCTCTCTGATCCATGAAATCGGGCTGAGTGTTGATTTCCGCAAAGGCCCTGAACATGCCGGTTATCTGGTCAGTAATCTGGATTTACCCGGTTTCACACCGGCACAGCGCCGCCTGTTAGCGGTACTGCTGCGCAATCAGAGCGGCCCGCTAGATATCCACTCTCTCAATCAGCAAAATGCGCTGACACCACGTGAAGCCGGTTGTCTGTGTCGTCTGCTGCGTCTGGCGATTATTTTTGCCAGCCGCCGCCGTGATGACACACTGCCATCACTGCGCATCCGGACGTCTGCGGAAGGGCTGATTATCACACTGCCGGTCGGCTGGCAGCAATTGCATCCGCTGCGCGCGGAAGCATTACAGCAGGAAATTCAGTGGCAGAGTTATGTGCAGTGGTCACTGATGCTGGAAGAACAGAAGCCGTCCACCCTCGGCTGACAAATAATAAGCCCTGATTATCCGTTTTCGGACATTATCAGGGTTTTTATTTTATGAGCCTTTTCAAAGTGATCCAACTTACGGGTCATAATCCACCACGTAGCGGCTTCCATCAGTAATTCCGGATCATCATTTTTATTGGCAAAGAATGCGTAAAACGATAAACCTGTATTCTCACCTTTTTTCAGTATCTTATCATCACATACCGCGATCATTTTTGCTCTGAGTGATTCCCTCATCCGTTTTCTTCCTTTTTCTTTGCCAGCATCGCCTTCAGCCCGGCCACACCGCGCAACCCGGTCTGTTGTTTCTCCTCGGCGGTTTTCACCACTTTTTTACCGTCATCCCAGAGCAGATCATCCTGCGGCAGTTCATAGAGGAACCGGCTCGGCTCCGGGCGGATCAGCTCGCCGTACTGACGGCGCTCACGACACAGGGTAAAAAAGAGGGATTTTTGGGCACGGGTGATCCCCACATAGGCCAGACGCCGCTCTTCATCCACGTTATCCTCATCGATACTGGACTGATGCGGCAAAATCCCCTCTTCCATCCCCACGAGGAAAACATACGGAAATTCCAACCCCTTGGAGGCATGCAGTGTCATCAGCTGCACCTGATCCAGCTCTTCCGCTTCCTCGCCGCGCTCCATCATGTCGCGCAGCGTAAAGCGGGTAACTACCTGGGCCAGCGTCATCGGCTCGTTGAGATCATCCCCTTCCAGCATTTCTGCCATCCAGCTGAACAGCTGATCGACGTTTTTCATCCGCATCTCAGCGGCTTTCGGACTGGCGGACGTTTCGAAGAGCCAGCTCTGATAATCCAGGCCGTGCAGTAAATCACGCACCGCGATCAGCGGCTCGCGCTCAACCAGTTTTTCCACATCCGCCAGCCAGCCGGTAAAATTCGTCAGTGCCGCCAGTCCCTGACCGGAAAGTGTCTGCCCCAGTCCGAGGTCAAAACTGGCCTGATACAAACTTTTGTCCCGCGTATTGGCCCACTCACCCAGTTTCTGAATAGTGGCCGGTCCTATTCCCCGGCGCGGCGTGTTCACAATGCGCAGGAAAGCACTATCATCTTCCGGATTGGTCAGCACACGCAGATATGCCAGCAAATCTTTAATTTCCGGGCGGGAGAAGAAAGAGGTTCCGCCGGAAATCCGGTACGGGATCCGGTTTTGCATCAGCATTTTTTCAAAGATCCGCGACTGGTGGTTGCCGCGATATAAGATCGCATAATCTTTATAATCGGTCTTATTGATAAAATGATGTGCGATCAGCTCCCCGACCACCCGCTCCGCTTCATGATCTTCATTATTCGCTGTGATCACTTTCATCGGGTCACCATACCCGAGGTTTGAAAAAAGCTGTTTTTCAAACACATGCGGGTTATTGGCGATCAGGATATTCGCCGCATTCAGAATACAGCCGGAAGAACGGTAATTCTGCTCCAGCTTGATGACCCGCAGTTCCGGAAAATCTTTGCTCAGCTGCACCAGGTTTTTCGGTTGTGCGCCGCGCCATGAATAAATTGACTGATCATCATCACCCACAACCGTAAAATACGCGCGTTTACCGACCAGCAATTTCACCAGCTGATACTGACTGGTGTTGGTATCCTGATACTCATCCACCAGCAAATAACGGATACGCTGCTGCCAGCGCTCCCGTGCCTGTTCATCACGGGCAAACAGCAGGGTCGGTTTGGTGATAAGATCATCAAAATCAAGGACATTACAGCTGTTCAGGTGCAGTTCGTAGCGGCGGTAACACTCAGCAAACGTATGTTCACGCTCTGATCGTGCCAGCCCTTTTGCCTGTTCCGGCGTCAGCAGGGCATTCTTCCAGTTCGAGATCTGACTGACCAGTTGTTGCAGTAACTCTTTATCTTCTTCCAGATGATCAAACGTCAGTTCTTTAAGCAACGCGAGCTGATCCTGATCGTCGAACAGGGAGAAATTACTTTTCATCCCCAGCGCTTTGTATTCCCGCTTGATAATCTCCAGCCCCAGGGTATGGAATGTGGAGATCATCAGCCCTTTGGCCTCTTTACGCCCCAGGGTTTGTGCAACACGCTCTTTCATTTCCCGCGCGGCTTTGTTGGTAAAAGTCACCGCCGCAATCTGGCGCGGCTGATAGCCGGTATTGCGGATCAGATGTGCAATTTTATTGGTGATCACACGGGTTTTGCCGGAGCCGGCACCCGCAAGCACAAGGCACGGCCCCTGAACATACTCAACGGCCTGCTGCTGACCGGGATTTAATTTCATACGCGCTGTTAACTCGACTCAATACTGGAACAGAAGGGAATTGTAGCAGAAAGGCAGAGCAGAAGTGTAACCGGACGCCGCTCATTAAAACGGAAAACGGCACCCAAAGGTGCCGTGAGATAATATCATTATTCTGTTATCAGCCGCCGACTGCGATACGTTTCATATCCGTCATATAACCGCGCAGGGTTTTACCCACGGTTTCAATCGGATGCTGACGGATAGCTTCATTGATATCACGCAGTTGTGCGTTATCCGTGCCGTAATCTGCCCCGGATTTACCCAGGTCACCCGGCTGCAGTGATGCCATAAAATCTTTCAGTAACGGCACTGCTGCGAAGGAGAACAGATAGTTACCGTATTCTGCGGTATCGGAGATCACCACGTTCATTTCATACAGACGCTTACGGGCAATGGTATTGGCAATCAGCGGCAGTTCATGCAGCGATTCATAATAAGCGGATTCCGCAATGATCCCCGCGTCAATCATGGTTTCAAATGCCAGTTCCACACCGGCTTTCACCATTGCGACCATGACAACTCCGTGGTCAAAATATTCCTGTTCACTGATTTTCTGCTCAGAATCCGGGTAATTTTCAAACGCTGTTTTGCCGGTTTCTTCACGCCAGGTCAGCAGGTTTTTGTCATCATTCGCCCAGTCAGCCATCATCGTTGAGGAGAAATTACCGGAAATGATGTCATCCATATGTTTTTCAAACAGGGTCTTCATCTGTGCTTTCAGTGTTTCAGACAGCTGATAAGCACGGACTTTTGCCGGGTTGGACAATCTGTCCATCATCAGTGTGATCCCGCCCTGTTTCAGCGCTTCAGTGATTGTTTCCCAGCCGTACTGGATCAGTTTGCCTGCATATGCAGGATCCGCACCGTCGGCAACCATTTTGTCATAACAGAGCAGTGAGCCGGCCTGCAACATACCGCAGAGGATAGTCTGCTCGCCCATCAGGTCAGATTTAACTTCCGCAACAAAGGACGATTCCAGAACACCCGCACGGTGACCACCGGTTGCCGCAGCCCAGGCTTTGGCAATCGCCAGACCTTCACCTTTGGCATCATTTTCCGGATGGACTGCAATCAGTGTCGGAACACCAAAGCCGCGCTTGTACTCTTCACGCACTTCCGTTCCCGGACATTTCGGTGCCACCATCACAACCGTGATATCAGGGCGGATAGTTTCGCCGACCTCCACAATATTAAAACCGTGTGAGTAGCCCAGCGCCGCGCCGGATTTCATCAGTGGCTGAACGGCTTTAACCACCGCAGAGTGCTGTTTGTCCGGTGTCAGGTTAACCACCAGGTCAGCCTGCGGGATCAAATCTTCATACGTGCCGACGGTAAAACCATTCTCGGTGGCACGGCGCCATGAAGTGCGCTTCTCATCAATCGCTTCCTGACGCAGTGCATAAGCGATATCCAGTCCGGAATCGCGCATGTTCAGTCCCTGGTTCAGCCCCTGTGCACCACAGCCGACAATCACCACTTTTTTGCCTTTGAGATACCCTGCCTCGTCCGCAAATTCTGCGCGCGCCATAAACCGGCATTTGCCTAACTGCGCCAGCTGCTGGCGCAAATTCAGTGTATTAAAATAATTCGCCATGGTGACTCCGTGTATTGTGTTTGCTCAGATTGCTGTCTTTGCAGCACTGATTTCGTTATTTACCGGGGTGGTATACCCTTTATTTATATTGACTATATGTCATGATCTTCATTGCTTAAATTGATATATTCACAAGATAGTGATGCATTTTTTGCAACGTACTGATTAAAATTCAATCCCCGCGGAGGCTGTTATGGATATCCGGGAACTCAGACTGTTTTTACATCTCGCGGAGAGCTGCCATTTCGGCAAAACCGCTGCTGCCATGTATATCAGCCCGTCGACACTCTCACGGCAGATCCAGCGCCTGGAAGAATCCCTCGGGCATCCGCTGTTTCTGCGGGATAACCGTACTGTTCAGCTGACAGCCGCCGGTGAACAGCTGAAAAAATTTGCACGGGAAACAGTGCTGCAATACCAGCAGCTGCAACATGCGCTTAATCACCAGAGCCCGTCACTGACCGGTGAATTACGTCTGTTCTGTTCCGTCACCGCCGCATACAGCCATCTGCCGCAGATCCTCGACCAGTTCCGGGCTGAACATCCGCAGGTGGAAATCAAACTGACCACCGGGGACGCGGCGGATGCAGTGGAAAAAGTACAGTCACAGGAAGCCGATCTCGGTATCGCCGGTAAGCCGGAAAAGCTGCCGGATAATGTCCGCTTTCATCAGATAGGCGAAATTCCGCTGTCACTGATAGCGCCCGCGCTGCCATGCCCGGTCAGACAGCAGGCGGTACAGCCGGTGCCTGACTGGGAAAATATCCCGTTTATCATTCCGGAGCATGGCCCGTCACGTAAACGGATTGATTTATGGTTCAAAACACACCGGATTCAGGATCCGCAGATTTATGCCACAGTGTCCGGCCATGAAGCGATTGTGTCGATGGTGGCACTGGGCTGCGGTATCGCGCTGATCCCGAATGTGGTGGTGGAGAACAGCCCGGACTCAATCCGCAGCCGGATACTGCAACTCGATAATATTTCGATGGTTGCGCCGTTTGAGCTGGGTGTCTGCACACTGAACAAGCGGCTGCATGAGCCGCTGATCAGAGCCTTCTGGCAACTACTGCCGCGCCACCCCGGATAACTGCGGGGCAAGGAAACGGGCAAATGCGGCATTACCGGTTTCATCGCGGAAGTCGTAGCCGAGTGCATTCAGATGCTGCTCAAACTGCACATCTCCTTCCTGTATTTCAAAAGCCGCCAGTACGCGGCCATAATCCGTGCCGTGACTGCGGTAATGGAACAGGGTGATATTCCAGTGTGTGCCGAGTGTTTCCAGGAATTTCAGCAGTGCGCCGGGTGCTTCCGGGAATTCAAAACTGAACAGCCGCTCCTGCAACGGTGCTGACGGACGGCCACCCACCATGTAGCGGACATGCAGTTTTGCCATTTCGTCATCGGATAAATCCGTCGCGCTGAACCCGGAGGCGGAAAGGCCATCCAGAATCGTCTGCCTCGCTCCGGGACCTTCATCCGCACGGACGCTGACAAACACCGACGCTTCATCTGAACCGCTGTAGCGATAGTTAAACTCTGTCACCACACGCGGGCCGAGCGCCTGACAAAACCGCAGGAAACTGCCTTTTTCTTCCGGGATCGTCACCGCGAACACGCCTTCACGCTGTTCTCCCAGTTCGCACCGCTCTGACACATAACGGAGCACATGGAAATTCACATTGGCACCGGACAGCACATGCGCCAGGTTTTCTCCCTGAATATTGTGCTGCTGAATGTATTTTTTCATCCCCGCCAGCGCCAGTGCCCCGGAAGGCTCTGCCACTGCCCGTACATCATCAAACAGATCTTTCATAGCTGCGCAGATGGCATCACTGTCCACGGTGATAACATCATCCAGATACTGCTGACACAAACGAAATGTTTCATCACCAATCCGTTTGACTGCCACACCTTCGGCAAACAACCCGACTTTCTGTAATTCGACCGGATGTCCGGCATCCAGCGCGGCTTTCAGACAAGCCGCCTCTTCCGCCTCGACACCAATCACTTTAATGTCCGGCATCAGGTGTTTGATGAATACCGCCACCCCGGCAGCCAGTCCGCCGCCGCCGACCGGCACAAACACTCTGTCGAGCCGGGCATTCTGCTGTAACAGTTCAAGGGCGATCGTGGCCTGACCGGCGATCACCGACGGGTGATCAAACGGCGGAATAAACGTCATACCGAGGGACGCGGCCAGCTCAAGTGCATGTGCTTTTGCTTCATCAAAATTAGCGCCGTGGAGAACCACTTCACCACCGAACCCGCGAACCGCATCCACTTTGATATCCGCCGTCGCCACCGGCATCACAATCAGGGCTTTCACCCCGGTTTTCCCGGCAGATAACGCCACGCCCTGAGCATGGTTTCCGGCTGATGCCGTCACCACGCCCCGCCGTTTCTGTTCTTCTGTCAGCTCCGCAATCATGGCGTATGCGCCACGCAGCTTAAAACTGTGAACCGGTTGTCGGTCTTCCCGCTTGACAGAAATCGTATTACCGAGCCGTGCAGACAGCTTCGGCATCAGTTGCAGCGGCGTAACCTGAGCGACATCATAAACAGAGGCACTGAAGGCTGCTCTCACATACTCAGCCGCTGACGGCTGAGCAGATAATGGTTGTTTTGCGGTCATCCTTAACCCCCGAGTTTACTTTTATCCCGTACCGCACCTTTATCAGCGCTGGTCGCGAGCAGTGCATATGCACGCAGCGCAAAAGAGACCTGCCGCTCACGGTTCTGCGGTGACCAGGCTTTTTCACCCCGGTCCTCTTCCGCTGCCCGGCGTGCTGCCAGTGTCTGCTCATCCACGTTCAGGGAAATCTGCCGTGACGGAATATCAATCGCGATAGTATCTCCGGTTTTAACCAGACCGATCAGCCCGCCGTTAGCCGCTTCCGGCGAAACGTGGCCGATGGATAACCCGGATGTGCCGCCGGAGAACCGTCCGTCGGTGATCAGCGCACAGCTTTTTCCCAGCCCCATGGATTTCAGATAGGTTGTCGGATACAGCATTTCCTGCATCCCCGGCCCGCCTTTCGGTCCTTCGTAGCGGATCACCACCACATCGCCGGCCACAACCTCTCCGCCCAGAATCGCTTTTACCGCATCATCCTGACTTTCGTACACTTTTGCCGGTCCGGTAAAGGTTAAGCTCCCCTCATCCACCCCGGCGGTTTTCACAATACAGCCATCTTCGGCAATATTACCGGACAGTACCGCCAGCCCGCCATCCTGGCTGTAGGCATGGGTTTTGCTGCGGATACAGCCATTTTCACGGTCATCATCAAGGGACGGCCAGCGGCAATCCTGAGAGAATGCTTTTGTTGTGCGGATCCCGGCAGGCCCGGCGGAATACATCCGTTTCACCGCATCATCTTTTGTCAGTGTAATATCATACGCTGCCAGCAACTCCGGCAGGGTCATCCCCAGCACGTTACTGACTTCCCGGTGCAGTAACCCGGCGCGATCCAACTCGCCCAGGATGCCGATTACCCCGCCGGCGCGATGCACATCTTCCATGTGGTATTTCTGAGTGCTCGGTGCGACTTTGCATAAATGCGGCACCGCACGGGAGAGACGATCAATATCCGCCATTGTGAAATCAACCTCCCCTTCCTGCGCTGCCGCCAGCAGATGCAGAACTGTGTTGGTTGAACCGCCCATGGCGATATCCAGAATCATGGCGTTCTCAAATGCCGCTTTGGTGGCGATATTGCGCGGCAGAAAACGAATATCATCCTGCTCGTAATACTTTTTGGTGATTTCCACAATCCGGCGTCCGGCATTGAGGAACAGCGTTTTGCGGTCAGCGTGAGTTGCCAGCAGCGATCCGTTACCCGGCTGGGATAAGCCCAGCGCTTCGGTCAGGCAGTTCATTGAGTTCGCGGTAAACATGCCGGAGCAGGAGCCGCAGGTCGGGCAGGCCGAGCGTTCGATTTGTTCACTGTCCGCATCGGAGACATCGGGATTTGCGCCCTGGATCATGGCATCCACCAGATCCAGCTTGATTATCTGATCAGACAGCTTGGTTTTACCGGCTTCCATCGGACCGCCGGATACAAAAATAACCGGGATATTCAGGCGCAGTGATGCCATCAGCATTCCCGGGGTGATTTTGTCGCAGTTGGAGATGCACACCATGGCATCGGCACAGTGCGCATTCACCATGTATTCCACCGAATCGGCGATAAGCTCACGCGATGGCAGAGAATACAGCATTCCGCCGTGCCCCATGGCGATCCCGTCATCCACAGCGATGGTATTAAATTCTTTGGCAACGCCGCCGGCGGCCTCAATTTCCTCTGCCACCAGTTTGCCCAGATCCCGCAGGTGAACATGACCCGGAACAAATTGTGTGAATGAGTTAACAACCGCGATAATCGGTTTGCCGAAATCGGCATCTGTCATTCCTGTCGCCCGCCATAATGCGCGCGCACCCGCCATATTGCGGCCATGCGTTGTTGTCGCCGAACGGTACTGAGGCATTGTAATCTCCCGTGTTTGCAAAAATCAGGCGGGGAACAACCCGCCTGTAAATCTGTTTCGTTATTATGGATTTACCGGATCTAACCAGCCCCATTTGTCTTCTGTTTTACCGGTGAACAGACCAAAGAATGCCTGCTGGATCTCTTTGGTGACAGGACCACAGCGGCCGATCCCCACCTGAATGCCGTCAACACTGCGTACCGGCGTAACTTCCGCCGCGGTACCGGTCATAAAGACTTCATCAGCCAGATAGAGTGATTCGCGGGATAGCGTCTGCTCACGGATTTCATACCCCAGCTCTTTTGCCAGGGTCAGAATCGCATCACGGGTAATACCCGGCAGTGCGGAAGAGGTAAACGGCGGCGTGAAGATAATATTATTTTTCACTTCAAACAGGTTTTCACCCGCGCCTTCGGAGATATAACCGTTCACATCCAGCGCAATCCCTTCCTGATAACCGTGACGGCGGGCTTCACTGCCGACCAGTAACGAGGACAGGTAGTTACCGCCGGCTTTGGCCGCTGTCGGAATAGTGTTCGGTGCCGCACGGTTCCAGGATGACACCATGGCGTCAATCCCTGCATCCAGTGCTTCCTCACCCAGGTAAGCACCCCACGGGAATGCCGCAATGATGACATCGGTTTTATAGCCCTGCGGCGGGTTAACACCCATACCGACATCACCGATAAAGACCAGCGGACGAATATAACCACTTGATAAGTTATTTTTGCGCAGCGTGGCGCGGCAGGCTTCCATTAATTCATCAACAGAATATTCCACCGGCATACGATAGATTTTGGCGGAGTCATGCAGGCGCTGCATATGTTCGCGATGACGGAAAACGACAGGGCCCTTATGAGACTCATAACAGCGGATCCCTTCAAAAACAGATGTTCCGTAGTGCATGGCATGACACATAACATGCACTTTTGCTTCTGCCCACGGAACCATCTCATCATTGAACCAAATAAAATCAGCTTTTTTTGTCATTGTAATTTTCCTTTATACTGCACAGCTAATATGTTGATAATTTTGTGTATTTTTTGTGAGGACTTCGACATCCGCCACATCCGCCAGCTTAACTAACTGTGTACAGAGCAGGGCCGGCGGCCGCAGGCTTGAAACTGTTAACTCAATGTTTACATTATCACCTTCGGAACCTTTCGCCAGATCCATTTTCATGGCACAGACGTTAAATCCGCGGTGGCGTACAACCCGCAGAACCCGTTCCAGGATTTCCGGGCATGAACGTGCCTGAATTGCTAACTGATGCTGCATCATAATGAGCTCTCCAACATATGTTCGTTACCCGCACCCGGCGGTACTAATGGCCAGACGTTATCTTCTTCACGGATGGCGACATGTAATAAATACGGGCCCTGATGGTGTAACAGGGTATTAATCGCGGACGGCAGTGCTGATTTTTCAGTCACCAGCTGTCCCGGAATATCAAACGAGCGGGCCAGGGCAACAAAATCAGGATTGTCATCCAGTACAGTCTCGCTGTAACGCTTATCAAAAAACAGTTCCTGCCACTGACGCACCATGCCGAGACGCTGATTATCCAGCAGCAGGATTTTGACCGGCAGGCGTTTGCGTTTGATGGTGGTCAGTTCCTGCACATTCATCATGAAAGAGCCATCACCGGAAACACACAGCACAGTTGCTTCCGGGCGGGCAATCTGTGCCCCGATCGCTGCCGGTAAACCAAACCCCATCGTACCCAGACCACCGGATGTCAGAAAATTCTCCGGGCCGTCAAACGTCATATGCTGTGCCGTCCACATCTGATGCTGCCCGACATCCGTTGTCACCACACAATCTGCCGGTTTGACCGCAGACACCTGAGATAACAGCAGCGGTGCATAAATACTGTCACCGGCATGTAAATAGTCAGGCGCGTGCTCTGCTTTCAGTACCTTCACGTGATGCTGCCAGGCCGATAATGACAGCGACTGTGACAGCAGCGGCAGAACCTGTTTCGCATCACAGACAAGAGAAACATGTGTCTGCCGTAATTTATCCAGCTCGGCAGGGTCGATATCCACATGGATCACCTTTGCATGCGGCGCAAATGCGTTCAGCTTGCCGGTTACCCGGTCATCAAAACGGGCACCGACTGCAATCAGCAAATCCGCCTCCTGAACTGCAAGGTTCGCTGCTTTTGCCCCGTGCATCCCGAGCATACCGAGGTAATACGGATAATCCGGAGATACCGCCCCCAGCCCTTTCAGGGTGCTCACTGCCGGCATACCGGTTTCATCCAGAAATGTCCGCAACTGTGCAACTGCACCTGACATTCCGACACCACCACCGGCATACAGCACCGGTTTCCGGCTTTCCCGCATCAGTTGCCGTGCACGGGAGAGGGCCGTCTGCGAAAGAGGTTCTGCATCATTCACCGGCAGAAAGTACGGGGTAAATTCACTAATCTGTAATTGAATGTCTTTCGGGATATCAATGAGTACCGGCCCCGGACGCCCGCCTGCGGCAATCGCGAAAGCCTCGGTAATAATTCGCGGCAAATCAGTAATTGATTCAACCAGGAAGCTGTGTTTTGTGCATGACAAAGACAGCCCCAGCACATCGATCTCCTGAAAGGCATCCGTACCAATCAGTGATGAACCTACTTGTCCGGTGATGGCAACAACCGGTACTGAATCAAGCAGTGCATCCGCCAGTCCGGTGATAAGGTTTGTTGCCCCCGGCCCTGATGTTGCGATACATACCCCCGTTCTCTGCCCTGCCCGTGCATAACCGATTGCCGCCATAACCGCTCCCTGTTCATGACGGCAGAGCACGTGCTCCACACCACCGTCATACAGCGCGTCATAGACCGGCATGATCGCTCCGCCCGGGTAGCCGAACACAGTGTCAACGCCCTGTGTTCGTAGTGCCTGCACTAACCACTGTGCCCCGTTCATGTGTGACTCCTTAGTCCGCCGTTTTCTTTTCAGTGAAAAATCATAATTTTAGGGTTAAAAAAAAACCCCGCGCCTTTCGGTGCGGGGTTCTCGTAAGATCCTGGCTCGTATCAGCCATTTTCGTATCCGAGTGCAGCCCCGCACGGTGGGATAATAATCACCACCACGCTCACGATAATTAGGCTAATCACTCGGACAATCTTGTTCATGGATAAATTCTTCTGTCTGCCGTATTCAGTTGGTCTCTTTATTTTAGAGTTATCATGTTATCGAATTCCTGACAACGGCTATTTGTCTTTTTTTTAACAACAAGAATAAAAATCCATAAAATTCAGTGAGCTGCCATTATTAACGATATGTTTCACTGCTATTTTTTTATCCGGCGGTATCCTCCTCTGCCAAAATCGTCACTTCCGGAACAACGCAGAAAAAACGGGACATTCTCCGGTACAACTTACTTTTCCTCTGAACACCCTTCCCGGGAGTACGATGAAAAGCGTGGCAGATTTTTTATTCTGAAACCCGGAAATTAATTCCCTGTCACCCGGTTTTTCCATGCAACACGCAGAACAGAAATTACTTTTATGCAACATACATAAAATCTGTCGATATACATTGTAAACAACGTAATTTCGCTGCGAAATGATGCAAAAAATCATCATCATGACAATTCGTTTATGCAACTGCAGGATGGCCTGATGTCATTTGCCATTGTTTATACCCGAGCCATGATCGGGACAGAAGCACCGCTGGTCACGGTCGAAGCACATATCAGCGCCGGGCTGCCCGGATTAACACTGGTGGGATTACCGGAAACCGCGGTTAAAGAGTCCAGAGATCGGGTACGCAGTGCCCTGATCAACGGCGGATTTGAATTTCCGGCAAAGCGGGTCACTATCAATCTTGCCCCGGCTGATTTGCCCAAAGAAGGCGGGCGATATGACTTACCTATCGCTGTTGCCATACTCTCAGCTTCAGAGCAAATAGATACAAAATTAACAGAAAATTATGAGTTTTCGGGGGAGTTAGGTCTTTCGGGAGAACTCCGGTTCTGCCGCGGAATATTACCGGCAGTACTGGCTGCACGTCAGTCCGGAAGACAGGCTGTGGTATCAAAACAGCATAATGATGAATTATGTATTCTGCCTGCCGGTTCCGCACTGATGGCAGATAATTTACTGCAGATTGCCGCTTTTTTTCATCAGCAGCAGGAACTGAATGAAAACAGCCACCTGACGGGAAAAACAGAAAATGATAACGGTGCAAGTGTTGATGATATTACCGGACAGCAACACGCCAAACGAGTTCTGGAGATAAGTGCAGCCGGCGGGCACAATTTGCTCCTGCTGGGTCCGCCCGGTACCGGAAAAACCATGCTGGCCAGCCGGCTGGGAACACTGCTCCCGCCGTTAACCGCGCAGGAAGCTCTTGACGTGGCGATAATCCGGAGCCTGACCCAAACCTCATCAGAACAAAATAAATGGCCCCAGCGCCCGTTCAGGGCACCACATCATACCGCATCCTCTGCGGCACTCACCGGTGGCGGCAGTATACCGCTGCCGGGAGAAATATCGCTGGCACATCACGGCATCCTTTTTCTTGATGAACTCCCTGAATTCTCCCGTAAATCACTGGACTCTCTGCGTGAACCGCTTGAATCCGGAGAAATCATTATTTCCAGAGCCAAAGCAAAAGTGTGTTTTCCTGCCCGTATACAGCTCATTGCTGCGATGAATCCCAGCCCGACGGGCCATTATCAGGGCATACATAACCGCAGCGGCCCTCAGCAGCTTCTGCGTTACCTTTCCCGCATCTCAGGACCGTTTCTGGACCGGTTTGATTTATCGATTGAAGTGCCGATGCTGCCCCCCGGCACGTTAAGCCGGACAGAAAAAGATCCGCCGGTTCATGAGCAGGTAAAAGCACGGGTACAATCCGCACGCAAACAACAATACCTCCGTAACGGGCAGGGAAAACTGAATGCGGGACTGTCAGGCAAAGAAACAGAGGAAGTGTGTGCATTATCAGCACAGGATGCCCGTTTTCTTGAGGATGCACTGACACAACTTAATCTGTCTGTGCGGGCATGGCACCGTATACTGCGCGTCAGCAGAACTATTGCTGATCTGCGGGATGAAGGAGGACAAGTGTCACGAAAAGATATACTGGAAGCACTCAGTTACCGGGTAATGGACAGATTAATCCATAAACTGCAGCAGGCGGTCTCTTAAAAAGAGAAAGGGGCACGAATGCCCCTTTTAACTTATTATTTCTGATGATATTAATCATCTGTGTCGGTATAGTCTTCCGACGGATCGATCTGAGGTTTACCACCGGACAGCGTGTGGAAGCGTTTTGGTTTACGAATACGCTCCAGATACTTAATCCACACTTTTTCTTCTGCTGTTTCCGGCATACGCTCACCACGGCATACAGAAACAAACTGTTTTTCTTCGTCCGTCTGGGGGGCGCGTTTACCCATATCCAGTTCGTTGAAAGCAAAACCATGGCGCTCAAGTAACTGAGCTTCTTTTATGGTGAAATGACCATGGCGTGAAAAACCACGAGGATAATGTTTATTATCAAAAAAACGATTAGTCGTGATAAAGCTTTCTGCCATCTGACACACTCCTAATTCTCTACTGACATACTCTTTATGGCGCGGAGTATTAGATAGCATTAGGATTCTGTAAAACAAAATATTTAAATCTTAACGACAAAAATTTTTGGAGATACCAGTGGATACAGAATTACTGAAAACCTTTCTGGAGGTCAGTAAAACCCGTCACTTCGGGCGTGCGGCTGAATCCTTATACCTTACACAATCTGCAGTCAGCTTTAGAATCAGACAGTTAGAGACAAATCTCGGGGCAAATCTTTTTACCCGCCACCGGAATAATATCCGCCTGACCGCAGCTGGCGAGCGGTTAGTACCTTATGCCGAAGCGCTGATCAATACCTGGCAACTGGCAAAACAGGAAATTAATCATGCCTCGGTACACAACCCGCTTTCCATCGGAGCGACTGCATCATTGTGGGAAGCTTGTCTGACCCCCTGGCTCGGACGGACCTACCAGTCACACGCAGATCTTCGCCTGGAAACCAGAATCGCATCCCGTCAGTCTCTGGTAAAGCAATTACATGCACGCGAACTTGATTTACTGATCTCTACTGAGCAGCCTAAAATGGATGAACTGAAAAGTGAGATTGTCGGTGAAATCACACTTCAGCTGTTCAGTATACAGCCACTGACGGCAGAGAATCCTCCGGGTCTTATCCGCCTGGAATGGAGCGCCGACTTTCAGCAGCATGACGAGGCCGTTTTTGCCCGCTGCCAGTCTCCGGTTCTGACAACATCGTCTGCTTTTCAGGCAAAACAATTACTGTCAGTGACATCATCAGTTGCTTATTTACCGGCACACTGGAAAAAAACGTTTCCGGAGCTGAAACCTGTGAATGATGACCTGATTACAAAGCCTCTGTACGCTGTCTGGCTGCAGAACAGTGATCAGCAGGGGCTTATCGGGCAATTAGTCGCAATACCGGTATAACACCGGTTACTGATGATTTTAAAGATAGGTAGTTCTGTAACTGTTGCATTGAAGGGAGTAGTCGCAAAAAAGAAAGGAAATTCGGCAGGATAAAGCACATAAGAAGGCGAGATTCAGATAATAAAAAACCCAGTTCATAACGAACCGGGCTATTAATAAATAAAGATCTTTAGTTATTACTTATCAAGTAAATGGCAGGGGCGGAGAGGCTCGAACTCCCAACACCCGGTTTTGGAGACCGGTGCTCTACCAATTGAACTACGCCCCTAAATGTTGGCGGAACGGACGGGACTCGAACCCGCGACCCCCTGCGTGACAGGCAGGTATTCTAACCAACTGAACTACCGC
>NZ_JBFZSO010000014.1:0-71478 GCF_041099235.1 Morganella morganii | reverse complement strand
GTTCCGTGTCAGTGGTGGCGCATTATAGACACTCGCTGAGATCACGCAAGTGTTTATTTCAACTTTTTTTCTGTTTGACACTTTTTTCACCACAACGGTGTTTTATCCGGCAAAATGCCGGTGATTTGCTTTAAATCTGAACAAACTCAGCAGCAAAGGCTTCAACCTGCTGCCAATCCGTGTATTCCACTTCTTTAGTGGTATCCGTTTCACCTTTCGTCATTTTCATAATCAGGCGGATCATCATCCGGTCAAACCAACCGTAACGCGGATACAGCAATGCCCCGGCGAATACCGTACTGACGGTCGGCTTCCAGGGTGTCGCCGCCAGGAACTTCCGGACATACACATTTGTCTCCGGTGTCCGTTTTTCCGGTTTACGGGCTGTCAGGTTCACACCGAAGAAAGCGGTTTTCATCTGATTCAGCTGCACTGCGTGCAACTTCGCGAATTTATCCAGCGCGCGGTTAAAGTGACCGTAGCGGATAGATGCCCCGATCAGAACCTTCTCATATGGTGCCAGATTCAGCGGCTGATTATCCTGCAAAGAGCGGACGTCACACTCCGCCCCTGCTTTGCGCAAATGCAGGGCAATTTCAGTAATGATTTTTTTTGTCTGCCCGTCATGGCCGGAATAAAGCAACAAGTACGACATGAAACACTCCGTTAATCACGCCAGAACGTCGGCGTCAGCAATACCAGCAAAGTAAAGACTTCCAGACGACCAAATAACATCGTCACGACAAGGATCCATTTCCCGCCCGGATTCAGGGTAGTAAAGTTCTCCCCCAGCGTTCCCAGCCCCGGTCCCAGGTTATTCAGTGTGGTGGCTATCGCAGAGAAAGCGGAAAATTCATCAACACCTGTCGCTATCAGTAACAGCATACTGACCACAAAGACCAGTGCATAGGCGGAGAAGAATCCCCAGACAGCTTCGATAATGCGTTCCGGCAATGCCCTGCGGCCCAGTTTGATAGTGTAAACCGCATTCGGATGCACAAGACGTTTCAGTTCACGTGCCCCCTGAAGGAACAGCAGCATAATACGGATAACCTTCAGACCACCACCGGTCGACCCCGCACATCCGCCGACAAATGCGGCACACAGCAACAGCATCGGCAGGAATAACGGCCATTTATAGAAACTGTCAGTAGAGAACCCGGCTGTTGTCGCCATCGAGACAACCTGGAAAAATGCCTGGTTGAGGGTTTGTCCCTCCGTAGCATAGACATCAAACTTCCACAAAACCAACGCACAGATCACGACCAGCACAAGCTGGAGGGAAATAAACATCCTGAATTCCAGGTCACGCCAGTAGACACCCAGGCTGCGTCCGGTCAGTACTGCAAAGTGCAGGCCATAGTTACAGCCCGAGATCAGCAGGAAAATGGCAATGATGGTGTTAATTGCCGGACTGTTAAAGTAACCGATACTGGCATCATGGGTGGAAAATCCGCCGATGGCGATAGTGGAAAAGCTGTGGGATATCGCATCAAAAACATCCATCCCCGCAAACCAGAGAGCAATTGCACAGACGATGGTGAGAAACACATAAATCAGCCAGAGCGTTTTTGCCGTTTCCGCAATCCTCGGGCGCATTTTATTGTCTTTCAGCGGCCCCGGCATTTCCGCCCGGTACAACTGCATTCCCCCGACACCCAGCAGCGGCAGGATAGCAACAGCCAGTACGATGATCCCCATCCCGCCCAGCCACTGTAACATCTGCCGGTAGAATAAAATCGCTTTGGGCAGAGTATCCAGACCGACCAGTGTGGTGGCACCCGTTGTGGTTAAGCCGGAGAATGATTCAAAAAACGCATCGGTCACCGACAGGTTCGGACGCTCAGAAAAAATGAAAGGTAATGCCCCGACACTGCCCAGCACCGTCCAGAACAACACCACTATCAGAAAACCTTCTTTCGGTTTTAACTCACTTTTTTTATTGCGGTTCGGGATCCAGAGCAACAGGCCGATAATCAGTGCCGCCAGGAATGTCTGACTGAATGCTTTACCTGCACCGTCTTTATAGATAAGCGCCACAATCCCGGGAATGATCATGGTGACAGAAAAAATAATGACGAGTAACCCGACAATACGGGTTATGGCGCGAAAATGCATTGCAGCAGAGTCCTCAGAAATCAGTTTCCGGTGGTGTCATCAGGGCATTTAAGCTCAAACATCCCCCGGCTCAGGTCACGTAATTTATCACTAACCTCACTCAGTAAGGTAGCAGGAATCGAAATACGTAACGTCACATCCGCACCGAAATCACTGTTGATTATCGTGCCGTCCACCTGCCGGACCACTAATTCTGCCTGGCTGATAAAACTGTAATCACAGGTTATTTCACAGATCACCTGCGGGATTTTGGTTTTCGTCACCAGCAGTTTCAGTGCCTGCTGAACGCCGCTGCCGTATGCACGGACCAGCCCGCCGGTGCCTAATTTTATTCCGCCGAAATAGCGGACAACCACCGCCGTAATTTCCCCGATTCCGCTGCCGAGCAGCGGTGCAATCATCGGTTTACCTGCTGTTCCGGTCGGCTCACCGTCATCGGAAAATCCCAGTTGCTGCGAATCATCGGGACGCCCCGCAACAAATGCCCAGCAATGGTGCCGGGCATCGGGATATTCATTTTTGACAGACTGAATAAATTGCTTTGCTTCATCCACCCCGTCCGTATGCTGCAACAGGGTGATGAAACGGCTTTTTTTTATCTCTTCAGTAAACATAACCGGCTCAGCCGGTATAAGGTACGATTTCATTACGACAGATTCAGATCCCGCGTCATATTTTCCACACTGTTGTCATGGATAATAATGTTATCTTCAATGCGGATGCCGCCACAAGGTTTAAACTGCTCAATACGTTTCCAGTCAAAGTGCTGACTGAACTTACCCTCACGCCACGGTGCCAGCAGAGACTCAATAAAATACAGTCCCGGCTCGATTGTCAGCACCATACGCGGCTCCAGAATACGGGTGCAGCGCAGGAACGGATACATTTCCGGTGCTGCCAGATGCTCACCCTGATCATTCTGCATAAACCCGGCAGCATCATGAACCTGAAGACCCAGCGGATGCCCCAGACCATGCGGCAGGAATGGTGTGGTTACCCCTTCACTGACCATAGCTTCTTCAGACATTCCGGTGATGATCTTATGTTTTTTCAGCAGCTTCGCGATTCGGTGATGCATCTGAATATGGTAATCGGTATAGCGGACTCCGGCTTTAATATCACTGATCAGTGACTGCTGCTCATCATTCAGATCAGAGACCAGTTGTGCGAAATCGCTATCAGCATCAGCAGCATACGTCCGTGTTAAATCTGCGGCATAACCATTGAACTCCGCACCGGCATCAATCAGGAAGCTGTGCCGTGTATGCGGTGCGTTTTTATTCAGTTTGGTGTAGTGCAGAACAGCGGCGTTTTCATTAATAGCAACAATATTGTCATACGGTACATCAGTATCACGATGGCCGGTTGCCATCAGATACGCCATATTGATATCAAATTCACTCAGGCCGGATAAAAATGCCTCATGGGCGGCAAGATGCCCGTTAACCGCCATTTTTTGTGCTTCACGCATACAGGCCAGTTCGTAATCTGTTTTATATGAACGATAAAACGCAAAGAAATCCAGCACCGCTTTCGGGTTAATATGACTGCTGCTGATCCCCAGCGCTGCGGCACGATCGGTATTCGGCCCGATATACGCAATGCGGGTTTTATCCTGTGATGCCAGCATGGAGGCAATATCACCGACATTCTTCAGATGGATAACCTCAACATCGTTTGTCCAGTAAGAAGAAGGTAACGCCTCGACACTGTGCCAGTAATCAACCGGAGAATAGAACCATAATTTCGGTTTATTCACACCGTCAGTCCACAGCCAGCAATGCGGTACATCAGTTACCGGCACCCACGCTTTAAAATGTACGTTACTTTTAAAGGGATAGTCACGATCATCGAGAAAAATGCGTATCGGTTCACCGGAGTGGATCAGTAACGAGTCCAGTTTCTCACGCGCAAGAATATCGCGGGTACGCTGTAATAATGTTGCGATGTGCTCACGGTAGAGGGATGCCATTTTTTCCATGGGAATTGACCTTTTTTCATTATGATAGTGACAAAAGCTTAGCATGATCTCCGCGATTATGGATATGGCAGGCTATGTCATCCCCGGTTATTTACCGGGAATCTTCGGCGCGTCACGACGTTTTTCTTTTCTGTTTCTGCATATTGAGACATTTTGCGTGATCTTCAGCGCAAAAAATCATCATTTCATTTGCTTTCGTTAACAAAAAAATCACAATTACCTCATCTGGTCATACCACATGGTGTTCTCATCCTTTACCGGAGCAATGCAATATTTAAGGAGAACCGTATGCTTTATCACAGTGAATCAATGAAGGTCAGCTGGGAAAAAGAAGGAATTGCAAAACTTGTTTTTGATGCGCAGGGAGCGATAAATAAACTGGATACCCGGACAATTGCCTCACTGGATGAAGCCGTTGCCTGCCTTGAACAAACACCACAGCTGAAAGGCCTGATTATTACCTCCGCCAAAGAGAGCTTTATTCTGGGAGCGGATATTACAGAATTTCTGACTCTGTTTAATGCGCCGGCGGAACAGCTGACTGAATGGCTGAATTTCGCCAACAGATTGTTTAACCGGATTGAAGATCTGCCCGTACCTACTGTCGCCGCACTGCGGAAATTCACACTCGGCGGCGGGTGTGAGTGCGCACTGACAACAGATTACCGGCTTGCCACTGACGATCTGCGTATCGGCCTGCCGGAAACCAAACTCGGAATAATGCCGGGCTTCGGCGGCTCAGTCCGCCTGCCCCGTCTGATTGGCTGCGATAATGCCCTTGAACTGATCACACAGGGAAAAATCGTGACTGCCGGTGAAGCACTGAAACTCGGTCTGGCTGACGGCATTGTGCAGGATGATGAACTGATTAACGGCTCACTGATACTGCTGGAACAGGCCATCAGTGGCCGGATGGACTGGCAGACACGGCGGCGGCAGAAAAAATCCGCGTTGCAGCTGCGTCCCGCAGAGTTACAAATGAGCTTTATCACCGCTAAAGCCCTTGTCCGGCAGAAGGCCGGAAAACATTACCCGGCGCCGATGGCGGCAGTAAACGGAATAGAAGCCGGAGCCGGACTACCGCGCGATGAGGCACTGCTCTGCGAAACCGCGCATTTTATACCACTGACCCGGACACTCACCGCCGGGGCTCTGGTTTCACTTTTCCTGAATGAACAATATGTGAAAGGCCTCACCCGCCGGCAGATCGCTTTACGTGACGCACCGGAACAGGCCGCTGTTATCGGTGCCGGTATTATGGGTGGTGGTATTGCTTACCAGTCAGCTTACAGCGGCATTCCGGTACACCTGAAAGATATTCAGCCTGCCGCCCTGCAGGCCGGTATTGATGAAGCCGTAAAACTGCTGGAAAAACAGTGTCAGTCAGGAAAAATGACCGTGGTTCAGGCCGCCGGGATACGTGCCGCTATCCACCCCGTCCGCCATGATAATGAACTCAGTGACTGCGATATTGTGGTTGAAGCGGTTGTTGAGAACAAGGCCATCAAACAAAAAGTGCTGGCCGATATTGAACAACAGGTCAGCGAACACTGCATTCTGACATCAAATACTTCTTCGATCCCTGTCAGTGAACTGGCTCAGGCGCTGAAACGCCCGCACAATTTCTGCGGAATGCATTTTTTCAATCCCGTACCTAAAATGCCGCTGGTTGAAGTGATCCGGGGAGAGAAAACCTCAGACGACACAATCGCCGCTGTGGTGCACTATGCCCACAAAATGGGAAAAACTCCGGTTGTGGTGGGAGATTGTCCGGGATTCTTTATCAACCGGGTCCTGTTTCCGTATCTGAACGCCTTTTCTCTGCTGGTCTCCGGCGGAGCGGATGTTAAAGCGGTTGACCGCGTGATGGAACAGGAATTCGGCTGGCCGATGGGACCGGCGCTGTTGCTCGATGTTGTCGGGCTGGATACCGCCAATCATGTACAGCATGTGATGGCTGAGGGCTATCCGGGACGGATGATCGTTGAAGAGCGCAATGTCATCAGTCTGTTTGCCGGGCTGAAACGACTGGGGCAGAAAAGCCGTCTCGGGTTTTACCGCCATACTGATGACGGTAAAGGCCGCCTGCAGAAACAGCCCGATGAACAGCTCGAAGAAGTACTTGCTCCGCTGGAACGCACGCCCCGTGACTTTACGGCAGACGAGATTATCGACCGCCTGATGATTCCGATGGTGAACGAAGTTATCCGCTGCTACGAGGAAGGCATTATCAGCAGCCCGGCCGAAGCAGACCTGGCACTGGTCTACGGCCTTGGTTTTCCGCCGTTCCGGGGCGGTATTTTCCGTTATCTGGATGATACCGGCACCCGCGCCTTCTGTGAAAAAGCAGAGCAATACCGCGCACTTGGTCCGCTTTATGTCATTCCGGACAGTTTGCGGGCTCATGCTGTTAATAACACTCCTTATTATCCGCAACCGGATAGTCACCCTGTTACTGCACAGTGAGGTTTATATGGAAAAAGTCATGATAATTGATGGTCTCCGCACCTCAATGGGCCGCTCCAAAAACGGTATATTCCGGCATGTCCGGGCGGACACACTCTCAGCCGAAGTGATGAGTGCAGTGGTAAAACGTAATAATATCAACGCTGGCGATATTGATGACATTATCTGGGGATGTGTGCAGCAGACCGGCGAACAGGCGTTTAATATAGCCCGTCATGCCGCCCTGCTGACAGATATTCCGCATACGGTGCCGGCGGTTACCGTTAACCGATTGTGCGGTTCATCTATGCAGGCCCTGCATGATGCTGCCCGTCTGATTCAGACCGGTGACGGCAAACTGGCACTTGCAGGAGGCGTTGAACATATGGGTCATATCCCGATGACACACGGTATCGATATCAATCCTGCTGCCGCACTGCACACCGCCAAAGCGTCCGGCATGATGGGACTGACAGCCGAAGCTCTGGCGCGGCAGTTTTCTGTCAGCCGTGAGTCACAGGATGAATTTGCTCTGCGTTCACATCAGCGGGCCGCACAGGCGTTCCGTGATAACAGATTCAGCCGTGAAATCCACCCGGTTCAGGGGCATAACCAGGCCGGAGTACCTGTCATTGCCACCCGGGATGAAACCGTCCGCGATAACGGCAGTCTTTCTGAGCTGGCCGCATTGCGTCCGGTATTTGATCCGGTCAGCGGTACGGTTACCGCCGGTAACTCCTCTGCAATTTCAGATGGCGCATCAGTAACTCTGCTGGCCGGGGAGCACTATGCACGTGAACATGGTTTATCTCCGAGGGCAGTGGTACGGGCGATGAGTGTTACCGGCTGTGAACCGGCACTGATGGGATACGGCCCGGTACAGGCAACACAGGCAGTTCTGAAAAAGGCCGGACTGACGCTGGCAGATATTGATGTTATCGAACTGAACGAAGCATTTGCGGCACAGGCACTTGCCTGCCTGAGGGGTATGGGATTATCTGACTGTTATGATGACAAAGTGAATCTGCATGGCGGCGCGATTGCTCTCGGGCACCCGCTCGGCTGTTCCGGCACCCGGATCATTAATTCACTGCTGACAGCCATGGAGCAGCGGGATGCACAGTTCGGTCTGGCGACGATGTGTATTGGTTTTGGTCAGGGGATAGCAACCTTGATTGAACGTGTCCGTGGCTGATCACTGAGAACGTTATAAATAACAGCGACGTTTTCTGCTTCGTCACACTGCACAATACGTCGCTGATACTGCTTTAACCGTTTAGCTGACCTGTTATCAGCATACTCCCGCCGTCAGGGGGCGGGATTTTCTTTAAATAAATTCGAACGCATCACCAAACAGGCGGCCGGCATCAGCACCACGCTCCTGGCAGAAACGCTCACGGGCGATTTTAGCCATTTCAAAACGACCGGCAATATAGATATCTTTTCCGGCCAGTGAACCAAAATCATCCAGAACCGCACTGAGCACAGTACCGGTTCGTCCGCGCCAGGTATCATCCGGCTGTTCAACAACAGGAATAATTTTCAGGTTCGGATGTGTTTCGGCGAGAGCCTGCAATTCACCGAGGTCATAGAGATAAACATGCTCTCTGGCACCCCAGTAAAACGTGATATCACGCTGCGGATTTTCTTCCAGTGCCGCCAGCAGAACAGAACGGGTGTAAGAAAAACCGGTTCCTCCGGCAATCAGGAGCATCGGTGCGTCACTGTTTTCCCGGAACCAGGCGTTGCCGTGCGGGATATCAATGGTCACCCGGCGGTTATCCAGGATCCGGTCCATCACCGCCATAGCATAAAGATTAAATTCGGATGCACCGATATGCAGCTCAATTTCCTGCCGGGATGACGGCGCGGATGCCATTGAGAACGGGCGCTTATCCCGTTCATCCATCACCACCATCAGATATTGTCCGGCTTTGAATGAAAAATCACCATCCGGTAATAATTTTATGCGGTATACCGTATCCGTTATAGATTCAACAGAGGTAACTTTGCAGTTTAACGTTGCCATGTGCTCCCTCAATTATCGAGAATATTTAATTCGTCCCATATGGCGTCAACACGCTGTCTGACTTCATCGGTCATAACAATCGGTTTGCCCCACTCGCGCGAGGTTTCGCCGGGCCATTTATTTGTTGCATCCAGTCCCATCTTCGATCCCAGCCCCGATACCGGAGATGCAAAATCGAGATAGTCAATCGGGGTATTTTCCATCATGACAGTGTCCCGGGCCGGATCCATCCGGGTAGTGATCGCCCAGATCACATCATTCCAGTCACGGGCATTGATATCATCATCGCAGACAATGACAAATTTAGTGTACATAAATTGCCGTAAATACGACCAGACTCCCATCATGACCCGCTTTGCATGTCCCGCATACTGCTTTTTCATGGTGACAACGGCCAGGCGGTATGAACACCCTTCCGGCGGCAGATAAAAATCGACAATTTCAGGGAACTGTTTCTGCAAAATCGGCACCAGCACTTCATTCAGGGCCACACCCAGCGTTGCCGGTTCATCCGGCGGACGGCCGGTATAGGTTGAGTGATAGATAGGTTCATCACGCTGGGTAATATGTGTGACCGTAAAGACAGGAAAATCATCCACTTCGTTGTAATAGCCGGTATGATCCCCGTACGGCCCTTCCGGTGCGGTTTCACCCGGCTCAATATACCCTTCAAGGATAATTTCAGCACCGGCAGGAACTTCCAGATCATTAGAAATGCATTTCACGACTTCGGATTTATTACCGCGCAGTAACCCGGCAAAAGCGTATTCGGACAAGGTATCCGGAACCGGAGTCACCGCGCCGAGAATTGTTGCTGGGTCAGCACCCAGAGCCACCGCAACCGGGAAGCGTTCTCCCGGGTGTGCCTGACACCATTCCTGAAAATCGAGTGCGCCGCCGCGATGCGATAACCAGCGCATAATCAGTTTATTTTTTCCCAGCACCTGCTGGCGGTAAATACCTAAATTCTGGCGATCTTTAAACGGCCCGCGGGTGACGGTCAGCCCCCAGGTGATCAGTGGTGCCGCATCATCCGGCCAGCAGTGCATAACCGGGATTTTTGTCAGATCCACGTCATTGCCGGTGAAAACATGCGTCTGACACGGCGCGGAGCTCAGCCGTTTGGTCGGCATATTGAGAACCTGCTTAAACTTCGGCAGCTTATCGATAAGGTCACGGAACCCTTTCGGCGGATCCGGTTCTTTCAGGAAAGCCAGCAATTTACCGACATCATGCAGTGCTTTGACATCCTCCTGCCCCATTCCCATCGCAACCCGTTTGGTTGTGCCGAACAGATTACAGAGCACCGGCATTGAATAACCTTTCGGATTTTCAAACAGCAATGCAGGGCCGCCAGCACGCAGTGTGCGATCAGCAATTTCCGTCATTTCGAGGTAAGGATCGACTTCAGTTTTGATCCGTTTAAGCTCGCCCTGACTTTCCAGAATGGTGAGAAAATCTCTCAGGTCCCGATATTTCATTATGTTATTAATCTGTCAGCAGGTGGAAGGGACTCCATTATAGGAATCCCGCCCACTGTTACAAGTACAGGGATCAGCAGCAGCGGAACGGAACCCGGTCTGCCAGAGCGCTGGTATCGAATTGTTCCGGGAATATTTTGTTGTGCTGAAAGAGTTTGAATCCTTCATTTTTGCCGCTGAAGTAGTGCAGCTCATTTCCGGTGATATGGAAGCCGCTACCTTCACGCAGCGCCACAACAATCTCATCCGGATTGATGGCACAGAATTCCGCAATCCGCTCATCACGGGTTTCCCCCATATGGCCGCTGATCACCGCGTCAATATAGTGAGGGTTAATCTGAACAGGGAACAGCCCCAGAGACGGCATCACCACGCAGTTACGAACCGGCATATCATTGGTGGTCCGGATACTCGGCGTGGCAACGTTACACCCGGCACTCCAGCCGATATACGGGATATTTCGTTCACGAACCGCGCGCTGGATCGGCACAACCAGGCCATTTTCATGCAGTAACTGATTCAGCAGCCAGGTATTTCCGCCGCTGACAAGAATACATTCCGCATTTTCGACAGCCTGAACCGGGGAATCAAAATGTTCGATACAGGTAACATCAATGCCCAGCGCTTCGGAAAGTTCACGGGCACGCTGGTCGTGATCAGCACGGATAACGGCATATGCAATCAGCACTGCAGAGCGGATCCCGCGGGTTTTTATCATTGTCCGGATGCGATCCTGTGCATAACTGAGCCATTGCGGGTTACCGGAAAGTTTGCCGTTACTGAGTAAAAAAATGTCCATCGACATTGCCCTTATTATTCTGTCATCATAAATATGATAATTAGTTTATAACTCATTAAATGACATCATTCTACGGTAAAAAGCAACTCAAATAAGGGACTGAATTCACACTCATTTGTCTTAAATCGCCATTTGTTGCATTCATAGTAAAACAAATTTGTTATTATCAGGCTTTATATAAGCCCCGTTTGTGTTGGATAGCGTAATGAAGGATTGGTATTTATTGTACTGCAAACGCGGACAACTTCCGCGGGCAATGGAACATTTGCAGCGGCAGCAGGTGGAATGCCTGACACCGATGGCAAATATTGAAAAAGTGGTTCGCGGCAAACGTGTGACGGTCAATGAGCCCCTGTTCCCGAATTACCTGTTTATTTCTTTTGATCCCGAAATTATTCATACAACCACGATTAACTCAACGCGCGGCGTCAATCATTTCGTCCGTTTCGGACCGCTGCCTGCGGTTGTTCCCGCATCATTGATTGAAGAGCTGAAAAATGCCGAATGTATCAGCCTGTCGGAGCAAAATGTTCCGCAACCAGGGGATATTGTGGAAATCACCGAAGGGATGTTTAAAGGCCTGGAGGCAATTTATCAGGAGCCGGACGGTGACACCCGTTCGGTGCTGCTGCTGACGCTGATCAGTAAAGAGCTGACTAAAAAAGTGGATAACACCAGCTTTATCCGGAAACTCTGAGTATTTTCCGCCTCCCGGAAACAAAAAACCGCCTGTTGTTAAGGCGGTTTTTACCTGAAGCAGTATAGCGTTACTCTTCGGCTTCTTCATCCTGCGGTTGTTCTTTACTGCGCGGTACATAGAAACGGGCAAAGAACACACCGACTTCAAACAGCAGATACATCGGGATAGCCAGCAGCGTCTGCGAGAATACATCCGGTGGTGTCAGCAGCATCCCCACCACAAAAGCCCCGACCAGAATATACGGCCGCTTCTGCTTCAGTGAGGCAACGGTCGTCGCACCGCTCCAGCACAACAGAATAATGGCAATCGGCACCTCGAAGGAGATACCAAACGCCATAAACAGCGCCATGACAAAGCTGAGATAGTTATTAATATCTGTCGCAATGACCACATCCTGCGGTGCTGTCGAGGTAAAGAAACCAAACGCCAGCGGGAAGACAACAAAATACGCAAATGCCATCCCCATATAAAACAGCACAGTGCTGAAAAACAGCAGCGGCATTAATAACCGGCGTTCATGCTTATACAGCGCGGGTGCGATAAAAGCCCAGACCTGATACAGAATGTACGGTGCCGAAATAAAAATGGAGACCATGATGGTCAGCTTGATCGGCGCCAGGAACGGTGATGCAACATCCGTTGCGATCATGTTCGAGCCCTGCGGCAGTTTGCTCACCAGCGGCGAGGATACCAGCTGATAGATATCATTTGAGAAATACGCCAACGCAACAAACACAACAAAGACTGCAATCAGGCTGTTGAGAATGCGTTTTCGTAATTCGATTAAATGAGTGATCAGCGGTTGCGTGTCTTCAACAGCCATAACGTACTTTTACCGTAATCTATTAATGTTTCTGTGAATCTGACGCAGCAGCAGTTACCGGTGACGGTACAGATTCTGTGTCACTGATTTCCGGTGATGGCCGGGCCGGGATTTCTTCTGCAGCCACCGGGGATGGGGCTGCCGGAGCCGGATTTTCCGACGCCGGAGAGCCGGCTGATGCCGGACGGGCAGACGGGATGTCAAGTTCCTGGTCAGCCAGTGCTTCCGGGTCGAGCTGCTTTTTCAGTGTATCCACCGGTTCCTGATAAGAGCGGCGTAATGTATCTGCTGCTTCTTTCAGTTCATCCATCGATGCCTTCAATTCAGGTGAAATGGCTTTACCGGCCTGCTCTTCCATTTTTTTCAGGTTATCCTGCAACTCCTGAAGTTTGAGTTCCTGGGTCAGCTCATTCTGCACATTGGCAGCCATTGAACGCATCACACGGATCCAGCCGGCTACTGTTTTCACAGCAACCGGAAGGCGTTCAGGTCCCAGAACCACAAGTCCGATAACCAATACTAAGATCAGTTCACCAAAACCGATGTCAAACACGGGTTATACCTGCTCTTTGTTTTTATTCTCTGGCTGCTCAGCTGAATCAGCTTTCTTTTCTGCGATATTTTTTTGTTCAAAATCCGCGTCTTTTCCGGATGTTGTTGTATCTGCTTTATTCTGATCTTCATCACCGATAGCTTTTTTAAAGCCCTTGATGGATGCGCCTAAATCAGATCCCAGGGTACGGAGTTTGTTTGTTCCGAACAGGAGTACAACAATCACAGCAATAATTAACAATTGCCAAATATTAATACCGGCCATTAGTTTTACCTCAAATTGATATGGACCTACTTACTTCATTATATACAACCACAGCCGTATACGGAAATACACAACATAGGTTGAAACTTTGCTTTAACTCAATCTTTACTTCATTTTACCGGATTGCCACCATCCTGTTACCCAGGTGAGCGCACCAAAAAACATCAGCACCCATGGTGCAACCGGTGCACCGGCCAGATAAAACAGCCCGGCACAGATAAATAACGTCGCTCCGATGCCCAGGGAGAAATTCGCTTTCCGCTGAGCGGCCTGCTGCTGTTTCATCTGCTCTGCCAGCCGCTCAACACCGGACTGCAGACGGCGCTGCTGCTTAAGACTGTCATACACCAGTTCCGGTAATTCCGGTAGTTTTTCTGCCCAGAACGGTGCTTTTTCTTTGATACTGCGGATCACGGCTTTCACGCCAATCTGACTTTTCAGCCACGACTCAAGGAATGGTTTCGCGGTTTTCCACAGATCCAGCTGCGGATAGAGCTGGCGTCCGAGCCCCTCAACATACAGCAGGGTTTTCTGTAATAAAACCAGCTGCGGCTGAACTTCCATATTAAAGCGCCGGGCGGTATTAAACAGATTCAGCAGCACATGACCGAAAGAGATTTCTGCCAGCGGTTTTTCAAAAATCGGTTCACACACCGTACGGATAGCAAATTCAAAATCTTCCACATTGGTATCCGGCGGCACCCATCCGGAATCCACATGCAACTCAGCCACTTTACGGTAATCACGGTTAAAGAAGGCAATAAAGTTTTCCGCGAGATATCGCTTATCTTCTTTATTCAGTGAACCGACAATACCGCAGTCGATACCGATATACTGAGGATCGTCCGGATGCTCACGGCTGACAAAAATATTACCCGGATGCATATCCGCATGGAAGAAACTGTCGCGGAAAACCTGCGTAAAGAAGACCTGAACGCCACGCTCAGCTAACAGCTTCATATTAGTGCCCTGCTCATGCAGAGCCGCAATATCAGAAACAGGAATGCCGTAGATACGCTCCATGATCAGCACATTTTCACGGCAGAGATCCGGATAAACCTCCGGCACATAGAGCATCGGGCTGTTTTCAAAATTACGCCGCAGCTGAATGGCATTAGCCGCTTCGCGTTGCAGATTCAGCTCATCCAGCAGTGTTTTTTCATACTCACGGACAACTTCTTTCGGCCGCAGTCGTCTGCCGTCCGGTAACAGGGGAACCATGTTCGCCAGGCGGTACATCAGATGAATATCGGCCTGAATCACCGGCAGGATATCCGGACGGATCACTTTTAGTACCACCGCCTGTCCGTTTTCTCTCAGAACCGCAGTGTGCACCTGAGCAATCGAGGCGGATGCCAGCGGTGTGATGTCAAAATCATCAAACCAGGTTTCCACCGGCCCTTCCAGGGCATCTTCAATGGTTTTTTTTGCCAGATTGCCGTCAAATGATGAAACGCGATCCTGCAGCAGCGCCAGCTGGTCAGCAATGGCCGGCGGGAACAGATCCCGGCGGGTGGAAAGCATCTGCCCGAACTTTATCCATACCGGTCCCAGCTCCTGAAGCGCCAGACGCAGACGCTCACCCAGCACTTTGTCTTTATGCTTGTTCGGCATCCAGAACAGTGAACGGCGCCAGAGGCGGATAGCCCAGCTCAGGCGGTTTTTGGGGATCAGCTCATCCAGCCCGTAGTTCAGGAGGGTACGGATGATAAAATAGAGGCGTTTTATTTCACTCGGTCTCATACCCGCTCCCTGTTCTTTTTTCCAGACGGGCAAGGCGCGCCTCAAGTTCATCTGCGGTTTGTGCGGCATCCGCAACTTCATCACAGAAATGAGCGGCTTCCAGCGCGGAAGGAGCAAGCGCCCACTCACGGGTGACCGCACCGGTCAGATATTCCTGCTGGCGGCATACCGCCCGACGGATAAACTGCCCGCCTTTTACGGCAATCTGAGTCAGTGTCTGCGCGGCAATATCACCGGTATACGGTGCCAGATAATGTGCCGGATCCCATTCCGCCATATCCAGCAGCGCTGAAAAGTGCTGAATGACCTGCATATCGCCGTCAATAATGACATCACCCTGCCGGATAAGTGCAGAAAGCTGTTGTTTATCCTTCAGTTTCAGCAGAGTGAGAAAACGGGTTTGCAGCACACAGTCCGCCGGGTCTTCCCAGCGGGAAATCACATCCAGCTGCTTTTCACTGAAGATCAGCGTGAACTGCATATCCGGCTCTGTCAGCCGGAGAGTCAGTGTTTTGCCGGTCAGACGGGCGCGGGCCGGTTTCAGTACCGTTTCGCTGTACAGCAGCCGGTTGAGTACCGTTTCCAGAAATCCGGCAACCACAGGATAAAGTGCCTGCGGACTGACAGGAGACGGGATATTTTCTGCAAACGTATCGGCCATATCAGAATTTGAATCCTTTATGCAGCGCCACAATGCCGCCGGTCATATTGGTATAGGAAACATGCTCAAATCCGGCATTTTCCATCATGCCTTTCAGGGTTTCCTGATCCGGATGCATACGGATAGATTCGGCAAGATAGCGGTAGCTGTCCGCATCATTCACAACCGCCTGCCCGATACGCGGCAGCACGTGGAAGGAGTATGCGTCATATACTTTACTCAGCGGTTCAATCACCGGTTTGGAGAATTCCAGCACCAGCAGACGACCGCCCGGTTTTAACACACGGAACATGGAGCGGAGTGCTTTGTCTTTATCAGTGACATTACGCAGCCCGAAAGAGATGATGATGCAGTTGAAGTAATCATCCGGGAACGGCAGTTCTTCGGCATTCGCCTGAACATAATTCACATTGCCGACAACCCCGTGGTTACGCAGCTTTTCCCGGCCCATTTTCAGCATGGAGTCGTTAATATCCGCAAGGATCACTTGCCCGTTTTCGCCGACCATACGGGAGAATTTTGCAGTGAAATCACCGGTTCCGCCGGCAAGATCCAGCACCCGCTGACCACGGCGGACACCACTGGCATCAATAGTAAAACGTTTCCAGACACGATGGATGCCGAAAGACATCAGGTCATTCATCAGATCGTATTTTGCGGCAACAGAATGAAAGACGTTTGCCACCATACCTGCTTTTTCGTTTCTGTTTACAGTGCGAAAACCAAAATCGATTGTATCCCGGGATTGCTCTTCCATTCTCTTCTTGCCTGTTTTGCCTGTGTGCATGAATTAGTGATCGGAAAAGTGTATCAGCCTTTACCGCAAAACCCTATGCCCATTGTGTTGTTCTGCGAAATTAGCCGCCACCTCCGGCGGTTCATCCCCAGCGGTATCCTGCTGTTCACTGAGACGGGCTTTCTGCACCAGAATTTCATCCAGCGGGCGTTTTACCTCAACGCCCAGCTCACGGAAGCTTTCTGCCTGTGACAACAGATTTCCGCGGCCGGTGGTCAGTTTTTTCATCGCCCCGTGGTACGTGCTCTGGGCTTTATCCAGCGCCTGGCCGATGCCGTCCATTTCCTCGGTAAACAGGCGAAGTTTGTCATACAGACGGGCGGCACGCTGTGCGATCGCCTGACTGTTTTCATGCTGATGTTCATAACGCCAGAGATTGGCGATTGTCCGCAACGCCACCAGCAATGTTGACGGGCTGACCAGCATGATATTGCTTCTGAGGGCTTCGTCCAGTAACACACTTTCCTGCCCGACCGCTGCCAGAAATGCCGGTTCGACAGGGATAAACATCAGTACATAATCCAGCGAGTTAATCCCGCTGAGATCCTGATATTCTTTGCGGCTCAGGCCGCGGATATGCTGACGCACAGAGTTGATATGTTCCGTCAGTGCCGCCTGGCGGGTTTCCGGAGTGTCGCTGTTGAAATAACGTTCATAAGCCACCAGCGACACCTTGGCATCCACAATCACCTGTTTGTTCTGCGGCAGGTAAATCACCACATCGGGCTGATAACGGCTTTGTTGTTCATTTTTCAGACTGACCTGGGTGGCAAATTCATGGCCCTCGCGCAGACCGGAGGCTTCAAGAATACGGGCAAGGATGGTTTCCCCCCAGTTACCCTGCATTTTATTGTCGCCTTTCAGGGCATTGGTGAGATTGACTGCTTCCTGCGCCATCCGCAGATTAAGCTGTTGCAGGCGCTGAATTTCATGTGTCAGGGTGTGGCGTTCGCGGCTTTCCTGGCTGTAACTTTCCTGTACCTGCCGGTTAAAGTTATCCAGCTGTTCACGGAAGGGACGCAGCAGCATGGACAGACTCTGGCGGTTGAGTTCATCTGTCCGGCGGCCGCTCTGTTCAAAAATACGGGCGGCCAGGTTTTCAAACTGAGTATTCAGCCGCTGCTCACTGTTAAGCAGCAGCCGCTGTTTTTCTTCGGCGGCCAGGCGGCTTTCTTCCAGCCGGGTGGCCAGCTCACGGATTTCCGCTTCCTGCTGTGCGCTGATATGACGGGCATTTTCCAGTGACTGCTCACTCTGCTCCCTGGCCTGCTGCCAGTATGCAGCCTGACGCCGGGTTTCATCCAGCAGAGCCAGTTGCGCAATATTATCCTGTAACAGCCGGTTTTTGTCCGCCAGCCGCTGTTGCAGACTGAACCAGACCACACCGCCGCCCAGCAGAATACCGCTCAGAATGCCGATAAAACCATAAAGCCACTGAATATCCACGATGGCCGTCTCCTCCGCGAGTCACTTACGCCGCTTACGGTAAAATAGCACTGTACAGATGTCCACTGTCTTTTTACTGTCCGCCGTTTTTTTCGGCGCGTCACGCAAAAATCAATGTAATCCGGTGAAAATGCGGCGCTATCCGCCCATCAGTCCGGCCATCCATTTCAGCCCGAACGCGCCGGGGGCCAGCAGGCCGAATGCCCAGATCACGGCAGAAGACAAGTTCGCCAGCTGAAAATGACGCTGCGGCATCGCGCAGATCCCGGCCACCAGCGGTACCACGGCACGGAACGGCCCGAAGAAGCGCCCGAAGAAGACACCCCATATTCCCCATTTTTCAAAGAACTGATGCCCTCTGACCAGGGTTTGCGGGGAGCGTGAAATCGGCCACATATGACGGACATTGTCCTTGTAGTAGTAGCCGATGTAATAGGAGATCCAGTCGCCGAAAAAGCCACCGGTGGCCGCCGCGAGGAAGACCGGCAGAAAATTCAGCCCGCCTTCCCCGATCAGTGCCCCGACCCCGAGCAGAATCACCGTTGCCGGAAACAACAGGGAAAGAAATGCGAGAGATTCACCGAATGCCAGCACGAAAACAATCGGCAGTGCCCAGAACTCATGTTCACGGACAAACGCGGTGACGGTGGTGATAATATCTGCCGGTGCCAGAAAATCCCCCTTACTGTCTGATCTTATTCAAGGAAATGGTTGCGGATTTTGTCGCGGACTGCTGTTGTCAGCCCGATATCTTTCGCCAGCCAGGTATCAATACTGCCATAATGCGAATGAATGCTTTTCAGTGCAGTATTCAGGAAATCAGGCTGTACGGAGTAAACATAGGCGAATTTCTCCACCACCGCTTCCGGCATATTTTTCGCGTGTTCCGCCAGAAGTTCATGGCGGTAAGGTGCCAGTGTGTCATTGGTCAGCAGGTAATCTTCCATCACCATATCGGTATCCGCGCCGAGTGCAAACAGCACCAGTGCCGAGCCCACACCTGTCCGGTCTTTGCCGACCGCACAGTGCTGCACAATGCCGCCTTTTTCCGGGTTGCGCAGCATATCACCGAGTGCATGATACGCCGGGTTGCCCAGCGGCAGCAGTTCATAGAGGCGCAGCATAAAGGCTTTCGGGTCAAACTCCGTCAGCGCTTCATTGCCGAGCTTCTCAAGGTTAGCATCCACTTCCTTTGACATCGGATTTGCCGGTGCGTTCGTGTACAGAGCGCCATTCCACAGACGGTCCGGTTTATCAGCAATTTCACCACTGTCGCGGTAATCCAGGATCTGAAACAGATTCTGCTCTGTCAACCGGGTTAAGTCGTTGTCGCTCAGGCGATCCAACGCCCCGGCACGGAACAGAAGGCCGGGTTTGATTTTACTGCCGTCCGGCAGCACTTTGTTTCCCAGGTCACGGAAATTGATCCCGCCGTCGAGCGGCAGTACGGAAGGATGCGGTAATGGCTGTCTGGTCATTGATACCTCTTTATCATTATTATCAGTATGTTCGGCACGATCACTGTATCAGATTTACAGAATGAATGATTAAAAAAAAGCCGCACCACCGGAAAACCCGGCGATACGGCTTGATTCATGAAACCGGTAACGATCAGATGAGATGACGGGCGGCTTCCACCACAATATCCAGGGTATTGGATTCGGTTTTCTTCATCTTCGCTTCGTCAGGAATTTCCTGCTGGGTACGGTTAACGATAACGCCCGCAACCATCCCGGCACGCAGTCCCTGGCTGGCGCACATGGTCAGCAGTGTGGCGGATTCCATTTCAAAGTTCATCACGCCCATTTCCTGCCACTCTTTCATTGATCCTTTGAACCGGCGGGTCACACGGCCGCTGAAGGTATCATAACGCTCCTGGCCCGGATAGAAAGTATCAGAAGAAGCGGTCACACCAATATGAACTGTTGCTTTGGCTGCTTTCGCTGCATTTACCAGCGCGGTGGTGCATTCAAAGTCAGCCACGGCCGGGAATTCCATCGGCGCAAAGTGCAGGCTTGCACCATCCAGGCGCACGGCAGCCGTGGTCACAAGGACATCCCCGACATTAATGTTTTCCTGAATTGCACCGGTGGTACCGATACGCAGGAATGTGCGGATCCCCAGCTGTGCCAGCTCTTCCACCGCGATAGAGGTAGACGGACCGCCGATACCGGTTGAGCAGACGATGACCGCTTTGCCGTCCAGTTCGCCGCGCCATGAGGTGAATTCACGCAGAGACGCGAGATGAACAGGGTTGTCCATCAGGCGGGCAATTTTTTCGACCCGGTTCGGATCGCCCGGTACGATAGCCAGCGTCGCACCCTGTAAATCTGCTTTAGTCAAACCTAAATGAAATACATCAGCCATCCTGAACTCCTTAGCGAAAAAATGATTATTGAGGACACTGTAGCGTGTCACCACACAAAATTTAGTGATTATTATCACTTCATTGATACGCAACGATGAATCAATTACATAAAAATGCAATTCACATCACACAAACAGCGGTTTATGCTGAAAATGTCGCCGGACTGCTCTGTGAAAAAGAAAAACACAGGTTGATTTTTTATCCGCCTCACTCTACTATCCGCACCATTCCGGTACGCGATGCGTGCTGACCTGTCACTTTCAGAACGTAAGGAGGTTCATATGACAACATTACTGTGCACTCTTTGCGGGCTCTTGCAGAACTGATTATCACACCGGTATTACAACGTTATTTCCCCGTATTACCCGTCCCTGTTACCTCTCTGTTTCTTCCTGACTGCCCGCCATAAACCAGAATTTTCACTATTTTCCGGAATGGATTATGGGCAATTATATGCATTTTGTCGCGCCGGGCGTCTCTTATATCGCCTCTGATGCGACGTGGATCGAAAGTAACGCGATTCAACAACTGATCACCACCGCACAATTACCGGGTATGACGGCGGTTGCCGGTATGCCGGATCTGCATCCCGGCAGAGGCTATCCGGTGGGTGCGGCATTTTTCTCTGAAGGCCGTTTTTATCCCGCACTGGTCGGTAACGACATCGGCTGCGGTATGGCGCTGTATCAGACTGAGCTGAAAATCAGCAAACTCAACGCGGACAAAGCCGAAAAGCAACTGCGCAGCATGCATGACCATGCAGATGCAGACTGGCTGGCAGAGCATGTGAGCGATCACTTCGCTTCACATCCGTTTGCCGCCTCTCTGTCTTCTGTCGGCGGCGGAAATCATTTTGCTGAGTTTCAGCAAATCGATAAAGTCTGTGATGACGGGCTGTTTGCTGCGTCCGGGCTGGATAAACAGCGTGTGATACTGCTGGTTCACAGCGGTTCACGCGGGCTGGGGCAGATGGTTCTGCGTCATCATGTTGAGCAGTTCAGTCACGACGGGCTGACAGAGAACACGCCGGAAGCGGCGGAATATCTGGCCGCACATCAGCAGGCGCTGGATTTTGCACAACACAACCGGGCGCTGATTGCGCTGCGGATGATGCAGCAGCTGCGTACCAACGGTGAGGTGGTACTCGATATCAATCACAACCTGGTGGAAGCCTGCACGGTGAACGGCCGTGACGGCTGGCTGCACCGGAAAGGGGCCACCCCGGTGGCTCATGATTATGTGGTGATCCCCGGCTCGCGCGGTGATTACAGTTATCTGGTGAAACCACAGGCAACCGCTGACAGCCTTTACTCTCTCGCGCACGGCGCGGGACGTAAATGGATGCGCACCGAGTGCAAAGGACGCCTTTCTCACCGCTATACCCCGGCACAGTTATCCCGCACCGATCTCGGCAGCCGGGTGATCTGTGCCAGTAAGCAGCTGATTTATGAGGAAGCACCGCAGTCCTATAAATCCATTGAAACAGTGATTGAAAGCCTGTCAGGTGCCGGGCTGATTACCGTGGTGGCACGGCTGAAACCACTGCTGACCTACAAAACGAGCGGAGAGTGCTGCTGATGTTATTACAGTTTTCTGCCGCTCACGGCCCTGAGGAGTGCTGTCTGGCGGTGAAGCACGCTCTGCGTCTCTTTTTGCAGGAGGCCGCACAGTCATCGGTCACCGTGACCATTGCGGAGGAAATGCCGTCACCGCACGGCCTGCATTCCGCCCTGCTGTCACTGGACGGAGAGCATGCGGATACTCTGGCGGATCGCTGGTGCGGGACATTGCAGTGGCAGTGTGCCAGCCCGTTCCGCCCGAAACACCGGCGTAAAAACTGGTTTATCGGCATCCGCCGTTTTACTGCGCCGCAGGCGGTATCAGACAGTGAAATCATCTTTGAACGTCTGAAATCACAGGGACCGGGCGGTCAGCATGTGAATAAGACTGAATCCGCTGTCCGGGCCACGCACATTGCCACCGGTATTACGGTTAAAGTGCAGTCTGAACGCAGCCAGCACGCCAACAAAAAACTGGCCTGCCGCCTGATTGAATGGCATCTCAGCCAGTATCAGCAACAGCAGTCCGCATCACTGAACGGCGAGCGTCACCGGTCACATCACCAGATCGAACGCGGCCGGGCAACACGCTGTTTCAGCGGGCCGGATTTCCGTCCGCTCCGCTGACAGTACGTAACACAAAGCCGGTCATCACTGACCGGCTTTTTTCTTCTTTTATATAAATAAACTCAGCGGGATGTCAGCGGATTTTCCCGCAGACGGCGTGCCGCTTCCACCATGTTCGCCAGGGCTTTGCGGGTTTCATCCCAGCCGCGCGTTTTCAGGCCGCAGTCCGGATTGACCCACAGACGCTCCACGGCAATCTTATCCGCCGCTTTGCGCAGCAGGGCTTCAATCCACTCTACTTCCGGCACATTCGGCGAGTGAATATCATAAACACCCGGCCCGATTTCATTCGGATAATCGAAATCTTCAAATGCTTCCAGCAGTTCCATATCCGAGCGTGATGTTTCAATGGTGATCACATCCGCATCCAGCGCCGCAATAGAATCCATGATGTCATTGAATTCGCAGTAACACATATGGGTGTGGATCTGAGTGTCATTCTCCGCGACTGCGGCATTCAGCCTGAAGGCATCCACCGCCCAGGTGAGATACTCCGCCCATTCTGCCCGGCGCAGCGGCAGCCCTTCGCGCAGTGCCGGCTCATCGATCTGGATAATACCAATTCCGGCTTTCTGCAAATCATCCACTTCATCACGCAGCGCCAGAGCAATCTGTTTGGCAATGGTTTCACGGCTGACATCCTCGCGCGGGAATGACCAGCAGAGAATGGTCACCGGCCCGGTCAGCATGCCTTTCACCGGCTTGCTGGTAAGGGATTGCGCGTAAGTCGCCCAGTCAACGGTGATCGGTTCCGGACGGCTGATATCCCCGATAATGACCGGTGGTTTCACACAACGCGAGCCGTAGCTCTGCACCCAGCCATTCTGCGTAAAGACGTAGCCGTCGAGATGCTCGCCGAAATATTCCACCATGTCATTACGTTCCGCTTCACCGTGAACCAGCACATCCAGTCCGAGCCGTTCCTGCTCATTAATTGCCTGCTTAATATGCTCAGAGATATTAGTGCGATAGAACGCTTTATCGATATTCCCTTTTTTGAAATTCAGACGCAGCCCGCGGATTTCCGTGGTTTGCGGGAAAGATCCGATTGTGGTGGTCGGCCACAGCGGCAGATTAAAACGGCGGCGCTGTTCCTCTGCACGTTCGGCATACGGCGCGGCGCGTTCGCTGTCGCGGGCGGTTATCGCAGCCAGCCGGGCAGCCACCGCCGCATTGTGAACACGGGAAGAATCGCGGCGGCGGGTAATCGGGGCACTGTATTCCGCCAGCGCGGCAATATCATCTGCCGAGCCGCTGTTGACCGCACGGGTCAGCAATGCCAGTTCCTCACATTTCTGCTGTGCGAAAGCAAACCAGCTTTTGACTTCTTCATCCAGTTTGGTTTCATCCCGCAGATCAATCGGGCTGTGCAGCAATGAGCAGGATGTACCGATCCACAGGTCGCGTTTTCCGGCCAGCGGGGCGATTACATCATATTTTTGCCGCAGGTCGGCACGCCAGACATTGCGCCCGTTAATCAGACCGGCAGAGAGCAGCCAGTCCGCCGGTAATGCATCGTGGATAGCCTGAATATCATCACCGCCCGCGACGAAATCGACGTGCAGCCCCTGCACCGGCAACTCACGGATCAGCGGTAAGTGATGACTCACTCCGTCAAAATAGGTGGTCAGCAGCAGTTTTGCATGTCCCTGCAAAGCATCATATGCCGTGCGGTAAGCATCCTGCCACTCCGGCGGCAGATCCAGCACCAGCGCCGGTTCATCAATCTGAATCCACTCGATACCGCGCTGCGCCAGTTTTTCCAGCACAGTTTTATAGGCTTCTAACAGTGACGGCAGTAATGATAAGCGGTCAAACTGAGCACCTTTCACTTTACCGAGCCACAGATAGGTCACCGGGCCGAGCAGCACCGGTTTCACCGCAAAGCCCTGCTCCAGTGCCTCATCCACTTCATCAAACAGCTGCGGCCAGCTCACGGTGAAGGTTTGCCCGCGCTGAAACTCCGGCACAATGTAGTGATAGTTGGTGTTAAACCATTTGGTCATTTCTGCCGCAGCCGCCGGTTCACCGGAAGGCGCACGGCCGCGGGCGATACGGAACAGGGTATCGAGGTCAATGTTCCCGTCTGCACCGGCATGACGCGGCGGCACATTGCCGAACAGCAGGCTGGTGCCGAGAACATGATCGTACCAGGCGAAATCCCCGGCCGGTAACAATTCAACCCCGGCCTCTTTTTGCAGCTGCCAGTGACGGCGGCGTAACTCACGACCGGTATCGCGCAGCTCATCCTGTGAAATCTGCCCTGCCCAGTAACCTTCAAGCGCTTTTTTCAGTTCTCTTTTCAGACCGATACGCGGAAAACCCAGAGTGTGATTATGTGTCGTCATAAAAAATCCTATCATTTAGCCATCCAGATGTTTACACATCCATAATCAACGGGTACTGTATAAGAAACAAGCGCAAATTCTTCATCGCTAACCTGAAGGTTCCTCATGATAGAAATAAAACATTTAAAAACGATTCAGGCACTGAATCAGTCAGGGTCGCTCGCGGGAGCAGCAGGTGCGTTGCATCAGACACAATCCGCCCTTTCCCATCAGTTCAGTGAGCTGGAACACCGGCTCGGCTACCGGATTTTTATCCGCAAAACCCAGCCGCTGCAATTTACCCCGCAGGGACAGGTACTGTTACAGCTGGCGGAGCAGGTACTGCCGCTGGTGAAAGATGCTATCCGTGAATGTAATGAGCCGGGACTGACAGCGCTGCGCGTGGCGATTGAGTGCCACAGCTGCATTCAGTGGCTGACCCCCGCTCTGGCGCATTTCCGCGAGAGCTGGCCGCAGATTAATGTCGATTTCACTTCCGGGGTCAGTTTTGATCCGCAGCCGGAATTGCTGAAACGCGAACTCGATGTGGTGCTGACATCCGATATTGATGAGCAGCACAACGGGAAGCTGACATACACGCCGCTGTTTGATTATGAGGTGAAGCTGGTGGTGGCACCGGATCATCCGCTGGCCCGCCGTCTGCATATCCAGCCGCAGGATCTGACAGCAGAAACCCTGCTGATTTATCCGGTGCAGCGTCAGCGCTTTGATATCTGGCGGCGTTTCCTGCAACCTGCCGGTATTTCCCCGCAGATAAAAACCGTGGATAACACCCTGCTGATGATCCAGATGGTGGCCGCCCGTATGGGGATCGCCGCCCTGCCGCACTGGGCGGTGGAGAATTTTGAAAGACAGGGGATGGTGGTGACCAAAACCTTAGGGGACGGATTGTGGAGCCGGCTGTATGCCGCAAACCGCAGCGGGGAGCAGCGTCAGCCGGCTGTTGAGTCGTTTATTCGTGAGACGCGTCAGCACGCGGTGGACAATCTGCCTTTTGTAAAGACGGCTTCAGTATCCACACCCGGTGTACCCACAGGGATGCCACAATCAGGGTTGCGCCAATGCTGAACGTGAGCCAGTTTGGATGCTGCTGCCAGATGGCAAAGTTCACCAGTAACCCCGCCGGAACCATCATGTTGTTCATGATCGCGAGTGTTCCGGCGTCCACCTGCGTGGCACCGTAGTTCCACATAAAGTAACCGATCCCGGATGCCCCGATCCCCAGCCACAGCAGGACACCCCATTGTAACTGCGTGGACGGCATTTTGGCGAAATTACCGAACAGCAGCCAGCCCGCCAGCGCCACCACACAGGCACCGAGGTAGAACCAGGAAAACGCCGTGCGCTGCACCAGCGGATGCACTTCCATCAGCCGCTTGTAACCGACCTGGCCGATGGCAAAGAAGATATTCGCCAGCTGCACCAGAATCAGCCCTGTCCAGAAAGAATCACTGAGATGGTCATAGCGGATCACCGCCGCACCAATCACCGCCAGCAGCGAACTGAACACATAACCCCAGCGCAGCCCGCGCCGCTCCAGCAGATCATAAATCAGCGTCACATACAGGGGTGTCAGCACGGTAAACAGCAGGAATTCCGCGACTGTCAGGTAGTTGTAGGCATGAAAAACAAAGAGATACATAATACCAAGCTGACAGGCACCCACCGCCATATACATCAGAATGACTTTCGGGGCGATCCCGCGCCAGCGCAGAAACGGCAGAAAAACCAGTGCCGCCAGCGACACACGGACTAACACAGAGAACCAGCTGTCCACCTGACCGGCGAGATACTCGCCAATCAGGCTGAACGATGCGGCCCACAGGATCGTGGTAATAATCAGTAACGGCATCGGTTATGTTTCTTTCTCAACCAGCAGGGCTTCCAGCAGATCCAGGTCATGCAGCAGCAGTTGCAGGGTTTCATTGCTGATATTACGGGTCGCACGCTGGTGATACAGCTCCCCGCGCTCGGCACGCAGTGCGGTCAGACGGAAACGGCGCTCCAGATCTTCCACCTGGAGATTATATTCCATCTCATCATCACCGGCAGTACGCCGCCTGAGATGCCCGGCCACCCTGGAGGCCACTTCACTGATGGCTTCCGCATCCAGAGCCTCGTCCGAACTGGCGGACAGACGCTCTTCCATCTTGCCGATACTGACAATCGCCACTTCCGCCATCGCTGCTTTCGCCGCGCGGATTTCATTGGCATCCGCCTGTTTATCACCGACATGCATCCCTTTGAGCAGGAACGGCAGCGATACCACCCCCATAAAGAGCGAGAAGATAATCACCCCGGCGGCGATAAACACCATCTGATAACGCGCTGGGAACGGTGTGCCGTCCGGCAGGAACAGCGGGATAGAGAGCACACCCGCCAGCGTTATCGCCCCGCGTACCCCGGCGAATGATGCCAGCCACAGTTCACGGGTGGTGTAGAAAGTGAAATCCAGCGGCTTGCGTTTTAAGGTCAGGCGGCTGACGGTTTTCATCATCCACAGCCAGCAGAAACGCAGTACCAGCAGGGCAAAATAGATAACGATAACCGCGGTAAACAGCATCCAGGTTTCCACGGTCGGATCCAGTTCTGCCTCAATGACCGACACCTGCCAGATCCCCGGCAATTGCAGGCCGAGCATAATAAAGACCAGGCCGTTAAAGACGAACTCCAGCATCCCCCAGACATTATCCGCACGCAGACGCATCGCCAGCGGCGCATTGCGGATCACGCCGGATTTGCTGATGGTCATCCCCGCCGCCACGGCGGCCAGGATACCGGACACACCAATGTGTTCCGCAATCAGATAAGAGGCAAACGGCAGGAGCAACATAAAGACGATTTGTGTGGCCGGGTCATCCCCGCTCCAGCGGCTCATCAGACGCAGCGATTTACTGTACAGCCAGGTGACAGCCACCCCGGCCAGCAGACCGCCGATAGCGACTTTGAAGAATTCCAGCGTGACCCCGGTAACCGAGAAAATCATCGTGCCCATGACAATCGCCACGGCAAATTTCAGCGCGACCAGGCCGGAGGCGTCGTTCATCAGCGCCTCCCCTTCAAGAATGCCCATCATCTGTTTCGGAATACGCCCTTTACCGACAATCGACGACAGCGCCACAGCATCTGTCGGAGACAGCACTGCCGCAAGGGCAAAGGCCGGGATCAGCTCAATCCCCGGCATCAGCCAGTAGATCAGATACCCGATGCCTATAACAGTGACCAGCACCAGGAACAGCACCAGGATGAAGATTTCCCGCCCTTTCTGCATAAATTCCCGGGTCGGGGTTTTCCAGCCGTCAACAAACAGCAACGGCGGTATCAGCAGGACGAGAAACAGTTCAGGGTCGAACGTGACATGCAGACCAAACTGCGGGAAGGCAAGCAGAGCCCCCATCGCGATCTGAATGATGGGTAACGGAATACGATACGGGATCATTTTGGTGAGAACACCGGACACCGACACGACCAGAATCAAAATAAGAATCGTAAAGAATATTTCCATATTACCCTTACTGAACTTAGGGCTTCATCAGCCCGCTGACAAAAAGATACTGTTAATAACGGCAAAAAAACCGCAATAAGAGCCCGGAGGAGAAAAAATTACCGCCGGTTGCCACTATCATACAAAAAAAGCAGTGGCGGATGCGTTATCCGCCACTGCTATTTTATCTTCTCAGGCCATTAATTCGGGCAATTAATTAGTATTTTGAGACAAATCGTATAAATAAAGCGTATCGTCACCACCAGCTTCCGTTACGTGGTGATTTATCACTTAAATTGCCCAGCCACCAGCATAAAACGCCACCAATGCAGCTGCGATAAGAACAGTGCCGATATTCAGCTTACGCCATTCTCCCCCGGCGATACGGCCGATAACCAGTGAGGCGAAACCGAGCATAATCCCGGTCACAATGTTACCGGTCAGCACAATAAACACCGCACACAGTAAACCGGACATAGAGCCGACAAAGTCACCGAAATCCAGTTTGCTGACATTGCTCAGCATCAGCAGGCCGACATACATCAGTGCCGGTGCTGTGGCATAGGCAGGAACCAGATAAGAGAGCGGAGAGAGGAACAGGATCAGCAGGAACAGCACACCGACTACCGTCGCGGTCAGACCGGTACGCCCGCCCGCAGCGGCACCAGCCGCAGATTCGATATACACCGCCGCAGGAGCCGCGCCGACAACACCGGCCACAATGCTGCTGACTGAGTCAGTTGTCAGTGCTTTGCCGCCATTAATGATCTGATTATCTTTATCCAGCAGATTTGCCTGACCGGCAACCGCGCGGATCGTACCTGTCGCATCAAACACCGCCGTCATCACCAGTGCCAGAACTGTCGGCAACACCAGCGGCTTCAGTGCGCCCATGATATCCATACTGAAGAAGAGTGACAGCCCGTCATCACCAAGAGACGGTAATTTGAAAAAGCCCTGATATTTCACATTCGGGTCAAAAATCAGCCCGATAACGGAAATGGCGATAATAACCAGCAGTACCGCACCCGGGACTTTCAGACGCTCCAGGCCGAAAATCACCGCCAGACCGGCCAGTGCAATCATTACAGGGAAAGAGGTGAAATCCCCCAGCACCACCGGCATACCCGCGTTCGGGTTTTTGACCACAAGGTCAATATTGGTGGCGGCGATCAGCAGCAGGAACAGGCCGATACCAATCCCCGTGCCGTGGGCAATACCCATCGGAATATTGCGCAGGATCCACGTGCGGATACCGGTGACAGAGATCAGAGTAAACAGCACCCCCATCAGGAACACCGCCCCCAGCACAACCGGGATCGGGATATTCTGACCAAGTACCATACTGAATGCGGTAAAGGCGGTCAGGGAAATCGCACAGCCGATAGCCATCGGCAGGTTCGCCCACAACCCCATCAGCAGGGAGCCGAATCCGGCCACCAGACAGGTGGCGATAAAGACCGCCGTATGCGGGAAACCCGCCTGGCCGAGCATACCCGGCACAACAATCACCGAGTACACCATCGCCAGGAATGTGGTCAGCCCGGCCAGAACTTCACGGCGGACAGTAGTGCCGCGCTCAGTCAGTTTAAAAAATTGGTCTAATTTGCACCCGCTTTGCGGCTGTGTCGCAGACATGTCATCACCTGTGTTAATGAATTTTGTGTCACATCACGTAAACGATTGCGTTTTCAGAAAAAATCCGCCGGTTTCCGGATAAAAAAACCGGACACACATAACGCAAACGTTTGGCTTTTTACAGAGAAAAGATGTGATTTTTTGAGGCAAACGATTATCTTAGGAAAAATCCTGATAATCAAGGCCAAATCCGGGAATTTTTTCACCTCTGTGCCGCTGACGGGTTATCATCATCCGTCCCGGTACCTGATGACGGAATATATGATGAAACTGACTGCTTTTTTCCTCCCTGTGAGCCTGTTCTGTTCTGCATTACCGGCAGCACAGGCGGCGATCACTCCGCTCAGCCCCGACACCTGCCGTGCCATGACCGCACTTGGTATGATCACAGCAGAAAACCCGGTGCCCTGCGAACGGCTGGTCAATGTGGACGTCCGGTTTATCACCTTTGAGGGCGAAACCCGCACCGGTACAATTACTGTCGCCGATATTATCGCCCCTGAAACGGAAGCGCTGTTTGATGAGTTGTACCGGCAGAAATTCCCGCTGCACAGTGTGCTGCCGATAGAAGCCTTCGGCGGGGATGATGAGTCATCCATGGCTGCCAATAATACGTCGGCATTTAACGGCCGCCGTCAGGCAAGTCAGAAAGCCTGGTCAAAACACGCTTACGGCATGGCGATCGACATTAATCCGCAGCAAAACCCTTACCGCTTCCGCGAGAAAAACGGGCGTGTGACCATCAGTCCGCCGCAATCCGCCGCAGCGCTGACCAACAGAGAAAATATCCGTGACGGAAAAATAGAAACGGTGCTGCCGCTGGTCTTCAGCCACGGTTTTCTCCGCTGGGGCGGGGAGTGGAAAAACCCGGTGGATTATCAGCATGCGGAGGTCGGCAGTTTTACTTTTATCAATCACCTGCTGTCCCTGCCGCTGCCGGAGGCGCAGGCGCAATACAGTGCCTATGCCGCCCGTTACCGTGATTGTTTCAGTAAAAGCAAAACCCCGGACGAACAGCTGCGCGCCCGGCAATGTGCTAAAAAAGTGCTGCGCTGACGGCTGTCAGTGCACCAGATTGCTGATAAGCAACGTCAGCCCGGCCAGCAGGATCACTATATTCAGAAAACGGAAAAATGCCTCTTTCGGGATGCGCATGGTGATATGCCGCCCGAGGACAATTCCTGCCACCATCGCAGGCAGGAACAACAGCGCGGTAATGGCGATTTCGCTGCTCCAATAGATGCCCATGATCAGAAAAATAATCACCCGGGTTAATGTACTGAAACCAATCAGAGTGGTCTGCGTGATACGAAAACGGTTTTTATCCTCAATCCGCCCGGCAAAATAGATGGCATAAACAAACCCGCCCGCCCCGAACAGCGCACTCAGAATACCGCCGCCGATCCCGAACGGAATAATGTATTTCTGCGGGTAATGCCGCACAGCCTTCTTAATAAAGAGGGAATAGAGTGCATAGAGAACAATAAAAGCCCCGAGGAACACCGCCAGCAGATCCGGATGCGTTTTCAGCAGGATCGCAGCACCAATCAGACTGCCGCTTATCATCAGCGGCACCATCCATTTCAGCTCGGCAAAATCGGCTTTGCGCCCGTCGCGGGTGACATTAATCACCGCCGCGCCCAGATCCATCAGCGCCAGCATCGGCACAATATGTGAGACAGGAATAAAGAAGGCCAGTACCGGGCCTGAGATCAGCGCAGAGCCAAAGCCGACCATACCGAAGACCAGGTAACCGAAGAAGAGAACCGTAAAACAGATGAAAAAATCTGCCCATGGCAGGGTATAGATCATGGTGAGCACCCGTTTAATGACATATGTTAATTATCACCATGCCGGACGCTTTCATCTGATAGTATCACCTGTCAGACCTGTTTTTCCGGAAAATCACGGCTTACCGTTGTACAACAAGTGTGCAATACTAACAGGCTTTCCCTGCAAATTTCATTGGTATCAATTACATTATGCTAAAAACCAGTGCCCACATCGGCCAGAAGGTCAAACTGCTGCGTCAGGCGCGTAACCTGTCGCTCAATGATCTTTCAAAACTCTCCGGCATCTCGAAAGCCGCGCTCTCCAAACTGGAATCCGGTGATTCCAATCCGCGTATCGATACACTGGAGGCCATTGCCGTCGCACTGCGTTTTCCGCTGGGGGATCTGTTTACCGCCAGTAATGAAGGTTATCCCCGTTACGAAAAAAATAAAGTCTTTAAAGGGGAATATGCGGAAGATTTTAAATTCCGTGTCGGCATGGGGAATATTTCGGAGATCTGGCACCTGAAGATGATCCGCGGTGCGATTATTAACAGCCCCGCGCACAGCACCGGCACCCATGAGCATATTCTTATCCATCAGGGTACGCTGATGATGCGCTTTAATGACGATCAGACTGTGCTGCTGGAACCGGGGGATTTCTATGCGTTCTCCTGTGATATTCCCCACTCTTATATCTGCATGGAAGGCGAGCTGAGCGGCACACTGATTATGTCCTATTCCCATATCGGCCAGACATCGCCGTAACCGCAGACAAAAAACCGGGCTTATCTGCCCGGTTTTATCACTCTACTGAATGTATTTATTCAGTTGCTCAAAGATACTGATATCTTCGTTGTATTTCACGTCCTGCACGTCTTCCAGTTTTTCCACCTGACTGACCATCTGGCTTAGCCGGTCATCCGATTTCACCAGCAGCCAGATATGGCTGTGATCCTGTCCCGGCAGCGGCAGACACAGAATACCGTCCACGTTAAACGCCCTGCGGGCAAACAGACCGCAAATGTGTGTCATAACACCGGGGTGGTTGCGGACAACCAGTTCCAGAGCGATAGGCTGATTATTTTTTTCCATGATTCTGTTCTCCGTCATCACGCTGAGACCATATCGATATTGGCATCACCCGGCAATACCATCGGCCACACTTTTTCACTGACATCGATTAATGCGTGGATCAGACACGGCCCGGGGCGATCAATCGCCGCCTGCAATGCAGCATGCGGATCACTCTCTTTATTCAGATCACAGGTGTGTAATCCGAAGCCTTTGGCAATTGTCACAAAATCAGTCTGATACGGATAGGCAGATGCCACAATATGCTCGTTGAACATCAGCGTCTGCTGCTGGTGAACCATCCCCAGCGCCTGGTTGTTCATCAGAATAATTTTGATATCCAGGTTATGCTCGGCGGCGGTCGCCATCTCCTGAATATTCATCATGATACTGCCGTCCCCGGTGAAGCAGACGATCTTGCGTGACGGCTCTGCCAGTGCAGCTCCAATCGCCGCCGGTAAACCAAAGCCCATTGTTCCGAGTCCGCCGGAGGTCAGCCACTGACGCGGACGGCATAACGGATACGCCTGCGCCACCCACATCTGGTGCTGACCGACATCAGTGGTGATGATGGCATCATTATCCACCGCATCCGCCACAGCAGCGATCAATCCGAAATGACTTAACGGATCGGATTTATTAATCTGCTCCAGCGGAAATTCCTGTTTGATCTGCGTGATATGATCATTCCACGCCTGACGGGTATTCACCTCAATCTGCGGCAGCAGCATGGCGAGAACCTGTCCGGCATCCGCGTTGATCGCGATATCCGGTTGTTTGATCTTGCTGATCTCCGCACGGTCGATATCCACATGGATAATTTTGGCATCCGGGCAGAACTGTTCGGCCTTGCCGATCGCGCGGTCATCAAAGCGCGCCCCGACCACAATCAGCAAATCCGATTCCTGCAAAATCATATTGGTATAACGCGCGCCGTGCATCCCCAGCATTCCCAGATAGAGCGGATGCTGCTGCGGGATGGTGCCCAGTCCCATCAGTGTCATGGTGGTCGGCAACCCTGCACGCTCGGCGAAGCTCTGCACCAGCTGCTGGGACTGCGAAGCGACAATACCGCCGCCGATATACAGAATCGGGCGTTTTGCCTGATTAATCATCGCGGCAGCTTCAGTGACTTTTTCCGCATCAAACAGCGGCAACGGATCTTTCGGCATGATTGGCGGCAATTCATCAATCTCAATGATGGCGGCCTGAACATCTTTCGGCACATCCACCCATACCGGGCCCGGACGGCCGGATTCCGCAATACGGAATGCATCGGCGATAATGCCCGGCAGATCCTGAACATTGCGCACCAGGTAGTTGTGTTTGGTGATAGGGATAGACATGCCGTAAGTGTCCACTTCCTGGAAGGCATCGGTACCGATCATCGGCGAGGACACCTGCGCGGTGATACAGACCAGCGGAACAGAATCCAGTTTGGCATCCGCAATAGCGGTCATCAGGTTGGTCGCGCCCGGCCCGCTGGAGGAGATACACACCGCCGCTTTGCCGGTGGTGCGGGCGATACCCTGTGCGATAAACCCGGCGCCCTGCTCATGACGGGCGAGGATATGCCGGATCCGGCTGTTACCCAGTGCATCATACAGCGGCAGCGCCGCGCCGCCCGGAATACCGGATACAGAGGTGATCCCGTGCTGTTCTAACATGCGGATAATTAATTCCGCCCCCGTCCTCCGGGTTTTTGCCTGAGTCTGCTGTGAAGCTCCCATAACATCATCCTTTTCTTAACAACCGGTTCAGTTTCGCGGAGCCTGACATAAAAAAACCCCGCTCGGTTTACGCCGGCGGGGTTAGTGATCCTGTTGCTGATCCCAGCCCGTTACGGCGCGCTGCCGACGACCACCACCACCACTACCACACGCACGACGACAACCGCGTCTGATAGCGCGGTTGTTAGTAGTACGTTTTGCGGACGGGTGAATGGTTTCACGGGATATCTCTCAACAGTAAATTGTGTATGAATAAATTCGGTTCGTACTTTAAAAAAACATAAGAATGAAATCTGTACAAGCCTTTTTTCATTTATTTTTTATTCAGCCGCTGAATTGTGATCACCATCACTGATAAATCACTGGCATAAAAACAAAAAACAACTAACCAATTGATTTGTCACAATATATTAAAATAATCAATTTACTGCAGCAGTGTGAAATAGCACTATTTCACAAGGGAAACAGCGATAAAAAAGGGGTGGCATGGCATTATCCGGAGCTATAAAACTCAATTTCAGGAAATTGCAGCGGAATATATTGCTGTGAAATAACCTGAAGCAGCTTGTGTTCACATTATCGCTGCCAGTCACTAAAAATCGTTTCTTTATCTGTTTTATTGCTCAATGGGGCAAAAACAGGCTTTACTCATCCGGCCAGTCAGGAAACAGAACATCATTTTAATGTGAATTATTTGTTACAAATTGACTTTTAAATTACATTGAAATTACAAAACAGGCTAAAATAACCGTTTTTATGTGATATAAATCACATATAATTACTGTCGTGATTGTCACGTTTCAGGTTTACCGATAAAACGTAATCCGACACATGCTCTTTAAGCCTCTTATCATATTTTAATAAAAATTGAGTATATAACTTATTGATACCCAATGATTCTATTGGGTTTTTCTTTAATAAGCGCAAACATACATCCGATTACGACAGACACTTATAATAAAAATACCCGTTATGATGAAAAATCAGACGAACAGGACAAAAACAGGACTTATAAAAACATAAGCTACACTGCCTGTTAACCCCGGGCAATCTCATGTGTTCATCCAACGGCATGAGACATCACCCCTTACTGTCACCGACATAAGGGGTATTTTTTTGTCTGTTCCGGGCCGGATTCAAAAACTCCGGGCAAAAAAATACCCCGCAGATACAGGGTACTTTCAGCGGATCCGGATCAGAACGGAATATCGTCATCGAAATCCATTGGTGGTTCATTGCTTTGCGGCGCTGCTGCTGCCGGCTGCTGTGCCGGGCGCGGGTTACCGCCGCCGCTGAACTGCTGGCCTTGTTGTGGCTGCTGTGGCTGACCCCAGCCGCCGCCCTGAGACATATTGTCGCCACCGCCGCTGCGGCCGCCCAGCATCTGCATGCTGCCGCCGATATTCACCACGACTTCTGTGGTGTAACGCTCCTGGCCGCTCTGATCCTGCCATTTGCGGGTCTGGAGTGAACCTTCGATATAAACCTGTGAACCTTTTTTCAGATATTCACCGGCAATTTCTGCCAGTTTGCCGAAGATCACCACACGGTGCCACTCGGTCTTCTCTTTCATTTCGCCGGTTTGTTTATCACGCCATGATTCTGATGTCGCCAGTGTGATGTTGGTAACCGCACCGCCGTTAGGCATGTAACGCACTTCCGGATCCTGACCCAGGTTCCCGATAAGAATGACTTTGTTGACGCCTCTGCTGGCCATGAAATGCTCCCGATGAAATTTGTCTGTAACAATATAAGGATCTAGTCTAACACGTCCGGATAATTTTTATGAAGTCGATCTGTCCGCAACATATTTCCTTTTCAGATTTGCGTGTCTTCTCTAAAATCTGCTGCGCAAAATGCAATCAGCTGTCAGGCAAACGCTGCTGACATTATACACAGATTTCTTCTGGTACTGGATATCCATTCAGTAAATTATGTGCAATAATATCAGGCTGAATAAATTGTTCGCTATCTGAAACTCCCGGGAAGTGGTACATGGATAATATCGATATACGGGGCGCCCGTACCCACAATCTGAAGAATATCAACCTCATTATTCCGCGTGATAAACTGATTGTTATCACGGGGTTATCCGGCTCCGGGAAGTCGTCCCTTGCCTTTGATACCTTGTATGCCGAAGGGCAGCGCCGCTATGTGGAATCTCTGTCCGCCTATGCACGTCAGTTCCTGTCGCTGATGGAAAAACCGGATGTGGATCATATTGAAGGGCTTTCCCCGGCAATTTCCATCGAGCAGAAATCCACTTCCCATAACCCGCGTTCCACCGTGGGGACTATCACCGAGATCCATGACTATCTGCGTCTGCTGTTTGCCCGTGTGGGCGAGCCGCGCTGTCCGGATCACGATATTCCGCTGACAGCACAAACGGTCAGTCAGATGGTGGACAATGTGCTGACCCTGCCGGAAGGCAAGCGCCTGATGCTGCTGGCGCCGGTCGTCAAAGAACGCAAAGGCGAACACACCAAACTGCTCGATAGCCTGGCGGCGCAGGGCTATATCCGTGCGCGGATCGACGGGGAAATCTGTGATCTCTCCGATCCGCCGAAACTGGAACTGCAGATCAAACACACCATCGAAGTGGTGGTTGACCGTTTCAAAGTCCGGGATGATCTGACACAGCGCCTGGCGGAATCCTTTGAAACGGCACTGACACTGTCCGGCGGTACGGCTATTATCGCCGATATGGAAGATAACAGCGCCGAAGAACTGGTATTTTCGGCGAATTTCGCTTGCCCGGTCTGCGGATACAGCATGAGTGAGCTGGAGCCGCGCCTGTTCTCCTTCAACAACCCGGCGGGTGCCTGCCCGACCTGTGACGGTCTGGGTGTTCAGCAGTTTTTCGATCCGGATCGCGTGGTGCAGAACCCGAATCTGTCACTCGGCGGCGGGGCTATCCGCGGCTGGGATCGCCGTAATTTTTATTATTATCAGATGCTGATGTCTCTGGCGGATCATTATAAGTTTGATATTGAATCCCCGTATTCAGAGTTACCGGCCAAAATTCAGAAAGTGATCCTCAATGGTTCAGGTCGTGAATCCATTGAGTTTAAATATTCCAATGACCGGGGTGATGTGACAGTCCGTCATCATCCGTTCGAAGGTGTGCTGCACAATATGGAGCGCCGTTATAAAGAGACGGAATCCATGGCCGTGCGCGAGGAACTGGCCAAATATATCAGCAACCGTCCGTGTATTTCCTGCGGCGGCACCCGTCTGAAAAAAGAAGCCCGCTTTGTGTTTGTCGATAACACCACACTGCCGCAGATTTCTGATTTCAGTATCGGGCATGCGATGGATTTCTTTAATAACCTGAAATTCAGCGGCCAGCGCGCGAAAATCGCCGAAAAAGTGCTGAAAGAGATTCAGGATCGCCTGAAATTCCTGGTTAACGTCGGTCTGAATTACCTGACCCTCTCCCGCTCCGCAGAAACCCTGTCCGGCGGCGAGGCACAGCGTATCCGTCTGGCCAGTCAGATCGGTGCCGGTCTGGTCGGCGTGATGTATGTGCTGGATGAGCCGTCAATCGGCCTGCATCAGCGTGATAATGACCGCCTGCTGGAAACCCTGATTCATCTGCGCAATCTCGGGAATACCGTGATTGTGGTGGAGCATGATGAGGATGCTATCCGCGCCGCTGATCATATTATCGATATCGGCCCGGGCGCGGGTGTTCACGGCGGGGAGATTGTGGCTCAGGGATCGCTGGAGGATATTATCGGCACGCCGGATTCCCTGACCGGGAAGTTCCTCAGCGGTGAGCGCCGGATCACCATCCCGGAAAAACGCAATGCGGCAGATCCGGCCAAAATGCTGACTATCACCGGTGCCAGCGGCAACAACCTGAAAAATGTGACCCTGAATCTGCCGGTCGGGCTGTTTACCTGTATTACCGGGGTTTCCGGTTCAGGGAAATCCACCCTGATCAATGACACCCTGTTCCCGATTGCCCAGACACAGCTCAACGGCGCGACCACCATTACGCCTGCGCCATATAAGTCTGTCGAAGGTCTGGAGCATTTCGATAAAGTCATTGATATCGACCAGAGCCCTATCGGCCGGACCCCGCGTTCAAACCCGGCGACCTATACCGGCGTGTTCACCCCTGTCCGCGAACTGTTTGCCGGCGTACCGGAATCCCGCTCACGCGGTTACACGCCGGGCCGGTTCAGTTTCAACGTTAAAGGCGGCCGCTGCGAAGCCTGTCAGGGTGACGGCGTACTGAAAGTGGAAATGCACTTCCTGCCGGATGTGTATGTGCCGTGCGACCAGTGCAAAGGCAAACGCTATAACCGCGAAACCCTGGAAGTGAAATACAAAGGGAAGAATATCCACGAAGTGCTGGATATGACTATCGAGGAAGCCCGTGAATTCTTCGATGCCGTCCCGGCGCTGGCGCGTAAATTACAGACCCTGATGGATGTCGGCCTCTCTTATATCCGCCTCGGGCAATCGGCAACCACCCTCTCCGGCGGTGAAGCGCAGCGGGTGAAACTGGCGAAGGAACTGTCCAAACGCGGCACCGGGCAGACACTCTATATCCTCGATGAGCCGACCACCGGTCTGCACTTCGCGGATATCGAACAGCTGCTGGCGGTACTGCATCAGCTGCGCGATCAGGGCAACAGTATTGTGGTTATCGAACACAACCTCGATGTGATTAAAACTGCAGACTGGATTGTGGATTTAGGCCCGGAAGGCGGCAGCGGCGGTGGTGAAATCCTGATCGCCGGTACCCCGGAAGAGGTGGCAGCATGTGAACGCTCACACACCGCCCGCTTCCTGAAGCCGATCCTGAAAAGAGGCTATTAATTTTCTCCCGCCTCTGAAAATACCGCAGCGTTTACTGCGGTATTTTTTTGTCCGCTTTCCGTTCTGGTGAAATAATAAGCAACCCGTGATAAAATAAAGTATCAGGCAACCACCGGAAACAGGAGGCGGATATGGCAAGCGGATGGGCAAGTGATTCTGCTGTTCAGGAGCAGATTGATGCCACACTGGATGATGCGGTCGCGCGGGTGCGCAGCCAGCTGGCGACAGGGGAAAGCGCGCTGTTTTGTGAAGAGTGCGGTGACCCGATCCCGCAGGCACGGCGTGAAGCAATACCCGGTGTGCAGTTGTGTGTGAATTGCCAGGCAGAAGCAGATAAAAAGCAGGCCGCATTCAGCGGCTATAACCGGCGCGGCAGTAAAGACAGTCAGTTGCGCTGAGACAGGCGCGGAACAGAATTATTCCGCGCATCATCATTTTATTGCAGAGGATTAACGGCTGACCGCCGCAAAAGCCCGCGCAATCACATCCACATTATGACGGTTCACCCCCGCCATACAGACACGCCCGGAACCGACCAGGTACACCGCATGCTGCTCACGCAGTGCAGTAACCTGCACCGGACTGAACCCGGTGTAACTGAACATTCCGCGCTGATGCAGCAGATGGTCAAAGTTTTTCTCCGGCAGTGTGTTTTTCAGGGTATCCACCAGCACTGTCCGCATCTCTGCGATCCGGCTGCGCATTGTCTCCACTTCCGCCAGCCACTGTGCTTTCAGCGCAGTATCATTCAGCACTTCAGAAACCAGTTTTGCCCCGTAAGACGGTGCGCTGGAATAGACACGGCGCACACCTGCTTTCAGCTGACCCAGCACCCGCTCTGCTTCCTGCTGTGTCGGGCAGAGAACAGACAGCCCGCCCACACGCTCACCGTACAGCGAGAAGATTTTTGAGAATGAGTTACTGACGAAACACGGTACCTCTGCCGCCGCCATGGCACGGATAGCATAAGCATCCTCTTCCATCCCGCTGCCGAAGCCCTGATAAGCAATATCCAGGAACGGGATCAGCTCCCGCTTTTTCACCACCGCGACAACTTTATCCCACTGTTCCGGTGTCAGATCGGAACCTGTCGGGTTATGGCAGCACGGATGCAGTAAAATGATGCTTTTTGCCGGTAACATCTCAAATGTTGCCAGCATCTCGTCAAACTTCACGCCTTTGGTCTGCGGATCAAAATACGGATAATAATGAGTTTTAAATCCGGCACCGGCAAAGATCGCCTGATGGTTTTCCCATGTCGGATCACTGAGCCAGACATCCGATCCCGGGAAATAACGGTACAGGAAATCCGCGCCGATCTTCAGTGCACCGGATCCGCCCAGCGTCTGGATCGTCGCCACACGGCCTTGGCGGATAAGCCCGCTGTCATCGCCCAGCAGCAGCGTCTGTACCGCGCTGCGGTAAGGGGCAAAACCTTCCATCGGCAGATACAGGGAGGCCCCGCTATCCTGTGCGTTATAGCGCTGTTTTGCCTGTGTGATGCTGTTCAGTTGCGGAGTCACCCCGGAATCGTCGTAATAGAGGCCAATACTGAGATTGACCTTCTCCTTCCGGGGATCCTGTTTGAAATGCTCAACGAGCGTTAAGATCGGGTCGCCGCCGTAGGCGTCTACATGTTCGAACACAAGCGATACTCCTGATTGTCATTTTTCTCACTATCAGAACATATCGCGTCACATTTTATTCGTCCAGATATTCCATCGCCACGCGGGAGGTCAGCTTGGTGATCAGTTCATAGGCGCTGATACCACTGGCTTCTGCGATTTGCTCCACCGGCAGTGAATCCCCCCATAAAATGACTTCATCACCCGCTTTATCACTACAATCCGGCCCCAGGTCGATAGTTATCATGTCCATGGAAACACGCCCGGCAATGGGAACACGGCGTCCGTTAATCACCACCGGTGTGCCGGATGGCGCACTGCGCGGATAGCCGTCACCGTAACCAACCGCGATCACACCCAGACAGGTGTCACGATCACTGACCCAGGTGCCGCCGTAACCGACCGCTTCCCCGGTCTTATGTTTACGTACAGCAATCAGGCGGGATTTTAGGGTCATCACCGGTTTCAGGCCGTAATCACCGGCTTCGGTACCGCTTTTCGGCGACACACCGTAAAGAATGATCCCGGGACGCACCCAGTCGAGATGCGCCTGCGGCCAGTACAGGATACCACCGGAGGCGGAAATTGATTTTTCCCCCGGTTTATCGGCAGCAAATGCCATAAAGCGGGCGATCTGTGCTTCTGTCGGCTGCGCATCGTCTTCATCAGCACGGCTGAAATGGCTGATGATATTCACCGGCTGCTGCACGTTTTTGCAGTTGCACAGCCGCTGATAAAACGCTTCCGCTTCTTCCGGACGCACGCCGAGACGGTGCATGCCGGTATCAATTTTCATCCAGACTTTCACAGGATCCGATAACTGCGCCTGCTCCAGCGCGACTAACTGCTCTTCAAAATGCACTGCCACTTCCAGACGACTGGCAACAATAACCGGCAAATCCGTCGCATCGAAGAAACCTTCCAGTAAGATGATAGGTTTAACAATGCCACCGGCGCGCAACGCGTGCGCTTCACTCAGACGCGCCACCGCAAACGCATCCGCCTCATTGAGTTCACGGGCGATTTCGACTAATCCGTGGCCGTAGGCGTTTGCTTTGACCACCGCAACATGACGGCTGTCCGGCGCAAGCGCACGGATCCGCTGCCAGTTGTGGCGCAGCGCACCACGGTCAATGACGGCTGTTGCCGCTTTCATAGGGGTTCCTTGGTTAGGGGTTGTTGATGTTTTGTTTGTTGTCAGGGTTATTATTCCGTCCGCATTATATTCAGACGGTTTATTCATCGTCATAACTCGGCCCTGCATAGTTATCAAAACGCGACCACTGGCCGTTGAAGGTCAGACGGACGGTTCCGATAGGGCCGTTACGTTGCTTACCGATAATAATTTCAGCCACACCTTTCAGATCACTGCTTTCGTGATACACCTCGTCACGGTAGATAAACATGATAAGGTCGGCATCCTGCTCGATAGAGCCGGATTCACGCAGATCGGAGTTTACCGGGCGTTTATCGGCACGTTGTTCCAGACTACGGTTCAGCTGGGACAGTGCAACCACCGGCACCTGTAATTCTTTGGCCAGTGCTTTCAGGGAACGGGAAATCTCAGCGATTTCCAGGGTACGGTTATCAGAGAGAGACGGCACCCGCATTAATTGCAGGTAGTCGATCATAATCAGGCTTAAGCCGCCGTGCTCACGGAAAATCCGCCGTGCGCGGGAGCGGACTTCGGTCGGGGTCAAGCCGGAAGAGTCATCAATATACATATTGCGCTTTTCCAGCAGAATACCCATGGTGCTGGAGATCCGCGCCCAATCCTCATCATCGAGCTGCCCGGTACGGATACGGGTCTGGTCAACGCGGGAAAGGGAAGCCAGCATACGCATCATGATCTGGTTGCCGGGCATCTCAAGGCTGAAAATCAGCACCGGTTTTTCTTCGGTCATGGCGGCGTTTTCACACAGGTTCATGGCGAAGGTGGTTTTCCCCATGGATGGACGCGCCGCAACAATAATTAAATCCGAAGGTTGCAGACCGGCGGTCTTTTTATCCAGATCCTGATACCCGGACGATACCCCGGTTACCCCGTCATGCGGCTGAGCATACAGCTTTTCGATCTTCTCGACGGTTTCTTCCAGAATCGCCTCGATCCCCTTCGGCCCTTCATCTTTATTGGCACGGTTTTCGGCGATCTGGAACACGCGGGATTCCGCCAGATCGAGCAGATCTTCACTGGAACGCCCCTGCGGATCATAACCGGCATCAGCGATCTCATTGGCGACAGAAATCATGTCGCGGATCACCGCACGTTCGCGGACGATATCAGCATAAGCATTAATGTTCGCCGCACTTGGTGTATTTTTCGAGAGTTCTGCCAAATAGGCAAACCCGCCGACATTTTCCAGCTCTCCGCCGGTTTCCAGTGCTTCAGACAGCGTGATCAGGTCAATCGGTCGTCCCTGCTCGAGCAGGCGCTGCATCTGACTGAAAATCGTCCGGTGCGGACGGCTGAAAAAGTCCTCGCCGGTCACACGTTCAGAGACATTATCCCAACGCTCGTTATCCAGCATCAGTCCGCCGAGAACGGACTGTTCGGCTTCCAGGGAATGCGGCGGTAATTTCAGCCCTTCCATCTGATGGTCACGGGGTTTGTCGGTCTTGGTGTCCTTGGGATATCTGGCCATGAAACTCTCTTACTTATCAGTGCGTCTGCCGGGGAGAATACCTGCGTCCCTGAACGGGACAGAGCGGGTAGTATAGCCCTCCTTTGCCGCTGATTGCACGAAGCTTGAGTAATTTTCAGTGACATGCAATTATGCCAAATACAATAAATCATATGATTAACTGTCCCGCTTACTGTTTCTGCGCTGCTTGCAGGTAAGTGGTCACTCTTTTTTTCCGAATGAGGTTCCCTCCATGGCTAAACGTATTGAATTTGATGCTCCCGGCGGCACCGATGTGCTGGTTTATCGTGACTTTACGCCGGCAGACCCGGCGCCGGGTGAAGTTCAGGTGGAAAACAAAGCAATCGGTGTGAACTATATTGATACCTACTTCCGCAGCGGCCTGTACCCTGCGCCGGTATCCCCTTCCGGTGTCGGCTCTGAAGCTGCTGGTGTGGTGGTGAAAACCGGTGCAAACGTAAAACACATTAAAGTCGGTGACCGCGTGGTCTACGGCCAGTCTCCGCTGGGTGCGTACAGTGAAATCCATAACGTACCGGAAGAAAAACTCGCCATTCTGCCGGACGGTATCAGCTTTGAAACCGCTGCCGCCTGCTTTATGAAAGGTCTGACCGCGTTTTATCTGCTGCGCAAAACCTATGAGGTAAAAGCCGGGGAAGTCTTCCTGTTCCACGCTGCTGCCGGTGGTGTCGGACAAATTGCCTGCCAGTGGGCCAAAGCGCTGGGCGCGAAGATGATCGGTACCGTCGGTTCTGATGAAAAGGCGCAGAAAGCCAAAGCTGCCGGTGCCTGGGAAACCATCAACTACAATAAAGAAGACATTGTTGAGCGGGTGCTGGCACTCACTGACGGTGAAAAAGTCGGTGTGGTGTATGACTCTGTCGGCAAAGATACCTGGCTGCCGTCACTGGACTGTCTGAAGCGCCGCGGCCTGATGGTCAGCTACGGCAACGCCTCCGGCCCGGTCACCGGTGTTGACCTGGGGATCTTAAATAAGAAAGGCTCACTGTATGTGACCCGCCCTTCCGTCTTTGGTTACATCACCAACCGTGAAGAGCTTAACGAAGCCAGCAAGGCGATTTTTGATCTGATCCTGAGCGGTAAACTGACTATTTCCATACCTGCGGATCAGGTTTATCCGCTGAAAGATGCCGCCCTGGCACACAAGCGCCTGGAAAGCCGTGCAACGACCGGCTCCAGTATCTTAATTCCTTAAGATATATATTATTTAATTAATAATAAAAATCCTCGTTATTAAATGAGGGTTTTTATTAATAAATACCTCTGATTCATATTAAATTTATATATTTATTTTTATTGATTGTTTAACACCGGATATTTATTCTTATTTCTCTTTCACTGATAAAAGGAATGACTATGAATAATACGGAAATAAATCATCTTGTTGATTTCATCTATCAGGATGGCAGAATCACAAACGCTGAATTCCAGATGATTCGTGATGAAGCGGATAACCGTTTTGATGCCCTTCTTGAATGTTATGGTAAAAACAACAGCTTATCAGCATTTCAGAAATCTGCAGATGTCACTGTACAATTAATGCAGGAAAGCTTTTTTATTCTGAAAAAGAAAGCTGAAACACCAGAACAGAAAGACGAAATAAAAGACGCATTCAATGCACAAATCAGTTATATCATCGCATGTTATAACCGCTTCTTTGATTCATTATAATTGAAATAAAATGAACTCTCTGTTCAGAGAGTTCATTATTCATCTGATCATTATTCAGTTATATTTTTTCGGGTAACAAATTCCAGTGCCGCTTCAATCACGCGCAGATCGGCTCCGGCTTTATGGGCATTTTCACTCAGATGACGACGCCACTGGCGCGCCCCCGGAATGCCCTGGAAAATTCCCAGCATGTGGCGGGTGATATGGCCGAGATATGTTCCTGTCGCCAGTTCCGCCTCAATATACGGATACATCGCTTCCACCGCCGCGACCGTATCGGTCACCGGCAGCGCCGCATCAAACAGGGCATTATCGACCTGTGCCAGAATTGACGGGTTCTGATATGCCTCACGCCCGACCATCACACCATCCATATACTGCAGATGGGTTTTCGCCTCTTCCAATGTTTTAATACCGCCGTTAAGCGCCATAATCAGGTGAGGGAAATCCTTTTTCAGCTGATACACACGCGGATAATCCAGCGGCGGAATTTCCCGGTTCTCTTTCGGGCTCAAACCGGAGAGCCAGGCTTTACGGGCATGGATAACAAACATCTCACAACCGCCGCGATCCGCCACCGTGCCGACAAAATCACACAGAAATTCATAACTGTCCTGATCATCAATCCCGATCCGGGTTTTAACCGTAACAGGAATATCTGTCACATCCCGCATCGCTGCGACACAATCCGCCACCAGTGAGGCGTTACCCATCAGACAGGCACCGAACATTCCGTTCTGCACACGGTCAGACGGACAGCCGACATTCAGGTTGATTTCATCATAACCGCGTTCCTGTGCAATTTTCGCACACTGGGCCAGTGCCGCCGGATCACTGCCGCCGAGCTGCAATGCCACCGGGTGCTCCGCCTCGTTATACGCCAGATAATCCCCTTTTCCGAACAGAATTGCTCCGGTTGTCACCATTTCGGTATACAGCAGCGCGTGGCGGCTGAGCTTACGGTGAAAATAACGGCAATGGCGATCAGTCCAGTCCAGCATCGGTGCCACGGAGAAACGGTTAAGGTTCTTATAGCCGCTCGCGGTGCGCAACCGCTGGTTTTCTTTGGTTTTTTCTGTTGGGGTGTTTTGGTGCATTTCTGTTCTTTCGGGTGAATTTATGCTTTATCGGATCTCAGCAAAGCCCTCTGATTTCCGGGTCCTGCTGAAAGATATAAACCAGCCGTTAATGATACCACAGAGAGCAGACAATATGCTGCTGCAAATGAAATCCGCGCCAACAATTCCTGCATCTGGATATTGACTGCTTTAACACTATGTATATTCCGGATTAATAATCCGGACACCGGAATATCACACCTGTATTATCCGAAACGATAAAAAATGAGAATGCAGTCTCTTTTATTACACTGAGTTGTTAATTTAATAACTTAATTAAGTTATTTTCTTACATTCCATAAAAAATAACACCCGGCATTTACTTATGTCAAATAAATAATAATCTCCAAATAAATCAATAGCAAAACACGCATCATTATTCTGAAAATACTTTATTAATTTAATTTTCCCGTATTAGTCAAAAATAAAGAACCAATATATCAATATAATTTATCATGGTTTACATAATTCTGATTAAAATTAATTTTCATTACTAAAATACAGGTATTAGTGCTATTTAACGTGTTTTTAAGTTATTACCTTCAAATATATGACATATTAAATAATTAACAGTGATATCAATCGTCATATTTATTACTATATTTCCAACCAATCAATAACAGGTAATATTTCATATTATGTACGCCGGCATTCCGGTTCGTGATCTCATGGATATATAAATAAAATGAACATATACGTTATTACAACTGCAACTGTATTGTTGTCATTCAGTGCGGTTTCCTCTCCGGTACTTAATGAAAAAACAAAAGGTGATTTAAAAATACATGATTTAGGCACATTCCATCCTGAGAATGAAGGCACTTCATATATAACCGGTATGTCTTCTGACGGGCGTCTTATCACAGGTAATACATCCTCTGAAATCGATTATGATTCACCTCATGGATTTTATTACGATACTGACACCTCAAAAAAGATAAGTATCGATTCTTTCCGCAGTGATAAAAGCGGTATGACAATAACATCCGGAATATCTGCCGATGGCAGTGTCATTACCGGCTCTGCTGAAACCGATGACGGCGGGATGCAGGCATTCCATTTCCGCCATGCCGGAAGAAAAATGACCAGACTCGGTACATTACGCACCGGTAATACCGGTGATTCTTATGTCAGAGCTGCCAGCGCTGACGGACGGGTTATCGCCGGTATTTCTCAGACGGATACGTCCGCGACAGGGCAGGCATTCCGCTATAAAGAAGGGGATACCGGAATTACCGGGCTCGGCACGCTGCGCAGTGATAACTCCGGATCATCTGATGCCAGGCTGATATCTGCAGATGGCCGTGTGATCGCCGGAGATTCTAACGTCGACGGCAGTGATATTATCCGGGCGTTCCGTCACAACGACGGTGACGCAAGACTGACTGCGCTCGGTACATTACGGGCAGATGGTGAGGGTAACTCATGGGCGATGGCCATCAGTGCTGACGGACGCACCATTACAGGGCACGCCACCACCGAAAATAGTGAAATTCAGGCATTCCGCCATACTGAAGGCCGGACAGGTATGACGTCACTCGGCACATTACGTCAGGATAACAGCGGCAACTCCTACGGACGGGTAATGTCTGCTGACGGAAAAGTGATCGCAGGAGCAGCAGATACCGATAACCATTCACGCCAGGCCTACCGGCTCAGTGAGAATGACACGAAAATGATTTCACTCGGTACATTACGCAGCGATAACAGCGGGGATTCTGATGCACTTGCGATATCGCCTGACGGCCGTGTCGTCGCCGGTAAAGCAGAAACCGATAACGGTGATGAGCAGGCCTTTGTGTATCGCTCAGGTGACCAGAAAATGACCGGCCTCGGCACATTACGCTCAGATGGTACCGGACGTTCTGAAGCAAACCGGGTATCTGCTGACGGCGAGGTTATTGCCGGTATTTCACAGTCAGATACCGAGTTCCGGCGGGCAGTTTTGTGGGTCCGCGATAAGGTTACAGAAGAGGAAGTGATTATAGACGAAGGCAAAACCGGAGACGCTATTGCGGAAACGGGTAAAACTGCGTTTTCTGTCCTGGATCTGTATCAGAGCGCATTATATTCCCTGTCAGAAAGCCGCTGTCAGATTGGCGATAGTAATTATTGCGTCGGGGCTTTCTCACAGTTTGATAATGTCCGCAGTAATCACCGGGTCGCTACCGGCATATTTGGTGCTTTCCGTTTCCCGGCTGAAAACTGGGTCGCGGGTGCTTCACTGAACTTTGCCAATAATACCCGGCTGACAGACGGATATGATACCCGCGGCAGTAACAATCCGGGCGTGGGGGCTTATATCCGCTATCAGGAAAACAAAGACAATACCGGGTCCGGGGCAGAGTTATCCGGTGCATTTTTAAATCAGGATGTCACCATTACCCGTAATCACCTGAAAAATACGGAAGCCGGCCGCGGTGATTCATCGATAAAAGCGTATCGCTTTAAAGCAGCCGTTAATTATGGCGTTAATCTCAGTGAGACAACGCAACTGATTCCGAATGCGGCAATCAGTCACCATAATGTAACCCGAGACGGATACACGGAAAACAGTAATACCAATCTGGCGGCAACATATGGCCGGATGGGTAACAAAAGTACTGATTTGCGTACCGGTCTCGATATACGACAGGCTCTGACGCCGGATATTGATCTCTATGGTGGCGCCGGAATAGATATTAACCTGAATAATCAGCGCGATGCATTTACCAGCCGGGTAAATTACATCGGTACTTATACATTTGATAACGGTAATTCACGTAATGTGAAGCCATATGCATATGCTGAGGTTAATATTAATATGACAGCGAACTCAGCAATAGGTATCAATATCGGCTGGCATCAGACAGATTATACTAATGACGCTGCTCAGGCCGGTCTGAACTATTCTTATCGCTGGTAATGCAGACTGATATTCCCCGGAACCCGGTTCCGGGGAATATCATTATGAAATACGCCCTTCTTTTTTACTCACCCGGTATGCATTCCATGCCAGCAGAGCACCGCACAGCATAACTACCGCCAGCGCAGCTTTCGGCGGTAACGGCGATGCAATAGCCAGAAGTCCGAAGACAGCTCCGCCGGCCATCTGAACAAATCCGGCCAGAGCCGAGGCAACACCGGCATTATCAGAATAAGGTTCCAGGGCATAGCTGGTTGCCGGTCCCATAATAAAGGCCAGCCCTGCACAGGCGGTTGCCACAGGCAACATATAGACCAGCCAGTGATGCTGCATTTCTCCCGGCAACAATACCAGGCCCGATACCAGTCCGGCACACCCCAGCGCCATCAGCATACCACCGAAAACCAGACAGACAGGCCGTCCGGCTCTGCGGATAACCCGGTTGGCGATCATACTGACTGCCATGATCCAGAATCCGTTAGCACCGAACACAACCGAAAACTGTAACGGACTGAGCGCCGCATCACCCATCAGAACAGTTGGTGCCAGCGATACATAAGTCAGTGCCATTCCCATGGTCCCGGCATTCACCAGGGAAAAAATCAAAAACCGCTTATTGAACAACACAGAAACCAGGCTCTTCAGCGGGTTCTCTTTATGCTGAGCACTGCTTTCCGGCCGGGTTTCCGGCAGATATTTTGCCGTCAGAATCAGCAGAATAAAGGCATACAGCGCCAGGAAACCAAAGGGCAGCCGCCAGCCGTAATATTCCGCCATAATACCGCCCAGCAGCGGTGCCAGCGCCGGAACAATATTTAATGTCCCGTTTAAAAAACCGAAAGCACGCGCTGCTTCGTTGCCGTTGAAACAATCGCGGACACAGGTAAAAGCAACCACTGAGGTACAGCAGACACCCGCTCCCTGAATTAACCGGGATGCGATAAACATCACCGGAGTCACCGCAAAGGCGGCAGTCAGAGAACCGGCGATATACAATACCATGCCCGCCATCGCCATCGGTCTGCGGCCGAATTTATCCACCAGGTGTCCCGAGATCAGCTGACCGGCGCCTAATACAAGAATAAACAACGAGATAGTTGACTGAATCAATGATTCACTGCTGCCCAGGCCTTTTGCAATTGCCGGAATAGCCGGTAAATAAAGATCAATACCCAATGGTCCCAATAACACGATAACTAACAATAAAAGCAATAAATTCCGCATACCGTTAAATTTCACTCATCACCTGTCGACAGCAAAAAATACACGTAATTGTTGTTTTTTACAACTATCATTTATAACTAAGCCAGTGAATTAAAAGAAAAAATAATGCTGTATATTTCATTATATAGTGAAATTATAATCAACCGGATTTTTTATTTAATGAAGGGATAGATTTCCGCCAACATGACTTATTTTATAAGTAAACAAAATAACACATATCAATACAATTATTGACAAACATTATCGCCTGATTTTATGTATTTTATGGAAATATTAAGATATTTTGACCTTTGCATTTTCTCATAATGTCCTCAGAAAATTTAACAAACTATCTTCAGCCATATTGTAAGACAACAATCACACTTCCGGATTGTCAGTCATTCCGCTAAAGCATGAAAAGGTAGTTAAATCACCCATTTTGAACTCAAAATCAGCATCAATATCTTTATATTAGGTATAATCCCGACTAAATATCAGAATATTCCGCTTACTCATCATTCATGTAAGATGTTAAAACCCGGATATTCTTTGTAACAACATGAAATTGCTGAGGTTATAGTGTTTATACGTAGTATTTTTATCTTTATTGTTTCTTGTTTGTTGATTTTTTGTATCTATTACATATTAAAAGGGTATCGATTATACTTTTTAAAGAAACTATTTGAGGAAATAAATACGTCAAGTTAAATTTTAACATTATTAATGACAACCGTTTATCTTCATAATTTATGACAATATATGATAAATATGAGTTGGCAATGTTTATTGGCGGCAAAATAAAATGTCAGCGTCTGAAAAACTGTCTGACAGGCAAAGAGCTTTCAATAAAAATTAATATCTCACAACAGCAGCTATCCCGTTATGAAACGGGAGCGAGTTTAATTCCTCTGGATAAATTGTTAATGCTCGCAGACGTCCTGAATATTAGTGTTAGTTATTTTTTTGATGAAATGGGTTGTGATGAAGAATAAGTTTAATTTGACAAACATTAATATATTATTGTTTAACCAGACTGACAGATGATAATGAGTAATAAAACAGATAATAACCTGAACACCAGCATTAACGAGATGTACAAGCTCATCGGCGGGCAAATCCGCAAAATGCGCAGGATCACCGGTGTTACATCAACAGAACTGGGCAATCTGATTGGTGTATCACAACAGCAAATCTCCCGTTACGAAATCGGCAGCACGAAAATTTCACTGGAAATCATTCTGAGGATCTCCCAGGTCTTCGGCGTTTCTCCTTACTACTTTATAGAAGACAGTCTGCTGTTCTTTACCCGCCAGCATCTGCCTGATGATGATAACGTCATCCCCCGCAGTACTGACGCCGGCGTGAATACGGAGCCGGATACCCAGCAACCGGAACGCTGAGAGAGTTACAGCACCGCTGACGCGGTGCTGTCTGTTTATACCGGCTGAGTGGTGACATCCAGCCACTGTGCGTTTGTCAGTGCCGCCAGGCGCGCAGGTGTCAGCCGGACAGCGGAATTAGCCGACCCCGCCGCAGGTAATACCGTGTCATACTCACGGAGTGAATGATCCGCATAAACGGTCAGCGGTACCGGCAGCCCGAACGGACAGACGCCCCCGACCGGATGGCCGGTGAAATGTACCACTTCCTCTGCATTCAGCATTTTGGCTTTGCAGCCAAACTGTGTTTTGAATTTTTTATTATCCAGCCGGGCGTCCCCTGCCATCACAATCAGAATTGCGCTGTCATCCGTCAGCTTAAAGGAGAGAGTTTTGCAGATTTGACCGGGGCGGACACCGTGAACTTCCGCTGCCTGAGTGACTGTGGCAGTCGGCTGTGTGGTTTCAATAATCGTGACATCCGGGGCATGCGTGCCGAACCAGGCACGAACCGTTTCGATACTCATTCAGAACTCCGTTTTATTATCATGTGCTTTTTATGTGTTTGCACCAGCAGCTCACCATAATTTGCCCTGAATTGGCAGCCCTTTTTTGACAAAATAGCGCGGATACCGGTTATTCTGCCGGAATTCATGTTAGAGTGGGCTGTTCATATATTTATTGATTAACGGAAGGTGATGTCATGCAACCTGTTGATATTCAGACTGTATTAAAAAAAGCAGAAGCGCTGTGTCTGTCACGCAGTGTGCGCATGACGTCTCAGCGAAAATCAATTCTGCAGCTGATTGCCGGCCAGCCCGGAGCCATCAGTGCTTATGAGCTGCTGGATCTGCTGCGCGAAACCGAGCCGCAGGCAAAACCGCCGACAATCTACCGCGGCTTGGAATTTCTGCTGGAGCAGGGATTTATCCACAAAATTGAGTCCACCAACAGCTTTGTGATGTGCCCGCATTTTGATAAACCCAGCCATACTTCAGTACTGTTTATCTGCGATCGCTGTAACAGTGTGACAGAGCGGGACGGAGAGACGATTGATTCACAAATCAGTCAGCTGGCAGACGCTGCACAATTTCATATCCGCCACAGTGTGATTGAGGCGCACGGATACTGCCGCCCTTGTTATGATATTGAATCCTGTACCCGCAGAGATAAATGTCTGCATGACCATGAGCATGACGAGCCGCGTAAACGCGGACGCTGAAAAACAAAAACCACAGTGTCCGTCTCCGGCGTACTGTGGTTTTTAAGCGGATACCGTTTCAGGCGGCAGTCCCGGAAATCAGTGCCAGTCGTTATTACGGATCACACCCACTGCCAGACCTTCAACAGTAAAGTTCTGTTCCCGTAAATCCACCACGATCGGGCTGAATTCTTCATTTTCAGCGTGCAGCTCAATCTTGCTGCCCACTTTCTTAAACCGTTTGACCGTCACTTCATCTTCGATACGGGCAACCACCACCTGGCCGTTATGCACGTCCTGGGTTTTATGCACCGCAAGTAAGTCACCGTCCATAATACCGATATCTTTCATTGACATACCGTTTACCCGTAGCAGGAAATCTGCACTCGGTTTAAACAGCATCGGGTCAATCTGATAACGGCTTTCGATATGTTCCTGCGCTAATAAAGGCTCACCAGCCGCCACACGGCCGATTAATGGTAAACCTTCATCCTCTTCTTCTTCCAGAAGCAGACGGATCCCCCGGGACGCCCCGGAGACAATCTCAATGACGCCTTTACGCGCCAGGGCTTTCAGGTGCTCTTCCGCCGCATTCGGAGAGCGAAAACCCAGGCGTGCCGCAATTTCTGCACGCGTCGGTGGCATGCCCGTCTGCGAAATATGGTCACGAACAAGGTCATAGACCTGTTGCTGCCGTGCCGTCAGTGCTTTCATTTCGCCCCCTGTTTGTTTATACAGTCAGACTGTGAGTATATACAGGTATTCCGGGATTGGGAACCATAACATGAGGAAAATACGTGTTACGCCGCAGGTTTCACAAAAAATCTTCTGTTAAAGGCGCTGGAACCAGCTGATAAACAGCATTATCCAGACAAACAGCCCCAGTAATGCGGCGATAAATACGGCGGCGGACCCCATATCTTTGGCCCGGCCGGACAGTTCATGATATTCCGTACCGATACGGTCAACCACGGCCTCAATCGCACTGTTGATAAGCTCAATCACCAACACCAGCACCACCGAACCAATCAGCAGAATCCGCTCAACAGCGGTAAAAGAGAAAGCAAAGGCAATAATGACGGCCGGGATCAGCGTCAGCAATTCCTGGCGGATAGCGGCTTCGTTTTTCCATGCCGCGATGAGTCCTTTCTTTGAATAACCCGCCGCTTTAATTAATCGTATAAATCCGGTATTTTTTTTCATTTCCGTCACTGTTAATAATGTGATTATCTGACTGACCACCGCCGTTTTTCCGCGATTTTATTGCTGCCGCAACACAGATCTGGCTTCGCCTTTCTGGTATGCTGAACGCGAATTGTCAACAAGAGGCTTCATACATTTATGTCACTTTGGCGTAAAATATACTATAACGTATTGAATTTACCATTAAAACTATTGGTAAAAAGCAAGCCGATCCCGACGGATCCGGTCAATGAGCTGGGGCTGGATACACAACGTCCGACACTCTATGTTCTTCCTTATCACTCTAAGGCGGACCTGCTGACACTGCGCCGTCAGTGTCTCGCACAGGGCATGCCGGATCCGCTGGAAGATAATGTCATCGGTAATACCACATTGCCGGGCTATGTCTTTATTGATGACGGCCCGCGTGTGTTCCGTTATTACTCCCTGAATCCGCGTAAGGATTCCGTCCATATTTTCCATGCGTATCTGGATCTGCACCGCAATAATCCTGCGCTGGATATTCAGATGCTGCCGGTCTCTGTGATGTTTGGCCGTTCACCGGGCCGCGAGGGGCACCACGGTGTGCCGCATCTGCGTCTGTTAAACGGGATCCAGAAATTTTTCGCCGTACTCTGGCTGGGACGCGACAGTTTTGTCCGCTTCTCACAGCCGGTGTCTATGGGCGCAATGGCCTCTGAACACGGCACCGACACTATTATCGCTAATAAACTGGCCCGTGTCGCCCGTATTCACTTCTCCCGCCAGCGCATGGCGGCTATCGGCCCGAAACTGCCGGTGCGTCAGGAACTGTTCAATAAGCTGCTGAAATCCAAAGCGATTGAAAAAGCCGTTGAAGATGAAGCGAAAGCCAAAAAAATCACCATTGAAAAAGCGCGTCAGAATGCGGTTTCCATGATGAACGAAGTGGCCGCTAACTTCACCTATGACGCCCTGCGCGTGGCTGATCGCGTGCTCGGCTGGACCTGGAACCGCCTGTATCAGGGGCTGAATGTCCATAATGCGGAGCGGGTGCGCCAGCTGGCACAGGACGGCCATGAGATAGTGTATGTGCCCTGCCACCGCAGCCATATGGACTATCTGCTGCTCTCCTATGTGCTCTATCATCAGGGGCTGGTACCGCCGCATATCGCGGCCGGGATTAACCTCAACTTCTGGCCGGCGGGGCCGATTTTCCGCCGCCTCGGCGCTTTCTTTATCCGCCGCAGCTTCAAGGGCAACAAACTGTACTCCACGGTTTTCCGTGAATACCTGAGTGAACTGTTCTCACGCGGTTATTCCATCGAGTACTTTGTCGAAGGCGGCCGTTCCCGTACCGGGCGTCTGCTGGAGCCGAAAACCGGCACATTGTCGATGACGCTTCAGGCCATGCTGCGCGGTGACTCGCGGCCAATCACCCTGGTGCCGGTCTATATCGGCTATGAGCATGTGATGGAAGTGGGTACTTACGCCAAAGAGCTGCGCGGTGCCACCAAGCAAAAAGAAGGTTTTATGCAGATGGTGCGCGGCCTGCGCAAACTGCGTAACCTCGGCCAGGGTTATGTGAACTTCGGGCAGCCGATTCCGCTGTCACAATACCTGACAAAACAGGTACCGGAATGGCGCGAAGCGATCGACCCGGTCGAGCCGCAGCGTCCGTCCTGGCTGACACCGACCGCAACATCTCTGGCTGATAACATTATGGTGAGCATCAATAATGCTGCTGCCGCTAATGCTATCAACCTGTGTACCACAGCTCTGCTGGCTTCCCGCCAGCGCGCACTGACCCGCGAACAGCTGATCGAACAGCTCGACTGCTACCTCCAGCTGCTGCGCAATGTGCCGTATTCCCCGGACAGCACCACCCCGGCGAAGAGTGCGGAAGAGCTGCTGGAACACGCATTGCAGATGAATAAGTTCGAGGTTGAGAAAGACAGCCTCGGGGATATCATCATTCTGCCGCGTGAAAACGCGGTACTGATGACCTACTACCGGAATAACATTCTGCATATGCTGGTACTGCCGTCTCTGGTGACCAGTATCCTGATCCATCACCGCCGCGTCAGCACCGATACACTGCGTGAACATGTCGGGATGATCTATCCGCTGCTGAAAGCTGAGCTGTTTATGCGTTACAGTCAGGAAGAGCTGCCGGCGATCCTCGACACCATCATTGATGAGCTGTGCCGCCAGCAACTGATTTGCCGCCGTGATGAGAATATGCTGGTTATTAATCCGGCCCGTATCCGTCCGTTACAGCTGCTGGCAGCCGGGATCCGCGAGACACTACAGCGTTATGCGATCACCCTGTCGCTGCTGAATGCCACCCCGGAAATCAGCCGTTCGGCACTGGAAAAAGAGAGCCGTATGCTGGCACAGCGTCTGTCGGTTCTGCACGGTATCAATGCGCCGGAATTCTTCGACAAAGCCGTGTTTGCCACCCTGGTCGGCACACTGCGTGAAGAAGGCTATATCAATGACAATGATGATGTGATTGAAGCCAACGCCGGTGAGTTCTACAACGTGCTGGCAGAGCTGATGTCGCCGGAAGTCCGTCTGACTATCGAAAGTGTCAGCCTGGAGCCGGAAGAAGCCATACCGGCGGAAAGTGACAACAGCAATCCGGCTGACTGACAGCGGTAAATGCTGAGTACAAAAACAGGAGACCGGATAACCAGTCTCCTTTTTTATTGCCGGTTAACAAGGTGAAGTCCGGTATTAAACATACAGATAAGAGGAAAAGATAATGGGTATTGCCGTTCTGCTTACAGTAATTATGCTTGCATTACTATTGATTCTGTTTTGTGTAGCTGCTATCCAATACCGGACGAATAAAGCTGATATTTGTTTTCTGATCCTGCTGCTCTCCGGCACAGGATCGGTTGCTGTATTGGGTTATTTATTATATGTGCTTCATCTGGTACGGGTTTTTTAGGTATCTTGTTCCGGAGTTATTACATATATCCGCACTTACAGATAACTGACCAGCATGCCGAGAAACAGAATAAACCCGACATAGTTATTATTCATAAAGGCCTGAAAACACGGGTCGCGTTCACGATCGGCCATCAGCCGCTGCTGATAGACAAATAACGCTCCGGCCAGCAGCAGGGACCAGTAGAAAATCCCGGACAGATTAACCATCAGCCCTATCCATAACAGCATCAGAATCATCACCAGCTGCAATATGCCGATAATCATCTTATCAAAGCGCCCGAACAGGATAGCCGTAGATTTCACGCCGATTTTCAGGTCGTCGTTGCGGTCCACCATCGCGTACTGAGTGTCATACACCACAGACCAGACAATATTGACCGCAAACAGCAGCCAGCACTCTGCCGGCAGCGATTCACTGACCGCCGCAAACGCCATCGGAATCGACCAGCCAAAGGCCGCCCCGAGCACCACCTGCGGCAGATGGCTGACCCGTTTCACAAACGGATACACCCAGGCCAGCGCCAGCCCGGCGACTGACAACCAGATGGTCATGGTATTGAGGGTCAGCACCAGTCCGAATGACACCAGGACCAGTACCGCAAACAGAATTTTGGCTTCTTTTTCCGTGACATCACCGCGTGGCAGCGGCCGGTTTTTGGTGCGCTCCACCGAGCCGTCAAATTTCCGGTCAGCAAAATCATTAATCACACACCCGGCGGCACGCATACTGAATACACCAATGGTAAAGATAATCAGAATGTGCCAGTCCGGGACGCCCCGGGCCGCTATCCATAACGCCCAGTAGGTCGGCCAGAGCAGTAACAGTGAGCCTATCGGGCGATCTGTCCGCATCAGTCGGCTGTATGCCTGCCACTTGCTGCGTACCATGCTTCGTTCCACGTTATTCTTCTCCGAGATATTCACTTATGCGGGGTATGCCGGAGAGGCCGGCAGAAAAACTTCAGTCAGCAGCAGCGGTTTACCGGCCAGGCACAACCGCGAACAGCGGGCCCAGTGGGTTTCCGAGAGCCCGAAGCGGATATAATCCCGCGTCAGACAACCGCTGGTAAAGAGATAGCGCCCGAGCGGCACATTTCCCATTTTCAGTAACTGCTGCTCTTCCCCTGTCAGCGTCTCCTCCGGCACTACTGTCCGGCCGGTCAGCCAGGGAACCCCGTCACCATATAACACCACCTCCCGTAACCAGTAACGTGCACTGCCGGGCAGATGCATCTGCTCTTCTTCAGTCAGCTCTTCACGGGAGATATATTTTTCACAATACGGTTTTACCGTCACTTCATTGCAGTGCTGTTCAAAGCGCCGCGTCATTGACCCTAATTCTGATAACCAGTCCAGCACCCCGGCAGGGATCGTTTCCGCATTATCAAACCAGCGGATGGGGGGTGTTATCACTGTTTGTGTCATGAATATATCCGGTTATCAGGGGCATAATATGCGTTCTGATACACTTTAACAAAACCCGGCAGGAAATGAGCGCGTTACTGAAAATTTTTTGCTAAAAATAAAGCCGCTCTGCACAATGCAGAGCGGCTTTGTTTATAAAATGCTCGGTTAACGCGAAATCAGCACTAACGCCAGTTTTTAAACCGGTTAATCAGGCCGTTGGTTGAGCTGTCGTGGCTTTCAACCGGCTTATCATCCGCCAGTTCCGGCAGAATCCGGTTTGCCAGCTGTTTGCCCAGTTCGACGCCCCACTGATCAAACGTATAGATATTCATGATCACGCCCTGAACAAAAATCTTATGCTCATACATGGCGATCAGTGCCCCGAGGCTGAACGGAGTAATGGATTTCAGCAGGATGGAGTTTGTCGGGCGGTTACCCTCAAAAACTTTAAACGGTGCGACATAATCCATTTCTGCCGGATTTTTGCCCTGTGCGGCAAATTCCGCATCCACCTGTCCGCGGGTTTTGCCGAAGGCCAGTGCTTCGGTCTGCGCGAAGAAATTCGACAGCAGTTTGCTGTGATGATCTCCCAGCGGATTATGGCTTTGTGCCGGTGCGATAAAATCACACGGGATCAGTTTAGTACCCTGATGGATCAGCTGATAAAACGCATGCTGCCCGTTGGTGCCCGGCTCGCCCCAGATAACCGGCCCGGTCTGATGAGAAACCACCTTACCGTTACGATCCACGTATTTCCCGTTGGACTCCATATTGCCCTGCTGGAAATAAGCCGCAAAGCGGTGCATATACTGATCATAAGGCAGAATCGCCTCGGTTTCCGCACCGAAGAAATTGTTGTACCACAGGCCAATCAGCGCCAGCAGCACCGGGATATTCTGCGAGAATTCAGTTTCGGTGAAATGCTTGTCCATGGCATACGCACCATCGAGCAACTGCGTGAAGTTGTCATAACCGACAGAGAGCACGATAGACAGACCAATCGCCGACCACAGGGAATAGCGCCCGCCGACCCAGTCCCAGAACTCAAACATATTGGCGGTATCAATACCGAACGCCGCCACCGCGTCCGCATTGGTGGACAGCGCGGCAAAGTGTTTCGCCACATGAGCCGGGTCTTTGGCCGCAGCCAGGAACCAGTCACGCGCGGAATGGGCGTTGGTCATGGTTTCCTGAGTGGTGAAGGTTTTGGAGGCGATCAGAAACAGTGTGGTTTCCGGATCCAGTTCTTTCAGGGTTTCAGCGATATGGGTGCCGTCAACATTGGAGACAAAATGCATGCCCAGATGATTTTTATACGGGCGCAGCGCCTCTGTCACCATATAAGGGCCGAGATCAGAACCGCCGATACCGATATTCACCACATCGGTAATTGACTTGCCGGTATAACCTTTCCACTCCCCGCTGATGATCCGCTCACTGAACACGCGCATTTTTTCCAGCACGGCGCGAACCTCCGGCATCACATCCTGCCCGTCAGTCATTACCGGGGTATTGTCACGGTGGCGCAGCGCGGTGTGCAGAACCGCACGGTTTTCTGTCCGGTTGATCTTCTCACCGGAAAACATACTGCGGACAGCCCCACGCACATCACACTCTTCAGCCAGTGCCTGCAGCTTATCAAGAGTTTCCTGTGTGATACGGTTTTTGGAATAATCCACCAGCATGTCTTCGCCGAACGTGGCAGAAAAACGGCTGAACCGGTCGTTATCCTGCGCAAATAAGTCGCGGAGATGCACAGTTTTCATTGTGTCGTAATGCTGTTCCAGCGCCTTCCAGGCCGCAGTATCAGTGGGGTTAATATTTTTCATTGCAGCTCTCTTTTCATTGAAAACCAAAACTGAATCGTGTCAACAAAGTGTACTCTGTCCTGACGATAAAGGTGTTATGCATCTGTCATTCCGTGATATTGCTCAAAAAACAGAAACAAAACCAGCGCCGGAGCGGAATATCGCAAAAAACGATAATTTGCCTGTCATTATGAAAGATATTGATTATCCGTTAATCAATATTGACTCATTCCGGCAATCCCGATAATTCTATCAGTGTAACACAGCTCACATTTTTCACTTTACGGGATAAGGGAATTCATTATGGCGTCAGTATCTTCCGCGCCTGCTCAGCAGGTCATCGCAAAATTCGGTGGTACCAGTGTGGCAAATTATGACGCCATGCAGAAAAGTGCCGGGGTCGTTCTGCAGACCCCCGGTGTGGCACTGGTGGTGTTATCCGCCTCCGCCGGGATCACCAATGCATTAATCGAATTAGCTCAGGGATGCCCGCGCGCGCAACGTGAAAAATGTCTGAAACAGGTTCGTGACACACAATATGAAATCCTGTCCCGTCTGCCGGAGAACGCGGTGGTGCACAATGAGATTGACCGCCTGCTGGGCAATATCACCACCTTATCGGATGCAGCGGCACTGGCAACCTCCAGCGCTCTGGTGGATGAAATTGTCAGTCATGGTGAGATTATGTCGACGCTGCTGTTTACCGAAGTGCTCCGGAAACAAGGCGCACAGGCGCAATGGTTTGATGTCCGTGAGGTCATGCAGACAGATGACTGCTTCGGCCGGGCAGAGCCGGATACCGCAGTATTGCGCACGTGCTGTGATCAGCTCCTTGCCCCGCGTCTGTCACAGGGCCCGGTGATCACCCAGGGATTTATCGGCCGGGAAGCGGCAGGGCGTACCACCACGCTCGGACGCGGCGGCAGTGATTACACTGCGGCACTGCTGGCGGAGGCGCTCGGCTGCCAGCGTGTGGATATCTGGACAGATGTGCCCGGGATCTACACCACGGACCCGCGCATTGTTCCGGATGCCTATCCGATTGATCATATTACCTTTGATGAAGCGGCGGAAATGGCAAACTTCGGAGCGAAAATCCTGCATCCGGCCACTCTGCTGCCTGCCGTGCGCAGCGGGATCCCGGTATTTGTCGGCTCCAGTAAAGAGAGCGGCGCGGGCGGCACGCTGGTGTGTGATAATGACCCGAATCCGCCGCTGTTCCGCGCCCTGACATTACGCCGCCAGCAAACCCTGCTGACACTGCACAGCCTGAAAATGCTGCATGCGCGCGGCTTTCTGGCGGAAATCTTCACTATTCTTTCCCGCCATAATATTTCCGTGGATGTGATCACCACGTCAGAAGTCAGTATCGCCCTGACACTCGACACGGTCGGTTCCACACACACTAACGGAACACTGCTCAGTGATGAGCTGACCGCCGAGTTATCTGCACTGTGCCGTATTGAAGTGGAGCAGAATCTGGCGCTGGTCGCGGTTATCGGTAATGAACTGACCCGTGCACACGGGCTGGGTAAAACGATCTTCAGCGCCCTTGAGCCGTTTAACATCCGCATGATCAGTTATGGTGCAAGCGGACACAACATGTGCCTGCTGGTCCCGGGCAATGATGCCGAAGATATCATCCGCGCCCTTCACCGCGATCTGTTCTGATCCCCTCCTTTTTCAGATAAAAAAACGCCTGACGTGGTCAGCGTCAGGCGATCAATCACACGAAACAGAGATCAACATGAAACACAAGTGACGAGTATTGCCGATACATACATACCGTATACTGTCCGCTGTATAACGATATTGAAAGCTCCCAATATGAAGAAGAGTAAGACGATCACGGGAGGAAACATAAATAACAGTGAATTATTTATCGCTATTAATCATATCCCTCATGAAAAATTATACGGTAACCCGCCAACCTTTCCATTAACAAAACTCATATTTGCACAAAACAATATAAACAATTTTTATCAATAACTATCAGAGCTATTTATACTGATTTTAATTACCAATTATGTATTATTGCTTTAATAATAATTAATTTTATTTACCAGTTTCGGAAGTAATAATTCATATCTAGTGTTATTATTGCGTAACAAAAATTACTGAATTATCAGCAAACCTGATAACCGCCATGTTCTGCCGCAAATAAATTAAACTCACGCCAGCCTCTCAGGGCATATTCCAGTGTTTTGTGGCTGATTTTGCACAGTGATGCGATGTTACTGACCACCATATTGTTATCTTCCAGCATGTGATCAGTCAGAACACCGGCAATAAGCAGGCATTCTTCCGGCATGATCCGCCAGGCATCCTGTGTGGCAAATTTATGGACAGGCACATACCCCTCTTTCGGGCTGCGCCGGCTCAGCAGCGCCAGTTCGTCGGCTCTCGCCTGTTTAAAGGCAGCGATTTCATCCGGTGACGGTACCGGTTCCGGCAGTTGCTGCTGATATAAGAAGTGATAGACCTCTGACGCCCGGGCGGGTGTCAGCTCGCTTTTCAGCCAGATTCGGTTAAAACAGTCATCGTCCAGCACATCATCGGTATCCAGGATATCCGTGATCTGCATGATATTCAGTGCAGCGTTGAGGATACTTTCATCCAATTCATAATAATGAGGCTGATCTGCTTTCGGCAGCGAATACGCGGGCAGGCACCCGGCAGGTAAAGCATCCTGAATATAGAAACGGTACATTGTCTCATCACTCCCTTTTATGGCTGAATCTGATATGCCCGGTCACGGCTGTTGTCAGCCATAGTACGGGATAATTACTTATCTATAAATGGGGATGAAAAAAACAATGACAAGAGCAGGCTGTCACATTCCGTGATAATTGAGAAAACGATTGAAAGGATCCCGGCCGGTTATCCTGTTTTATTTCAGATTATGGTGTGGTGTCCGGTACTGCGAATACAGGAAGTGTCGCTTCACAACTCACCGGAACAGTGACATTCAAAATGATATCGGCTCCGGTATCAGATAACGGGTTATCAGAGCGGACACAATGAAACTCTATCTTTTTTTCCACACTTTTTGACGGATGACACAATGCAGGGCAGTCAGGTAACGACCGTCTGCTGAAGCAAATACGATCATCTATTTCCTCAACTTTGATCTTGTAGAGTATCGCGCAGGGTAAATCAGTCTCAGCACGGCAGTTACCGGCAAATACGCTGCATAAGACAAAAGTGGCGGATATCATTAACGGCCTGAAAACGGGGAGTGTCATACCACCTCCCCGGCCCGGCTACCGGCAATGATAAATACTGAGCTCATACGATTCTCCTTCTGTTCTGATAATGGCATACAGTGATACTGCATGACTCACTATACGCAGAACAGTACCCGGCAGTTAATGCAAACCGGGACAGGAGACTGACACGCGATAATACTCAGTCTTCCGGGTCATACCCCAGGTTAGGGGCCAGCCAGCGCTCAAGCTCTTTCACCGGCATACCTTTGCGGGCGGCATAATCCTCAATCTGATCCCGCTGGATCTGAGCCACCGCAAAATAGCGGCTCTGCGGATGACTGAAATACCAGCCGGATACCGATGCCCCCGGCCACATAGCGTAAGACTCCGTCAGACGCATGCCGGTATGACCTTCAACATCCAGCAGTTCCCAGATTTTGCTTTTCTCCGTATGCTCCGGACAGGCCGGATAGCCGGGTGCGGGGCGGATCCCCTGGTAGTTTTCGCGGATCAGCGAGTCATTATCCAGGTTTTCATCCGGGCTGTAGCCCCAGACGGTTTTACGCACCTGCTCATGCAGATACTCCGCAAACCCTTCCGCCAGCCGGTCAGCGAGGGCTTTCACCATGATTTTATTGTAATCATCGTGTGCCGCATCAAACTGAGCAGCCAGTGTATCCTCCTCAAGCCCGCCGGTGACCGCAAATGCCCCGAGGTAATCCGGAATCCCCGGCGGGGCGACAAAATCCGCCAGGCAGGCATTCGGGAAACCATCTTTTTTCTGTGTCTGCTGGCGCAGATGACAGCTGTATAACTGAATTTCTTCGCGGGATTCGTCACGGTAAACCGCGATATCATCCCCGATCCGGTTAGCCGGGAAGATCCCCGCCACGCCACGCGGTGTCAGTGCGCCGGTTCTGTCCAGCTCATCCAGCATCGCGTTTGCCTCTTTAAACAGGCGGCGGGCTTCTTCACCGACGACATCATCTTCCAGAATACGCGGGTATTTTCCGGCCAGCGACCAGGTCATAAAGAAAGGTGTCCAGTCAATATAACGGCGCAGTACCGAAATCGGTGCAGTGACAGTTTTCACCCCGGTAAATGCCGGGCGCGGCGGCGTATAATTATCCCAATCCGCCGCAAACGCATTTGCCCGCGCCTGTGCAAGTGTCACCGGTGCTGAGCGCGGCTGACGGCGGGCATACTGATCGCGGACAACCTCATATTCTTTGCGGGTGCGGGCAACAAATTCATCCCGTTGTTTATCGGACAGTAATGCTGCCACCACCCCGACTGTCCGCGAGGCATTCTGTACATAGGTCACCGGGCCGCTGTAATTCGGCTCAATTTTCACCGCCGTATGGGCTTTGGATGTGGTGGCACCGCCGATCAGCAGCGGCAGGGAAAACCCCTGACGTTCCATCTCTTTGGCCACATGCACCATTTCATCCAGGGACGGCGTGATAAGCCCGGACAGCCCGATAATATCCACTTTTTCCTCAATGGCTGTGCGGAGAATTGTTTCACAGGGCACCATCACCCCGAGGTCAATAATTTCGTAGTTATTACACTGCAATACCACACCGACGATATTCTTACCGATATCATGCACATCGCCTTTGACTGTCGCCAGCAGGACTTTCCCGGCACTGGAGCCGCTGGTTTTCGCTGCCTGAATATATGGTTCCAGATACGCCACCGCCTGTTTCATCACCCGGGCGGATTTTACCACCTGCGGCAGGAACATTTTTCCCTCACTGAACAGATCGCCGACCACATTCATACCGTTCATCAGCGGACCTTCGATCACTTCAATCGGGCTGTCAGCCCGCAGACGGGCGGCTTCGGTATCCTCAACAATAAATTCCGAGATCCCTTTCACCAGCGCATATTCCAGACGCTTTTCCACATCCCACCCGCGCCATTCCGCGAGCTGCGGCTGATCATTTTCCCCTTTGCTGCCGCGATATTCTTCTGCCAGCGCCAGCAGCCGGTCTGTGGCATCCTCGCGGCGGTTCAGAATGACATCTTCCACCGCATCACGCAGTGCAGATGGTAAATCATCATAAATAGCCAGTTGCCCGGCATTCACAATTCCCATGTCCATACCGTTACGGATGGCGTAATAAAGGAAAACGGCATGAATCGCTTCCCGTACCGGATCATTGCCGCGGAATGAGAAAGAGACGTTGGAGACCCCGCCGGAGATCAGTGCATGGGGCAGTGTCGCCTTAATGTCCTTACAGGCTTCAATAAAATCAACCGCATAGTTGTTATGCTCAGGAATACCGGTTGCCACCGCAAAAATATTCGGGTCAAAAATAATATCTTCCGGCGGGAATCCCACCTGTTCGGTCAGAATGCGGTAAGCCCGCTGACAGATTTCTGTCTTGCGCTGCCGGGTATCCGCCTGACCGGTTTCATCAAAGGCCATCACAATCACGGCAGCGCCGTAACGCAGCACTTTTTTGGCATGATCGATAAAAGCTTCTTCTCCCTCTTTCAGGGAAATCGAGTTCACAATGCCTTTACCCTGGATACATTTCAGTCCGGCCTCTATCACCTCCCATTTTGAGGAGTCGATCATAATCGGTACGCGGGCGATATCCGGCTCACCGGAAATCATATTCAGGAAACGCACCATGGCAGCCTGTGAATCCAGCATGCCCTCATCCATGTTGATATCAATGATCTGTGCACCGTTCTCCACCTGATTACGGGCCACATCCAGTGCTTCCTGGTAATTACCTTCTTTAATCAGCCGCTTAAACCGTGCGGAACCGGTGATATTGGTTCTCTCCCCCACGTTGACGAACAGGGAGTTTTCGTCGATGGTCAGCGGCTCCAGCCCCGCCAGACGGCAGGCCACGGGGCGATCGGGGATAACACGCGGCGGAATATCTGCCACCGCCTGTGCAATAGCACGGATATGGTCAGGCGTGGTACCGCAGCAGCCACCGACAATATTCAGCAGACCAGACTGTGCCCACTCACTGATATAGCCCGCCATATTGGCAGCATCCAGGTCATAACCGCCGAACGCATTCGGCAGACCGGCATTCGGATGAGTACTGACATAGCAATCCGCGATACGGGACAACTCCGCCACATACTGGCGCAGTTCAGCAGGCCCCAGCGCACAGTTCAGCCCGAAAGAGATAGGACGGATGTGCCGCATGGAGTTATAAAAGGCTTCGGTTGTCTGACCGGTCAGTGTCCGGCCGGAGGCATCCGTGATCGTACCGGAAAGCATTACCGGTAATTTAATCCCCAGCGCCTCAAATTCAGTTTCAACGGCATAAATCGCTGCCTTGGCATTCAGGGTATCGAAAATTGTTTCGATCATAATGATGTCTGCCCCGCCGCGGACCAGTGCCCGCACAGAGCTGCGGTAAGCCTCAACCAGCGCGTCATAGGAGACATTACGGTAAGCCGGATCATTCACATCGGGGGAGATGGATGCCGTCCGGTTGGTCGGCCCCAGAATGCCGGCCACATAACGGGGCTTTTCCGGTGTTTTGCGTGTCCATTCATCAGCACATTCCCGCGCCAGTTTTGCGGCGGCTTCATTGATTTCATCAGACAGAGATTCCATCTGATAATCCGCCATGGAAATAACTGTGGAGTTAAAGCTGTTGGTTTCAATTATATCCGCACCGGCTTCCAGATAGGCGTGATGAATCTCGCGGATAATATCCGGCTGCGTAATGGATAACAGATCGTTATTTCCCTTCAGATCCACCGGCCAGTCAGCGAAACGCTCACCGCGGTATTCCTTTTCGTTCAGTGCATAGCGCTGGATCATTGTTCCCATCGCACCATCAAGAATCAGGATCCGTTGATTAAGCGCTTTTTTTAATACACTGATTTTATTATCCATTTATCTGACTCCGCTCTGCAATGCCCGTTTAAATAGCCGTCTGAACGTCTATACTACCACAACTTTCCCTGAGTGCATTAACGTGCAACCTGAGCGTTTTTCATGTTGCTGTGATCCGCAGAGGTACTCAACCCTCTTTTTCTGATTATTCGATCCGCGCCGAAAGCTTTCTCGTTTCAGCTAAATTTGAGGTGGATCATATTCAGGAAAGAGAATTGCTCATAAAAGTTGCAATCCGTTGCTGATCTGTGCCAATGTTACCGGTAACAAATGAGTTCATGATACTGCAACAGGCAGATAATCAGCACGGAGCCATGACTATGACACATTCTGCGTACCCGCCGGTTCATCCGCGACTTTCAGAAATTACCGCCCGTATTACGACGCGTTCCCGTGTATCCCGTGCCCGGTATCTGGAAAAAATCAGCGCCGCACGCAGTAAAACCGTTCATCGTGCTCAGCTGGCCTGCGGTAACCTGGCTCACGGTTTTGCCGCCTGCCAGCCGGATGAGAAACAGCAGCTGCGTAATATGACGCATAACGATATTGCAATCATCACCGCTTACAATGACATGTTGTCAGCACATAAGCCGTATGAATTTTATCCGGAACAAATCAAAGCGGCACTGCACAGCGTGGGTGCCATCGGCCAGGTTGCCGGCGGGGTTCCCGCCATGTGTGACGGCGTGACCCAGGGACAGGATGGTATGGAGCTGTCCCTGCTGAGCCGTGATGTGATTGCAATGTCTGCCGCTGTCGGGCTTTCCCACAATATGTTTGATGGCGCACTTTACCTCGGGATCTGCGATAAAATCGTCCCGGGGATGATGATGGCGGCACTCTCTTTCGGCCATCTTCCATCAATCTTTATTCCGGCGGGGCCTATGACCAGCGGTCTGCCGAATAAAGAAAAAGTGCATGTCCGTCAGTTATTTGCTGAAGGGAAAGTTGATCGCCGGGCGCTGCTGGATGCAGAAGCGGCCTCTTATCATTCAGCCGGAACCTGTACTTTTTACGGCACTGCTAATTCCAATCAGATGGTGATGGAAATCATGGGCCTGCATCTGCCGGGCGCGTCCTTTATTCATCCTGATACCCCGCTGCGTACCGCACTGACAGATGCCGCCGCCCGCCAGGTTGTCCGCTTTACCGAAAACAGCGGCAATTATCTGCCGGTCGGGCAACTGGTGGATGAAAAAGTCGTCGTTAACGGCATCGTTGGTTTGCTGGCAACAGGGGGCTCCACCAATCTCACTATGCACCTTATCGCGATGGCTGCGGCTGCCGGGATTATCATCAACTGGGATGATTTTTCTGAGTTGTCGGACATTATCCCGCTGCTCAGCCGGATCTACCCGAATGGCCCGGCAGATATCAACCAGTTCCATGCCGCAGGCGGATTACAGCTGATTATCCGTGAGCTGCTCAGCCTGGGGCTGCTGCATGAAGATGTTCATACTGTCGCCGGTTTCGGCTTATCCCGTTATACACAGGAGCCGTGGCTGGATAACGGTGAACTGAAATGGCGGGAAGGCGCGCTCAGCTCGCTTGATGACAGTGTGATTGCATCCGGAAATGCACCGTTTTCGTCTCACGGCGGCACCAAAGTACTGACCGGAAATCTCGGACGTGCGGTGATGAAAACCTCGGCAGTGCCTGCCGATAACCAGATTATTGAAGCCCCGGCCATCGTGTTTAACAGCCAGCATGATATTGTGCCCGCGTTTGAGGCCGGAAAACTGAACAAAGATTGTGTGGTGGTGGTGCGTTTCCAGGGGCCGCAGGCCAACGGAATGCCGGAACTGCACAAACTGATGCCGCCGCTGGGCGTGCTGATGGATAAAGGTTACCGGGTGGCTCTGGTAACAGACGGTCGTTTGTCCGGCGCATCCGGCAAAGTACCTTCCGCTATTCACGTTACCCCGGAAGCGTATACCGGCGGGCTGCTGACCAAAGTCCGTGACGGCGATATGATCCGGGTGAACGGGCAGACCGGTGAGCTGACACTGCATGTTGATGAGACGGTTCTTGCAGCACGTGAAAGTGTCATCCCTGACCTCAGCGCAGAGCGGGACGGCTCAGGCCGTGAATTATTCAGTGCATTACGCACGCAACTCTCAGGTGCGGAAGAAGGTGCCTGCTGTATTCGTTTTTATAAAAGTGAGAATGACGATGAATGATCAGATGTTAAGCGCGCAATCCGTTTTAAATGCAGGACCGGTTGTGCCTGTCATTGTTATCCGTGAACTGCATCAGGCAGTACCGCTGGCCCGTGCGCTGGTCGCGGGCGGGATCCGCGTTCTGGAAGTCACACTGCGTACAGAGTGTGCAATTGAGGCCATCCGCGCCATTGCGGAAGAAGTACCGGAGGCGATTGTCGGTGCAGGTACTGTGATTAATCCGGAACAACTGAAAGCCGTCACTGACGCCGGTGCACAGTTTGCTATCAGTCCCGGCCTGACAGAATCTCTCTTACAGGCAGCCGATCAGGGCTCCATTCCGCTGATCCCCGGGATCGCCACGGTTTCTGAGTTGATGGCCGGTATGGCTTACGGACTGAAAAATTTTAAATTCTTCCCGGCTGAAGCAAATGGCGGGGTGAAAGCGCTGAAAGCGATTTCAGGTCCCTTCCCGGATATCCGTTTCTGCCCGACCGGAGGGATCTCCCTGAATAACTACCGGGATTACCTCGCACTCAGCAGTGTGGCCTGTGTCGGTGGTTCATGGCTGGTGCCGGAAGATGCACTGCGTGACGGAGACTATGACCGTATTACTGCACTGGCGGCACAAGCCGTTGCTGGTGCCGCTGCATAAAGACATCGTGAATTAAGTCTGCCTTTTGCCACCGTTCGCGGTGGCTTTTTTTATCAGTCTGCCGTCGGATTCATCACACTCAGGTCGTACGGTGTTATCTGATAAACACAATAATTCAGCCAGTTAGCATAAAGAAGATGGCCGTGTCCGCGCCAGCTGGATACCGGTGTTTTCGATGGATCGTTATCCGGAAAATAGTTCACCGGGATAGCAGGATCCAACCCGGCATCCGAGTCACGCTGATATTCCCCTGCCAGGGTATCGGCATCATACTCTGCATGGCCGGTGACATAGACCTGGCGTTTATCTTTGCTGGCAAACAGATAGGCTCCTGCTTCTTCAGAGGCAGCCAGGATATCGAGATCGGTATTTTCGCGGATCATCGCTTCAGGGAATGCCGCATAGCGGGAGTGGGGCGCGGAAAACTGCCCGTCAAATCCTCTGGTCAGCAGTGCATGCGGCATCAGTGTGGTATGGGTATACACCCCGGAAATCTTTTCCGGCAGCGTTTGTTTCGGGATATTGTAAAGCGTGTTCAGCCCCGCCTGTACTGCCCAGCAGACAAAAAGTGTTGATGTGACGTGTGTCTGCGACCAGCGGATAATCTCATCCAGTTCCGGCCAGTAATCCACATCCTGAAATTCAACCAGGCCGAGTGGTGCACCGGTGATCACCAGACCATCAAAATTCTGTTCTTTTATATCGTCAAAGTCACAATAAAAGGCATCCAGATGCGCCTTGGGTGTATTCTTTGATTCATGGTGACTGATACGCAGCAACTGAATATCAACCTGAAGCGGTGTGTTGGAGAGCAGACGCAGAAATTGCAGTTCTGTTTCAATCTTCTTGGGCATCAGATTTAAAAACAGCACTTTCAGTGGCCGTATATCCTGAAATTGTGCCCGTGATGATGTCATCACAAAGATATTTTCATCACGCAGATCGGTAACAGCAGGAAGTTCATCAGGGATACGGATTGGCATAGCGGCGGGCTCTCCTTGTTATTTTAGACATCCGGACATCCAAAACTAACGAAAAAGAGAGGTTCTGTCGAGGGAAAAACAGCAAGGTGAATTTATTTCATACAAAAAACAAAACCCCGATAGTTTCCTATCGGGGTTAATGTTTGTTGGCGGAACGGACGGGACTCGAACCCGCGACCCCCTGCGTGACAGGCAGGTATTCTAACCAACTGAACTACCGCTCC
>NZ_JBFZSO010000013.1:63011-83939 GCF_041099235.1 Morganella morganii | reverse complement strand
CGTTTCCAGCCCCTTCGAGTCAAGCGTTGTTTTTCAACTTTTCGCTTTTTCTCTTTCTGCCGGAACCGCTTGTCAGCATGTTGTTCCGTATCAGTGGTGGCGCATTATAGACACTCGCTGAGATCACGCAAGTGTTTATTTCAACTTTTTTTCTGTTTGCTCAAAAACCGGGCAAACACACAAAGTATCGCTGATTTCCTGTGCATAATGCACAAAAAAGGGGCGCTTTCGCGCCCCTCTGTTTTGCTTTCTGTTGTTATTACTGTTTCGCGGTGATCACACCATCGGTTAAATCCAGGGTGATCATTTTGCCCGGAATCAGTTTGCCGGACAGCATTGCCTGCGCCATCGGGTTTTCGATCTCCTGCTGAATAGCCCGTTTCAGCGGACGCGCCCCGAATACCGGGTCGAATCCGGCTTCCGCCAGTTTATCCAGCGCACTGTCAGTAATCGTGACCTGATAGCCGTGCTCTTCCAGACGTTTATACAGACGTTTGAGCTGAATTTTCGCAATCGCGTGGATCTGCTCTTTCGCCAGCGGATGGAATACCACCACTTCATCAATACGGTTGATGAATTCCGGTCTGAAGTGATGAGAAACCACTTCCATGACCGCGCCTTTCATTGCATCGTAATTCAGTTCACCAAAGTGCTCCTGAATCCGGTCAGACCCCAGGTTAGAGGTCATAATCACGACCGTGTTACGGAAGTCCACGGTGCGACCCTGCCCGTCAGTCAGCCGTCCGTCATCCAGCACCTGTAATAAGATGTTGAAGACATCCGGATGCGCTTTTTCCACTTCATCCAGCAGAATGACAGAATAAGGACGACGGCGGACCGCTTCGGTCAGATAACCGCCCTCTTCATACCCGACATATCCCGGAGGTGCCCCGATAAGCCGTGCCACAGAGTGTTTTTCCATAAACTCGGACATATCGATACGTACCATCGCGTCATCACTGTCGAACAGGAAGTCAGCCAGCGCTTTACACAGCTCGGTTTTACCCACCCCTGTCGGCCCGAGGAACAGGAACGAACCAATCGGACGATTCGGATCAGATAATCCGGCACGGCTGCGGCGGATAGCATTAGCAACCGCATCGACCGCTTCATCCTGGCCGATCACACGACTGTGCATCACCTGCTCCATACGCAGCAGTTTTTCACGCTCGCCTTCCAGCATGCGGGATACCGGAATACCGGTCCAGCGCGCCAGGATTTCAGCGATTTCCACATCAGTCACTTTATTACGCAGCAGCTTCATATCTTTATCTTCTGCTGCATTCGCTGCCGCCAGCTGTTTTTCCAGCTCCGGGATTTTACCGTACTGTAATTCTGACATTTTGGTCAGATCACCGGTACGGCGTGCCTGTTCCAGTGCAGTTTTCGCCTGCTCCAGTTCTGCTTTGATATGCTGAGTGCCGGACAGCGTTGCTTTCTCGGCTTTCCACTCTTCTTCCAGAGACGCATACTCACGCTCTTTCTCACTTAATTCCTGTTCCAGCATATCGAGCCGTTTTTTACTGGCGTCATCGGACTCTTTTTTCAGCGCCTGCTGTTCCAGTTTTAACTGAATGATACGGCGATCCAGTCTGTCGAGGGATTCCGGTTTGGAATCCATCTGCATACGCAGACTTGCACCTGCTTCATCAATCAGGTCAATCGCTTTATCCGGTAACATACGATCCGTGATATAGCGGTGAGATAACGTTGCCGCCGCGACAATCGCCGGGTCAGTTATCTGCACATGGTGATGCAGTTCATAGCGCTCTTTCAGGCCACGCAGAATCGCAATGGTGTCTTCCACTGTCGGCTCTGCCACATAGACTTTCTGGAAACGACGCTCTAATGCAGCATCTTTCTCTATATACTGGCGGTACTCATCCAGTGTGGTTGCACCCACACAGTGCAGTTCACCACGGGCCAGTGCCGGTTTCAGCATGTTCCCGGCGTCCATTGCGCCATCCGCTTTACCCGCGCCGACCATGGTATGCAGCTCATCAATAAAGAGGATGACACTGCCTTCTTCTTTGGATAATTCATTCAGAACGGCTTTCAGACGCTCTTCGAAATCACCGCGGTATTTGGCACCGGCCAGCAGCGCACCGAGATCCAGAGACAGCACGCGTTTGTTTTTCAGTCCTTCCGGCACTTCGCCGTTGACGATACGCTGCGCCAGTCCTTCCACGATAGCGGTTTTACCCACCCCGGGTTCCCCGATCAGTACCGGGTTGTTTTTGGTCCTGCGCTGTAAGACCTGGATAGTCCGGCGGATCTCTTCATCACGGCCGATAACCGGGTCGAGTTTGCCGGATTCGGCGCGCTCGGTTAAATCAATCGTATATTTCTTCAGGGCCTGGCGTTGATCTTCCGCGCCCTGGTCATTCACATTCTCACCACCACGCATAGTGTCTATAGCCTTCTTAAGTGTTTGTTTATTAATTCCGGCTGCTTTTAATACATCTGCTAATGAGCTGTTGCTCTCTAATACAGCCAGAACAAAAATTTCGGATGCGATATAAGCATCATTTTGCTTTTGTGCAATCTGGTCACATATATTCAGGTGACGGATTAAATCCTGAGAGGGTTGCACATCCCCGGCGGAACCTTCCACCTGCGGTAAACGATTGATGGTGTCATCAATCTTCTGATTAAGCTGCGCAATATCCGCCCCGGCTGATGCCAGTAACGGACGCACCGACCCGCCTTCCTGATGCAGAAATGCTGACAGTAAATGCACGGGTTCAATAAACTGATTGCTGTGCCCGACTGCAAGAGACTGGGCGTCGGCGAGCGCTTGCTGGAATTTATTCGTGAAACGATCCAAACGCATAACACCTCCAAAAAATGGCTTTGAATTTTCGCTAAGTACTAAATGAGGACTTTTGTCAAATATTCAAGCCAGATTTTGAAAAAATATTAAATAATATGCGTAATCCTGAAGGTTATGACTTTCGCGGCGGGGTGATCCAGATAAATGACGCCATACGTCCGGTCCGGGCATCACGCCGGTAAGAGAAGAAACGGGCGGTATCCGTGACGGTGCATTCGGTGCCGCCGTAAACAGCAGTCACACCGGCAGCTGCCAGACGCTGCCGGGCCAGCTGATAAATATCCGCCAGATATTTATCACCATAGGGAATAAATGCCGAAGCCGCTTCTGCGGCGTGCGCCATAAACGCCTCCCGCACCTCCGCACCGACCTCAAATTTTTCCGGCCCGATGGCCGGCCCCAGCCAGGCAATAATGTCTGACGGTGCCGCGGCAAAGCAGGAGACCGTATTTTCCAGCACACCGCCGCATAAACTGCGCCAGCCGGCGTGAGCACCCGCCACTTCATGCCCGTCACGGGAACAGAACAGTACCGGCAGGCAATCCGCCGTCATAATCGCACAGACTTTCCCCGGGGTGCGGGTATACACCGCATCAGCCTGCGGGCCGCGCGGTGTGTTGTCATCCAGAATCGCAACATCCGTTCCGTGTACCTGATTCAGCCACAGTGGCGTGTCCGGAAACCCGGCAGCCTCTGCCAGAATCGCCCGGTTACGGGCGACGTCCTCCGGGGAATCACCGGTATGCAGCCCCAGATTGAGGCTGTCAAACGGTGGCTGACTGACACCGCCTGTACGTAATGAACTGCAGGCTCTCACGCCTGCGGGCAGCGGCCATTGCGGGGTAATCAGTGCGGTCATGGTGACTCCTTACCAGTCCATATCATCCTGATGCTCTTGTGCATCAGCTTTGAGAACTTCAATCAGTTTCACCATATCATCCGGAATCGGCGCGTGCCACTCCATCTGAATCCCGGTGATCGGATGGTAAAGACGCAGCATGGTGGCATGCAGAGCCTGGCGGTCAAATTCACGCAGTGCATCGCGGAATTCATCACTTGCCCCTTTCAGCGGACGCGGACGGCCACCGTAGAGCTGATCACCCACCAGCGGATGATTGATATGTGCCATATGCACACGGATCTGGTGAGTACGGCCGGTTTCCAGACGCAGGCGCAGGCGGGTGTGAGCACGGAAATGTTCCATCACACGGTAATGTGTCACCGCCGGTTTACCCATCGGGTTAACGGCCATATGAGTACGTTTGGTCGGGTGGCGGGAAATCGGCTCTTCCACTTTGCCGCCCGCTGTCATACGGCCATTAGCCACCGCTTCATATTCACGGGTGATTTCACGCAGCTGCAGTGATTCCACCAGCCGTGTCTGAGCAGGGACGGTTTTCGCCACCACCATCAGCCCGGTGGTATCTTTATCCAGGCGGTGAACGATACCCGCACGCGGCACATCGGCAATATCAGGATAATGATACAGCAGTGCGTTCAGGACAGTACCGTCCGGATTACCTGCTCCCGGGTGTACCACAAAATCACGCGGTTTATTAATCACCAGGATATCATCATCTTCATAAACGATATTGAGCGGCAGGTTTTGCGGTTCAAAACGCATGTCCTCGTCAATCAGAGCATCAATACTGATCTGTTCCCCGCCCAGCATTTTTTCTTTTGGTTTGTTGACAAGACGGCCGTTAACCTGAACCCTGTCATCTAAGATCCACTCTTTTATACGTGATCGTGAATAATCAGGGAACAATTCCGCCAAAGCCTGATCTAAACGCTGACCGAGCTGTGATTCATTAATAGTTGCGGTAAGTTGTATTTCTTGAGCCATGTTTGTCTCTGTATCAGAAAGTTATATTTTGAACGGCAACACCGTTTCATTTAAACTATGTGGTATTGTATCGTGATCGCCAGCGGGAGCTGTACGGAGTGCTCCCTAAAAAATATTCAGAGGATAATCAACACGTGATGATACGTATGAAATATCTCGTGGCCGCCGCCACGCTAAGCCTCATGTTGTCCGGCTGTTCCGGAAACAAGGAAATTCTCCCGGATGCCTCACCGTCAGAGCTGTATACTGTCGGCCAGGAAAAATTACAGGACGGTAACTATAAAGGGGCCATCACGCAGCTTGAGACCCTCGATAACCGTTTTCCTTTCGGCCCGTATTCACAGCAGGTTCAGCTGGATCTGATTTACGCCTACTATAAAGCAGGTGATTTACAGATGGCACTGGCCTCTATCGACCGTTTCATGCGTCTGAACCCGACACATCCGAACATCGATTACGTCCTGTACATGCGCGGTCTGACCGCTCAGGCGCTCGATGATAACATGCTGCAGAGTTTCTTTGGTATCGATCGTGCTGACCGAGACCCGCAGAACGCACGCGTTGCATTCCAGGATTTCAGCCAGTTACTGCGCTATTATCCGAACAGCATTTATGCAACAGACTCCGCGAAACGACTGGTATTCCTCAAAGATCGCCTTGCGGCCTTTGAACTGGCTGTTGCGAAATTCTACACGAAACGCGGGGCATATGTCGCGGTGATTAATCGTGTTGAATTAATGCTGCGTGACTATCCGGACACACTGGCAACACGTCAGGCGCTGCCGCTGATGGAAAATGCCTATAACGAACTGGGATTAACGGCGGAAGCCGGAAAAGTGGCACAACTGATTGCCGCCAACCCGCGCGACTGAGTTCCGTTTTACCCGTCTGATTGAAAAGGCCATCTCCGGATGGCTTTTTTATTGTCTTATCATTATGTTACTGCATAAAAAATGGCCGACAGCCTTCTCGTCTCTGAGAATATGCGGTCAGCCAACTTATCGATAATGCACGATTCAGTCCTTTCCCGCAAGTTGTATCCTCTGTATTCTCAGCCTGAGTCACAAAATTATAACCTTTTGAAAAAACTAAAAAATATTAGTGACGGCGATCAATTTTTTCTTGCCGCCATCAACGTATTCTGAGCATCAACAAGACGGATGTAACAAAGAGAGGTCACTATGAATGTGAATATCACCAGTAAGCAAATGGAGATCACCCCGGCAATCCGGGAGCATGTTGAAAACCGTCTCGATAAGCTGAGTAAGTGGCAGGTTCCTTTAATTAACCCGCACATTATCCTCGCAAAAGATCCGCAGGGATTTGTGGTTGATGCCACCATCAGCACACCGAATGGAAATTTAGTTGCCAGCGCCAAACACGCTGATATGTATGCCGCCATCAATGAATTACTGGCGAAACTGGAACGGCAGCTGAATAAAGCACAGCACAAAGGTGAAGCGCGCCGCGCGGATAACAGTGTTAAAGAAGCCAACCTTGTGTCTGATGAAGAATCCGCAGAATAAAAAATATAATAAATTGAGTTTTGTCTCTGCGCGCCCTCCGGGCGCGTTTTTTTTGGTTGACACAACGGGTTGCATCAGGTCTATTAACTATCATCTGATGACACAACGGACAACGTACTGACCATGTATCCCCGTATCCGCTTCTTCTTTTTCTTTTTTCGCTTCTGTTAATGAGGCTTTTTGTCGTGTGAGAAAGAAAACGAAGACGCACAGAAAAGCCTCCCTCCGCGGAGGCTTTTTTTATCGCCGGGAAACAGGGTCTGAGGACAACATATGAATGATCTTTTAGCTATACGGGAACAAATCAGCCAGCTGGATGCGCAATTACTGGATTTACTGGCAAAGCGGCGGAAACTGGCCGTGGCTGTCGCGCAGACAAAATTACAGGATAACCGCCCTATCCGCGATAAGAACCGCGAACGTGAACTGCTGGATGTACTGATAAACAAAGGCAAGCCGCACGGGCTGGACGGGTTTTATATCACCCGTCTGTTCCAGCTGATTATCGAGGATTCCGTTCTGACCCAGCAGGCGATTTTACAAAAACACCTGAATCAGACGCCGGATAACAGCGCGCGGATAGCTTTCCTCGGCCCGAGAGGATCTTATTCACATGTGGCGGCCCGTCAGTATTCCGCCCGTCATTTCGATCATATGACCGAGTTCAGCTGCCGTAAATTCCGCGATATTTTTGAGCTGGTTGAAAACGGTCAGGCAGATTACGGAATGCTCCCGCTGGAAAATACCAGTTCCGGCGCCATCAATGATGTCTATGATTTGCTGCAGACCACTCCGCTTTCCATTGTCGGCGAGCTGCGTCTGCCGGTGAATCACTGTCTGCTGACCATTCCGGGTGCGGATCTTGCCGGGATCACCACGCTTTACAGTCACCCGCAGCCGTTCGAACAGTGCAGCCAGTATCTCAGCCAGTTCCCGGATCACAAAATTGAATACTGCGAAAGCACCGCTGCGGCAATGGAAAAAGTCGCCTCCCTCAACCGGACGGATGTGGCGGCTCTCGGCAGTGAAGCCGGCGGCGCACTGTACGGGTTACAGGCGATTGCACAGAATCTTGCCAATCAGCAGACCAATATGACGCGGTTTATTGTCATTGCCCGCCAGCCGATTGATGTGTCAGAGCAGATACCAGCGAAAACCACGCTGCTGATGGCGACCGGACAACAGGCAGGGGCGCTGGTCGATGCTCTGATTATCCTGAAAGAGCATGACATTGTGATGAGCAAACTGGAATCCCGCCCTATTCACGGCACGCCGTGGGAAGAGATGTTTTATATTGATGTGCATGCCAATCTGCGTTCAGTACCGATGCAGCAGGCGCTCAAAGCGTTACAGGCAATCGCCCGTTCGGTGAAGGTGCTCGGCAGTTATCCGGGGGAACATGTCCCGCCTGCCTTAATCGGCTGATTATACCTGGCCGGGGTGCCGCCGCGCCACGCTGCCGCACAATACGCCTGTTCAGAGTCAGGTTTTACACGTAGCATGTTCTGATATCTGTTTGTCACCATCAGAGGTTGCGGGTAAACTGCACCCTTTATTTTTATTCGGAGTTCTTACGGCATGAGTGATATTGCGGGCTGGCAGCCGACTGCCCCGATAGCCAATCTATTAAAACGTGCAAAAATTGTTAATGAAATCAGACATTTTTTTGCAGACAGAGGTGTATTAGAAGTCGAAACGCCGACCATGAGTCAGGCGACCGTCACCGATGTCCATCTGCGCGCCTTTGAAACTCAGTTTACCGGCCCCGGAGCCGCACAGGGAATAACGCTTTATCTGATGACCAGCCCGGAGTACCACATGAAACGGTTGCTGGCAGCGGGCAGCGGGCCTATTTATCAGATCGGTCGCAGCTATCGTAACGAGGAAGCCGGACGCTATCATAATCCGGAGTTCACCATGCTCGAATGGTATCGTCCTCATTATGATATGTACCGTCTGATAAATGAGGTTGATGATTTATTACAGCAAACCTTAGAGTGTGAAAGTGCAGAATCATTATCCTACCAGCAGGCTTTCCTGCGCTACCTGGATATCGATCCGCTGACTGCCGAGAAAGACAAACTGCGTGAAGTTGCAGCCAAACTGGATGTCAGCAATATTGCTGATACCGAAGAAGATCGCGATACCATTTTGCAGTTGCTGTTTATGGTGGGTGTAGAGCCGCATATCGGGCTGGAAAAACCGACCTTTATTTATCACTTCCCGGCAAGCCAGGCTTCACTGGCGGAAATCAGCTCTGAAGATCACCGCGTGGCCGAGCGCTTTGAGGTGTATTACAAAGGGGTTGAGCTGGCAAACGGCTTCCGTGAACTGACTGATGCCGCAGAGCAGCGGCAGCGCTTTGAGCGGGATAATCGCAAACGGGCAAGTATGGGTCTGCCGGAACAGCCGATTGATGAAAATCTGCTGGCAGCACTTGAACACGGATTCCCGGAATGTGCCGGTGTGGCACTGGGGATCGACCGTCTGATTATGCTCGCACTGGGTGCTGACAGAATCAGTGATGTCATTGCTTTCCCGGTGGATCGCGCATAATATTTTCTCAGCCATCTGTTATGCAGATGGCTGCTTCAATTCCCCGGCCTCCTGCTTATTTTACCCGTTATAACTAATCAGTTTATTATTTGAAAGTGACCTGTGTAATCTGATGTTATTTTTCATTGAATTAATATTATCGATATAAATCAATGGAAAATATGTAATGCATATATCACCAGAAACCCTGTCAGCGAAATTTCACACCTTTGAGTCATCTGTAAAATCAGCCATTAAAAATGTGTTTTCTTCCTTACATTCTGTTTCTCAGATTCAAATGACCACGCATAAACCAGCCGGTTTCAGCGCAGTGACGTTCAGTTTAGATGACGATATCGGCGCAAGAAGCGGAAAAACTATCCTGCAAGGCTATTCAAATAATTTCAGAGGCAAGGGAGAAGATGCCATCATACTTCACGGCAGTACAGACGGACGGCTGACAGTCGGCACAAAAGCCTGTAAAGTCATCGAAAATGGCCGCGAAGTAACAAAGCTGGACACATCAGACACACACCATCTGCGCGCTGATGAGTTGGTCGAATATATTAAAAAAGAGTCCGGTAACCGGATTGATCTTACCGGCAATACGGGTCCTATACATCTGCTCAGTTGTTACGGAAAGCGTTACGCTGCACAGGAGCTGGCAAACGCCACCGGTCGTGATGTTATTGCTTATTCACATCAGCAAATCCGGTGCGGTGGTCTGCAACAAATAGAACGAATCAGTTTTTCAGTTGAAAGTGCCTATAAAAATAAATATGACCCGAGAAAAATCATTTATGGCTCAGAAGCTTACCCTTCTGTACCTAAAACTTTTCATCCTGTGAAATAAACAGGTGAAATAAACAGGTGAAATAGCCGGTGCTGAATACTATCAGCACCAGCTTTATCAGCGGCGGCTGTCTCTCGCCTGTTGCAGCAGTCCCTGACTCTCTTTCATAAAGCGCTGTGCGTGTTCGCCGAACCAGTCACTGACGGCGGAAAACTGCGAAATAAACTCTGCTTTATCCCGGCTTTCCAGCAGTGCCATGGCTTCACCGAACTCACGGTGATAATTCTCTATCACATCCAGGTTATCTTCCGAAGCCATAATGATATCTGCATAAAGCTGCGGATCCTGGGCAAACAGGCGTCCAATCATCACCAGTTCCAGCCGGTAAATCGGTGATGACAATGACAGCAGCTGCGCAAGATCGACATTTTCTTTTGCCAGATAGCGCCCGTAAGCAAAGGTGGTGAAGTGACGCAGCGCCTGAATGTAGCGCATATTGCGATCATGCTCCTGCGCCTTAATACCCTGTAAATGCGCGCCCCAGACTGTAATCTGTTCCAGGAACCACTGATACCGCTCCGGGAAACGTCCGTCACAAAAGGCCACCACCTGCTTGGCAAAGCTGCCGACATCCGGGCCGAACATCGGGTGCAATCCGAGCACCGGCCCGTTGTGCACTGCCAGCATTGCCTGTAACGGCCCCGCTTTGACAGATGCGAGATCCGCCAGGATGCAGTCTTCCGGCAGCGGCGGCAATTGTTTGATAATCTGCTCTGTCAGGTGAATAGGCACACTGACAATCACCATTCCCGCATCCGACAGCAATTCAGGCGCATCGGCCCAGTCACCACTGTCAAGGACACGCACGGTATAACCGGACAACTCCAGCATCCGGCGGAACAACTGCCCCATTTTGCCGTCACCGCCGACAATCACGATCGGACGCGCCTGCGCATTGAGCTTTTTAAATCCTTTATCATTCTCACGGGAATAGGATTCCCGCATGATACGGCGCAGCACATCCTCTATCAGATCCGGCGGAACCCCGAGGGATTCAGCCTCCTGCCGCCGGGATGCCAGCATCGCGGCTTCGCGATCCGGCGCATAGACCGGCAGGCCGTGCTGACTTTTCACTTCCCCGACTTCCGCCACTAACTGCAGGCGTTTTGCCAGCAGTGACAGCAGCGATTTATCCACTTCATCAATTTGATCACGTAAATGCGTTAATGCACCGGACATACACCCTGCCTGTTTTTATTATCCTGCCTGCTGTAACTGAACCACACGCTCTGCCAGCGCCGGTGAGATCTGCTGATGCAGCTGGCGCAGAACCGCTTCAGTGGTTTCCCAGCTGATGCAGGCGTCCGTCACTGACACGCCGTACTGCATGGCACTGCGCGGCTGTTCTGATGACTGATTGCCTTCGTTAATATGGCTTTCCAGCATAATACCGGTAATTGAGGTATTTCCGGCACAAATTTGTTCTGCCACGGCATCCACCACCAGCGGCTGACGACGGAAATCTTTATCCGAGTTGCCGTGACTGCAGTCTACCATCAGTGAGGGGGTGAGACCGGCTTTCTTCATTTGTGCCTCACATTCCGTAATATCTTCCGCACTGTAATTCGGGCGTTTCCCGCCGCGCAGGATCACATGGCCGTTCGGGTTACCCTGTGTCTGTAACAGACAGACCTGACCGGACTGGTTGATCCCCATAAAACGGTGTGGCATGGACGCGGCTTTCATGGCATTGATGGCGGTGCTCAGACTGCCGTCAGTCCCGTTTTTAAAGCCGACCGGCATGGACAGACCGGATGCCATTTCACGGTGTGTCTGTGATTCGGTGGTACGCGCCCCGATGGCAGACCAGCTGAACAGATCCCCGAGGTACTGCGGGTTATTCGGATCCAGCGCTTCACCAGCCAGCGGCAGGCCGAGCTGAACCAGATCCACCATCAGTTTACGGGCAATGTGCAGACCTTTTTCCATCTCGAAAGATCCATCCATAAACGGATCACTGATAAGCCCTTTCCAGCCCACAGTTGTCCGCGGTTTTTCAAAATAGACACGCATCACGATATACAGACTGTCACTCAACTCAGCAGATAATTCTTTCAGACGGCGGGCATACTCCAGCGCTGCATCCGTGTCATGAACGGAACACGGGCCACAGACAACCAGTAAACGCGGGTCGCGGTGATGAACAATATCCGCAATCGTCTTACGCGCACCGGCGATGGCATGCTGGTCGTTGCGACTCAATGGGTACTTTTGTTTCAGTTCTTCCGGTGAGATTAAAACAATTTCATCACTGATGTGAACGTTATTGAGTGCGTCTTTTTGCATGATCATAGTGTTTTCCTGCTGAGTTTTACAAAAAATGGATTACGTGTTGAGAGTCTGAGAAAACACCATAACATCCTTCGTAAATAATTCAATCCAAAATCGTAAAATTTTTAAATTTTCGTACATTTTAAATTACAAAATAAAAATGGCATGTTCTCCCCGGAGAAATAAGAACATCTCATCCATCTCAAAAAAACAACCAATACATTGATAAAAAAGAAAAAATAACAATATAAAAACATAACATTTAAAATAACCGATAAAAGCGGGACACCTTAAAACACAGAGATATTGTAAATATATATTTACATTAAAAAATGGTGTCATATAAACAATACAGAGAATTGAACAGAAAACAGGCAGGAAAGAAAAATAAAATAGCGTATAAAAAAGGCCAGCACGAAGCTGGCCTTTTATTATCATATCGGATGCTTGCGCATTATTTTGCGTTCAAACGCTCTTTAATACGAGCTGCCTTACCTGAACGCTCACGCAGGTAGTACAGTTTAGCACGACGAACGGCACCACGGCGTTTAACGCTGATGCTGTCAACAACAGGTGAGTGAGTCTGGAATACACGCTCAACACCTTCGCCGTTAGAAATCTTGCGAACAGTGAATGCAGAGTGCAGACCGCGGTTACGGATAGCGATAACCACGCCCTCGAATGCCTGCAGACGTTTTTTAGAACCTTCAACGACCCATACCTTAACTTCCACGGTGTCACCCGGACGGAATGAAGGTACGTCTTGTTTCATCTGCTCTTGTTCAAGTTGTTTAATAATGTTGCTCATAATAAATCTCTTACCCTAGGTAAACTGATATTTCAAAAGATATCCCGCAGGATACCTGGATTAACTTGTTGCTCCGGACTGATATTCCCGCTGGAATTCAGCCAGCAACATCCTTTGCTCGTCAGTCAGAGCTAGGCTTTCCAGAAGTTCAGGTCTTCTGAGCCAGGTGCGACCGAGTGACTGTTTCATACGCCAGCGATCAATTTCTGCATGGTTGCCCGACAGTAAAACCGGCGGAACATTCATGCCATCCAGCACCTCAGGACGGGTATAGTGCGGGTGGTCAAGTAAACCGTCAGCAAAGGAATCTTCTTTTGCTGATGCCTGATGTCCGAGGACACCCGGGACAAAACGCGATACAGCATCAATCAGTACCATCGCCGGTAATTCACCACCACTGAGCACGTAATCCCCGACTGACCATTCTTCATCAATTTCAGTCTGGATAACGCGTTCATCTACTCCCTCATACCGGCCGCACACCAGAATTAACTTCTCGTTGGCGGCCAGCTCACAAACTCCCTGTTGATCGAGTTTGCGGCCCTGCGGCGAAAGATAAATCACTTTCGCATTGTCACCTGCGGCAGCTTTTGCTGCATGGATAGCTTTGCGCAGAGGCTCCACCATCATCAGCATGCCGGGACCGCCCCCGTAGGGCCGATCGTCCACAGTGTGGTGCCGGTCATACGTGAAATCACGCGGGTTCCAGCAATCTACACTGATCAGGCCGTTTTTTACTGCCCGTCCGGTTACACCATGCCCGGTAATTGAGAGGAACATTTCAGGAAACAGGCTGATAACCCCAATCCACATTTTCGTGTCCCACTTAATGACAAAACCATCACCGGAGGTTTAAAAACCGGGATCCCACTCAACTTCAATCAGTTTTTCAGTGAGATCAACTTTCCTGATAACCTGCCCGTCAAGAAACGGCACTAACCGCTCTTTCATGCCGAAGGCATCTTTCAGATTTGCTTTTATCACCAGAACATCATTCGACCCGGTTTCCATTAAATCGGTTACGGTGCCGAGATCATATCCGCCGGTGGTCACTACACGGCAGCCCATAAGGTCTTTCCAGTAGTAATCATCGCCGTCTAATTCCGGTAACTGCGAACTGTCCACCACGATTTCCGCGTTAGTCAGTACGTTTGCAGCATCTCTGTCGTCAACCCCTTTGAGTTTGACGATCATATCCTGATTGTGGGATTTCCAGTCTTCCGGTTCGATGTGTTGCCACACCCCGTTACGCTGAATAAACCACGGCTGATAATCAAAAATACTTTCAGTATTTTCGGTGGAAGAAAACACTCTGAGCCACCCTTTAATACCGTAAGATGACCCCAGTTTGCCGAGTACAATCGGATCAGAAGGGGCTTGCGGATTAGTGTGCTTGCTCATTGTTGCCACCGTGACAGATTAAGCTGCTTTTTTTGCGTCTTTGATCAGTACAGCAACACGATCAGAGACAGTTGCACCCAGACCAACCCAGTGTTCAACACGGTCCAGATCTAAGCGCAGAGTTTCAGCCTTACCGGCAGCGATAGGGTTGAAGAAACCAATACGTTCGATGAAACGACCGTCACGTGCATTACGACTGTCGGTTACGACGATTTGGTAGAACGGACGCTTTTTTGCGCCGCCACGAGCTAAACGAATTGTTACCATAACATCCTCATTGAATTGACAAACAACCAGACCCCATCGAGGAATGGCGTCCGGTTGTCATAGAAAAAGCCCGAAAAGTTTACTCACTTTGGCGAAAAAATCAATCCAAAGTGATTATTCTTTGTGACTTTCTTTGTTTTACCGCCCCATCATACCCGGCGGCATCATACCTTTCATGCCCCGCATCATCTTCGCGAGGCCCCCTTTCTTCATCTTTTTCATCATGCGCTGCATATCATCGAACTGCTTGAGCAGCCGGTTGACATCCTGCACCTGAGTTCCGGAACCTGCTGCGATACGGCGTTTGCGGGACCCTTTGATAATGTCCGGTTTGACGCGCTCTTTTTTGGTCATGGAATTGATCATCGCTTCCATTTTGGTCAGCACGCTGTCATCCATCTGCGATTTCACCGCGTCAGGCACCTGAGACATGCCCGGCAGCTTAGTCAGCATCCCGGCCATGCCGCCCATATTGCGCATCTGCTTAAGCTGTTCCAGGAAATCATTGAGGTCAAACCCGTCACCTTTTTTCAGCTTGGAGGCCAGTTTCTCCGCCTGGTCGCGGTCAACTTTGCTCTCAATCTCTTCAATCAGTGACAGCACATCGCCCATGCCCAGAATACGGGAGGCAACACGATCCGGATGGAACGGCTCCAGTGCATCGGTTTTTTCCCCGACACCCAGGAATTTAATCGGTTTACCGGTGATATGGCGGATAGAGAGCGCCGCACCGCCGCGCGCATCACCATCGACTTTGGTCAGCACCACACCAGTCAGCGGCAGAGCTTCGTTAAAGGCTTTGGCGGTGTTTGCCGCATCCTGACCGGTCATGGCATCCACGACGAACAGGGTTTCCACCGGGTTAATCGCCGCATGCAGGTCTTTGATCTCGCCCATCATGCCTTCATCGACATGCAGACGGCCCGCGGTATCCACCAGCAGGACATCAAAGAATTGCAGCTGCGCATGTTTCAGCGCTTTTTTAGCGATATCAATCGGTTTTTCTGACACATCAGACGGGAAAAATTCGATTCCCACTGTTTCTGCCAGCGTCTGTAACTGTTTAATCGCCGCCGGACGGTAAACGTCCGCAGAGACCACCAGCACCTTTTTCTTATGTTTTTCTTTCAGCAGTTTACCGAGTTTTGCCACACTGGTGGTTTTACCCGCACCCTGCAGACCGGCCATCAGTACCACAGCCGGCGGCTGGGCGGAGAGATCCAGGGCGTTGTTTTCCTCGCCCATGGCCGAAACCAGTTCGCCCTGAACGATTTTGACGAACTCCTGCCCCGGCGTCAGGCTTTTATTCACCTCATGGCCGACAGCACGCTCTTTGACGCGGTTGATGAAATCCCGTACCACCGGCAGGGCAACATCGGCTTCCAGAAGCGCCATGCGCACTTCGCGCAGCGTTTCTTTAATATTGTCTTCCGTCAGTCGTCCGCGACCACTGATATTGCGCAAGGTGCGCGAAAGTCTGTCAGTTAAATTATCAAACATGTCATCGACTCTGCCAAAACTGAGCTAAAAATAGAAAAGATACCCGGGATTATAACACGCGCCGCAGCAAATCAGCGAACCGATTTACGTAAAGTATCGTGTAATCATTGGAGTGATCTGCGGGCTGCGGTATACTGACGTATGAATTTTGTTTCATCTTACTGACTGAATAATCACAAAACCATGCCTGAAATCTCTGTTGTTGCAATTAGCGCGTATCTGTTAAGCCTGGTTCTCCTGATGCCGGGCGTGCTCCGCTATCAGCGCGGCTACCGGAAACTGGCGCTGATCTTTGCCGTTATCGCGCTGGTGTGTCACGGTGTGGCGGTTAAATCACAGATTTTTCAGGGCGTTGGTCAGAACCTGACACTGCTGAATCTCGGTTCGGTGGTCAGTCTGCTGGTCTCCGTCATTATGACGATTGTCGCGTTTCAGGGCCGGGCGTGGTTCCTTATCCCGATTGTTTACAGCTTCTCGATGGTCAACCTGATTCTTGCCACCCTGATGCCGGGCGAGTTTATCACCCACTTACAGGCCAGTGTGCCGCTGTTTGTGCATATCGGGCTGGCGCTGCTCAGCTTCGCGACACTGATTATTGCGGCACTGTATGCCATGCAGCTCGGCTGGATGGATCATCAGCTGAAAAACAAACGTCTTAAGTTTACGCCGGATATGCCGCCGTTAATGGTTATCGAGCGTAAAATGTTTCATATCACGCAGGTCGGCGTGATTCTGCTGACACTGACACTCGCCACCGGCATTGTGTTTATGGATAACATCTTTGATAAAGATAATATTCATAAATCATTGCTGTCGATGGTTGCCTGGTGTGTCTATATCGTGCTGCTGTGGGGACACTATCATGAAGGCTGGCGCGGCAAACGGGTTATCTGGTTTAACTTTGCCGGCGCCTTTATTCTCACACTGGCATTTTTCGGGCACCGTCTGTTTCAGGAACTGATGCTGTATGCATAACGGCCGGTCTCTGTAACGCCCTTTTCCGCTCATCACAAAAGAAAGGAACACCGCTGTGGAGCACGTCTCAACAAGCACGCTGATTATTATTCTTATTTTATTAGTGATAATTTCAGCGTACTTTTCCGCATCCGAAACCGGGATGATGACCATCAACCGCTACCGGCTGCGCCATCAGGCCAAGCAGGGAAACCGGGCGGCACGCCGTGTCGAGCATCTGCTGGAGAAACCGGATCGTCTGCTGAGCCTCATTCTTATCGGTAATAACCTGGTGAATATTGTCGCCTCCGCACTGGGGACAATTGTCGGTATGCGCCTGTACGGTAACGCCGGTGTGGCTATCGCCACCGGGGTGCTGACCTTTGTCATCCTCGTCTTTGCCGAAGTGATGCCGAAAACCATTGCCGCACTCTATCCGCAGCAGGTTGCCTTTCCGAGCAGTTTTCTGCTGCGTCCGCTGGCAAAAATCTGTCTGCCGCTGGTCTGGGCATTTAACGCGATAACCCTGATTCTGATGCGCTGCATCGGTATCCGCGGCACCGTGATCCGCAGTGATGCGGTATCAAAAGAAGAACTGAAAACCATCGTTAATGAGTCCAAAGGCAAGCTGTCCCGCCGCAACCAGGACATGCTGATCTCCATCCTCGATCTGGATAAAGTCAGTGTGGATGAGATTATGGTGCCGCGTACTGAAATCATCGGGATTGATATTAATGATGAGTGGAAATCTATTCTGCGCCAGCTTACGCACTCGCCGCACGGCCGGATAGTGCTCTACCGCGACTCGCTGGATGATGCCATCGGCATGCTGCGTGTCCGTGAAGCTTACCGGCTGATGATTGAGAAGCAGGAATTCACCAAGCAAATGCTTATCAAGGCCGCCGATAAAGTCTACTTTGTGCCGGACAGTACACCACTGAACTTACAGCTGGTTAATTTCCAGCGCAATAATGAAAAAGTCGGACTGGTTGTCGATGAGTACGGTGACATCCAGGGGCTTATCTCCGTGGAAGATATCCTGGAAGAAATTGTCGGTGATTTTACCACCTCAATGTCACCGTCGCTGGCCGAGGAAGTGACCCGTCAGCCTGACGGCACACTGCTGATTGAAGGCTCGGCCAATATCCGCGAAATCAATAAAGCCCTGAATCTCTCCCTGCCGGAGGAAGGCGCCCGCACCATTAACGGCCTTCTGCTGGAAGAACTCGGTGATATCCCGACACTCAATACCGTTGTCGCCATCGGGCACTATCAGTTTGAAGTGGTTGCCATCGGTGAGAATGTGATTAAAACGGTAAAACTGTCGCCGCTGAAACCGGCCGGTGCGGATATCGCTGCTGATATCTGAGAAAGATAAAAGACATAAAAAAACCTGCGGCAGCAATGCGCGCAGGTTTTTTTGTATCCGGGGCTGAAAAATTACGGATGCAGTTTTTCCAGCTCATCATCAGATAACAGCAGTTCATCATTTTTGTTGACGCGGACATCACGCTCAATGATGTTTTTTGCAATCTGATGTGCTTCTTCCAGTGAATGCATTTTATACGTCCCGCACTGATACAGGTTCAGCTCAGGGATCTTCGCCTGATCTTTGACCGTCAGGATATCCGCCATAGCGTCTTTCCAGGCCTGTGCAACACGGGTTTCTGACGGCGCACCAATCAGGCTCATATAGAACCCGGTACGGCAGCCCATCGGCGAGATATCAATGATTTCAACACCATTGCCGTTTAAATGGTTACGCATAAAACCGGCAAACAGGTGTTCCAGTGTATGCGTTCCTCTTTCCGGCAGAATCTCTTCATTAGGAACACAAAAACGCAGATCGAAAACAGTGATGGTATCGCCACCCGGGGTGGTCATGGTTTTCGCTACGCGTACCGCAGGTGCCGCCATGCGTGTGTGGTCAACTAAAAAACTATCCAGCAAAGGCATAATTCCCGCTCCTCTTTTTTTTGTAAAAAATGCCGAACGAATGAAACTTTTTCTGAATACGCTGGTCTGATGTATTGAAAGACGCGCAAATTGTTATCATCCCTATTCTCTGAGAGATTTATTTTGGCCACATTGATTGTGGCCATTTTCTTATCTGTCAGAAATCAGCGACCGCCATGCAGCGCCAGATATTCATCAAAACTTATCGTATCACTCTCTTCCATCGCTTTTTGTTTATCGACAGAAGCCTGCCATTGTTCAGCAAAGTCTGCTTCACTGATCACTTCATACGGCTCGTGAGTCAGTTCTTCATGATACCGATCTGCCAGGGTCAGCCCGTAACTTCCGATACCTGCTTCTTTTATCAGCGCCAGCATCCGCCCCGAGAACGTCAGTTCCGGGTCATCAAACTGTGCTTTCAGTGCTTCGCACACTTCGCGATACTGTGTGCCTGAGCAGGTATCTAACACATCGGCAACACGCAGGAGATCATTAAACAGTGCGTGACCCACTTTTTGCAAGGGTTGTTTTTCACGGCCGCAGCCGATACCGATTTCCTGTCCCGGTTTACGCCCTTCCAGAATCACACGATTCCAGTTATGGCGGGCACACGCCAGTTCATCCGCGCTCATTTCCGGCGCATCCGCCAGCACACACCAGATAAGGAACAGGTCGAGGAAACGGATTTGAGTTTCATCGACACCGGTGGCAGAGAACGGGTTGATATCCAGGGCACGGACTTCGATATACTCCACCCCGCCGCGCTGTAAGGCATCTGACGGTGACTCATCGCCTTTCTGCACACGCTTCGGACGGATAGGCGCATAGAACTCGTTTTCAATCTGCAGAACGTTGGCGTTAATCTGGAGGTGTTTTCCGTCTTTGGTTAATCCCAGCGCGGCAAATTCTTCAGACGGGATCTGAATGGCATTCTTCAGCCCGGCGACATAAGTATCCAGATGGTTGAAGGTGATGTTCAGATCACTTTGTGACTTGTTGGTATAGCCGAGGTCACTTAAACGCAGTGACGTGGCATACGGCAGGTATAACGCGCCTTTCGGCAGCGTTTCAAACGGCAGATTGGTTTTGCGGCCGCGCAGGAACGAGCTGCAAATCGCCGGCGATGCACCGAACAGATACGGGATCACCCAGCCGAAGCGATAATAGTTACGGATCAGGCGGAAATAGCCGTCTGAGATTTTATCCTTGCCGCTTTCCGCATCACTGATACCGCTCCATGCCTGCCAGAATTCCATCGGCAGAGAGAAGTTATAGTGGACACCGGAAATGGTCTGCATCAGCGCGCCATAGCGGTTTTTAAGCCCTTCACGGTACAGTGTCTTGAAACGGCCGGCATTGGATGTGCCGAACTGCGCCAGTTCGATATGGTCTTCAGAATCAATGAAGCATGGCATACTCAGCGGCCACATCCGTTCATTGTTCAGATGACGCGCAGTGTAGCGGTGCACATCACGCAGAAATTTCACGGTGTAATCAATACGCGAGTCCACAGGGGTTATAAACTCCAGCAGTGACTCGGCAAAGTCTGTGGTGATCCACTTATGGGTTAATGATTTTCCCAGCCCTTCCGGGTGACCGGTACGTGCCAGAGCACCATCCGGCGTGATACGCAGTGTTTCGCGCTCAATGCCGCGGTTGATGCCTTTTAAAATCCGGGGGTGCGTCTCTAACCATGAGAGCGCTTTGGATACATCCGGGATCAAATCGACCTCCCGTCCTGATAATGGATATTATTCATAAGAGGGATACTTTATCGCAAAGCCGGGTTATTGTCGCTGTGATTCGACCCTGCCCCACACAAACGGAACAGCAGAAACCACTGCCGCGACAATACATTATCCCTCTTACACGTCATTGTTATACGATCAGTTTCAGAAGCATCTGTACTTCAGATAACGAGTATGACGTAAAAACGGATTCGATTCAGTGACGGGAAAAACGGAAAAAGAAAAACCCCGCTCAAAGAGCGGGGTTTTTATATGGTGCACCCGAGAGGATTCGAACCTCTGACCGCCCGGTTCGTAGCCGGGTACTCTATCCAGCTGAGCTACGGGTGCTGAATATGGAATAAGAGAGGAAGATGGTGCACCCGAGAGGATTCGAACCTCTGACCGCCCGGTTCGTAGCCGGGTACTCTATCCAGCTGAGCTACGGGTG
>NZ_JBFZSO010000013.1:0-62911 GCF_041099235.1 Morganella morganii | reverse complement strand
TGGTGCACCCGAGAGGATTCGAACCTCTGACCGCCCGGTTCGTAGCCGGGTACTCTATCCAGCTGAGCTACGGGTGCAATCTGAATGGCGGTGAGAGAGGGATTCGAACCCTCGATGCAGCTTTTGACCGCATACTCCCTTAGCAGGGGAGCGCCTTCAGCCTCTCGGCCATCTCACCATTGTTTCAGACCACACAACGATGATTGCCGTTTCCGTCATCTCGTCGTCGTGTGGCGCACATATTACTTTCCCCCACTGAGAAGTCAAACAATTTTTCCCAACTTTTTAAGATCTCACGATCGTTTGCACAATTACCGCGCACTATGTTGATTTTCACAACGATACGTGTGTTTTTACGGCAGCAGGATCCACATCCGCATAACACAGCAGTCCGGAAAAATTCCGGCAGCGGGCAGAGAAAGTGACAGAATGACGGGCGATTTTTGCAGGAAAAAAAGTGAGGAGCCGGGATAATAGCAGCAGGAAGAAAAGAAGAAGGCGCCCGTCGCGGTAACGAGCGCGCCTCACAACTTAATAGTTATTGTTATTGGGTTGAGATTTTTCAGCCTGGATCCGCTGGTAAATTTCTTCACGGTGAACAGAAACCTCTTTGGGGGCGTTGACACCAATTCGTACCTGGTTTCCTTTAACACCCAGTACAGTCACTGTTACCTCATCGCCTATCATGAGTGTTTCACCAACTCGACGAGTCAGAATAAGCATTCTTTGCTCCTTGAAATATTAAAAGAGTCGGGCCTCTGAGTTTACCCGCCATTATCCATCCAACACCGTGAAAGCGTATAGCAATGATTATTTGTAAACTATATGTAGTTTTAGACACATTGCAATATTTAGTGTAGTTAAAAATTGCGACCTAACGTTAGTGATACAAAGACCTTATCACCAATATCAGGAGCACGCCGGAGCGTGCTCCTGTTCAGATTTACTCAGACTACAGGTGAGATGCCACCCAGCTTTCAACGCTTGCCATAGCAGCAGGTAAAGCAGCGGTATCTGTCCCGCCGGCTTGTGCCATATCCGGGCGACCGCCCCCTTTACCGCCGATTTGTTCAGCAATAAAGGCAACCAGTTCGCCGGCTTTGACTTTGCCGGTCAGATCTTTTGTTACACCTGCAATGAGACTAACTTTATCATCACTGATAGTTGAAAGCACAATAATTCCAGAGCTTAATTGATTTTTTAGATCATCAACCATCGTCCGTAACATTTTAGGTTCAGCGTTAGTCAGTTGTTTCACCAGGAGTTTAACACCGTTCACTGAAACGGCATCTTTGGTCATGGAGGAACTTTCCTGCGCAGCCTGCTGTTCTTTGAGTTGCTGTAACTCTTTTTCCAGGATGCGGATTTTATCCAGCGCAGCTTTGACCTTTTCGCTCACACCGGCTTCATCACTTTTCACCAGCTGAGCCACCGAAGAGAGTGCATCAGACTGCTGATTCACGCTTTCCAGTGCGCCGGCTCCGGTGACCGCTTCAATACGGCGGATACCGGCCGCTGTGGCGGATTCACTGATAATACGGAACAGACCGATATCACCGGTACGTGCTGCGTGTGTACCGCCGCACAGCTCGGTTGAGAAGTCACCCATGCTCAGTACACGGACACGTTCATCGTATTTTTCACCGAACAGAGCCATCGCACCTTTGGCTTTCGCTTCTTCCAGATCCATCAGCTCAGTCACGACCGGCTCATTTTTACGGATTTCGGCGTTGACCAGGGCTTCCACTTCACGGATTTGTGCCGGTGTCATGGCTTCAAAATGAGAGAAGTCAAAACGCAGGTATTTATCGTTTACCAGTGAGCCCTTCTGTGACACATGCTCACCCAGAACCTGACGCAGCGCGGCATGCATCAGGTGCGTTGCCGAGTGGTTCAGACGGATAGCATTACGGCGCTCTTCGTCGATTTTCGCGGTAATTTTGTGGTTCACAGTCAGCTTGCCGCTGTCCACACGACCGGCATGGCCGATAGCCTGGCCGTATTTCTGTGTGTCCAGAACGCTGAACTGTGCATCGTTGCTTGACAGTACACCGGTATCACCGACCTGGCCGCCGGATTCCGCATAAAACGCGGTTTTATCCAGGATCACCAGACCTTCATCACCGGCATTCAGCTCAGTCACCGGCTGACCTTCTTTGTACAGTGCAACAATGGTTGCCGCCTGTTCATTGTGGTCATAACCGGAGAAGTCACTGCGCTTGTCCACTTTGATGAGACTGTTATAGTCCGCACCAAAACCGCTGTTTTCACGGGCACGGCGGCGCTGTTCTTCCATTGCCGCTTCAAAACCGGCTTCATCCACTTTCAGGTTGCGCTCACGGCAGACATCAGCGGTCAGATCCAGCGGGAAACCATAGGTGTCGTAAAGACGGAATGCCGCTTCACCGCTCAGGGTATCCCCGGTCAGTGAGGCTAATTCGTCATCCAGCAGTTGCAGGCCGCGTTCCAGTGTACGGGCAAACTGCTCTTCTTCTGACTTCAGCACTTTCTCCACCATCACACGCTGGCGGGCCAGTTCTTCACCGGCAGAGCCCATCACGTCGATCAGAGGCGCAACCAGTTTGTAGAAGAAGGTATCTTTCGCGCCCAGCATGTAACCATGACGGACAGCGCGGCGGATGATACGGCGCAGTACATAACCGCGGCCTTCGTTGGACGGAATAACGCCGTCGCAAATCAGGAAGGCACAGGAACGGATGTGGTCGGCGATCACGCGCAGTGATTTGCTGGTCAGATCGTCAGCACCGGTCACTTTCGCCACATCGGCAATCAGTTTGCGGAACAGGTCGATATCATAGTTAGAGTTTACGTGCTGCAGAACAGCGGTAATACGCTCCAGACCCATACCGGTATCAACGGATGGTTTCGGCAGCGGCTCTAATGTGCCGTCAGACTGACGGTTGAACTGCATAAAGACGATGTTCCAGATCTCGATGTAACGGTCGCCATCTTCTTCCGGTGATCCCGGAGGGCCGCCCCAGATGTGGTCACCGTGATCAAAGAAAATCTCAGTACACGGACCGCAAGGGCCGGTATCGCCCATTTGCCAGAAGTTGTCAGAGGCGTATTGGGCACCTTTGTTATCACCGATGCGGATAATGCGTTCAGCCGGAACACCGACTTCATCTTTCCAGATGTTGTACGCTTCATCATCTGTTGCATAAACAGTAACCCACAGCTTCTCTTTCGGCAGATTAAACCATTCTTTGCCGGTCAGCAGTTCCCACGCGAAATTGATGGCATCGTGCTTGAAGTAATCGCCGAAGCTGAAGTTACCCAGCATTTCGAAGAAAGTGTGGTGACGTGCAGTGTAGCCGACGTTTTCCAGGTCGTTGTGCTTACCGCCGGCACGGACACAGCGCTGCGCTGTGGTGGCGCGGGTGTAAGGACGTTTATCCAGACCGAGGAAAACATCTTTGAATTGGTTCATCCCTGCGTTAGTAAAAAGCAGCGTTGGGTCGTTGTTCGGAACCAGCGAACTGCTCTGGACAATCTGATGTCCTTTTGTATGGAAAAAGTCGAGAAACGCTTGACGGATCTCAGCGGTGCTTTTGCTCATATTTATCCCGAAATCAAGCTGAAATAATAAGATTTATGAATTGCGAAACAGACTGTGAAGCCGCTCCGATTCAACCTTCGGATCAATCAAGGCGGAGAGAAATTTAAGGGTTTCCCTTGAACATTAATTCCCAGATAAATCCATTCGCTGTACCCATTGTAAAGCGAATAAACTTTTTCTGAAAGTCTGTTCGTACAAACGGCGTTCATCCGGCCGGGAGAGGGGTTTCTGTATAAAGAACACGGTATGAGGAGCAGTGACAGGCTGTTATCCGCAGATAAAAAGAAAGCCGTACCCGTCACGGATACAGCTTTCAGAATAACTCAATGATTTTATTACTGTAAATCTTAAAATCAGTGTGTTTTTACGAATTAAAACTCTTCGTTACCCGCATCTTCCGTTTCACTTTCTTCGTTGAAACTTTCTGCTGCGGTACTGAATTCACCACTGTGATTCAGTAATAACTCACGTAATTTTTTATCCAGCTCATCCGCCATTTCCGGATGTTCTTTCAGGTAAATTGTGGCATTTGCCTTGCCCTGACCGATTTTTTCACCGTTGTAGCTGTACCATGCACCGGCTTTCTCAACCAGCTTATGTTTCACACCCAGGTCGATCAACTCGCCCATGGTGTTGATACCTTCGCCGTACATGATCTGGAATTCAGCCTGTTTGAACGGCGCAGCCACTTTGTTTTTCACCACTTTTACGCGGGTTTCGCTGCCGACCACTTCATCACCGTTTTTCACCGCACCGATACGGCGGATATCCAGACGGACAGAGGCATAGAATTTCAGCGCGTTACCACCGGTGGTGGTTTCCGGGTTACCGAACATCACACCAATCTTCATACGGATCTGGTTGATGAAAATCAGCAGGGTGTTGGAGTTTTTCAGGTTACCGGCCAGCTTACGCATTGCCTGGCTCATCATACGGGCTGCCAGACCCATGTGTGAATCACCGATTTCACCTTCAATTTCTGCTTTTGGTGTCAGCGCGGCCACGGAGTCAACAATGATGACATCAACCGCGCCGGAGCGGGTTAAAGCATCACAGATTTCCAGTGCCTGCTCACCGGTGTCCGGCTGGGAGCACAGCAGATTATCAATATCCACACCCAGTTTCTTGGCGTAGACCGGATCCAGTGCGTGTTCCGCATCAATAAACGCACACACACGACCCTGACGCTGTGCAGCTGCGATAACCTGTAATGTCAGTGTGGTTTTACCGGAAGATTCAGGCCCGTAGATTTCAACAATACGTCCCAGCGGCAGACCACCAGCACCCAGTGCAACGTCCAGTGCCAGAGAGCCGGTTGAGATAGTTTCCACATCCATGGAACGGTCTTCACCCAGACGCATGATCGAACCTTTACCGAACTGCTTCTCGATCTGACCTAAGGCTGCTGCCAGTGCTTTCTGTTTGTTCTCATCAATAGCCATGTAAACTCCCTTCTCAACCCCTGAGACGCCGCCCGGGTTATTAAAATGGTTTCAACTGAATCTGTTGAACTGATTATACTGTATAGTCATACAGTATCAAGTGATTTTTTCGTCAGAATTGCAATTAATCCGTCGAGCCCTTTCAGCACCGCCTGGCAGCGCACCGCATTGCGATCGCCCGGAAAACACCAGCAGCGGGCAGCGGTTTTTATGCCTGTTTCTTCCCGCCACGCCCAGCCGAACCAGACTGTGCCGACCGGCTTTTCATCACTGCCGCCGTCCGGTCCGGCAATGCCGCTGACAGAGACGGCTAAGTCCGCACCAGCAGTGTCCAGCGCCCCGGCAGCCATTTCCCGTACCACCGCCTCACTGACCGCACCGAAGGCGGACAATGACTGTTCTGATACGCCGATCATACTGTGTTTGGCATCATTACTGTAGGTGACAAACCCGCGCTGAAAATACGCTGAACTCCCGGCGATATCTGTGATCATCTTGGCAATCCACCCGCCGGTGCAGGATTCTGCCGTTGTGACACTCAGACCGGCCTCAAGGAGATAAGACCCCAGTTGCGTACTGCGCCGGGTCAGAGCCTGTTCATCATGCATCGGTCACTCCTGTTGTGAAATCTGTTTTTTGCGGCGGATATCCCAGAGCCATAATCCGCCGATTGCAATGGCAAACAGGCTGCCGAACGCCGCACCGATCACCACCACCGGCACACCGGCTTTGACGGCCAGGGAGTAGAGCCCCAGCATCAGAAGCATCGCGCCGTTCTCCCCCATATTCTGTACCGCGATGGCGTTCCCCGCCCCGACCGTCTCTTTACCGCGCTTTTGCAGCAGGGCATTGAGCGGCACCACAAACAGGCCGCCGAACACGCCAAGCATAATCAGTGTGATATTGGTCGGCACCACCGAGGTCTGGAAGGTGAAAATAATGACCATCACCCCGATCAGGATCCCGGCCGGCATACAGCGGCGCACCGTTTCCAGAGTGATAAAGCGGGCAGCCAGCCCCGCTCCCGCCACAATCCCGATAGCGACCATCGCGTTAAGGAGTGTCGGCATGGTCTGGCCGGTAATGCCCAGCGCCGCCGGAACCCACAATACCAGCATCAGCCGCAGTGTCACCCCCGCGCCCCAGAACAGACTGGTACCGGTCAGGGAAAAGCGGCTTTCCTGGTTTTTCCACAGCGATACCGCGGCACGGAAGAAAGTGACCACCATCGTGCGCGGATTGCGGCTCAGACCGGTTTTCGCCGGCGGCAGACGCGGAATATAGATGTTGGTCACCGCCGCCAGTGCGTACATCACCGTACATAAAATCAGTGCCATTGTAATATGGTAATCAGACAGAAAACCGCCGGTTACCGATCCCAGCAGAATAGCCACAATAGTCGACGCTTCAATCAGCCCGTTGGCTTTCACCAGTTGCTCACCGGTGGTCAGCTCACCGAGGATCCCGTATTTTGCCGGGGAGTAAGCCGCCGCCCCGACCCCGATCAGCCCGTATCCCAGAAACGGATCCGAGCCGAAACAGATCACGACCGCGCCGAACAGCTTACAGCCGTTCGACAGCAGCATCACCCGCCCTTTCGGGAAGCTGTCGGCAATCTGTCCGACAAACGGTGCCAGCACAATAAAGGTCAGCACAAACACCATCTGCAGCATCGGCTGGCTCCACTCGGGATAGTGCCGGGCGCTGAGCTGTGCAAGGATGGCGAACAGGATCGCGTTATCCGCAAATGCTGTAATAAACTGGGAAACCAGTACCGCTTTCATGCCTTTGTTCAGTAACGGGGCGGATGCTGTCATACCTGCGGCTCCTGTAATGCCTGTTGTTTCAGTGTGACAAAATCCGGTTTACCGCTGCCGAGCACCGGCAGTTGTCTGATATAGCGGATATCACGCGGAACCGCCAGTTCCGGCAGCCCTTTCGCTTTCGCTTCTGCCAGCAGTTGTGCGCGATCCAGTTCACTGTCCGTGGTAAACATCACCAGCGCTTCGCCGCGTTTTGCATCCGGTTTCGTCACCACGGCATGCAGTTTGTCCGGCGAAACACACTGTGCCAGTTGTTCAACGCTCTCCAGTGAGATCATTTCACCGGCCAGTTTGGCAAAGCGTTTCACCCGTCCGCGGATAGTGATAAATCCGTCTTTATCCATCGTGACGATATCACCGGTGTCATACCAGCCGATCTGAACCTCGCCCTGTATATTTTCTGCTGACGGCGGTTCAATCTGACCCGGTTTTTCGACCCGCAGATACCCTTTCATCACATTCGGGCCGCGCACCTGCAGCAACCCGCCGTTTTCAATTCCGGCAACCGGCAGCAACCGAGCTTCCATCCCCGGCACCAGCCGTCCGACTGTACCGGTACGGGCGGCCATCGGCACGTTAATGGAGATCACCGGCGCACACTCTGTCACCCCGTAACCTTCCAGGATGCGCAGACCGAATTTATCCTGCCAGACCTGTTTGGTGCCTTCCGCCAGCTTTTCCGCACCGGCCACTGCATAGCGGACACGGGCAAAATCATACGGATGAGCAAAACGGGCATAGTTGGCAAGGAAGGTGGATGTCCCGAAAATAACGGTACAGTTCTGGTCATATGTCAGCTCCGGCACCATGCGATAATGCAGCGGGCTCGGATAGAGGAAAATCCGGCTGCCGCACAGCAGCGGTGTGAGCAGTCCGGCGGTCAGCCCGAACGCGTGAAACAGCGGCAGAGCGGACATAAAGCGGTCTTTCGGCGTAAAATCCGCAACCGTTTTAATCTGCTCCACGTTCGCCAGCAAGGAGTCGTGGCTGTGTACCACGCCTTTTGGTGTACCTTCCGAGCCGGAGGTAAAAAGAATAACCGCATCATCTTCCGGTTTTTGCGGCAGCAGTGCCGCCTGCGGTGTGACCAGGTGACGCATCACCCACAGTTTATCCTTCAGGGTAACGGATGCTTTCGCCTCTTCCAGATAGACCCAGTTGGCTTCTGTCAGTTGTTCCGGCAAATGTGTCAGTTTGCCCTTTTCCAGAAACTGGCGCGAGGTGATGATGGTCGTGATCCCCGCCGCTTTCATCGCATTACGCAGCCCGGCAACACCCGCTGTGTAGTTAAGCAGTGCCGGAATACGGCGGCGCATGGAGGCACCGAGGATCGCCGCGCCCATCACGGTGGCATTCGGCAGCAGGAAGCCGGTGCGCTCCCCCTCTTTGGTGTAGTGGCTGATAATGCAGCTCAGTCCGAGGGATTTTTTCAGCAGCCCCTGATAACTGTCCTCGCTGAAATTGATGTCATCAATGATCCGCTGGAAACGGCCGTAACGTTTTACCGCACCGAGAAACGCCTGCGGCAGTGTCAGTGACGGGCGGCACGTCATGCGTGCGTCCATCATAATGTCGCGCAGATGTTCCCCCGCCAGACGGCGGCGCTCTGCGGCACGGGGTGCCTCCGGCATCGGAATGGTTTCCGGCGGCAAAACATGAATGGTGATGGCCGGGAAAAAGTGACTTTTAATCACTTTCCGCATCCGGCTGAAATACGTCAGTTCCGCGCCGTCTATCCGCACCGGGATCACTTTTGCACCGGTTTTGGCGGCAATAAAGGCAGCGCCGTCGTAGATCTTCATCAGAGAATCGGTGATCGTCACCCGTCCTTCCGGGAAGATCACTATCTGACGCCCTTTTTCCACTTCGCGGATCAGATGCCGTAATGCCAGCGGATTACGCGGATCCACCGGAATAATGTCGGCAATGGGTTTTAAACAGCGGATGAAAAACGGCGTGGCATAATTGGTGTACATCGCGAACACCGGCCGGGTCGGCAGGAATAACCCCAGCAGAACACCATCAATAAAAGAGGCATGGTTCGGGGTGATAACACTTCGCGGTTGATTAAGATTACTCAGGTCACCTGTAACACGAATGCGGAATAATCCGCGGAGCAGTGCACGTAACACATTCATCAACATACTGAATTCCCTGTGTATTTATTATTCCGCCAATCGGTTCGGCGGGCAGACGCTTTAATAATAACACAGCGGATTGATTAACCAACTGACAGAGCGGTACGGAATTACCTTTATTCGATTTGTGTCACTGTTCACAATAATACAGCAGCAGACGCTATACTGCGGCGTGGATCCGTGTGCAGATCTGACTGATAAGCTCCGGTACCGGGCAGGTGGCATCCACCACGATATCCGCGCATTCCAGATAAAGCGGCTCGCGTTTGCTCAGCACTTCTGCCATCTCCTCCACAATGCATTTGCCGGTCAGGCTCGGGCGCTGATGGGCCTGAGGGGTGTGTGACAACCGTTCCGCCAGGGTTTCGGCACTGGCGCGCAGATACACCACTTTGCCGGAAGATTGCATAAACGCCCGGTTTTCCGGTGCCATCACAATACCGCCGCCGGTGGAGACCAGACGATGCGGCTTACTGACCTGACGCAGCACATCACTTTCCAGCTCACGGAAACTGCGCCAGCCCGATTGTTCCACCAGTTGTGAGATAGACATCCGGCACTGTTCTGTCACACAGGCATCGGTGTCAATAAAATCGTACAGTAATGCCTGCGCCAGTGGTTTACCCACCGTGGTTTTGCCAGCCCCGCGGGCGCCGATAAGATAAATAATCGGTTTCTCATCCTGATGATTCATACTATCCGCTTTCTCCGCAGGTGTTCATAATATTTTACATAAGTGTAAATTAAGATGGCCTATCATAGCGTACTCAGATAAAAAGCTAAAGCGCGATCCGCAGAACGCGGCTGTCATCTGACAAAAAACGTCCTGCGGATGCATAACGACCTGTTTATGAACGGATCGTATGGTCACCGACTCCGATCCACTTATAGGTGGTCAGTGCCGTCAGCCCCATCGGGCCCCGGGCATGCAGTTTCTGAGTGCTGACCGCAACTTCCGCACCCAGTCCGAACTGACCGCCGTCAGTGAAACGGGTGCTGGCATTAACATATACCGCTGATGAATCAATATTTGACACGAAATAATCAGCCTGAGACATGGATTGCGTCAGAATCGATTCTGAGTGCTCAGTGCCGTAATGGCGGATATGCTCAATCGCGCCATCAATGTCCTTCACAATCACCACATTCAGATCAAGTGACAGCCATTCATCTGACAGTTGTGCCTCGGTTACGGCTTCCGTCTTTGCCGGGCCGTTTTGCAGCAGCGCCAGCGCGGCAGGATCCGCATGCAGGGTGACATTATCCGCCGCCATGTGATCACTCAGCAGCGGCAGAAATTCCGCAGCCACTTTTTCATGCACCAGCAGCGTTTCCACCGCATTACAGACTCCCGGACGCTGTACCTTCGCATTGCGGATAACCGGCAGCGCTTTATGCAGATCCGCCGTTTCATCGACAAAAATATGACACACGCCGATACCGCCGGTGATCACCGGAATCGTGGACTGCTCACGGCATAAGCGGTGCAGACCGGCGCCGCCGCGCGGGATCAGAATATCCACATAACGATCCATCTTCAGCAGTTCATTGACCAGCGCACGATCCGGGTTATCAATCGCCTGAATCGCCGCCTGCGGCAGACCGCACTCGCTGAGTGCCTGCTGAATCACACTGACCATCGCCACATTGGTATTGTGTGTCTCTTTACCGCCGCGCAGGATCACCGCGTTACCGGTTTTCAGGCACAGCGAGGCAACATCCACCGTCACATTCGGGCGGGCTTCATAAATCACACCAACCACACCGAGCGGGACACGGCGGCGCTCAAGACGCAGACCACTTTCCAGCACACCGCCGTCGATCACTTCCCCGACCGGATCCGCCAGTTGACACACTTTGCGTACGTCAGCAGCAATACTTTCCAGACGCGCCTGAGTCAGCAGCAGGCGATCAAGCAGTGCCTCTGACGAGCCCTGCTCCCGGGCTTTGGCAATATCGAGTTCATTGGCAGCAAGGATCGGCGCACTGTTCTGTTCCAGCAGATCGGCAATACGGATCAGTGCCTGATTTTTCTGTTTCCCGGACAACTGAGCCAGTGCCCGGGAGGCGGCTTTCGCCGCTTTACCTGTTTGTTCTAACATATGCTGATATCCTTAACTGACAATCATATCGTCGCGGTGGACGGCCACTGCGCCGTATTCGTAACCTAAAATCGTGCTGATTTCCTGTGACTGCCGTCCGGCAATCAGGCGCAGCGCATCGCTGTTATACCGGCAGACACCGTGTGCCAGATCGCGTCCGCTCAGGGTGCGGATACGGACAACCTCACCACGGGAGAAATTACCGTTAACAGTACGGATCCCGCTCGGCAGCAGGGAACTGCCTTTCTCTTTCAGTGCCTTCTCCGCGCCGTCATCCACAATGATCTCACCGGCAGGCGGTGCCCCGAAGATCCACTGCTTACGCGCTTCCATCGGCGCTTTTTTCCCGAAGAAACGGGTGCCGACCGGAATATCATCAATCACATCACAAATCACCCCGGCGCGATCACCGGCAGCAATAATGACATCAATCCCCGCACGGCCTGCGACAGTTGCGGCCTGGAGTTTGGTGGCCATTCCGCCGGTACCCAGTCCGGAGACACTGTCGCCCGCGACACTGCGCAGCTCATCACTGATATCATGCACTTCAGAAATCAGGGTGGCATCCGGGTTGCTGCGCGGATCAGCAGTATACAGCCCTTCAATATCGGTCAGCAGCAGAAGCTTATCCGCCCCGCCGAGGATCGCTGCCAGCGCGGAGAGGTTATCGTTATCCCCGACTTTAATTTCCGCTGTGGCGACCGCATCATTTTCATTGATGACCGGCACGATACCGTTATCCAGCAGTGCGGTCAGGGTGTCACGGGCATTCAGGAAACGCTCGCGATCTTCCATATCCGCCCGGGTCAGCAGCATCTGACCGATATGGATACCGTAAATAGAAAACAGGCGCTCCCATAACTGGATCAGGCGGCTCTGACCGACCGCAGCCAGTAACTGTTTGGACGCAATGGTGGCGGGGAGTCCGGGGTAACCGAGGTGCTCACGCCCGGCGGCAATCGCCCCGGAGGTCACAATAATAATACGGTGTCCTTTTTCATACTGCTGCGCACACTGCCGGACCAGTTCAACAATCCTGGCCTGATTTAAATGTCGTGATCCGCCGGTCAGCACACTTGTGCCCAGTTTGACAACCAGCGTTTGGCTGCTATTCATTGTGTTCTACCATTCATTTTGCGGGATAAGAAAAGATGACCTGTTTTAACAGGTGATGCGCGTCATGCCAACGGGCACAACGCAAAACCGGACATTAATCCGGCTGCTTTCCGGGGGGCGGTGATACCGGTGACGGGGTCAGGGACAGATCCAGTTCCTGAAGAACGGCCTGTAAGCGGGGATAAAAATCAGTCAGGGTTTTACTGACCGCATCACGGGTCTCTTTGTCAGACAGAGATTTTTCCTGCCAGAGCCCTTTTTTATCAAATACCCCGGTATGGTATTCAGAGACAAACCCGGTTTCCTGCGGGATCAGTGTCAGCCACCAGCCAAAAAACTCACGTTTTTCCGGCGCGACCCCCGCATTCACACACACCGCCAGGCAGTCAAAAAAATAGTGACCCTCCTGACACTGCGGCTCACGGATATACGGACCCAATGCAGTGAAACATCGCAGCAACCTGCCGCGTGTGTAATCTGAAACCAGTGCCATCATTAAGCCTCCTTTCAGCGAAGGCTTAGTTGTAGCAAACAGACAGGAATTATCAATGACTTTTATGCTGTTCAGGATAAAATTCTGGTGAGCCAGCGGGTAGCCTCATCCAGCGATTTGTGGAAAGTGTCAAAAACCGGGGTATGGCCGAATTCCAGCAGCTTACCGTCAGCGCTGGAGCGGACAATCAGCTCCGATTCACTTTTCGGGCTGAATACATCCTCTTTCCAGCACATGCTCAGCACCGGCAGTGAACAGCGGCGGCCGAGCAGCCCCTGATTTTTCAGGGACAGACAGCCGAGCCGGGTGCGGACAGTATCAAGATCAGTACAACGTGCCGCCGCACGGCTGGCCAGCACATCCATATACATGCCGGGAATCTTATCCTGCCGCTGCGGGCTGACAAACAGATCATGCACCACCGGCCCGAACAGGACGGCTCCCCGCAGCTGATGTGCGGACAGATATGCCATACGCATCGCGACATTGGCACCGAAACGCAGACCCATCACCGCCACACGGGTGTGGTCAATCCACGGCACATTGCGCAGCTGATCCAGCACCTGCTGGTGCATCAGACTGCTTTCCTGGCCTAAGGTCTGTTTTGAGGAGTAACCGATTGACGGCATATCCAGCGTCAGCAGTGCAATTCCCTGCGGTGCCAGATAGTCACGGAAGTAGCGGCAGTAATCACTTTGCAGATTATCCAGACTGCCGCACATCATCACCACCGGAAACGCACTGCCTTTCCCCGGCGGGAGATGCAGGAAAGCGCAGATGTTTCCGCCGCTCTCCATTTTGAATTCAATTTTTTTCAGTTCATATGCGGCAAACCGGGCGGAGTTTTCATACGCCTGATTTGCCAGAACGGTAGCCTGATCCGCCAGCTCATCCCCTTTTAAATGAGGATATCCCGCAATACTGTACAGATTTGCGGCAAGCAGCCAGGCTTCACAGGCTTTTTCGCCGGATTCAAATTCCAGCGCTTTGCGCTGCCACAACATCGCCTGCTGAGACCATTCATAAGCCCAGTTACCGCGGCGGTAGCCGATCACCGTATCCAGCAGTGCATCATCACTGCGGGGGGCATCAGATGCCGCTATCCGGCTGAGAACCTCTTCGGTTTCCAGCGGCGGGATCCCCCGCCAGGCCCACATTAAGCGGTTAATCATGCGATACCAGCCCGGATGTGTACATCCGCTCAGGACGCTGCCCTTGACTTCCTTCATCCCGGAACGGGTAAAGTTCACCAGTGCGGATGTCTCAGGGTGCTTGATTTTCGGCTTAAACAGTTTCTCTGACAGGTTCTGTTGTGTCATGGCATTCGCTTACTGATCGCAGATTGGTTTAACAAAACTGACGGTCATATCCCACGGCTGTTCGATCCAGGTATCCTGCGGGATATCAACCACATAATCGTCAACCAGCGGACGTCCGGCCGGTTTGGCAAAAATAGTGACGAAATGCGCTTTCGGATACATATCGCGGATCATCTGAGCAGTACCGCCGGTGTCCACCAGATCATCAACAATGATAAACCCTTCGCCATCACCGTCGGCTTTTTTCAGGACTTTCATATCGCGCTGATGGTCATGATCATAGCTGGAAATGCAGACAGTATCCACATGACGGATACCCAGTTCACGAGCGAGTAAAGCACCCGGCACCAGACCACCGCGGCTTACGGCGATGATGCCTTTCCATTGTTCGGTTGGCATTAAACGCTGTGCCAGTTTACGGGCATGCATTTGCAACATATCCCACGTTACGACGTATTTTTCGCTCATATCAGATTGATCCCGGCTTGATGATTTACAGAAAAGAGTCTTTTTTGCGGAAAAAAGGTTGCGCGAGATTATAGTGACTTGAGCCGCCAAAGACCAGAGTATCTGACAAATTCATCATAATTCCCTGTTATGACACACGCACTTTGCGTAAGAATTTGCTATTCTCCGGACATCGGATATTCGCGACCGCTCATTTTAAACAGCGTTACCGGCCGCCTTCGGGTATCCTCCCCCTAATAATGAAAAATGCAGTAACAGGAGATCGAACGTGTCTGAACTATCACAATTATTTCCGCAGCCGCTGTGGGATATTTTTGCCAAAATCTGCTCTATTCCTCATCCGTCCTACCACGAAGAGCAACTGGCTGCACATATTATTGAATGGGCAAAAGAAAAGGAATTCCACGTTGAACGCGACAGCGTCGGTAATATCCTGATCCGCAAACCGGCCAGCAAAGGCCTGGAAAACCGCAAAGCGGTCGTTCTGCAGGCGCACCTGGATATGGTGCCGCAGAAAAATAATGATACAGCACACGATTTCGAAAAAGATCCGATTCAGCCGTACATCGACGGCGACTGGGTAACCGCGAAAGGCACCACATTAGGTGCAGATAACGGCATCGGTATGGCTTCCGCGCTGGCAGTACTGGCTGATGACTCAGTCAAACACGGGCCACTGGAAGTCCTGCTGACCATGACAGAAGAAGCCGGGATGGACGGCGCATTCGGTCTTCAGCCGGGCTGGTTACAGGCTGATATCCTGATCAATACCGACTCCGAAGAAGAAGGTGAAATCTATATGGGTTGTGCGGGCGGTATTGATGTCACCACAACACTCGCACTGAGCCGCGAAGCCGTTCCGGCCGGTTACAGCATCTTCACCCTGACGCTTAAAGGTCTCAAAGGCGGCCACTCCGGCGGTGATATTCATCTGGGCCTCGGCAATGCCAACAAATTACTGGCCCGTTTCCTGGCCGGTCACGCCGCAGAACTCGGCGCGCGTCTGGTTGATTTTCAGGGCGGCACACTGCGCAACGCGATTCCGCGCGAAGGCCATATCACCCTGGCAGTACCGGCAGATAAAGCCGCACAGCTGAAATCGCTGGCACAGACCTTTGAAGCGCTGCTCAGAGAAGAACTGGCGCAGAAAGAGAAAAACCCGGTTGTCACCCTGGAAGCAGCAACCGCCGCTCAGGGCGTACTGACCGCCGATGTGCAGTCCCGTTTTATCAATATGCTCAATGTAATGCCGAACGGTGTGATCCGCATGAGTGACGTGGTTCCGGGCGTGGTCGAAACCTCACTGAACGTGGGTGTGGTAAAAATGAGTGATGACCGTGTGCAGATTATCTGTCTGGTGCGTTCTCTGATTGAATCCGGCAAATCCTCTGTGGTCAGCATGCTGACCTCGCTGGCGGCACTGTCCGGTGCGGATATTGTTGCCGAAGGCGGCTATCCGGGCTGGCAGCCGGATGCAGACTCTCCGGTCATGCATCTGGTCAGTGAAACCTATCAGCAGCTGTTTGATAAAACCCCGAATATCATGGTGATCCACGCCGGTCTTGAGTGCGGTTTATTCAAAAAACCGTATCCGGACATGGACATGGTCTCCATCGGGCCGACCATCACCGGTGCTCACTCGCCGGATGAACAAGTGCATATCAAGAGTGTCGGACAGTACTGGCAGTTACTGACCGCTATCTTAAAAGCGATCCCTGAGAAAGCGTAACTGCTTTATTCAGTTCAGCGGCGGGATAACATTGTCCCGCCGTTTTTGTTTCCGCCTCAGAACCCGAGCAGCAACTGCCGCTCAAGCTGCGGATCCCGCAGTGTCACATGCAGTCCCACCAGCCGCACGCCGCGCCCTTCCCGGCGGTTCTCCCAGGCCAGTTCTGCCGTTTTCAGTAAATCCGCTTTATCCAGCACCTGATGGACATGTTCCTGTGTGGTCTGCTGAAAATCCGCAAACTTCAGTTTAATTCCCTGACGGGCGATCCGCAGATCCGGTGACACCTTTGTCAGACGGCGCTCCAGCTCCGGAAACAGCTCATCAATAATCGTCTGACACTCATCCCACGATGCGATATCTTCCGCCAGTGTCCGTTCGACACCGACAGATTTGCGTTCCCTGTCCGGACAAACCGGCCGCTCATCGGTACCGTGACTGCGCTGCCAGATGATCTGCCCGAATTTTCCGAACTGTTTCAGCAGCGATATCTGATCATAATTCTGCACATCCCGGCAGGTCTCCAGTCCGAGTTCAGCCAGACGCTTTGCCGTCACCTTTCCCACACCGGGGATTTTACGCAGCGGCAGTGACAGCACAAAATCCGTCACCTGCTCCGGCGTGATAATGTACTGCCCGTCGGGTTTATTCAGATCAGACGCGATTTTGGCAAGGAATTTTACCGGTGCCACCCCGGCAGAGGCGGTCAGCCCCAGTTCGGTAAAAATGGTTTTACGGATCTCTTCCGCCATCAGTGTGGCAGAGCCCCGGCACTGCGGGCTGTCCGTCACATCAAGATAAGCTTCATCCAGTGACAGCGGCTCAATCAGTGAAGTATAACGGGCGAAAATCGCATGCAGATGGCGGGAGGTGGTTTTATACAGCTCCATCCGTCCGGGGATCACTTTCAGATGCGGACACAGCAGCAATGCTTTTGCCGTTGACATCGCGCTGTGTACCCCGAAACGCCGCGCCGGATAATTGGCGGTCGCAATCACACCGCGCCGGTCGGAACTGCCGCCGATAGCCAGCGGAATATCGCGCAGACGGGGATCATCACGCATTTCAATCGCCGCATAAAAGCAATCCATATCAATATGAATGATTTTACGCATCCGCCTCTCCTGCTTACTAATAACACTGTTTAAATATACAGTTAAAATCAATACAATTCAAATCGGTTAATTTGCTTATTATTCACCGAGTCAATCGGTGGGCTGAAATTTGCAAGTTTGTGCTTTTTTTCTGTGATTACATCCGGTTGTCATGTTACTTCGCTACAACAGCGTGACATCACACCTGATCTCTTTCTTTTTGACGGACGGATTATGAAAAAAATACTTTCAGCCCTTTTCCTGAGTGGCATTGTTATGACAGCCCATGCAGCACCGCAAATTATTGCCCATCGCGCCGCCACGGCGGATGCCCCTGAAAATACCCTTTATGCCATCGATAAGGCGCTGAGTAACAAAGCCGATGCCGTCTGGATCACGCTTCAGTTATCAAAAGACAACCAGGTGGTGTTATACCGTCCGTCTGATCTGAAATCCCTGACCGACAAAACCGGTCCGGTTTCCGGTTACAGCGTGGCAGAACTGGCACAAACCGATGCAGCCCGTGATTATAATCAGAAAAATAAAACCCATATCAAAGCCTCTGTTCCGGCACTGGATACCGTCCTGAGCCGTTATCCGGATACCTTTTTCTACCTCGATATCAAATCTCCGGATGCCTCACCGGCAGTTTTCGCACAACAGCTGGATTCAGTACTGACCCGCCATAAAGCCAAAAACCGGGTTCGTGTCTATTCAACCGGCCAGGATTATCTGGCTGCTCTGCCATCATCAATCCCCGTATTTGAAAGCCGTGATACCACCCGTAACGCACTGGCCGGCAGCTTGATCAGACACACCTGTGACCTGGAAGATAATCCGCAGCCACGCTGGTATGGCTTTGAACTGCACCGTAACGTGGATGTGGTTGAAACCTTCACACTGGGTGAAGCACGCTCTCCGGTTGTGCTGACCTGGGATAAAACCGCAATGGACTGTTTTCGTAAAAATAATCAAAACCATGTTGTTCTGTTCGGTATAAAAACACCCGCTGATTTACAGCTGGCAACAGAATTGGGCGCAGATGGCGTGATGGTCGATTCCCTGCTCAATATAAAAATAAAATAATTAATCAAGGTATTATTACTTACTAATTTTACCAGCCTGAAAAATAAGAGTGAGATTTAACAGATGATGAATGTCACTCTTATTTAATACTTTTTGCCTCTTCCTGCAATTTACCCGGTAATCTTTACATAATATTTTATAATCTCACCAAACCTAATTAATTATAGTAATTTATTTATCAGGCCACTTTTGTTATAACTATAAGAAACATCCGGGAGGCCATGCGGTGATAAGTAAGCTGTTCTTCGATTTAAATTCACCCCCAAAATCCCTCTTTGTTTTTACGGGATTATTTTTTCTGTTATTCAGTGTTTATTCTTACGCAGACTGCAGTTTGTATTCAGATAAAACACGCAGCAGTAACTTTATTATTCTGGGTGCCGGTATGATTAACGGCCCGGTAAAATCCGTCATCACAACAGCACATTCCCCGGACAACAAAAACAGCAATATTATCATTAACGGGCAATATGACCTGACTCCGTGTGGTGAACTGAGTTACTTTTCGCTGGAAGTTACCGAGCACTACCCGGGGTTGCAGAACCGGATGTATTCCGAAGGTAAGAAGACGGAACAGGGTTATACCCTATTATTCACGTCACAACTGCATGGCAGCGGAAAAGCCCCTGTCACTCTGATTCATGCCCGAAGCCGCCTTTTCTATAATAACCAGAAGCAAATCGTCCGTGCCGAATCCGAAAGCAACAGTGGCGGCAATACCCCAAAATCGCATATGGAAACCGACTTTTTTTATGAAAACGGTTTAATCTCACATGCGGTGTCCACAGGGGACTCTGCAGACACCGGCGGTGAAATCCGTTATGACTGGCGGCAGGATCGGCAGATAAATGCGATTATATCGCAGAGTAACGGGCTTCCTCAGCTGAACTATGAATTTGCGTACAATGATGGCGGTCAGGTTATCCGGCAGACACAGACACAACATACGCCGCTGGGCCGGGTAAAAACGATTTATATCTGCCAGCAGACAGATACTTACGGAAATTGTGAAAAAGCACTCTGGCAGAGTATCTCTGAAGGGAATCAGGCCAATAACATTATTGTGATAAATACCGCTATTGTGACATCAGACTATCGTTATTACTGATTCGGTATTACTGCCTTCTTCCATTAATAAACAAAGGCGCATTAACGCGCCTTTGTTATATCTTCCGAATCTATACAATCCGGTTTTTATTCAGTTTCTCTTCGCGGGCAGCTTCACGTGCCATCCGTTTTTTCCGGGCATCACACGGTTCAGGACAGTCACAGACTTTCTCGACACCAATGCTGCTCAGCCCGCCGCAGCTTCCCTGAATACTCTTGCGCTTAATGATATAGCCGAGAGACATTCCCAGAAACGCGACCAGAAACAGGATAAAGGTTGCGATAAATACTTTTATCATCATATCAGCCACCTCCTTTTATTTTTGCTGCAAATAGGGCTTAAATGCCTCACTGTAGCGTTCTTCAAATCCCTTCTCTGTTTTGACAATCATAAAGACAGGGATATTTTGCGCATTTGCCACTTCAAGGCCGCGCTCCGGCCCGAGCACATTCAGTCCGGTAGAAAAGCCATCCGCACTCATGCAATTATCAGCAATCACCGTAATCGATACCAGATTGTGATTAATCGGACGTGCTGTTTTCGGATCAATAGTATGTGAATAACGGACATTATTCTCTTCAAAATAATTCCGGTAATCCCCGGATGTGGCCACAGAGGCATTCCCCGGCTCAATGATTTCCTGTGCAGACTGGCTCAGCCCCTGTGACGACGGTTTTTCAATCGCAATACGCCACGGTTTGCCTTTGCCGTTAATGCCCTGAGTCCGGACTTCGCCGCCCACATCCACCATATAATTGCGGATATTCTGCGATTCCAGATATTCCGCCACCGCATCCACCCCGTAGCCTTTGGCAATAGAGGACAGATCCACATACAGTTCCGGTACGGTCTTAATCAGATTATTGCCTTCAACCTTCAGTTTATCAATCCCGGTCCACTGACGGCGGGTTTCAATATCCTGCTCTGTCGGCACATGGGTCACGCGTCCTTCCGGACCAAATCCCCATAAATTAACCAGCGGGCCGACGGTAACATCCAGTGCGCCGTCTGTCAGTTGGTTAATACGGATAGCCTCACGAACCACTTTTGCCGTCGCAGCAGAGACCGGAAACGGCGTATTTATCTCACGGCTCTGATTAAAACGGCTGAGTTCAGAATCCGGCCGGTAGGTGGACATCTGGTCATTGACCTCTTCCAGCACCACATCAATGCCTTTCTGCAGTGATTCCGCCGACGGGTCTTTCTGGTCAGCGATATATTTTATCGCGTAATAGGTGCCCATCGTTTTGCCGTTCAGGGTTACCTGCTGTGTTTCCGGTGTGTTATCACCGCACGCGCTCAGTAACAAGGCCATCAGTGCCAGCGGCAGAAAAGCCCGTTTTATTTTTACCATACACAATCCAGTCTGATTTCAGATCATCTGCGCCCACAGGAGTGGGCGCAGTTTCGTTATGACAGGGGCGGAAATCAGCCGCCGAAGTCATCCAGCATAATATTTTCGTCTTCCACACCCAGATCTTTGAGCATCTTGATCACGGCGGCGTTCATCATCGGCGGCCCGCACATGTAGAACTCACAATCTTCCGGTGCCGGGTGATTTTTCAGGTAATGCTCATAGAGAACATTATGAATAAACCCGGTGTATCCGTCCCAGTTATCTTCCGGCAGGGCATCAGACAGCGCCACGTTCCAGGTGAAGTTTTCATTTTCAGCCTGAAGCTGGTCAAAATCTTCCTCATAGAACATTTCACGTTTTGAACGCGCACCATACCAGAAAGACATCTTGCGTTTGGAATGCAGACGCTTGAGCTGATCGAAGATATGCGAACGCATCGGTGCCATCCCTGCACCACCACCGATAAAGATCATTTCCGCGTCGGTATCTTTCGCGAAGAATTCCCCGAACGGCCCGGAAATTGTCACTTTATCACCCGGTTTCAGTGACCAGATGTAAGAGGACATAATCCCCGGAGGCGCATCCGGCACACGCGGAGGCGGTGTGGCGATACGCACGTTCAGCATGATAATGCCGTGCTCTTCCGGATAGTTCGCCATGGAGTAAGCACGCACTGTCGGCTCTTTCACATCAGACACATAGCGGAACAGGTTGAACTTGTCCCAGTCCTCGCTATATTCCTGCGGCACATCAAACTCATCATAGCGGACCACATGCGGCGGACATTCAATCTGAATATAACCACCGGCACGGAACGGCACATTTTCACCGTCAGGGATTCTGAGTTTCAGCTCTTTAATGAACGTCGCTTTGTTATCATTGGAGATAACTTCGCACTCCCATTTTTTCACCCCGAAGATCTCTTCCGGCAGCTCAATTTTCAGATCCTGCTTCACATTCACCTGGCATGCCAGACGGCAGCCTTCACGCGCTTCGCGCTTGTTAATGTGCGACATTTCTGTCGGCAGAATATCACCGCCGCCTTCTTTGATCTTCACACGGCACTGGCCGCAGGTGCCGCCGCCGCCGCAGGCCGAGGAGACAAAAATCCCCTGACCGGACAGCACATTCAGTAACTTGTCACCGGCTGGTGCGTCGAAGCTTTTCTCCGCATCGCCGTTGATTTCAATCTTAACGTCCCCTGTGTTCACCAGTTTTGATTTTGCGAACAAAATCAACGCGGTCAGCGCCAGAACAATCAGGGTAAACATTGCCACGCCTAAAATAACGATATCCATAATTGCGTTTCACCCTTATAACTGTACGCCGGAGAAGGACATAAAGCCCAGAGCCATCAGTCCGGTGGTCACGAATGTGATCCCCAGCCCTTTCAGGCCGGCCGGTACGTCAGAGTATTTCATCTTCTCGCGGATAGCGGCCATCAGCACAATCGCCAGCAGCCAGCCGATACCGGAAGCGAATCCGTAAACCACAGACTCCGTAAAGTTGTAGTCGCGCTGCGCCATAAAAGACACACCACCGAAAATTGCACAGTTTACGGTGATTAACGGCAGGAAGATCCCCAGCGCGTTATACAGTGCCGGGAAATAGCGATCCAGAATCATCTCCAGAATCTGTACCAGCGCCGCAATGACCCCGATAAAGGTAATGAAGTTCAGGAAGCTTAAATCCACGCCTTCCATCAGCGCGCCGTCGCGCAGCAGCAGGTTGTACACCAGGTTGTTTGCCGGAACCGAAATCCCCAGCACCACGGTAACCGCCACCCCGAGACCAAACGCCGTTTTAACGTTTTTGGATACCGCCAGGAACGTACACATCCCGAGGAAGAAGGCCAGTGCCATGTTTTCAATGAACACAGCCCGCACAAAGAGACTGATATAATGTTCCATATCTTAATCCTCCTCGACTTGTGACGGTTTCAGGGTACGAATTCCCCAGATAAGCATCCCGATAATAAAGAATGCACTTGGTGCCAGCAGGAACAGGCCGTTCGGCAGATACCAGCCGCCGTTCTGTACCGTTTCCAGCACAGTCACGCCAAAGAGTTTGCCGGAACCGATCAGTTCACGGAAGAAGCCTACCAGCAGCAGGATCACACCGTAACCCAGGCCGTTACCAATACCGTCCATAAAGCTTTCAAGCGGCGGCGCTTTCATGGCATACGCTTCCGCTCGTCCCATCACAATACAGTTGGTAATGATCAGACCAACGAACACGGAAAGCTGTTTGGAGATACCGTAGGCATAGGCCCGCAGAATCTGGTCAACAAGAATAACCAGCGAGGCGATAATTGCCATCTGAACGATAATCCGCACACTGCCCGGAATAAAATTACGGATCATCGAGATAAACATGCTGGAGAATGCGGTCACCAGGGTTACCGCGATGGTCATAACCAGTGCAGTTTCCAGTTTGGTGGTTACCGCCAGCGCCGAACACACCCCCAGCACCTGGAGGGCAATCGGGTTGTTATCTAATAACGGTCCGAGAAGAACGCGTTTAATTTCTTTACTATCAGCCATGATTCAACGCTCCTTCGCGTACTGTTTTCAGGAACGGGCCAAAACCGTTGTCGCCCAGCCAGAAATCAAACATATGCTGGATGCCGTTTGAGGTCAGTGTCGCACCGGATAAACCATCAATGCCGTACGGGCTGTCAGTGGCGCCGCTGCGGACGATTTTGATGGCCGGCATACCTTCTTCATTAAACAGCTTTTTACCAATCCACTGTTTACGCCACTGCGGGTTATCCACCTCACCGCCCAGCCCCGGCGTTTCACCGTGCTGATAGTAAGTGATCCCCTCGGAGGTAATACCGTCGACATCAATCGCGATAAAGGCATACATCACCGACCACAGACCGGAGCCGTAAACCGGCAGAACAATCTTGCTGGTTTCACCCTGCTCATTCTGTACCAGATAGATTTCCGCGCTGTTGGCACGGCGGCGGATTTTCGCCAGATCTTCTTCCGGTGACAGGGCAATACTGGTCTCATCACTGCGCAGTTCATCGTTGAGATCGTATTTGCCGGTGCTGTCCGTCATCTGACCAGTTTTTAAATCCACCATTTTTGCTCTGATGAATTTTTTATAGACTGCGTCGATTTCGTCCGCCGGCATGGATGGCGTCAGTAACCCGGCCACATCCAGAATGTTACGCTGCTTATCCAGCATAATCTGTGTCTGCTGCGTGGATTTCAGCCCCACTGCAGAACCGGCCACGACTATCGAACACACAAGGCACAGGACGAAGACAACGATAAACGTTCTTGCAACACTGTCCTTGTTTTTCGTTTTTTCATTAGCCACGTGCTTTTCTCCGTTTAATGTTTGCCTGAACCACCAGATAATCAAATAACGGGGCGAATAAGTTGGCGAACAGGATAGCCAGCATCATTCCTTCCGGATATGCCGGGTTTGCCACACGGATCAGGACACACATCACCCCGATCAGGATCCCGTAAGCCCATTTCCCTTTATCGGTAAATGAGGCTGAAACCGGGTCCGTCGCCATGAAAATCATACCGAAGGCAAAACCCCCCAGAACCAGATGCCAGTACCACGGCATAGCAAACAGCGGGTTGGTGTCCGAACCAATCATATTAAAGACAGCGGACATTGCGATCATCCCGACCATCACACCGGCCACAATACGCAGAGAGGCAATACGGGCAAACAGAATGACAGCACCACCGATCAGAATCATCAGCGTGGAGACTTCACCAATCGAACCCGGTACGTTACCGATAAAGGCATCCATCCAGGAGATCGGCTGATTGGTCATGGTATTGACCAGCTGATGCTCACCACCGACCGCCCACTGTGACAGCGGGGTTGCGCCGGAAAAGCCGTCAGCGGCAGTCCAGACAGTGTCACCGGAGATCTGAGCCGGATAAGCAAAGAACAAGAAAGCACGACCAGCCAGTGCCGGGTTCAGGAAGTTGCGTCCTGTACCGCCGAAGATTTCCTTCGCGACCACCACACCGAAGGTGACAGCCAGCGCGGCCTGCCATAACGGCAGTGTCGGCGGAACAATCAGTGCCAGCAGAATGGAGGTAATAAAGAAACCTTCGTTGATTTCATGCCCGCGGATCATCGCAAACAGGACTTCCCAGAAGCCGCCGACGATAAAAATCACCCCGTAGATCGGCAGGAAATAGACGGCACCGAACAGCATTTTGCTGATCCAGCCCGCATCCTGTGTGAAGGACACCCCGATAAGCTCCGCCAGACGATAATGCCAGTCACCGGCAATCACCTGCTGAAGCTCCGCACCGCTGTACATATCCAGCAGTACCGGCATTGCCTGGTTACCGACGTTATACATCCCCCAGAACATGGCCGGGAAAACGGATAACCAGACCAGGATCATCAGACGTTTAAGGTCGATGGAGTCACGGACATGTGAACGCCCGCGGGTAACTGTCCCCGGAGTATAGAAGATGGTGGCGGCTGCTTCATACAGTGCATACCATCTCTGTAATTTGCCGCCCGGTTCAAAATGCGGCTCAATTTTTTCGAGAAATTTTTTCAGACCCATGATTATCCTTCCTGCTCAATCCTGGTCAGTACGTCACGCAGCACCGGGCCGTACTCATATTTACTCTGACAGACATAGGTACACAGCCCCAGATCCTCTTCATCCAGCTCAAGCGCACCCAGTGCCTGGGCACTGTCAGTATCACCCGCCAGCAGATCGCGCAGGAAATGTGTCGCCATAATGTCGAGCGGCATCACACGTTCATAACTGCCGATTGGCACCATAGAACGTTCGCCACCATTCATTGATGTAGTAAATGAGAACAGTTTCTTCTTAAAGAAATGACCCAGTGTGGTGCGGGTAACCGTGTATTTGTCTGTGCCCGGCATAATCCAGCCGAACAGCTCTTTCTCACGGCCTTCTTCCAGAACGGAGACCTGATTGGTAAAACGGCCCAGATAATGATGAGCATCATCACTGGCCACGCCCCACAGGACAGAACCGGAAATAATGCGGTTTTCACCGGCCTTCAGCTGCCCTTCGGTCAGTTCATACAGATCTGCGCCGAGGCGGGTTTTCAGCAGGCGCGGGTTTTCCACCTGCGGACCACCGAGTGCCACAATACGGTCGGTATATAAAAAGCCGGTCGTGAACAGTTTACCGATGGCGATGACATCCTGGTAATTCAGTGACCAGACTATTTTTGTTGCGCTGACCGGTTCCAGGAAATGGATGTGTGTACCGGCAAGGCCAGCCGGATGCGGCCCGGTAAATTGTGTGTAACTGACACGATTGTTATCGGTAACTTTTGCGAAATCAGCTGTACTGTGGCAGACATGAACCTTCCCTTCCGTCAGGCAGCTCAGTACCTGTAAGCCGTCATCAAACGACGCCTGTTCCTGACGGATAATCACCAGCGGATCAGCTGACAGCGGATTGGTGTCCATGGCGGTGACAAAAATAGCGGCCGGCACAGAACCTAATTTTGGGGTATGACTGAACGGGCGTGTCCGCAGCGCGGTCCATAACCCGGAAGCCACCAGGTTTTTCTCTGCCTGTTCACGGGTCAGTGACGGCAGATCCCGGCGGTCATAACTGTCAAATGTTAATTGCTCGTCTCCCTGTATCTCAATCACCACAGATTGTAATACACGACGCTCACCACGATTGATGGCTTTTACCACTCCGCAGGCGGGGCTGGTAAAAATCACACCGGGGTTCTTTTTGTCTTCAAAAAGAGCCTGTCCTTTCTTCACTGATTCACCTTCCTGAACCAGCATCGACGGACGCATCCCGATGTATTCCTCACCCAGCAATGCTGCGTGGCGGACTGAAGGGCCATCTTCTGTGACTTGAGCAGGTGCTCCTGCGATCGGCAGGTCGAGTCCTTTTTTAATTTTAATCATAAAATTTGCACAAGTTTTTGTTAAACCCACGTCATTACTGCCGCAGCAGCGTATGACAACTCAACAATAAAAACACTCCGGGCCGTTATTGTCGCCCCGGGCTGTTTTCTCCGATGTATGTCACGATTTTGCGTAAACCAGATCCGCATTATTTTACCACTTCACAACAATTCTGTCCGGCGAAACGAGTGACCTGGCTCAAGCAAATGGGATTATTGTGATCAGAAAAAGCCTGATAACTCGCCTTTACCGAGCAGTTAAGTCACCTTTACCGATTTCTGTCTCTTTTTTAACCACAATAATATTCGTAACAACCGATTTTATTCTCACAGGAAACCATTCACAAATTATCTGCATCATGGCAATCTATTGTTACTTTTTTCACCAACCTATCGCCACCCTGAATATTAAGAATGCGACATATCATTTTTATGATGATCGGCCTGTTGTTTTTTGCGGGGCAATCATCAGCAAACACGGAACAATCCGCGTCATTATGGCTCACAGCGCCGGTGAGTGATGTCCGTGACAGCCGGGTATTTATACAGATATTTAAAGAAGAAAAAGAGCTGGAGCTTTATCAGCGGGAAAATAACGGACGTTTTAAACTGGTAAAACGCTACCCGGTTTGTCAGTTTTCCGGCGGACTGGGACCCAAGCAACTGACCGGCGATTTAAAAAGCCCGGAGGGATTTTACCGTATCAGTCTGTCACAGCTTAACCCGAACAGTCGGTTTTACCGAGCGATCAACCTTGGTTTTCCCAATGAATTCGACCGGGCGCATGGCTATACAGGGGATTATCTGATGGTTCACGGAGACTGCAAATCCGTCGGCTGCTACGCCATGACGGATGCTTATATTGATGAGATTTACCGCTATGTGGAAAGCGCCCTGCTGAGCGGACAGACGGATCTGAATATCGCGATTTATCCTTTCCGGATGACGCCGGAGAACCTGAACCGCCACCGGAACTCCTCACATCTGGCCTTCTGGCAGCAGTTACAGCCTGCTTATCAGTATTTCGCGGATAATCAGATACCTGCTGTGGTTGCTGTTGTTAACGGCCGTTATGTGACCGCCGCACATTCAGCTGTACCGGCACCGGCAGCGGACACCGGTTTGCTGACTCAGAACACGGATTGATCCCGTTCGCCGTAGTAAAAGAGAACGGCTTCGCCCGGCAGAATTTTCTGCCACTGCTCATTACCGGTCAGCGGCTGTGTGGCAATCACAGACACCACGTCGTCCGGCCGGGTATGCTGTGAAAAATCAATCTCCACATCACTATCCACCAGCCGCGCTTTGCCGAAAGGCGCGCGGCGGGTGATCCAGTGCAGATTCGTTGAACAGTACGCCAGCACATAGCTGCCGTCTGACAGCAGCATATTAAAGACACCAAACTGCCGCAGCACATCCGCCAGCCGTTTAATTTCACGGAACACCGTTTGCAGATCCTGTGGCGGCTGCGGGTATTTTTCTTTCAGCTGATTCAGCAGCCAGCAGAATGCGTGCTCGCTGTCAGTCTGACCAACCGGGGTAAAAAAACCGGTCGGCAGATGTTCATAGCCGCTGAGCTGCCCGTTGTGGGCATATGTCCAGTTCCGCCCCCACAGTTCGCGGGTAAAGGGATGGGTATTTTCCAGTGATACCACCCCTCTGTTTGCCTGGCGGATATGGGCAATCACCGCTTCGGATTTGACAGGATAGTCACGGACAAAACGGGCAACGGGAGAGTTGCAGCAGGCGCGGGCGTCTTTGAATGTCCGGCACCCCATACCTTCATAAAAGGTAATTCCCCACCCGTCTTTGTGCGGCCCGGTTTCACCGCCGCGCGGGATCAGGCCACTGAGACTGAAATGAATATCAGTCGGGACATTTGCACTCATCCCCAGCAATTCACACATCGCCTTTCTCCCTTACCCGTTTTTGTGATGACCGAAGACTATTGTTACCCGCAATCCGATAGTTTCACAATCGCGAAAATATCATTCTTTTAGATGATTTGGTTATATGTAAGGTGATTTATGCTTATGGTGAATAAGACAGGTATTGCGCCATAAAAAAAGCACTCAACCGCGGCAGAGTGCTTTTTCAGGATCCGGCTTATATCCGGTTATTTAACCATTTCTTTTTCGATCAGCATGATCAGAATATGAATAACTTTAATATGGATTTCCTGAATACGATCCGCGTAACCAAAATGCGGCACACGGATTTCAATATCCGCGCTGCCTGCCATCCTGCCGCCGTCTTTGCCGGTCAGCGTGATCACTTTAATGCCTTTGGCGCGGGCTGCTTCAATCGCTTTAATAATGTTGCCTGAATTTCCGGATGTGGAGATACCGAGTAACACATCCCCTTCACGACCGACAGATTCCACAAAACGGGAGAAAACATATTCATAGCCGAAATCATTGCTGACGCAGGATAAGTGGCTGACATCTGAAATGGCAATCGCCGGATAGCCCGGACGGTTTTCACGGTAGCGTCCGGTCAGTTCTTCCGCAAAATGCATCGCATCGCAGTGTGAACCGCCGTTGCCGCATGACATTACTTTGCCGCCCGCTTTAAAAGAATCAGCCAGCATGACAGCAGCCCGGCGGATAGCATCAATATTATTCTCATCTTTCAAAAAGTTATCGAGGGTTGCCGCTGCTTCGGTCAGTTCACCGCGGATAAGTTCCTGGTACATAGAGATAGGCTCCTGAAAATGAATCGGATTTGTCTGTCCTGAGTGTAACGGATCTGTCCCGGTGAAAGAAGTCACAATCCGTGGCATCTGCAAATAAGACACATTTTGTTCTGCTAATTTTGTGAGCTGAGTTGTAAATAAAATGTGAAATCATTGAAGTTATTTCGCCGTTACGCTAAATCTGAACACAACAGGTCAGACCTCTGATGTCACGTTGTGCTGACACGAATATCCGCCTACGGAGGTTCATCATGTTACTACTCAGCATTATTCTGTTTATCGCCATCACCGGGCTGCTCTCATTTCACCGGGTCAGCCTGAAGTACAGTGCAATGGCACTGATACTGTTCAGTCTCGTCATGAATATCTTCCGTTTATGGCCTTTTGCTGTCACCGCGCTGCTGGTACTGCTTTTCCTGCCGTTTGTGATCACGTCCGTACGTAAAGCCCTGTTCAGCAGCCGTCTGATGCTGCTGTTCCGTAAAGTGATGCCGCCGATGTCACAGACAGAAAAAGAGGCGATCGATGCAGGTACCACCTGGTGGGAGGGTGATCTGTTCCGTGGTCAGCCTGACTGGCAGAAGCTGCACAGCTATCCTGCTCCGCAGCTGACAGCAGAAGAACAGGCTTTCCTCGACGGCCCGGCAGAAGAAGCCTGCCGGATGGCCAACGATTTTGAAATTACCCACGAACTGGCGGATCTGCCGCCGGAATTATGGCAGTTCCTGCGGGAGCATAAATTCTTCGCCATGATCATCCGCAAAGAATACGGCGGCCTGGCGTTCTCCGCCTATGCCCAGGCGCGGGTGCTGCAAAAACTCGCCGGGGTTTCCGGTATTCTGGCGATTACCGTCGGCGTTCCCAACTCACTGGGGCCGGGAGAGCTGTTACAGCACTACGGCACTGATGAGCAGAAAAAACGCTGGCTGCCGGGACTGGCCTCCGGGGAAGAAATCCCCTGTTTTGCCCTGACCAGTCCGGAAGCCGGTTCTGATGCCGGTGCCATTCCGGATACCGGGGTTATCTGCACCGGCGAATGGCAGGGCAAACAGATGCTCGGCATGCGCCTGAACTGGAATAAACGCTATATTACCCTGGCACCGGTTGCCACCGTACTGGGTCTTGCCTTTAAACTGTATGATCCGGATAAACTGCTCGGTGAAAAAACCTCGCTCGGGATCACCTGCGCACTGATCCCGGTAAATACCCCGGGGGTTGAAACCGGCACCCGTCATTTCCCGCTTAATGTCCCGTTTCAGAACGGCCCGACACGCGGTAAAGATGTCTTTGTGCCGCTGGATTATATTATCGGTGGCCCGGCAATGGCCGGACAGGGCTGGCGTATGCTGGTGGAGTGTCTGTCGGTCGGGCGTGGTATCACCCTGCCGTCCAATGCCACCGGCGGGCTGAAAAGTGCGGCCATGGCAATTGGCGCTTATTCTTATATCCGCCGCCAGTTCCGGATGCCAATCGGCAAAATGGAAGGAATTGAAGAGCCGCTGGCACGTATTGCCGGAAATGCCTACCTGATGGATGCCGCTGCCACACTGATCACCACCGGTATTATGCAGGGAGAAAAACCGGCGGTTCTGTCCGCGATTGTAAAATATCACTGCACCCATCGCGGTCAGCGCGCCATTATTGACGCGATGGACATTGCAGGGGGTAAAGGGATCTGCCTCGGGCCGTCCAACTTCCTGGCCCGCAACTATCAGGGGGCGCCTATCGCGATTACCGTCGAAGGTGCCAATATCCTGACCCGCAGTATGATTATCTTCGGTCAGGGCGCTATCCGCTGTCACCCGTATATACTGACTGAAATGGCCGCAGCGGCAGACAATCAGCTGAATGACTTCGATAACGCACTGTTTGCCCATATCGGCCATGTATTAACCGCCGCCACCCGCAGTTTCTGGCTCGGGTTATCACACGGATATTTCAGCCCGTCACCGTTCCGGGATGCCACCCGCCGCTATTATCAGCACCTCAACCGGCTGAGTGCCAACCTGGCACTGTTGTCTGATATCGCCATGGCAACACTCGGCGGCAGTTTAAAACGCCGTGAGCGGATCTCCGCCAGACTCGGCGATATACTCAGCCAGCTTTACCTGGCATCCGCCACCTTAAAACGTTTTGATGAAGATGGCCGTCCGCAGGCAGACTTACCGCTGGTACACTGGGCTGCTCAGGATTGCCTGTATGAAGCCGAAAAAGCGATGGATGAACTGCTGACCAACTTCCCTGACCGCAAAGTAGCCGCCCTGCTGCGTCTGACCGTCTTCCCGTCAGGCCGCCATCACCGTCCGCCGTCAGATAAACTGGACAGCAAACTCGCCCGTCTGCTGCAGGAACCGTCAGAGACCCGCGACAGAATCGGACGCGGACAATATCTGGCACCTGAGCCCAACAACCCGCACGGGCTGCTCAATGCCGCACTCAGTGATATTCTCGCCGCCGAGCCGCTGGTGGATCGCCTGAGCCGCATGACTGAAAAACACATTGATTTCACACGGCTGGATAAACTGGCGGATATTGCCCTGGAAGGCGGAAAAGTTACGCCGGAAGAGGCGGATATTCTGCGCAAAGCGGAAGCCAGCCGTCTGCGTTCAATCAATGTGGATGAGTTTGCACCGGAGATTATCGGCTTAAAATCACACGCCAATTCTCACCGTTACCGCAAAGGTGAAAATCCCGGCGCATAAATAACACGGCGGAGCAATTCCCTGCTCCGCCATTACTGAACTGTATAAGTATGGCGTGGGTACTGTCTCTTTCTTTCAGTTTACTGTTATCAGCGAAATGCCCGGATATACGGACGGGGAATTAATTTACGATCATATTTCAGTAAATATTCCAGATACCAGTTAGGATTGCGTAATAACCCGCGACCAACGGCAATTAAATCCGCATATTGGTGTTCTAATATATCATCGGCCAGTTGGTGATCACGAATACCCCCGACAACAATAACCGGTTTCTCACAGCCTTTTTTTACCCCTTTGGTATCTTCCAGCTGATATGCCACACCTTTATTGGTTCCGTGCATCTGACTGCCGCCATTGGATATATGTACAATATCAATAAGCAGATTAATATTACGCAGAATTTTTTGTGTAAATGGAATACTGTCTTCTTCGCAGTAACGGGTGCCGATACGCAAAATAATCGCTTTATCTTCCGGCCAGGATTTGCGGACTGCGGACAGTAATTCTGTCAGAAAAATAACCGGATCAGCATATTTATCGCTGCGCTGATTTGTCCGCCGATCAATAAACTGAGAAATTAAAAACTCATGGGATGCCATAATTTCCAGGGCATCGAATCCGGCTTTATCTGCCCGTGCTGCCGCACGTGTATAACAGTCAAACAATGCAGTAATATCCTTCGCGGTTAATGCATTAATATCCTGAATAATATTGCCGGATTCCAGCCGTGACTTACTGCCTGCATGATTAAGCTGGATCGCCACTTTACTGCCTTCATTTTGCAGCATTGCCACAATCTGCGCCAGCATCGCAACATGTCCGTCCTCATATAAACCCAGCGCACCACTGCCCAGGCGGCCGTCAGCGGTAACCGCGCACTCTTCCATAATAATCAGCCCGACCTGACCGATAGCAAAAGACATATAATGCGCCAGATGAAAGTAATCCGCGTAGCCGTCAGTGGCTCGTTTTATTCTGACAGGCGGATAAACTAATTTATTTTTAAGTGTTAATTTCTCTGATACAAATGGCTGCATTAAATTCATAATACACACGTCCCCGGAAAAAGCTGACCGGCACTGTTATATAAAAACTGTACCGATGATAAATAATAAAGTGACTGAAGTGATAATAGAGGTAACAGTGCGGGGACTCTATGACAGGTAATCTGTTTTATAACACCAGTCACACTCTGCCGGAATATGGCCTCCGGATGGGATTATTGCGTTAAAAGTTATCATTCCGTTGTTATTTTTATGTAAGTAAAAATAACATTAAAATACTCCCGGGGAGTATCAATAATAAAATACCCGGGATGTTATTCCCGGGTATTTTCAATATCGGTCAGACAGATATATTATTCTGTAATTTCCAGCGCCATCAGTTCATCAATGGTCTGACGGCGGCGGATCAGTTTTGCCTTTCCGTCAGTAAATAAGATTTCCGGTAATAACGGACGACTGTTGTAATTCGATGACATCGATGCGCCATATGCCCCGGTATCGTGAAATACCAGAAAATCATTCACAGCGGCTTCCGGTAATGCGCGCGGCACCACCATCCCGCCTTCCAGCTGGGTAAACACATCCCCGGATTCACATAACGGCCCGGCGACAATTGTTTCCCGCACAGCACTGTTTTGCGGTTCTCCCGCTGCCGGTAACACTGAAATATGGTGATAACTGCCATACATGGCCGGACGCATCAGGTCATTAAAACCACTGTCCACCAGCACATAGTGGCGGCTCCCCATCCCTTTGACCGCCCGTACCTGTGCCAGCAGAATACCGGATTCCGCCACCAGATAACGACCCGGTTCAATCTCAAGAGTGATCTCACGACCGAGATGACGGGCAATACGTGCCCGGGCGGCATCCCAGAGTGAAAAATAATTATCGATATCAATAATTTCATCCCCTTCACGGTAAGGGGTCGATAATCCGCCGCCGGCAGAAATCGCACGGATATCCAGATTATTGGTGATCACCAGTTCGGCCATAGCATCACAGACCGTTGCCAGGTGCTCATAATCCACTCCGGAACCGATATGCATATGGATGCCGGTTAATGTCAGCTGATAATGGCTGATCTCCGCCAGTGCTTCACCGAGATCCGCAAACCAGATCCCGTGCTTGCTGTTCTCGCCACCTGTATTGGTTTTCTGGCTGTGGCCGTGACCAAAACCCGGATTAATGCGCAGCCACACCGGATGTCCCGGACGGCGGGCACCAATCTGGCGCAGCATATCCACCGAGCCGGTATTCACCGCAATGCCGAGTTCCAGCACGCGATCCAGCGTTTCTTCTGTGATCATATCGGCGGTGAAAACAATCTCATCCGGACGGTAACCGGCTTTCAGTGCCCGTTCGATTTCCCCGGCGGATACAGAATCCACCTTTACACCATGCTCATGCATCAGACGCAGAATATGAATATTGGAATTGGCTTTCTGCGCAAAACGGATCACATCAAAGCGGTTCAGCCTGGCAATACGGCTGACAATCACCTCACTGTCATACAGCCACAGCGGGGTACCGTACTGCTGAGCCAGGCTGCGCAGGGCATCCGGGGTAAACGGGGCGCGGAGTGTTTTGGTTGCGATGGTCATGATATTGTGCTCTTTTTGATCGTGATCTCATTTTTTTCCATCGTGACAAAAATTCTGCGGGATTTAAAATATCTGATTTGCTAAGGTCTATTCATTACTGATATGGACTCGATGAATAATGGAACACTACTCCTGGCGTCACATTGATATTTTCCACGCGGTTATGACCACAAAAAGTCTGACGGATGCCGCGCAACTGCTGCATACCTCTCAGCCGACTGTCAGCCGGGAGCTTGCCCGTTTCGAAAAAATCCTCGGGTTCCGTGTTTTCGACCGCATCAAAGGCCGCCTGCATCCGACTGAACAGGGACTGCGGTTATTCGAGGAAGTGGAACGATCATATTACGGACTCGAGCGCATCAGCCGGGCAGCGGAGAGCATCCGCCAGTTTCAGCATGCCCAGCTGGCGATAACCTGTCTGCCCGCCTTTGCCCAGTCATTACTGCCCGCTGTCTGCCGCACATTCCATGCGCAGTATCCGGATGTGAATTTTGAAATCGCCCCGCAGGAGTCTCCCCTGCTGGAAGAGTGGCTTTCAGCCCAGCGTTATGACCTCGGAATAACCGAGCATCAGCTGACACCGCCCGGCACCCTGCAGGAAACCCTGCTCACGCTCAGCGAAGTCTGTGTTCTGCCGGAATCGCATCCGCTGTGCAGTAAATCCGTACTGACCCCTGCTGATTTTGCACAGCAGAATTTCATCAGCCTGTCCGTTGCGGACAGTTACCGGCAGAAAATCGATGCGTTGTTCAGTGAAAAGCAGATCCCGCGCCGGATGATAATGGAAACACACAGTGCCGCCTCGGTATGTGCCATGGTCAGGGAGGGGCTGGGAGTGTCTGTCGTTAACCCGCTGACTGCCATGGATTGCAGCGGGATTTGTGTCCGCCCGTTCAGTGAGGATATTCCGTTCACCGTGAGTCTGATCCGCCCGCTGCACAGGCCGCATTCTGTACTGACAGATATTTTTATTACCCATCTCCGTCAGCATATGCAGGCTGTTTTGCGGCAGTTAAAACGGGTTACCGGTTAGTTTTTTCATCCAGCAGATACGGCAGCCAGTCCGGCGAATGCGCAAACCACTCTGCCAGAAAATCCAGCAGCAGACGCAGAGGCCGCGCCATATGCTCGCGGCTGGTATAAATGCCGTAAATGCCGAGCGCAGGCAGCCGGTATTCCGGAAACAGACGCACCAGGCGCCCGGTTTTCAGATGTTCATACACCGAACAGTAAGGCTGCAATGCAATACCTTCCCCGTTCAGCGTTGCTTCCAGCAGAAACGTGGATTCATTGGCACTAAGCGCCCCGCTTACCGGAACAGAAATCACCTCATCATCCCGTTCAAACAGCCACAGACTGCGGCCGTAAAAATTATAGGTCAGACAGGTCAATTCACTGAGTGCCTCAGGAGATAGCGGATAACCGTGTTTTTCCAGATACGCCGGTGCCGCACAAACTACAGAATCACAGCGGGAAAGCGGCTTAGCGATCAGGTTTGGTTCGAGATTGTTGGTGATACGGATCCCCAGATCAATCCGTTCCTCCACCAGACTTATCGCTTTATTTGTGACCTGCACATCGACGGCAATGGCCGGATAGCGGGCCCGAAACTGCACAAGCGCCTTTGACAGTGCCACCATCGCCAGTGACTGGGCGCAGGTGATCCGCACCAGGCCGCTGACGGCCTCATCTTCTGTCACTACCGGACGGGCAATCGCTGTTGCCAGCGACAGTAATTCCCGGCTTTGCGTCAGCACCGCTTCACCGGCAGAGGTCAGCGTCAGACTGCGGGTTGTCCGGTTCAGCAACCGCACACCGGCCCAGTTTTCCATTTCAGCCAGATAACGGGTGACCATCGCCCGGGACATTCCCAGCATATCCGCAGCTTTGCTCATGCTGCGCTGTTCGGTAATGGCAATAAAAACCTGAGCGGCAGTGATCCTGTCCATTTTATTTGTCCGGTTTATGCAACAATGAAGACCGGATTATGGGGTTTTTCCGGCGGATTATGCAACTTATTATAGCGTCATCTTAACGACTCACCTGCAAAAAAGGATAACACCATGACTTCTGCAATCCGTACCTCACTGGTATTCAGCGCCCTGATGGGTGCCTCTTTTGTCACTGCCGCCGCACCGCTGTCGCTGGAAGTGTATAACCCCGGCGAAAAAAGTATCTTCCCGGTTTCTTCGGAAATCATCAGCGGCAAAAATGAGGTGGTTCTGATTGATGCCCAGTTTCAGAAAGATGATGCTCAGGTACTGGCGGATAAAATCCGTGCGACCGGCAAAACGCTGACCACCATTTATATCAGCCATTCTGATCCGGATTTCTATTTCGGACTGGATGAACTGAAAAAAGCCTTCCCGCAGGCTAAGATTGTGGCCACTCCGCAGACCGTCGCACTGATTAAAGAAAGCAAAGACGGTAAACTGGCTTACTGGGGACCGGTTCTGAAAGAGAATGCCCCGCAGAGTATCGTTGTGCCGGAGCCGTTAGAGGGCAACCGCATTATGCTGGAAGGGAAAAGTATTCTGATTGAAGGGCTGGACAGCCCGGCACCGGAACGCAGTTATGTATGGGTGCCGTCACTGTCTGCGGTAATGGGCGGTGTGCTGGTATCAGAAAATATCCATGTCTGGCTGGCAGATACGCAAACCCCGGAATCCCGTCAGTACTGGCAGCAGTCGCTGAAAAGTATGCAGGACAAACATCCGTCCGCCGTGGTGCCCGGCCATTATGTCGGTAACAGCCATTTCTCACCGGCGGCCATTACCTTTACCGCAGATTATCTGACCCGTGCAGAAGCAGCCCTGAAAGAGAGTAAGGACTCACAACAGATGATCAGCACACTGAAAGCCGCTTACCCGGCCCTGGCGGATGAATCAAGCCTCGAACTGAGTGCCAAAGTGCTCAAAGGTGAAATGCGCTGGCCGCAGTAATCTGATTTAAGGAAAACAGAATGTCAGTAAAAACGCTGCACTATATTTATGATCCGCTCTGCGGCTGGTGTTATGGTATCGCGCCGTTTATTCAGGCTGCACATAAACAGGGCGTGACGATCGCCCTGCACGGCGGCGGGATGATCACCGGCTCACAGCGCCGCCCGGCAGATGACAGCATGCGGGAGATGATCCGCAACCACAATCAGCGCATCACTCAGCTGACCGGACAACCGTTTACCGATGCCTTTTACACTCTGCTGAAAAATCAGGAGTGGGTAATGGATTCCGTGCCGCCGATTGCCGCCATTCTCAGTGCGCAGGCGCAGTCCGGTAAAGGCATTGACATGCTGGAAGCCTGCCAGAAAGCCTATTATCAGAACGGGTTGCCGCTTAACCGCGATACCCTGCGCAAGCTGGCGGATAAACTGGGTATCAGCGATATTCAGTCTGATCAAACTGAGCAGCATATTCATGAGAGCCGTCAGTTATTTGTCCATAACCCGACCGGCGGCTTCCCGACTCTGCTGCTGGAAGAGGACGGCGCATTTCAGCACATCCCGAACCAGGCCGTTTTGGGTGCGGAATCACACTGGGAAAGGCTGATCCCGTTACTGAAAACGACCGCCTGACATCAGCCCCATCACGATAATCATCCCCGCAATTAAATGCGGCCCGAAGGCAATAATGCGCGGGCCGCATCGCGGGTGATGATAACTGCGGTGACGAAAATATTGCACTCCGTACACCACCAGCGCAGACACACAGGCCAGCATCAGCAACAGCGCGAGCTGTTCCGCCCCCACCCAGGCCCCGGAGGCAGAAAACAGTTTGATATCCCCGCCTCCCAGGCCGCTTTTTTTCCGGCACCAGGCATAGCCTTCCGCCACACTCCAGAGCAGACAAAAACCGCCGATCACCCCGTACAGCGCGGAAGAGAGCGTCACCAGCCGGACCTCATTCTGAAACAGCAATCCGGCCCACAGCATCGGGAACACCAGTTTATCCGGCAGATAAAATACTGCGTTATCAATATGAAACAACATCACCAGACATAAAAACAGCAGTGTCAGAAACAGGACATACACGCCCTGTCCGTCTGACCAGAACACTATCAGCACACCGGATAACAGGCAGTGCAGATACAGCCACCCGCCCGGTAACCGCTGCGGATACTGATAGTAATGGCGCAGAATATATTCCGTCCCGGCTTTTAGCGGCGGCGGCAAAAATACTCCCCAGATAATCATAATCAGCCAGTCCATGTTTTCCCCGCGTTTTTCCCTGTTGCGATATCCGCAGCCTGCCTGACCGCCCCGGGAAAGACACGTTTTTTTCCCTGATTACAGCTGAATTACATTTTTTTTCGGGTCATAACGCAATATTGACAGTTACCCCGGCATGTAATGATCCCGGCTGATGCTTGCAGTGAGGATCCCCCCTCTATTATCATGGGGCAATGTGTATCAACCGGCAGCGTGCCGGCAGAACGTAAAGGATATTTTCATGCGGATCCCGCGCATTTATCACCCCGCCACTTTAACCCCCGGCATGGTGACAGAACTGACAGATGACGGTGCCAACCATGTTGCCCGTGTGCTCCGGATGAAAACCGGCTATTCCCTGATCCTGTTTAACGGCACCAACCGGATTTTTAATGCTGAAATTACAGATGTCAGCAAAAAAAGTGTATCCGTCCGTGTGACAGATGAGCAGGACGACAACCGCGAATCCCCGCTGTCTATCCACCTCGGACAGGTGATGTCGCGCGGCGAAAAAATGGAATTCACCATTCAGAAATCGGTTGAACTGGGTGTTCAGATTATTACCCCCCTGATCTCTGAACGCTGTGGTGTTAAACTGGACGGTGAGCGGCTGGAGAAAAAACAGCAGCAGTGGCAAAAAATTGCCATCGCTGCCTGCGAGCAGTGCGGACGTAATGTGATTCCGGAGATCCGCCCGGTGCAGACTCTGGAAGCATGGTGTGCGGAGAATGATGATGCTCTGAAAATAAATTTACATCCGCGCGCATCACAAAGTATCAATACACTGCCCGCAGAAACCGCTAAAGTGCGATTGCTGATTGGCCCGGAAGGCGGGCTGTCAGCAGAGGAAATCGCGATGACCGCCGGTCATCAATTTACCGACATATTATTAGGGCCGCGTGTATTACGCACAGAAACCACCGCGCTCACTGCAATCACCGCATTGCAGGTGCGTTTCGGCGATCTGGGTTAAGGAGAAAAAATGATCAAGCTCGGTATTGTGATGGATCCTATCGATTCCATCAAAATCAAGAAAGACACCAGTTTCGCGATGCTGCTCGAAGCACAGCGCCGTGGTTATGAAATCCATTATATGGAGATGAATGACCTTTATCTGCATCAGGGCGTTGCCCGTGCCCGTACCCGCACCCTGACGGTGAAAGAAGACCCGGCAGGCTGGTATCAGTTCGGCAGTGAGCAGGATATCGCGCTGGGCACCCTGAATGTCATTCTGATGCGCAAAGATCCGCCGTTTGATACTGAATTCATTTACGCCACCTATATCCTGGAACGCGCGGAAAGTGCCGGTTCCCTGATCGTCAACAAACCGCAGAGCCTGCGCGACTGTAACGAAAAACTGTTCACTGCCTGGTTTGCTGATCTGACCCCGGACACCCTGGTCACCCGCAGTGCACAGCGTCTGCGTGAGTTCCACCAGAAACACGGTGATGTGATTTTCAAACCGCTCGACGGTATGGGCGGTGCGTCAATTTTCCGTCTGAAACAGGATGATCCGAACGTCGGTGTGATTATCGAAACCCTGACAAATCATGGTCATACTTTCTGCATGGCGCAAAACTTCCTGCCTGCCATCAAAGACGGTGACAAACGTATCCTGGTAGTGGACGGCGAGCCGGTTCCTTACTGCCTGGCACGGATCCCGGCCAAAGGCGAAACGCGCGGTAACCTCGCTGCCGGTGGTCACGGTGAAGTGCGTCCGCTGAGTGAGAGCGATTGGGCCATTGCCCGCAGCGTGGCACCGGTCCTCAAAGAAAAAGGTCTGATTTTTGTCGGCCTCGATGTGATCGGCGACCGCCTGACTGAAATCAACGTAACCAGCCCGACCTGTGCCCGTGAAATTGAAGCCGCACAACCGGACGTTTCTGTCACCGGCATGCTGATGGATGCCATTGAAAAACGTCTCGGCCGGTAACAGCCGGCACTGTGTCCGTACATTCACACCCGCAGGCCGTTTTTTCCGGTCTGCGGGCAGACTGAAAAGAAGGTTATGAACTTACAACATCATATTCTCATTGCTATGCCCTCGCTGGATGATCCGTATTTTGCGCGTTCAGTTGTGTATCTGTGTGAACACAATGAAAACGGGGCGATGGGACTGGTGATCAACAAACCAATCGAACAGCTGTCTGTCGGTAAAATTCTGCAAAAGCTGAAAATCTCCCCGGACATCCGTGATGAAAACCAGTCGCTGGAAAAACCGGTTCTGGTTGGTGGTCCGGTTTCTGAAGAGCATGGTTTCGTGCTGCACTCCGGTGATAAAAAGTACGCCGCCAGCACCCGCCTGACCGATGACCTGTTTCTGACCACCTCAAAAGATGTGCTGGAGACGCTGGGAACCGCAGAGCAGCCGGAGCACTACCTGATGACGCTCGGCTACTCAAGCTGGACAGCCGGTCAGCTGGAGCGGGAAATCATGGAAAACAGCTGGCTGGTGGCGGATGTCAGTGAGCGCCTGCTGTTCCGTACCCCGGTGCCCGACCGCTGGCGCGAAGCTGCCGCCGGTATCGGCGTGAATATTTACACCATCGCACAACAGGCCGGACACGCATAATGAGCAGCAATACTGTGATTGCCTTTGATTTCGGCACCAAAAGCATTGGTGTGGCTGTCGGTCAGACCATCACCGGCACCGCCCGCCCGCTGGCGGCACTGAAAGCCCGTGAGGGCATTCCGGACTGGGAGCTGATCGCCGCCGTGTTCCGTGAATGGCAGCCGGACTATGTGGTTGTCGGCCTGCCGCTCAATATGGACGGTACGCCGCAGCTGGTCACTAATCAGGCGAAAAAATTTGCCAATCGCCTGCACGGCCGTTTCGGGATCCCCGCTGAACTCCATGACGAGCGCCTCAGCACAGTGGAAGCCCGCGCCAATCTGTTTGCAGACGGCGGCTACCGCGCCCTCGGCAAAGACAAAGTGGACTCCGCCTCTGCCGTGATTATCCTTGAAAGCTGGTTTGAACAGCTTTACGGCTGACTATCCCGCCCCCGGCGCGCTGTACTGTTTACCATGCCGGTACCGCGCCCGCCTCCCCGGCTATTTCCCCTCTGCCGCGCCGCCATTGCAGGCACTGCTCCTCCGTCATCATCCCGGACTGTGCGCCTGACTGCTGATGAGAGGCAATCTGATATGCTTTGTTATCCCGGATAAGGCTCGCCACCGCCGGGGTATTGATCAGCACATCAAACACTGCACAGCGCCCGCCGCCCTGTTTTGCCACCAGATGCTGACTCAGCACCGCCACCAGACTGCCTGCCAGCTGGCTGCATACCCGGTTTTTTTCTGCGCCGCTGAACACATCCGTCAGCCGTTCGATGGCGGCAATAGCTCCCCGGGTGTGCAGCGTGCTCAGCACCAGATGCCCGGTTTCCGCCGCCGTCAGAGCAAGACGGATAGCCGCCTCATCCCGCAGTTCTCCCAGCATAATCACATCCGGATCCTGTCTCAGCGCGGCTGTCAGCCCCTGCTGATAATCCTCACAATCACGGCCGATTTCCCGCTGGCGGATCAGCGACTGCCTGCTGCGGTGACGGAACTCCACCGGGTCTTCCAGGGTAATCACATGCCGCCGGAAGTGCTGATTGATATAACTGAGCAGCGCCGCCAGCGTGCTTGATTTTCCGCTGCCGGTCGCGCCGGTGACCAGAATCAGGCCGCTTTGCGTCTTTGACAGCAGTCCGGCAAACACCGGCGGCGCCAGGATATCCTCCAGAGAGGGAACCACCGGGCTTATCAGCCGCAGTGCGGCATTCAGCAATCCCCCCGCCATAAAAATATTCACCCGCAAAGGTTGATCGCGGATAAACAACGCAAGATCCGCCTGCCCTTTTGTCATCAATCTGTGGTAATTTGCCTGGTCGAGGATCGTCTTTACCCAGCCGCGCAGTGCGTCATCGGTTACCGCCGCACAGTGTGTCTGCGAAAAAAGCTCTCCATCCACCCGTAACACCGGCACCTGACCAACACAAAGGTGCAGATCGGATGCATTATGCTTTACACTAAGGGCGATTAAATTATCCATATTCATTAGGTTATCTCCCGGATCATCATGAAACCAATAAAAGACAATCTGACAGAAATCAGAGAACGTATAACCGCTGCGGCGCAAAAATGCGGCCGCGATCCACACACAGTGACCTTACTTGCCGTCAGCAAAACCAAACCTGTGAGCGCGCTCGAAGAAGCGATAGCGGCCGGGCAAACCCGCTTTGGTGAAAACTACGTCCAGGAAGGCGTTGAAAAAATTCAGTATTTCTCCGCGAATCAAAATCTGGAATGGCACTTTATCGGGCCGCTGCAGTCTAATAAAAGCCGTCTGGTTGCAGAGCATTTTGACTGGTGCCACACCATCGACCGGCTGAAAATCGCACAGCGTCTGAGTGATCAGCGCCCGGCAGACAAAGCACCGCTGAATGTGCTTATCCAGATCAATATCAGCGATGAGAACAGCAAGTCCGGTATCACTCTTGCAGAATTACCGGTGCTGGCGGAGCAGGTTGCCGCACTGCCGAATGTCTGTCTGCGCGGGCTGATGGCAATTCCGGCACCGGAAACGGATCCGGAGCGCCAGTCTGCGGTTTTCCGTCAGATGGAAACCGCTTTCCGTGAATTGCAGGGGAAATACCCGCAGGCGGATACCTTATCGATGGGTATGACCGACGATATGGATGCCGCGATTACCTGCGGTTCGACTATGGTACGCATCGGCACTGCAATTTTCGGTGCACGTAACTATTCTGTATCCTGATCATTCTGTATCATGACCTTCCTGTATCTTAGTGCGTTATCACGAACCGGTTAATTTGTTTTCTGTTAAGGATTTCACCGATGCAAACACTGAATTTTGTTGTCACCACGCTCCTGCATGCCTATGCCACGATTTTACTGCTGCGTGTCTGGATGCAATGGGCGCGCGCGGACTTTTATAATCCGTTTGCCCAGTTTGTCGTGAAAGCCACACAGCCGGTTGTCCGTCCGCTGCGCCGTATTATTCCGGCTATCGGCCCGATTGATACGGCCTCTGTGCTGGTGGCCTATGTTGCCGTCCTGCTGAAACTGCTCTTTCCGTGGTTTCTGGCCGGTTTTCAGGGCCAGCTCGGCGGGCTGATGCTGTTAGTTGCTTTCTTTAATCTTCTTTATCTTGCAGGTATGACGGTATTCTGGGTGATCCTCGCCCGCGCGCTGCTGAGCTGGTTCAGCCAGGGCCGCAACCCGGTGGATTATGTGCTGATGCAGCTGACCGAGCCGCTGATGTCGCCGTTCCGCCGTATCATTCCGCCGATGGGCGGCATTGATTTCTCTGCAATGATTGTCATTTTTATTCTGTATGCACTGGGCTATCTCTATAACGATATTGTTCAGTGGATATTTTTATAATCAGGCGCTGATATGACCCGCAAAATTGTTTTAGCTACCGGCAATGCCGGAAAAGTCCGCGAAATGGCCTCACTGCTGGCGGATGCCGGAATGGATGTGGTGGCACAGACGGAACTGGGGGTCGGCTCCGTTGAGGAAACCGGCCTGACCTTTGTTGAAAATGCCATTATCAAAGCGCGTCACGCAGCAAAAGTCACCGGTTTACCGGCTATTGCCGATGACTCCGGGATTTCCGTCGATTACCTCGGCGGTGCGCCGGGGATCTACTCCGCCCGCTATGCCGGAACTGACGGCAACGACGGTGCCAATATCGTAAAACTGCTGGCCGCCCTTGACGGCGTACCGGCGGCGCAGCGTCAGGCACACTTCAACTGTGTGCTGGTGTATATGCGTCATGAAAATGATCCGACTCCGATCATCTGTCATGGCCGCTGGGCCGGTGTGATCGCAGAGCAGGCTCAGGGCGAAGGCGGTTTCGGTTATGATCCGGTCTTCTGGTTACCTGAACTGAATAAAACTGCCGCACAACTGCGCCCGGAAGAAAAACAGGCTATGTCTCACCGCGGCAAAGCACTGGCACTGCTGTCGGAAGCCCTGCGTAATGGGTAAGCTTCCCCCGCTCAGTCTGTATATTCATATTCCGTGGTGTGTTCAGAAGTGCCCTTACTGTGATTTCAACTCTCACGCGCTGAAAGGTGAAGTGCCGCATGATGATTATGTGGCACATCTTCTGGCAGATCTGGATGCCGATCTGCCGCTGGTTGCCGGTCGCGAAATCCGCACTATCTTTATCGGCGGCGGCACGCCCAGCCTGCTGAGTGCGGAAGCGATGCAGACACTGATGGACGGCGTGCGTGCCCGTATTCCTGTCGCAGCAGATGCGGAAGTGACCATGGAAGCCAACCCGGGTACCGTGGAAGCCGATCGTTTCAGCGGCTACCAGAAAGCCGGTATCAACCGCATTTCCATTGGTGTGCAGAGCTTCGGTGATGACAAATTGATCCGCCTCGGGCGTATTCACGATGCCGGAGAAGCCAAACGGGCGGCCCGGCTCGCGGCGACACTCGGACTGCGCAGTTTTAACCTCGATCTGATGCACGGGCTGCCGGAGCAGCATCTCGGCGAAGCACTCAGTGATCTGCGCCAGGCCATTGAACTCGCGCCGCCGCACCTTTCCTGGTATCAGCTGACGATTGAACCGAACACCAGTTTCGGCTCCCGCCCGCCGGTACTGCCGGATGACGATCTTCTGTGGGATATTTTCTCTCAGGGTCATCAGTTACTGACACAGGCCGGTTATGTGCAGTATGAAACCTCCGCGTATGCAAAACCGGGATTTCAGTGTCAGCATAACCTCAACTACTGGCGTTTCGGGGATTACCTCGGGATCGGCTGTGGTGCGCACGGCAAAATTTCGTTTGCTGACGGACGTATTCTGCGGACAGTCAAAACCAAACACCCGCGCGGTTATATGGAAGGGCGCTACCTTGATCAGCAAAATGAGGTGGCAGCGGAAGACCGGCCGTTTGAGTTCTTTATGAACCGGTTCCGCCTGCTGGAAGCGATGCCGCGCCGGGATTTCACCGATTACACCGGACTGCCGGAATCCGTGGTTCGTCCGCAGATTGAAGCGGCACTGAATGCCGGTGAGATTTCCGAAACTGCGACTCACTGGCAGATAACTGAACACGGCAAGTTATTCCTCAATACGTTGCTGGAACGGTTTTTATAAAACAAAAAACCCGGCCGCTTTCACGCCCGGGTGAGATTGCTGACAAAGCAGGATAAAACGTGGTTTTTCCTGCTTTGTGTTATCAGCCGAAAATCAATTTATTGATTTTCCTGGTTTATTTTTACAACCTCTGGCGGTCGTCGCCAACCCCTGCGGGTTTGTCAACGGCCTGACCCGGCCGTTTTCACGTCCGGGTTTTTATTATTTGTATGAATCAGCTGATTACAGCGTGCTTTCCACGGCCTGCACCTGACGATTCAGACTGTCCAGCCCGCCGCCGGAGAGATACCAGAGATCCGGCTGTAACACGATAATTTTGTCATTCTTAAAGGCATTGGTCTTTTTCACGCCATCAGTTTCAAAGGCCGCTTTATCCCACTGCCCTGCACCAATAGCCGCGCTGCGGTCAATCACCAGAATCACATCCGGGTTCAGCTCTGCCACCATTTCCGGTGTCACCAGCGGACGCTTATCTTTCTCTGCTTTCGGGTCAACCGGAATATCAACACCAGCTGCTTTCACCACCTGATAGACAACCGGCTGTTTATTCGGGAATAATTTGCCGTCATTATGCAGCATCACCAGTACTTTTTTACCGGATTTGGCGGCTTTTTCCTGAGCCTGAGCAACGGTTTTATCCAGTGCGGCCAGTTCTTCTGCGGTTTTCTTCTCAATATCATAAAGCTGACCGATCAGAGTAATATTCGCCTCTGCCGCTGCCAGATAATCATCACCGCCGGTACCGAGGTTCACTGTCGGCGCGATTTTGTTCAGCTCATCAAATGATTTACCCTGACGGCCGGTGATCACAATCAGATCCGGTTTCAGTTCCGCGATTTTTGCCAGGTCAGGGGTCTTCATTCCGCCTGCATCCGCAACTTTGCTGTCCACCTGACCTTTCAGGTATGACGGCAGATTACCCAGCGGCAGCGCGACAACATTGTCAGCCAGTCCCAGCTTATTCATGGTGTCGTACACACCAAAGTCAAACAACACCACGCGGGATGGCTTTTGTACCACTTTTGCGGAGCCGGACTGATGTTCGATAGTTAACAGCGGGCTTTTATCCGCCACGGCGGCGATATGATTCGGGGTATATTTCGGCGCGGAGTCAGCCAGCGCGGAAGCGGAGGCAAAGCCTAAAAACGGAATTAACACTAACGGAATGATCTTTTTCATGTTCCTGCCTGATTAAATGCGTTTAACGTCGCAGTTCATTCTAGGCAGAAGCCGAAACATGTCAATCAAATAAGAATCATTATCATAACAATTATTATTTATTTGAACCTAATCGGCTAAAAAAGCAGTTACCGGCACAAAATGTACCGGTAACCTTATATTACTTAAGGGAATTCATCAGCTGAATACGCTGTTGTTCCAGAGTGGTAACTTTTCCGCACACCTGTTTGCTGAACTGTTTAAAGTCATCTTCCTGTTCACGCACGGCCTGCTGTAAGGATTTCTGTAATCCGTCCAGCCCGCTCAGTGCCGCACCGGCGGCGCTTTTGTCACCAGTCAGCCCGGCAAGCAGCTGTTTACGGCCGATCTCATTGATGGCATCCTGAAGCATACCACCGAGGCGCTGCTGAATTTGCGCACGTCCGTCCTGCTCCACCTGCTTAATCGCCTGATGATGGAAAGCATAACCATCCGGACGGGTTTCAATGATCCGGTCAACCTGTTTATTCAGATCCGCTTCCAGGGTTGTCAGATGACCGCGCAGTTTGCTGTCCTGCCCCATCTCTTTGATCAGCACCTTGTCCACCGCCTGACGGGATTTACCGATCCGGTTCACCGCCTGCTGTTTTATCCACGGCACATCCTGACGCACACCTGACTGATAGCGTTTTGCATCCGCACTTTGTGCGGCACTGAGTGTCAGGGATTTACCGTCACGGGTGATCTGCCCGTCAGGGGTGATCTTCATTTCCCCGCTTTTTCCGATCACCTGCACATAGGCCGGTGTGATAACCAAATCATCCTGCGGGGTGACACTGCACTGATACCCTTCCGCCGATGCCAGCGACGCGGCACCCAGACTCAGAACGGCAATCCATTTACGTAACATAAACACTCCTGATTCTCAGACAGCGGACGCTGAACCCGGCGGGTTCAGAAAATAGAGCGCCCGATTTTTGCAGATAACATTTCTAAGGCAGCGCAACCGGCCAAAGAGTTCCCTGAATCATCCAGTTCCGGTGACCAGACCACCACAGAAAACTCGCCCGGCACCACACAGACGATCCCGCCGCCGACCCCGGATTTCCCGGGCATACCTATCCGGTAAGCAAACTCCCCCGAGCCGTCATACATCCCGCAGGTCAGCATCAGGGCATTTATCTGCCGTGACTGCAACGGCGTGATCACCGGCTCGCTGCCGCCCAGTGGCACACCGCCGTTGGCCAGATAAGCAAAACAGGTTGCCAGTTCAGCACAGTTCATTGAGAGTGCGCAATAGTGAAAATAGTTCTCCAGCACAGTCAGTACATTATTCTCAAAATTGCCGAAGGATTTCATCAGGAAGGCGATAGCGGCATTGCGGCTGCCGTGCTCCAGTTCAGAGCGTGCCACCTGCAAATCATAGGTGATATCCTGACTGCCGGTCAGTTTGCGGACAAACTCCAGCATCCGCTGACGCGGCGCACTGAGGCGGGACTGCAGCATATCTGCGATAATAATCGCCCCGGCATTAATAAAGGGATTGCGCGGAATGCCCTTTTCCATCTCCAGCAGCACCAGCGAATTAAACGGCAGACCGGACGGCTCTTTGCCGACCCGGGACCAGATCTCCGATTCCTTATAACGTGTCATCGCGAGTGTCAGACTCAGCACTTTGGAAATGGACTGCACGGAAAAGCGCTGATAAGCATCACCGGCGGAATAAATCTCCCCGTCCACGGTACACACCGCGATCCCCAGCCTGTCAGGTGAGACTTCTGCCAGCGCCGGAATATAATCCGCCACTTTACCGGAGCCAATCAGCGGCCGGACACGGTGTAAGATATCGTCCAGCAGTTCATTACTAAAGTGTGTGGTCAAGGTTGTTACTCCAAAATACAGCACGCCGCAAATCCGGAGGCCGGAGAGAGATAAGGGCACCTTTTCAGGTGCCCTTATTAATAATTAGCGTGGTAAAGAATTTATCTCAGTCCCACCAGATATCGAACAGTTCAGACATCTGAATGTTCTGCATCCCTTTGGCTTTCAGCCAGTCACCCACCAGTTTACGGTGTTCATCGGTACATTCACCGATTTTCTGTAAACAGACCATGGCTTCCCAGCTCAGGTAGCCGCTGGCATCCAGCGCCAGGCCGTTCGGCTCGATCACTTCCTCAACCAGCTGGTCTACGGTGCGGTCGATAGTGTCGACATCAGTGCCTTCCGGGAAATCCCATTTGAAGGAAAAACCGAGTTCGCGGAACTCATCGATACGCATTTTTTTCCGTAAACGACGACTACGTTGTGTTGCCATTATTTCATCCTCTCAAACATCAGATCCCAGACGCCATGGCCTAAGCGATGGCCGCGTTTTTCAAACTTCGTGACCGGCCGGGTATCCGGGCGCGGTACATAATCCTGTGTTGCTGACAGATTGCGGTAACCCGGTGCCTGAGTCATGACCTCAAGCATGTGCTCCGCATACGGCTGCCAGTCTGTTGCCATATGGAAGATACCGCCCTGCGTCAGTTTTGTCCGCACTTTTTCCGCAAACGGCAGCTGAACGATGCGCCGCTTATTGTGACGGGCCTTATGCCACGGATCAGGGAAGAACAGCTGCACCATATGCAGGCTGTTATCCGGGATCATTTTATCCAGCACTTCGATGGCATCATGGCACATCACCCGCAGGTTCGTCACCCCGGCTTCCTGCGCATCCGCCAGACAGGCACCGACACCCGGGGCATGCACTTCAATGCCCAGATAGTTTTTATCCGGATTTTGTTTCGCCATCTCCACCAGAGAGGCACCCATGCCGAAACCGATCTCCAGTGTGACCGGCGCATCGCGCCCGAACAGCGCGGTAAAATCCAGCAGTTCCGGGGTAAAATCCACACCCGCAGACGGCCACAGGTCAGTCAGGGCATCTTCCTGACGTTTGGTCAGCCGTCCCTGACGGCGCACAAAACTGCGGACGCGGCGCAGGGCTCTGCCGTCTTCATTAAATTCCGGCGAAATTACATTGTTGATCATAAGGTTTGCTGTCAGTATCCCGGCAAAAATAAATCATAATGTGTCCTGCACAACGGGCTGCGCTGCGCTGACACACGCAAAGTGCGGCAAGTTTAGCAAGAGACAACCGACTTCGCACCGGTTAATCATCCTCTTTCGCACAATTTCAGGCAAAAGTTGGTTTACAGTCGCAAAACAGTGTGCTGGAATTCCCGTCAATTAAAACTATTCAATTATTATTTTATTCTCATGGAAGCACAGCAATTTTCGCAATCGGTTCTGACGTGGTATCACCGCTACGGCAGAAAAAATCTGCCCTGGCAGCAGGAGAAAACCCCTTACCACGTCTGGCTCTCTGAAGTGATGTTACAGCAGACCCAGGTGGCAACGGTTATCCCTTATTTTAACCGCTTTATTGAACGGTTTCCGGCGGTCACTGATCTCGCCGCCGCACCACTTGATGAAGTGCTGCATTTATGGACCGGGCTCGGCTATTACGCCCGTGCCCGCAATCTGCACAAAGCGGCACAGACTATCGCTTCTGAATTCGGCGGACAGTTCCCGATCACGTTTGAGGATGTGGTTGCCCTGCCCGGTGTCGGGCGCTCAACCGCAGGCGCGATTCTGTCCCTCTCTCAGAATCAGCATTTCCCGATTCTGGATGGTAATGTCAAACGGGTGCTGGCGCGCTGTTATGCCGTCAGCGGCTGGCCGGGTAAAAAAGAGGTGGAAAACCGTCTCTGGGCGATCGCCGAAGATGTGACTCCGGCTGACAGCGTGCAGTATTTTAATCAGGCGATGATGGATCTGGGCGCGATGGTCTGCACACGCAGCAAACCCAAGTGCGATTTGTGTCCGCTGCAGTCCGGCTGCATTGCCTATGCAGAGCACAACCCGGCGGCGTATCCCGGCAAAAAACCAAAACAATCGATTCCGGAAAAAACAGCTTACTTTCTTATCATTCAGCATGATAATGAGATCTGGCTGGAAAAACGGCCGGCGAAAGGAATTTGGGGCGGATTATACAGCTTTCCGCAGTTTGCAACGGAAGATGCTATGCACGACTGGCTGGCACAACGCCGTATCAGCCACTCACCATTACAGCAGCTGATTGCCTTCCGCCACACATTCAGCCATTTTCACCTGGATATTGTGCCCGTTGCCGCAAACGTCACCGATCGCACAGCAGTCCATGACGACAGCGACGGGATTTGGTATAACAGCCAAAATCCGCCGGCGATCGGCCTGGCCGCCCCGGTGGAAACCTTGCTTAAGCAGATCGGGTAAAGAACCCTATTTTTGAGGATGTTACATGAGCAGAACAATTTTTTGCACTTTTCTTCAGCGTGAGGCTGACGGCCAGGATTTTCAGCTCTATCCGGGCGAATTAGGCAAACGTATTTTTAATGAGATTTCCAAAGAAGCCTGGCAGCAGTGGATGTCCAAACAGACCATGCTGATCAACGAGAAAAAACTCAGCACCATGAACCCGGATGATCGCAAACTGCTGGAACAGGAAATGGTCAAATTCCTGTTTGAAGGCCACGATATCCACATTGAAGGCTATACACCGCCTGAAAAATAACCCTGTCATCAGAGCCTTTTCCCGGCTCTGATGTTGTATCTGAACCCGGATCGCACCGTATTTATACCCATGAAAAAACTTGCTGCACTGATCATTATTGCGCCGCTGCTGGCGTCCTGTACCGGTTCACAAAAACAGACGGAGTTCCGTCCTGAATATGTTAAGGATACCAACGGATTTGATATTCTGATGGGCCAGTTTGCCCATAACATTGAAAATATCTGGGGTATAAAAGAAGTTCTGATCGCCGGTCCGAAAGATTATGTCAAATATACCGATCAGTACTACACCCGCTCCCATATCAACTTTGATGCCGGTACTGTCACCATTGAGACCCTGGCGGGTGTTGAGCCGGAAGCGCATCTGCGTCAGGCGATTATCAATACTCTGCTGATGGGCGAGGATCCGGGCTCGGTTGACCTCTATTCTGATGCCAACGATGTTACCATCAGTAAAGAGCCGTTCCTGTTCGGCCAGGTGCTGGATCATACCGGACAGCCGATCCGCTGGGAGTGGCGCGCCACCAAATTCGCGGATTATCTGGTGACCAATCGCTTACAGCGCCGCCAGTCCGGCTCACAGATGATCACCTATATCACCCTGAAACTGGTGCCGAACCATCTGGATCAGCGTGCTCACAAATACCTGCCGCTGGTTCGTCAGGCATCTGCCAAATACGGCGTGGAAGAATCGCTGATCCTTGCCATTATGCAGACAGAGTCCAGCTTTAACCCGTATGCGGTCAGCCGCTCTGATGCGCTGGGGCTGATGCAGATTATGCCGAACACCGCCGGACGTGATGTGTTTAAATCACAGGGCCGCTCCGGTGTGCCAAGCCGCAGCTATCTGTTTGACCCGGCCAGCAATATCGACACCGGTACAGCATATCTGGCGATTCTGCAGAATACCTACCTCGGTGAGATCAGCAACCCGACATCACGGCGCTATGCGGTTATCACCGCCTACAACGGCGGCGCAGGCAGTGTACTGCGTGTCTTCCACAGTGATAAAAAGCAGGCCGCCCGCATTATCAGCGGTATGGAGCCGGGTAAAGTGTATGAAACCCTGACGACGAAACACCCGTCCGGAGAATCCCGCAATTATCTGCGCAAAGTAAATGACCTGCAAAAAGGCTACCGCCGTTAAACTTACCGGCGGGCAGCATCCGCAGTTGTCCGCCGGCAATTTTACGTGTTATGCCGTAAAAACAGACGTTACTGATTAAAACTTCAGTAAATTGCAGAAAAAACCGGCACTTGATTAAATTTGAAGGAAATAAGATTGACGCCCCGAACGGAATCGGGTTTAATACGCCTCGTTGCCCGGATAGCTCAGTCGGTAGAGCAGGGGATTGAAAATCCCCGTGTCCTTGGTTCGATTCCGAGTCCGGGCACCACTAATTCAGAACCCGCTTGTCAGTTAAACATGATGTTATTCTGACAGGTTAGGAAAAGAGCACAAAGTAAAACATAACGTAACATTGTTACCCGTGTTTGAAAAAGCTCTCAAAGAAACAGACTTGTTCGCGCAAGTCTGTTTTTTTTATGCGTGCGATCTTTACAGATCTTCTCCGTCAAAGTCAAACTCAGTCAGTAAATTCCCCCTTTGAGCACTACATCAGCTCGGTTTCCAGTATGTTACGCAGGCCGTCAACATTTTCATCAATGTATTCCATCGTCGATGCCAGGCTGACATGGCCGAGCAGACGCTTTACCACGTACAGATTGCGCTCCGGCGATTTCATCATATGTGTCGCGACGGTATGGCGAAAACGGTGTGGTGTGACGGTGAATTTACACTCACGGGACAGGCGCCGGAAGAATGAACGTAACGGCGCCTCATCCATCAGTTCCGGATACTTACGTTTATGGCCGGGGTGAAACCAGCCCACATTAAACAACTGGTGCTTCGGTTCCATTCCCGCTTTCTCTGCCTGCACCATCAGATACTCCAGCGACGGATACAGTGCATCAACAATCGGTATCTGGCTGTCATTATGATTCTTGGAACCTTCAGAACACAGATTAATCAGACGTTCCTCCAGATTGACATCACACCAGCGGATATAGAGCAATTGCCCCAACCGCATTGCGGTATAACGCAACACGTTCATGACCGTGCTCCAGAACTAGGCAGGAAGCATGGCATTCGGACGACGGCTGTGAAGTAACGAATTACCGTGAACCCTTTCCAGATCCAGATACAGCTCAATCCGCCGGTATAGCGCCTCCATCTGGTTTTTCGTCAGAATTTTTTTCCTCTTTTTACCAACCCGGACTTGTGTGTAATAAAACGGGTTTTCATCGTGAGGTAAAAATCCTTTTGCGATACCGAAATTAAACAAAGCCCGCATATGAGCCACTTTGTTATTCCAGGTTCGCGGAGCCCGCTTCTGCTCCTGCAAAACAAGATGACGCCAGCCCAACACGACATGGTGATCCACATCTGCAGGTGAAACAGCCGAAAAATTCCCGAATGTACGGACAACTTTCAGGTAACTTTTTTCTGATCGGGGACGCAGCGATTTACTGTAAAAATACTGATCAGTCAGGTACTTAAAGGTAACATCATCCATAAAGCACTCATATGTAAACGTAATTCATGTATCCGGTGCCGCGTGTTATCGCTTATAACACCATGAAATACCATAAAATTTCGACCATCCACGATTGTGATAATCTTTTTTTTCCTCCCTGTTGTGCATCATGCCGTCCTTTCATCAAGAAACCGGGTTCCTTCTGCTGTCCGTAACCAGCGCGGTGACTGTAAATCTGTCTTAAAATAATCCAGTAATTCATACAGCAGCCAGCTCAGGTTCATCGCCGTCTGGGAACCAAATCCCTGCCCTGCCAGAACCTGCGTCAGCGCCAGACAATAGTTGCAGAGTTCAGTGCTGTCGGGATTAAAACGGGGAGGAGAAGAGACAGGGGGTATATCGGTGGTCAGACATTCAACAAGATGGGGAGCGATGGGATCAGAGAGCCTGGATTTCAGCAGAGAGAGACCGGTGCTTATCCTGCCGCACAATGCCAGCTTCTGCACCGGGTCAGCCGACTCAATCAAAACTTCAGCAAACAGGGCGCAATGGTCAGCCAGGACAGTAAAATCAGTATCAGCGGTGAAGGAAACAGAAACTAACGGATGATCGGGGTTAAGGGTCGTCGCCATAAGGCATCCTCTAACAGATGGTGTTCTATATTCACCACCGAAGAGGCTAATCTTACTGGTGGTGAACCGGACGAGGTTAGCCTTACCGGTCTGTTAGACACCGGCGCGTCTTTCGACGCCCCCGCCCGGCCCACCATTGAAGTGTAACCGGTCATACGACCTAAATCGTATATCTAACAGACTGACCCGGGAGGCTAATCCCGTCTCCTGATTTTGCAGGAGCGGAGGAAAGATACCGTGATTAGTAAGTCGCTTCAAGCGCTCTTTGCCACGAATAGCTGCCATGCCCGATTTTACAGGCATTTACCGGTTTTCATCTGTTACGGGGATTTATAGTCGGTGAGAATCTATAACGATATCATTATATAACAGCAAGCAGGGGATTATCCCCGTCATTAATTCCGCCGCTGAACACCTTCCCGGCGGGGACCAGATAACCGCTCAGTTTCCGGTAAGGCCCTTCCCTGTCTTCCGTCTGATATAAATGACAGGTAACCATTTTTCGCTGTTACGCCGGTGATACCGGAGCCGCTCAAACGCTTTCTGAATCGCGTCTTTTTCCTGCGGCTCGCCGCCGGTTGTAGTCAGGTATTGCCGGAAGATCCACGGCGAAGGCAGAAAGAGATAACCGCCGGTCAGATGCACGCAGTTCTCCGCCTGATTGACCGCAATTTCCCCGTGCTGACATCCTGTCACCAGCCACTGCCAGAACTGACTTCCGGGACTGTCAGGAAGTTCTTCCGGTACTTCACTCATATTGTGGCTGACCATATCATTAACAGGTTTTGCTTTCTCCGCTGTCATCCCTGTTGTCAGTTGTACCGCCTCAGAAATAATATGATGAACCACACCCGTCTGTTCCCGGAAGCCGCTCAGATACAATGATAAGGCACGAAACGCGTCCGGATAGTTACTCAGCCACTGAATCGCCTCGGCTGGGATTAGCCGCCACGCCAGCATAGCCCCGGCACTCTGCCGCGCATCATCCGGCGCTGCGGGAAGAAACCGGAACCGGTAAGGCGCAGGAGGTGCATTATCCAGCGGAAACCAGCGTTTTCCGTTCACCAGCTCAACATCTACATCACAGAGATAACCCAGCGGCGATAACATGGCCGCATACACCATCACTGCATGCCAGGCAGTACTTTGTGCGGCCTGCTCTTCCGGCGGAGCACCGGGCGGCAACATATGCCCCTTTGCCAGCCGCACCGCGTATGACAGGCTTTCCAGCATGTAATCCGCCATTCCCCCTGAACGGGCGTGTGTACCCTCCGCTGTCAGCGGAAACTGCTGCATCAGGGTCAGACAGCGCATCAGCGGCCGCTGATAATAATGCCGAAACTGAGCTTTCGGCAGTGGTGAGGAATCACGGAGGAAGGCGAGCCAGCACTGACGCTGCGGTGTTGCCAGCAACACGTCCGCACTTAGGGGAGAGTAATATCCGGCCGGGATTTTTGGTGTTTTTTCCGGGATTGACCGGATTTGAAAGAAGGATTTCAGATTCAGCATCAGGATTTCCGGACATAAAAAAGAGCTACCGGAACAACCGGTAACTCCTGAGTGTGATGATATCAGCGACAGGTTTCTGTCTCTGAGGTCAGATATTCAAAGGCTTCCCGAGCATAACGTGCAGCCCGGAATATCGCCCGTTTGTCCTCCTTCAGGATCGTCAGCCAGGACGCGATATTACCCAACGTCATTCGAAATGCAGGCAGGCGGCAAGGGAAGACAGACGGGGAGCATACAATCAGTATGTGACCCGGCTGGCTGAGCGCGGCCAACGAACCTGCAATTTGAATGAATAAGGGTATAGCTTTCATGTTGCAGATCCCCCTGTATTCCCAGGTCTGCACACAGGAATGCTGCCCCCATCTCCGCAACCAGTTCCTCGAATCCGTATACCGGATCATGTTTATCTGCCGGACAATACACAATTCCGTCCCGGGCCAGACGCGATACATGGCCGGTGGAATGCACCAGTTCATGCAGCAGCGTGCTGTAATAGTCCGCAGGGCTCCGGAACTGTACAGCCTGCGGCATAATGATGTGATCAGCAACCGGATGATAACAGGCACGTCCGCCGTTGTTGTGTCTCACCGGAACGCCGCCATTAGCGACAATTTTATCCGCTCCGGCGATACGTTCAGCTTCCGGCAGCACCGGCTGTTCCGGACACAGCTTATCAGGCAGATTTTCACACTGACCGATATTAAACAGATGAAAACTGTCCATCATCCGGTAATTCCTCATGACAAGGTCGCCGTTTTCATCCGTCGTCATCCGGCCGTGCTCATCCTCCTCCGCTTTCTGAAACGGTTTGAACAGGACCACAGTCGTGGATTTCTCCCCTCTGCGCACATTTCCCCCCGCTTCCCGCGCCTGACGGAAAGTCAGCCAGCGGTTGCGTTCATACCCTTTATTCATCGCATCCGACCACAACAGCATCACATTGATACCGCCGTAACGCCTGCCGGTTACTGCATTGGCGGGTAACCCTTCATTTCCGCTCTGCCACGCCTGACGCCACGGCGGTGTGCCGGACTCCAGTGCAGCAATCATTTTGTCAGTCACCTCCCGGAATAAGTCAGCTTTTACAACGGGTTTACGGTTAGTTTTCTGTTTCATAAGACATCCCTGTCAGTCAACACGGGGATGTCTCCCGGCAGGGAAAAATCCCCGCGCGGGTTAATAAAAGACTGTTGTCAGTGACAACGAATAATCCACCCGATACTAATTTTTTATTACTGACAACGGGAGCAGAAACTCTTTTCAGCTTTCTGAAGATTTCGTGTAAACGCGCATTACATAACGCCCGCGCCCGTCACCGTGCCCGAGATCCATCGACACCATCGCGCTGACTTCCTTTTCACTCATGCCGTTGCGGGTATGAAACTCCATTGCATCAACCGCCCACGCATACCGCAGGCTATGCGGTGCAGATTTGCCGGTCAGCCCGGCTTTGCGGGCGACATTGCGGTAACGATCAATGGCGGATTTCAACTCCGGCCGGTCAACCAGGCGACCGTTCTGTGCTGCTGCCACCGTCAGAGCATGATTGACCGCGTGCAGCATTTTGTCCCGGTCGATCACCGTTGTATCACGTGGCCGTCCGCCCTTTGTGCCGAACACCACACGCACCCTAGCCTCTCCGCGCAGTAATGCCTGTTGCCAGGTTTTCAGCGACTTCACAGACTGTACCGCCTCTTCCGTCCGCAGCCCGAAACAACGGGCAAGCTGCAACGCTGCCGCCACACCGGCATCCTGTTTTTCCGCACCGGAAACCGCCGCGAGATAACGCTCCGCACTGATCGCCACCTTCGTGCCGTCACGGCTAGCCCCTGACAACCCGAGCGCTTTATTACACAGTTTCTCATGCTGTGGATCAGCCAGCTTACCGCGACCGGCCGTGGTCAGAATATTTCTCACTGCCGCCATCTCATTTTGCAGTGAGCGTCTTGAAATCCCTTCCGCCTGACGGCTCCGGATATATTTTTCAATATGATGCGTTTTGATGTGTTTCACATCACGGATCTGGATATTCAGTGCAGCCATCTTCGCCGCAAAGCGGGCGGCCAGTTTTGAGCGATCCGCTACGGTTTTAAAACTGCCGCCGCCCTGCCGGGCGAGGGTAGTGAGCTGTTTGGTGAGTTTTGACATAGTGGTATCCCTAAACATGAGCCTGTTTGTGAAACCGGTGTGCTCAGGGATTTTCAGAAAGATATCAGCTAAAAGGGAGGATAAAGTAATTTTTGGGGGCAAAAAATTACTGGGTTTTTAATCTACGATCTAACCCGGCACTCATCTCGTGTGAAAACATCAGAGCAAAGAGTGGATATGAAAACCAGTATTATCAACGACTCGGAAGTGTCTAGATTATCCGTGGCGACTCAGCTCGGCATTCAGTGCAGTTTCGACGGTGAGCTTTTTGAGCATCATAGAAAGCTGATTGAGGTCACCTTTCGTTTTCAGGCCTTTGGCCAGTTCAGCCGCAAGGGCTTTGAGTTTCTTTTCGCCCATAATTTGCCTGTCTCCGTTGTTTGAGTGAACATATCAAAAACAGGCAATTACACAATTTAAATTACAGTCTCATTCATTTAGATCAAATCTTCACCATTGAGAAGGACTATTACATTATTTTTACCTAATTCATTCTTTAGCAAATTAGCTATATCGTCTATAGATATAGAAAACGACTTATCATTTACCGATATATATAAATAAGATTTTGGTATTAAACCAAATTCATTAGATATCTCTATGTCTATAGAGTCCGGAAGAGCTGCCTTGGATAAATAATACTTCACCGGGAAAATACTTGGGTATTTTACGGTAAAAAAATCCAATTTTTCCTGTAAATCCTTAGCATTATAGCTTGTAAAACAAGTGATTCCTATCGACATAATTTTTCATTTCATCCTTATAACATTACCAGATTTATCAACGATGATAACTTTATCCAGTCCCATTACCGGCCATTTAGTTAATTGCTGCTGTAGTTCAGGAACAGAGACTTTTTTATCCGACATGTTAATCACTACATTGGTTGTTTGTCCGCTTGTCACTTTACGCTTTATTTCACTATGTATATTCCGAACACTTCCTGACTTAGGTGCATAGTTACTGGTGCTGCGAAAAAAGTTCAGCGATTATTACGGGGAAACCGACGGGGACGACTGACACCGGCCTCCGAACGTGCATTATTTATCCGTTGGATTAATGAGGCGGTGAGTACCGGATCCCGGCTGGCGGTTGCCTGATGGGAAGTGGAGCTGAGCCTGCGTACCTGGCGGCGCTGGCAGCAGTTCCCCCGCGACAGACGGCCGGAGGCCGTACGTCCTGTCCCGGCGAACAAGCTGAGTCCGGAGGAAGAAAGGCAGATAATCTCGGTCTGCCATCAGCCGGAATACGCGAGCCTGCCACCGTCTCAAATCTGACGTTGCGTAATCAACTGAAGCGGCTGAACCGTAAGACACTGGGATATTCAAAATCGCCGGAAATGCATGACAGGATCATCGGCACGTTCATTGAACGTGAGTATTACGCCTGATGTGCAATCAACGCATTGAATGCATGACCCCTTCCCGTTACAACTTTTTATTTTTCTTATAACTAAGACACCACGTACCTACCCCAATAACGGGGCCAGTAATTAAACCTGCCTTAAATGCCTTTACAAAATAATCAAGTGAATAAAAAAAACATCTATCATAAAAAAACCAAACAATAGATTTACCAATAAAAAAAGATAAGGATATTATGAAAAAAACGGCCACTCCACTTAACATACTTATCGTTAAAATATATAACACATTTTTATTTATTACTTTTTTCATTGGTAGCCTTAATTTCTTCTTGAACGATGGCATTAAATGTTTCTGTAACAGCTGATGCTCCTGCGTTTCCTAAAGTGCCTGGCAATGAAGCAGAGCCCATATCTTTGGATAACCCCAATTGCCCCTGAATAGCACCACCTTGTATCCGAGGGTTATACTTAGGATCAAAACCATTAGATCTCCAGTAACCAAACCTGTTTAAACCATATTTTATGCTACTACCTAATCCATACCCTAATCCGGAACCAAGTCCGGCAATCCCAGCTCCCATTAATGGGTCTTTCCCTGCAACATAAGCGGAACCTGCACCCATCGAGGCATTGATAACAACAGTTCCCCAAAAACCAGTGTTTCCGGTTAGAGCACCGGTCCAGTATGCAAATATAACATCATTTAAATCAACCGATTTTGTAAATGCATATTGAATACCTGTATTCGCCGTTGCACCAATAAGACTCGTTGTTGCCGCAGTTTCAGGTAATAAAGGCCAGGCAATTATACTGAATTCCATTGCTGTCATGGTTTGGCATGATATCGGATTAGAACCATTACAGGCTTTTTCTATTTCCGCTTTTTTACTTGCTTCCCAATTTTCAATTGTGTGTTTTTTCCGCGCTTCTGCCGCAGCCATTACACGAGGACTCATTGCATTATTCTCAACCACAATTTTCCCGGCCTGTGCCGAATTAGCTGCACTCTGCGTATCACCGCCCACCAGACCACCGGCGAGGCCGGAGGCCAGGGTGGCCCAGGCGCTGATATTTGATTTTTCCTGTTCGGTCAGTTCATGCGCTTTTTTATTGTAGATAGATTCGGCCAGTATACCGATAGCTTCACCGGTCATGGCACCGGTGGTCTGTGCGGCGGTGTTTTCACCTTTGGCCAGTGCCAGCGCTGCGTTGGCGATACCGTGGGCCACTACCCGGGCCAGTTGTGAATCTGTGCCCTCTCCCGGGATCAGATTTTTGATTTCACTGGCAATAAGCGGGGCTGCGCCGTTGGCCAGTGCCGCATTCAGGTCACCGTTCATCAGACCCTGTACCGCTGCGGTGGCGGCCTGCATGGCGCGGGTGTACTTGCCGCCGGTGCCGAAGCCCGATTCCGCTAAGTTTTTCTCAACCTCTTTGTTAAATAACAGTGCACTGATCGCTTCATCGTCCGTTTCTTTACCGTCTGCCGTCAGTGCCGCTCTGGCGTTATCGATATCATCCTTACTGTACTTTCTGATATCAAAGCTTTCCTTCGCTTTTTCCGTGGCGTTGATTTTTGCCTCCGTCCGGGCAATATCTATCACCTGAACACCAATTTCACCGAGCAGTTGCTGCTCTTTCACCCGGTTCTGCTCTTTCTCTTTATCAAATATCTGATTAAGTGCAGAGTGGGCGTTGTCCGTGTCACGGCTCAGGTCTGCCACGTCCTGTTTCTGGTTTTCAGTATCACGGATAATCCATTTACCGTCCGAGACCGCCGCATGAGTGGTGTTGCTGCTGCTCTCTTTTTTGTTATCCGCCACGGCCAGGGCATTGCCCAGGTTGGAAATCACCTGAGCACCGAGGTCACCGCCGGTGCCCAGGCCGCCGCCCTGATGCTCCACCTGATATTCCGCTTTGTTTTCCAGATTGTTAAAGCCCAGCGTACCGGTATCGAGGGTGTTTTTGTCTTTATCTACCGCGGAGGCTAACCGCAACGGATTGTCCGGTCAGGCTGATGTCTTTTTTCGCGACCACATTGTGAACATATCACCTCTGTTCAGGTGGCCAAATTTATTAAACTACTACTGTATACCGATCAGAAACCAGCGATTGGCCATGACACGGTTTATTATCGTGTTCGGTGATCGCCCGAGTGACCACCTTTAATACGGTGGCAATTACACAGAATTATTCGCAGGATCTGGATCTTGCTTATATTAAATCTTCACCATTATGCAGAACGATCACATTATCTTTTCCTAATTGATCTTTCACTAAACTAGCGATTTTATTTGTACATATTTCAAGCAATTTATTAGATGCTCTAATGTAAAAATAAGACTTAGGATCTAGGCCAAATTCGTTTGAAATTTCTTTATCAAACCGCTCCAGATCTCTGGCTTTATATAAAATATAGTGTTTTGGAAAGATTTCAGGGTAATTAGCCAGAAAAATATCCAGTTTTTTCTGTAATTCATCGACAGATAATGTCGTATAGCATCTCAAATCTATGGACATGTTTCCTCACTTAACTCTGATTGCATTGCCAGTTTTATCAATGATAATGACCTTATCTAATCCCATTATTGGCCATTTTGTAAACTGCTGCTGAAGTTCAGGAACTGATACTTTAGTATCAGACATATTAATAACAACATTATTAGTCTGCCCTTCATTTATCTTACCTTTTACTTCTGTCCAGATATTCCGAACACTTCCTGACTTAGGTGCATAGTTATCAAAAATCTCCCCGTTAATTCGATAGTCTGGGGCTTTGTTTCCTGAAATGTAGTGGTTTAATAAATTTGGCCACCTGAACAGAGGTGATATGCTCACCTCAGAACAACACAGGTGCCTTAATGAA
>NZ_JBFZSO010000012.1:0-98678 GCF_041099235.1 Morganella morganii | reverse complement strand
GATTACCACCAAACGAATCAGAAAACCAATACCGGAAAAACTCTAAAACCGTGGCCAATTTTAGTTGACCACTACAAATTGAAAAAGCTTGGCGGAATGGAATTTTTTGATGTGCACTTTAGCTACATCGATAACGATTCATTAGAAGAATTCTTCGTCAATGTTCCGGAACAAGGTGGCAGCAAACTAATTCCTGAGGGCTTACCTCGCGCTGGTGTTGTGCACTTGGTTACTCAGGGAAGTACTGGGCAGCTTGGGTTATATCGCTATGAAACCCAGATGATGGCTGGTTCTGGTAAACACTCAGTGTCTGGCCTTGGTTCGAATACCGCAGCGAAAGAAGCTGTGCGTGTTGGCTTTGATTATTTCAAAGGTAACCTGAATAGAATCAGTGCGTCGGCGAAGTTTTCTAATCATGAATATCACCTCCATGTTGTTGAGCTTCACAATACAGGGCCAAGTACCAAGTCATCGCTCGCTGCATTGATTGCGTTCTGTTCAATTCTGATGAACCGACCGATTCAAGAGCAGATGGTTGTACTGGGTGAGATGACTTTAGGTGGTGTCGTCAATCCTGTTCAAGATCTTGCTGGCAGTCTTCAGTTAGCTATGGACAGTGGCGCAAAGCGTATTTTGCTCCCAATGGCCTCAGCCTCAGATATTCCAACAGTTCCCGCTGAGTTGTTCTCAAAATTCCAGATCAGCTTTTATGCAGACCCCGTCGATGCCGTGTTTAAGGCGCTTGGTGTTGTCATATGATGCACCATTTTATGGAGTAATTACAGGTATGTTTACCAAGGCTCATTTCTTTAAATGAGCATTGCAGGTGATGTAAGTATCCCAACAAAAAGTAGCATTCATTTTCAGAGATCTTAATTCATACTGCGTATATATTTTATAGTATAAAAAATAAAGCACATCACAATAGCCATCTTTACGCCCGAACGTAAAGATGGCTATTAAATATTACTTAAAATTCACATTAACAACATTATCCAAACTCCCCTCCAATTCATCCATGTAATCCGCATACCACTGCATCATTTCCCTACGCCCTTCCATATACTGAGCATGATTATACGTGCCACGGATCGCATTCTTGTCAATATACGCAAACTGAGTTTCAATCCACGCTAGGCTCAACTCTGCTCAATTTCATACTTAACCGCGCTTCCTATAATTGAATGGTGATATCCATTTTTCCCTGTTTACATCTAAATAATCAGCCCACCATTGCACCATCAATCGTCTTTCTTCCAGATGTTCTGCTTTATGAATGTAAGCAGCACGAACAGAATTTCGTTCCTGATGGCTCATCTGCCTCTCCACTGCATCTTTTGACCATATGCCTGATTCGATCAATGAACTGCATGCCATTGTCCTGAAACCATGCCCACAAACTTCAGTTTTTGTGTCATAACCCATAGCACGTAGTGCATTATTAACCGTGTTTTCACTCATTGGCTTTCGGGGATTATGGTCACCGATAAAAATTAATTCATGATCGCCACTTAACTGTTGGATCTGCTTTAATATATTTATAGCTTGTTCACTCAGTGGAACCAAATGAGGAGTACGCATTTTAGATCCGCGATAAGAAAATTTAACACCTTCAATTGGTTGCCGTTCTGACGGGATCGTCCACATCGCATTAGTGAAATCAACTTCTTCCCATCTTGCAAAACGAAGTTCACTGGAGCGGATAAAAACTAACAACGTCAGTTTAACGGCCAGTTTAGTCAACAGTCTGCCAGAGTAATTTTCTATCCTTTGCAAAAACTCTGGCAACCTATTAAGTTCAAGGGCTGGGCGATGTATACGCTTTCCGGCTGATATAGCTCCAGCCATATCCTGTGCAGGGTTATAGTCAATTAATCCGCTTTGTACTGCATACCGCATAATCGCTGTCACACGTTGCTGTAAACGAGCCGCTACCTCAAGACGTCCAGACATCTCTACGGCTTTAATCGGTTCGAGGAGATCGCGAGTTTTCAGTTCGGCAATATTGCGTTTACCAATAGTAGAAAAGATATTGTCCTCAAGGCTTTTGAGGACTCTATGGCTATGGCCTTCTGACCACTTTTTATTGGTCGCGTGCCAATCACGAGCGACTTTCTCAAAGGTGTTAAATTCCTTTTGCTGTTCTTCCTTTAATTCTTTCTTGAGTTCGCGTGGGTCGATACCTAAAGCAACTTGCTTTCTAGCGGCATCCCTTCTTTCTCTTGCATCCGCTAAAGAGATCTCAGGGTACACACCAAACGCCATCAAATGTTGTTTGCCGCCAAAGCGAAAACGAAAACGCCAATATTTGGAGCCATTAGGGTGAACATAGAGAAACAAGCCATCACTGTCTGTCAGCGTATAAGCTTTTTCGTCTGGTTTAGCTGCACGAACTTTCGTATCGGTTAATGCCATATTCTTTGTCCTCTTCACCCCAAAGTGAGTATATAAATGAGATATCTCAGATTACTGTTGATGATTTCGAGTTACATAGTCAGTTATGTGCCTACGCCACAGGCTGCGCCTGCATTGCTCTAACATCGATAATTCAAGGTAAAATGAGTATACATTCATTATCGAAGCGATGTATATACTCAGATGTATACTCACTCGGAGGTTGATGTGGGTTGAGTTAGATTGACATGCATTGACTGAAAACGCGGGGAAAGCCTTGCGGATACTGGATTTCAGGCACAAAAAAAGACGTCTGTTGACGTCCATTGATGTTCTTATGGTGCCGAAGGCCGGAATCGAACCGGCACGCCCGTGGGCGGTTGATTTTGAATCAACTGCGTCTACCAATTCCGCCACTCCGGCACAGAAGTGTGTTCTGGAAAACGTCGTTATTATACTTGCGGCACTCTGTGGTGCAACAACTATCACTGAGGCGGTTTGCTGAGTGGTTAAAAAGACGGCGTTTCAGCAGGATGCGGGATTTGTGCGGTGCCCGGAGGGTTCTGCTTTATTTCCGCACTGAATAATAATATTTTTTTATTTGCCGCGATTGTGCCCCGGATGAATAGACATCAATACAATTGCTTATATAATCCTCTCCGGTTCCCGATAAATGTGAGGTGGGTATGGGCTTTGCCGGATGGGTTGCGACAGGTATTTTTATTGGTATCGTCATTGGTATCCTGTTACGTATCTTCAAAAAATAACTGACTTACAGTGTCATATCCCTGTGTCTGCATGGAAGGCTGTTGAATTATCATGAGTAAATTACACCGTCATATTGTACGCCTGATGCCGCTATCGCTGCTGGCGATTGCGCTGTCCGCCTGTTCTTCGCAGCCGGAGAAACACAGTACAGCGCCTGCCGAACGTCCGCCGCTTGACTGGTCTATTGTTGAAAGCAATCCGGAAGCGCTGAAGCTGGCACCGCAGCTGGTCGATGAGGTTGGTGAGAAGATTTTCTCCGAAACCGATGCCCGCGGTATGTTTATGGTGGTGATTGATAATAATGAAGTGTTTCACCGCAGCTACGGCGAGACCCGTCCCGGAAATGGTATTAAGCCACGGACGGATTCACTGATCCGTATTGCGTCCGTCAGTAAGCTGATGACCAGTGAAGTGATGGTGAAGATGGCGGATGATGGTCTGGTCAATCTCAATGATCCGCTGCAGAAATACAGTTATAAGCAGTCTTCCGTGCCGTCTTATAACGGCAAGCCGATCCGCCTGTTCCACCTGGCGAGTCATACCAGTATTCTGCCGCGTGAGCAGCCCGGCGGAAAGTGGGGTCGTCCGGTGTTTACCTGGCCGAGCCGCGATCAGCGCTGGACCTGGCTGAAAACCGCCAAACTGACGGCCCAGCCGGGAACGGAAGCCGCGTATTCCAATCTGGCCTATGATTTACTGGCAGATGCCCTGGAAAAAGCCGGGAATCGTCCGTATACCGAGCTGTTCCGCCATTATGTGACACAACCGGCGGGTATGAAAGATACGACCTATAATCCGTCTGCCGCGCAGTGTAAGCGGCTGATGGTCGGGTTCAAACCGAGTGATTGTTACAGCACGCTGGCGGCTATCGGCAGCGGCGGTGTGTATTCCACCCCGGCGGATATGCAGAAGTGGATGCAGCGCTTCCTCTCTTCCGGCAACACGCAGCGCAAAGCGACCGCCACCAAAGAGCAGACTATCTATTTTAAACGTGGCCATCTTAATGAGATCAAAGGGATGGATGTTGCCGGTGAGGCCGACGGTCTGGGTCTCGGCTGGGTGTATCTGGCACCGGTCGGGGAAATCCCTGCGATTTATCAGAAAACCGGCGGCGGCGGCGGGTTTAATACCTATATGGCGATGATACCGGAGAAAAATATCGGTGTGTTCGTGGTGATGACCCGCAAAGACGGCAGTAAATTCAGTCCGTTACCGAATGGTGTCAATGACCTGGTCCGCTCCCTGGCAGATCTGCATACCCGTAATTACCTGTGATACATAAGAGCATGCCCGCATCAGGCGCGGGCATGTTCTGTATATGCAATAACGGTTTTCATCAGAAACCGATCCAGTAACCGGCTGTCGTGATAATACGGCGCTTCCGGTAACGGGTTCTCAGCCTCATTCAGTACATCCTGAATCAGCCGGTCAACCGCCGGGCGCCGCACTCCATAGTGGCTTTCACCGGACGACGTTTTCAGTATCAGTAATTCCTTCACCTCTGCCAGCACATCCGTATCGGTTATCGTACCCGCCACCAGCGCGTCAAATGCCATCGGCGGCAGACCTTTCCCGGCCGCTATCCAGCGCAGCGCCATCACCGGCCTCAGAACATAAAAGTATTTTTTCAGCCTGATCTGCTCTGCCAGCAAATGCTCCTGCGTGTTGCGTTTTGCCATCGACAGGTAGTGATAGCGTGCCTTGCGCACAGAATAAAACTGCTCTGCAAGCGCTTTTATTTCCCTGGTGAATTCTTCATCCTGATAATACACCACCGGCGAACTCAGCCACTCAATCAGCGCCGGGTTGGAGTTTCTCAGCAATCTCAGTGCCTTGGATAACTCCCAGCCGGCCACATCCAGCTCATCATCGATCGGTTTTTCAATCACATCCCGCTTTTTGTCGAGAGCGAGATACCAGTCCGGCTGATGCACATAGATAAACCGCACATCATAATCACTGTCGGGAGAGGCAAAACCCCACCCGCGACTGCCGGATTCACAGGCATAGAGCACTTTTACGCGGTGTGTTTTTTCAATCTGCGACAGTGTCTCTTTTATCCGTTCCCGCATGGCAGCGGAGACGGCTCCGTCATATTTTTCTGTCATTTTCTACCCCTTCACACACACCACCTGACGCAGTGTATGCACAATTTCCACCAGCGATGACTGCGCGGTCATCACCGCATCGATATCTTTGTACGCCATCGGGATCTCGTCGATCACATCGCTGTCCTTACGGCACTCCACATGGGCGGTGGCGCGCTGCTGGTCTGCTACTGAGAAGCGTTTTTTCGCCTCGGTACGGCTCATCACACGGCCTGCGCCGTGGCTGCACGAGCAGAAGCTTTCTTCGTTTCCGCGTCCGCGCACAATGTAGCTTTTCGCACCCATGGAGCCCGGGATGATCCCCATCTGCCCTTTTTGCGCTGATACCGCCCCTTTTCGTGTTACCAGCACTTCCTCACCAAAATGCTGTTCTTTCTGCACATAGTTATGGTGGCAGTTCACGGCTTCCTGCTGTGTGGTGAACGGTTTGGTGATCTCACGGGACAGCGCTTCCACCACACGGTGCATCATCACTTCACGGTTATGACGGGCAAAATCCTGCGCCCAGCCGACCGCTTCCATGTAATCGTTAAAATGCACACTTCCCTCTTCGAAATACGCCAGGTCGCGATCCGGCAGATTGGCAATGTGGGTCTGCATATCTTTTTGTGCCAGCGAGATAAACAGGTTGCCGATGGCATTACCGACACCGCGTGACCCGCTGTGCAGCATCACCCAGACAAAATCCGCGTCATCCAGACACAATTCGATAAAGTGGTTCCCCGTTCCCAGCGTTCCCAGATGTTTGTAGTTGTTGGTATTACGCAGTTTCGGGTACTTATCGCAGATACGGCGGAACTGCTCATCCAACTGCATCCAGTGGTTATCAACAATATCCGGGACATTTTTCCAGGTTCCCTTATCCCGCCCGTGACGTTCGGTAGTTCGTCCGTGCGGCACGGCTGCTTCAATGGCAAAGCGGATATTTTGCAGGCTGTCCGGCAGATCAGACGCAGTCAGCGAGGTTTTGACCGCAATCATTCCGCAGCCGATATCCACCCCGACGGCGGCCGGGATTATCGCGCCTTTGGTCGGGATAACACTGCCGATCGTCGATCCCTTACCGACATGCACATCCGGCATTACCGCCAGGTGTTTAAAAATAAAGGGCATTTTTGCCGTATTCTGCAATTGCAGCACCGCTTTCGGATCAACCGGCACGCCGTTTGTCCACAATTTTACCGGCGCACTGTTTTCCTGAATCAGTTCATTAAAATCACGATTTATCATTTTTACATTCCTTTCGTTTGGTACCGGTAGTATTGCGATAAGTGTGCCAGTTTTATTTAATCAGAAAACATTTATTTATATAATTGATATATAACGAATAATTAACTATATCTATTTTTGAGATAACATCCTTCCCTGAAATCCCGTATGCTGTTTTTATCTTTTAATATCGTCTTTTATCCGGAAAGATAAATTATGTCATCCGCAAAGAAAAAAGTTGTGATTGGTGTTCTCGGCACGGTGCTCGACCGGCGCGGCAAGAAAGCCAACCGCTGGCATAAATGGCGGCCGAGCATCGGGCTGTGTCAGCAGCCGGATCTGCATATTGACCGCTTTGAGCTGGTTTATCAGCCGGGTGATATGCAGACCGCAGGCCGGGTAAAAGAGGATATAGAGCAGGCATCCCCGCTGACTGAAGTGATGCTGCGTGAGGTGGATATTGCCGATCCGTGGGATTTTGAGCAGGTATACACCGCGTTGCTGGACTTTGCCACTCACTACCCGTTTGATACTGAAAATGAAGAGTATCTGGTGCATATCACCACCGGCACCCATGTGGTGCAGATTTGCTGGTTCCTGCTGACCGAAGCCAGCTATCTGCCTGCTCGTCTTATCCAGACTGCACCGCGCCATGACGCACGGGATAAAGATCCTGCCGGGGTGTATACCATTATTGACCTCGATCTCAGCCGCTATACACAGATCACCGGACGTTTTCAGAAAGAGCAGCAGGCACAGGTCGCGTTTCTGAAGTCCGGTATTGCCACGCGCAATGCCGGGTTTAATACCATGATCGATAAAATAGAGCGTGTTGCTCTGCGCTCCTCCGCCCCTGTTCTGCTGACCGGGCCGACCGGTGCCGGGAAATCATTCCTGGCACGGCGGATTTATGAACTGCGCCGCAGCCGCCATCAGGTAAAAGGGCGTTTTGTGGAGGTCAACTGCGCCACACTGCGCGGTGATAATGCCATGTCCGCCTTGTTCGGCCATGTGAAAGGGGCATTTACCGGGGCGATTCAGGCGCGCGGCGGACTGCTGAAAGAGGCCGACGGCGGGATTTTATTTCTGGATGAGATTGCCGAACTGGGTGCCGATGAACAGGCGATGCTGCTGAAAGCCATTGAGGAAAAACGTTTTTTCCCTTACGGCTCGGATCATGAAACAGAAAGTGATTTTTCCCTGATCGCCGGTACACACCGCAATCTGGCACAGCGGGTCAGCGAAGGGCTGTTCCGTGAGGATTTATACGCCCGTATCAATATGTGGACCTTTGCCCTGCCGGGGCTGGCACAGCGGCGCGAGGATATTGAACCGAACGTGGATTATGAACTGGCGAAATACAGCCGTGATCAGCAGACCCGTGTCCGGTTTGATACCGATGCCAGGCAACACTATCTCGCTTTTGCCTGCTCACCACCGGCTTTGTGGCGCGGTAACTTCCGTGAACTGAGTGCCTCTGTCACGCGGATGGCAACCTTTGCGGAAAACGGGCGGATCACCACCGCACTAGTGCAGGAAGAAACCGAACGGCTGAAGAGCCAGTGGCACAGCGCGGAAACAGTGGTGACGTTGCCAGCCGGGGTGGGTGAAATTGATTTATTTGATCGTCAGCAGCTGGAAACGGTGATTGCCGTCTGCCGCCGTTCACAGACACTTTCTGATGCCGGACGCACACTGTTTGCCGTTTCCCGTCAGCAGAAGAAACAGCCCAATGATGCCGACCGGCTGCGGAAGTATCTGGCCCGCTTTAATCTCAGCTGGGAACAGATTACCGGCCGCTGAAATGACAGAGCCGGTCAGCATACACTGACCGGCTCTGTATACCGATATCCGTAGCTGTTGGTTACTTACGTTTGATCAGCATATATAAACTGATCGCCAGGAACAGCAGGCTCGGCAGCAGTGCGCCCAGCAGCGGCGGGAACTTGTAGGTCAGGCTGAGAGAACCGAAAATCTCATTGGAAACGTAGAACACGAATCCGCAGGCAATCCCCGTCACAACCCTTACGCCCATCGGTACGGAGCGCAGCGGTCCGAAGATAAATGACAGAGCCATCAGCATCATGACTGCCACGGAAAGCGGCGCGAACACTTTTTTCCACAGGTTCAGCTGATAACGCCCCGCGTCCTGCCCGCTCTGCTGTAAATAATTAACATACTGATACAGCCCGCTTATCGACAATGCTTCCGGGTCCAGTGCCGCCACACTCAGTTTTTCCGGAGTCATCTTCGTCTGCCAGGTCATTGACAGTTTCTGCTCACCGGCAATCACATAGGTATCCTGCAGAATGGACTCCTGCACCTGACTCAGTGTCCAGGTATCGGAATCCGAATTGTAATCCGCCGCCGCCGCACTGAGGATGGATTTCAGTTTGTGGTCGTCGTTCATCCGGTACAGCGTGATGCCCTTGAGCTGGGTTTCGCTGTCAACGCGCTGAATATAGATAAAGTCGCTGCCGTCTTTAGCCCACATACCACGGTTGGTTGCCAGCAGAGACGCGCCGCTTGTTTTCTGTGCACGATAATTACGTGCCCACTGTTCACCGGACGGCGCGAGCCATTCGCCGACAATCATGGTCAGGATCACCAGCGGGATAGCGGTTTTCATCACCGAACCCGCCACCTGGAGACGACTGTAGCCGGAAGCCTGCATCACCACCAGCTCACTGCGGGTCGCCAGCGCGCCCAGTCCCATCAGTGCCCCGAGCAGTGCTGCCATCGGGAAGAAAATCTGAATATCCTTGGGGATACTCATGATGGTATACAGCCCTGCATCCCAGGTGGAATATTCCCCCTGGCCGACTCTGCGCAGCTGATCGACAAATTTGATAATCCCTGATAATGACACCAGCATAAACAGGGTCATCATGATGGATTGCAGAATCGTCCGCCCGATGTAGCGGTCAAGAACAAGTACTTTAAACATCAGGCAACCCCCTGAACACGGGCAGAGCCAAAGCGCAGACGGCGGACGGCTGTGGTATTCCACAGATTCAGCACCACCGCCAGAACCAGATAACTGAGATTAACCACCCACGGCCAGACCATCGGATCCAGCTTGCCCTTCTCGCCGCTTGAGCGCAGCGAGCTTTGCAGCAGGAAGAAAATCAGATACAGCAGCATCGCCGGCAGCATACTCAGTACACGCCCCTGACGCGGGTTTACCTCGGAGAGCGGAACTACCATCAGCGCCATCACCACCACAGAGAAGATCAGAGTCAGACGCCAGTGGAATTCCGCGCGGGCTGCTTTGTCTGTCTCTTTCCACAGTTCAGACAAGGTCATCTGCTGGTAGTTACTGTCACCGGTTTTTGCATCACGGTGATCAACAATTGCCTGATAATCGGTAAAATCCGTGATCCGGAAATCACGCAGATACGCGGTCCCCTCATAACGGGTGCCTTTATCCAGCACCACCACCTGATTACCGTTCTCTTTTTCGGTCATATGACCGCCGTCCGCCACCACAATGGACGGACGCTGTTCGTTTCTCGCCCAGAGCTGGGCAATAAAGACATTACTGAACTTATTACCGTCAACATCCCCGAGATAGAGCACCATACTGCCGTCATCAGAGACTTTAAACTGCCCGCCGACCATCGCGGTCACGCCCGGGTTAGCTCTGACTTCCTCCAGGACCTTTTCCTGATACTGGGATGACCACGGTATCAGCCAGACCACGTTAACAGCCGCCACGATGGCGGTAAAGAACGCCAGAATCATGGCGGATTTCACCAGCACACTGTTACCCAGACCACAGGCATGCATCACGGTGATTTCGCTTTCAGTATAGAGTTTACTGTAGGTCATCAGCAGCCCGAGGAAGAGACTCAGCGGCAGAATGAGCTGCGCCATCTCCGGGATACCCAGCCCCAGCAGTGACACGACGAGTCCGGCCGGGATGCTGCCTTCAACGGCGGCACCCAGGACTTCAACCAGTTTTTGACAAAAGAAGATAAGCAACAGGATAAACAGAATCGCAATCTGTGCTTTTAATGTTTCTCTTACCAGATATCTAATAATGATCACGCTTAATACGCCTGTGAAAACTTGTGTTTTTGCATGAAAATAGCTAACTTCGTTCTGTGTTGACTATTTGTGTGCATTATTTTGCCGGCCTGAGGATGATTCCGGTATCAGACTACGCTTTTTCCTTCCTGTCAGGAAAGAAACGGAATTTTCATGAGATTCAGGACTCATAAAGTGCGCACACAGCTTATCATAAACTGTTTATAATCGATGGTGCAGATTAGTGCGAACGCTACATTTTAGCGGCAGCAGTTGTCTTTGTCTTTAAGATTCAGGAGAGCGCATGGAGTTTAGTGTAAAAAGCGGCAGCCCGGAAAAGCAGCGCAGTGCTTGTATTGTGGTCGGGGTTTTCGAACCGCGTCGTCTGTCTCCTGTGGTGGAGCAGCTCGATAAAATCAGCGACGGATACATCAGTGCTCTGCTGCGCCGCGGCGAGCTGGAGGGCAAGGTCGGGCAGTCACTGCTTCTGCACCATGTCCCGAATGTCCTGTCCGAGCGTATCCTGTTAATCGGCTGCGGGAAAGAACGTGAACTGGATGAACGCCAGTACAAACAAATTATCCGGACGACCATCAATACCCTGAATGAAACCGGGTCAATGGAAGCCGTCTGTTTTCTGACCGAATTACATGTCAAAGGCCGCAATAACTACTGGAAAGTCCGGCAGGCGGTTGAAACAGCCAAAGAATCTCTCTATGTCTTTGATCAGCTGAAGAGTAACAAAACCGAATTACGCCGTCCGCTGCGCAAGCTGGTCTTCAATGTACCGACCCGCCGCGAACTGCCGACCGGTGAGAAAGCAATCAGCCACGGTCTGGCGATTGCCGCCGGTATCAAAGCCGCAAAAGATCTGGCCAATATGCCGCCGAACATCTGTAATGCCGCTTATCTGGCATCTCAGGCGCGTCAGCTGGCAGACAGCAACTCTCCGGTGCTCAGTACCCGTGTGATCGGCGAAGAGCAGATGAAAGAGCTGGGGATGCTGGCGTATCTGGCCGTCGGCCAGGGGTCACGCAATGAATCCCTGATGTCGGTGATTGAATATAAAGGTAATCCGGATCCGGAAGCGCGTCCGATCGTGTTAGTCGGCAAAGGCCTGACCTTTGACTCCGGTGGTATTTCCATCAAACCGGCTGACAGCATGGATGAGATGAAATACGACATGTGCGGCGCGGCAACCGTCTACGGTGTGATGCGTGTGGTCGCTGAGCTGGGTTTACCACTCAATGTGATCGGGATTCTCGCGGGCTGTGAAAATATGCCGGGCGGCAATGCCTATCGTCCGGGGGATATCCTCACCACCATGTCCGGTCAGACGGTGGAAGTGCTCAATACCGATGCGGAAGGCCGCCTGGTACTGTGTGACACCCTGACCTACGCCGAGCGTTTTGATCCGGAAACCGTGATCGACATCGCCACACTGACCGGTGCCTGCATGGTCGCACTCGGTAACCACTTCAGCGGCCTGATGGCAAACCACAATCCGCTGGCACACGAGTTACTGAATGCCTCTGAACAGGCGGGTGACCGCGCATGGCGTCTGCCGCTGGCAGAAGAGTTCTACGAGCAGATCGAGTCCAATTTTGCGGATCTGGCAAACACCGGTGGCCGTCTCGGCGGCGCTATCACCGCGGGCTGCTTCCTGTCCCGTTTTGCCACCCGTTATAACTGGGCGCATCTGGATATCGCCGGAACCGCATGGCGCTCCGGAAAAAACAAAGGTGCGACAGGCCGTCCGGTTGCACTGCTGTCACAATTCCTGTTAAATCGTGCGGGTATCAGCACCGACGACTGACCGGAATTGCCGGGCCTTTGCGGCCCGGAAAAAGCATAAAGGTAACGGGGGATTGTGCTATCCTGAGCAATCCCCTTTTCTGCTATCAGAGATATTATGAAAAACGCCACCTTCTACCTGATGGAACAGCCATCCCCTTTTGATGACCTTGAGGCCCACGAGTGGCTGACCTGTCATCTGGCGGGTGAAGCCTGGCGCAGCGGGAAACGGGTGCTTATCGCCTGTGAGTCACAACAGCAGGCGGAAAAACTGGACGAAGCCCTCTGGGCGCGGGAGCCCGATGCCTTTGTTCCGCATAATCTGGCCGGAGAAGGCCCGCGTTACGGCGCACCGGTTGAACTGTGCTGGCCGCAGAAACGCGGAAATTCCCCGCGGGATTTGCTGATAGCCCTGCTGCCGCAGTTCACAGATTTTGCGACAACCTTCCGTGAAGTGATAGACTTTGTGCCTATCGATGAACACTTAAAACAGTTGGCGCGCGAGCGATATAAAATCTATCGCAGCGTCGGCTTTACGATGACCATGGCCACGCCGCCAGCTTACTGATAAACAAAGATTAAAAATGGAAAAGACAACCGACAACCAACAGGCCTGCGAGCCGTCCCTGGATAAAACCTATAATCCGGCGGAAATCGAAGGTCCTCTTTATACCCACTGGGAAAAAAGCGGCTATTTCAAACCAAACGGCAGAACAGACAAAGAAAGCTTCTGTATCGTGATCCCGCCGCCAAACGTCACCGGTAACCTGCATATGGGCCATGCTTTCCAGCAGACCATTATGGATACCATGATCCGCTACCAGCGTATGCAGGGTAAAAACACCCTGTGGCAGTCAGGGACTGACCACGCCGGTATCGCGACGCAGATGGTTGTTGAGCGCAAAATCGCCGCAGAAGAAGGCAAAACCCGTCATGATTACGGCCGCGAAGGCTTTATCGATAAAATCTGGGAATGGAAAGCGGAATCCGGCGGTAATATCTCCAACCAGATGCGCCGTCTGGGTAACTCCGTGGACTGGGAGCGCGAGCGCTTCACCATGGACGACGGCCTGTCAGCTGCGGTAAAAGAGGCGTTTGTCCGCCTGTATAAAGATAACCTGATTTACCGTGGTAAACGTCTGGTGAACTGGGATCCGAAACTGCACACCGCAATTTCTGACCTGGAAGTGGAAAACCGTGATGTCAAAGGCTTCATGTGGCATATCCGTTATCCGCTGGCGGACGGCGCGAAAACCGCTGACGGCAAAGATTACCTGGTCGTCGCCACCACGCGTCCGGAAACCATGCTCGGTGATACCGGCGTGGCCGTTAACCCGGAAGATCCGCGTTACAAAGATCTGATCGGCAAAGAAATCATTCTGCCGATCGTCAACCGCCGCATTCCGATCCTCGGTGATGAACACGCGGATATGGAAAAAGGCACCGGTTGTGTGAAAATCACCCCGGCACATGACTTCAACGACTATGAAGTCGGTAAACGCCACCAGCTGACCATGATTAACATCATGGACTTCGACGGCAACATCCGCACTGAAGCGGAAGTCTTTGATACCAACGGCGAAGTGACTGACGCCTGCAGCAGTGAAATCCCGGCCGCTTACCGTGGCATGGAGCGTTTTGCCGCCCGTAAAGCGATCGTTAAAGAGTTTGAAGAGCTCGGCCTGCTGGAAGAGATCAAACCGCACGACCTGACCGTACCTTACGGCGATCGCGGCGGCGTGGTTATCGAACCGATGCTGACCGACCAGTGGTATGTCCGCACGGCTCCGCTGGCGAAAGAAGCCATCAAAGCGGTGGAAGACGGCGATATTCAGTTCGTGCCGAAGCAGTACGAAAACATGTACTTCTCCTGGATGCGTGATATTCAGGACTGGTGTATCTCCCGTCAGCTGTGGTGGGGTCACCGTATCCCGGCCTGGTATGACAATCAGGGCAACGTGTATGTCGGCCGCGACGAAGACGAAGTCCGCCGTGAGAACAACATCCCGGCCATGGTTGAACTGCGCCAGGACGAAGACGTGCTGGATACCTGGTTCTCCTCCGGTCTGTGGACATTCTCCACCCTGGGCTGGCCGGAAAACACCCCGGAACTGAAAGCATTCCACCCGACCAGCGTACTGGTCAGTGGCTTCGACATCATTTTCTTCTGGATCGCCCGCATGATCATGATGACCATGCACTTCATCAAAGATGAAAACGGCAAATCGCAGATCCCGTTCAAAACCATCTACATGACGGGCCTGATCCGTGATGAGGAAGGTCAGAAGATGTCGAAATCCAAAGGGAACGTCATTGACCCGCTGGATATGATCGACGGTATCTCTCTGCCTGAACTGCTGGAAAAACGCACCGGTAACATGATGCAGCCGCAGATGGCGGAAAAAATCGCCAAGCGGACTGAAAAACAGTTCCCGGAAGGCATCGAAGCCCACGGTACAGATGCCCTGCGCTTTACTCTGGCAGCGCTGGCCTCTACCGGCCGTGATATCAACTGGGATATGAAACGTCTGTCCGGTTACCGTAACTTCTGTAACAAGCTGTGGAACGCCAGCCGTTTCGTGCTGATGAATACCGAAGAGAAAGACTGCGGTCAGAACGGCGGCGAGATGGAATTTTCCCTGGCCGACCGCTGGATCCTGGCAGAATACAACAATACGGTGAAAGCATACCGCGAAGCGCTGGATACTTACCGCTTTGATATTGCATCCAATATTCTGTATGAATTCACCTGGAACCAGTTCTGTGACTGGTATCTGGAGCTGTCCAAACCGGCCGTTCATAAAGGCACCGATGCACAGAAACGTGCGGCGCGTCATACCCTGATCACCGTGCTGGAATCCCTGCTGCGTCTCGCCCACCCGATTATTCCGTTTATCACGGAAACTATCTGGCAGCGCGTGAAAGTGGTTACCGGTGCGGAAGGCGATACCATCATGCTGCAGCCGTTCCCGGAATATGATGCTTCTCTGAACGACGAGCAGGCACTGCGTGACCTGGAGTGGATCAAAGAGACAATCGTTGCGGTACGTAATATTCGTGCTGAAATGAATATCGCACCAAGCAAGCCGCTGGAAGTGATGCTGCGCGGGGCAAGTGCTGATGCACAACGCCGTGTTGCGGAAAACAGCAACTTCCTGAAAGCGATGGCGCGTCTGGAATCCGTCCGTGTGATGGCCGAAGGCGAAACCGCACCGGTTTGCGTTACCAAGCTGGTGGAAGGCGCAGAAATCCTGATCCCGATGGCTGATCTTATCAATAAAGACGACGAACTGGCGCGTCTGGATAAAGAGCTGGAAAAAACGGAGAAAGAGATCGCGGCTATCGAAGGCAAACTGGCGAATGACGGCTTTGTCAGCCGTGCACCGGAAGCAGTGGTGGCCAAAGAGCGCGAGCGTCTTGCGGCAAACCGTGAAGCGAAAGAAAAACTGATTGCTCAGAAAGCGACGATCGCTGCATTGTGATCCTGACCTTATGAGTGATAAAACCAGCCTCCGGGCTGGTTTTTTTTTATCCCTTATTTCGTCTGTTTACTTTGCGTGATAATTATTTATTATAATATTTATCGTTTCATACGATATCCACAGTAATCGCTCCCCAGGTTTATCCCCGGCTTTACTTTTCACAATAAAAATAATGAGATAATGATATCCATGACAAGCAGCACAACAGAAAACTACACCCTCCGTCTGATCCGCCCGGAAGATAACCCCGGCATCGCACAGGTTATCCGTGAGGTCTCTGCCGAACACGGCCTGACCGCAGACAAAGGCTTTGCGGTCGCTGACCCGATTCTCGACTCGTTATATGAGGTTTACAGCCAGCCGCGTGCCGCCTACTGGGTCATTGAGATGGATGGGGAGATCCTCGGCGGCGGCGGTGTTTCCGGCCTGGCCGGTGGTGACGGGAAAACGGCGGAATTACAGAAAATGTATATCTCTTCCCGCCTGCGCGGCAAAGGTCTGGCGAAAAAAATCGCCCTTCAGGCGCTCGAATTTGCCGAAGCGGAAGGTTACTGCCAGTGCTACCTGGAAACCACCGCAGATCTTCAGGCCGCCATTACGCTGTATGAAAAGCTCGGGTTTATCTTCCTTGATGCCCCGCTGGGTGATACCGGCCACAGCGACTGTGAAGTCCGGATGCTGAAAGTCTTTACTGCCTGATCCCCTGACCGGCCGGATCCCGGCCGGTATCCGCCTTTCCGGTGAAAATTCCCGGCGCTTTTCTGATAGTTTCTCTCCGCTGTTTCTCTTACAGTCATTACATATGTGATGGATATCACGTTTTATAACTGACAGACAGGAGATCAGGATGATCACTATTATTCAGGGAATGAATGACCTGCTGTATACCGCTGTACCACGGCAGACACCAACCAGAGAGCCGCTCTGCCGTGATGAACAGACAGAAATACAGCAACAGGGATGGCAGGGAGAGAGTCGCCGTCCGCAGCTCAGAACACAGCAAGGCCCGGTACTTTATCAGACCATTGAGGCGATGAAAGAGACGGAAGATGATATCAATATTCAGGATATTGAATTTTTGGGCTGTGCGCCGCTGCGTCCGGTGATACGCGACAGTCAGACCGATCTGCGGCGTGAACGTGCTGCCCCGCTGAAGTCTCTCTTTTCCGTCACCGCCTGACATACAGACACAAAAAAACCTGCCGCGGCAGGTTTTTCATGTCTGATGGTCAGTGTAACGGCGCCTCATCAGCATCGTCGTCATCATCTTCATCTTCGGCGTCCGGGTCTTCAAAATAGGTGCCCCAGCCGTCGTAATCCACATCCATTTTTTCTGCCAGACGCGCCAGCTGCTCTACCTGAGCATCGATATGTTCCGCCGTCAGCCCGCATTCACTGATGATATCACAACATAACACCACCTGGCCGCCTTCCACTTCCAGCTCCTCGGCGTCCGTTACTTCATAACCCAGTTTGAAAGCTTCAACTGCCGCTTTTTCCAGCTTGTCGTAATTCTCACTCGAAAAATGGTGTTCAATGGTGTATTGCGCATCAGGATCGCTGCCGTCCTCCAGCAGTTCTGCAATAATCGCACGGGTTTCTTCGCGCTGTTCTTCTAAAAACGCATCTAATTCTGACATGGCCATGTCCTCTGATAAGTGATACCCGCGCATTCTCCCACAGCCGCGCCAATTGAGCCACCCATAATAAAAAAGAATTTCCCGCCGGTGTTGCAATTGAATTTTTATTGATTTATGTTGAATATAAATTCATCGGAGATACGGATATGAACCCATTTTATCAACAGTCATTTTTGCGGTTGCTTGACTATAAACCCGCCGATATCGAAAAACTGCTCAATCTTTCTGTCTATCTGAAACATGCCAAAAAAACCGGCTCCGAAAAGCCGCTGCTGAAAGGCAAAAATATTGCGCTGATTTTTGAAAAAGACTCCACCCGGACCCGCTGTGCCTTTGAAGTGGGTGCTTACGATCAGGGCGCACGAGTGACCTACCTGGGGTCATCCGGCAGCCAGATAGGCCATAAAGAATCGATCAAAGATACCGCCAGGGTGCTGGGCCGGATGTATGACGGCATTCAGTTTCGTGGCTATTCCCAGAAATCCGCCGAAGCACTGGCGCAATATTCCGGTGTTCCGGTCTGGAACGGGCTGACCGACGAGTTTCATCCGACACAGCTGATCGCAGATTTACTGACCATTCAGGAGCATGTGAAAAAACCGCTGTCCGAAGTGAAATTTGCATATTTAGGCGATGCCCGCAATAACATGGGAAACACTATTGCCGAAATGGCCGCCGTAACCGGTATGGATGTCCGTCTGGTGGCACCGGCCGGATGCCAGCCGTCAGAAGCCCTTATCGCGCAGTGCCGCAAAGCCGCTGAACTCACCGGCGGTAAAATCACCCTGACTGCCGATGTGGCAGAGGGCGTGAAAGATGCGGATGTGCTGTACACCGATGTGTGGGTCTCCATGGGCGAGGCGAAAGAGGTCTGGGCAGAGCGGATTAAACTGCTGACACCGTATCAGGTAAATCAGGATGTGGTGGATAAAACGGGCAATCCGGATGTTATCTTTATGCACTGCCTGCCGGCATTCCACGATACGGAAACCACCATGGGGCAATCCCTCGCAAAAGAGTACGGTTTTACCAGCGGGATTGAGGTCACCAATGATGTGTTTGAATCAAAACACAGTGTGGTGTTTGACCAGGCCGAAAACCGGCTGCATTCTATCAAAGCGGTGATGGTTGCATCTCTTTCAAAAAACATACAATTTTGAATCTGCCCGCAGCGTTGCATAAATTTCACACAAAAAAGTGATACCAAACGCTTGCGCCCGGTTGCAGGTTGCGTATAATGCCCCGCAATTTTGTCGGGAGGAAACAATGGTCATTGTGATTATCAGCACCGTAAAACCGGTGCCGGACAATGTGACATATCACGGACAGCCGCAGCGCGGCGATGTCTGCCATTCCCCCGTATTTATTTCAGAACCCCTCAATTGAGGGGTTTTTTTTTGCCTGGCCGAACACATGAGGAGACCCCAATGGCAAATCCGTTATACCTGCGCGATATCATCTCGATTAACGATCTCAGTCGTGATGAGCTGGAACTGGTATTAAACACTGCCGCGGCGCTGAAACAACGCCCTCAGCCTGAATTACTGAAGCACAAGGTGATAGCCAGCTGCTTCTTCGAGGCCTCAACCCGCACGCGGCTCTCTTTTGAAACCGCCATTCAGCGCCTGGGTGCGTCTGTTGTCGGCTTTTCAGACAGCAGCAACACCTCGCTGGGCAAAAAAGGCGAAACCCTGGCGGACACCATGAGCGTAATCAGTCAGTACGCGGATGCCATCGTGATGCGCCACCCGCAGGAAGGGGCGGCACGGCTGGTGTCTGAGTTTTCCGGTAAGGTGCCGGTGATCAACGCCGGTGACGGTGCGAACCAGCATCCGACACAGACCCTGCTCGACCTGTTTACCATTCAGGAAACTCAGGGCCGCCTGGAAAACCTGCATATCGCCATGGTCGGTGACCTGAAATACGGACGCACTGTACATTCACTGTCACAGGCGCTGTCAAAATTCAGCGGCAACCACCTGCATTTTATTGCCCCGCAGGCACTGGCAATGCCAAATCACATCCTGCATATGCTGGATGAAAACGGCGTGGCGTACAGCGAACATCATTCTATTGATGAGGTACTTCCGCAGCTGGATGTGCTGTATATGACCCGCGTGCAGAAAGAGCGCCTCGACCCGTCGGAATACGCCAATGTCAAAGCCCAGTTTGTGCTGCGTGCGGCTGATCTTGCCAATGTGAAGACAAACCTGAAAGTGCTGCACCCGCTGCCGCGCATCGATGAGATAACCCCGGATGTGGATAAAACGCCTTACGCGTACTACTTCCAGCAGGCCGGTAACGGGATCTTTGCCCGTCAGGCTCTGTTATCACTGGTGTTAAACGAAACTTTCCCGGCTTAAGGAGCACATCATGACTCAGGATCATAAATTACTGGTTGAAGCCATCAAATGCGGCACTGTTATCGACCATATCCCGGCAAATGTGGGATTTAAACTGCTCTCCTTTTTCCGCCTGACCGAGACAGACAGCCGCATTACTATCGGGCTGAACCTGCCGTCCAACAATATGGGCCGTAAGGATTTGATTAAACTGGAAGATACCTTCCTGACACCGGAGCAGGCCAACCAGCTTGGTTTTTATGCCCCGAAAGCCACAATCAATATTATCGAAGATTATCAGGTGGTTAAAAAACTGCCGATTAATCTGCCGGAACGCATTGAAGGGGTGATAGTCTGCCCGAACGGCAACTGCATCAGTCACAATGAGCCGGTGGAAAGCAGCTTTACTGTTAAGTCCATTGCGCAGGAAATTGTGTTAATCTGTAAGTACTGTGAGAAAGAATTTGATCACCACGCAATCATTAATAACCAATAAGATAGATCCAGGTCAGTTGTCCGGGAAAATCAGACGATTATAATGATGGCGTTTTTAAAAGCTTAAACAGCAATAATCATCCTACAGGAGTCCGTAATGACTAAAGTAATCGCAACAGAAAACGCACCAGCAGCAATCGGCCCGTACGTACAGGCAGTAGACCTGGGTAACATGGTAATGACTTCAGGCCAGATCCCTGTTGATCCGAAAACCGGTGCAGTTGCCGACGATGTTAAAGCTCAGGCACGCCAGTCACTGAACAACATCAAAGCTATCATCGAACAGGCTGGTCTGAAAGTTACGGATATCGTGAAAACAACTGTTTTCGTTAAAGATCTGAACGACTTTGCTACTGTGAACGCAGAATACGCTGCTTTCTTTGATGAGCACAAAGCAGTATACCCTGCACGTTCATGCGTTGAAGTTGCGCGTCTGCCAAAAGACGTTAAATTAGAAATCGAAGCAATCGCAGTCCGTAAATAATCACTGCGCTTTCTGAGAACGATAATGAAAACCCTGCCAGGTGCGGGGTTTTTTTATACCCGTAAATTTTCCAGAAGCTGATCAAAAGAGACTCTGACCTTTTCATAAGTCGCCTGCGGATCATTACTGTGCACAATCCACATCGCACATTCATACAGCCCGCCATTAATAAACAGTGCCAGCACATCCGGTGCCACCTGTTTTATCCGTCCGGTTTCCATCAGGTGTGTCAGACGCCGGGTGATCCCCTGCACACAGGCCAGTTCGTGGGACTTGAGAATGGAAAAATCCAGTACCGAGGCCGCATCACGGAACATAATCCGCTGAACCTCCGGCTCCAGACTCATTGCCAGATAGCCCTGACAGCGGGATTTGAAAGCCGTCCACTCATCAGCCTCATCTTTTTCTGCGGTATCCAGGCGCGCATCGAGTTCGCGATCCAGGTCCTGCAGCACCGCCAGAAACAGCCCTTTTTTATCACCAAAGTGATGATACAGCGCCCCCCGGGTCAGGCCAGCCTGAGCCGTCAGATCATCCATTACCGTGGCGGCATACCCGATCGCACCAAACTGCTGGCGTGCAGCACGGATAAGCTTGGTCCGCGTTTCTTCTATCATCTCTGCACGTGGCTTGTGGCTCATTTCATTACTCCTGCGGTTAACCCTTTCAGCCGGGGGATTATAGCACTTTTTTATTGACATACATCGCGTATGTCAATAGATTCACATACGCAATGTATGTTAATTGCATTACAGCCGGCTATCTCCGGCAGTTAAAAATTATATCCGTCTGTAATATAACGGATATCTGTGAGGTTGTTATGTTCAGCTCTTATCGCGTCATCTTTCAGTATCCCGGTACCAAAGCCTTTTCAGGGGCGGGATTTATCGCGCGGATGACCGTCTCCATGATGGGGATTGGGATCATTACCATGATTGCCCAATTGCGTGATTCTTTTTTTATGGCCGGGGTAACTGCGGCTGTTTATACCTTTTCGGCGGCATTCTGCGCCCCGCTGATCGCCCGGCTGGTGGATCGCTACGGCCAGAGCCGGATCCTGCCGAAAACGCTGGTGATCAGTGTTCCCGCGACTGCCGCCCTGCTGTTATGCACGGTGTATGATGCCCCTGACTGGGCAATCTGGCTGTCAGCGGTGTTTGTCGGAGCGATCCCGAGCATGCCCGCCATGATCCGTGCCCGCTGGACACATATCTATAAAGGTGACCCGCGTTTACAGACCGCCTACTCCTTTGAGTCAGTGCTGGATGAAATCAGCTTTATTATCGGGCCGCCGCTGTCAGTCACGCTCTGTATCGCGCTGTTCCCGCAGGCCGGTCCGCTGGCGGCAATTATTTTTCTGATAATCGGTACCGCGCTGGTAGTCTGCCAGAAACGGACTGAGCCGCCGGTGCACAAACGCGACGGACTGGCAAAAGGCACCGTGCTGCGTCTGCCTGCGATTCAGTTGCTGATGGTGGTGCTGCTTGCGCTCGGGGTGATTGTCGGAACAGTGGATGTACTGGCTGTCGCTTTCGCCAATGCACAGGGGTATCCGGAGGGTGCCAGCTACGTTCTGTCTGTCTATGCCGCCGGTTCCTGTATCGCCGGGTTTATCTTCGGTGCTATCCGGCTGCCGTTCAGCTACACAAAACAGTTCGTCTTCACCGCCGCCGCCACCCTGCTGACCACCCTGCCGCTGCTGCTGGTCACTAACCTGACCGGACTGGGACTGACCATGTTTGTCGCCGGGTTCTTCTTCTCACCGACCATGATCCTTGCTATCGGCTTTGTCGAGCGTGAAGCGCCGCCTAATATGCTGACAGAAGGCTTTACCTGGCTTATTACCGGGCTGGCGGTCGGTGTGGCACTCGGCTCTGCGGGAGTCGGTATGATCATTGATACTTACGGCATTGATGCCGGGTTCATGCTGGCTATCGCTGCCGGGATCTGCGTACTGCTCACCGCCTGCATCGGTTATGTTTTCGTCTTCAAAGATGATAAAAACAGCGCTGATAAGTGACAGAAATAACTTTTAATATAATTTTCAGCAATCAAACCGCACATTTTTACACTTAACCGGAGTGTGCGGTTTGCCTGATGTCGCCAGAATTCTTTGACTTAAATCAATTTCAATCGCCTTATTCCGGAGGAAATCTATATCTAGTGCTATATAATACAAAGCACACTAGATATAGTATTTATTCACAGTGTTATCCACAACGCCATAAAGCCGCATTATGACAGGTTTTGCCCTGTGGATAACCAAACTGCCGGAGAGAAGCAAAGTGCACACTATCGTGATTAAGCGTGATGGATGTCAGGTAAATTTTGATGAATCACGCATCCGGGATGCCATTAAAAGAGCCGCCAAAGCCGCACGTGTTAATGATGATGACTACTGCTCTCAGGTTGCCTCCCGGGTAGCCTCCCTGCTGGGTGACCGGAAAAAGGTCGATATCGGGGAGATCCAGGACGCCGTCGAAAACCAGTTAATGTCCGGTGATTACAAAGAGTTAGCCAGAACTTACATCGAATACCGTCATGACCGTGACGTGGCGCGTGAACTGCGCGGCCGCCTGAATAACGAGATCCGCGGGCTGGTTGAACAAAGTGACATGTCCATTCTCAACGAGAATGCCAATAAAGACAGCAAGGTGATCCCGACACAGCGTGACCTGCTGGCGGGTATCGTTGCCAAGCACTACGCAAAACAGCATATTTTACCGCGTGATGTTGTAATTTCGCACGAACGCGGCGAAATTCACTATCACGATCTGGACTACGCGCCGTTCTTCCCGATGTTTAACTGCATGCTGATCGATTTAAAAGGCATGCTGACTCATGGCTTTAAAATGGGTAACGCCGAGATAGAACAGCCTAAGTCCATCTCTACCGCGACGGCGGTAACAGCACAGATTATTGCCCAGGTGGCCAGCCATATTTACGGCGGCACCACCATTAACCGTATCGACGAAATTCTCGCCCCGTTTGTCACGGCCAGCTATAACAAACATCTGAAAACCGCAAAAGAGTGGCAGATTCCGGATGCGGAAGGCTATGCCAATGCCCGCACAGAGAAAGAGTGCTATGACGCTTTCCAGTCACTGGAATATGAAGTCAACACACTGCACACCGCCAACGGGCAGACACCATTTGTCACCTTCGGCTTCGGGCTGGGTACATCAAAAGAATCCCGCATGATCCAGCAGGCGATTTTACGTAACCGTATCGCCGGCCTGGGTAAAAACCACAAAACGGCGGTATTCCCTAAACTGGTTTTCGCCATTAAAAAAGGTCTGAACCACCAGTACGGCGATCCGAACTACGACATCAAACAGCTCGCATTAGAGTGCGCCAGCAAGCGGATGTACCCGGATATCCTGAACTACGACCAGGTGGTGAAAGTGACCGGCTCCTTTAAAACCCCGATGGGCTGCCGCAGCTTCCTTGGTGTCTATGAAGAGAACGGTGAAATGATCCACGACGGGCGTAACAACCTCGGGGTTATCAGTCTGAACCTGCCGCGCATTGCGATTGAATCACAGGGCAGCGAAGCGGATTTCTGGTCACTGCTGGATGAGCGTCTGGTACTTGCCAAAAAAGCGCTGATGACCCGTATCGCACGGCTGGAAAATGTCAAAGCCCGTGTTGCGCCAATCCTGTATATGGAAGGTGCCTGCGGCGTGCGTCTGAAAGCAGATGATTCCGTCACCGAAATCTTTAAAAATGGCCGCGCCTCGATTTCACTGGGTTACATCGGCATCCATGAAACCATTAATGCCCTGACCGGCACTGAAACACATATGTATGACGATGAACAGCGCCGTGCCCTGGGTGTCGCCATCGTGGAACGCCTGCGCCGTGCAACCGATGAGTGGAAAAATGAAACCGGCTACGGTTTCAGCCTCTACAGTACCCCGAGTGAAAACCTGTGTGATCGCTTCTGCCGCCTGGATACCGCCGAATTCGGCATTATCCCGGGTGTGACAGACAAAGGTTACTACACCAACAGCTTCCACCTCGATGTGGAGAAGAAGGTCAATCCGTACGACAAACTGGATTTCGAAGCACCGTATCCTCCGCTGGCGAACGGCGGTTTCATTTGCTACGGCGAATACCCGAACCTCCAGCACAACCTGAAAGCGCTGGAAGATGTCTGGGATTACAGCTACGACCGCGTTCCGTACTACGGTACCAACACGCCGATTGATGAGTGTTATGAATGCGGATTTGCCGGTGAGTTTAACTGTACCAGCAAAGGCTTTGTCTGCCCGAAATGCGGCAACCACGATGCTTCCCGCGTCTCAGTGATCCGCCGTGTGTGCGGTTACCTCGGCAGCCCGGATGCCCGTCCGTTTAACGCAGGGAAACAGGAAGAAGTGAAACGCCGCGTTAAGCACCTGAATAACGGACAATTAGGCTGAGTTGTGAACTATCATCAGTATTACCCCGTTGACGTGGTCAACGGGCCGGGTACACGCTGCACCCTGTTTGTTTCCGGCTGTGTGCATCAGTGCCGCGGCTGTTATAACCAGAGTACATGGCGCACCGACTCCGGTGTGCCGTACACCCGTGAACTGGAAGACACAATTATCGCCGACCTCTGTGATACCCGCGTAAAACGTCAGGGGATCACACTGTCCGGCGGTGATCCCCTGCATCCGCACAATGTGCCGGAGATTCTGGCACTGGTGCAGCGCATCCGCCGCGAGTGCCCGCCGGAAAAAGATATCTGGATGTGGACAGGTTATAAACTGGATGAACTGAATGATGCCCAGCGGGAAGTCATTGGGTATATCAATGTGTTAATCGACGGGAAATTTGTGCAGGATCTGCATGACCCGATGCTGATCTGGCGCGGCAGCAGCAACCAGGTTATTCACTATCTGCGCTGACACCCGCGCTGAACCGTGACCAGTGCAGTTTCTTTCCGAACCCCAGCGTATTATTCACCATCTTGATTTCATTCAGCCGCAGCCCCCACAGCGGGGTTTTTGCGGCAACAGCCACCGGAAAACGGCGGCAGTAACGGGCTTTCGCCTGTTTTTCCTCTTCCGCTGACAACACTGTCACCTCACCTCTGAACTGAATACCGCGGATTTTTGCCACAGTCACCGTCTGTGCGGAAATAGTTCCCGCCACCAGCGGGTTCTGCTGCATCAGGGTGCCGTGCCGGGTATGCCGTTCGGTGAGGAAATAAAGCATCATCGTCTCCGGATCCGCAACATAAAAGCAGGAGGCACACCACAGGTCATCACCGGCAGTGGCACACAGCGTAAAGACATGATTTTTCTTCAGATAAGACAGGATTGAATCGTGCGGTAATTCCATACAGTACCTCCAATAAAACCACACCGGCTGATAGAGTATATCATCCGGTGCTGGTTCAGACAGTCCCGTCAGACGGGCTGTATTGTATGGCAAATCTCAGGAATTATTTATAGAGCTCTGCAGTACCACCCATCAGGTTTTCACCGCCTGCAGAAATGATGCGGAAAGAAGTTGCACCAGCTTCATCAGCTTTTTTGGATAAGGCAGCAGTCACGTCAGCCAGGGTATCAACATCGCTGACAGAGACAACACCGACAGGTGCCTGTGTGCTATGTTGTACTTCGGTAGCAGCCATTGAACCAAATGAAACGGCACTTAAAGCTAAAATTGCAGGGATTACTGTTGAAATTTTCATAATATGATTCCTTAGAATAAATGTAATATCATGAGACGTTTTTGTCTCTCTCTGTGATGTGAGTCATATTATGCTCCTCCGTCGAAAAAGAAAATTAGCTATTTCTGCTATAGTTATTCAATAAAATTGATGATGTGTGTTTTAATAAACTCGGGAAAAGAATTACCATGGTGAATACCACTGATTAATTAGTTACTTGCGTGACTATTCCAAGACGAAAACCACCAAAATATTCGCCTTTTATATAAATAGAAAAAAGCACGATTACACAAAAATGAATAATAACACAGAGATAAGCACGTGGTTTCTTTACATAATCAGGACAGAATCCGGATATCTTTACACAGGGATCACCCGTGATGTTGCACAGCGTGTGGCAACACATCAGTCCGGAAAGGGAGCAAAATACCTGCGGGGGAAGAGCGGACTGCATGTAGTGTATCAGGTGGCTCTGGCAGATCGCTCAATCGCATCAAAAGAAGAATACCGGGTCAAGCAGCTGACAAAGAGGAAAAAAGAAAGGCTGGTCAGTGACCAGCCCTCCGATTTGACGGCATATCTTAATGGCGGCGATTATTCACAGCTGTCAAAATGATGTGAGAAATTAACCAGCCCGTGATAACGGTCTGCGGCATCATTTTCCAGCGGGTAAATCAGGAAATACGGTGCGGTATCCGGCCATTTGCAGTGCAGATCAAACTCTGCTGCCGGTTTAAAACCCCACTTACCGTAGATCTCAGGATCGCCCAGCACCACAACCGCGCCGTAACCGAACTCATTGAGGCTGTCCAGCCCCTCATAAACCATCTGCTTCGCAATGCCCTGACCACGGTAAGCCTCTGCCACCGCGAGCGGTGCCAGCCCGACCCACTGACAATCCTCACCTTCCACATCCACAGGCGTGAAACCGGCGTAACCGACTACCTGACCTTCATCATCAGTGGCAACCACACCCAGGGTCAGCAAACCGTCTTCCCGCAGTGCATGCAGGAGATCGGCTTCGTTGCCACGTCCGAACGCGCTGCGCAGCAGTGCATCGATACCGGCGGCATCAACCGGAATTTCTGTACGGATCAGCATGAGGTCACCACTGCAGGTGATTTATCCCCGTCTTCCGCCAGCCCGGCCTGAATAAACTCAGCCAGCTGCATTAATGCACTGCGCAGCAGCGGCGGCATACCGTCGAGGTCAATCGAGTCCATCAGGTTTTTGACATACAGACCCAGCTCGGTGTCTCCTTCAATGCGCAGACGGCGCTGAAAGAACAGAGTATCCGGGTCCTCTTTGCGGGCAGCGATCAGCACCAGGTCATTGGCATTACCGCTGAAACTGACATCTTCCTGTTCATCCGCACTGACCACCAGACGGCCGTCACGGTTACTGATATACCAGTGAAGCGCCAGGTCACGGACTTCCACTTTCAGCCATTTATTTTCCAGAAAATCGAGATCACCTTCTGTCAGCGCCTCTTCAAACTGACGCGCCAGAACCTGCTGAAGAACCTGTTTTTGCAGGGTAAACGGCGTTAATTTCAGCGGAAACCGCAATAACGCCGGCCCGTTGTGTACGAGCGAGGAACGAATTTTGGCAAACACCGTACTGACTCCTTAATCTGAATTACTGCGTCATTGTGCCAGAATCTGCGGAAATAACTCAGGATTCCGGTCAATTTTTCGTGTCATTGTTTCTATTATATACCCGATTTTCTTCCTGCCGCAGAGAACATCCCGCTTTTATATCCGCAAACCGGGTGATTTTTTGCGGTAAATGTTCACTAACCTGCCTCAGGTCAATACCTTTTTTAGCCTGCCATTTACAATTTCCGATCATTTTTATTATTCAGTCTGAGAGTCTCACCATGGAACTATTGTGTCCTGCCGGTAATTTACCCGCACTGAAAGCCGCCATTGATAACGGCGCAGATGCGGTTTATATCGGCCTGAAAGATGATACTAATGCCCGTCACTTCGCCGGTCTGAATTTTACTGAAAAGAAACTTGCCGAGGCGGTGGATTATGTTCACAGCCACCGGCGTCATCTGCATATCGCGATTAACACTTTTGCCCATCCGGACGGTTTCAGCCGCTGGCAGCGGGCGGTGGATATGGCCGCACAGCTGGGGGCGGATGCCCTGATCCTCGCGGATATCGCCATGCTGGAATATGCTGCGGAACGTTATCCGCATATTGAGCGTCATGTCTCTGTGCAGGCATCCGCCACCAATACCGAAGCTATCCGTTTCTATCAGCGAAACTTTGATGTGCACCGTATCGTACTGCCGCGTGTGCTCTCTATCCATCAGGTAAAACAGCTGGCACGCACCAGCCCGGTACCGCTGGAAGTCTTTGCTTTCGGCAGCCTGTGCATTATGGCGGAAGGCCGCTGCTACCTCTCCTCCTATCTGACCGGGGAATCCCCGAATACTGTCGGTGCCTGCTCTCCGGCACGGTTTGTCCGCTGGCAGGAGACCCCGCAGGGGCTGGAATCACGCCTGAATGATGTGCTGATTGACCGCTACGGTGCGGATGAGAATGCCGGTTACCCGACACTCTGCAAAGGCCGTTACTGCGTGGACAGCAAGCCTTACCATGCCCTGGAAGAGCCGACCAGCCTTAACACCCTGGAACTGCTGCCGGAACTGATGGCGGCGAATATCGCCTCAGTGAAAATTGAAGGCCGCCAGCGCAGCCCGGCCTATGTGACTGATGTGGCGAAAGTATGGCGTCAGGCCATCGACCGCTGCAAAGCCGATCCGGACAACTATGCGCCGGATGCCACGTGGATGCAGACCCTCGGCGGCATGTCAGAAGGACGCCAGACCACACTCGGTGCCTATCACCGTAAATGGCAGTAACGGAGAGAAAAACGATGCAATTTTCATTAGGTTCAGTCCTCTATTACTGGCCGAAAGCAACACTGGAACAGTTTTATCAGCAGGCGATACAAAGCAGTGCGGATATTATTTATCTCGGCGAAACCGTGTGCAGCAAGCGCCGGGAAATGAAACCGGATGACTGGATAAATCTCGCCAAAACCGTTGCTGAAAGCGGCAAACAGGTGGTTATCTCCACGCTGGCACTGTTACAGGCACCGTCTGAGCTGAAAGAGATCGCCAAACTGGTGGATAACGGCGAATTTATGATCGAAGCTCATGATTTCGGTGTGATTAATATGCTGCACGAGCGCGGGCTGCCGTTTGTCGCCGGACACGGCCTGAACTGTTATAACGCTCCCGCGCTGAAAATCCTGCAAAAACAGGGGATGACACGCTGGTGTATGCCGGTGGAGCTGTCCCGTGACTGGCTGGTGAACCTGCTGAAGCAATGTGAAGAGCTGGGGATCCGCGACAAATTTGAAGTGGAAGTGATGAGCTACGGCCATCTGCCGCTGGCCTACTCCGCCCGCTGCTTCACCGCCCGTTCGGAAAACCGCGCCAAAGATGACTGCGAAACCTGCTGTATCAGTTACCCGCAGGGGCGCAAAGTACTCTCACAGGAAAATCAGCAGGTCTTTGTCCTTAACGGGATCCAGACCCAGAGCGGTTACTGCTATAACCTCGGTAATGATCTGCGTTCCATGCAGGGATTGGTGGATATTGTGCGGATCTCCCCGGATGCGCCGGACGATCTGGCCGTCATTGACCATTTCCGTCAGAATGAAACCGGCGCACAGCCGCTGGATCTGGCACAGGCACAAAACTGCAACGGCTACTGGCGTAAAGTGGCGGGCCTGGAACTGGTGGAATAACGGAAGGAAATAACAATGACTGATGTTTATGCCCGTTTAAAAGCACTGAATATTGAACTGCCGCCGGTCGTTGTACCGGATGCAAAATTTCAGCCGTACGTGATTTTTGATAACACCATTACCCTCTCCGGTCATTTATCCAAAACCGGGGAGCAGCTAAATACCGGTAAGTTCGGGGCGGATCTGACCATTGAGCAGGGTGAAAACATTGCCCGTCAGCTGGCTGTTAATCTGCTCGGTACCCTGCAGGGCGCGGTCGGTGATCTGAATAAGATTAAAAAGATCATCAACCTGAACTGCATGATCAACGGCACTCAGGATTTTACCGATCCCCATGTGGTGGCGAATGCCTGTTCGCAGGTTTTCCATGATGTTTTCGGTGAGAAAGGCTATCACAGCCGCAATGCACTGACCGTGGCACAACTGCCGTTCGGTGCCTGTATGGAGATATCGCTGATCGCCGGTATTGAATAACAGGATAAAACGGGCGCGATATCTGCGCGCCCGTTTTTACCGGCGTTATGCCTCACGTTGTGTACCCAGATCCTCTGTTCCCCCGGAAACCGTGAGAACGGGATTTTATTTATTTAACGGGCTTTGTTTTTCCGCCGCGATAACCGCCGCAGGGAATGCGTAATACGCCGTAATTCCCCGTCACGCAACATACCGATAAAAACACCGAGCAGCGTATAAATAATTCCGAGCACCAGCATCATGATAATATCGTTCTGCACACTGCTGAACGGTAAATCCATCTGGTTGATACCGGCAATCGCTTTGGTCGCCCAGGTAGACGGCAGTGCGGAAGCAATAAACCGTACCCAGTCCGGCATGGCCTGTAACGGCCAGATAGTACCGGACATATAAAAGACCGGAGTGGTGACAAAGGCCAGCGTCAGGTAAATCATCTCCACACTGCGCAGGCATTCGGTAACCAGTTTCCCGAGCCCCAGAACCCCCAGCAGGAACGGAAACGTCAGCAGCCACAACTCATACATCGGCGCTTCCTGGCGGTATCCCAGTACCCACGGCCACAGCGCGAAGAAGACGGTCGACAGGAACAGCCAGATCGGCAGCAGCGCACTCAGCGCCCCCAGGTAGACCGCCAGCGGCGGTTTACCTTTCGGCGTGCTGCGCACCGCGATACTGACACGGACACAGGCTATCAGCAGCGTGTGCTGCAACAGCATAACCAGCAGCCCCGGCAGCGCAATGGCGGCAAAACTGACGCCCGGGTTATACATCCCGACCGTTTCCGACTGAATCGGGGCGATCAGTATTGATGCCTGTTCCGGCGTGTAACCATTGGCTGTCAGGATTTTGGTATTGTAATCCGCCAGGATCTGCTGATATGCCTTGCTCAGCTCCTGCTGAATCTGCCCGCTGGCGATACGGTTAGTACCGTCACCAAATACCGGTACTGTGATATTTTTGCCCTGCAGAAGATTGCGCTCAAAATCCTGCGGGACAATGATGATCGCAAACAGATCACGCATGATCATATCCTGCCTGGCCGTGGCCAGGTTGTCATAACTGTGCAGTTCGACTTTTGCAGTGGCATCCAGCTCCCGCACCAGAGAACGGCTGGCCACCGTGTTATCCTGATCCACCACCGCAACCGGTAAATCCCACAGGACCGGATGCACATAGACCAGGCTCATGACACACAGCGAGATAATCAGCAGCATCCACATCGGTTTTTCCAGCATACCGAGCAGTACTTTCAGGAAGGTCTGGAAATACAGTTTCATACCGCGCGTCCTCCCTGCAATGCCAGCCGTTTCGGCAGCCGGTTACGGATAAGGAAAGTGGCCCCCACCGGATAGAGCAGTAAGAGTGCGCAGACATACAGGATATGCTGCAGCGAGACTTCCCGCAGGAAAATATCAAACATGGCGTTCAGCGCATGTGTCAGCGGCTCGATGTTCGCGATAATCCGTGCCGGCAGAATCATCGACAGTTCCGGCACAGTCATCCCGGAAAAGGCCATTGCCATACTCACCAGCATCCCGATCATACTGTAAGCCATCATCGGATCACGGGTGAATGTATAGAGGAGCAGGCCGATACTCTGGGCGGCCATCACATAAAAGAAACCGATCATCAGCATATAGACCGGATTCCCGGTTACCTTCGCCTCAAACACCGTGACCAGGACAGCGAGTTCGATCATCAGCAGTGCTGTGAAAAACAGGGTATACGGCGCCAGCTTTCCCAGTACACCGCTGAACAGTGGTTTAATGGATTGCAGCATGGTACTGCGTGACATGGTGTAAATCGTGCAGGTCACCACAAATAACTGAAGCATATGGATCGTGGCGGCAAACTGCTGATAATAAATATAACTGCCGCTGGCGTTAAACAGGGTGTCATAGGACATCGTCACCTGTGCCAGTTTCGGGACGTTTTTCCCCATTTCAGAAGCGAGGACAGACCGGTACTGGCCGTTCAGTTCGGCAATCAGTCCGCTGAAGTCCTGGGTGGCGTAGCTGCCGGAAGCATAAAACAGGGCATTAAAAAACATCCGGGTTGTCGGTTGTTTACCGGACAGCACATCACTTTCAAAACGCGGCGGGATCACCAGAATGGCGTAATCTTCCGCGCTCCCCATGCGCTCAAGCGCAACGTCCTGATCATCCTGCGGCGTGATGCTGGCATGTGATGCCGCGTTCAGGTTACGCACCAGGGTGCGTGAGAGCGGGCTGTGGTCATAATCAATGGCGGAAACCGGTAAGTCCAGTAATGTCCCTTCCGAGAAGTTGGCACTGACCAGTGCAAACAACATCAGCGGAAACAGCCAGCTCAGCCAGTGAAACACCGGACTGCGCACCGCCATCCGGGTTTCCTGTGAGAATGCATTGCGGAAACCGCGCCATATTGCCGGAAATCTCATTACTTATCCCGGCGCCACAATGCACTCATGCCGGGTCTTAATCCGTCCACCGGCTGTGCCGGATAGAGACGAACCTCAAAGGTCTTCAGATCAAAATCCCCGGTGGCGCGGGTGGCGCGTTTGGTGGCGTAATCCCCCATAGGTGCGATATAGCGGACTTCAGCCTCAATTTCCTGATTTTTCAGTGCCGGCACCGTCAGGGTGATTTTGTCGCCTTTTTTCACATCCGCGAGAATGTCCTCACGCAGATTATAGACAAAATACGCTTCCGGCAGGCGGATAATCGTCACCAGCGGGCTGCCTGCATTAAACAGTTCACCGATTTCAGCCGGAATCGGCCCGATTTCACCGGTCACCGGCGCGGCCACAGTCAGTTCATCCTGCTGGACTTTTAACTCCGCCAGTTTTTGCTCTGCCTGGCGCAGTGCCGCTTCGTAGCGCTGACGCTGCTCGGTGCGGTCACCGTTTTTCGCCTGGTCGAGCTGCGCTTTGGCGGCCAGTACGCCCTGCTGCGCCACATCACGGGCACGACGGGACTGATCAAGCTCAGTTTTTGATACATAGCCTTTTCCGGCCATGCTGCTCATGCGCTGAAAATCACGTTGTGCATTTGCCAGTTCAGCCTGAGACTTCGCCAGCTGTGCCGCATAGTTACGCACGCTCTCTTCACGGGTACCGTTCAGAGATTCGGTTAACTGTGCCTGTGCCTGGTCACGTGCAGCCACCAGCGAGGCGACCTGCGCTTCCAGTTCAGGGCTGGTCAGACGAATCAGCGCCTGTCCCTGTTTAACGTCGTCACCGCGCTCAATCAGACGTTCAACAACACGTCCTTTGGCTTTCGAGGAAACAATGACCTCCGGTGCATCGACTTCACCCTGCAATAAAAGATACTGGTTGTGGGCACGAAAAAGTGCAGCCATCGCAATTAAGACCAGCATCAGCAGGATCAGATAGATTGTTCTTTTTTTCATTATTGATTTCGGCCTTAACTATCATTTGTGAAACTATTCAGAATGGAATCATCCCGAATGAAATTGTTTTGAAAAAAACGATGAAGAAGGGGAAGCTGTCAGTATTACTGATTTCAGCAAAAACCGTTAAGATATTTGTGCGCCAGATCACAGCATAATACCTTCAATCTTAGCCTCAGACACCTGTTACACAACTATTTTTAATATAAAATCTCAGATAGTTACAAATAATCCTCCTCCGGCAAGTGATCCGACAGAAAAATGTATGACTACAATCTGATTTTCCTGCTGCTTCAGCAGATGTGTGTGTACCTGGTTATCGCCTGGGTGCTCAGCAAGACACCGCTGGTGCTGCCGGTCTTACAGGTAACTGTCCGCCTGCCGCACAAGCTGATGTGCTATCTGATTTTCTCCGTTTTCTGTGTCATGGGCACCTATTTCGGGCTGAATATCAATGATTCTATCGCCAACACGCGGGCTATCGGTTCCGTGCTCGGCGGTCTGCTGGGCGGGCCTTCTGTCGGGCTGCTGGTCGGTTTTACCGGCGGATTGCACCGCTATTCTCTCGGCGGGATGACGGCGTTCAGTTGTATGGTGTCCACTATTGTCGAGGGGCTGATCGGCGGCCTGGTACACCGCTACTATATGAAGCGCGGACAGATCAACAAACTGTTCAATCCCTGGACAGCCGCCGGTGTTACCTTTATTGCCGAACTGGCGCAGATGGCGATTATTCTGTTACTGGCGCGGCCGTTTAATGAGGCTCTGAGTCTGGTGAAAGATATTGCCGCGCCAATGATTATCGCCAATACCATCGGTGCCGCTATGTTTATCCGCATCCTGCTGGACAGACGCGCCATCTTTGAAAAATACACCAGTGCCTTTTCCGCCCAGGCACTGAAACTGGCAATCAGTACGGACGGCGTGCTGCGCCAGGGATTTAATGAGACCAACAGCCGCCAGGTGGCACAGGTGCTGTATGATGAGCTTAATGTCGCCGCCGTGGCTATCACGGATACAGAGAAGCTGCTGGCCTTTATCGGCGTGGGAGCGGATCACCATCTGCCGGGCACGCCGATCGCCTCGCAGTATTCCCGCCAGGCCATTGCCCATAATGAGGTGGTCTATGCCGACGGTAACGAAACGCCGTACTGCTGTTCGATCAACCCGCACTGTAAACTCGGCTCTACGCTGGTTATCCCGCTCACCGGGGAGAATAAACAGGTCGTCGGCACCATCAAACTGTATGAGGTGAAGAACCGCCTGTTCAGCTCGATTAACCGCACGCTGGGAGAAGGGATTGCCAGCCTGTTGTCAGCACAAATCCTGGCCGGGCAGTTTGAGCGAAGTAAGCAGTCACTACTGGAAACAGAGGTGAAATTGCTGCATGCCCAGGTGAATCCGCATTTCCTGTTTAATGCCCTCAATACCTTACAGGCGGTGATCCGACGCGATGCGGAACAGGCGCGGCATCTGGTGCAGAACCTCTCCACGTTCTTCCGTAAAAACTTAAAACGCCCCGGTGAGATTGCCACTCTCGCGGCTGAAATTGAGCATGTGAATGCTTACTTACAGATTGAAAAAGCCCGCTTCCGTGAGCAGTTGTGTGTGGATATCGCCATTCCGGATGCGCTGAAACAGGCCAGTCTGCCGGTCTTTTCGTTACAGCCGATCGTGGAAAATGCGATAAAACATGGTACATCACAGATATTTGAGCAGGGAAAAATTACCATAACCGCACGGGCGGAAGGCAATACCCTTGTCATCCGAATCACCGATAACGCCGGACTGTATCAGCCGACCGGGATGAGTGACGGGCTGGGTATGGGACTGGTCGATAAACGCATCAAAGTCCGCTATGGTAAACAATACGGTCTCAGTGTTCACTGCGAGCCGGAAGTAAAAACAACCATTATTCTGACCTTACCCTTCGATTCACCGGCAGGTGCATCAGCACCGCCTGATAACTAAAAAAATGATAATGACACCATGAATGTTTTAATTGTTGATGATGAGCCACTGGCCCGGGAAAACCTGCGATTACTGCTCGATGCATACCCTGACATCCATATCCTGGGTGAATGCACCAACGCCATTGATGCCATCGGTAAAATCCATCGTCTGAAGCCGGACGTGGTATTTCTGGATATCCAGATGCCCCGTGTCACCGGGCTGGAGATGGTCGGTATGCTCGACCCCGGCCACCGGCCTGCGATTGTCTTTCTCACCGCCTTTGAGGAGTACGCCTTACAGGCTTTTGAGGAGGATGCGTTTGATTATCTGCTCAAACCGGTGGAAAAAGAGCGCCTGGATAAAACCCTGAACCGGCTGCGCCAGGGGCAGATCCGCCCGGCGGAGACCCCGGAACAGACAGAACAGCTGCGCTATATTCCGTGCAGCGGACATAACCGTATCTGGCTGATGCCGGTTGAGGATGTGGTGTATGTCAATTCCCGCATCAGCGGCGTGTTTGTGATGAGCGCACACGGCCAGGAAGGATTTACCGAACTGACACTGCGCACTCTGGAAACCCGTACCCCGCTGCTGCGCTGCCACCGGCAGTATCTGGTCAATCTGACCCGCCTGCGGGAAATTCTGCTGGGCGATAACGGCCAGGCGGAACTTATCCTGAGTAACGATGAAACCATTCCGGTCAGCCGCCGCTACCTCAAACCCCTGAAGGAAGCACTGGGGCTGATTTAATACCAAAATCCGGACGCATAAAAAAAGCCCGGCAGGGATATCCCCGGCCGGGCTTTTTATGATTCAGAGAATCAATTATGCATCATTATTGGTACGACGGCGCGGTGCAGAGTGTCCGCCTTCTTCGCGACGAAAGCTGCGGCGCTCGCCCTGCGGACGGCGATCGCTGTTACCACGGTCAGAACGCTCACCGTCACGGCGGTTACCACCACCGAAACTGCGGCCACCGTTACCGCCACGGTCATTACCACCGCTGCGGCGTTCACGGTTGAACGGCTTCGCATCACCGACTAATGTCATGTTCATTGGTTTGTTCATCACACGGGTACGGGTGAAGTGCTGTAACAGATCCGCCGGCATGCCTTTCGGTAATTCGATAGTTGAGTGAGTATCAAACAGTTTGATGTTACCGATGTAACGGCTGTTGATATCCCCTTCGTTAGCAATCGCGCCCACAATGTGACGGACTTCAACACCATCGGTACGGCCCACTTCAATGCGGTACAGTTCCATATCACCCACGTCACGACGTTCACGGCGCGGACGATCACCACGCTCAGGACGATCGCCGAAACGGTCGTTACGGTCATTGCGGCGGCGATCATCACGATCGTTGAACTCGCGGCGCGGACGGCGTGGTGCATCCGGCGGCAGGATCAGTTTGCGCTCACCTTCTGCCATTTTCAGCAGAACCGCAGCCAGGGTTTCCATATCGATATCTGCGTCAGACTCATCGCTGTCTGCCGGAACCAGTTTTTTCAGCAGTGCACGATACTGATCCAGGTTGCTGCTTTCCATTTCTGCATGGATAGTGGCAGCAAATTTTTCCTGGCGGCGCTGGCTGATCATCTCTGCATCCGGTAATTCTACCTCAGGGATGGTCAGTTTCATGGTGCGTTCAATGTTACGCAGCAGGCGGCGTTCACGGTTCTCAACGAACAGCAGAGCACGGCCGGCGCGGCCCGCACGACCGGTACGGCCGATACGGTGAACATAAGATTCCGCATCCATCGGGATATCGTAGTTAACAACCAGGCTGATACGCTCAACATCCAGACCACGGGCAGCAACGTCTGTTGCAATCAGGATATCCAGACGACCGTCTTTCAGGCGCTCCAGCGTCTGCTCACGCAGTGCCTGGTTCATGTCACCGTTCAGTGCCGCGCTGTTGTAGCCGTTACGCTCCAGGGTTTCAGCCACTTCCAGAGTCGCGTTTTTGGTACGGACGAAGATAATCGCCGCATCAAAATCTTCCGCTTCCAGGAAACGGACCAGTGCTTCACTCTTACGTGCGCCGTAAGCAGTCCAGTAGCTCTGGCTGATGTCCGGACGGGTAGTGACGCTGGTCTGAATGCGCACTTCCTGCGGATCTTTCATGAAACGACGGGTAATGCGGCGGATAGCTTCCGGCATGGTTGCAGAGAACAGTGCTGTCTGGTGCTCTGCCGGGATCTGGCTCATGATGGTTTCAACGTCTTCGATGAAGCCCATGCGCAGCATTTCATCTGCTTCGTCCAGTACCAGACCTTTCAGGTTGGATAAATCCAGAGTGCCACGTTTTAAGTGATCCAGCAGACGGCCCGGAGTCCCGACAACCACCTGTGGCCCCTGACGCAGAGCACGTAACTGGACGTCATAACGCTGACCGCCGTACAGGGCGACCACATTCACGTTACGCATATGTTTGGAGAAATCAGTACAGGCTTCCGCAACCTGAACCGCTAATTCGCGGGTCGGTGCCAGCACCAGAATCTGTGGTGCTCTCAGGTTCGGATCAATATTGTTCAGTAACGGCAGGCCGAATGCCGCCGTTTTACCACTACCTGTCTGCGCCATACCCAGGACATCACGTCCGGCAAGCAGGTGCGGAATACATTGTTGCTGGATCGGGGACGGCTTTTCGTAGCCCAGGTCATCCAGTGCAGTCAAAATATCAGCTGATAAACCAATGTCAGCAAAAGAGATTTCAGTCTCAGTGGTCATGTAAAGGTGCCTCATACAAAATGGCGGCCAGTCTACACAACCCATCGGAAAGCATGTCGGTTGTTTTCATTTAAAAGTGTGAACTGGCTCAAATAAAATTATAAAACGAACAAAACATCCCCCCATCACTTTCGCGATGGTGAAAAATTAACGGGTTGAAGTGTGTTCGTCAGCTATTGTGGATCTGAATCCGTCAGGTCCTGTTCTTCATCACCTAACAGAGCTAATTCCAACAATGCGTAGCGGTGCTCAACGAAATTGTGTGCGTTGTTGGCAACCGTCAGCTTGAACAGCGTTTCAGCGCTGTCCGTATCCCCCAGACTCAGGTAGTATTTACCTAAATAGAAGTAGGTTTCACTGAGATGTTCAGCGAGCGAAGTGTTATCCGTTGAGAATTCCTTCAGCCGATCAAGCAGTGTCTTTTCACTGATGTCGCCGAGATAGAATTCAGCAATATTCCAGCCCCATTGTCCGCCTTTCGCCTGCTGATAGCGCTGACGTAAGTCGGTCAGTGCTTTCTTCGGATCTATCTCTTTATCGACGAGATAAAGCCACAGCGAGCGGAACGGATCGTTTGGATCATCCTGATAAAACGCCAGCAAATCATCCCGCGCCACCGGATACCGGCCCCCGTAATACAGGGCAATACCGCGGTTCATACGCGCGTAGTTATAAGTTGGATCAAGCTCTAATACAGAATCATACGCTTCATAGGCAGCATCAAAGTTGCCTGCCTGCGTAAAATAAATGCCCAGGTAATTAAATATCTCCGGAATATCCGGACGCATTGATAACGCAACAGTAAAATCGTTACGTGCCAATGCACGCAATCCGAGGCTGTCGTACAACACACCACGCTGATAAAGCAGCTGGGCGTACTCGTCCTCAGTTAATGACCGGCTTGCCAGTATTTGTTCCATTCGGGCGAGGATCACTTCCTGCTGTAATGATGGCTGCAGGGGTACTGCAAGTAAATCCCCGGAGTGCCAGTTTTTACCGCTGCTGCATCCTGCGATAAAAATTATAGCCGCAATGCTCCACCAACGCAGAAAAAAATTCATTTCCTACTCCCGAAGTCAGATCCCTGAAAGGATAATCCTCTGACTGACAATAACCGAGTGCATTTTGCTTTTTTTGCCGAATGGCGCCCTTTTTACAGGACGCCACGACTTACGTCAAATTTTATTCAGCGTTATTTGCATCAGGGGTTGCATCCGAAACCGGTGCAGCATCCTGACTGACTGCTTCTTTCATGCTCAGGCGGATACGACCCTGACGATCGATTTCCAGTACCTTGACCGGTACTTCCTGACCCATTTCCAGATAATCTGATACTTTTTCAACGCGTTTGTCAGCGATCTGAGAAATATGCACCAGACCTTCTTTACCGCCGCCGATAGCCACGAAAGCACCGAAATCAACGATACGGACAACTTTACCGTTATAGATACGGCCGACTTCCACTTCTGCGGTGATTTCTTCGATACGGCGGATAGCCATCTTCGCTTTATCGCCGTCAGTTGCAGCAATCTTCACAGTACCGTCATCTTCGATTTCGATAGTGGTGCCGGTTTCTTCGGTCAGGGCACGGATCACAGAACCGCCTTTACCGATAACGTCTTTGATTTTGTCCGGGTTGATGCGGATGGTGTGAATGCGCGGTGCAAACTCAGAGATATCAGAACGTGGTGAGTTGATAGCCTGTTCCATCACACCCAGGATGTGCAGACGCGCACCTTTGGCCTGATTCAGGGCCACCTGCATGATTTCGCTGGTGATACCTTCGATTTTGATATCCATCTGCAGGGCGCTGATACCGTCACGGCTGCCCGCAACTTTAAAGTCCATGTCGCCGAGGTGGTCTTCATCACCGAGGATATCAGACAGAACCACGTACTTGTCGCCTTCTTTAACCAGACCCATCGCGATACCGGCAACCGCTGATTTCACAGGAACACCTGCATCCATCAGTGCCAGAGATGCACCACAGACTGACGCCATAGAAGAAGAACCGTTGGATTCAGTGATTTCTGAAACCACACGCACGGTGTACGGGAATTCTTCCTGGGACGGCATCACTGCCAGCACACCACGTTTCGCCAGACGGCCGTGGCCGATTTCACGACGTTTCGGTGAACCGACCATACCGGTTTCACCCACACAGTACGGAGGGAAGTTGTAGTGGAACAGGAATGTATCAGTGATTTCACCCATTACCTGATCCAGAGTCTGTGCATCACGGGCAGTACCCAGCGTTGCTGTTACCAGCGCCTGAGTTTCACCACGGGTGAACAGAGAAGAACCGTGAGTACGCGGCAGAACGCCGGTGCGGACATCCAGTGCACGGACCATGTCTTTTTCACGGCCGTCGATACGCGGCTCGCCGTTCAGAACACGGGTACGGACAACAGATTTCTCAACCGCAGCCAGGATGTCGCTGATTTCATGTTTCAGTTCACCGGTCAGCTCTTCACCACGTGCGGCAAATTCAGCTTCCAGTGCACTGATGGTTGCATCTTTAATGATATCAACCTGTGCGTAACGATCCTGTTTCTCAGTGATACGGTAAGCATCACCCAGCGCTTTTTCAGACAGCTCAGCAACACGGTCATGCAGAGTCTGGTTAACAGGCTCAGGCTGCCAGTCCCACTTCGGCTTACCGGCTTCAGCGGCCAGTGCATTGATGTTTTCGATAACAATCTGCTGCTGCTCGTGACCGAACACGACCGCACCCAGCATTTGTTCTTCGGTCAGCAGCTGTGCTTCTGATTCAACCATCAGAACCGCACCTTTGGTACCGGCAACAACCAGATCCAGTTTACTTACCGCTAATTCGTCAGTGGTCGGGTTCAGAACATACTGGTCATTGATGAAACCAACACGTGCCGCACCAATCGGGCCGTTAAACGGAATACCGGACAGTGCCAGCGCCGCTGAGGCACCAATCATTGCCACGATATCAGGGTTAACCTGCGGGTTCACAGATACCACGGTTGCGATGATCTGAACTTCGTTCAGGAAACCTTCCGGGAACAGCGGACGTAACGGACGGTCAATCAGACGTGCGATCAGCGTTTCGCCTTCGCCCGGACGGCCTTCACGGCGGAAGAAGCTCCCCGGAATACGGCCGGCAGCGTAAGTACGCTCCTGATAGTTTACGGTCAGCGGGAAGAAGTCCTGGCCCGGTTTCATTTTTTTCTGGCCGACAACGGTAACGAATACCGCGGTGTCGTCCATGTTAACCATTACAGCTGCTGTCGCCTGACGGGCCATCATGCCGGTTTCGATAGTGACAGTGTGCTGACCATACTGGAATTTACGGATTGTCGGATTTAACAAAATAATATCCTTCTGGGTCTCTCACCCCGGCAGGGGTAAGTAGTGAAATGGTTCCTTCAGATACATCCTCGCGACTAATGACAACCTTTTCCTGCTGCCGGAAAGTGCTCTCATTAGCCGCGCGAATAGCTGTACCGAAGAATCGTTATTATTGCGGCAACAGCTCAATGTGCCGCATTCAGAAGAAAAGGGGCCGTCGGCCCCTTTCCACTGAAACTTGTCTGAATTAGCGACGCAGGCCCAGACGCTCAAGAATTGAGGTATAGCTTGCTAAGTCTTTGCCTTTCAGATAGTTCAGGAGCTTACGACGCTGAGCAACCATACGCAGCAGACCACGACGGCTGTGGTGATCTTTTTTGTGCTCTGCAAAGTGACCCTGCAGATGGTTGATCTGTGCAGTCAGCAGCGCGATCTGAACTTCGCTTGAACCGGTGTCGTTTTCGCCACGACCGAAATCAGCGACAATTTTCGCTTTCGCTTCAGTGCTTAGAGACATAATAGAACTCCAAATATACTTTGATTAATAAAAATGAGTGCCGATCTCTAATTCAGCATCTCAGGGAAATTGCCGCGTTATTCTACGCCGCCTGCGCCCTGAACGCAAGATGCCGCGACGCTTATTCGGCGTATTCCACAACAAGACGGCGCGGTGCCACCAGCCCGTCCTCACTGATCACCGCAAGACCGATAAACCGGGCTTCATCACCTTGTGTTACGCGGGTTAATGTCTCCGATGCCAGGTCGTGCGGAGCCCGTACCGGCTGCCCCAGCTTAAAATACCCGGCAGTCACGTCCGTCAGATTGACCTGCGGGAAATGTGACACAGCGGTATCCATCGGCAGCAGCAGCGGATCCAGTGCGGTTTCAAGCGGAGTTTCAGACTCATCCGCCACACGGCGCATTTCCTGAAGCTGTTCCAGTGTCACCATCCGTTCTGCCGGATACGTGGCCACCTGCAACCGGCGCAGCATGATCACGTGAGCACCGCAACCGAGTTTTTCACCGAGATCATCAATGATAGTGCGGATATAGGTGCCTTTCGAGCAGTGAATTTCCAGCTCCAGCTCTTCCCCTTCATGGCGGATAAACAGCAGTTCATACACCGTGATCGGGCGGGATTCCCGTTCTATGGTGATGCCTTTGCGGGCATACTCGTACAGCGGACGTCCCTGATGCTTGAGCGCGGAATACATGGACGGCACCTGTAAGGTATCGCCCCTGAATGACTCCAGGGCAGCCGCAAGCTGTTCCCCCGTGAATGACAGCGGGCGCTCACTGATCACCTCACCCTGTGAGTCTGAGGTGTCCGTACGCTGCCCCAGCCGGGCAATCACGCGGTAACGTTTGTCGGAATCCAGCAGGAACTGTGAAAACTTGGTTGCTTCACCGAGGCAGACCGGCAGCATACCGGTCGCCAGCGGATCCAGCGCACCGGTGTGACCGGCCTTGGCGGCATTAAACAGACGGCGGACCTTCTGCAATGCATCATTGGATGAAATGTCCTGCGGTTTATCCAGCAGGACAATGCCGTTGATATTACGGCCACGACGACGGCGTGCCATCAGTTACCCTCTTTGTCGTCCGCAGATTTACGCATATCCTGGTCGTGTTTGATCACATCAGACACCAGATTGGACATACGCATCCCTTCGACCAGAGAACTGTCATATTCAAATTTGAGTTCCGGAATAATGCGCAGACGCATCTCTTTCCCCAGCAGGGAACGGATATAGCCGGAAATATCATTTAAGACTTTGATACCTGTTTTCACCTGCTCTGAATTATGGTCTTCATCCATAAAGTTCAGAAAGGTGACAAACACCGTGGCATAGGCCATATCGCGGGATAAATCCACACCGGATACCGTTGCCATCCCCACACGGGGATCTTTAATTTCACGCTGCAGGATAATCGCAATTTCTTTCTGAATTTCCTGTGAAACGCGCTGAGTACGGCTGAATTCTCTCGCCATAGTTTCTCTCCTGAAAATCAGGGGGGCCATAAGCCCCCCAATTATATCATGTTATGTCATACCGTCAGGTGATCAGATAGTTCGCTGAACTTCAATCACCTGGAAGACTTCAATCATGTCGCCCGGGCGGACATCATTGTAGTTCTTGACACCGATACCACATTCCATCCCGTTACGGACTTCAGCAACGTCATCTTTGAAGCGGCGCAGAGATTCCAGCTCACCTTCATAGATAACCACGTTGTCACGCAGAACGCGGATAGGGTTATTACGCTTGATAGTTCCTTCCGTCACCATACAACCGGCGATAGCACCAAATTTCGGTGAACGGAATACATCACGGACTTCTGCCAGACCCATGATTTCCTGTTTGAATTCCGGCGCCAGCATCCCGCTCATTGCCTGTTTGATTTCATCAATCAGGCTGTAGATGACGGAATAGTAACGCAGGTCAACGCTTTCGCTTTCAATCAGGCGGCGTGCTGATGCATCCGCACGGACGTTAAAGCCAAGGATAATCGCGTTGGATGCCGCAGCCAGCGTGGCGTCAGTTTCAGTGATACCACCCACACCGGAACCGATGATTTTGACTTTGACTTCATCAGTCGACAGTTTCATCAGTGAATCGGTGATAGCTTCACAGGTACCCTGAACATCGGTCTTCAGAACGATATTCAGTTCAGAAACCTTACCGCTTTCCATGTTAGCAAACATGTTTTCCAGTTTGGCTTTCTGCTGACGTGCCAGTTTCACATCACGGAATTTACCCTGACGATAGAGTGCCACTTCACGGGCTTTCTTCTCGTCACGGACAACGGTAGCTTCATCACCGGCAGACGGTACGTTGGACAGTCCCAGGATTTCCACCGGAATGGACGGACCCGCTTCGGTGATATCCTGACCCAGTTCGTTACGCATCGCACGGATACGGCCGTATTCAAAGCCGCACAGCACGATATCGCCTTTGTTCAGTGTACCGCTCTGTACCAGGATAGTTGCGACCGGACCACGGCCTTTATCGAGGTAAGATTCGATAACCACACCGCTCGCCATACCGGCACGCACTGCTTTCAGTTCGAGAACTTCAGCCTGCAGCAGGATAGCGTCGAGCAGATCGTCGATACCAATACCTTTCTTCGCGGAAACGCTGATGAACTGAGTCTCGCCGCCCCACTCTTCAGAGAGGATGCCGTACTGAGACAGTTCGTTACGTACGCGATCCGGATCAGCTTCCGGTTTATCAATTTTGTTCACCGCAACCACAACCGGCACACCCGCTGCTTTCGCATGCTGGATAGCTTCGATAGTCTGCGGCATCACGCCATCGTCCGCTGCGACAACCAGAACAACGATATCCGTTGCCTGCGCACCACGGGCACGCATGGAGGTAAACGCGGCGTGCCCCGGAGTATCCAGGAACGTGATAGCGCCTTTATCGGTGGTCACATGGTAAGCACCGATGTGCTGGGTAATACCGCCCGCTTCGCCGGAGGCGACTTTGGTGGAACGGATATAGTCCAGTAAAGAGGTTTTACCGTGGTCAACGTGACCCATGATGGTCACAACCGGCGCACGTGGTTCAGCCTGTGCTTCACCCATGTCACGGTCGTTCAGGATCGCTTCTTCCAGCTCGTTCTCACGGCGCAGGATAACTTTGTGCCCCATTTCCTCGGCAACCAGCTGTGCAGTTTCCTGGTCAATCACCTGGTTGATAGTCGCCATAGCGCCCATCTTCATCATGGTTTTAATGACCTGAGAACCTTTCACCGCCATCTTGTTGGCTAATTCGCCAACAGTGATGGTTTCACCGATAACCACATCACGGGTAACCGCTGCAACCGGCTTGTTAAAGCTCTGCTGCAGTGAGCTGCCTTTACGCTGTTTCTTACCGCGCGGCAGTTGCGCACGGGCTTCTTCGCGATCGGCTTTCTCAGAGTGACGGTTGTTTTTCTTCTGGCGGACGTTTTTCGCGCCACGGCCGCGGCCGCGGTTATCGCCTTCAACTTTCGCATCACTTTCATCTTCCGCTTCACGGGCGTGGGCAGAGGTGGTGGTGTGATAGTCCGCGCTTTCTGTTTCTTCGCTGACAGGAGCAGACCATTTCTCGCCGTTTTCTTCGGCCAGACGGCGCGCTTCTTCTGCGGCACGTTTCACTTCAGCTTCAAGTTTGCGCTGCTGTTCTTCTTCAGCTTTGCGTTTGATTTCAGCGGCTTCGGCTTCGCGGCGCACTTTTTCGCTGTTTTCCCGGGTATCAGCCGGGGCTGATTTCGCTTTATTTTCTTTCACGTTATTCTTTTCCGCTGCTTCACGCTTAGCCGGTTCTGCCGCTTGTTCAGTTACTTTCGCTGCTGCCGCTTCGCGTTTTGCCTTTTCTTCAGCCTCACGTTTGGCTTGTGCCTCTTGTTTAGCTTTTTCTTCGGCTTCACGACGGGCCTGCTCTTCAGCTTCGCGTCTTGCCTGCTCTTCCGCTTCACGCTGTGCCTGCTCTTCCGCGGCTTTTGCCTGTTCAGCGGCATCGCGGTTTACATATGTGCGTTTTTTGCGGACTTCAATATTAACCGATTTGCTCTTGCCACCGGTTACCGGAACACTCAGCGTACTGCGAGTTTTGCGCTGAAGTGTTAATTTACCCGGCTGACTTGCCCCGCCCTGTTCGCGGTTCAGATGGGCCAGCAGGGCCTCTTTTTCTTGCTGGGAAACGTTATCAGACGCCGTCTTTTTGATGCCGGCATCAGCAAACTGCTGAACCAGGCGCTCTACGGAAGTCTGAATTTCGTCTGCCAGTGATTTTACCGATTCTGTCATGCTGCTCCTTCCCGCTACAAATTAAGATGCATCGTCGCCAAACCAACAGATATTACGCGCTGCCATGATGAGTTCACCTGCTTTCTCATCATTCAGACCTTCGATATCCGTGAGGTCATCGATACCCTGCTCTGCGAGATCTTCAAGGGTACAAATACCACGGGAAGCCAGGGTGAATGCCAGTGTGCGGTCCATGCCTTCAAGGTTTAACAAATCATCCGCCGGTGTGGTACCTGACTGGCTCTCTTTCTGTGCCAGTTCGAGCGTTGTTAAAGCGGCTTTTGCACGTTCGCGCAGGACTTCAACGGTTTCCTCTTCGAGGCCGTCGATTTCCAGAAGTTCGCTGACCGGCACATATGCCAGTTCTTCCAGTGTGGAGAAACCTTCTTCCACTAATAAGGTTGCGAAATCTTCATCGATGTCGAGATGCTTAACAAAAGTTTCAATGGAAGCGTGTGCTTCCGCCTGGTGTTTCGCGTTAAGTTCCTCCGCAGTCATGACGTTCAGTTCCCATTTGTCATCACCACGATGTTTTTTCAGCAGTTGTGCAGCGAGACGCACATTCTGGCCGTTACGGCCAATGGCCTGTGCAAGGTTGCTGCTTTCCACAGCAACGTCCATTGTACATTTGTCTTCATCGACAACAATGGATGCAACATCTGCCGGAGCCATTGCATTAATCACGAATTGCGCCGGGTTGTCATCCCACAACACGATATCAATCCGCTCGCCGCCCAGCTCACCGGAAACGGCCTGAACGCGGGCGCCGCGCATTCCCACACATGCCCCGACAGGGTCAATGCGTTTGTCATTGGTTTTCACCGCGATTTTCGCACGGGAACCGGGATCACGGGCAGCCGCTTTAATTTCAATAATCTCTTCGCCGATTTCCGGCACTTCGATTTTAAATAATTCGACCAGCATTTCCGGACGGGAACGGGTCACAAATAATTGTGCACCACGGGCTTCCGGACGAACATCATACAGAACTCCGCGGATACGGTCACCCGGACGGAAGTTCTCACGCGGCAGCATATCTTCGCGCATAATGACCGCTTCTGCATTATTCCCCAGATCGAGGGTAATGTTTTCGCGGTTCACTTTTTTCACCACACCGGTGATGATTTCGCCCTGCTGCTCGCGGAACTGATCAACCACCATCGCACGTTCGGCTTCGCGCACTTTCTGTACGATAACCTGTTTTGCAGTCTGAGTGGTGATACGGTCGAAGGTGACAGATTCAATCTGATCTTCGATATATTCGCCTAACTGAATGCCCGGTGTTTCATAATCAGCCGCTTCCAGTGTGATTTCACGGGTCGGCTGAGTGACTTCTTCTACCACCATCCAGCGGCGGAAGGTATCAAAATCACCGGATTTACGGTCGATTTCCACACGAACATCAATTTCCTGTTCGTATTTTTTCTTGGTGGCGGTTGCCAGCGCAGTTTCCAGAGCCTCAAAAATTTTCTCACGAGGAAGCGATTTTTCGTTAGAAACTGCCTCAACAACAGCCAGAATTTCTTTATTCATCCTAGTTGCCTCTTTTGAACTTTATATTAAAAGTGGGGTACCAGGTTAGCTTTCTGGATGTTGCCAAGTGCGAACACTTCGTCTTTGCCATCCACTGTAACCGTGATCATTTCACCGTCAACGGCTTTGATAATACCCTGCCATCTGCGACGGTTCTGCATTGCGATTCGTAAAGTCAGTGAGACTTCCTCACCGGTAAACCGCTGATAATGTTCAGCCGTAAATAACGGACGCTCCATACCCGGAGACGAAACCTCAAGGTTATAAACGGTTGTAATAGGATCTTCAACATCAAGAACGGCACTGACCTGGTGGCTCACGTCCGCGCAATCATCAACAGTGATACCCTCTTCACTATCAATAAAAATACGCAGTGTTGACACGCGGCCGCGGATAAACTCCACGCCGACAAGCTCAAAACCGAGTGCTTCGACAGGTGCAGTGACCATCTCTGTTAATTTCTGCTCTAATGTGGACAAGACCACCCCCGGGACATAAAAAAAGGGCATAACGCCCAGTATCTCTGTTGACTGATAACAAAAAACCCCGAAATTTCGGGGCTTTATGCAACTGGACCCTGTGTACATCACACTTCTTAATCTTTTTTCCAAATCAGGGATAACGTAAGAGTTGTTGATACAATCAACATTGGAAAAAACGATTTGTTATAAGAAGTGGTTGCGGGAGCCGGATTTGAACCGACGACCTTCGGGTTATGAGCCCGACGAGCTACCATGCTGCTCCATCCCGCGTTCGAAACGTGAAAAATTTTACGCTGATCACCTGCAAAACGCAAGTGTGAAACTAAATGGTGCCGAGGACGGGACTTGAACCCGTACGCCCGTTTTGTAGGCACTACCACCTCAAGGTAGCGTGTATACCAATTTCACCACCTCGGCACTGAACTGCTCTTTTTTACGGGACTGACTGATGGTGTGTATCAATCCCGTTTAAAACTTTTACTTCAGACTTGCAACAATCAGCGCGGAATATCGCTGTTAGGAGCTGCTGGTGCTGCGGGAACATCTGTTTTCTGTTCTGTCTGCACCGGCTGAGCGAGATTATCAAACTTGCTGCCTGTACCGGTTTTATTGCTGGTCATGTTGCCCAGAACCAAACTCAGTACAAAAAACAGTGTTGCTAAAATGCCTGTGGTACGGGTCATGAAGTTACCGGAACCCGAAGAACCAAACAGTGTTGCAGACGCGCCTGCACCGAACGAAGCACCCATGTCCGCACCTTTCCCCTGCTGCATTAAGATCATGCCGACTAAGGCAATCGCAACAAGTAAGAAAACGACTAAGAGAGCTGTATACATAAACGTGTACCTATTCCTCGTACGGTATACCGACTGATTCGGTATCAATCTGCACACTCACAGGTAAATCTGATTACCTTGCTGAGCGGGTCAGAATACTAACCAAACAAACGCGCACACGCAAGTCTATTTTAAGCCCGGCGCATCGGTTGCGGAAAAAAACAACAATAAGGGGCGGATTCTGACAGAGCCGGGGGAAAACCGCAATAATTTTTTCCGGCTCTGTCATTCACATCATAAATAATTATACGCGTTTCACCGCGTCTGCAATGCGGTTTGCCATCGCAGTGACCTGCGCTTCATCTTCCCCTTCCACCATCACACGGATCAGCGGTTCAGTACCTGATTTACGCAGCAGCACACGGCCTTTGCCGTTCAGCTCTTTTTCCACTTCCTGTGCCACGCGGGTGACTTCCTCGCTTGCCAGCGGATCGTGCTGACCGGCAAAGCGGACATTCACCAGCACCTGCGGCAGCAGTTTCATGCCGCTGCACAGGTCGTGCAGGCTCATATTGTTGCGTACCATGGCACTCAGCACCTGAAGACCCGCCACAATGCCGTCACCGGTAGTGGTTTTGTCCAGCAGGATGATGTGGCCTGAGTTTTCCGCACCCAGACGCCAGCCTTTTTCCTGGAGTTTTTCAAGCACGTAACGGTCGCCGACTTTCGCGCGCTCAAACGGAATACCCAGCTGTTTCAGTGCCAGTTCCAGTCCCATGTTACTCATCAGTGTGCCGACAGCACCACCGCGCAGTTGTCCCTGACGCAGTGCTTCACGGGCAATGATAAACAGGATCTGGTCACCGTCCACTTTCTCACCCAGGTGATCCACCATGATCAGACGGTCGCCGTCACCGTCAAATGCCAGACCGACATGCGCGCCTTCAGCGAGAACACGTTCCTGTAACTGACGGACATCCGTTGCACCACATTTTTCGTTAATGTTGATACCGTTCGGGTCACAGCCGATAGCAATCACTTCCGCACCCAGTTCACTTAATACGTTCGGTGCGATGTGATAGGTTGCGCCGTGTGCGCAGTCGATCACCATTTTCAGCCCGTTCAGGCTCTGCTCGTTCGGGAATGTCCCTTTACAGAATTCAATATAACGGCCGGCAGCATCCACAATGCGGTTTGCGCGGCCCAGCTCGGCGGATTCCACACAGGTCAGTGGTTTTTCCATCTCGGCTTCAATCGCTTCTTCCACGTGATCAGGCAGCTTGGTGCCGTCGATGGAGAAGAATTTGATGCCGTTGTCATAATACGGGTTGTGAGAGGCTGAAATAACAATACCGGCCTCGGCACGGAAAGTACGGGTCAGATACGCGACAGCCGGTGTCGGCATCGGGCCGGTAAATGAGGCGGATAACCCTGCAGCGGCAAGACCGGCTTCCAGTGCGGATTCCAGCATATAGCCGGAAATACGGGTATCTTTGCCGATAATAATTTTACGTGAGCCATGACGTGCCAGCACTTTCCCGGCCGCCCAGCCCAGTTTGAGCACAAAATCAGGGGTAATCGGGCTGTCACCCACTTTTCCGCGGATGCCATCAGTACCAAAGTATTTGCGATCACTCATTGTCGTTTGTTTCCTTCGCTAAACGGGTTGCTTCCACCACTTTCATGGCCTGGACAGTTTCTTTCACATCATGAACACGGATAATCTGCGCACCTTTCATCGCGGCAATCACCGCACAGGCCACGCTGCCGGCAACCCGTTCATCCGGGGGAATATCCATCAGCTGGCCAATCATAGATTTTCGTGACATTCCGGCGAGAACCGGTAATCCCAGGTTATGAAACAGGTCTAATTTATCCAATAACTGATAATTATGCGCCAGTGTTTTTCCGAAACCGAAGCCCGGATCGAGAATTATGTGATTTTTTTCAATTCCGGCCGCCACACAGCGTGCTACCTGCGCTTCAAGATACGTATACACCTCACGCACCACATTCTGATAGTGCGGTGCCTGCTGCATGGTACGCGGTTCTCCCTGCATATGCATCACACAAACCGGCAGGCCGCTCTGTGCCGCCGCCTGTAATGACCCCGGCTCACTGAATGAGCGGATATCATTGAGAATATGAGCCCCTGCATTTGCGGCTTCGCGGATCACCAGCGCTTTTGAGGTATCCACTGAAATCCAGACGGCCGATTCACGGGCAATCGCTGCCACAACCGGGATAACCCGCTCCGCTTCCTGCTCCGGACTGACTTCCGCCGCTCCGGGACGGGTGGATTCACCGCCGATATCAATGATTGTCGCGCCTTCTGCAATCATTTTCCGGGCATGTTCCAGTGCTTTGGCGGGGGTGTTGTGTGTACCGCCGTCTGAGAATGAATCCGGGGTCACATTGAGGATCCCCATCACCTGCGGCGTTGCCAGCGAAAGTGTCTGACCGCGTGCGGTAAGTTTCATAATCCGGCCTTCTTACTGTTTATTATTTCAATCGTGATGTGATTGTAATGCCTGACTCCGGCGGGATAAAGATATAAAAAAACCCGGCGAATTTTCCGCCGGGTTTTTCATATTACTGCTTCATACAACTGAATGATGAATTATGACTGCTTGTTGTCGTCTTCAGACGGCGCAGCATTGTTATCATCTGATTCAGGTGCTTCCTGAACCGGAACCTGGTTACTGCTTTCCGGCGGACGGGTATCCGCTTTCGGCTTGTCACCTTCCCAGCCCGCAGGTTCGCGGACCGGCACACGGTTCATCAGATCATCAATCTGTGGTGCATCAATGGTTTCATATTTCATTAATGCATCTTTCATGGTGTGCAGGATATCCAGGTTATCCATCAGGATCTGACGCGCACGTTTGTAGTTGCGCTCAATAATCCCGCGGATTTCCTCATCGATAGTCCGGGCAGTTTCATCAGACATGTGCTGTGCTTTTGACACAGAACGGCCTAAGAACACTTCACCGTCTTCATCCGCATACAGTAACGGCCCCAGTTTTTCGGAGAAGCCCCACTGCGTCACCATGTTACGGGCAATGTTAGTTGCCACTTTGATGTCGTTGGATGCGCCTGTGGACACATTTTCCGGCCCGTAGATAATTTCTTCCGCCAGACGACCGCCGTACAGGGTGGAAATCTGACTTTCAAGCTTCTGACGGCTGGCGCTGATCTGATCCCCTTCCGGTAAGAAGAAGGTCACACCCAATGCACGTCCGCGCGGAATAATGGTCACTTTATGGACCGGGTCATGCTCCGGCACCAGACGACCGATGATCGCGTGACCGGCTTCATGGTAGGCAGTCGAGGCTTTCTGCTCTTCTGTCATCACCATAGAGCGGCGTTCCGCACCCATCATGATTTTATCTTTTGCTTTCTCGAACTCGACCATGGTCACAACGCGTTTGTTACCGCGTGCCGCAAACAGCGCAGCTTCGTTCACCAGGTTGGCGAGATCCGCACCGGAGAAGCCCGGTGTACCACGTGCCAGCACAGACGGTTCAACGTCCGGCGATAACGGCACACGGCGCATATGCACTTTCAGGATTTGCTCACGGCCGCGCACATCCGGCAGACCGACCACGACCTGACGGTCGAAACGGCCCGGACGCAGTAATGCAGGGTCAAGCACATCCGGACGGTTGGTTGCCGCGATAACGATAATACCTTCGTTACCTTCGAAACCATCCATCTCAACCAGCATCTGGTTCAGTGTCTGCTCACGTTCATCGTGACCACCGCCCAGACCCGCACCACGCTGACGGCCGACGGCGTCGATTTCATCGATAAAGATGATACATGGCGCTGCTTTCTTCGCCTGTTCGAACATATCACGGACACGGGACGCACCCACACCCACGAACATTTCGACGAAGTCAGAACCGGAAATGGTGAAGAACGGCACTTTCGCTTCACCGGCAATCGCTTTTGCCAGCAACGTTTTACCGGTACCCGGAGGCCCCACCATCAGAATACCTTTCGGAATTTTACCGCCGAGTTTCTGGAAGCGGCTCGGCTCACGCAGATACTCCACCAGCTCACCGACTTCTTCTTTGGCCTCATCACAACCGGCCACATCCGCAAAGGTGGTTTTGATCTGATCTTCGGTCAGCATACGTGCCTTACTTTTACCGAAGGACATCGCACCTTTACCGCCGCCGCCCTGCATCTGGCGCATGAAGAAGATCCAGACGCCGATTAACAGCAGCATCGGGAACCAGGAAATGAAAATGGTTGTCAGGATACCCGGCTCTTCCGGTGGTTCACCGACCACAGTGACGTTTTTGTTCAGCATGGTGTTAAGCAGCTGATTGTCCTGCATCGGCAGGTACGTCGTGTATTTGGAGCCGTCTTTTTTACTGACGTTAAGATCACGATTGGAAATACGGACTTCGCGCACCTGATCCTGTGCTAACTCAGTGATGAAGGTAGAGTAGTCCACCTTACGACTGTTTGAATCGCCTGGGCCAAAACTCTGGAACAACGACATCAGCACTACCGCGATGACCAGCCAGAGAATTAGGTTTTTCGCCATGTCACTCAAGGGATTAACCTCTTATTACATCTGTGTTAACAAATAACGCACAGGGTACTACACTTTCCACCCTGTCGCTACAATGTATACTTCACGCGATCGGGCCCGCGAAGCATCGGGTTTACGGATTTTCACTTTCGTGAACAGGGAGCGAACCTCCCGGAGGTACTCGTCAAAGCCATCTCCCTGAAAGACTTTAACAATGAAACTGCCCCCCGGTGCCAGAACAGAACGGCACATATCAAGTGCCAGCTCAACCAGATACATCGCGCGCGGAATATCAACAGCCGGAGTTCCGCTCATATTTGGTGCCATGTCTGACATAACAACCTGGACTTTTTTATCCCCCACGCGCCCCAGCAGAGCTTTCAGCACGTTTTCGTCACGGAAATCACCCTGAAGGAAATCCACGCCGACGATGGGATCCATCGGTAACAGGTCACAGGCAATAACGCGCCCGGACTGACCGATATGATTAACAGCATATTGTGACCAGCCGCCGGGTGCAGCACCCAGATCCACAATAGTCATGCCCGGTCTGAAAATATTATCGCCCTGCTGAATTTCTTCGAGCTTAAACCAGGCACGAGAGCGAAGCCCCTTTTTTTGCGCCATCTGAACATATTTATCACTAAAATGTTCCTGTAACCAGCGCCCGGAGCTTGCTGAACGTTTTTTATTGGCCATTGTGTTTTCCGACTAACCTGTTATTTCTGACTCAGTTTTTTCGCATAACCGGACGAAAAGTCCCGTTACCGCAGACAGTACTCCTCACCTAATGATGGTGATAAGCATGATATGGCGGTAGAATACACCGTTTTCAATAGTTATTAAGCAAAAAAAACGATGAACCTCACTAAAAAACAAGTCCAGCACCTGAAAGCACTCGCTCATCATCTGAACCCGGTTGTCATGATTGGCAACAACGGACTGACTGAAGGCGTACTCGCAGAAACTGAAGTGGCTCTTACACATCATGAGCTTATCAAAGTTAAAATCGCGGGCGAAGACCGTGAAATGAAAACCTTGATTGCTGATGCGATTGTGCGTGAAACCGGTGCTTACAATGTGCAGATTATCGGTAAAATTCTGGTGCTCTACCGTCCGTCGGAAGCCCGGAAGATCATTTTACCTAAATGATAATTGCATATTTATAAAAAAATGCCACCGGCAGATGATTTCTGACGATATCGTCCGGCCGGTGGCATTCCTTTCAGATTTTCTTCATATCCGGGCCGCCTCAGTGTTCTGCCACCCGAATGTAAAGTTCAGTAAAAACGCCTTTCACTGCATTTTTCTGATGAAATATCCGTATTGTGCTGTTTTTTACGGCACAGCTTACAGGTATTCCACATTGATGACTTCATACTCAACTTCACCGCCCGGTGTCTGGATGACAACCACGTCGTCAACCTCTTTACCGATCAGGCCGCGGGCAATCGGGGAGTTCACTGACAGCAGATTTGATTTGATATCAGCCTCATCATCACCCACGATGCGGTAAGTCTGCTCTTCATCCGTTGCGACGTTAAAAACGGTAACCGTCGCACCGAAAATAATCCGGCCGTTGTTGGTCATTTTGGTGACATCAATCACCTGCGCATTGGAGAGCTTGGCTTCAATCTCCTGGATGCGGCCTTCACAAAAACCCTGCTGTTCACGTGCTGCATGGTATTCTGCGTTTTCTTTCAGATCGCCGTGCTCGCGGGCTTCCGCGATATCAGCGATAATTTTCGGACGGCGCTCATTTTTGAGAAATTCTAATTCTTCACGCAGTTGGTCTGCGCCGCGTACCGTCATAGGGATTTGTTTCATTCTCTACCTCTGAATCATTCCTAAGTAATAGTCATATCATCCTGATTAAACGATAACAGTACCTTATGCGCCATGTGTGGCACACTACTATTAAGTAAAACCGTGTAAATCTGCGCTGATACGGCCATCGCACTGCGGATGCTGTCAGCGCGGTTGACGCGTTATCCGCGCGGGCTGAACTGAGATCCTGTCCCGGTATTCTATCCCGGAGCGCAATGCGGGTCATCGTTTACTTTTACCGGTCCGTGGCTTTAGTATAACGGGCTCTCACCCCCGATTGTGATGGATAGGTCGCTCAATGAATGTTTTTACCCGGCTCGCATATGCGATGGGATTGTCAGTATTACTGGCTGCAGGTGCAGCAGCCACCCCGGTCGAACAATATACCCAATATCTGCCCGCCGGTACAAACCTGGCGATGATTGCGCAGCGGGTGGGCGATTCTCAGCCAATCGTGGAATACCAGGGGCAGCAGATGGCACTGCCCGCCAGTACCCAGAAAGTGGTGACAGCGCTTGCCGCTCTGTTACAGCTGGGGCCGGATTTCCGTTTTACCACCAGTCTGGAAACCAAAGGCCATGTTGAGGGTACTACCCTGAAAGGGGATTTAATCACCCGTTTTACCGGTGATCCGACCCTTACCCGCCAGCAGATCCGCAATATGGTCAATGAACTGCGTAAAGCCGGGGTACAGGCCATCGACGGTGATCTGGTGATCGATATCTCTGCCTTTGCCAGTCATGACAAAGCGCCGGGCTGGGTATGGAATGATTTAACCCAGTGCTTCAGTGCCCCGCCGGGTGCCGCGATCATCGACCGTAACTGCTTTTCTGTAACGCTGTATCCGGGGGAAAAACCCGGTGATACCGCCTATATCCGCACGTCTGAGTATTATCCGGTTAATATGTTCAGTGAGGTCAAAACCCTGGAACGCGGCTCTGCCGAAGGACGTTTCTGTGAGCTGGATGTGGTGCCGGGTGAACTGAACCGCTATACCATCACCGGCTGCATGAATCAGCGCAGCGAGCCGCTGCCGCTGGCATTCGGTGTCCAGAACGGCGCAAGCTACGCCGGGGCTATCGTCAAAAATGAACTGATTCACGCCGGGATCACCCTGAGCGGCAATGTCCGCCGTCAGACCCACCCGGAGCAGCCCGGCACTGTACTGATACAGACACAATCCGCCCCGCTGCATGCTCTGCTGACCAAAATGCTGAAAAAATCCGACAACATGATTGCCGATGAAGTTTTCCGCACTATCGGCCGCAGCTATTACGGTGTGCCGGGCACCTGGCGTTCCGGCCAGCAGGCCGTCCGTCAGGTACTGAAAGAGAAAGCCGGTATTGATATGGGTAATACCGTGATGGTGGATGGCTCCGGATTATCCCGTCACAACCTGATCACCCCGGCGACCATGATGGAAGTGCTGCAATTTATAGCCAAGCATGATGATCAGCTTCAGTTTATCAAAATGCTGCCACTATCCGGTTATGACGGCACACTGCAATACCGCGGTGGCCTGACAGAAGCAGGCGTTAACGGCAAACTTTCAGCCAAAACCGGTTCATTACAGGGTGTCTACAACCTGGCCGGATTCCTCACCACCGCCAGCGGTCAGCGCATTGCATTCGTACAGTTTATTTCCGCTTATGCCGTCCCGCCTGCCGAGCAGCGCAGCCGCCGTGTGCCGCTGGTCCGCTTTGAGGGACACTTGTATAAAGATTTATACCGGAATTACTGAGTTGACAGCAAAGCCCGGTACAAGTGCCGGGCTTTGCTTTGATAAGACCAGAACAAAAAACAGGCTGACTACCACAATCCATCATTTCACTCAGAAAAAACCATATCCTCCGTACAAACACAATTACGTATCCCATGTTTTTATTGCTTCAATCTAAAAAATGGCTTAATTCTTAAGTTAAATGCACATAAATGAATAAGATGACACATCAGGTACTCATGAAGATCAGGGGGCATGGTCAGAGGTTAATTACCAAAAACACTTCAAACTCAAAAAAATAATGCCGTTTTGATTAACTCAGTTGGCTTATCCCGTCAAAATGATGAAAACGGAACACAATACTTACGAGTCACTATCGATAAAGATATTGACCACACATCAGGCTTAACTTCCGATGTATTTGATAAAGAAGAAAAGGAAAATCCTGTGAAATCATTCAGATGATAGGGTATAATTGAAAATAAAAACCTGAACTGACTTAATTTAAAAAATAACGCCTGACTAATAAAGCCCTGCATTTTATAAAAACAGGATGTGGCATGATAAATAAAGAAGAAAAGATAAAATTAAAAAAAACAAAAAGATCACCAATGTACGGAAATATAAAGGTCAGTGTAGAGACTAATATACAAACTACCTTAATCGCCATTATCTTTTCAATGTTTTTTATTTTCATCGAAACCGTAACGGAGACACTAATAAATAAAATATCATACTCGTTATTATCAATAATGTTTGTTTATTTATTTGGGTCGTGGTATTCATTTCGAAATATACGACCAGCCACAAAACTAACAATTATTTATATAAAAATAAAAATAAAAAAATTAATTATCCGTTTCTTCAGAAAGTAATAACCTTAATCTATTGCCGCTCATGCCTGCATGACAGTTTTGTAAGTCAGTTCACCACTTCTTCTTCCATACCCAGCATATTCGGAAATATCCGCCATTACATTCTCAATATAATTTTTATTATACCCTCCAAATTTTCCTTTAGTTATTTCATATTGAATGATGAAACCATGCTCAAAAGCATTACTTATTCCAGTAGTAATGGCCAAAGCGCCAATTCCCTTTAATTTATTTGACCTTATTAGTTGTCCTGTTTTAAATGTTATGACCCCTCCCGCAATTTGAACAACCCCGCCAAGAATCTGAAATTCTTCTTTTGCATAAAAAATCCATCCTTGCTCTTCAAATTGTTCAGTTGCCTCATAAACAGACCAGTCATTCCGTCTGCCACGTTGGTAATCAGCCTCTTCACTCTGGTACAAATAAACAAGACCATTAAACGCATTATCCCTGCCTTGCCTGTAAGTATAATGATCCTCAGCCGAACTCCGCTTGCGGTAAAATTCTTCCCGCAAATACGCTATCGCCTTGCGGATATTTTCCCGGTAAATTATTTTCACTTCCGGGTCATATATAAAGATAGGATGCCGCGCGTTCAGAAAGCGTTTTCAGTTTATTACAGTAATCATCAAATTCACGACTGTAAGCGGGCTGGGTCGATAATACACGGGCTGTTGGCATCAGAAACTCCTGTCATCCCAGATACTGTAAGAACTGGTTCCGGCCATAACGTGATCCTATGTTATGGACTTAAAGCGGATTGAAAGACTTTCTTCCGGTTGTGAATCGTTATGTGTAACAGAGTTCGGATAGAAACAGTTAAGACTGACAATCGCAGCCCCGGTCAGTTTTATTTTGTAATATAACTCCATACTGCCGTTCATCCCTGTCCGGTAAAATGAAAAATCACACGTCAATATCTCATTATTTGTCAGCGCCTGAGCGAGAAGCGGGGATGACTTATCAATCGGTTTACGGATATCTAACGGCTGAAAATTGACATTCTGCCCCATCGAGATACCGGAGGAAACTTCAAACACCAGTATTTCATCTTCATGTCCCGACTGATATTTATTTCCGATCGAATCAATCGTTGAAGCCCCCGGGAAATTAATCCTTGTTTATTACCGGTTACTGACAGATAGATGATGTTGGCCACTTGTCGTCCTTAATGATAAAAGAAAATTTACCTTAAGTTCACCATCTTATTTATGCGGGTGCAATAAAGACATCGTGATTAACATAAACAAAATTTATTTTTTCGGTGAGAATCGCAATACCGCCCTCATTCTTTCATCCACAAAAAAACCGATAGTTGGATAACCAACTATCGGTTTTTTTATTCAGAACGCTGACGATTATTTCTGCCAGATGAACTCGACGCCTTCTTCGTCGTCTTCATCCCAGTCGTCGTCCCAGTCATCATCGTCTTCTGCCTGCTCAAGCTGCTCTTTGTGGTAATCGTCCCACATAAAGTCCACTTTCGCGTCCGCAGCCGGCACTTCGGCCACGGCTTCGCGGGCATGGGTATTGAGGAATTCCATCAGATCCCAGCACAGTGCTTTCACGCCTTCGTGATTGACCGCAGAGATCATATAGAATTTGTCTTCCCAGCCGAGGGCATCGGCGATCGCCTGAGAACGGGCTTTCGCTTCTTCCGGATCAATCAGATCGACTTTGTTGAAGACCAGCCAGCGCGGCTTCTCAGCCAGCTTCTCACTGTATTTTTCCAGTTCGCCGACAATGATCTTCGCATTCTCCACCGGATCACTTTCATCGACCGGACAGATGTCGATCAGGTGCAGCAGCACGCGGCAGCGTTCCAGGTGTTTCAGGAAACGGATCCCCAGACCGGCACCGTCAGATGCGCCTTCGATCAGTCCCGGAATATCCGCGACCACGAAGCTCTGTGAGTTATCCATCCGCACCACACCCAGGCTCGGTACCAGCGTGGTGAACGGATAATCCGCCACTTTTGGTTTTGCCGCAGAGACAGAACGGATAAAGGTGGATTTACCGGCATTCGGCATCCCCAGCATCCCGACGTCAGCCAGCAGCATCAGTTCCATCATGAGTTCGCGGGTTTCACCCGGGGTACCCATGGTGCGCTGACGCGGTGCACGGTTAACGGATGATTTAAAGCGTGCGTTACCCAGGCCGTGAAATCCGCCCTTGGCAACCATGTGACGCTGTCCGTGCTGCAACATGTCCGCCAGTACCTCATTGGTGGTCATATCACGCACACGGGTGCCTACAGGCACGTTAATCGTGATATCGTTGCCCCGTTTACCGGTACAGTCACGACTCTGACCGTTTTGACCCCGCTCAGCGCGGAATGATTTTTCAAAACGGTAATCAATCAGGGTATTGAGGTTTTCATCGGCCTGGAGGTATACATCACCGCCATCGCCGCCGTCTCCGCCGTCTGGTCCGCCTTTCGGAATATATTTTTCGCGACGGAAGCTCACGCATCCGTTGCCGCCATCTCCTGCCACAACCAGGATTTTAGCTTCATCTACAAATTTCATTACTTTTCTCCGTAACGTTGCCGTGTCCGGACTACCGGTTCAGTATGACCCGGGATGACGTTTTACGCATATAAAAAGCCCTGCAAAAGGTTTGCAGGGCTTTCGGACTCGGTTAAGACGTGAAAAACTTATTCAGCTTCGATGCTGATGAATTTACGGTTTTTCGGGCCTTTAACTTCGAATTTGACTTTTCCGTCAGCTAACGCGAACAGAGTGTGGTCGCGACCGCAACCTACGTTGCTGCCTGCGTGGAATTTAGTACCACGCTGACGAACGATGATGCTGCCTGCTAATACAGCTTCACCACCGAAACGTTTTACACCCAGACGTTTTGCTTCAGAATCGCGACCGTTTCGAGTCGAGCCGCCAGCCTTTTTGTGTGCCATTGATCTGCTCTCCTATTAACTTAAGCGATACCGGTAATTTTAACATCAGTGAACCACTGACGGTGGCCCTGCTGTTTCCGGCTGTGTTTACGACGACGGAACTTAACGATTTTAATTTTATCGCCGCGACCGTGTGTAACCACTTCAGCTTTAATTTTAACACCTTCAACGACTGGAGCGCCGATCTTGATGTCTTCACCATTTGCAACCATCAGAACCTGGTCAAACTCAACAGTTTCACCTGTTGCGATGTCCAGCTTTTCCAAGCGAACGATTTGACCTTCGCTGACCCGGTGTTGTTTACCACCACTTTGGAAAACCGCGTACATATTAACTCCGCTTTCCGCACACCCCATAAAATTTGATTCTCAGAGTGCACTATAAAATTATTCACAATAGGGCGCGGATTTTACGCAAAAACGCTGCAAATGACAAGTGCTGAAAACGATCTAATGGTAAAAAAACGTCACTTTACAGATAGCCGTTTATTTGCAGCTTTTTTACAGTACAATCATAAAATATAAAAAAACGCTGCTATCATAAACCATTACCTTTGATCGGGATGTCAAAAACAAGGTTAAAGCAAGTCATATGAACTCAGAACAAATAATCGCGCTGACTGCGGATGATATGACCGCAGTCAATCAAAAGATTCAAAAACAGCTGACCTCGGACGTATCGCTTATCAACCAGCTGGGTTACTACATTATCAGCGGCGGCGGGAAACGGATCCGCCCGATGATCGCTGTGCTGACCGGCCGGGCTCTGGGCTATGACGGCGACAAACATATTCAGGTTGCGGCTCTGATCGAATTTATTCATACCGCCACCCTGCTGCACGACGATGTGGTGGATGAATCCGACATGCGCCGCGGCAAACAGACAGCCAACGAAGTGTTCGGCAATGCCGCCAGTGTGCTGGTCGGGGATTTTATCTACACACGATCCTTTCAGATGATGACGGATCTGGATTCCATGCGGGTGCTGAAACTGATGTCAGAAGCGACAAACGTGATCGCGGAAGGTGAAGTGCTGCAGCTGATGAACTGCAACGATCCGGATATCAGCGAAGCGGATTACATGCAGGTTATCTACAGCAAAACCGCCCGACTGTTTGAAGCTGCCTCACAGTCTGCGGCAATCCTGGCCGGTGCCACACCGGAACAGGAAAAGGCCCTTCAGGATTACGGCCGCTTTCTCGGTACCGCGTTTCAGCTGATCGATGATGTTCTGGATTATGATGCGGATAACGCGACACTCGGCAAAAATACCGGGGATGATCTCGATGAAGGCAAACCGACGCTCCCGCTGCTCCACGCCATGCATAACGGCAATGCGGAAGAATCCGCGCTGATCCGTCAGGCGATTGAACAGGGTAACGGACGTCATCTGCTGGAGCAGGTTCTTGCGACCATGAAGCGCTGCGGATCTCTGGCTTACACCTATGCCCGCGCCGAAGAAGAAGCAGACAAAGCTATCGCCGCTCTGTCCGCACTGCCGGACTCACAGTACAAAGATGCACTGGCCGGCCTGGCCCATATCGCAGTCCGCCGCTCAGCCTGAACATTGCATGAGAAAACGGGATCTTCACAGATCCCGTTTTTTTTATTCCGGTTTTTCGTCCGGCTCCCGGCTGCCCGGAAGCTCCTGTGCATCAAGATGCTGGATCAGCTTAGCCAGCCCTTCCCGCAGAATGAACGTGACGATTTTTTCCCGTTCCTCTCTGGTCAGCTGATAATAGGCTTCCACCCAGATCAGAAACGCATCCTGCCGTTTCGCCTGATAGCTCGCGCTGTTATCACATGCATGCAGGATCGCCTGAACTTCATCCGGCAGACTATCGACACTGTATTCGACTGCTTTTCCCTGCACGCCGCGCTTGCGCCGCTGATGCCAGCCTTCCCGTCTCGCCATCAGGTTGACACCTTGAGGAGATGATGGCAAGCCCGCCAAACCAACCAATTCCTTCGCGGAATACCATTCTTTTTTCATCTTTTCTCCTGCAACCCATTTTCAGCAAAAAATCGGCAATTTCCGTGCTTAAACTGCGTGAATTTGCCGGGCACTTTCCTAAAAATGACAAATGCTTTAGCTACACTGAATTTTTTAACAGCTTCCGGATTTAAGACGATTTTCACGAGAATATTTTACAAACGCAAGGATAAAACATCATCTTTTTGTGAATAATCGGCATATTTTATTACAACAACGGTAAACACTGACTACAATAACCACCGGGCAGAAAATGAGATCCGGCTCAGTGCTGCTGCTGGCGTATCACGCCTGATAACAGGTAAAAACCGCTTTTGTTTCATCAACAAACTCCTTATGTTAAGTAAGTAAATATGCTTACTTCATTCATTCCTTTGTGTTACCTGCCCATTTTCATTCTGTTTCTTAATTCTGTAACAGAGTTCAAAAAAGATATTTTTAAGAAAAAATTTAAGAAAATATTTAGAAAAATAATGGTATTTTATTTTCTTAATAACGAATTGGGTTCATCTTTAATGTGATGGCAACCCGTTATTTATACCACTAATACAACATTAATCTAAAATAAAAAGGACTCAATATATGGATTCCGGTAAATCTGACTGGCACCCTGCTGATATAATTGCATCGCTGAAGAAACGGGGGACAACCCTGGCCGCCTTGTCGCGCAGTGCGGGACTCAGCTCCTCAACGCTTGCTAACGCGCTTTCCCGGCCGTGGCCGAAGGGTGAATGGCTCATCGCAGACTTTCTCGCCGTCCATCCGTCAGAGATTTGGCCCAGCCGTTATTTTAATTCTATCACAGGTGAATTATTAGATAGGAAAATAAGAGTGAAGGTAACTAATTAATTTCAATATATACTTATAAAAACAATAAAACCGCTAATCGTAATTAGCGGTTTTATTTACGGCTCAAAAAAATAAATACAACTATTTAATAATTCAGCTGTTAATAAATTTCTCACCAAGCGCAATATCAGCCTTCAGCACATCCAGCATGCCGTTCAGTGCTTTCTCTTCATATGCACTGAGTGAACCGATGTCCAGACGCTTCTCAACACCGTTCTTGCCTAACACGACCGGCTGGGCGAAGAAACGGGCGTATTTGCCGTCACCTTCGGTATAAGTGCATTCCACCACATTGCTCTCGCCCTGCATGGCACGAACCAGTGACAGGCCGAAACGTGCGGCTGCCTGACCCATAGAGAGCGTTGCGGACCCGCCGCCTGCTTTGGCTTCCACCACTTCAGTACCGGCGTTCTGGATGCGTTTGGTCAGGCTGTCGATTTCCGCGTCGCTGAAGCTGACACCCGGGATCTGAGACAGCAGCGGCAGAATGGTCACACCTGAGTGGCCGCCGATAACCGGCACTTCCAGCTCCTGTGGTTTCTTGCCTTTCAGTTCCGCCACAAAGGTGTTGGAACGGATGATGTCCAGCGTGGTCACACCGAACAGGCGATTTTTGTCATACACACCGGCTTTTTTCAGCACTTCTGCCGCGATCGCCACTGTGGTGTTCACCGGGTTGGTGATAATGCCGATTAATGCTTTCGGACAGGTTTTGGCAATTTTTTCCACCAGATTGCGGACGATCCCCGCGTTCACATTAAACAGATCAGAACGATCCATGCCGGGTTTACGGGCCACACCAGCAGAAATCAGGACAATATCCGCACCTTCTAATGCAGGGGTAGGATCCTCTCCCGCGAATCCGGTGATCCGGACATCGGTCGGAATATGGCTGAGATCTTTTGCCACACCCGGTGTGACCGGTGCGATATCATATAAAGTAAGATCTGAACCTGAAGGAAGCTGGGTTTTAAGAAGAAGGGCGAGAGCCTGACCAATACCACCTGCTGCTCCGAGAACTGCAACTTTCATCCTGAGACTCCTTAACTTGGGACGGTTAGCACGATTGCGCATCAGACGCGAATCCGTGCATGAGGGCTGTGAATACAATATTTTAACAGACTGATTGCATATTCACGCATTTGAATCTGTTTGTCTATTGTTATCCATTCTAAACAAATCGCTTATCTGTTAATGAGATAAGGAACACTATTTTGACAATTATTTTACTTTAAGCGCACTTATAGTCATGTACGTTAATATACCGATGCGTAACTGATAACAACCTCATTTAATTAACAATATATTTACCTCCGGTGATAACCCGGTCAGAACCATAAGCAATGTCAATTACGTGAGCTGATCACCAGTTTTGACCATTAATGCGGTTTCCCCCGGTCAGACCACAGGGTTTAATTTGCATAAAAATGCATTTTTCCGCATAATAATAAGGTTCGTATCCAAATTTGCAGGAAAGACTATGCGCGCACCTTCTAAACAGGAAGATCTGATCAAGGCGTTTAAAGCGCTGTTGAAAGAAGAGAAATTCAGCTCTCAGGGGGAGATCGTCACCGCCCTGCAGGAAGAGGGCTTTGAGAATATTAACCAGTCCAAAATTTCCAGGATGCTGACCAAGTTCGGTGCTGTCCGCACCCGTAACGCGAAAATGGAAATGGTTTACTGTCTGCCTGCGGAACTGGGTGTTCCGACAGCCACCAGCCCGTTAAAAAACCTGGTGCTGGATATTGATTACAATGACTCGGTTGTGGTTATCCGTACCAGTCCGGGAGCAGCACAGCTGATCGCCCGTCTGCTGGACTCCATCGGCAAATCCGAGGGCATTCTCGGCAGTATTGCCGGGGATGACACCATTTTCTCGACACCGGCCAAAGATTTCACCACAGAACAGCTTTACGAAGCGATTCTCGCCCTGTTCGAGCAGGAACTGTAATCCGCCGTTAATCATAAAAAAACCGCATGGTACTGATGCACCGTGCGGTTTTTTATTTCTTCTCAGATTACTTCAGTTTTTCCAGCAGTTTATCGTGGATACCACCGAAGCTGCCGTTGCTCATCACCAGGATATGATCCCCCGGCTGTGCATGCTCGGCCACCATGTTGGTCAGCGCATCCAGGTCACCGCTCCAGTATGCCGGTTGTACACAGCGCTCGGTAATTTCACTGACCAGCCACGGAATATTCGCCGGCTGGAAGATAAAGACTTCATCCGCACGACCCAGCGCAGGCGCGATATCGTCTTTGCTGATCCCCATTTTCATGGTGTTTGAACGCGGCTCCAGAACCACCAGGATACGGGCCGTGCCGCCGACTTTACTGCGCAGTGCCTGTAATGTGGCCAGAATCGCGGTCGGGTGATGCGCAAAGTCATCATAGACACTGATACCGTTCACCTCACCGCGCAGCTCAAGACGGCGGCGGGCGTTGATAAATTTACCCAGAGCACGGCAGGCTTCCGCGACCGGCACACCAACGTGATGTGCGGCAGCCACCGCCATCAGGGCGTTCTGCATATTATGCTCGCCCACCAGTCCCCAGGTCACGCGGCCGCTGATTTCACCGTCATAACGCACATCGAACTCACCGCAGTCATTGGTAACTTTCTCTGCCTGCCAGCGGGCGTTGTCGCCGGTGTACTCTTCCTCACTCCAGCAGCCCATACTGAGCACCTGTTTCAGATTGGCATCCTGGGCCGGGGCGATAATTTTGCCGTCACCCGGCACCACACGCACCAGATGATGGAACTGTTTTTCAATCGCCGCGAGGTTTTCGAAGATATCTGCGTGATCAAACTCGAGGTTGTTGAGCAGCAGTGTACGCGGGCTGTAGTGCACAAATTTTGAGCGCTTATCAAAGAATGCACAGTCATATTCATCTGCTTCGATAACAAAGAACGGGCTGTTACCCAGCGTGGAGGAAACATCAAAATTCCCCGGAACACCGCCGATCAGAAAGCCCGGCTGATAGCCACAGTCTTCCAGAATCCACGCCAGCATACCGGCAGTGGTGGTTTTGCCATGAGTTCCGGCAACCGCCAACACCCAGCGCTCCGGCAGTACATGGTCATGCAGCCACTGCGGACCTGACGTGTAAGGGATCCCCTGGTTCAGCACCGCTTCGACACACGGGTTTCCGCGTTTCATGGCATTGCCGATCACCACCATATCCGGGCGCGGCGTCAGCTGAGCCGGGTCATAACCCTGAATCAGTTCGATCCCCTGCTCTGTCAGTAAATCACTCATCGGCGGGTAGACATTCTGATCCGAACCGGTCACTTTGTGCCCCTGTGCACGGGCCAGGATAGCCAGGCTGCCCATGAAGGTGCCGCAGATACCGAGAATATGAATATGCATTATTTTTTATCCAATAGCATGACGTTGGTCACTATTCTAACCATCTCTCAAAAGAACTGAAACGGATTAGCCTATCAATTATGATTTTCTTTGGCTAAACTTGCACCCGCGTTTACGGGCAACCGCTTTCGTAATACTTTTATTTCACCCACTTCAGGACGTACGTCATGAAAACATTAGGCGAATTTATCGTCGAAAAACAGCAGGACTTTTCTCACGCCACCGGAGAACTGACTGCACTCCTCTCCGCGATTAAGTTAGGCGCTAAGATTATTCACCGTGATATCAACAAAGCCGGGCTGGTTGATATCCTTGGTACTAATGGTATCTCAAACGTGCAGGGCGAAGTCCAGATGAAACTGGATCTTTATGCCAACGAGAAACTGAAAGCCGCGCTGAAAGCCCGTGGTGAAGTTGCCGGTATTGCCTCCGAAGAAGAAGACGACATTGTTGTTTTTGAGGGCGGCCGTGCGGAAAACGCCAAATATGTGGTTCTGATGGATCCGCTCGACGGCTCATCCAACATTGATGTGAATGTGTCAGTCGGTACTATTTTCTCTATTTATCACCGTATCACTCCGCTGGGCCAGCCGGTCACCGAAGCTGACTTCCTCCAGCCGGGTAACCGCCAGGTTGCTGCCGGTTATGTGGTGTACGGCTCTTCCACCATGCTGGTTTACACCACCGGCAACGGTGTTCACGCCTTCACCTATGACCCGTCTCTGGGTGTGTTCTGCCTGTGTCAGGCGGATATGAAATTCCCGGAAAACGGTAAAATGTATTCTATCAACGAAGGGAACTACATCCGTTTCCCTGTCGGCGTGAAAAAATACATCAAATACTGCCAGGAAGAAGATCCGGCAACTGACCGCCCGTACACTACCCGTTATATCGGCTCTCTGGTGGCGGATTTCCACCGCAATCTGCTCAAGGGCGGAATTTACATCTACCCGAGCACCGCAAGCCACCCGAACGGCAAGCTGCGTCTGCTGTATGAGTGCAACCCGATGTCATTCCTCGCGGAACAGGCCGGCGGTAAAGCGAGTGACGGTAAGAACCGTATCCTCGATATCATTCCGGAAAAACTCCACCAGCGTTCGCCGTACTTTGTCGGTACCCGCGCAATGGTAGAGAAAGCAGAAAGCTTTATGGCGGAATTTCCGGACGAAAACGGGAAGTAACCAACAGTAAGCGAAGGAAAAGGCGGTATACCACCGCCTTTTTTTCGTTATAATATCCGCCACGCTATTTGTTCTGAAGATTAAGGAATCCGTTCATGAGCCTGAATAATGTTCCTGCAGGTAAAGATCTGCCGGAAGATATCTATGTTGTTATCGAAATCCCTGCCAACGCAGATCCGATTAAATACGAAGTTGATAAAGAATCCGGTGCACTGTTTGTTGACCGTTTCATGTCAACCGCCATGTTCTACCCGTGCAACTACGGTTACATCAACCACACCTTATCTCTGGATGGTGATCCGGTAGACGTGCTGGTCCCGACTCCGTATCCGTTACAGCCTGGTTCAGTGATCCGCTGCCGTCCTGTCGGCGTGCTGAAAATGACCGACGAATCCGGTGAAGATGCCAAACTGGTTGCGGTTCCGCACACCAAACTGAGCAAAGAATACGATCACATCAACGATGTGAACGATCTGCCTGAACTGCTGAAAGCTCAGATCACTCACTTCTTCGAGCACTACAAAGACCTCGAAAAAGGCAAATGGGTGAAAGTTGACGGCTGGGAAGATGCTGCTGCCGCTAAAGCTGAAATCATTGCTTCTTTCGAACGCGCTGCGAAAAAATAATCCGCAGTCCGTTGCAGAGACAAAAAAAACCGCTGTTTTCACAGCGGTTTTTTTATTCACAGGGAAATCATTCGCTTTCCGGGTCTTCTGCCTCGTGCCGTTTCAGCCAGTCCCCGCAATTTATCTTCACCAGTCCGTCCACCGGATGCTGATATAAGTAAATCCAGGCACTGCCGTACGGCGTAGAAACCAGTTCGCGCCGGTAATCCTGACCATCTTTTTTTAATTCATCCAGCTCGGTCAGGATCGACGAGGAGATCCGGTACACTTCACATTCGATCGAACCGGTTCCCGGCACCACCGCAGGATAGTGTCCCAAATCATACAGGTCATAGCCTTCAAGCGTATATTTTCCCAGCAGGGCGGCATAGGTCATCCAATGATGGTTGCCCTGTTTCTGCCGCAAACTGCCATAAACGATCACTCGCATATATTAAAACTCAAACTGATAAAGCAGATCGATCGCCTGGTTAACACCAGACACCGCTTCCAGATATAACCTGGGCATTAACCTATAGCGTAACGTTAAGGTCGCTAAGGAGTCAAATATACCGACGCCATATTTTACCTGCAGGTCGTTGGTTATCTTACCGCTGACCACAACCTGCGACTTATCGCCCACGCCCTGGGTATCCAGTGCCAGATCCGAAATACCGAATGTCTCACCGATTTTGCCGACTAACTGCCCGCTTTGTGCCACCCCGAGGCTGATAAGCATAGAGGTCATCTGCGAACTGTCCGCATCCCCGGTGTCCAGCCCCTCACCACGCAGCAGGTAAGAGAGCGCATTTTCCTGGGACATCGCCGGGTCAGAAAATATTTCCACTTTCGGTTTATCCGCAAGCCCGGTCACCCGGACACCCGCAATCACGCCGTTGGCGGTGTTATCCGGGTTACGGATCGCTTCCAGATTGAGGAACGGCTGGTCAGCCGGACCGGAGAACAGGATCTGTCCTTTACGCACCAGCAGATCCTGCCCGTAAGCATGGAAACGCCCGCGCGGAATATCCACCTGACCGTTGAGTCCCAGCCCCTGCTTATCCTGAGCGACTTTCAGATCCCCGGTGAGTTTTGCTTTCAGCCCAAAGGCATCGAGCAGCACATCATCACCGATATGGATCCGCAGATTACTCAGGATCGGAATACTGGTCTGTTTCTCACGGATTGGCTGTAAGTTGTCATCCAGCATCACTTCATCAGACGTAGCGCTGACAGCGGACTCCGGTACTTCATGCACCGTGATCCGTGCCCACGGAATATTCACCGTTCCGTCCAGTTTCAGCATTGACGGTGTGGCTTCAAAGACCAGATCCGGGCTGACATCAATCCGGATCATCGGCGGCAGCGAAACGCGCAGTTTGTCACCCTGCGCGAAAATCTTCGCACTCCAGGCATCCATTCTGCGCCAGTCCGCGTTACCGCTGAGGTTGAGATAGCCTTCCGGCGTTTTAATGTTTCCGCTCAGATCAGAACGGGCACCATCGAAATTAACCGTCAGTCCGCCGGTCGTGATATCAAACGGCAGCAGACGGCCGCTGACTGCCAGATCGGATAATCCCAGCTGGCCAAACAGCAGCGGTGACGCAGCATTACCGCCCAGACGCAGCCCCGCATTCAGCCGCCCGGTGGCTTTATCCCCTTTGCCGAGCAGCGGTTTCAGCAGATCCAGCGAGATATTATCGATCCCGACATTTCCGCTCAGCTGGCGGCGTTTCTCCAGATCAGAAATCTGGACATTACCGTTAATCTTCCCGTTACCGGCGATGGCAATCAGCCACTGAAGATTGAGTTTGCCGTTCTTCATGGCAGCAGTCAGTGTCAGGGTATCAAACGCAACCGGCAGATTCGTGCCTTCCAGGTTCTGCACCACCTTCACGCCGTTACCTTTCAGGGATGCATCCACCACCGGCTGTGAGCCGTCCGCAAACCAGCGGACATTAGCATTACCGCTGAATACACCATCCAGCCGGGTATCCGGGCCGAGGAACGGTTTAATCATCGCCAGATCAAAACGTTCAAGGGCAACAGATGCATTACCGGAAGCCCCTGCGGTAATCGGTTTTGGTACACAGATTCGGGCATCCGGATTCACCCAGCAATGGGTGCCGATGGTCATTTCCTGTTTTTCATTCAGATAGGTCAGCGCCATTGCCTTACTGAGTGACCACTCACCCACCGGTGTGTCAAAGCGGGTGTTATTCAGCGTACCTTTCCAGGTTTCGGTTTTACGGTCAAACCCGCCGTTCAGCATCAGTTGTGCCGAGACCGGCTCACCTTTCATGGTCAGCTTCAGCTGGTGCTGTGCTTCGGTACCTTTGGCATTCAGGGTCAGATTGCTGATCACCAGATCAGCCTGTTTCAGCTGATTCACAGTTACATCCAGCTGGCCTTTGATCTGCTCTGCGGAAGTGATATCCCCTTTGATTTTGGCATCCGCCACCGACAGATCGTTCTGCCATTTCAGATTGCTGACAGCCAGATCGGCGAGGATCTGTGGTTTTTCCATATTGCCGCGAACATTGAGCTTCCCTTTGATCGTACCCGCCAGCCCCGGAACCAGGCCGCCGAGCGCCGGTGCATTGATATCCGCATCCAGCTTCCAGGCATCTGCCAGCTCGCCCCGCACATCCAGTTTATTGTTACCCAGTGCCAGTTTCAGATCCGGAATCGTCCACTGACCGCCCGCGTTACCTTTCACATTACCGCGCGCTTTCAGCGGATAGGTTTTCACTTTACCGTCGAGGGTGATATCCGGGATTTCAAGCTCCCAGTTACCGCCGTAAAGGCTGCCCCTGGTACTGATTTTGCCGTCCACTTTGGCCGGCCACTCCGGATAGGCTTTTGCGGTATTCAGCCCGGAAAGCGTCAGAACCGCCTGCCAGCTGATGGCTTTCTGCCAGTCCGCCACCCCGGTCACTTCCGCAAAGCCCTGTAACGCATTCAGGCGCAGCCGGGTAAGATTGAGCTGTTCAGTATTCCCTTTGGCATCCAGGGTCAGCAGTGCAGGCGGGATGTCCTTTCCTTTGATATCCGAACGCAGTGAGAGATCGTAACCGCTCACTTTCCCGTTAAGGCGCAGTTTCACGCCATCAAGCTGATAATCCGCCTCACCGGTCAGCGGCCAGCTGACTTTCTGACTCTCCAGGGTCAGCAGCAGCGGCAGATCGGCCTGCGTCAGGTTGGTCTGTGCATCCAGCGTGGCATTGACCGGCCCTTTCAGTGCCAGCGCCAGTTTCAGCTCATCCAGCAGTCCGCCGTTCAGGGTAAGATCGAGATCCTGCCCGCTGAATTCCTCAAAATCACGGACATGCCCTTTAACCGACAACGCCACCGGCCATTTTTCACTGAGCGCCACTTCCCCGCTGACCGCGATGTTGCCCTGTGGCGCATCCGCAGACAGATCACTGAGGGTCAGCACCTGCCCTTTGTTAAACAGCGCCAGATGCAGGGAATTGAGCGTTACCGGCGCATCACCGCTCATCTGCCAGTTTTCACCGGAAATACCTTCCACTGAAATATTCAGCGGCAGAATAACCTCCGGCAGTTCTGCCAGCATCGGCTGAGCAAAAATCTCACTGATGGTTTCACCTAACGGCTTCTCCGGTGCATCCGTTGCCGGTGCCGGTTCTTCTGCCGCAGCCGGGTCACTTTTCGGCAGCACAACAGACAGGGCATTAATCACCGTTGGTTTCAGGGTCAGCTGGTCGCCCTGCCAGGTCATGGCGGTGCGGAAGGTATCCAGGTTTACCGCCATATCATCCACAGTGACCTGTGTGTTGGTCACAGAGAGAGAATCCAGGAATATGGTCAGCGGTGCATTCAGCTCTGTCAGCGGCTCTGACGGCGGAGTTTCTTCTGACGGCGGCAGTTTTGCCGTATCAACAGCAACCCGCGTGCCATCCGTGCTGAGGTTTTCAACACAGAGTGTCATGTCTTTCAGGCAGCTCAGGCGCAGCGCCAGGTTCACCTTATCCACGCTGACATCAATACCCGGCATGGTGTATTTCACCTGCTTCAGGGTCAGATTACGCAGATCGCCCTCAACCTGACCGATAGCCAGGCCGGAAACCACACGCGGAGCAAGATTCAGCGCAAAATGCAGGCCGGACTGTGTGCCCAGGATCCAGCCGAGTGTGCCGCCAATCAGCAGAATGAGTACCAGCAGAATGATTGCCGGCCATTTCAGATACTTCAGCCATTTCATCAGAGTTCTGCCCCCAATCCGATATAAAACTGGATATTTTTCGTCTGGTCATCACCGACCGGTGCCGCGAGGTCAAATTTGATCGGCCCGACCGGCGATGCCCAGCGCACCCCGACACCGGCACCGGTTTTGAAATTACTCCGTTTGATATCATTCACCACTTCACCGCTGTCCACAAACACCGCGCCCCACCAGTTTCCGGTTACGTTGTACTGGTATTCCAGCGAGCCGACCACCATCCGCGAGCCGCCGGTCAGTTTACCGTCAGCATCTTCCGGTGAAATTTTGTTGTAACGGTAACCACGGATGCTGCCATCGCCACCGGCGAAGAAACGCAGATCCGGCGGGACTTTGTCGAAGTTATTGGTTTCAATCCAGCCGAGGTTGCCGCGCATCACAAAGCGGTGACCATCCCACGGCGTTCTCACCCAGACGTTACGGGCGCGGAAAATGGAAAAATCCACATCTGAGCCCCACATTTCATTGGAAACATCTACTGAGTAACGCTGACTGTCCCCCCAGGACGGCATCATCCCGCCCCGCGAACGGACACGGCTGACATTCACCCCCGGATAGAGCAGCATGGTGGTGTTGGTGATATCCGCCTGGGTAAAGTGGCTGAGACTCCAGCGCATATTGATGCCGTACTGCCAGCCGGTGGATAAATCCCAGTTACGGGAAACACTGACTGTCGCGGTATCGGCTTTGGTATCGTTCAGGTCGGTCCGCTTATACCCGCCGGAGACGGCGTAGTACTGCTCAATCGGATTGACCTTCAGCGGGATGCGGTAAGAGGTATCAATAATCTGTTCCGGCGCGGACAGGCTGATACTGGAGGTCAGGCTGTGGCCGCTGGAATTCACCCACGGCTTATTCCATTTCGCCTGAACGCGCGGCCCCACATCGGTGGCAAAGCCACCGCCCAGCTCAACAAAGTTTTGCGCGCGCGGGGTGAATGAGGCATCCATAGTCAGATAATCACTGTTATCCGCCCGTGCCTTTGCAATATCCGGGGTGACGATCGCGGACTGGAACCAGCCGGTTTCCGCCAGCAGACGGTTAAATTCCGCCAGCTGATCAGAGGTGTAGTAATCACCCTCTTTAAACGGTACCAGACCTTCCAGATACGCATCACTGATTTGCGATCCCTGGTAATTCACTTTCCCGAAACGGTATCGTTTGCCGCTGTTGAACACAAAATCCCAGTAGGCAGCATGACGGGAAAGCGCAATACCGAGCTGGCTTTTTTCCATCTCCGCATCAAAATAACCGCGTTTTAAGGCAAGCCCGGATAATCCGCTTTTAAAACTTTCGTACTCGCCGTGATTGACGACAGTCCCGGTTTCAGGTGTATTTTTGGTAATGAATTTTTTGAATGCGGGATCGGTTTTTGCCGCGCCTTCGATATCCACGGTAACCCCGGCAATTTTAACCGGCTCCCCCGGGACGACACGGGCATACAACACCGGACGCGCAGGCGGCGCGTTGTCCTGATAATCAAAGGTGATCACCGGCTCATAATACCCCAGCGGACGAAGCCCTTCTTTGATGGCTTTTTCCACCCGTGCACGAAAACGGCCGTCAGCCACGACCTCATCGGTCGTGATAGTGGAGAGCTGGACTCTTGCATTTTTTTCAAGTTGCCCGCTGAGCCCTTCCACTTTTAAGCGAAGATTTGCACTATATGCCAGAGGGGATGTGAGAGACACAGCGACAACACAAACAAGAGGGTACCGGATCACATCAACTCCTGAATTTCTGAGATTTGACTGAGATAAATGAAAATTATTTGAAGTTTACTATAGATACATAAGATAAATAACCTGAAATCTGCTGATAATGCACCGATTATTCTTAAAACAGGAGCCACCGCAAATGACACAAAACACCACTCAATACCCGCAGGACACTGTTGTATCTCCTGTTTCTGCCGCTGATGCACTGCCGGACAGCGCCGTGGCACTGACCATCAGCCCGCGCCATACCGTAACCGGCCATGATGTGAACCATGTGCCTGACGGCTTTGATACCGCGTATTTCGCCATGGGTTGCTTCTGGGGCGTGGAGCGTCTGTTCTGGCAGCAGCCGGGCGTATACAGTACCACCGCCGGTTATACAGGCGGTACGACAAAGAACCCGGCCTATGAAGGCGTCTGCACCGGCAACACAGGTCATGCTGAAGCCGTCCGTGTGGTCTATGACCCGTCGGTCATCAGTTATGCCGATCTGCTGCGTCTGTTCTGGGAAAACCATGATCCGGCACAGGGCATGAAACAGGGCGGTGATATCGGCTCGCAGTACCGTTCGGCAATTTACACTCAGTCTGACAGTCAGCGCGTGCAGGCACTTGCTTCCCGTGAGCAGTATCAGCAGGCGATGAATGACAATAACGACAGCCGCAGTATCACCACGGCCATCCGCCCGCTCGGCCCGTTTTATGTGGCGGAGGATTACCACCAGCAATATCTGGATAAGAACCCGGAAGGCTACTGCGGACTCGGCGGGATCGGTGTTTGTCTGCCACCCTCGCTGAGAAACTAGCCGCTTTTCCCGTTCCGGTGCTATACTGCACATCCGCGCACAGACAAATTGGATGCTCTGTGCGCCTTTCTTTTTTAATATCCGATACTTATGCTCTATATATCTAAAATAACCGGTCGCCACGCATAATCAACAACAGCGCGCCCAGAGGCAATCGTGCCGGCCATTCGGAACTTATATGTTAAATAGTTTATTAATCGTCCTGTTACTCTGCGCGATCAGCGCATTCTTTTCGTTATCTGAAATATCACTGGCCGCCTCGCGGCGTATCAAACTCAAAGTCATGATTGACGAAGGCAATACCAATGCCGCCCATGTGCTCCGTTTGCAGGAAGCACCGGGGATGTTCTTCACCGTAGTGCAAATCGGCCTGAATGCCGTGGCGATCCTCGCCGGTATTGTCGGTGAATCGGCCTTTTCACCGGCGCTGCGTACCCTGTTCGGCAATTTTATGGCCGATGCCGCCGCACAGCAGCTCGGCTCCGTATTGTCATTTATTATCGTGACCTCCATGTTTATCCTGCTGGCGGATCTGACCCCGAAACGTCTCGGCATGATCAAACCGGAAGCGGTCGCCATCCGGATTGTCCAGCCGATGCGTTTTTGCCTGACAGTACTGCGCCCGCTGGCCTGGCTGTTTAACGGGTTATCCAACCTGTTCTTTAAATTATTCAAAATTCCGCTGGCGCGAAATGAAGATATCACCTCAGATGATATTTACGCGGTGGTGGAAGCAGGCGCGGTCGCCGGTGTGCTGCGCAAGCAGGAACACGAACTTATTGAAAACGTGTTTGAGCTGGAATCCCGTACCGTCCCGTCTGCCATGACCTCCCGTGAGAGCGTGGTCTATTTCGACAAGCAGGAAAACGAAGAGAGTATCAAAGAGAAGATCTCCACGCAGCCGCACTCGAAATTCCTGGTGTGCGACGGCGGGCTGGATCATGTGCTCGGTTATGTCGATTCCAAAGACTTGCTGAACCGTGTGCTGAACGGCCAGAGCCTGAATCTGCATGAAGGTGTGCAAATCCGCCCGGCACTGATGATCCCGGACACTCTGAGCCTGTCAGACACCCTGGAGAGCTTTAAAAACGCCGGGGAAGACTTCGCTATCATTCTGAATGAATACGCCATGGTGATGGGTGTTATCACTATCAATGACGTGATGATTACTCTGATGGGGGATCTGGTCGGTCAGGGACAGGAAGAACAGATTGTCGCCCGTGATGAAAATTCCTGGCTGATTGAAGGCGGTACACCGATTGAGGATGTGCAGCGGGTGCTGGATATTGACGAGTTCCCGGATGACAGCAATTACGAAACCATCGCCGGGTTCCTGATGTATAAGCTGCGCCGTATCCCGAAACGGACCGATTCCGTGAAATTCTCAGGCTTTAAGTTTGAAGTGGTGGATATCGACAACTACAAGATTGACCAGCTGCTGGTTACACGGATCCCGGATGTACCGGTTATTCCGCGTCCGTCAGCGGCGGAAAGCGGCAAAGAGGGTCAGTCTGACGTGGCACACAACGAACAGCACCAGAAACCGTAAAACTAACCCTTCTTCATCAGACAGGTATTGTGGTTACGCCAGCTGCGCCTGCAGCAACGATACCTGCTGATTAATTTCACTCATTGCACTCAGGTGGCGTTTGTCTCTGATTTTCGGCGGTAAAATCTTACCGTAGTCAAATTCAAACGCACCCATCCCCTGTATATACAGGCGGCCACGGAATAAGGTTTTCACGTAGCGGGCGATCTGAGCCGGGTTGTAACGGGCGAAAATTTTCATCGTACTTATGTCCTCCCCTTTACCTTTTCTTTCATGCCTAAGGTATGACTCAATTCTACCACCCGGGTTCATTAATCAAATGATTTAATCACTATTTTTACATAAAATGACACTTCACTACGATTTACTTCACAAATCAGAGTGAAAATCGATCACCGTCACACTATAACTTCGGAATAATAACCTCATAATTACTATAAGTTTTATAAATAATGTGAGGCTGAAATACCGGGATTAGTGTCAGCAGATGCGGAATTTAACAGACGGGGAAAAATCAGTGTAATTTGCATAATCATGCAAATTACACTGTTATTCAGGAATAAAATGGCAGTCAGAAACTGCTGACGCGGAACCCCGGGTTTATCAGCGATTCACGCGGTGTATAGTCGAGCGTTTTTCCGCTCCAGTCCGTGATATGCGCTCCGGCTGCGAGTGCAACGGCGTGTCCGGCTGCCGTATCCCAGATGTGGGTCGGGTTGAAACGGGGATAGAGCTGCGCCTTACCTTCCGCCACCAGGCAGAATTTGAGGGATGAGCCGATAGCACGGGTTTCATGCGGTCCCAGCTGCTCCAGATAATCAGCCAGTTCCGCATCCTGATGTGAACGGCTGATCACCACCATCGGCAGATCCGTGTTCACCACTTTGATCGCCATCCGCTGCCCGCCCCGTTCACGCCAGGCATGTTTGCCTTCTGCCAGGTAGAGCACGTCCGGTACCGGGGCATACACCACACCCATTACCGGTATGCCGTCAGAAATCAGGGCAATATTGACCGTAAATTCACCGTTGCGGCTGATAAATTCTTTGGTGCCGTCGAGCGGATCCACCAGCCAGTATTGTGTCCAGTGCTGCCGCTCAGACCACGGCTGCGGATCTTCCTCTGACAGCACCGGGATGTCCGGTGTCAGGGCTTTCAGTTCCTGCACGATGATGTGATGCGCGGCTAAATCCGCAGCGGTTAAGGGGGAGTTATCCGCTTTGGCGGAGATGGTCAGTGTGTCGGGATGATGGTAGATATCCATGATTGCATCGCCCGCCCGCCGGGCCAGCAGACAAATTTGATTGAGCATCCTTCACCTCTTTCACAGAACGGTTAGTGAGTCGCGTAATCCTGTTCACGTCTCCGGAGACCTGAGTATAGAAATAAAAATGGCCGGTGAAAACCGGCCATTTCGCATATTCTGTTATTGCTGACAAAGAGAGATTACAGGATCTCCAGCAGCTCCACTTCGAATACCAGTGTACTGTACGGCGGGATTGCCGCACCGGCACCACGCTCACCGTACGCCAGGTTGCTCGGGATATACAGTTCCCACTTGGAGCCGACCGGCATCAGAGTCAGTGCTTCAATCCAGCCAGCGATCACGCCGTTTACCGGGAATTCTGCCGGCTGGCCGCGCTGTACAGAGCTGTCAAACACGGTACCGTCGATCAGACGGCCGGTGTAGTGAACACGGACACGGTCAGTGCGGGCCGGGATAGCGCCGTCACCCTGATTAATGACGGAGAACTGCAGGCCGCTTTCAGTGGTGGAAACGCCGTCTTTCTTCGCGTTTTCTTCCAGGAAGCGCATGCCGTCTTTGACCAGCTCAGCCTGTTTTTCATTGCGGACAGCATCAGCACGCTCATGCATTTCACGCAGGGCACGATGCAGAACATCCACCGCCACAGCCGGCTGGTTATTTTCCAGTGCGTCGGTGATACCGGCCAGGATGGCTTCCGGTACTAATCCGCTCAGTCCGGATTCCTGTAATTGCTGGCCGATTTGTAAGCCGATTCCGTAGCTTGCCTGTGCTTCCATCGTGTCAAAAGTCGGTTGTGTCATGAGAGATACCTGATCAATAAGTAAGACGGACAAGCATAACAGCAGGATGTACCCCGGTAAACCCGATAATCAGTGAAAGCTGATGCAACACGGTGATTCCCGGAAAACAGCACAATCAATTTATAAAACAGGACTAATTCCGAATAATTTCAGTAAGTCTGCTGCTACACTGGAATAATACCGGATGATAATTATTCATGCTAAACAGCGGGAGATTCTGATGAGACTACTGCCAAAGCGCCATCTTTACGCCATCACCGCCATTGCGCTGATTGTCATGCTTGTCCTGATATTCTGGCCTGCCGCACAGAAGCCCCCGGTGATCGTACCTTCGCAGAATATCACGCTGACGCCACCGGCTGATCCGCTCGGTGACCTGATAGCAGAGCAGACCGGTACACCACCGGATACTGCAGCTGATACTCCGGATTTACCGTTGCCGGATAACCTCCCGCCGGGCGCACTGAATAACGAACCGGCACCGCAACCGGCGACCACTCCACCGCCGGTTACCGCAGAGCCCACCCCTGCTGCGGTGCCGGTACAGGCAGATACACTGCGTTTCACCCTCAAAAAGGGCCAGACCATCGCTCAGGTCTTTCGCAGCAACGGGTTACCGGTGGATGATTTATTCCGCATGACAGCCATTGAGGGACCGCAGAAGCCGCTGAATCAGGTGGAGGCAGGGGATAAAATCAGTGTGACCAAAGGAAAGGGGAATACTGTCTCTGTGCTGAGGATTGATAAGGCTAACGGGCAGTCCGTCACCTTTAAACGGCAGAAAGACGGCAGTTACCGCCGTTCTTAACATCTGTTTTTACTGCAAAAAAAAACGCTGGCCTGAGCCAGCGTCTTTCAAAGATGTTTACCGCGTAATCAGAGATTACTCAGCAACAATCTTCACATTCAGTTCTGCAAACACGTCGCTGTGAACCTGGAAGTGAACTTCGTGATCACCCAGAGTACGCAGAACGCCGTTTGGCAGACGAACTTCGCTTTTCGCCACTTCAACGCCTGCTGCAGTTACAGCATCAGCGATGTCACGGGTACCGACAGAACCGAACAGTTTACCTTCGTCACCCGCTTTAGAAGACAGAGTCACAACGCCCAGGGCATTGATTTTTTCTGCACGAGCGTGTGCTGCTGCCAGAACGTCAGCTAATTTAGCTTCCAGTTCTGCGCGGCGCGCTTCGAAGAATTCGATGTTTTTCTTGGTTGCAGGAACTGCTTTACCTTGCGGTACTAAGTAGTTACGTGCATAACCAGATTTAACATTTACCTGGTCGCCCAGGCTGCCCAGGTTTGCTACTTTATCAAGCAGAATAACTTGCATTACCTTATCCTCTTAAAGTCATTAATGGACTGTGCCGATTACTGATGACGATCAGTGTAAGGCAGTAAAGACAGGTAGCGTGCACGCTTGATAGCACGAGCGAGCTGACGCTGATATTTCGCACTGGTACCGGTGATACGGCTTGGTACGATTTTACCACTTTCAGTGATGTAGTTTTTCAGCGTAGCGATGTCTTTATAATCAATCTCTTGAACGCCTTCTGCGGTGAAACGGCAGAATTTACGACGACGGAAATAACGTGCCATATGGCTAGTCTCCAGAATCTATCAATTCAATATGTTCGGCATGAAGAACCAGTTTTGATAATCCATTTCGCCCCTGATGGGTGCTGATGAATCCCTGAACGGTTATCTGACTGCCGACCGTTATACTGCGAGTAATGGTTTGGATCGTCTGTCCGCTGGCAACCACGGGCATTCTGCACCATGCCTGCCGGGTGAGTCCGGCTTCCTGCTGTTGTGAGCGGTGCTCAAGCACAAACTGACAATGCGGAATTCCGGCCGGGCTGACTTTCCGGATGGGTTCCCTGCACACTGTGCCGGATAACACCAGACGGTTAGCGGACACCGTTATTACTCTTCAGTTTCCTCAGCTTCATCATTTTCTTCAATGTCGTCAGACATGTCGCGCGGGCGACGTTCGTCTTTCGCTTTAACCATTGGAGAAGGTTCAGTCACCGCGTGCTTAACGCGCATAACCATGCTGCGGATAACGGCATCATTGAAGCGGAAAATAGTTTCCAGCTCGTCAATCACTTCCTGCGGAGCTTCAACGTTCAGCAGAACGTAGTGTGCTTTGTGCAGTTTGTTGATTGGGTAAGCCAGTTGGCGACGACCCCAGTCTTCGAGACGGTGGATCTGACCTTCTGCGTTAGTAATAGCAGTTTTATAACGCTCGATCATTGCCGGTACTTGTTCGCTCTGGTCCGGATGAACCATGAAGACGATTTCGTAATGACGCATTAGTAGTGCTCCTTACGGATTATTAGCCTCCTGTCCGGGCAACCGCAACCCTGAGAGGCAAGGAACTTGTTTAAGTGCGGCTGAAAAATTTGACGCATAACTATACTCATACCCGCCCCAAAAGACAAGGTAATAAGTGTGTGATGCGGGATTATTTTGCGCGCTGACGCACGGCCTCAAACAGGCAGACACCCGTTGCCACCGAGACGTTCAGGGAAGAGACTGACCCCGCCATCGGGATGCTGATCAGTTCGTCGCACAGGTCACGGGTCAGACGGCGCATGCCTTCCCCTTCCGCACCCATCACCAGCGCCACCGGGCCGGTCATTTTGCTCTGATACAGATCATGGGTGGCTTCGCCGGCGGTGCCGACAACCCAGATATTTTCATCCTTAAGCTGACGCAGTGTGCGGGCCAGGTTAGTGACACGGATAAGCGGCACGCTTTCCGCCGCACCACACGCGACTTTTTTCGCCGTGGCATTCAGTTGCGCGGAACGGTCTTTCGGGATGATCACCGCATGTACACCGGCAGCATCTGCGGTACGCAGACAGGCCCCCAGGTTGTGCGGGTCAGTCACGCCGTCGAGCACCAGCAGGAACGGTGTTTCATGCTCTGCCAGCAGATCAGGCAGATCCTGCTCCTGATACTGACGGCCGCCTTTGACTTTGGCGATAATACCCTGATGAACGGCACCTTCGGTCTGGCTGTCCATCCACTGACGGCTGGCCATCTGCACGCGGACACCTGCCGCTTCCAGAGCATGCACAACCGGGGTCAGGCGGCGGTCTTCACGCCCTTTTAAGATAAAGACTTCAAGAAAACGGCTGGGATCACGCGCCAGCAGAGCATCCACGGCGTGGATACCATAAATAATTTCACTCATAACGTTCCGTTTGTTGCGGGACAATAAAACACAATGAGGCGCAATGCCTCATTGTGGGAAAATTCAAATCAAAGGCGGTTACTTTTCGGCTTTTTTCTTCGCGCGTTTCGCCTTTATATTTGCCTCGATTTTTTTGGTCCGGGCTGATTTCTTGCTTTTCGGGGCTTTCGGGCCGTCTTCTTTTTTCTTCTTGCGGAACGCACTGTCCGGCTCGAAGTTTTTGTCACGGCGGGGATCCCCTTTCTTACCGTCCCGGCGTTTATCCCCTTTATCCCCGGCTTTCGCCCGGGTTCTTGCGGTTTTGCCTTCATTACGGGCACGGCGGGTGGTGGAAATCAGCGCGAAATCAATGGTGCGCTCATCCATGTGCACGGCTTCCACCCGGATTTCAACTTCATCACCCAGGCGGTATACATTAGAGGACGATTCACCAATCAGACGCTGGCCGACATTATCGTAGCGGTAGTAATCGTTATCAAGTGTTGATACGTGTACCAGACCATCGATAAACAGGTCGTTCAGACGGACAAAGAAACCGAAGCCGGTCACGCTGGTGATAAGCCCGGTAAAGACATTCCCCACCTGATCCTGCATAAAGTCGCACTTCAGCCAGTCTGCCACGTCACGGGTGGCTTCATCGGCACGGCGCTCCGTCATGGAGGTATGTTCACCGAGCTGGAGCATACTCTGCATATCGTAATGCCACGCGCCGGTCTGCGATTTCCCTTCGCCGCGTTCTTTTGCCAGCAGGTACTTAATCGCACGGTGCAGGCTCAGATCCGGATAACGGCGGATTGGTGAGGTAAAGTGGGCATACGCCGGTAATGCCAGGCCAAAGTGACCCCGGTTGTCAGGATCATAAATTGCCTGTTTCATCGAGCGCAGCAGCATGGTCTGTAACAGCTCGTGGTCAGGACGCTCCGCCACTTCCAGCATGACACGGGCGTAATCTTTCGGCTCCGGTGTCAGACCGCCCGGCAGGGTCAGCCCCAGCTCATTAAAGACGGTGCGCAGATTGGTAACGCTGTCTTCTTTCGGACGATCATGCACACGGTACAGTGCCGGTTCGTTGTTTTTCTCAACAAAGCGGGCTGCGGCAACGTTCGCCATGATCATGCACTCTTCGATCAGTTTGTGTGCATCGTTGCGCAGTACCGGTTCGATACGCTCAATGCGTTTTTCCGCATTGAAAATAAATTTCGCTTCTTCGGATTCAAAAGCAATCGCGCCGCGCTCATCACGGGCTTCCGCCAGTGCTTTATAGAGTTTGTGCAGTTCTTCCAGGTGTTTGACCAGCGGCGCATAGTGTTCGCGCAGCTCTTCATCCCCTTCGAGGATTTTCCACACTTTGGTATAGGTCAGACGGGCGTGAGAACTCATCACCGCTTCATAGAAACGGTAACCTGAAAGTTTGCCTTTCGCCGAAATGGTCATTTCACACACCATACACAGGCGATCCACCTGCGGGTTCAGTGAACAGACCCCGTTAGACAGCACTTCCGGCAGCATCGGCACAACCTGTGACGGGAAGTAAACCGAGGTTCCCCGGCTGCGGGCTTCGTCATCCAGCGCCGTCTGCGGACGCACATAATAGCTGACGTCCGCAATCGCCACCCACAGACGCCAGCCGCCGCCGCGTTTGGCTTCACAGTGGACGGCGTCATCAAAGTCACGGGCATCTTCGCCGTCGATAGTCACCAGCGGCAGGTCGCGTAAATCAACACGGCCTTTTTTGGCGGATTCCGGCACATCTTCGCGGATATCCGCGACCTGGCGTTCCACCTGCTCAGGCCAGGTGAACGGAATTTCATGTTTGCGCAGAGCAATATCCACGGCAATGCTGGTGCCCATTTTCTCACCCAGCACTTCGGTGATAACACCGAGCGCCTGCACCCGTTTGCCCGGACGGCGGGTCAGCTCCGCCACCACGATATTCCCCATCCGAGCGCCGTTAATCGACTCTTTCGGGATCAGGATATCGAAGCACAGACGGCTGTCATCCGGCACGACAAATCCCATGCCTTCTTCGGTAAAGTAACGGCCGACAATCTGACCGGTTTTCGGCTCGACGACACGCACAACGCGCGCTTCGCGGCGGCCTTTGCGGTCCGCACCCATCACCTGAACCAGGATCACATCACCGTGGATGCATAATTTCATCTGATCCTGCGGGATGTAGAGGTCGTCTTTTTGTCCTTCCACACGCAGGAACCCGAAGCCGTCACGATGGCCGATCACGGTTCCTTTAATTAAATCAAGACGTTCCGGTAGTGCGTAGCACTGACGACGGGTAAAGACCAGCTGCCCGTCGCGCTCCATCGCGCGCAGGCGACGGCGCAGGGCTTCCTGAGCCTCTTCACCGCTGATCCCCAGTTCCTGTGCGATATCTTCGCGGCTCACCGGTTTGGTGTGGCGGCGGACAGTTTCAAGAATAAATTCACGGCTCGCGATCGGCGATTCGTATTTTTCCGCTTCGCGCTCACGGTAAGGGTCGTTTGATTGTTTTTCCACTGACATTGTATCCTCCGTGGTTTCTGAACGGCGTTATTCGTCCGTCAGTAACAATTTATAAAGATGCTGATTGTCCTGCACCATATCAGCGAGCGTGTGTTTATCCAGTTCCTGTAAGAACTCCCGGATGGCTTTATTCAGTACCGATTTCAGCCTGCATGCCGGAGTAATGTGACAGAATTCACCGCTGCAGTTCACCAGTGTTAACGGCTCGAGCGCGCGGACAACCTCACCGATACCTATAGTATTAGCAGGTTTTCCCAGGCGGATCCCGCCATTTTTGCCGCGAATCGCCTCGACATAACCCAAATGGCTCAATTGGTTAATTATCTTGACCATATGGTTACGGGATACGCCGTAAACGTTCGTCACTTCCGTAATACTGGTCATTTTACCATCAGGAAGTGACGCCATATAAATCAGCGCCCGCAAGCCATAATCTGTAAAACTGGTTAACTGCACATTTTACCCCGGGAATTCTGTCATCCCGCGCGGGGGATCACATGATAAGTAATGGATAATCATTATGTGTGTCTTTTGCTTATTAAGCAAAATTTGTCGTTAAAAACGCCGGATTTCCTGTCATCACACAGTCAGAAATCCCGGCGTCAGAAAACAAAAGGCCGGACAAACATGCCCGGCCCTGACTGGTATCACCTGAACGATCTTATGCGTCGAACGGGTCGCGCAGGATCATCGTTTCAGAACGATCCGGACCGGTTGAAATAATATCAACAGGAACGCCTGTCAGTTCTTCAATGCGGCGGATATAATCCAGTGCTGCCTGAGGCAGTGCTTCGCGGGTCTTCGCCCCGAACGTGGTTTCAGTCCAGCCCGGCATGACTTCATAGATAGGCTCGATGCCTTCCCAGTTATCCGCAGCCAGTGGTGTGGTTTCGATGATTTCACCATTCGGTAAACGGTAACCGACGCACACTTTCACTTCTTTCAGACCATCCAGCACATCCAGCTTGGTCATGCAGAACCCTGACAGGGAGTTGATCTGCACAGCGCGGCGGATAGCAATGATGTCCAGCCAGCCGCAACGGCGGCTGCGTCCGGTGGTCGCACCGAACTCCTGGCCTTTGGTACGCAGGTATTCACCGGTTTCATCAAACAGTTCGGTCGGGAACGGACCCGCACCCACGCGGGTGGAGTAAGCTTTGATGATACCCAGGACATAATCCACATAACGCGGACCTAAACCGGAACCGGTGGCAACACCGCCGGCAGTGGTGTTTGAGGAGGTCACATACGGATAGGTACCGTGGTCGATATCCAGCAGTGTACCCTGAGCGCCTTCAAACATCACCAGCTCACCGTTAACGGTGGCTTTGTACAGCAGATCAGACACATCCACAACCATACCGGTCAGGATATCCGCAACTGCCATGATTTCGTCCAGGGTTTTCTGATAGTCAACCGCAGGCTCTTTGTAGTAGTTCACTAACTGGAAGTTGTGATACTCAAGGATTTCTTTCAGTTTCTGAGCGAAGGTCTCTTTATCGAAGAGATCACCCACGCGCAGACCGCGACGGGCAACTTTATCTTCATATGCAGGCCCGATACCGCGCCCTGTTGTGCCGATAGCTTTCGCGCCGCGTGCTTTCTCACGGGCATTATCCAGCGCAACATGATAAGGGAGGATCAGCGGACATGCTTCAGAAATCAGCAGACGTTCGCGCACCGGAACACCACGCTCTTCCAGTGCAGTCATTTCTTTCAGCAGTGCATCGGGTGCGAGTACAACACCGTTAGCAATGATGCTGACGACGTTTTCGCGGAGAATACCTGACGGAATTAAATGCAGGACGGTTTTCTCACCGTTGATAACCAGAGTGTGACCCGCGTTGTGGCCACCTTGATAACGAACAACATACTTAGCCCGTTCAGTCAGCAAGTCGACGATTTTGCCCTTGCCCTCGTCACCCCATTGGGTGCCCAATACGACAACGTTCTTACCCATTTCGTTTTTACCTGGTTGCTTAAAAAAGGATTCTAGCATCTCATGACCGCCCTTTCAGCACTTTTTATCCACTTTATGAAAGTCACCTGATCAATGTCCATAATAAAGCCCGCCTAAGCGGGCTTTCTTCATCAGAGTGCGACCATCAGCATGCTGACGATTTTTCAGTACCGGTTATGCGGTTACCGGACTTACTGGCCTGAAGCCGGACGCAATGATGTCGGTGCCTTCATGTAACGGAAGAAATCCGTATCCGGGCTTAACACCATAATGTCGTTGCCATCGGGTTTGAAGCTTTGCTCATAAGCACGCAGGCTTCGGATAAACGCATAGAAATCCGGATCCTGACTGAATGCATCCGCAAACAGTTTAGCGGCTTCCGCATCACCCGCACCACGCAGGGAGAGTGACTGGCGCTCCGCTTCGGCCAGGATTTCAGTACGGGTTTTATCTGCCACCGCACGAATCTTCATGGCTTCTTCCAGACCCTGTGAGCGGTGACGACGTGCCACAGCTTCACGTTCTGCACGCATACGCTGGAAGATAGCTTCGGAGACTTCCGCAGGCAGGTTGATCTGCTTGATACGGACGTCCACCACTTCGATACCTAACGCCGCCATACTGTTCGGATTCACCTGCGGCTGTGCGCCTTTGGTTTCTTCCTGAACACGCGCTGCCGCATCGGCAATAGCGTTATCAGCATCGGTTGCCTGCGGATCGTTACCGGAGCTTCCTTCGTTCAGTGCATTTTTGACTTCCGTCGTTAATGTACCGCGGGAATCCGTCACAATCTCTTTCACGCTCAGACGACCGAACTCAGAACGCAGACGGTCACTGAATTTACGCTTCAGCAGGTTTTCAGCCTGATTAATATTACCGCTGTTTGTTGCGAGATAATACAGGCTGAAATCACTAATCCGCCATTTCAGGTAAGAATCGACGATCAGGTCTTTATTTTCGTTTGTCAGGAAACGGTCAGCCTGGATATCCAGTGTCTGGATACGGGCAGGCAGCATTTTCACTGTTTCAATAAACGGCACTTTCAGATGCAGACCCGGCTCATACACAATCGGTTTGTTATCCGCATCACGCAGAACTTTGCCAAAGCGCAGCACAATACCGCGCTCGGTCTGCTGAACGGTAAAGACAGACGCATACAGAACGCCTAAAACCAGAATAACAATAACGGCTAAATACTTACGCATGATTATTGTCTCCCTGTGCGTTCAGTGTTGCCACGGATACCCGAACTGCTGAGATCATACGTGTTGTTGTATTCAGCGGGTACATTCGGATTCTGGCTGCTGTTTTGTGCCTGACGGCCTGCCGGTGCCTGTGTTGCCGGGGCGGATGATGGTGTGGCAGCAGCTTTCGCCGGTGCAGTCTGAGAGGCGGCTCTCTGCTCACGCATAATCTGATCCAGCGGCAGCACCATCATGCTGTTGCTTTTATCATTGGCAATCACTTTACGGGTATTGCTCAGCACACGTTCCATTGTCTCAATGTACAGACGTTCACGGGTGATATCCGGTGCCGCACGGTATTCCGGCAGCATTTTCGAGAAGCTGGCCACTTCACCGCGCGCTTTCAGCACGATACTGGCTTTATACGCCTGTGCGCTTTCGATCATACTTTGCGCATTACCTTTTGCCAGCGGCAGAACTTCGTTCGAATAAGCTTCCGCTTCACGGATGGACTGCTGTTCGTTTTCACGCGCGGCAATCACGTCATCGAATGAAGCCTGAACTTCAGCCGGCGGACGCGCTTCCTGGAAGTTTACGTCGACAATCGCTATCCCCATTTTATAAGGTCTGATTGTCTCTTCGAGGACTTTCTGGGTTTCGTTACGGACCACGGTACGGTTCGCCGTCAGAATTTTCTCCATGGTGAACTTACCGATAACCCCGCGTACCGCACTGTCCATCGCCTGACGCAGACTGTTGTTCGGGTTGGTGACGCTGAAGAGGTAATCTTCCGGGTTCACTACCTGGAACTGCACGTTCATGTTAACGCGGACCACGTTCTCGTCAGCGGTCAGCATCATGCCGTTGGTGGCCAGATCCTGGACGGTCGCCACATCGACCGCAGTAACGCGATCAATAAAGGTCGGTCTCCAGTTCAGACCCGGCTGAACCACATGACTGAATTTACCGAAACGCGTAACCACGCCGCGCTCCGTTTCTTTAATCGTATAGAAGCCGGTTGCGGCCCAGACAACAACAACGGCGGCAATAGCGAGACTGATAATACGTCCGCCCGCGAACTGTACCGGAGGACGATTGTTCCCGCCGGACTGCCCGTTATTGTTTCCGCCTTTACCGCCACCCAGACCACCGAGTTTTCTGCTCATTTTCCGGAACAGATCGTCGAGATCAGATGCCCCACGGTTCCGGCCGCCTTTGTTACCGTCGGAGTTGCCGCCTTTATTGCTGCTCCCCCACGGGTCGCGGTCCTGTCCGTTATTACCGGGCTGATTCCACGCCATGCCTTCGCTCCACTCTTTTATGATCGGTTTTTCAGGGCTAAGAGCACAAAAACGCGCTCTCAATTAATATATTACGCCGCTGATAATCAGATAACGTAATCGGCTAACTGTTGTTCCTGCTTGCAGAGGCGGCGCCAGTCAACAATGGGCAGCCTGATTTCAAGGCAAATCCGGCCATCATCATCAAGCCATTCACGTTCAATCGCCTGAAGCTGATAAAAACGGCTGCGCAGACGACCCTCCGACGGAGGCAGACACAATTCCAGGTGTGCGATCTCACCGGAAAGGCGTTCCGTCAGCGCCCGGAACAACAACGGGATCCCTGCTCCGGTCTGTGCTGAAAGCCAGACCCTGACCGGCAGGTTATCCTCATTTCTGTCGATACGCGGTTCGAAATCGTCCAGCATATCGATTTTATTCATCACTATCAGAACCGGAATTTCATGTGCATCAATCTCTTCCAGAACTGCATTAACCGCATGAATATTTTCATCCACCCGGTTATCCGCCGCATCGACCACATGAAGCAGCAGTGTCGCTTCGCGGGTTTCCTGCAGCGTGGCTTTAAATGCCGCCACCAGGTCATGCGGCAGATGGCGGATAAACCCGACCGTATCCGCCAGCACCACTGTGCCGACATCATCGACATCAATCCGCCGCAGGGTCGGATCGAGTGTCGCAAATAACTGATCCGCAGCATAGACTTTCGCATCAGTTATGTGATTAAACAGACTGGATTTCCCGGCGTTGGTGTAACCGACCAGAGACACCGTCGGAATATCCGCTTTACTGCGCGCCTGACGGCCTTGTCCGCGCTGGCGTTCCACTTTTTCGAGACGCCCTGAAATCTGTTTGATTTTATCCCGCAGCATCCGGCGGTCGGACTCAAGCTGAGTCTCACCCGGCCCCCGCAGACCAATCCCGCCTTTCTGGCGTTCAAGGTGCGTCCAGCCGCGGACCAGACGCGTGGAAAGATGGCGTAACTGCGCCAGTTCCACCTGTAATTTACCTTCATGTGTCCGTGCCCGCTGGGCGAAGATATCGAGGATAACCCCGGTTCTGTCAACCACCCTGCACTGGCACAAACGCTCGAGGTTGCGTTCCTGCGCCGGACTTAAAGCATGGTTAAAGAGCACCACATCGGCTTCACTTTCTGTGACAGCATCGGCAATCTCTTCCGCTTTACCTTCACCCGCAAAATATTTCGGGTGCGGGGCACTGCGGCTGCCGGTGACTATCTGAACAGGTGTCACACCCGCGGATGTCACAAGGGATTCAAATTCACTGAGATCATCAGTGTTCTTATCCTGTGAGAAAAATATATGGACCAGTACGGCCCGTTCACCGCCTTCATACCTGTCAAACAACGGCAGAACCTCTCAGGCTGAGTGAAAAACACGCAGGAAAAAACACAGGTAAAGTCTCCCTACCTATGTTTTTCCGCGATTGATAACTGCACACTGACTTATTCAGCGCCATCAGTATCCTGTTGCACACCACCGTTACCGGCTGACTGGTGGTAATTGCTGCCGCCGGTCCCCGGGTTTGCGCCACCGCTGTGGTGAGAAACCGGACGGGAAGGTACGACGGTAGAGATCGCGTGTTTGTAAACCATTTGGCTGACCGTGTTTTTCAGCAGAATAACAAACTGGTCGAATGATTCGATCTGACCCTGTAATTTAATACCGTTGACCAGATAAATAGAAACCGGAACCCTTTCGCGACGTAATGCGTTCAGGAACGGATCTTGCAAAGATTGCCCCTTAGCCATTCTGTATTTTCCTTATTTTGTTGTTTTTTAAATGAAACCCAAGCTGGGTTCGAAAAATAACTACTCAAAAACTTTCGTAACCCGTTAATTGTACACAATCAACGGCGCTATGCACGAAGAACATGCATAACGGCTTTAAGAGATTGTTCAGGCTGTTCACTGTCGAGCCACTGAACACCTTCCCAACCCCGCAACCACGTCATCTGCCGCTTGGCAAGCTGACGGGTGGCGCAAATGCCCCGATACACCATGTCATCATAACTGATTTCTCCGGCCAGATATGACCACATCTGGCGGTAGCCGACACAACGGATCGACGGCAAATCCGGATGAAGATCCCCGCGCTGATACAGCGCACGGACTTCGTCCTCAAAACCGGCTTTCAGCATCATCTGAAAACGCATTTCAATGCGCTGATGCAATATTTTACGATCTGCCGGTGCAATGGCAAACTGATAAGCATTAAAGGGCAAATTCTCCCCTGCGGTTTCCGTCAGTTCTGTCATCGTTTTCCCGGAGATATAGTATACCTCCAGTGCCCGGCTGAGCCGCTGCGGATCATTCGGATGGATCCGCGCCCCGGCGACCGGGTCAACCCGGCTCAGTTCATCATGGAGAACCTGCCAGCCTTCCTGTGCCGCCCGTGCCTCAATCTGCGCCCGGATTTCCGGATCAGCGGACGGCAGCGGCGATAATCCTTCCAGCAACGCTTTGAAATACATCATGGTTCCGCCGACCAGCAGCGGAATTTTTCCCTGAGCAGTTATCTCATGCATTGCCGCCAGCGCATCACGGCGGAAATCGGCGGCGGAATAGGCCACTGACGGATCGAGAATATCAATCAGCCGGTGCGGGGCGAGTGCCAGTTCGGCAGCATCGGGTTTTGCAGTCCCGATATCCATCCCCTTATAAATCAGTGCGGAATCCACACTGATGATTTCCACCGGCAGGTGCTGACGCAGTTCAATCGCCAGCGCGGTTTTTCCTGAAGCCGTCGGCCCCATCAGAAACAGGGCTGCGGGTTTATGATGATTCTGTTCACTCATGACGTAATGCTGAAACGACCTCAGTTAAATCAATTAATTGCAATAAATCTGCCGGCGGCCTGCGCACCAGCTGCGGGCACAGCCGTTCCACATCGGCCAGCAGCTGCACTGCCTGTGCTTTGCTCTGAACTGCCGGTTCACTGACCAGCATCTCTGCCAGCCGCGATGCAACGGCGTTTTCATCCGCATCCGGATGAGCAGCCAGAAAACTCAGTAATTCAGGGATAAGATGCGGTAAATTTTGCTGACGAAGCGGTAACGATACCGTACGAATCGTCGCTTTTCCACGGGAAACTGAGCCTTCTATGCCGAAAGTACGCAATATCCCGGCAAACTGCATAAATGTCTCACACTCCTGTGCGCTTAACGCCATCTGAAGCGGGATCATCAGTGGCTGGGATTTCAGTCCCTGCTCTCCCGGGATCAGTTGCTGACAACGCAGATAATGTGATGCTTTGCTGAGGGAAAACAGCGCAATACCTGCATCTGTCTCAATTAACGCATAACACGGCGGATAAAGCGTAAGGATTTTACCAAAACTTACACGCTCACTTTTTTCCGTCACCGGCTCACTTGCGGCGCTGATCCGGTTTTCTGACAGAAAAGTGCTTTTTTCCGGGAACAGCTGCGGCCGGGTTTCTGCCGGAGTCTGCATCAGTGACTGATATATTCCGGCTTCTTTCGGGTTGTATGCGGGTTTATCCGCAGAATATGCCGGTTTTCCGCTGCTGTGACCGCTGTGAGACACGGCACCGCCTGTGGTTTCCCGGTGCGGCGGCGGTGTGAGTACTTCCTCACGCTCAAAGATATTTTTACCGGCTGCCGCACGGTTTTCCGGCACATGCTGAGTCTGCGGCGCTGACGGCTCCGGTTCAAACAAAGAGACCGGCTGCTCATGCTGTTTCAGCACACTGAGCACCGCCTGATAAATAAAGTCATGCACCAGCCGCGCCTGATGAAAACGCACTTCGTGCTTGGCCGGATGGACATTCACATCCACCTGACGCGGGTCAATGGTCAGATAAAGGACATAGGCAGGCTGCTGATCGCCGCTCAGCCGGTCTTCATAGGCCTGACGGATGGCGTGGTTGATCAGACGGTCGCGCATCATCCGTCCGTTAACATAGCAATACTGCAGATCCGCCGGGCCGTTGTAATCTGCCGGTGAGGCCACCCAGCCGCGGATCTCCAGTTCTTCGTGAGACCAGGTTACCGCCAGCGCCTGCTGCATAAACGCAGTACCGCAGATAGCCCCGAGACGGCGCTCCTGCTGATCTTCCGCTTTAACCGGACGGTACTGGCGCATCAGTTTGCCGTTGTGGGTGAGATTAATGGCCACATCAAAACGGGATAGCGCGATACGCCGCACCACTTCATCAATGTGGCCGAATTCGGTTTTTTCAGTACGCAGGAATTTGCGCCGTGCCGGCGTATTGAAAAAGAGATCCAGCACTTCCACGGTACTGCCCGCCGGATGCGCCGCCGGTTTCAGCGTCACGTCCATTTCACGCCCTTCGGCATATGCCTGCCAGGCTTCGTTCTGGTCACGGGTGCGGGAGGTAAAGGTCAGGCGTGATACGGAGCTGATACTGGCGAGCGCCTCGCCCCGGAACCCCATGCTCATGATGGCTTCGAGATCATCGAGTGTGGCGATTTTACTGGTGGCGTGACGGGCCAGCGCCAGCGCCAGCTCGTCTTTGGCAATACCGCAGCCGTTGTCACGGATGCGGATAAGCTTTTCACCGCCGCGTTCAATATCAATATCGATACGGGTGGCACCGGCATCCAGGCTGTTTTCCACCAGTTCTTTCACCACCGATGCCGGGCGTTCAACCACTTCGCCTGCGGCTATCTGGTTTGCCAGCTGCGGCGGTAAAATCCTGATCGCCATAATTGCCCCCGTTCTCCTGTTATTTGGACGGTGCTGCCTGTAACGGGTTCGCGGTAAAGTATGCGCGTAACCCGCCATGGATCGCGGCAGCGACCTGCTCCTGGTAAGTATCGGATCCTAACAGCTGTTCTTCAGTGCTGTTACTGATAAAGCCGGTTTCCACCAGAATGGACGGAATATCCGGCGAACGCAGCACACCGAGGCTCGCGTGTTCCGGCGTACCTTTGTGTACTTTACCTATCTGGCGCAGCTGACGGATCACGTCCTGAGCCACCGCATAACCGACACGCTGAGAGTTACCGAACTGTAAATCCAGCACCGCCTGGCTGAGATACGGATCTGCACCGTTTGCCAGTGCATCACCGGCACCACCGAGCAGTTCGGATTGTTTTTCGCTCTGTTCCAGCCAGTTACCTAATTCGTTGTTTGCCCGCCGGTTGGAGAGCACCCAGACTGACGAACCGGTCGCGGTGCGGTTTGGTGCGGAATCCGCATGGATGGACACCAGCATGTTGGAGCCGAATTTACGCGCCACTTCTGAGCGCCCGGCCACCGAGATAAAATAATCGCCGTCACGGGTCAGTACCGGTTTGAACATCGGGTCATCTTTCAGACGTTTTTCCAGCTTGCGGGCGATACTGATAGTGACGTTTTTCTCTTTCAGCCCGTTCTGGCCGATAGCACCCGGGTCTTTCCCGCCGTGTCCGGCATCAATCGCCACCACGATCTGACGACTGTTTTTCGGCAGTTTACCCGTCGGTACCACCGGGATTTTTGCCTGTGCAGGTGCAGCGGCCGGGGTGGTTGCTGCCGGAGCAGCACTGCCGCTGTTCATGCGCAGCGGTTTGCCGGTTGTGGTGGTGACCGGTTGTGCGGCAGCCACCGGGGCTGCGCTATAACTGTTTTTGCCGGTCAGCGTGATGGTCAGACCGCTGTTATCCGCAGAATCGCGGAAACTGTTTTTATCCGCCAGTTCCAGCACGATGCGCTGATGCTGAGCATCCGGCGCGCGGCTCTCTCTGACCACTTTAATCAGCCCGTTATTCAGATTGATCGGCAGGCCGGTAATTTTCTGCGGCTGACGGATGTCAATCACCAGACGCTCCGGGTCATGCAGCGGAAACAGTTTATATTGCGGTTTGCCATCAAAACTGAGCTGTAATGTGCCCTGAGAACCGTTGTTGTTCACATTGATGCCCGTCAGGGACGCGGCGTGCCCGGCTGCACTGAACAGCAGGCTCACGCAGAAAAACAGCGCCGTCAGCCATGAAACGGCAGCCACATCAGATTTCCGTGTCAGATATGCATTCATTATCGGTAATTCCTCACATCTCCGCTAACTTATCCAGGAGTTCTTCACCATAAGGGGAACGGGCGGCAAAACGGGCTTCCCGTCCTTCACCATCATACCGTAAGTGCAATTCCAAATCTGCATCCGGCAGGAAACCGGCTCCTTTTTGCGGCCATTCGACCAGACAAACGGTGTTTTCCCCGAAATAATCGCGGATCCCCATAAATTCCAGTTCTTCCGGATCCGCCAGGCGGTACAGGTCAAAATGATAGACCGGACGTGGTGAGAGCTCATAGGGCTCGACCAGGGTGTAAGTCGGGCTTTTCACATGGCCGGGATGCCCCAGTGCCTGAAGAAAGCCGCGGCTGAAGGTGGTTTTTCCGGCCCCCAGATCGCCGAAAAGATGCAGGACAAATCCGCGCTGACTCTGCTGTGCCAGTGCACGGCCGAGCGCGACAGTGGCAGCTTCATCTGCCAGCGTAAACAGACGTTCTTTCATTCTCGTTGTCGTCACAGGTTATTTTATTGAAATAATTGAGCGTGTAATCCGTTAAACATACCACATTCCGGTGACATACCTGCATAACGGCGTGCGAAAAAACGACAATAATGCGCAGTTTTTGTGCCGGACGGTCTGTGATAAACTCCGCACCATTCACCATCACACCTGCAATGTAAGTAAACACTCACTAATGAGCACTCACCCTGATTTACACCAGCTTGCCGCCCGGATCAAACAATGGGGACGCGAACTCGGCTTTCAGCAGGTCGGTATCTGCGATACAGATCTCAGCGCGGAAGAGCCGAAGCTGCAGGCGTGGCTGGATGCAGGCTATCAGGGAGAGATGGACTGGATGGCGCGCCACAGCATGATGCGCGCGCGCCCTCATGAACTGCTGCCGGGCACGCTGCGGGTGATCAGTGTGCGGATGAACTACCTTCCGGCCAAAGCGTCCTTTGCTGCTGTACTGCAAAACCCGGAGCAGGGTTATATCAGCCGTTATGCGCTGGGGCGTGATTATCACAAGCTTCTGCGCCAGCGCCTGAAGCAGCTGGGAGAGCGGATTCAGGCTGAGTGTGATGATCTCGCGCTGGAAAATACCCTCAGTTACCGCCCGTTTGTCGACTCGGCACCGGTACTGGAACGCCCGCTGGCAGCCAAAGCCGGCCTTGGTTGGATTGGTAAGCACTCACTTACTTTAAATCGTGAAGCCGGTTCCTGGTTTTTCCTCGGCGAACTGCTGATCAACCTGCCGCTGCCGGTTGATACGCCTGCGGAAGAACAGTGCGGCCGCTGTGTCGCCTGTATGACCACCTGTCCGACTCAGGCGATTGTCGCGCCTTATACTGTCGATGCACGCCGCTGCATCTCCTACCTCACCATTGAGCTGGAAGGCGCTATCCCCGAAGAATTCCGTCCGCTGATGGGAAACCGCATTTACGGCTGTGATGACTGCCAGCTTATCTGCCCGTGGAACCGTTTTTCACAACTGACAGACGAGGCGGATTTCTCCCCGCGCAAGCGGCTGCATACACCGGAACTGCTGGATCTATTCGCCTGGGATGAAGCCACTTTCCTGCGGGTGACAGAGGGTTCCGCTATCCGGCGCATCGGGTATCTGCGCTGGCTGAGAAATATCAGTGTCGCTCTCGGCAACGCGCCGTATGAAGATAAAATTATTATTGCACTGACAGAAAAAACCGGACTGACTGACTGGCTTGATGAGCATATCCGCTGGGCGGTTGCCCGTCAGTATGCAAAAAGAGATGAATCACGTATCGAAATACAGACTTCACAGCAAAAACGCCTGATCCGCGCCATTTCCAAAGGTTTACCGCGCGACGCCTGAACCCGCCTCATAATCCCGTTAAGTTATCCACAATGTTCAGTGTTGTGAATAATATAAAAAGACCTTGTCTATCAATGTGAAGAAAAAATACAAGAGAGCTGTCACACAATTCACATAAATTAAATTAACATATAAATATCAATATATTAAATATACATTCTTTCGGTATTTCGCGGAATTCTGTGATTCAGCCGACAAAACCGGCCTGTGGATAACTCTGTGCAGAAAAGTGTGTCAGAAACCCCGGGATGTGAATAACATGCCCCGCAGCGCTGTGGATAAAAAATGACATCCGGACAAAAAAATTGCCCCTGTTTGACTTAATCACCCTATGAAAGGTGATGAAAAGCAGAAACTGACATAAAGATAGTGCAGAAAGTGCCGGAGGTAATCTTTCACTGTCTGAATAATCACCGCTGGTGATCGTTCATCTGCCCTTCGTCAGAGAGGGCGCAAATTCTATTTCACCACGCCGGGATTAGCAAGCCTTTTCCCCGTATTTACGAAAAAAAGTCATCTAACAGATTAAATTATCAGCAAAATTTCAGTGTGACCACTTTTGTGCTGCGGATAACCGTGACTGATGATTATTTACACCACACAGCAGTTTTCCCGGCAGAACCGGTAACAGAAATCATGCAAAGGATTTTATTCAGAAAATAATGTTGGGGGGACTGAAGAGAAGAAAAAGATTGGAGCGGGAAACGAGACTCGAACTCGCGACCCCGACCTTGGCAAGGTCGTGCTCTACCAACTGAGCTATTCCCG
>NZ_JBFZSO010000011.1:0-101887 GCF_041099235.1 Morganella morganii | reverse complement strand
GAATGGTGGGTCGTACAGGATTCGAACCTGTGACCAATTGATTAAAAGTCAACTGCTCTACCAACTGAGCTAACGACCCGTTTCAGATTTCGGGCAAAAGAGAATGGTGGGTCGTACAGGATTCGAACCTGTGACCAATTGATTAAAAGTCAACTGCTCTACCAACTGAGCTAACGACCCGTACTCTCTTGCCAACGGCACGATATAATACTGATTTATCCGGCCGGTGCAACGATTTTTTCAAATTAACTTATTCAAACGCTTATAATTCACTCACTTAGCCCCGGTTGAGCAAAAAACTCTCCGGTCGGGGCTATACTCTGAGCAAAAAAATAAACCGGCGGTTATAAACCAGCCAGTTTTTTCTCAGCCAGTTTCGCACCGGAAGAGCCCGGATATTTTGCGACAACCTGCTGATAAATCGCTTTCGCCTTCGCTTTATCCCCTTTCTCCTGCATGATCAGCCCGACTTTATAGAAGGACTCCCCTGCTTTCTGGGATTTCGGCCAGTTCTTTACCACAGAAGCAAAATACGCCGCAGCGTCATCTTTTTTGCCTTTGTTGTAGTTCATCTGACCTAACCAGTAATTGGCATTAGGAAGATAACCGGATTTCGGATAGCTTTGGATAAAACTCTGAAATGCGCTGATTGCACCATCGTAATCTTTGGTGTTCATCGCCATGTTTACCGCGGCGTTATAGTCATCTTTCTCATTGCCCTTACTTGCAGCAGCAGGAGCGGAGGTCGCGGCAGTCCCCGCAGAGTCCGTATTACCGGATGCCGCGGATGTATTATCTGTTGATGCGCTGCCGCCACCGGTGAGGGAATCCACCTGTGAGAAAAGTTCGCGTTGGCGTTCTGTCAACTGATTCAGCTGATACTGACTTTCCTGGATTTGCCCGCGCAGCATATCGATATCGCGCTGGTTGTCCATGACTTGTTGCTGAAGTTGGGTTAATAGCTGACCATGAGCGTTAGAAATACGCTCGAGCTGCGTGAGGCGGTCATCAGTGGAGCCTGAGCCGATATTGATGATGGGTGCCTGAGCAATAGCGGCCCAGGGGGCCGCTACACCTATCAATAACGACAGACTCACCATCAGGCGTCTGAAGTTACTTTTCATGTATATCTCTTAGTATACGATTACTGCACGACGGTTTTTAGCGTAGTCAGCTTCGGTGTGACCCAGAACTGCCGGCTTCTCTTTACCGTAAGAAACGATAGAGATTTGTTCGCCGTTAACGCCTTTACCCTGCAGGTACATTTTCGCTGCGTTGGCACGACGCTCGCCCAGTGCGATGTTGTACTCAGGAGTACCACGTTCGTCAGCATGACCTTCTACAGTTACTTTGTAAGAAGGGTTGTTGCGCAGGAATGCAGCGTGTGCATCCAGCATTTGCTGGAATTCAGGAGAGATATCGTATTTGTCGAAACCGAAGTATACGATATTGTTGTTCTGAAGTTCCTGCAGCTGCTGGCGTGCCAGTTCTTCCGCAGACATACCAGTGTTTGCGCCATTGTCGACAGTGCCCGCATCAGTCTGGTCGTTTTTGTTAGAACTACATGCAGCAACAGCCAGAACAGGTAAAGCTAACATCAGCCCTTTAAGCACTTTGTTAAGTTGCATCTCTTTGATCCTTTTATAATTTGCCATACATATTTTTAATGCATCACAGATACGGCGACCAGGCAGGGAATTTTACCTGTCCGTCAGTCGCCGGAAGACGCGCTTTGAAACGCCCGTCGGTCGAAACCAGCTGCAATATAGTTCCCATACCTTGTGAGGAGCTATAAATAACCATAGTGCCGTTAGGTGCGATACTTGGCGTTTCATCTAGGAACGTATCCGTTAAAATCTGGAAATTGTTCGCTACTAGATCTTGTTTGGCGATATGCTGTTTCCCGCCGCCTGAACTGACCATTACCAGGAAACTGCCGTCAGCACTGACGTCACCATTCTGGTTCTGAGTTCCATCCCACGTCAGGCGCTCAGGCGCACCGCCATTAATACCAACCTTATAGATCTGCGGACGACCAGCCTGGTCAGACGTGAACGCTAACGTCTGGCTGTCCGGGAACCATGAAGGTTCGGTGTTATTACTGCGACCATCTGTTACCTGACGCATCTGGCCTGAGCCGAGATCCATCACATACAGATTCAGACTACCGGTTTTTGATAACGCAAATGCCAGTTTGGTTCCGTCCGGTGAAAATGCCGGTGCACCGTTGTGACGCGGGAATGAAGCAACCTGACGCACCTGTCCGCTGGACAGATTCTGAATAACCAGGGCTGAACTTCCGCTCTCAAAGGTAACATACGCCAGTTTCTCGCCATCCGGTGACCATGCCGGTGACATCAGCGGCTCAGGTGAACGGTGAACGGTAAACTGGTTGTAGCCGTCATAATCAGACACGCGCAGCTCGTGACGATAGTCACCGCTGTTTTTAACCACCACATAAGCGATCCGCGTGCGGAATGCACCACGAATACCGGTTAATTTCTCAAATACTTCATCACTTGCAGTATGTGCCGCATAACGCAGCCACTGTTTGGTGACTTTAAACTGGTTCTGTGCAAGTACGCTGCCCGGGGAACCGGAGGTATCCACCAGCTGGTAGCTCACCAGATAGTTGCCGTCAGCACCCGGCTGAACCTGGCCGACAACAACAGCATCAATGCCTAACGCCGTCCAGGACTCAGGAACCACTTCAGAGGCGGTACCCGGTAACTGCGGCATACGGTTAGGGTCGATCGGGTTAAATTTCCCGCTGTTACGCAGGTCAGCAGCAATGATCGCGCCGATGTCTTCCGGTACAGCGCCGCCGCCGGCGACCTGGAAAGGCACGATTCCGATAGGACGTGCTGAATCAACACCCTGAGTAATCTCGATACGAACTTCAGCCTGAGCAACTGCCGCCCACAGCATCAGAAAACCGAGCATGTATTTAACTGCCTGCTTCATTCTCTCTCCCTCGTTGTGCCAATGCCCGCATCAAACTCATATTTTAACAAACGTTCATAACCAAAACCAGATACCACAGTAAAAACTAACACCCGGATATATCTGGTTCGTCACGCTGTATTACAGCTTATTCCGGCTTAAAATCCAGTTTGGTATTCTTAAACTGCTGCCAGACCGATTTGCTCGGCGGCGCAGGAATACGGGCCTGTTTGGCCGCCGCGAGTGCGGCCTGACATAAACCGTCATCACCACCGACCGCATTCACACTGATAAGCGTACCTTTATCAGTGATATTAATTTCCAGCGTACAGGTTTTACCGCGGTACATATCCGCATTATAAAACTTCGCCTGAATCGCTAACCGGACCTGTGCGATATAACCGTTCATATCGCCATCCGAGTTTGTTCCGCTCTTCTTGCCACCGCCCTGACCGGCTGCAGATGCACCGCCGCTTTCTGTGCCCGGGGCGTTGGATGCCAGTCCGCCGAGGAGGTCATCGACTTCACTGGCCTGTTTTTTCGCTGCAGCTTTGGCGGCTTTTTCTTTAGCCGCTTTGTCTTTGGCTGCTTTTTCAGCTTTGGCGGCTTCTGCTTTGGCAGCTTCCGCTTTAGCGGCTTCGGCCTTGGCGGCTTTTTCCTGAGCCGCTTTTTCGGCTTTGGCTTTTTCTTCTTCAGCAGCTTTCTGTGCGGCGGCTTTTTCGTCAGCCTGTTTCTTCGCCAGTGCCTGCTCTTTAATTACTTTTTCTTTTTCAGCCTGAGCTTTGGCTGCGGCTTCTTCCGCCAGCTTCTGCTCTTCTTTAGCTTTCTTCACGGCTTCCTGAGCTTGTTTTTGCTGCTCTTCAGCCTGTTTTTTCTGATCTTCCACTTTTTGTTCAGTTTTCAGGCGCTCTTCTTCAATCGCTTTTAAGCGCTCCTGCTCACGCAGTTCTTTCTGACGTAATTCTTCTTCCTGCTGCTTCGCTTTTTTCTCGCGCTGCGCCTGAGCCTGTTTTGCGTTGGCCTGCTGCTGTTGCTGCTGGTTAAAATTTTCAACCATGGCGTTCGGATCAACCATAATGGCATCGATCACCTGGCCACCTTCACCGCCGCCGGTCAGCCCTGATTTGGTTACAAACGATCCCCAGATCACAAGCGCAATCAGCAAAAGATGCAACACCACAGAGGTGATGACAGAACGATTTAATTTATCTTTACGCTCTTTCCGCTTTCCCACGCTTAATTCCCTAACCTTCTGAGTGAAAACATCTGCATAACAAACCTTACATCGGCTTCGTCATCAGGCCCACAGATTTCACTCCGGCCTGTTTCAGAATATTCAGGCCATTAATAATCTCTTCGTAAGGCACATCTTTGGCACCGCCGACCAGGAAGATAGTCTTCGGATCTTCAGCCAAATACTGTTTTGCCGCCGCAATGATCTGCTCTTCCGGTAACAATTCCAGACGATCCTGCTTCACGACCAGGGTGTAGCGGCCGACACCGGAGACTTCCAGAATCACCGGCGGATTATCATTGGTGGAAACGGATTGTGAATCGGAGGCATCCGGCAGATCCACTTCCACACTCTGACTGATGATCGGCGCTGTTGCCATGAAGATCAGCAGCAACACGAGTAACACGTCCAGTAAAGGAACAATGTTAATTTCGGATTTCAGCTCCCGCCGGCGTCCGCGATGACGTGCCATGATAATCTCCTGCCTTATTTCTTATCAGCAGTAGCAAAGGCCTGACGGTGTAAAATCGCCAGAAATTCTTCGCTGAAGTTGTCGTAATTCTGTTCTAATTTATTCACGCGCTGATTAAGACGGTTGTATGCCATAACCGCAGGAATTGCCGCAAACAGACCGATTGCTGTTGCAATCAGTGCTTCCGCAATACCCGGTGCCACCATCTGTAATGTTGCCTGTTTTACCGCACCCAGTGCGATAAAGGCGTGCATGATCCCCCATACTGTACCGAACAGACCGATATACGGGCTGATAGAACCGACAGTGCCAAGGAACGGGATGTGGTTTTCCAGATTTTCCATCTCACGGTTCATGGAGATGCGCATTGCACGCGCCGCACCGGTTTCCACCGCCTGCGGAGAATGCACATTCGCCTGATGCAGGCGGGCAAATTCTTTAAAACCAGAGTAGAAGATCTGCTCAGTACCGCTCAGTTCATCACGGCGGGCCTGGCTTTCTTTATACAGACGGGACAGTTCGATTCCTGACCAGAATTTGTCTTCAAACGCTTCTGCTTCACGGGTGGCCGCATTCAGGACTTTGGTGCGCTGAATAATAATGGCCCACGAGGCAACAGAAAAGCCCAGCAATACCAGCATGATAAATTGCACGAGGTAACTTGCTTTCAGGAATAAATCCCAGATATTCATGTCAGTCACTGCTTAAACTCCGCGACAATAGACTCAGGAAGCGCTACCGGCTTCATTAAAGAAATATTCACGCAGGCGACCAGTACCTCTGCGCGACATAAAAGAGTTCCGTTTTTATGCATAAGTGTCTGCGTAAATGTCAGAGACGCACGACGGATGTCGGTGATCTCACTGCGTACCTCTAACAGATCGTCTAACCTTGCCGGATGGTGGTAATCGATAGTTAATTTGCGGACCACAAAGCCGAGCTGCTCTTCCAGCAGACGCTGCTGATGAAAGCCCCGTTCCCGTAACATTTCGGTTCTGGCGCGCTCAAAAAATGCAAGATACTGCCCGTGGTATACCACACCACCAGCATCGGTATCTTCGTAATAAACCCGTATTGGCCAACTGAACATTGAATATCCCGCAACTTACCTTTATCAGACAACATGCTTTGCAAACTATACGTGAAGAGCAAACGTATTGAAAATGCTTAGTTCGTAAAGATAAGAAAAGCCCGTTTGTCCGCGCGCTAATCATACTCGCCTTTATCCAACACGCAAGCCCCCGGAAGGGTTGAGATGAAAAAATATTTTGTTACGTATTACAACACCTTAGAGGCGTTATTTTTTGCTCTGAAAGCTATCATTAAACACTTATTAAAAGACATTTTTCCCCACGAACACACAAAAATCCGGAATTATCCGGATTTTTGTGCTACCGATTTATTTACCGCGCAATCTAACTTATTGTAATTCCATAAATTAAATCACCTTATTTTTATCTTATAAAAACAGGATTTCCGTCCGCATTTACCGGCTGAAAACGCCGCCTGCGGCATTTCAGGCAGACAGCGGTGTTTCATGTAAATAATGCCACAACCATTGCCCGTTATCCCCGCGGCGGAGAATAACCAGCGAGCGCCGTACTGTGGTACTTCCGGCAAAGTGCTGTGTCTCCTGATAGCGCACTGATATGGTGCTTTCTGTCTGACAGATACACTGATACTCCGCCGTTTCAATCGGTGCTCCCTGTCTCTGACCCTGTATACGGGTAAACATCGCCGTCACCGCCGCGAGATCAATCACCGCCCCGCTGATACCGGTCATGGAAAACTCAGGGGTAAAATGGGTAAGCAACTCAGACAGTGCCGCCTGTCCTTCTGCCCCGGGGACAGTAAATGTTTTAAAAATCAGATCATGGACATGATGGATTTCGTCACATGCCTGCTGAAACATAGTATTACTCACGGATAATCTCCTCTGCGGGTTTTAATGAAGTTCGGTACTGCGGGCGGACCAGGAAAATCAGCGGGATAAGCCCGGCCAGAGCCCCCCCCAGAAATGTCAGGGCAAATGCCTGTCCCGGGGCAACCGCATTCAGAGTCTGATACAGCGTCATCATGACGGCAGCACCAATACTGAACACCACCTGACGGTTAATATTCCAGATCACACTGGCTTTGTTCAGCTGTGCGCCGTGAAAGTCATACAGCGCAGTGGTTTGTGCGCAGTTTGCGGCAATACCGCCGCCGGTGCCGGTCAGCAAATAAATCAGACCGATGAAATACAGCGGTGTATGGCTGTCTGTCAGGGCAAACAGCGCGATACCGCCGCTGTGCAGCAGCAGACTGATAATAAACAGACGCCCGGCACCGGTCCGGTTATACACCGCACCACTAATCAGCATCGCCACCATCGCCCCTGCTGCATACAGCAGCATAAACGCACCGGTGACAGCGGTACTCAGGCCGGAAACCGAGGTCAGATAAAAGATAGCGAGGATGTTAGTCCCGGTGAATACGCCCGGCACCGCGTAATACACTGCAACCGAGAGCCACAGCCGGGTATTTTTCAGCAGCGATAAATCAATAATCGCCTGCGGGGTCTGCCGGTAATGTCGGTAATAAAGCCCTGCACTGAACAACATCAGCCCGCCGAGCGCCAGTGCACCGGTGATATTGTGGTATTCCCCGTACAATGAGAGGGCGAGCAGCAGGGATGCCAGCGTCAGGCTGACCAGAAGCAGCCCTTTGAGATCCGGTGCTTCTCCGGCAGCGGTTTTCGGTTCACGGATCCAGCACCAGGCCAGCAGTGCCGTAAAGAGTGCCACCGGCGCATTGACATAAAAGACAGGCCGCCATCCGGCCAGGTCAACAATAATCCCCCCGGCCATCGGGGAAAGCGCGGGCGCAATCAGCGCGATCATCATAATAATGGTGGAGATTTTGCTTCGCTCACGCCCCTGAAAATACTGAAAAGTCAGTGACTGCCCGGCAGGGATCAGTAATCCGCCTGCCACCCCCTGTAAAAAACGCCAGAAAATCAGCGAAGCAAAGGATTCTGCACTGCCTGCCAGTACTGCCGCTGCTGCAAACAGCAGCATTGAGGCCGTCATCAGTTCGCGGATCCCGAAACGGGCCGCCAGCCGGGGGCTGAGCGGGATAATCAGTGTCAGTCCGAGAATATAACTGTTTGCCACCCAGGTCACCGACAGGGATGACACCTGCATGGCCTCCGCAATTGCAGGCAGCGTGATGGCCGACATAAAGATATTGATGCAATCAATAAAAAAGCCCAGTAAAAAAATCAGGGCGATACGGTAACGATAAGTCATGGTTTCCTCCGGCCAGCAGTGTAAAAGCAGTTGACCGCAGCCGTCTATGCAGCAAAATAGACAATACTGTTTGAAAAAACAAAACAATCTTATGCTGACATCCGTTGAGAAGATCAATACCTTTATTTATGTTGTGGACACCGGTTCCTTTACCCGGGCCGCTGCACACCTGAATCTGAGCAAATCGGTGGTCAGCCTGCATATCAAAGCCCTGGAATCCGAGCTCAGTACCACACTGCTGCACCGGACTACGCGGCAGTTTACGCTGACGGAATCCGGCCAGGCGCTGTATCAGCAATTCAAACCGCTGTTACAACAGTTCGACAGCGCGATGGATGCCGTCAGAACAGGAACGGCGCAACCACAGGGGCCGCTGAGTTTCAGTGCCACCGCAGAATTCGGCGGACAATTTCTGCTGCCGCAGCTGCCTGCTTTTACAGCGCGCTATCCGCTGATCAGAGCGGATTACCGCGTCGATCATAGTCTGAGTGATTTGATTGCTCTGAAACTGGATGTGGTGTTCCGGCTGGGAACGCTGAGTGACAGCGGCCTGCGGTTCCGCAAACTCGCCGATTTTCCGGTCTGTTATGTGGCAACGCCGGAGTTTATCCGGCAGCACCGCGTGACAGAGAGCAGTGATCCCGCCGCCCTGCCCTTTATCGCCAACAGCAACCTGGCCGCCCGTATCAACCGGCATCAGCATCTGCCCGCGCCGGACAACCGGGTGTTTATCTCTAACGCGATTCAGGCGATCCGCACCATGACACTGGCACATCAGGGTTACAGCCTGCTGCCGGTCTGGTATATCCGGGAGCAATTAGCAGAGGAGAAGCTGGTTCCGGTGTTCACCCGTCAGCCGGTACCGGATCAGAGCATCAATATGGTATTTCCGCCCGCTGCGCATTTGCCGCAGAAGGTCCGGGTGTTTATTGATTATTTTGCCCGCTTTTTTGCCGGTAATGCCGCATTACTGCGCTATCCGTGAACCGGGCGGAAACAGAAAAGAAAAAAGCCGTTCAGATGAACGGCTTTTTAGTCATAAACGTTTATATCAGCTGAAAAAATGATAAAGGCCGTAACCCAGAATCACCACCGCCGGAAGCGGATGGAACAAAATCTTCCAGATTGCGCGCTTCGGCCGGAATGCCAGACCAAAAATTGCGCCGCTGCATACCGCCCAGATCATCAGCAGTCCCTGCCAGATCTGTAATGAACTGGTGTTTGCCGCAAAACGCGACGGATCCCAGATCACACTCAATGCCAGCCCCAACGCCATTATAAGGACAAGAGCCCGTAAGGGACCCTTATCCAGTAGTTGGTAAGACTTATCCAGCATCCGTCTTACTCGCCTGAAGCGGCTTTATCTTCGTTATGCTCAATAGCCAGTGCTGCGATAACAGCAATACTGCAGGCCAGGAGCGTTCCGAGGATCCATGCAAAATACCACATATTCGTCTGCTCCTTAATACAGTGAATGTTTGTTCTCTTCGATGAAGGACTTATCAAGACGCCCTGCCATCTTCACATAACACCAGATGGTGTACAGGAGAACAATCGGCACAAAGATAATCGCAACAACCGTCATCACCTGGAGAGTAAACAGGCTGGAGGTTGCATCCCACATGGTCAGGCTGACGTTCGGGTCAATGCTTGAAGGCATAATGAACGGGAACATTGCTGTACCACAGGTCAGGATCACACCGGCAATAGTCAGCGAGGTAAACAGGAATGCCCACGCGCCTTTATCCATTGCAGTGAACATCACTACCAGCAGAGGTGATACCAGACCAATAGCAGGCAGGATCCACAGGATTGGATAGGCATTGAAGTTTGCCATCCATGCGCCTGCTTCCTGTACCACTTCTTTATTAACCGGGTTAGACGCACCGAAATGGTCAATGTCAGAGACAACACGGAAACCATCGATACCGCCCCACATCAGCCATGCACCAGCCGCTGCGAACAGAACAAATGTCAGCAGAGCAGTGATAGTGGTCGCTTTACGCACACGCACATGCAGATCACCGGTGGTACGCATCTGCAGGTAAGTCGCACCATGCGCCACGATCATCATCAGGCTGATTAAACCGGCTAACAGACCGTACGGGTTCAGCAGACCGAAGAAGCTCCCTGCATAAGACACCTGCAGCTGGGAGTTAACTTCAACCGGTACGCCCTGTAACAGGTTACCGAATGCCACGCCGATCACTAATGACGGTACGAAACTGCCGATAAAGATACCCCAGTCCCACATACCGCGCCATTTTGGTGATTCCAGTTTTGAACGATAGTCAAAACCGACCGGACGGAAGAATAATGCCGCCAGGACCAGAATCATTGCGATATAGAAACCGGAGAATGCTGCCGCATAGACCATCGGCCATGCTGCGAACAGTGCACCACCTGCGGTGATAAGCCATACCTGGTTACCGTCCCAGTGCGGTGCAATTGAGTTAATCATGATACGGCGTTCAGTATCATTTCTGCCGATAACACGCAGCAGAACACCCACGCCCATATCAAAGCCATCAGTTACAGTGAAGCCAATCAGCAGTACGCCAATCAGGATCCACCATACAAACCGTAATATTTCATAATCAAACATAAGTGGGCTCCTGTTTACTTAGCGTCTTGTGCCGGGGACGTTTCGAAATGATAACGGCCGGTTTTTAAGCTGCTTGGACCAAGACGTGCAAATTTGAACATCAGGAACATTTCAGCAATCAGGAATAAGGTATACAGGCCGCAAATCAGCGCCATAGAGAACAGAATGTCTCCGGCTGCCAGATGTGACGTTGCATATGCTGTCGGTAATACTTCACCAACCGCCCATGGCTGACGGCCATATTCTGCAACGAACCAGCCCGCTTCAACACCAATCCACGGTAACGGCAGGCTGAGGAAAGCAGCACGCAGCAGCCATTTTGATTTGCCGACACGGTTGCGCAGTACACTCAGGAATGACAGACCGAGAACGATCAGCATCAGACCACCGGCAGCTACCATCAGGCGGAATGCCCAGAACAGCGGTGCAACACGCGGGATAGAGTCTTTGGTTGCTGCCTGAATCTGCTCTTCCGTTGCCTGACCGACGTTATCGGTATAGCGTTTCAGCAGTAAGCCGTAACCAAGGTCTTTTTTGCTCTGATTAAAGGCATCACGAATTGCCGGGTCGGTATTACCGCCACGCAACTGCTGTAACAGATCATACGCCACCATACCGTTACGGATACGGGCTTCGTGCTGCACCATCAGGTCACGCAGACCGAGAACCGGAGTATCAATTGAACGGGTGGTGATAATCCCCATCAGGTACGGAATCTCAATCGCAAAACTGTTTTCCATTTTTTCCTGATTAGGGAACGCAATCACGTTAAATGATGCAGGCGCAGGCTGGGTATGCCATTCACCTTCAATCGCGGCGAGTTTGGTTTTCTGCACGTCACCCATTTCATAACCGGATTCATCACCCAGCACGATAACGGATAACACAGCGGCGATACCAAAGCTTGCTGCAATCGCAAAAGAGCGTTTTGCAAATGCAAGATCACGGCCTTTCATCAGATACCACGCACTGATAGACAGTACGAAGATCGCACCGGTACAGTAGCCGGCAGCCACTGTGTGCACAAATTTAACCTGTGCAACCGGGTTGAGAACCAGTTCGGAGAAGCTCAGCATCTCCATACGCATGGTTTCAAAGTTGAAATCTGCAGCAATCGGGTTCTGCATCCAGCCGTTTGCCACCAGAATCCACAGTGCGGAGAAGTTGGAACCAAGTGCAACGAACCAGGTCACCATCAGGTGCTGTTTCTTGCTGAGACGATCCCAGCCGAAGAAGAACAGACCCACAAAGGTGGATTCGAGGAAGAATGCCATCAGACCTTCGATTGCCAGAGGCGCACCGAAGATATCACCGACATAGTGAGAGTAGTATGACCAGTTTGTCCCGAACTGGAACTCCATAGTCAGACCGGTAGCAACACCCAGAGCGAAGTTAATACCGAATAACTTACCCCAGAACTTCGTCATATCTTTATAGATTTGTTTACCGGACAGGACGTAGACCGTTTCCATGATCGCTAACATGAAGGACATCCCTAATGTTAGCGGTACAAATAAGAAGTGGTACATCGCTGTTAAGGCAAACTGTAATCGCGACAGTTCGACAATATCAAACATCTTGACTCCTTGCTCCTAGCAGGAAGACACCGACATGCGGCAACCCAAGCTTTCCTGAAGAAAGAAAGCAACATAACTACCAGCAATAAATGCCTCTAAATGCAATAACAAATTAGTAACAAAAAAACACCTAAATAGACACCCTAATAATAGTACGCTTATATTTGCACACAATAAACCGCTTTTGCGTGATTCAGATTGGAATTCTGAGGATATATCAAATAATGCACAGCGCAGTCATTTTCGGCTATTTTGATCTGCCACAATTTAAACAAATCACCGAAATAATGCCAGTGCAATAGATTGATTTACGTCAATTTTTCCTCTCAGTGTTAATTAAAATCGCATATATGGTCATTGAGTTGCTTTATTGTTAATGCAATGTACATGTAAATACAACCAAACAGAAAAATAACAATAAAATATGCGCTTTTTATTAACCTTTTATTTTCATCAGCATTTCTGGTTAATTTCATGAGCCGGATAATTCAATTACAAATAAATTATCACTAAAACTGTTATTGTCTGTTTGTATTAATGCACAGCAATAATCATTTTCGGCGTAAAAATTAAGTATAAATCAAGATGATAAAAAACGCCCTTTTATACCTGAGACTTTTTGCTATGTAAACGATACAGCAGGCGTTTCGGGACAATTCAGAAAATTGATTAAAAGAACAGCAACCGGAAGAGCAGCCACGTAAAAACACGTAATGCCAGAGAAAAGATGAATTTGTGTTCAGATCAAAAAACAGCCGGAGGCGGCATAAAACCGGCTCCGGCTGTATAATAATGGCAGGAATTATTTATTCAGAATCGCTTTTACCGCATCACCGATATCGGCCAGACTGCGGACAGTTTTCACACCGGCGGCTTCAAGGGCGGCAAATTTCTCATCTGCAGTCCCCTTCCCGCCAGCGATAATCGCCCCCGCATGACCCATACGTTTGCCTTTCGGCGCAGTCACACCTGCGATATACGCCACGACAGGTTTGGTGACATGGTCTTTGATAAAGGCAGCCGCTTCTTCTTCTGCACTGCCGCCGATTTCACCGATCATAACAATCGCTTCTGTCTGCGGGTCGTTCTGGAACATACGCAGGATATCAATAAAGTTAGAGCCCGGAATCGGGTCACCGCCGATCCCCACACAGGTGGATTGTCCCAGACCGGCATCAGTCGTCTGTTTCACCGCTTCATAAGTCAGCGTACCTGAACGGGAAACGATCCCCACTTTGCCCGGCAGATGGATATGCCCCGGCATGATCCCGATTTTACATTCACCCGGCGTGATAACCCCCGGGCAATTCGGACCAATCATCCGTACACCGGCTTCATCGAGTTTCACTTTGACCGTCAGCATATCCAGCGTCGGAATACCTTCGGTGATGGTGATAATCAGTTTGATACCCGCGTCAATCGCTTCCAGGATGGAATCTTTGCAGAACGGTGCCGGAACATAAATAACAGAAGCGGTCGCACCGGTGGCTTCCACCGCGTCACGCACCGTGTTAAAGACCGGTAAACCTAAATGTGTTGTACCGCCTTTGCCCGGTGTCACACCGCCGACCATTTTGGTGCCGTACGCAATCGCCTGTTCAGAGTGGAAAGTCCCCTGGCTACCTGTAAATCCCTGACAGATAACTTTGGTGTTCTTATCGATTAAAATAGACATTATTTCGCTCCCACTGCTGCAACAACACGTTTCGCAGCATCCGTCAGGCTGGTTGCCGCAATAATATTCAGGCCACTTTTTGCCAGTTTTTCCGCACCCAGTTCCGCGTTGTTCCCTTCCAGGCGCACAACCACCGGCACACTGACACCGACTTCCTCAACCGCACCGATAATCCCGTCCGCAATCAGGTCACAACGGACAATCCCGCCGAAGATATTGACGAAGACCGCTTTGACGTTTTCGTCAGACAGAATGATTTTAAAAGCTTCTGTCACGCGCTCTTTGGTTGCGCCGCCGCCGACATCCAGGAAGTTTGCCGGCTCACCACCGTGCAGTTTGACAATATCCATGGTGCCCATTGCCAGACCGGCACCGTTCACCATACAGCCGATATTACCGTCCAGTGCCACATAGTTCAGTTCCCACTGTGCCGCCTGTGCTTCGCGGGCATCTTCCTGTGACGGATCATGCATTTCACGCAGTTCCGGCTGGCGGTACAGGGCGTTACCGTCAATGCCTAATTTGCCGTCGAGACAGATAAGCTCGTCCTGTGTGGTGATCACCAGCGGGTTGATTTCCGCCATGGCCAGGTCACGCTCAAGGAACATGGTTGCCAGTCCCATAAAAATTTTGGTGAACTGGCTGACTAACTTACCGGTCAGACCCAGTTTAAACGCCAGCTCGCGCCCCTGATACGGCATCGGGCCGGTCAGCGGGTCAATCACCGCTTTGTGGATCAGTTCCGGTGTTTCATGTGCCACTTTCTCAATTTCGACACCACCTTCAGTGGAGGCCATAAAGACCACGCGACGTGAACCGCGATCCACTACTGCACCCAGATAAAGCTCTTTGGCGATATCTGTTGCGCCTTCCACCAGCACCTGATGCACAGGCTGACCCAGTGCATCTGTCTGATAGGTAACCAGACGCTTGCCTAACCACTGTTCGGCAAACGCGCGAATTTCATCTTTGCTCTTAACCAGTTTCACACCACCCGCTTTCCCGCGGCCCCCGGCATGAACCTGGCATTTGACGACCCACGGGCCGCTGCCGATTTTGGATGCTGCTTCTTCCGCTTCACGGGGTGTGGAGCAGGCATAGCCTGCCGGTGCAGGTAAACCATACCGGGTGAAGAGTTGTTTTGCCTGATACTCGTGTAAATTCATGATGTTCTATCCATAATTTGTCTGATGAGAGCGGACTCTCTTATTGTTGTTGCCTGGATAGCGCCGGTTTCCCGGCGCAGGGACACAGATTCACTGTCGCGAGTTCAGCCGGGCGGTTTTAGCGCGATGCCGCCCGGATGAGGGTTGGTTACACGTCGAGCAGTAAACGTGCCGGGTCTTCTAACATCTCTTTAATGGTCACGAGGAATCCGACAGATTCACGGCCATCAATCAGACGGTGGTCATAAGAGAGCGCCAGGTACATCATCGGCAGGATCACCACCTGACCATTTACCGCCATCGGACGATCCTTAATCGCATGCATTCCCAGAATCGCACTCTGCGGCGGGTTAATGATAGGTGTGGACATCAGTGAGCCGAATACACCGCCGTTGGTAATGGTAAAGTTACCGCCGGTCAGATCTTCCACTGTCAGTTTGCCTTCCTGACCTTTGACAGCCAGCTCTTTGATACGTTTTTCGATTTCTGCCATGCTCAGTGCATCTGCATCACGCAGTACCGGTGTTACCAGACCACGCGGTGTGGAAACCGCAATACTGATATCGAAATAGTTGTGATACACCACATCTGTACCGTCGATAGAGGCGTTCACTTCCGGATAACGTTTCAGTGCCTCAACCACCGCTTTCACATAGAAAGACATGAAACCGAGGCGCACACCGTGGCGTTTTTCAAACGATTCGCCGTACTGTTTGCGCATATCCATCACCGGCTTCATGCTCACCTCGTTAAAGGTGGTCAGCATTGCGGTGTTATTTTTCGCTTCCAGCAGACGCTCTGCCACACGCTTGCGCAGACGGGTCATCGGTACACGTTTTTCACTGCGGTGCGGTAAACCAGCCTGAGAAACCGGCTCAGCAGCAGCTTTCACCGGTGCTTTCGGCTGCTGTGCCAGGTGTTTCTCAACATCTTCGCGGGTCAGACGACCACCGACACCACTGCCGGTAATATCTGACGCTTTCAGGCCGTGCTCTGCGAGCAGGCGGCGCACCGCCGGGCTTACCGCATCATTGGTTTCTTCATCCAGACCCGCATTCTGACGCTGTGCCGGTGTGGACTGTACTTTTTCTTTTATTTCTGCAGGCAGACCGGTGCTGTCGCCGAGACGGATGCGTCCGAGCAGTTGTTTTGAAAGGACAGTTGCCCCTTCTTCTTCCAGCACCGCTTCCAGAACGCCGGAATCACTGGCAGGAACTTCCAGCACGACTTTGTCTGTTTCAATTTCCACCAGCACTTCATCACGTTCGACGCTGTCACCCGGTTTTTTGTGCCAGGTTGCCACCGTGGCATCGGCAACAGACTCGGGGAGATCAGGAACCAGAATTTCTATGCTACTCATTGCTTTTCCTTAATTTATTCAACGTTCAGTGCATCATTAACCAGCTCTTGTTGTTGCTGCTGGTGAACAGACGTATAACCCACGGCCGGAGATGCGGATGCCGGACGGCCCGCATAACGCAGTGCTGCACCTGCCGGAACCGCATCACGGAAATTATGCTGGCAGCAGTACCACGCGCCCTGGTTGAGCGGCTCTTCCTGGCACCAGACAAAATCTTTCACATGGCTGAATGGCGCGAGAATCGCATGGATATCTTCATGCGGGAACGGATAGAGCTGTTCAATACGGATAATCGCCACATCCGTCTGATTATTCTTACGGCGCTGCTCCAGTAAATCGTAGTAAACCTTACCGGAACACAGCACAACGCGCTTCACATCTGCCGGATTCAGATCATCCGCTTCACCGATAACCGCCTCAAAGCGGCCTTCGGCCAGTTCTTCCAGAGAAGAAACCGCCAGCGGGTGACGTAACAGTGATTTCGGTGACATGACAATCAGCGGACGACGCATACCGCGCAGTGCCTGACGGCGCAGCATATGGTAAACCTGTGCCGGGGTTGACGGAACACAGACCTGCATGTTCTGTTCGGCGCAAAGCTGGAGATAACGTTCCAGACGGGCACTGGAGTGCTCCGGCCCCTGGCCTTCGTAGCCGTGCGGCAGTAACATCACCAGTCCGCACATCCGGCCCCATTTCTGTTCGCCGGAGCTGATGAACTGGTCAATCACTACCTGTGCCACGTTGGCAAAGTCACCGAACTGGGCTTCCCAGATAGTCAGACCGCGCGGATCGGTGGTTGCATAGCCGTATTCAAAGGCCAGTACCGCTTCCTCAGACAGGACAGAGTCCCACACATTGAAGCGTCCCTGGGCATTATGGACATTCATCAGCGGCACATAGCAGGAGCCGTTGCTCTGGTTATGGATAACCGCATGACGATGGAAGAACGTACCGCGTCCCGCATCCTCACCGGACAGACGCACCGGAACACCTTCATCCACCAGTGTTGCGTAGGCCAGATTCTCCGCCGCACCCCAGTCGAGCAGTTTGTTACCTTCCGCCATTTCCGCACGGTCGGTATAGATTTTTTCGACACGCGGGTGCATATGCACTTCTTCCGGCACGGTACTGATACGGCGCGCCAGATCACTGAGGCGTTTCAGTTCCACTTTATTAGCGTAGCTGTCATTCCAGTTGTGATTCAGGTACGGTTCCCAGGTGAGCGCGGCTTTACCGATTTCACGCCACTCTTCCACCACACAGTCACCGCGGTCCATCGCATCACGGTACATATTGACCATTTCAGTCACATCACCGGCAGCCACCACACCTTCGGCAATCAGTTTGTCGCCGTAGATTTTGCGCGGTGTCGGGTGCTGTTTGATTTTCTGGTACATCATCGGCTGGGTTGCACTCGGCTCATCCGCCTCGTTATGGCCGTGACGGCGGTAGCAGACCAGGTCGATCATCACATCGCGGTTAAAGGTGTTACGGAAATCCAGTGCCAGGCGGGTCACAAAGGCCACCGCTTCCGGATCATCAGCATTCACGTGGAAAATAGGAGCCTGTACCATCTTCATGATGTCAGTACAGTATTCCGTTGACCGGGTATCTTTCGGGTTAGAGGTGGTGAAACCAATCTGGTTATTGATAACAATGCGGACAGTCCCGCCCACTTCATAGCCCCGTGCCTGTGACATATTCAGGGTTTCCTGAACAATCCCCTGGCCGGTTACCGCGGAGTCACCGTGAATGGTGATCGGAAGAACCATTTTGCTCAGGCTTTCCGGCAGACGGTCACGGCGGGCGCGGACAGAGCCGATGACCACCGGGCTGACAATCTCAAGGTGAGACGGGTTAAAGGCGAGCGCCAGATGCACCTGAGCCCCTTCTGTCACGAAATCAGACGAGAAACCCTGATGGTATTTCACGTCACCGGTTCCCAGATGATCTTTGTGTTTACCGGCAAACTCATCAAACAGATCTGCCGGTTTTTTACCGAACAGGTTAACCAGTACGTTCAGACGGCCGCGGTGTGCCATACCCAGCACCACTTCGCGGGTGTCCTGCTTACCGGCATGACGGATCAGGTCTTTCAGCATCGGAATGAGGGAATCGCCCCCTTCCAGTGAGAAGCGTTTTGCGCCCGGGAATTTCGCCCCGAGATAGCGCTCCAGCCCTTCAGCGGCGGTCAGATCCGCCAGGAAACGCCGTTTTTCATCAGCACTGAACAGTTTACTGACGTCAACGGATTCCAGACGTTGCTGGAGCCAGCGTTTCTCTTCGGTATTGGTGATATGCATGTACTCGGCACCAATGGAGCCGCAGTAAATACGTTTTAATGCGTCAAACAGCTCGCTCAGCTGCATGGTTTCGCTGCCGATGGCAAAAGAACCGACGTTAAAGGTTTCATCAAAATCGGCTTTGGTCAGATTGTGGAACGCCGGGTCCAGATCCGGAACCGGTTCCTGTTTCCACAGGCCGAGCGGGTCAAGGTTGGCATTCTGATGACCGCGGAAGCGGAATGCGTTGATAAGCTGCAGGACTTTGACCTGCTTGGAATCCATCGCCGGATCGCTGACGGAAGTGTGGTAGCGGGTCGAATCTTTGGCCAGACGACGGAAGTAGTCGCGCGTCTGTGAATGAGGTTGTTCTGTGATGTCCGCTTTCGGCAGTGAGTCGAAAATCTCCCGCCAACTTCCATCGACGGAGGACGGATCGTTCAGATAGTCTTCATAGATATCTTCTATGTAGGCCTGGTTTTCTCCAGCCAGAAAGCTGGAATCCAGCCAGTCCTTCAGTGCGCCGTTCTGCATTATGATCCCTTAAGCTTAGAGCTTCATCCCCGTTGTCTTTCCGGCTGCGGTGTACCGGCTGCGTGTCCGTCCGGAAAACAGAGTGACTCTGTTCTGCGGATTCCCCGTCTGCCGCTGCCCTGCAACCTGAATGAGGCCGGGTTTAGTTTTCGCCGTGATAACTAATACCGCGATACATTGCGGTGCGTAAAGGATTCCCGGGTGGTGCTTGTGCATCTTATGTTCTGTGTATCCCTGAGGAACCTTTAGCAACGGAATAACCGTTGCTGAAGATCCCTGTACTGTCTATAACCATACTTACATTTAAACCAAAAAACTCACATCTTAATCACAATTAACTACATTTATTGTCGCTTCTAACACTTACTGCGATAGATTATGCCTATTGTTACGGGTTGGTAAAAGATGCCTGCCGGGCAGGCATCTTATTATTATCAATCGCTTAAGCAGAATAAAGTCAATTATGCACTGCGTTTCAATAACATTGATTTAATATGACCAATTGCTTTTGTCGGATTCAGCCCTTTCGGACAGACACTGACGCAGTTCATGATACCGTGACAGCGGAATACGCTGAAAGCATCACTGATGTCGTCAAGACGGGATTCTGTCTCGGTATCGCGGCTGTCCGTCAGGAAGCGGTACGCGGCTAATAAACCGGCCGGGCCGATAAATTTGTCCGGGTTCCACCAGAAGGACGGGCAGGATGTCGAGCAGCAGGCACACAGGATACATTCGTACAGACCATCGAGCTTTTCACGCTGCGCCGGTGACTGTAAATGCTCACGCGCCGGCGGGTTTTTGTTGTCGTTGATCAGATACGGGCGGATCTTTTCATACTGCGCGTAGAACTGCCCCATATCCACCACAAGATCCCGCACCACCGGTAAGCCCGGCAGCGGACGGATCACCACTTTTTTGCCGCCTTTCATCAGCGCCGACAACGGTGTGATACAGGCCAGACCGTTTTTGCCGTTCATATTGATACCGTCAGAACCGCACACGCCTTCACGGCAGGAGCGGCGGAACGATAAACTTGGATCCTGTTCTTTCAGCAGAATCAGGGCATCCAGCACCATCATGTCCCGGCCTTCTTCCACATCCAGCTGATAGTTCTGCATGTGTGGTGCGTTATCCACATCCGGGTTATAGCGATAAACTGAAAATTCAACTTTCATAGTATTCTCTCCGCAAATGCCTCATCACCACACATCAGTAAGTACGAATCTTCGGCGGGAACGGTTCGCGCAGCTTAGGCTGCATGTTCACCGCACGGCGTGTCATGGTTTCAGATTGCGGCAGGTACAGGGAATGACACAGCCAGTTCGCATCATCACGATCCGGATAGTCAAAGCGGCTGTGCGCACCACGGCTTTCAGTACGGAAGTTGGCGGCCATTGCAGTGGAATATGCCGTTTCCATCAGGTTATCCAGTTCCAGACACTCGATACGCTGGGTGTTGAATTCTGATGAGGTGTCATCCAGACGCGCATACTGCAGGCGCTCTTTAATGGCTTTCAGCTCTTCCAGTCCTTTGGCCATCGCATCCCCTTCGCGGAATACCGAGAAGTTGTGCTGCATACAGGATTGCAGGGCCTTGCGGATAGCAACCGGATCCTCACCGCTGCGGGTGTTATTCCAGCGGTTCAGACGTGCCAGTGCCGCATCAATATCCGATTCACCGGCATCACGCATTGCGCCCTGCTCCAGAATGGATTCTTTCAGATGCAGACCGGCTGAACGGCCGAAGACGACCAGGTCAAGCAGTGAGTTACCGCCGAGACGGTTTGCACCGTGAACAGAGACACAGGCAATTTCACCGACCGCAAACAGACCCGGCACCAGCACATCCTCACCCTGCTCATTCATGGTCACAACCTGACCGGTGACTTTGGTCGGGATGCCGCCCATCATATAGTGGCAGGTCGGGATAACCGGAATCGGCTCTTTGACCGGATCGACGTGGGCGAATGTCCGTGACAGTTCCAGAATACCCGGCAGACGGGATTCCAGCACATCTTTACCCAGATGGTCGAGTTTCAGTTTGGCATGCGGTCCCCACGGGCCGTCACAACCACGGCCTTCGCGGATTTCGATCATAATGGAACGGGCAACCACGTCACGCCCGGCAAGATCTTTGGCGTTCGGTGCGTAGCGCTCCATAAAACGCTCACCATCTTTATTGAGCAGATAACCGCCCTCACCACGGCAGCCTTCAGTGACCAGCACCCCGGCTCCGGCAATCCCGGTCGGGTGGAACTGCCACATTTCCATATCCTGCAGCGGAATACCGGCACGGACTGCCATACCGACACCATCACCGGTGTTGATATGGGCGTTAGTGGTGGACTGATAGATACGCCCCGCACCACCGGTTGCCAGAATGGTGGCTTTGGCTTTGAAATAGACCACTTCACCGGTTTCGATACAGATAGCGGTGGTGCCCATAATGGCACCATCCTGGTTTTTCACCAGATCCAGGGCATACCATTCGGAGAAAATCGTGGTGTGATTTTTCAGGTTCTGCTGATACAGCGTATGCAGCAGTGCGTGACCGGTACGGTCAGCCGCAGCGGCAGTACGTGCAGCCTGCTCACCCCCGAAGTCTTTGGACTGCCCGCCGAACGGGCGCTGATAAATACTGCCGTCGTCCAGACGGGAGAACGGTAACCCCATGTGCTCCAGTTCCAGCACCGCTTCCGGGCCGGTTTTACACATGTATTCGATAGCATCCTGGTCACCGATGTAATCCGACCCTTTTACGGTGTCGTACATATGCCATTCCCAGTTATCCGGATGGGTATTCCCCAGCGCCACAGTGATACCGCCCTGGGCGGATACTGTATGAGAGCGGGTCGGGAACACTTTGGATAACAGGGCACAGGACAGGCCGGACTGAGAAATCTGAAGTGCCGCGCGCATACCTGCGCCGCCTGCACCGATAACAACTGCGTCAAACTCTCTGACAGGTAAGCTCATTTAGACACCCCACACAATGATTGAACCGTAAATGACATAGGCTGCCAGCACAATAATGATAATAAATTGCAGCAGCAGGCGCAGGCTCAGGCACTTGACGTAGTCCGTCAGTACCTGCCATAACCCGACCCAGGCATGGGCGAGAATGGCGATCAGTGTCAGAGTGGTGAACACCTGAGTGAATGAAGCGGTAAAGAAGCTGTACCAGACGTCATAAGTGATGTCGGAGGTAAAAGCCACAAAACCGATGAGGTAGAGTACATAAAGTGTAATCACAATGGCGCTGGCACGCAGAATTAACCAATCCTGAATACCATTACGGCCGAGCGTGGTCGCACTGATTTTTGAATTTTTCACCATACCAGAACCCCCGCCAACACGGCTAAAATCACAGTCAGAACCATGGAAATCTTCGCGGATGAAATACCGGCAGCCAGCGTTTCATCAACAAATCCGAAATCCATTAACATGTGACGAATGCCACCACAGATGTGGTAAGCCAATGCAGTGAGGATGCCCCAGAGGATAAACTTCGCGAAGAAACCGCTCATGATATCAGCAGCCTGCGCAAACCCTTCCGGCGAGGACAGCGACAACCCTAATAACCACAGCAGAATCGCTACAGCAATGAAGGTAATGACGCCTGAGACACGGTGTAAAATTGAAGCGATTGCAGGGATCGGAAAGTGGATCGTCTGCAAGTCTAAATTGACAGGTCGTTGTTTTTTCACAATTTTGCCCACACAGCTCTTTATTATTTTTCCTTCCTCCGGACCCGGGCGGAAATCAGACAGCGCTGGGGAAATAAGAACAATCCTTAAGTAAAATCCACATCCGTATTGTTTTACAAAAGTAATGATTCAGTTACGCTGGGTGCTCCTGCTTCAGGGAATTCCGGAGACCTTGAGGCAGTATATGGACTTCACAATATGATTACAATTCCCATACAAAATGTTTGGACAGATTTAGCCAGAACAGTGAATAAGATCACGGTTCACACAATAAAAACGCCCATTATTATTACTTGTGACATTTTGACAACATTTGAATTACATTATGTGGTTAAATACAAAAATTAAAACGACGATTACCGGCAAGAAAGACTTCCCGTAAGTGCAAACTTATGCAAAAGTGTAACTTGCAAAAAATGCACAATATCTTGCTGTACAACATAACTTTTATCGCAACACAAAGTTTCATTAACAATCTGATAACCCATTGTGCGCCGTACCGGATAACGTAACACCAGGTACGGTATCCATTCAGGTAACGCATCAGGGGTTATCACAAAAGATTGCAAAACAAATAATAAATGCGCTAAGGAGACCTACATGTCTAATACAAAGGCGGAGCTGACACTAAACGGCGTCAGGGTTACTGATCTGGATATCCTGAGCCCGACTCTCGGCCAGCCCGTAGTTGATGTCCGGACGCTCGGCGGAAAAGGCTACTACACCTTTGATCCCGGCTTCACCTCCACTGCGTCCTGTGAATCAAAAATCACATATATCGACGGTGATGAAGGTATCCTGTTACATCGCGGCTTCCCGATTGAAGAGCTGGCGATGAAATCTGATTATCTGGAAGTGTGCTACATCCTGCTGTACGGCGAAGCGCCGGACCAGAAAGAGTATGACGAATTTAAAGAAACCGTAAAACGCCACACCATGATCCACGAGCAGATCACCCGCTTATTCAACGGGTTCCGCCGTGACTCTCACCCGATGGCCGTGCTCTGCGGCGTGACCGGTGCACTGGCGGCGTTCTACCATGACTCGCTGGATGTGAATAATCCGCGCCACCGCGAAATCGCGGCTTACCGTCTGCTCTCCAAAATGCCGACCGTCGCGGCAATGTGCTACAAATATTCTGTCGGACAGCCATTCGTTTATCCGAAAAACAATCTTTCCTACGCCGGTAACTTCCTGCGTATGATGTTTGCCACCCCGTGTGAAGAATACGTGGTTAACCCGGTACTGGAACGCGCGATGGACCGAATCCTGATCCTGCACGCTGATCACGAGCAGAATGCGTCCACCTCCACAGTCCGGACCGCCGGTTCTTCCGGTGCCAACCCGTTTGCCTGTATTGCTGCCGGTATTGCCTCCCTGTGGGGACCTGCTCACGGCGGCGCGAACGAAGCCTGCCTGCGTATGCTGGAAGAGATCCAGACGGTCGATCACATCCCGGCCTTTATTGAGCGCGCCAAAGACAAAAATGACTCTTTCCGTCTGATGGGCTTCGGCCACCGCGTGTACAAAAACCATGACCCGCGTGCCAAAGTAATGCGCGAAACCTGTCACGAGGTGCTGAACGAACTGGGCCTGAATGACAGCCTGCTGGAAGTGGCGATGGAGCTGGAACGTATCGCACTGAACGACCCGTACTTCATTGAGAAGAAACTCTACCCGAACGTGGATTTCTACTCCGGTATCATTCTGAAAGCACTGGGTATTCCGTCAAATATGTTCACCGTGATCTTTGCCATCGGCCGCACCATCGGCTGGATCGCCCACTGGAGCGAAATGCACGACGACGGCCTGAAAATTGCCCGTCCGCGCCAGCTTTATACCGGTTACACTGAGCGTCCGTTTGAAACCAAAGTCACCAAACGCTATTCATCGTGACAATACCGTATTAATCCTTATAAAACCCTCCCCGGAGGGTTTTTTTATGCATTTTTAACTCCGGACTATTCATTTACCCATATATTCACCGGGTGTTTTCCCGGTCATCTTACGGAAGAAAGAGACAAACGCGCTGTCACTGGCAAATCCGATCGCCTGTGCAATATCACTGCTGCGGTATTTTTTCGCCAAAAGTTCAACAGATTTTATTAATCGCCACTGCTGCCGCCACTGCTGGTAACTCATACCGGTTTCCCGCCGGAAAATCCGGGTGATCGTCTTTTCCCCGGCACCGCAGCGGGATGCCAGTTCATTAAGCGGCGGCGGCAGTATCCGGGTATCCAGGGTTTTCAGCCGCCGGTCCGACGGCAGCGGTAACTGCATATCTTCCCGTCCGGCCAGCGCCAGTTCATCCAGAAACACCGGCAGCAGATGCTGTAAACGGGGTTGCGTCCAGTCACTGTCAAACGGCAGTCCGGCAAAGAGAAACAGGATCTCGCGCAGCAGCGGTGATACGCCGAAAATTTCACAGGTCGGTGGCAGACGGGCGCTGAGCCGGGCATCCGGATACAGCGAGCGGTAGCCGACAGCCTCAAACATCTGCGCGCGGTGCAGCGCCTGCGGCGGGATCCACGCCACCCGCGTCGGCGGCAGAACGGAGAGTGTGTCCGTCAGGGTGATCTGAATCGCCCCCCGTTCGGTAAACAGCAGTTGTCCGCGCTGATGGCGGTGAAAACCGGAGTCATGCTGTACCGCCATCTCTGCGGCAATGCCAATCAGTGGTGCGGAATAGCTGTCCGCATCAAATGCATCACTTTGCTTCAGCCACGCCATATTGTCCCTTTTGATAAACAGAATGTCCTTATTATTATAATAAGACATCCCGCCTTTTGCTAATCTGCGTCCCGTTCATTTTAGTTACAAAAAAGGGGGGCAAAATGACAATACAAAAACCCGCATTAACACTTGCCGTTGCCCTGATGATGTTCCCGCAGATAGCGGAAACCATCTACAGCCCGGCGCTGACGGATATCGCACAGGGATTCGGCATCAGTGCGGCACAGGCAGGACAGACACTGTCCCTGTACTTCTTCGCCTTCGCACTCGGCGTAGTCACCTGGGGACGTTTATGTGATATCGCCGGGCGCAGACGCACCATGCTGAGCGGCCTGATACTTTACGCTGCCGCCTCCTGTGGTGCGGTTATCACCCGGGATTTCAGTGTATTACTGATCCTGCGGATGCTGTCTGCCTTCGGGGCTGCAGTCGGCTCAGTCGGCACGCAAACTATCATGCGTGACTGTTACCGCGGGGATGAGCTGGCGAAAGTGTTCTCTGTCATGGGAATAGCACTGGCTGTCAGCCCGGCACTGGGGATGTTCAGCGGTGCGGTACTGACCGGTTTCGCCGGATATCAGGGAGTCTTTACCGGACTTGCGGTACTGGCCGTTGTTCTGCTGGTATGGACAGCACTCCGGTTACCGGAAACACGTCCGGCATATATCACGTCAGTTTCGCTGCCGGAAACAGCCGGTCGTATGCTGAGTGATCGCTTTATTCTGCGCAATGTGCTGCTGATTGCCTTTCTGAATATCAGCCTGTTCAGCTACTACCAGTTAGCACCGTTTTATTTCAGCCGGCTGGGCTTTACACAACAGGTATTCGGTTACAGCGGATTACTGCTCGCGCTTGGTGTGGCCGCAGGCTCTGTGATCAACCGTGTCCTGCTTAAACGCGGATGGCACAACCATTCACTGATCCGTCTTGCTGCCATCATCGGTATGGTCAGCGCTGCTGCAGTCTGGCTGTTGTCAGGATCGATTTTGTTTGTGCTGCCGGTGACAGGTATCGTGATTTGTTACGGGCTAGCCATTCCGAATATTCTTGCCGGTGTGTTACAGGATTACCGTGACCGCCTCGGTACTGCCGGTGCGCTGCTCGGTCTGATGTATTACCTGCTGATTGGCGGCGGGCTGGCATTGGCCGGGCTTAGTCAGAATCTCGGCATGTCACTGTGTGTCTGTGCTGCCGGGACACTTATCTGTGCACCGCGCAAGACAGTACAAACCACATAAGAAAAAGCCGGTCTTCTGACCGGCTTTTTATGTTAAAGATTATGCAGGATTCGGGATATCCACAAAGATGACATCCAGTCCGTGAGTTTTTTGTAACCATTCACCCAGAGCACGGATCCCGCCGCGCTCGGTGGCATGGTGACCGGCAGCAAAGAAGTGCATCCCGCATTCACGGGCGATATGAATTGTCTGCTCTGACACTTCACCGGTCACAAAGCCGTCAAGTCCCGCATCTGCGGCTGCCTGAATAAAACTCTGACCACCGCCTGTACACCAGCCCAGTTTTTTAATCTGAGCAGGCGCATTATCCCCGCAATGCAGAATCTCCCGATCCAGCCCCTGCTGTAAACGCTGTGCCAGTTCCTCACCGCTGACCGGCTGCGCGAACTCACCACACGGAAGCAGCGGATCAACCTGTCCTGTGACCGTAACCCCCATCAATTGCGCCAGTTTCGCGTTATTACCCAGCTCCGGATGGGCATCCAGCGGCAGGTGATAACCGTATAAATTCATATCGTTACACAGCAGTGTTTTGATCCGGCGCTGTTTCATGCCCCGGATACTGACCGGCTCGTTTTTCCAGAAATAGCCGTGATGCACCAGCACCGCGTCCGCATTCAGTCTCACCGCTTCATCCAGCAGGGCCTGACAGGCGGTCACGCCGGTCACCACACGCTGAACCTGTTCACGCCCTTCAACCTGCAGACCGTTCGGGGCATAATCCTGAAATTCCTGTACTGCCAGTTTTTCATTAATAATCTGTTCTAATTCAATATGATTCATACATTTTTCCTGTCCGTGCGGATAGATTTACCATACCTTCCCTGCCCGCCAATAGCAATTTGCAGGCATAAAAAAACGCCCCGCGATAACATCGCCGGGCGTCTCTTTTGCTTTCCGGATGCCGGTATCAGTGCTGCTGAGTGCTGCTTACCGCATTTTCTGAACGTGCCAGCCAGACCGGTTTATCACTTGTCTTGGACCACACGCGGTACAGATAGCTCCAGAAGCGGGCGCGATCCCGGTAGAACAGCATAAACGGGAACGCCAGGATACCTAAAGATACTGCACCGGTACGGCGCAAGAGAACCTTATGCAACGGATATGCCTGAAATGTTGACATTGAGACCCTCCTTAATAACGGATTATCGCAGAACAGCAATAATCACCGAATGTACTTCCCTTTCATAGTAACCCGTCTGGTGAAATTTTACCACTCATCTGACCACTTGATGACGGTATGATACGCACAAATTGCCCCTTTTAAGTAATTAAATTACATAATTGTTATTTTTTATCATTTTATTAACAATTTTATTATTCAAAATTAAGCTACCACGCTAATGAAAATGCCTTATGATATTCACTCCACTAATTGATAATGGGAATTATTTATTATGAGTACCTGGCTGATCTATGCCCTGCTGTCTGCCATCAGTGCCGCAATGGTTGCTGTCTTCGGAAAAATGGGCTTACAGCATCTGGATGCCAATACCGCAACCGCGATCCGTGCAGTGATTATGGCGCTGTTTCTGGTCGGCGTGGTGGTGGTTCAGGGAAAACTTAATCTTATCAGTGAAATAATCGAAAATCGTAAAGCCCTGTTCTTTATCGCTCTGAGCGGGATTGCCGGGGCGCTTTCCTGGCTGTTCTATTTTATGGCAATAAAAAACGGTCAGGTTTCACAGGTGGCCCCGATTCCGATTGATAAACTGAGTGTGGTTTTTGCTGTGATTTTTGCCGTGATCCTGTTCGGTGAAAAAATTTCTATGATTGCGGCCGGTGGTGTTGCGCTGATCACCGTTGGTGCACTGATGGTTGCGCTGGGCTGAGACAGGCAAAAAAACGCGGAGGGGAAGATCCGCTCCGCGCTGCTTTTCCGGAGAATACGTCAGTCCGCAATCACCTGGTTGACTATTTCAATTGCTTCTTTTTCTATCTGTGCCAGATGTTCCGGACCACGGAAACTTTCACAGTAGATTTTGTAGGCATCTTCCGTACCGGAAGGACGCGCGGCAAACCATCCCTGCTCACTCATGATTTTCAGGCCGCCAATCGACGCGCCGTTACCCGGCGCGGCTGTCAGACGGGCGGTGATCGGATCACCGGCCAGGGTATCTGCGGTCACCATTTCCGGAGACAGTTTTGACAGCCGGGATTTCTCTGCGTGACTGGCCGCTGCCTGGATCCGGCTGTAGCACGGCGAACCGAATTTTTCCGCCAGCTCATCATAATGCTGCTGCGGGTTTTTGCCGGTCACGGCAGTCAGTTCCGCCGCCAGCAGGCAGAGGATAATACCGTCTTTATCGGTTGACCACGGCGTACCGTCAAAACGCAGGAAAGAAGCACCGGCGCTCTCTTCACCGCCGAAACCCAGCGTGCCGTTATACAGCCCGTCCACAAACCACTTGAATCCGACCGGGACTTCCACCAGATCACGCTGCAAATCCGCAACCACGCGATCAATCATCGCACTGGACACCAGGGTTTTGCCGACACCAACAGAGGCCGGCCAGTCCGGACGGTGCTGAAATAAATAGTTAATCGCCACCGCCAGGTAATGATTCGGGTTCATCAGCCCTTTCGGCGTCACAATCCCGTGGCGATCGTAATCCGGATCATTGGCGAAGGCCAGTGAGAAGCGGTCACGCATGCTGAGCAGCCCCGCCATCGCCCATTTTGAGGAGCAATCCATACGGATAACCCCGTCGTGATCCAGCGGCATAAAACGGAATGTCTGATCCACCTGTTCATTGACCAGCTCAATATCCAGATCATAAAAATCACGGATGCGTTTCCAGTACTCAATCCCGGCACCGCCCAGCGGATCCACGCCGATTTTAAGTTTCGCGTTACGGATAGCATCCATGTTGATCACGTCACTGAGTGAACTGACATAGGGTTCAATCAGGTTCACCGCCGTAACCAGCGGGCTGCGCAAGGCATCACACACCGGCATCTGTTTCACCTGCGCCATATTACCGGCCAGCAGCACATTGGCACGCTTTTCGATAACAGAGGTGAGGTCAGTATCTGCCGGGCCGCCGGTCGGCGGGTTATATTTGATGCCGCCATCTTCCGGCGGGTTGTGCGACGGGGTGATCACAATACCGTCCGCTTTATCCGCATGATCGCGATTGTAAGTCAGGATGGCATGAGACACCGCCGGTGTCGGGGTGAACCCATTGTTTTCCTGAATAATAACGCGGACACCATTTGCTGCCAGTACGGATAACACCGTCTGAAATGCCGCTTCAGAGAGGGCGTGGGTATCTTTACCCACGTAGCACGGCCCGGTAATGCCCTGCTGCTGACGGATTTCGGCGATTGCCTGAGTGACCGCCAGAATATGTGCTTCATTGAAACTGCCGCGCGCCGCACTGCCGCGGTGGCCGGAAGTCCCGAATTTGACCTGCTGTGCCGGATCCGCCGCATCAGGTGCAAGGGTATAATACTGAGAGGTTAGCTGCGCCACATTGATTAAATCGGATTGTTGCGCAGGCTGGCCAGCCCGCGGGTGCGTATGAGCCACTGTGTCATTCTCCCCTGATTACGCCGTCACCGGCAGATAAATACCCCTTACAGGGTATTGCAGACTTTCTCGACAGTATTTGCCGGGAAGCCCATTCCCTGCATAATCTGTTCTACCATGCTCTGCTTACGCTGAGTATTGGTGTTAGTGATAACCCAGAACGGCGTGCCCGGAATGTGACGAGGTTTGCTGGTTTTACCGCTGGCCAGCAGTGTGTGCTCATCACCGGCAAAATAGACACGGGTACGGCCGTGGAGTTCATCGGTACTCTTGCTGAACCCTTGCGGATCAATATTATACAGTGCGGATAACACCAGCATAAAACGATCGATCGTTTTCTTTTTCTCAGCATAACTGTCGGATAACAGCAGTTCGCGCATGACACGGACCGGATCCTGAGACGTGGCTTTTACCGGACGCGGGGTAACCGGCGGAGTTTTGTTATCCGCGCTGTCAGCTGCAACAGGTGTGCAGGTGGCACCCGGCGTCTGCGGCCCTAAATTGAGCATACGGCGTAAAATTTCCGATGCGCTTTCACCAATGTGCTGTGTGTGGCTGGCAATATAACTGTAAAGTTCTTCATCTACATCGATTGTTTTCATTTCTACCCGGTTCTTTTATTCGTTAACGCGAAACACGTTATTATAAGATAGAAAAAAGCAAAACAAAACAAGTAAAATTTCAATAACTTAAACTAAAAACCCCGCAGTTTGTCCCGTCCGGCATTTAAAAAATAAATCAGTAAGTTATCGTTTCCGGACACACAATCAATCACAGAAACATTTACTTAACATGTTGGTTTCCGGGGGCTGCCGTGTCATCATATCCGCCTGTTTTGCTCTGCGGATCGGTTGTTAATATGAAATTACCTGCATTACTTCATCATGAAATATTCACGCCTGAAATATCACATCACACCACACCCATTGTTCTGATCCACGGTTTGTTCGGTGATCTGCATAACCTCGGGGTGCTTGGTCGTGAACTGCGGAAAACACATACCGTAATACAGATTGATGTCCGTAACCACGGCGATTCACCGCGCGTACAAACCATGACGTACCGGGAAATGGCGCAGGATGTGCTTGATCTTATCCGCTCTCTGAACATTGAAAAAGTGATTGTGATTGGCCATTCCATGGGCGGAAAAATCGCCATGGCGCTGGCAGCACTGGCTCCGGATGTCACTGAAAAGCTGATTGTAATTGATATGGCTCCCGTTGCTTACGGCGTACGCCGTCATGATGAGATTATTGCGGCACTGGAAGATGTTACCGCCGCCGGTGTCACCACGCGCACTGAGGCCACCGCAATTATGGCGCGGCGCATCCGTGAAGAAAGCGTTATTCCGTTTCTGCTGAAATCCTTTAAGCAGGGAGAATGGAAATTCAATCTGCCGGTTATCAAAGCACAGTATGAATCCATCATCGGCTGGGAAACCCTGCCGCCGCAACAAGTTCCGCTGCTGCTTATCCCCGGCGGTAACTCATCGTATGTGAAACCGGAATACCGCGATGCCATTATGGCGCAGTTCCCGCAGGCAACCGCCCATGTGATTGCCGGATGCGGCCACTGGGTACACGCTGAAAAACCGGACGCGGTTCTGCGCGCCATCAGCCGTTTCCTGGGTAAAGCCTGACAGCAGTGCCGCCGTCACGGCGGCGTTTCTTCACTGACGGAAACTCAGTATCAGGCTGTCAGTGTCACTCTCCTGCCACCAGGCCACAACAGAACGCACCTGTTGTCTGACATCCTGCCCCGGCAGATCAAAACAGATATCCAGCAGACAGCAGCCGGATAAAATCAGACACAAATACTGAAGCGGACGGATAAACACCGTCAGCATCTGCTTTACTTTGTGGCCGCACAGATACTTTTTGTGCGACATCCGCGATAACACCGCCGGTTTTGAGATACGATCCATGTGCGCGCCCTCTGTTATTCCCTTGCTGAAAATACATACTACGTAATACCCGCCCTCAAAAACACTCCGTTATCCTGAGTTCAGAACTCTTTTTTTTCTAATATATTCATAATGATAATTACAATAAAGAACCCATTGACACCGCTTGTCACCCGTTCCGCAGGGCTGCCGCACAAGCGGGCAGACGGCGGGATGTTAATCAATCTGCACGAAATCCGCGGTAACAGGCTGCGAAGCGGTGGCGGTAAGCGGGATGGCGGTGTATCATTGCGCGTTTATCATTGTAATCCGCCTTTTCGTAGTAAAATTATGGCCAAAGAACAAACGGATCGTACCACGCTGGATTTGTTCGCTGACGAACGCCGGCCCGGACGACCGAAAACAAACCCGCTCTCCCGTGATGAGCAGTTGCGGATTAACAAACGCAATCAGCTGCGGCGTGACAAAGTTAACGGATTACGCCGCGTTGAGCTCAAACTGAATGCGGATATTGTCGATGCCCTGAACCAGCTGGCATACGAAGAAAACGTGAACCGGGGCGAACTTATCGAGCAAATTCTGCTTGATTACCTTCAGCGTTCAGATTTATGCACCAAATTGTGAGACGACACACCACACAAATTTGACAGACTTCAAATACTGTTTTCGTCAGAATAGTATTTATTAAGATGAAATAGTTATAATTTCTGCTTGTTGTCGCCGCGGCGTCCTTTTGCAGGCACAGAGATTTTCGGTTGAGAGGCTTATTTATGGCAATCGCAGGTATATTTTTTGGTAGTGACACCGGTAACACAGAAAATATCGCTAAAATGATTCAGAAATTACTCGGCGATGACGTTGCTGAAGTCCGGGATGTTGCCAAGTGCAGCAAAGAGGACATCGAAGGGTTTGATTTCTTACTGCTGGGTATCCCGACCTGGTATTACGGCGAAGCACAGTGTGACTGGGATGATTTCTTCCCGACACTGGAAGAAATTGATTTTAACGGTAAAATTGTGGCTATCTTCGGTTGTGGTGACCAGGAGGATTACGCAGAGTATTTCTGTGACGCCATGGGCACCATCCGTGACATCATTGAACCGCGCGGCGCGACCATTGTGGGCCACTGGCCGACAGAAGGCTATCATTTTGAAGAGTCAAAAGGCCTGGCGGACGACAGTCACTTTATCGGCCTGGCTATTGATGAAGATCGCCAGCCGGAGCTGACTAACGAACGCGTGGCAAAATGGGTTGAGCAGATCCGCGAAGAAATGAGTCTCGACGAGATCCTGGCAATTTAAGGTTTTCCCTTAAATTGCGAATGATAATTCTGCTTATTTATGTAATGATATTATTTATCCGGTCCGGCATCGGTCAGGCGAATCGCACCTGACACCTTTTGATAGCCGGACATTGTGTTCAGCCGTTGAGCGTTTTCCTGAGTGTGCGCTCACCAGCGACAATATAGGACTAAATCCGCATGACCGATAACAATAAAGCATTGAAAAATGCAGGGCTGAAAGTCACACTTCCCCGCCTGAAGATTCTGGAAGTGTTGCAGGATCCGGAGTGCCATCACGTCAGTGCGGAAGATCTCTACAAAAAACTGATCGATATCGGTGAAGAGATTGGACTCGCAACTGTCTACCGCGTTCTGAACCAGTTTGATGACGCCGGTATTGTCACCCGTCATAACTTTGAGGGCGGCAAATCCGTTTTTGAACTGACCCAGCAACACCACCACGATCATCTGATCTGCCTGGATTGCGGTAAAGTGATTGAATTCAGTGATGAATCCATTGAATCACGTCAGAAAAATATCGCGGAACGCCATGGTATTAAACTCACCAACCACAGCCTGTACCTGTACGGTCACTGTGCGGATGGCGACTGCCGTTCTGATGATGGTATCCACGACGAGAAAAAATAATTCTCTCCGGTAACCGAATTGTATGAAAGGCGCGTACCGCGCCTTTTTTGTTGCCGTTTTTCAGAACACATGCACACAAAAAAGCCGTTCCTGCGAACGGCTTTTTTTATATCAGTAACACTGTGTTATCAGTTATTTACTTTCAATTTTTGCCCAGGTATCACGCAGGCCGACAGTCCGGTTAAAGACTAATTTATCTGCTGAGGATAATTTGGCATCAGCACAGAAATACCCTTCGCGCTCAAACTGATACGGTTTGCTGCTGTCAGCGGCAACCAGTGACGGCTCCACAAAGCCCTGACGGATCACCAGAGAATCCGGATTAAGCGTCGACAGGAAATCATCCTCTGCGCCCGGGTTCGGTACACTGAACAGACGGTCATACAGACGGATTTCCGCCGGTACCGCGTGTTTCACGCTGACCCAGTGGATGACGCCTTTCACTTTACGTCCGTCAGCCGGATCTTTATTCAGAGTTTCCGGATCATAGGTGCAGTAGATAGTGGTGATATTGCCTTCGCTGTCTTTTTCCGCGCGTTCTGCTTTAATCACAAACGCATTGCGCAGGCGCACTTCTTTATTCAGCACCAGACGCTTGTACTGCTTGTTCGCTTCTTCACGGAAGTCCGCGCGATCAATCCAGATTTCACGGCTGAACGGCACTTCACGGCTGCCCATCTCCGGTTTGTTCGGATGATTCGGCATGGTCACCATCACATCGCCTTCCGCCATGTTTTCAATCACGACTTTCACCGGATCGATCACAGCCATGGCCCGTGGTGCGCTTTCGTTCAGGTCATCACGGATACAGGATTCCAGAGCCGCCATTTCGACGTTATTATCCTGTTTGGTGACACCGATACGGCGGCAGAACTCGCGGATAGAGGCAGCGGTATAACCACGGCGGCGCAGACCGGAAATGGTCAGCATGCGCGGGTCATCCCAGCCTTCAACAAATTTCTCTGTTACCAGCTGATTCAGTTTCCGCTTGGACATCACGGTGTATTCAAGATTCAGGCGGGAGAACTCATACTGACGCGGATGGCAGTCAATGGTGATATTATCCAGCACCCAGTCATACAGGCGGCGGTTGTCCTGGAATTCCAGCGTACAGAGTGAATGGGTGATCCCTTCCAGCGCATCAGAAATACAGTGGGTGAAATCGTACATCGGGTAGATGCACCATTTATCACCGGACTGATGGTGGGTCGCAAACTTAATACGGTAAATCACCGGATCACGCATCACCATAAAGGAGGATGCCATATCGATTTTGGCACGCAGACACGCTTTACCTTCCTCAAAGCCGCCGTCACGCATTTTTTCAAACAGCGCGAGGTTCTCTTCCGGGGTACGGTCGCGGTACGGGCTGTTCCGGCCCGGCTCTTTTAAGGTGCCGCGGTATTCGCGGATCTCTTCCGGACTTAATTCGCAGACATACGCCAGGCCTTTGTTGATCAGCTCAACGGCGTAGTTGTACAGCGTGTCGAAATAGTCGGAGGAGTAGCACACTTTGCCGCTCCACTGAAAACCGAGCCATTTGACATCGTTTTCAATGGAATTAACGTATTCCACGTCTTCTTTAACCGGATTGGTGTCATCAAAACGCAGATTGCATTGCCCCTGATAGTCTTGTGCAATGCCGAAATTCAGGCAGATTGATTTCGCATGACCAATATGCAGGTAACCGTTCGGCTCAGGCGGGAAGCGCGTGTGAACCGTGGTATGTTTTCCGGAAGCCAGGTCTTCGTCAATAATCTGACGAATAAAGTTTGTCGGGCGGGCATCAGCCTCGTTCATTGTCATAATTCCTCAATGCAATATGCGCGTTAATAACCTCATATCATCCGATATGATGCGCTCATATACAACCACCTGAGCACAGAAATATCAGCCGGGCAGATGCCTTCGCGCAAAAAACAGATAAAAAAACGGGAAGCAGCTGCCTCCCGTTATTATCATAACCGCAATCACTTATTTAATGACATGATACAGCTCAGATTCGTTTGCCTTAACCAGACCTTTGGCAACAATCTCCACGCGATCATAATCATCGATATTACTGATGATTACCGGGCTTATCATAGATTTTGCATGCTCGTTCAGATAGGCCAGATCCAATTTCAGCACCGCATCACCGGCAGCAACCTGTGCGCCTTCTTCAATCAGGCGGGTAAAACCGTTGCCGTTCAGATTCACGGTATCAATACCCATGTGAACAATAATTTCCGCACCATTATCAGTTTCCAGGCAGAATGCATGGTTGGTATCGAAAATTTTCACCACAGTACCTGCCGCCGGAGCATATACGGTGTCACTTTCCGGTTTGATGGCAATACCGTCACCGACAACACGACTTGCGAATGCTTCGTCCGGTACAGCGGATAAATCAACCACTTCACCATCGAATGGTGCCACCAGCGTCAGTACCACGTTACCGTCGCCCTGTGCTTTGGCTTTCACTGCTTCGGGAGCCGCCGCCGCAGCCTGAGCTGCTGCAACCGGGCCTTCTTTCAGCACGTCACGCATTGCGTTAGCGATCAGTTCGGCACGGGTGCCGACAATCACCTGCACACTCTCTTTATTCAGACGGATAACACCGGAAGCACCGATTTTCTTCGCATAAGCATCATTCACCTGTGCGGAGTCCTTCACAGTCAGACGCAGACGGGTGATACAGGCATCAATACCGGTCAGGTTATCTGAACCGCCGATAGCCGCGATATACTGACGCGCTTCGCTGCTGATGGATTTTTTCTCATCTTTTTTATTATCAGTGCTGACATTCTCGCTGTAACCATCAACAGTATCGTTGGTTGCCATCGCCGCTTCACGGCCCGGGGTTAACAGATTGAATTTGGTGATAACAAAGCGGAACACCACATAGTACAGCGCGAAGAAAACCAGGCCCTGCAGGATCAGCATATACCAGTGGGTTGCCAGCGGGTTGCGTGAGGACAACGCCATATCCACCAGCCCCGCACTGAAGCCGAAGCCGGAAATCCACTGCATGGTTGCAGCGATAAACAGGGAGATACCGGTCAGGAAGGCGTGGATGACATACAGAACCGGTGCCACGAACATAAAGGAGAATTCAATCGGCTCGGTGATACCGGTGAAGAACGCGGCAAATGCACCGGCGATCATAATACCGGCTACTTTTGCTTTGTTTTCCGGTTTGGCGCAGTGATAAATCGCCAGCGCGGCACCCGGAATACCAAACATCATGATCGGAAAGAAACCGGCCTGATAACGGCCTGTGATACCCGGAATCGCCGTACCGGCATCGATGGATTGCTGACCGGCCAGGAAGTTAGGAATATCGTTGATATCCGCCACGTTGAACCAGAACACAGAGTTCAGTGCGTGGTGCAGACCGACCGGGATCAGCAGACGGTTAAAGAAGCCGTAAATCCCCGCGCCCCATGCGCCCAGGTCTTTAATGCTCTTACCGAAGGAAACCAGTGCATCATAAATAACCGGCCAGACATACATCAGCACCGCAGCGACCAGGATCATCACGAAAGAGGCCAGGATCGGCACCAGACGGCGGCCGCTGAAGAACGATAATGCCATCGGCAGTTCAACACCGCTGTAGCGGTTATACAGTTCAGCAGAAATAACACCGACCAGAATACCGATAAACTGGTTGTTGATTTTACCGAACGCAGCCGGAACCGCTTCCGGCGGGATACCCTGAATCATACCGACTGTCGCAGTGGAACACAGCGTGGTGACCACCATAAAGCTGACAAAACCGGTCAGTGCTGCCGCACCGTCTTTATCTTTTGACATCCCGTAAGCGATACCGATAGCGAACAACATTGACATGTTGTCAATGATAGCCGCACCGGATTTAATCAGGAACGCGGCAACCACGTTGTCCGCACCCCAGCCTGTCGGATCGATCCAGTAACCGACCCCCATCAGAATTGCCGCAGCCGGCAATGTGGCGACAGGCACCATCAGTGCCCGGCCAATCCGCTGCAGATAGTTCAGTATACCCACTCACTCCCCCTTGCCGCCCTGACGAACGGCTTTTTGTTTTACAGCATTATTATCACAGCCGTGACCGGCTGCCTTTTTGTGTACAACTGAATTATTTAACAACCGGTCTGATCACTCACCGTATTGTGTAACACGTATTTTACTGCCAACTATACGTATCAGTCTAAAAAGTTTATTTCGCTTCGCAAATTAAATAGCTGTGATTTGTGATTATTGTCACCAATATTCGTCACCGGCTGGTTAAAATGCTGGCAGTCACACAAAACTTATTTTAAGATAAAAAATATCTTTTCCGGCGGCTGTATTCTCACCCGTGACTAATAAATTCCGGGTATTCATGCTATAGATGAGACAGGAAGGATCTTCCTGAGACAGCACAGCAGATACCGGGCTGATAACCCGGTATAACTTAGTGAGGTAGAATCGATATGCGTTTAATCCCTCTTGCGAAAGCGCAGGATGTCGGTCAGTGGTCCGCACAGTACATCGCTGACAAAATCAATGCGTTCCGTCCGACGGCAGAACGACCGTTTGTTCTGGGACTGCCGACCGGCGGCACCCCGCTGGCCACCTACAAGGCGCTGATCGCCCTGCATCAGGCCGGAAAAGTCAGTTTCCGTCATGTGGTGACTTTTAATATGGATGAGTATATCGGTCTGCCGGAGTCCCATCCGCAGAGCTATCACTCATTTATGCATGACAATTTCTTCAGCCACATTGATATCCCGGCAGAAAACATCAATCTGCTCAATGGTAATGCCCCGGATACCGATGCGGAATGTGAACGCTACGAAGCGAAGATAAAAGCTTACGGCGGCGTGCAGCTGTTTATGGGCGGCGTCGGTAATGACGGTCATATTGCTTTTAACGAACCGGGCTCATCACTGACCTCACGCACCCGTGTCAAAACGCTGACCCCGGAAACCCGTATCGCCAACTCCCGTTTCTTTGACAATGACATCAATAAAGTACCGAAATATGCACTCACCGTGGGTGTCGGCACACTGATGGATGCCAAAGAGCTGCTGATCCTCGCCACCGGCCATAACAAGGCCCAGGCGGTACAGCAGGCGGTTGAAGGCTCAGTGAATCATATGTGGACAATTACCTGTGTGCAGATCCACCCGAAAGCCATTGTGGTGTGTGATGAACCGGCCACACTTGAGCTGAAAGTGAAAACCCTGAAGTATTTCTGTCACCTTGAATCCGACATTATCGAACAATTTGCTGCTGAATAACCGATGCTGACCGCCCTTTATCCGGGCGGTTTTTGTTGTGGTGTCTTATCTTTAAATCAGTATTCTCTCCCTCAGGAGGCGTTATGTACGCATTAACCAATGCCATTATTTATACCGGTCACGATCGTCTGGAAAACCACGCGGTTATTATTGACGGCGAATTAATCCACAGCGTGTGTCCGGTCAGTGAGTTACCGGCCGGAATTGACACCCGTGATCTGAGCGGTGCCATTCTCTCTCCGGGATTTATTGATTTACAGGTCAACGGCTGCGGCGGCGTACAGTTTAATGACAATGAAGAGGATATCACTGTCCGCACCCTGGACATTATGCAGAAAGCCAACGAACGCACCGGCTGCACCAGCTTCCTGCCGACACTGATCACCAGCCCTGATTCGCTGATGAAACTGAGTGTCAGCACTATGCGTGATTATCTGAAAAACCATAAAAATCAGGCGCTGGGGCTGCATCTGGAAGGGCCGTATATCAACCCGGTGAAAAAAGGCACGCACAATCCGGACTATATCCGCAAACCGGATGCCGCGATGATTGATTTCCTGTGTGACAACGCAGAGGTGATAACCAAACTCACCCTCGCACCGGAAATGGTGGAACCCGCCGTTATCCGCAAACTGACGGATGCCGGGATTGTGGTCTCCTCCGGGCACTCCAACGCAAGTTATGAAGAGTCCCGCGCCGGGTTTGAAAACGGTATCACCCTCTCCACGCACCTGTTTAATGCCATGCCGTACATTTCCGGCCGTCAGCCGGGACTGATTGGCGCAATTTATGATACCTCTGAAATATACGCAGGGATTATCGCAGACGGCCTGCATGTCTCCTGGCCGAACATCCGTAACAGTAAAGCGCTCAAGCGCGACAAGCTGCTCCTGGTTACCGATGCCACCGCACCCGCGGGGCTTGATCCGAAAACCAGCGGACTGGATCATTTTATCTTTGCCGGCAAAACGATATATTATCGTGATGGTTTATGTGTGGACGAGAACGGCACACTGAGCGGCTCCTCACTCACCATGATCCGCGCAGTGGCAAACTGTGTTCAGCATGTCGGTATTCCGCTGGATGAAACCCTGCGCATGGCCACACTCTATCCGGCACGGGCAATTGGTGTTCAGGACAGACTGGGAAGTATTAAATCCGGCAGTATTGCCAACCTGACCGCCTTCACCGCTGATTTTTCTGTCTGTATGACAATCGTTAACGGGAATGTGGTCCATACATCATGAGTAAAAGACGCCGATGGGTAACGGAATTCCGCAGATAGGTAATATTGATTTAGTCAAACAGCTGAACGGGGCAGTGGTTTACCGCCTGATAGACCGTTCCGGCCCGATTTCACGCATTCAGATTGCCGAACAAAGTCAGCTGGCACCCGCCAGCGTGACCAAAATTACCCGTCAGCTTCTTGAGCGCGGCCTGATAAAAGAGGTGGATCAGCAGGCATCCACCGGCGGACGCCGCGCTATCTCCATTATTTCCGAACACCGTGCCTTTCAGACGATCGGTGTGCGTCTCGGCCGCCATGATGCCACTATCGCACTGTTTGATCTCAGCGGACGGGCTCTCGAAGAAGAAACCAGTCCTCTGGAAGCGATTTCTCAGGCAGATGCGGAAGCAAAACTCATTGCACTGATCGACAACTTCAGACAGACGCACCAGCGCCGTATCCGCGAGCTTATCGCCATTGCGGTGATTCTGCCCGGACTGGTCGATCCGGATCGCGGTATTGTGCGCTATATGCCGCACATTACTGTCAGTGACTGGCCGCTGACTGAAAATCTTCATCACCATTTTAAACTGCCCTGCTATGCCGGGCATGATATCCGCAGCCTCGCGCTGGCCGAACACTATTTCGGAGCCACCCGCGATTGCGCGGATTCTCTGCTGGTGCGTATTCACCGGGGGGCCGGGGCGGGGATCATTATCAACAATCAGATCCTGCTCAACCAGCGTGGTAATCTCGGCGAAATCGGCCATATTCAGATAGATCCGCTCGGTGAACGCTGCCACTGCGGAAACTTCGGCTGTCTGGAAACGGTCGCGTCGGATGCTGCTATTGAAACCCGGGTAAAACATCAGCTGGCTCAGGGGTTTGAGAGCGAACTGACGCCGGATAACTGTTCCATCCGTGCCATCTGCCGGGCAGCCAACCGGGGCGATGCCCTTGCGGCAGAAGTGATAAAACAGGTTGGTAATTCCCTCGGAAAAGCCATTGCCATCACGATAAACCTGTTTAACCCGCAAAAAGTGGTGATTGCCGGTGAGATAACCGCCGCTGAAAATGTGCTGCTCCCTGCCCTGCAAAGCTGCATAAATACGCAGTCGCTGAAAAATTTCCGTGAGGATCTGCCGGTGGTGATTTCACAACTGCCGCCAAACTCCGCTATCGGGGCATTTGCCCTGATAAAACGGGCGATGCTGTACGGTGAATTGCTGCTGCATGTTCTGGAAAATAAACCGGATACGGAGGAATAATCCGCCACCGGATAAATGCGTCAACTCCGTGATTTTATCCTGTTTTTTGTACTGTTTATCTTCAAAGTGATTATTATGCAGGCAAACAAACGGATTTCATCAAAATATCTGCAAAAAGCAGTTGACGCTTTTGGCTGTAATCCGCATAATGCGCCCCGCAACGCCGATGAAGGTCACGCAAAAAAAAGATGGCTACGTAGCTCAGTTGGTTAGAGCACAACACTCATAATGTTGGGGTCACAGGTTCGAATCCCGTCGTAGCCACCATCTTTTTTTGCGGGAGTGGCGAAATTGGTAGACGCACCAGATTTAGGTTCTGGCGCCGCAAGGTGTGCGAGTTCAAGTCTCGCCTCCCGCACCATTTCTCGTGACATTCGTTGTTGCTTATTGTATTTCCGGATGGGGTATCGCCAAGCGGTAAGGCACCAGGTTTTGATCCTGGCATTCCCAGGTTCGAATCCTGGTACCCCAGCCATCTTCCACTGAGTGGAAAAATGAAGTATGATAAGCCTCGTTTTTCAGGTGGGGTATCGCCAAGCGGTAAGGCACCAGGTTTTGATCCTGGCATGCCCTGGTTCGAATCCAGGTACCCCAGCCATATTCTGAAAAACGGCTTTGTTAAAGCAGTAAAAGATGGCTACGTAGCTCAGTTGGTTAGAGCACAACACTCATAATGTTGGGGTCACAGGTTCGAATCCCGTCGTAGCCACCATCTTTTGGGGTATCGCCAAGCGGTAAGGCACTGGATTCTGATTCCAGCATTCCCAGGTTCGAATCCTGGTACCCCAGCCAAATTCTGAAAGCCCGTCTCTGACGGGCTTTTTGCTTTTCTGAATCCGGATAAATATTTCATTTGCACTCAATGTACAACGCGCGACAGCAGGCAAAATAAACGAAAAGCATGCGCGTCAGGGATGACGCGCCTGAGCGCACACGGACGTGTTTACAGCGACTTTTCGTTTTTGCCTGCTGTCCGCCATCCCCGGATTCAGAAGAGAATCTCCCGCCCTGCCTGAATCAGCAATCAAACCCCCAGTGCATATTTCAGCGCCAGTTTTTTCAGCGGTGTTGCGCGTTGTGCCACCGTCAGTGCCAGATTACGCAACGGCTGTAACCCCGGCAGGGTATTACTGAAAGTGAGATAAAATGCATCCATCCCGGCCTGCATCAGCAGGTTATCCGGACGGCGGCGGCGCTCATAGCGTCTGAGAACAGATTCACTGCCCCAGTCCTCACAGCACTCACGCGCTGCAATCAGGGTATTCAGTAATGTATCCGCATCACGGTAACCCAGGTTAACCCCCTGCCCGGCCAGCGGATTGATGGTATGCGCCGCATCACCGATCAGCGCCAGCCCGTCCTGCACATAATGGGCGGCATGATGCCGCACCAGCGGGAAAGAGCCACAGGCCAGCGGTGTGACGTCCCCGAGGCGTTCAGGGAATGCCGTGCGGATTTCAGCCTGAAGTTGCGGCAGCGGCAGTTTACTGAGCTGGCGGATACGCGCCGGTGAGTCATACCAGACCAGCGAGGCGTAAGAATCAAACAACGGCAGAAACGCACGCGGGCCGGACGGGAAAAACTGCTGCCAGGTGATATCCTGCTGCTCACGTCCGGTATCCACGCTGATCAGCATGCAGGACTGACGATACTGCCAGCCGCGGCTGCCGATACCGGCCAGGGTTCTGACCTGTGATTTCGCACCGTCTGCGCCGATAACCAGCCGGGTGGTCATAACATCACCGTTATCAAACGTCAGCAACCATTCACCGGATTGCTTTGTCATACTCTGCAGCCGCGCCGGACACAAACAGGTGATCAGCTCATGAGCGGTGATCATCTCCCACAATGCCCGCTGCAGCACCGGGTTTTCCACCATATACCCCAGCTCAGGTAACCCGAGGCTCTCTGCGGTAAAGGTCACTTCTGACCCCGGTTCCTCATAGGTTTCCAGTGTGCGGTACGGCACACAACGCATGGCACGGACACGCTCCCATACCCCGAGACTCTCCAGTAACTCAGCAGACGCACGGCTGATAGCAGAAATCCGCACGTCAGGGCGGCTCTGAGCATCGAACGGTGCCGGTGCCTGTAACTCAGCCACAGTGACACGAAAACCGGCCTGAGCCAGTCCCAGGGCTGTGGCGGCACCAATCATTCCCCCGCCGATAATGGTGACTTCAGAATGTGTTAACGGGTTATCCATGACATACCTATTCTAATACGTTGATTTTTTGTTCAATTGCCGTAAATTCACCGGGAAAGGTGAAGATCCGTGCTGCCGGGTCTGGTCACTGGTGAGTCAAATGACTACAATATCGACCATTGGTTACATCAAAACCTGATTGAATACACACAATGCTTTTCAGTGTTGCGGGTATTGTTTCACTGAAAACAGCGGATTGAGAAAATGTCGACGAGTAAAAAACTGTACATAAAAACCTGGGGCTGTCAGATGAATGAGTACGATTCATCCAAAATGGCTGACCTGCTGGAAAGCACCCACGGCTACACTTTAACAGACAATGCCGATGAAGCCGATATTCTCCTGCTTAATACCTGTTCTATCCGTGAAAAAGCGCAGGAAAAAGTGTTCCATCAGCTTGGCCGCTGGAAAAACCTCAAGGATGTGAATCCGGACATTATTATCGGTGTCGGGGGCTGTGTGGCCTCCCAGGAAGGGGATTTTATCCGCCGCCGCGCTCCGGCCGTGGATATTGTCTTCGGCCCGCAGACACTGCACCGCCTGCCGGAAATGATCAACAAACTCAGAGGCGACCGCAGCCCGATTGTTGACATCAGCTTCCCGGAAATCGAAAAATTTGACCGTCTGCCGGAACCGCGCGCCGAAGGCCCGTCCGCCTTTGTGTCTATCATGGAAGGCTGTAATAAATACTGCACCTTCTGCGTGGTGCCTTACACCCGTGGTGAGGAAGTCAGCCGTCCGTGTGATGATGTGCTGTTTGAAATCGCACAGTTAGCCGCACAGGGCGTGCGTGAAGTAAACCTGCTCGGTCAGAACGTGAATGCTTACCGCGGCCCGGCGTTTGACGGCAGCATCTGCAGTTTTGCCGAACTGATCCGTCTGGTGGCCGCCATTGACGGTATCGACCGCATCCGCTTCACCACCAGCCATCCGATTGAATTTACGGATGATATTGTCGCCGTGTATGAAGATACCCCGGAATTGGTCAGCTTCCTGCATCTGCCGGTACAGAGCGGCTCAGACCGTATTCTGACCCAGATGAAACGCGCCCATACCGCACTGGAATACAAATCCATCATCCGCAAACTGCGCAAAGCGCGTCCGGATATCCTGATTAGCTCTGACTTTATCGTCGGCTTCCCGGGAGAAACCAATGACGACTTCGAAAAAACCATGCAGCTGATTGCAGACGTGAATTTCGATATGAGCTTCAGTTTCATCTATTCTCCGCGTCCGGGTACCCCGGCGGCTGATTTGCCGGATGACGTGACCGAAGAAGAGAAAAAACAGCGTCTGTACCTGTTACAGCAGCGGATTAACCAGCAGGCGATGAGCTACAGCCGCCAGATGCTCGGCACCACACAGCGTATCCTGGTGGAAGGCCCGTCCCGTAAAGATGTTATGGAATTATCCGGACGCACCGAAAACAACCGCGTGGTGAACTTTGAAGGCACCCCGGACATGATCGGCAAATTTGTGGATGTCGAAATTACCGATGTCTATACCAACTCACTGCGCGGCCGCGTGATCCGGACAGAAGATCAAATGAATCTGCGTGTTAACGAAACTCCGGAATCCGTCATTGCCCGCACCCGTAAAGAAGACGAACTGGGTGTCGGCATCTATCAGCCATCCGTACACTAACTAACGATCACGCGCAGAATTACCTGCGCGTGAGAATACACAGAGAGATTCAGTGACAGAGACCTATACATCACCTTCACAGGTAGCAACACAGGAAATTTTCCTCGAACCCGCCGAGAATCAGCGTCTGCAAAGCCTCTGCGGTCCCTTCGATGATAACATCAAACTGCTTGAGCGCCGCCTCGGCACCGAAATCAGCCGCCGCGACAACCGCTTCCGGCTGACCGGTAAACCGCACTGCGTCAAAGCCGCTGCGGCTATCCTGCGCCAGCTCTATGTGGAAACCGCCCCGGTGCGCGGCGTTATCCGCGATATTGACCCCGAGCAGATTCACCTGGCGGTAGCCGAAAGCCGTGTACTGGAACAGAGTGACGAGCATGTGCCGGACTACGGCAAATCCGTCAATATCAAAACCAAACGCGGTGTGGTTAAACCACGTACGCCAAACCAGGCACAGTATATCGCCCATATTCTCGACCATGATATCACCTTCGGTATCGGCCCTGCCGGGACCGGGAAGACCTATCTGGCAGTCGCCGCAGCTGTGGATGCCCTGGAGCGTCAGGAAATCCGCCGCATTCTGCTGACCCGCCCTGCCGTTGAGGCCGGAGAGAAACTCGGGTTCCTGCCCGGCGATCTCAGCCAGAAAGTCGATCCGTATCTGCGCCCGCTGTACGACGCGCTGTTTGAAATGCTCGGCTTTGAGAAAGTAGAAAAGCTGATTGAGCGCAATGTAATTGAAGTCGCGCCGCTGGCCTATATGCGCGGCCGGACCCTGAACGATGCCTTTATTATTCTCGATGAGAGCCAGAACACCACCATCGAACAGATGAAAATGTTCCTGACCCGTATCGGCTTTAACTCCAAAGCAGTTATCACCGGGGATATCACCCAGATTGACCTGCCGAACGGCAATAAGTCCGGTCTGCGCCACGCCATTGAAGTGCTGGCGGATGTACCGGAACTGAGCTTTAACTTCTTCCATAGTGAAGACGTGGTGCGTCATCCTATCGTGGCAAAAGTGGTTATTGCCTATGAAGCGTGGGAAGCCGCAGAACAGAAACGCAAACAGATGCTGAAACAGCAGCGTGATGCCGAACGCGCGCAGGCACAGCAGGAACAACCTCATGAGTAATCCGGTTCTTGATTTACAAATCGCCTGTGAAAACACAGACAACCTGCCTTCTGAAGCGCAGTTTCAGCGCTGGATTGACGGCGTGCTGCCGATGTTTCAGGAAGAGAGTGAAGTCACTATCCGTCTGGTGGATGAAGCAGAAAGCCACGAGCTGAACCTGACTTACCGCGGCATGGATAAACCGACCAACGTGCTCTCCTTCCCGTTTGAAGTGCCGCCGGAAATTGAACTGCCGCTGCTGGGGGATTTGATTATCTGCCGTCAGGTGGTGGAGCGCGAAGCCGCCGAACAGGAAAAAACCGAAGAGGAGCACTGGGCGCATATGGTCGTTCACGGCTGCCTGCATCTGCTGGGTTATGACCACATCGAAGACGATGAAGCAGAGGAGATGGAAGGCCTGGAAACGGAAATCTTAAAAAAATTAGGCTATTCTGATCCGTATATCACAGAAAAAGCGTAGTCAGCGATGCCGTTTTTATGCTACATAATACGGCATCTTTCATTAAATCGGGGAATGTAAAAAAACCGCCATGAGCGACGACCATCCATCGGGTAGTGATACACCGAACCAGAAAAAGGGTTTCTTTTCTCTGCTGCGCCAGCAACTGTTCCACGGCGAGCCCAAAAGCCGTGAAGACCTCGTTGAGGTCATCCGTGATTCCGAACAAAACGCACTGATCGATCCTGACACCCGCGACATGCTCGAAGGGGTGATGGATATTTCTGATCAGCGTGTCCGCGATATCATGATCCCGCGTTCACAAATTGTGACTCTCAAGCGCAATCAGACACTCGACGAGTGCCTGGATGTCATTATTGATTCTGCCCACTCCCGCTTTCCGGTGATCAGTGAAGATAAAGATCACATTGAAGGCCTGCTGATGGCAAAAGATTTGCTGCCGTTTATGCGCAGTGATTCCGAAGAGTTCAGTATTGATAAAGTCCTGCGCCAGGCGGTTGTTGTGCCGGAAAGTAAGCGTGTTGACCGTCTGCTGAAAGAGTTCCGCTCCCAGCGCTATCATATGGCGATTGTGATCGATGAATTCGGCGGCGTATCCGGACTTGTCACTATCGAAGACATTCTGGAGTTAATTGTCGGCGAAATTGAGGATGAATACGATGATGAGGATGACGTGGATATCCGTCAGCTCAGTCTGCACTCCTATTCTGTCCGCGCCCTCACCCAGATAGAAGATTTTAACGACGCATTCGGCACCCGCTTCAGTGATGAAGAGGTCGATACCGTCGGCGGGCTGGTGATGCAGGCCTTCGGCCATCTGCCGACCCGGGGTGAAACCATTGAGATTGACAACTACCAGTTCAAAGTTGCGATGGCTGACAGTCGTAAAATTATCCAGTTACATGTTAAGATTCCGGACGATGCTCCAATCCCGTCTTTAGATGAAGATAATCTGACATGATAAAATCACCTCATGGTTTACGCCAGTGGCCGCGTCTGCTGCTGGCACTGATTTTCGGGGCCGGCGGAACGCTGGCCTTTTCGCCTTTTGATCTCTGGTATTTCTCGCTGCCGGCACTGACTGCCCTGCTGCTGCTGACCCTGAACCGGACAGGCAAACAGGCTTGTGCTATCGGTTTCGCCTGGGGGCTGGGCTTATTCGGCAGCGGCGTAAACTGGGTGTATGTCAGTATCGCAGATTTCGGTGGTATGCCGGAAATCGCCAACCTGTTCCTTGTTGTCCTGCTGGCTGCCTATCTGGCGCTTTACCCGATGCTGTTTGCCGGTCTGCTGGCCAAATGCTTCCCGCACGCCACTGTCTGGCGTCTGGTGATTGCCGCCCCGGCACTCTGGCAGCTCACTGAATTTTTACGCGGCTGGGTGCTGACCGGCTTCCCGTGGCTGGAATTCGGTTACACCCAGATTGACGGCCCGATGCGCGCACTGGCGCCAATCCTGGGCGTGAATGCTATCACCTTCCTGCTGATGGTGATAAGCGGACTGATCGCCCTTTCACTCTCGCAGCGCCGTATCCGCCCGCTGATCCCGGCACTGGTACTGCTGTTTGCGCCGTGGCTTGCCCGCAACTACCAGTGGTATCAGATGAATAACGACCCGACTCAGGTCGCACTGGTACAGGGAAATATCGCCCAGTCCCTGAAATGGGAACAGGGTATGCTGGATAAAACACTGGGCATCTACCTCAAAGAGAGCCGCCCGTACTTCCGGCCTGATACCCTGATTATCTGGCCGGAATCCGCTATTCCGGATTTTGCCGCCAGTCAGTCTGCGTTCCTGGATCAGCTCAACGGCCTGCTGACACTCAGCGGTGCACAGCTGATCACCGGTGTGGTGGATGCGGTCCCGAAAGCGGACGGTAAAGAGTACGATGTTTACAACACCCTGATTGTGCTGGGTAATAAAAGTGAATACGACAGCCGGGATACAAACCGCTATTACAAACATCACTTAGTGCCGTTCGGGGAGTTTGTGCCGCTGGAAGATTTACTGCGTCCGCTGGCACCGTTCTTTAATCTGCCGATGTCCGCTTTCAGCCGCGGGGGTTATATCCAGCCGCCGCTGACCGCCGGAAAAATGACACTGACCGCCGAGATTTGCTATGAAGTGATCCTCGGGGAGCAGGTGCGCCGCAATATGACCGATAAAACCGGTGTGCTGCTGACCGCCTCCAATGATGCCTGGTTCGGCCGCTCCATCGGCCCGTGGCAGCATTTCCAGATGGCACGGATGCGTGCGCTGGAGCTTGGACGCCCGCTGCTGCGCGCCACCAATAACGGTATTACCGCTGTTATTGCACCGGACGGCTCTGTCACCGCGCAGTTGCCGCAGTTCACACAGGCCACCCTGAGTGCTACTGTAACCTCAGCGTCCGGCTTCACGCCGTATTACCGTATGGGCACCTGGCCGGTCTGGGGCGCTACTGTTATCTTCCTCGGTCTGGCACTGATAAAACGCAGAAAGACCACTGAACGCGGTCTGCATTTTCGCTGATAAGAAAAAATTCTGCAGATAAAAAAATCCCGCCGTGATCACTCACGGCGGGATTTTTCATTTCAGACTGATTATTTCGCCAGCCACAACCGGGCCGTCATACCCAACTGGCTGGTCCAGCCGCTGGTATAACTGACTATCTCCCCTTTGTGATAAATCACAAAAGTCGGCGTGACATTCACGCCCCAGAGCTGAGAGATACGACCATCCGGATCATTAATCACCGGAAAATAGTAACCTTTCGCTGCCATCCCTTTCGCCAGCCGGTCATCATCACCGGAGCGGATAGCAACCGTCACCACATTGTAGCCAGACTCAGACAGTTCGCTGACTGACGGCGAGGTCAGTTTGCAGATCCCGCACCAGGATGCCCAGAAGTAGACCAGCAGCGGTTTTTCCGCACTCATCTGCGCAATGGACACCGGTGTGCCGTCTGTCAGTGTCAGTGAAGGCACCGTATTTAAATCCGGTGCCTGCGGTTTGCGCCAGTAGTCCATCGCCTGTGACGCAACAAATAAAATGACCAGCAGCAGGAGAAATTCCTTTCCCCATCTGCGCAGTAACCGCATTATTTAACCTTAGCCAGCTGTTCCTTAATGATAGCATCCAGCTGTGCTTCATCCACGGCACCCGGCAGCATCACATCACCGATCAGCGTTGCAGGCGTTCCCTGAACACCTAATTGTTCCGCCAGCATCATATTCATACGCATGGTATTCATGCTGTTATCCGTGACTTTCACATCACCCGCTTTCGCGGTTTTCAGTGCGCTGTTGATATCGTCCTGAGTCAGTGCGGTTTTCTTCTGCATCAGACGGCTGTGCAGCGATGCGAACGCCTCCGGCTTACTTTCCCAGACAGAAAGTGCAGCGCGGCTGGCATTCAGGGAACTTTCCCCTTTGAACGGCAGCAGTTTGAAGACTACCGCCACGTCAGGGTATTTTTTCACCATCGCTTCCAGCTGCGGATCAAAACGTTTGCAGTACGGGCAGTTGTAATCGGTGAAAGACACGATGGTCAGTTTCGGTGATTTTGAACCGATACGCGGCGTGTATTTATCATTAAACAGCACGTCAGCATTGGCTTTAACAGCATCTTTCATCTGTGCGCTCTGTTTTTCAGTCTGTTTCTGCTGAAGCGCCATAATCGCTTCTTCCAGAATTTCCGGGTTTTTGACCAGCGTGTCACGAACCAATTCACGCACCTGCGCTTCCTGGTCAGCGGTAAGAGCGGCCGCGTGAGCTGTGGCTGTAAAGATAAGCGGAGCAATCATTAAAGCCGCGAGTGTTTTTTTCATGGTTCAATTCCTTGTGACTGATTTAACAGATGTAAGAGTGTTTCTTTATCCAGCAATGGTGACAAGATTTCACCATCAGGTAAAGCGGGACCGTAAATCTGGTTAAACGGCACCGCCAGATGCCCGCGCTTTTGTAAAAAGGCAGTAATATCCGGTGACGGTTTTGTCCAGTCCCCGCGCAGTGCGACAACATCCGGTTTACGGAGTGCATCCTGAACATCATCGCGTAATAATACATTGTATTTGTTTGCTTTGCAGGTCACACACCATTCGGCGGTCACGTCCACAAAAACCCGTTTACCCTGAGAAAGCGCGGTGGTCACCGCCTCTTCCGTCAGCGGCTGCCAGTCCACCTGATCACGGACCAGGCTCTGCTGCCGGTTATCCGTCATATTGATACCGGCCCAGACACCTCCGGCCACCAGCAGTGCCACCAGCGCCGCAGATCCGCGCTTAATACCGGTACGGCGGAAAGCCAGCAGCGCAAGCACCAGCAGCACAACCCCCACCATCACCGCAGCGGTTTCCGGCCCTGTGTGCGGGATCAGCAGACTGATCAGCCACAGTGCTGTAATAAACATCATGGCACCCAGCACCAGACGCAGACCGTTCATCCAGCGGCCCGGTTTCGGCAGGGCTTTTGCGATCCCCGGAAACGCGGCGATCAGCAGCCACGGCAGACTCATTCCCAGCCCCAGTGCGGTAAAGATCATCCATAACTGAGAATACGGTGCCACCAGGGCAAAGGCGACGGCAGTACCGAGGAACGGCGCGGTACAGGGGGTCGCCAGCAGGGTGGCGAACATACCTTCCATAAAGTGGCCGCGCATCCCTGTGCCGCCCGCTGTCGCCAGTTTTGTGGTTGCATTACTGCTCAGGCGGATAGAAAAAACACCGAACAGATTAGCGCTGAACAGTAAGGTTACCACCACCATAAAGCCGAGGAACCACGGATTCTGGAACTGAATACCCCAGCCGACCGCACTTTGTGTCAGGCGCAATACCGACACCAGCGCCGCGAGGATCCAGAAGGAGACCATAATACCGGAGGAGGAGACCAGGAACTGGGTGCGGATCATCCGCCGTTCGCGGTTTTCCACATACAGCACAGCGCCGAGCTTCATCGCCAGCACCGGCAGAACACACGGCATAACGTTGAGGATCAGCCCGCCCAGCAATGCAAACAGTAACAGCATGATAAAGGAGGTATCACTGCCGGATGCAGCCGCAATATCCGGCCCGCTGCCGATCACCGTGGTGAGCGCCTGCGCTGCCGGGCCGTCTGTCACAACGACCGACAGCGGTTTTCCGTTCAGATCTGACGGCATTTCCCCCCAGTCATCCGTTACTTTAACGGTGGCAGTGAGATTATCCCCGGAAATCGTAAATGACGGTGCGGCAAAAATGGTTTCTTTATCCGCATTAAAAAATAGCTGCGGATCCTGCCAGCCACCCGGGCGGTGCAGTGCCATCGTCAGCGTCCCGCCGTTTACCCGGCTGCCGCCGATAGTGATATCACCACCGGTCTGCGGCACCTGCTGCATCGCCATCGCATACTGGCGGTCAAAATCGTCCGGCGCGGGTTCTGAGGTATCCAGTGAGACCGGATAATCGGTCAGGATACAGACATTACTGCATGTGGATAAGGTCAGTGTTCCGCTGAGCGCCGGCAGCGCCTGAGCCGCCGTGACTTCCAGCGGGAACACCACACTGCCGCCGTAGCCCTGAGTGGAGAGCCCTGCGACGTCAAAACGCTGAGGTGCGGGCCAGAACCACTGTGTGTCAGCGGAGGTCTCCTGCCATGTCAGTTCAGGGGCAACGCCCCCCTCTCCCGGTGACTGCCAGTAGGTTTTCCAGCCGGGTTGTAATTCAACGGCCAGCAGAAGACGCAGTTTTCCGTCTTTCCACTGATCTGATGTGACTCTGACACGGGCGTGATCATTGTGCGGCATTTCGGTCCAGCCGGTATCAGCCGCATGCACAGTGGTCAGCGTGAACAAAAACAGCACAAACGCTGTTAATACAGAACGCATAATTTTTTCATCTCCGAATTAAGCAAAAAACCTGACAATATAACGATTGCCGGTTGCTAATCCCTCATAACACAGAAATGGAGATGCCTGCGCAGCCGCATCGGCGGGATATGCTGACGCCACGAACGCGAACGGTAACGGACAGGAACAATCACCGCGGTCATGACGAAGAAAAGAAGGGCAAAAAAGAGAGGTTCTGCCGGGAACTGCGGCACGGTACTCAGCGACTTGGCGCTGATATCACAGGTACCACCGGGATTAACGCTGCCGGCTTCCGTATCACTCAGCAGTACCGGGGTGGTGAAATCCGCAGACGGGCTCAGACTGATGCGGGGCGCACCAGACGTCCGTTGTGTCAGACACAACAGGATAAAGAATAATGTGAAAAACAGCAGCAAATAACCCTGCCTGCGTTGCTTCAGCATAGCCCGCTCCCCGATAGTTACCGCCTATCTTACACAGCCTGCGATTTCAGACAACCGGATAACCATAACTTTACACATTTAACCGCAATGTGATGTTACCTCTGCACCGCAGAATTGTTACAACTGCGGATTATGACACAATAGCACTTCCCGGCCATAAAAGCATCGCCTGTGACAGCAAAAAGCACTATTAACAGGTTAACAAACACACCATAACCAGCATATAAAACCAAATCAATTCAAAATACCATAATTTAATGTGAACACGCGTTCCGGGTGTAACTTGCACATCTTTATCGGACAGAGTGAGAGGGATCTCCCGATTTAAAACAAATTAACTTCCATTAATTAACAATTATGTTCTATTTTTAACAATACAAACACAAGAGCAACACACGTCCTTATACCGTTTCCCGAAAAGGAGTTGTTTATGCGCAAGTTAGTTTTGTCTGTACTGGTCACCGGAGCTGCGCTTGCCAGTGCGGCGGTTTCTGCTGAAGAGCTGGCCGGTACACTGAAAAAAATCAATGACAGCGGCGTGATTGTTGTCGGTCACCGCGAATCCTCTGTTCCTTTCTCTTATTACGATAACCAGCAAAACGTGGTCGGATATTCCCAGGATTACTCCAACCATATTGTTGATGCAGTGAAAAAGACCCTGAATAAACCGGATTTACAGGTAAAACTGATCCCGGTGACCTCTCAGAACCGCATTCCGCTGTTACAGAACGGCACATTCGATTTTGAGTGCGGCTCCACCACCAACAACCTGGCCCGTCAGCAGCAGGCCGCCTTCTCCAACACCATTTTTGTGGTCGGTACCCGCCTGCTGACCGGTAAAGATTCCGGCATCAAAGACTTTGCCGATCTCGCCGGGAAAAACGTGGTGGTCACATCCGGTACCACGTCTGAAATGCTGCTCAACAAACTCAATGATGAGAAGCAGATGAAGATGCGCATTATCAGCGCCAAAGACCACGGGGATGCCTTCCGCACCCTGGAATCCGGTCGTGCGGTCGCCTTTATGATGGATGATGCCCTGCTGGCCGGTGAGCGCGCCAAAGCGAAAAAACCGGATAACTGGGTGATTGTCGGCACACCGCAGTCCGAAGAAGCCTACGGCTGTATGCTGCGCAAAGATGATCCGCAGTTCAAAGCGCTGATCGATAAAACCGTTTCTGATGCACAAACCTCCGGTGAGGCTGAAAAATCCTATACCCGCTGGTTCAAACAGCCGATTCCGCCTAAGAATCTCAACCTGAACTTTGAATTATCCGATGAAATGAAAGGGCTGTTCAAAGCGCCGAACGATAAAGCCTTTGAATAACTGCCACGGCGGCTGACAGCCTGACCGGCTGCACCGTCCGGACTGAGGATATAACTAAGACCGCCGCGCCCGCGTTCACAACTGACGCGGGCGCGGACGATAAACCACAGTCCGTTGCATGCAAACACACTGTCTGTCCGGTAACCACTGGTTATCCGTCTTATACAGGGAGTTCGTTCTTTTACCGGGAGCCGCGCTATGTCAGCTAACTGGGACTGGGGCATCTTTTTTCAGCCCGCCCCCTTCGGCAACACCACTTACCTCGGCTGGATCCTGTCCGGCCTGAAGGTCACCGTGCTGCTGTCAATCTGTGCCTGGATTATCGCCTTTCTGGTGGGATCCCTGTTCGGTATTCTCCGTACGGTGCCGAATAAGTTTCTCTCCTCGCTCGGTACCATTTATGTGGAAATTTTCCGTAATGTGCCGCTGATCGTCCAGTTCTTCACCTGGTATCTGGTGATCCCGGAGTTTCTGCCGTCGTCTCTGCGCGACTGGTTTAAAATGGATCTCGACCCGAATATCCAGTTCTTTATTTCCTCCACCCTCTGTCTGGGGCTGTTTACCGCCGCCCGTATGACCGAACAGGTACGTGCCGCCATTCAGTCACTGCCGCGCGGCCAGAAAGCCGCCGGACTGGCGATGGGGCTGACACTGCCGCAGACTTACCGTTATGTGCTGCTGCCGAATGCCTACCGCGTGATTATTCCGCCGATGACATCGGAAATGCTCAATCTGGTGAAAAACTCCGCCATCGCCTCCACTATCGGACTGGTCGATATGGCCGCACAGGCAGGGAAGTTACTGGATTACTCCGCAAGAGCCTATGAGTCCTTTACCGCAATCACCCTCGCCTACGTCGGCATCAACGTTATTATTATGCTGGCCATGCATTTACTGGAAAAACGGGTGCGTCTGCCCGGGACAGGAGGCCACTGATGTACGAATTTGACTGGAGTTCGGTGATGCCGGGCATGCCGTTCCTGTTACAGGGGCTGGTTATTACGGCGAAAATCACGGTTACCGCGATTGTTATCGGCATCCTGTGGGGCACGATACTGGCCATGATGCGCCTGTCATCCATAAAGATTGTGAGCTGGCTGGCTGCTCTCTATGTGAACGCCTTCCGCTCCGTTCCGCTGGTGATGGTGCTGTTATGGTTCTATCTGATTGTGCCTAACTTAGTCCAAAATGTTCTTGGCATATCACCAAAAACAGATATCCGTCTGATCTCAGCTATGGTAGCGTTTTCCCTGTTTGAAGCTGCGTATTATGCTGAAATTATCCGCGCCGGGATTCAGAGTGTGTCACGGGGACAAACATCCGCCTCACTCGCCCTCGGTATGACCAAAATGCAGACCATGCGTCTGGTTGTTCTGCCGCAGGCATTCCGCGCGATGATACCGCTGCTGCTGACCCAGGGGATTGTCCTGTTCCAGGATACCTCACTGGTGTATGTGCTCAGCCTGACCGATTTCTTCCGCACCGCCAGCAATATCGGCGAGCGTGACGGAACACAAATCGAGATGGTGCTGTTTGCGGGTGCGGTTTATTTTGTTATCAGCTTTGGTGCATCAATGCTGGTTAATTATCTCAAGAGAAGGACTGTGTCATGATCTCCCTGAAAAATATTTCCAAATGGTACGGTCAGTTCCGTGTCTTAACCGACTGCTCGACCGACGTCAAAAAAGGGGAAGTGGTTGTGGTGTGCGGTCCGTCCGGCTCCGGTAAATCCACGCTGATAAAAACCGTCAACGGCCTTGAGCCGGTGCAGCAGGGCGAAATTTTCGTCAATGATATTCAGGTGAATGACAAACACACCAACCTGGCGAAACTGCGTTCCAAAGTCGGCATGGTATTCCAGCACTTTGAGCTGTTCCCGCACCTCTCCATTGTGGAAAACCTGACTCTGGCACAGGTAAAAGTGCTGGGGCGCGATAAAGCGGCAGCAAAAGAAAAAGGGCTGAAACTGCTGGAGCGCGTCGGGCTGTCTGCCCATGCGGATAAATTCCCGTCCCAGTTGTCCGGCGGGCAGCAGCAGCGTGTGGCTATCGCCCGCGCCCTGTGTATGGATCCTGTCGCCATGCTGTTTGATGAGCCGACATCCGCCCTCGACCCGGAAATGATCAACGAAGTGCTGGACGTGATGGTTGAACTGGCACACGAAGGCATGACAATGATGGTGGTCACCCATGAGATGGGCTTTGCCCGTAAAGTGGCAGACCGCGTGATTTTCATGGATGAAGGCAAAATCGTCGAGGACAGCAAAAAAGATGATTTCTTTGCCAACCCGAAATCCGATCGCGCCAAAGATTTTCTGGCCAAAATTCTGCACTGATGTTCTGACCGGCCGGTCACAGACCGGCCTTTCTTCTTCTCTTTATCATTCCCCTGCTTTTTTCATCCCTTTACGCCCTTAACTGTTGTTCCCTCAGGGGCATATCGGCTATGCTAACGGGTCAGAAATTAACGAAACCCAATATTTTCATGCTGTCCGTCCGGTCTGGTCGTCAGTCCGTGTCCGGCAGTTCATCACCACAGGAATACCGGTGCCATGCAAGAACAATATCGTCCCGAAGACATAGAGCAACAAGTCCAGAGTCACTGGCAGGAAAAACAAACATTTAAAGTGACTGAAGATAACAGTAAAGAGAAATACTACTGCCTGTCTATGCTGCCATACCCTTCAGGACGACTACACATGGGCCACGTGCGTAACTACACCCTGGGTGATGTGATGTCACGCTACCAGCGCATGCTGGGTAAAAACGTCTTACAGCCGATTGGCTGGGATGCGTTCGGTCTGCCTGCGGAAGGTGCGGCGGTAAAAAATAACACCGCTCCGGCACCGTGGACCTATGCCAATATCGAATACATGAAACAGCAGCTGAAAAAGCTGGGTTTCGCCTACGACTGGGATCGCGAAGTCACCACCTGTACGCCGGAATATTACCGCTGGGAACAGTGGTTCTTCACCAAACTGTATGAAAAAGGTCTGGCATATAAGAAGACTTCCGCCGTGAACTGGTGTCCGCATGACCTGACGGTTCTCGCGAACGAACAGGTTATCGACGGTTGCTGCTGGCGTTGTGATACCCCGGTTGAGCGCAAAGAGATCCCGCAGTGGTTTATCAAAATCACCGCTTATGCCGAAGAACTCCTCAATGATCTGGATACGCTGGAAGACTGGCCGGAGCAGGTCAAAACCATGCAGCGCAACTGGATCGGCCGTTCCGAAGGGGTGGAAATCACCTTTGATGTCGCGGACAGCACAGAAAAACTGAGTGTCTACACCACCCGCCCGGATACCTTTATGGGTGTCACTTATCTGGCGGTGGCGGCGGGTCATCCGCTGGCACAGCAGGCTGCGCAGAACAATCCGGAACTGAAAACCTTTATCGACGAGTGCCGTAATACCAAAGTGGCTGAAGCTGAAATGGCCACGATGGAGAAAAAAGGTATGGCAACCGGTATGTTTGCCATTCACCCGCTGACCGGCGAAAAAGTCGCGGTCTGGGTCGCCAACTTTGTTCTCATGGAATACGGCACCGGTGCTGTTATGGCGGTTCCGGCACACGACCAGCGCGACTGGGAATTCGCCACCAAATACGGTTTACCAATCAAACCGGTCATTCTGGGCGAAGACGGCAATGCGCCGGATATCAGTGAAGCGGCAATGACCGGCAAAAACACCCTGTTCAACTCCGGTGAATTTGATGGTCTGGATTACACTGCCGGTTTTAACGCGATTGCGGACAAACTGGTGGCACTCGGCGTCGGCGAGCGCAAAGTAAACTACCGTCTGCGCGACTGGGGGGTTTCCCGTCAGCGTTACTGGGGCGCACCAATCCCGATGGCAACCCTGGAAGACGGTACCGTGGTACCGGTTCCGGAAGATCAGTTACCGGTTATCCTGCCGGAAGACGTGGTCATGGACGGCATCACCAGCCCGATTAAAGCCGATCCGGAGTGGGCAAAAACCACCATCAACGGTCAGCCTGCACTGCGTGAAACTGATACCTTCGATACCTTTATGGAATCCTCCTGGTATTATGCCCGTTACTGCTGCCCGGACTATGACAAAGGCATGCTGGATCCGGCTGCGGCCAACTACTGGCTGCCGGTCGATCAGTATATCGGTGGTATCGAACACGCCATTATGCACCTGATGTATTTCCGCTTCTTCCACAAACTGATGCGTGATGCCGGTCTGGTGAACTCAAATGAGCCGGCGAAAAACCTGCTGTGTCAGGGCATGGTGCTGGCCGATTCCTTCTATTACACCGACACTGACGGCCACCGCGTGTGGGTCTCTCCGGAAGAAGCTATTCTTGAGCGTGATGATAAAAACCGTATCATCAAGGCAACAGATAAAGAAGGCCGCGAGCTGGTTCACACCGGCATGAGCAAAATGTCAAAATCGAAGAACAACGGCGTTGATCCGCAGATTATGGTGGAAAAATACGGTGCGGATACTGTTCGTCTGTTTATGATGTTTGCGGCACCACCGGAACTGACCCTGGAGTGGCAGGAATCCGGCGTGGAAGGCGCGAACCGCTTTATCCGCCGTGTATGGCGTCTGGTGTATGAGCATGTTCAGAAAGGCAAAACCGCGCCGCTGGATATCAGCAGCCTGACACCGGAACAGAAAGATCTGCGCCGCTCACTGCACAAAACCATTGCCAAAGTCAGCGATGACGCAGGCCGCCGTAAGCAGTTCAACACCGCCATCGCGGCGATTATGGAACTGCTCAATGAACTGCAGCGCGCACCTCAGGAAACAGAGCAGGATCGCGCACTGATGCAGGAAGCGCTGGATGCGGTTATCCGTATGCTGTCTCCGATTATCCCGCACGCCGGTTTCACCCTGTGGAAAGCGCTGGGTCACGAAACGGATGTGGATGATGCACAGTGGCCGGTCGCCAGCGAAGAAGCGATGATTGACGATACCAAACTGATTGTTATCCAGATCAACGGTAAAGTCCGCGGCCGTATTACGGTTGCCGCCGATGCGGAGCAGGATGCTGTCATGGCGCTGGCCTCGCAGGAAGCTAATGTGGCGAAATACCTCGAAGGTGTGAGTGTTCGCAAAGTCATTTATGTGCCGGGTAAATTACTGAACCTGGTCGTGGGTTAATTTAAGGAGATATCGTGCGACATCGCATTATTACGCTGTTGCTCGGGCTTGCGGTGCTGGTCACCGCAGGCTGCGGCTTCCATCTGCGCGGCACCACGCAAATCCCGCCTGAACTGCAGAAACTGCAAATCAGCACCGGTGATCCGTATGGCGAACAGACCCGTGCTATCCGCCAGCAACTGCTGCTGAATAACGTTCAGATTATTGAGGGTGGCGATGCCACCATCCCGGTTCTGAAGATCACCAGTTCTTCCGAAGGTTCGGAAGAGACAGTATCGATTTTCCAGGACGGTAAAGCCGCTGAGAAAGAACTGGTTTATTACCTGAATGCCCAGGTCATTATGCCGAACGGGTCGGTTTATCCGATCAACGTCCGCGTTGACCGTTCATTCTTCGATAACCCGCTGGAAGCCCTCGCAAAAGATGCGGAAAAAGATATGATCCGCCAGGAAATGCGTGAGCAGGCGGCTGCCCGTCTGGTTCGTAAACTGCTGATTATCCAGCCGTCCGAACAACAGAAACAGGCTGAAAATGCTGAAGCGGCTGAGATTGTCGCACCGAAGGCATGATAAAAGTTTCACCTGAGCAACTTATCACGCAGCTCCGTTCGGGGCTGCGTGAACGTTACCTCCTCTGGGGGAACGAGCCGTTACTGCTTCAGGAATCCCGGGATGCTATCCGCCATGCGGCGCAGGAACAGGGATTTGACGAGCACTTCACCTTTTCACTTGAACAACATACTGACTGGGATGCGATTTTTTCTGTCTGCCGGTCACTCAGTCTGTTTGCCGGACGGCAGACTCTCACCCTGTATCTGCCGGAAAACGGTCCCAATGCTGCAATGGGCGAACAGCTTCTCCGGCTGGCCGGACAATTACATCCGGATCTGCTGCTGATACTGCGCGGCCATAAACTGACCAAAGCCCAGGAAAACAGTGCGTGGTTTAAAGCACTGGCACAGGATGGTGTGTATATCGCCTGTATGACACCGGATCTGAACCGGTTGCCGCAATGGGTCACTGCCCGGGCCGCACTGTTACAGCTTCAGCCGGATGAACAGGCTGTCCGCCTGCTCTGCTATTGCTACGAAGGCAATCTGCTGGCGCTGTCACAGGCCTTATCCCGTCTGGCGCTGATTTATCCGGACGGCAAACTCACCCTGCCCCGTGTGGAAGCAGCGGTAAATGATGCGGCACACTTTACCCCGTATCACTGGGTGGATGCCCTGCTGGCCGGCAAAAGCAAACGCGCCTGTCATATCCTGACTCAGCTGCTGGCGGAAGATAATGAGCCGGTGATCCTGCTGCGCACCGTCCAGCGGGAAGTGATGCAGTTACTGACATTACAGCGCGAAAGCCGAAACCAGCCGCTGCGCACCCTGTTCGACAAGCATCGCATCTGGCAGAACCGCCGGGGTATGATAACCGATGCACTGGATCGCCTTGATGCGCATACTTTGCAGGTGGCGATATCCCTGATCACCCGTATTGAAATCCGCCTCAAGCAGGATTACGGACAATCCGTAAGTGATGACTTACTGACACTGACACTGCTCCTGAGCGGTAAAGCACAGACAGGACAGATCCTCTATGACGAACAACGCGGATAACCGGATTCTGGCGCTGTACGGCGGCACATTTGACCCGATCCACCAGGCACACATTAATACCGTGAAAGCCATGGCGGCGGAAGCCGGTCTGGAACAGGTGATTTTACTGCCGAACAATGTCCCGCCGCACCGTCCGCAGCCGAAAGCGGACGCACAACAGCGGCTGATGATGGCACAACTGGCTGTTAACGGTGATCCGCTGTTCCTGGTGGATGACCGTGAACTGCGCCGCGATGCCCTCTCCTATACGGTGGAAACACTGCGTCAGTACCGGGCTGAAATTGGTTCACGGCGGCCGCTGGCCTTTATCATCGGCCAGGATTCCCTGCTCACGATTGATACCTGGCATGAATGGGACAAGATCCTGACCCTGTGCCATATCCTGGTCTGCAAACGACCGGGGTATTCACTCGATTTTCCGTCCGAACGGTTGGCCGACTGGTTTGTACAGCATCTGGTCACCACGCCGGAAAGCCTGCACAAACGACCGTGCGGTTATATTTTCCTGGCTGATACCCCCCTGTTTCCGATTTCTGCCACCAATATCCGCGAACGGCTGAAAAATGGCGAGGACTGCAGCGATCAGCTGGCCCCCGCCGTTCAGGACTACATTCTGGCACAGGGATTGTACCGCTGACTCACCCTGCCTGCCGGGTTTTGGCAATCACAATCTCACGGATGCACACATCCTGCGGTTGCTGATAAGCAAACTGAATACAATCCGCGATTTTTTCCGGATCCAGACCTGACTGAATTTCTTTTTTCCAGGTCTGGTAATTCTGCTTAATTTCCTCATTGGTCGTATGACTTAATAATGGTGTTTCCACCACGCCCGGGGCTATGGTAATTAAACGGACATTTGACGGTGCCACTTCTTCACGGATATTTTCCGTTATCGCATGAACGGCAAATTTGGTTCCGCAATAGACAGAATGGCTCGGAAATGTTTTTCGTCCGGCAATTGAACTGATATTAATAATGGTGCCTTCCTGACGCGCAACCATATCGTGCAATACAATATTAATCCCGGTCAGAACACCGTTAATATTCACATCCACCATTTGCTGCCATTCTGCATAATCCTGATCATACGGATTATCCAGCAGCATAACGCCCGCACAGTTAATTAATAAATCCGTTTTTCCGTACAGGCTTTCTGCTTCCGCTATGGCGGCTTTCATTGCCGCAAGATCCGTCACATCCACGCTGCGGCACAGGCTGTCCGGCAGATGAAACCCTTCGGTAATCTGGCTGCGGCGTGCCAGTAATAAGACCGGATGTCCGGCCTGACTCATCCGTTTTGCCACAGATTCACCGATACCGGAACTGGCGCCGGTAATAACCACTAATTTTTTCATTGCATTTACCTTGAGAATATAAATAAAGTTGCATGATTTTATTCCTTGCTTTACATATATCAAGAAGGCAGATTTATTTCACAAAGTAACCTGAAGGTAACTAATGGACGATAAAATAAAGAAAATTGTAGTGGTCAGTGAAATAGAAGTTACGCTGTCGGTTATCGGCGGGAAATATAAACCGTTAATATTGAATTTATTATCTGAAAAAATCGTTCAGCGTTTCGGGGAAATACGGGCTTATATTGTCAATATTTCACAAAAAACATTAACCAATCAATTACGCGAGATGGAAGCGGACGGCCTGCTGACCCGGATGGTCTTTGCCGAAGTGCCGCCCCGAGTGGAATACACCATTACAGAAAAAGGCCGTTCACTGATCCCGATTCTGCTGCTGATGTGTGACTGGGGCTATGAAAATATGGGCGATCGCTACACACTGCTGCGCCCGGAGTGTGACTGAGCCGGTGTTACCGGCTGCAGAATTGCCTGATCGCACAGATAATCTGTCTGATAGTGACGGGCAGTGGTGAGTAACAGATGTTTCACCGCTTCCGCAGAGCCGGTTCCGGTACGGTAAGCCTCAATCGCCGCACTCATCTGCTGCTTTTCTGCCGGGCTCAGCAAACGTTTAAAATACCCCTGCATATGCATCAGCGCATTGGTCATATTGGCGCGGGTCGCAGGCTGTGAAAATGCGGTCAGCAGTTCCCGCTGCCAGACCGCCGCCGTTTCCGCCAGTTCAGCCGGGGAGAGTGTTCCCGCCTGTGACAACAGCCGTCCGCTGCTTTTATATATCTGCGGTGAATATGCCATCAGCGCGTATTTGTAACGGCTGTGCAGACGGATCAGCCCGCCCGCACCGAGCGGCGAATTCAGTGCCTGAGTGAGTTCCAGCCGTGCCTGTTGCCGCCACAACACTTCTTCATCATCATTTTCCGTCTGTCGCTGATATGTCATATTTTCCGCCTTTTTATCTGTTACGGAGTGACTATAGTACAAAGTGCACTGTTTCTGTTTTCCCTGTCCGTACATTTCCTGATATTTCTTTAATCTTTACTGCTTTGTATTCCCCCTGTTCGCTGTTATTCTTGCGGTGCCGGCGGCAACGCAGGGTGAGCCTCGCAAAATTGCCCTCTGTAACGTAAAATAGCGATTATCCCCCGGCACACAGCAACCCCGCGCCGGAACTGCCACGACGGTACGACTGACGGGGATGTGTTCTGTTATCTATTTATCCGGAATATAAGGTGAACCTTTTGCAAGGCACAGAATTACTTGAGTTTATTATTGATAAACTCGAAGACTCCAAAGCACAGGACATTATTACTATTGATGTACGCGGTAAATCCAGCATTACCGACCACATGATTATCTGTACCGGTACATCCAGCCGCCATCTGGCGTCTGTGGCCGATAACCTCGTCACTGACTGCCGTCAGGCCGGTATGATGCCGCTCGGCGTGGAAGGTCAGGGCATTTCTGACTGGATTGTTGTCGATCTCGGTGAAGCTATCGTGCATGTGATGCAGGATGAAAGCCGCCGTATGTATGAATTAGAGAAACTCTGGAGCTGAGTGTTGAAGTTACAGCTCATTGCCGTCGGCACCAAAATGCCTGACTGGGTCGAAACCGGGTTTCAGGATTATCTCCATCGTTTTCCGAAAGATATGCCGTTTGAACTGACCGAAATCCCGGCCGGAAAGCGGGGAAAAAACGCAGACATCAAACGGATTCTGGAAAAAGAAGGTGAGTTAATGCTGGCGGCGGCGGGCAAAGGCAACCGGATTGTCACACTGGATATTCCCGGCGCACGCTGGGATACCCCTCAGCTGGCCGGGCAACTGGAGCGCTGGAAGCAGGACGGACGCAACATCAGCCTGCTTATCGGCGGCCCGGAAGGTCTTTCGCCTGCCTGTAAAGCCGCCGCAGAGCAGAGCTGGTCTCTCTCCCCGCTGACCCTGCCGCACCCGCTGGTGCGTGTGCTGGTGGCGGAGAGTCTGTACCGCGCCTGGAGTATTACTGCCAATCATCCGTATCACAGGGAATAACCGCAGTGCCCGGTCTGAACGCGCCTGACGGCGATAAGAAAAAACACAAGCAACGGATGGACTTCCGCGATTACAGCGCGGAATCCGCCCTGTTTATCCGCCGTGCGGTGGTTGCATTTATCGGTATTGTTATTTTATCTGCCGTACTGGTGGTGAATCTCTATCATCTCCAGATTAACCGCCATGAAGATTATCAGACCCGTTCCAATGATAACCGGATCAAGCTGGTCCCTATTCCGCCGAGCCGTGGTCTGATTTATGACCGCAAAGGCACCCTGCTGGCGGAAAACAGAACCATTTATCAGCTCGAAATCGTGCCCGAGAAAGTTACTGATCTGCCGGGTGTGCTGAATGAACTGCGCGAAATCGTCGATCTGTCCGACGAAGACATCGCAAATTATGAAAAAGAGCGCCGCCGTTCGCGCCGCTTTACCTCTATTCCGCTGAAAACCCCGCTCAACCAGATTCAGGTGGCGCGGTTTTCGGTAAATCAGTACCGGTTCCCGGGACTGGAGATCAAAGGCTATCAGCGCCGCTTCTACCCTTACGGCTCCGCCCTGACCCATGTGATTGGTTATGTGGCAAAAATTAACGATAAAGATGTCGAACGTCTGGATAAAGACGGTATTTTGCCGAACTATGCGGCCACTCATGACATCGGTAAGCTGGGTATTGAGCGCTATTATGAATCCGTCCTGCACGGTAAAACCGGCTATGAGGAAGTGGAAGTCAACAGCCGCGGCCGTGTGATCCGCCAGTTACACGAGCAGGCACCGCAGGCCGGGAAAGATATCTATCTGACGATTGATCTCGAGTTGCAGATGTATATCGAAAAACTGCTGACCACCAGCCGTGCGGCTGTCGTGGTGAGTGATCCGCGCAACGGCGAAATCCTGGCGCTGGTGTCCAACCCGAGTTATGACCCGAACCTGTTTGTGAACGGCATTTCCGGTCCGGATTACCGGGGTCTGCTTAATAACCCTGATCGCCCGCTGATCAACCGTACCACTCAGGGGCTCTATCCGCCTGCATCCACCGTGAAACCGTTTATTTCAGTGGCTGCTCTCAGCGAAAACGTGATCACCCGTAACACCACGATTTTTGACCCCGGCTGGTGGCAGTTGCCGGGATCGGAAAAACGTTACCGCGACTGGAAGCGCTATGGTCACGGTAACCTGAACGTGGTGAAATCGATTATTGAATCGGCGGATACCTTCTTCTATCAGGTGGCGTATGACATGGGGATCGACCGCCTGTCCGCCTGGATGACCCGCTTTGGTTACGGCGAGTATTCCGGTATCGATCTGATGGAAGAGTACAACGGTGTGATGCCGACCCGTGAATGGAAACAGCGGCGCTATAAGAAACAATGGTATCAGGGCGATACCATCCCGGTCGGGATCGGCCAGGGATACTGGACATCAACGCCGATCCAGATGTCAAAAGCCCTTAATACCCTGATAAATGATGGTGTGGTGAAAACACCTCACCTGCTGCTCGGCACCAAAGAAGGCGGCGGTATGCTGCCGTATGAGCAGAAAGAATATATTGCTATCGGTGATATTCATTCCGGTTACTGGGAACTGGCCAAATCCGGGATGCTCGGTGTGGCCAATGCACCGAACGGCACAGGCCGGAAATTCTTTGCCGGTACGCCGTACAAAGCCGCCGCCAAATCCGGTACAGCACAGGTGTTCAGCTACGAAACCTATAACGCCAGCAAACTGGCGGAACGCCTGCGCGACCATAAATTAATGATTGCTTACGCACCGTACGATAACCCGAAAGTGGCGGTGACCATTATTCTGGAAAACGGCGGTGCAGGCCCGGCAGTCGGTACTCTGGTCCGCCAGATCCTTGACCATGTCCTGCTGGGTGATAACAACACGGTACTGCCGGATGCTCCGCCATCACCGCCCGGCAGTGAAACAGAGTAATGCCCATGACTGATAATCCGCGCAAAGTATCCCTGATGACCCGCATGCACATCGACTTCCCGTTGCTGGTGCTGCTGCTGATCCTGCTGGTTTACAGTGCATTTGTGCTGTGGAGTGCCAGCGGGCTGGATCCGGAGATGATGGAGCGCCGCCTCGGGCAGATTTTCTCCGGTATCATCATTATGCTGATTCTGGCGCAGATCCCGCCCCGCGTGTATGAAACCTGGGCACCGCACCTCTATATTGTCTGTGTCATCCTGCTGGTCTTTGTGGATGTCTTCGGGCAGATCAGTAAAGGTGCACAGCGCTGGCTGGATCTGGGGATTGTCCGTTTCCAGCCGTCCGAGATTGCCAAAATTGCCGTTCCGCTGATGGTGGCGCGGTTTATGAACCGCGACCAGTGTCCGCCGACCCTGAAAAATACCGCCATCGCCCTGCTGCTGGTCGTTGTGCCGACTCTGCTTGTCGCTGCACAGCCTGATCTCGGGACATCCATCCTGGTTGCCGCCTCCGGTATTTTTGTGCTGTTCCTGGCGGGGATGAGCTGGCGTCTTATCGGGATAGCTCTGCTGCTGCTCGCCGCCTTTATTCCGCTGCTCTGGTTTTTCCTGATGCACGATTACCAGCGTGGCCGCGTGATGATGCTGCTCGATCCGGAAACCGACCCGCTCGGTGCCGGTTATCATATTATTCAGTCAAAAATTGCCATCGGCTCCGGCGGACTGGCCGGAAAAGGCTGGATGCTGGGTACGCAATCCCAGCTGGAATTCCTGCCGGAACGTCATACTGACTTTATCTTTGCCGTCCTCGCGGAAGAGCTGGGGCTGGTGGGTGTGATCTTCCTGCTGGTACTCTATCTGCTGATCATTATGCGCGGGCTGATGATTGCCGCCCGTGCACAAAATACCTTCGGACGGGTGATGGTGGGTGGTCTGATGCTCATCTTCTTTGTTTATGTGTTTGTGAATATCGGTATGGTCAGCGGGATCCTGCCGGTGGTCGGAGTGCCGCTGCCGATGATGAGTTACGGCGGCTCCGCCCTGATTGTATTAATGGCAGGGTTTGGTATTGTCATGTCAATTCATACACACCGTAAGATGCTGTCAAAAAGCTTATAATACATTACGAGGTTTTCATGCGTTTACAATGGATTGCGGTCACAGCGATGGCCGCGTTGCTGGCAGGTTGCCCGTCAGTGCAGCAGCCGGTCAAACAGACACCGCCGCCGGGCCCGGCAAAAGAGATCCTCGGTGCCGTACCGGCTTATGAGCCGCTGCATCCGGGTGCGAATAATGATTACGTCCGTAATGGTCAGCAGTATCAGATTGTCCGTGATCCGGAAAACTTCAGCCAGCAGGGATACGCCTGGATTTATGGTCAGGCTCAGAACGGCAACCGGACTGCTACCGGCGAAATCGTCAACAGCGCCGAACTGACCGCGTCTCACCCGACGCTGCCAATCCCCGGCTATGCGCGGATCACCAATATGGCGAATAACCGCATGATGGTGGTGCGGATTAACGATCGCGGCCCGTATATGCCGGGTAAACAGATCGGGCTTTCCCGCGCTGTGGCAGATCGCCTGAACCTGCTGCCGAATACCAAAATTAAAATTGACCCGATTGTGGTCGCGGAAGACGGCTCGCTGAGCGGCTCCGGAACTGTCGGCACTGTGGTCGCCAAACAGAGCTATGCCCTGCCGGGCCGCCCTGAACTGGGCAAAACAAGTGCCCTTGGTACCCCGGTGACCAACACCACCCCGGTGGTGCCGATCAACAGCCGTCCTGTTATGGCACAGCCGCAGCCGGAATCCGCACTGATCCCGACCGTGAGACAGCCCGCAGCACCGGCAGAAACCCAAACTGAGAACACCGCCGCACCAGCGCCGCAACAGATCGCCGTCAGCGGTTACCGTGTCCAGGTGGGTGCCGTGGCAAGTGAGGAACGCGCATCACAGTGGCAGAAAGAACTCAGCGATAAACTGGGTGTGCCCGGTATGACAGAATCCTCCGGTGATATGTTCCGCGTCCAGCTGGGGCCGTTTACCAGCCGTGAACGGGCCGCCGAAGTACAGGGACGCCTTCAGCAGCAACTGAATATGAATTCATTTATCCTGGCACCGTAAAACAGGCAGTGATAACACTACGCGCTGTCATGGCAGTTTTGCTATGATAGCGTTTCTTTTTCACCGGCATCATCAATGTTGTTTTAACACTCATGAAATACGCAACGACTTATCAACACCGCGCCGGGCGTCTGGCCGCTTTCGGTCTGACCCTGGCACTGAGCGCCGCAGCTTCTGCCGCTGATGTTCCGAATCTGAATACCACCATCCCGCCTGTCCCGGATATTGAAGCGGAATCCTATATCCTGATGGATTACCACTCAGGAAAAGTGCTGGCGGAAAAAAATGCCGATGTCCGCCGTGATCCGGCCAGCCTGACCAAAATGATGACCAGCTATGTCATCGGCCAGGCAATGAACACCGGCAAATTCACACCGGAGACCATGGTCACCATCGGGGAAAACGCCTGGGCGACCGGTAACCCGGTATTCCGCGGCTCCTCGCTGATGTTCCTCAAACCGGGCGAGCGCGTCAGCGTATCCGACCTGAGCCGCGGCATTAATCTGCAATCCGGTAATGATGCCTGTGTGGCGATGGCGGAATTTGTCGCCGGCGATCAGGACACGTTTGTCGGTCAGATGAACCAGTATGTGGCGCAGCTTGGCCTGAAAAATACCCACTTTAAAACCGTTCACGGCCTGGATGCCGACGGCCAGTACAGTACAGCCCGGGATATGGCACTGATTGGTCAGGCAATGATCCGTGACGTGCCGAATGAATACGCCATCTATAAAGAGCGCTCATTCACCTATAATAATATTACCCAGCAAAACCGTAACGATCTGCTGGGTGATAAAAGCCTGAATGCGGACGGGATTAAAACCGGCCACACCAACGGCGCGGGTTATAACCTGGTCGCTTCCGCCACCGAAGGGGACATGCGTCTGATCTCCGTGGTGATGGGCACCAAATCAGCCAAAGCCCGTAATGCGGAAAGCAAAAAACTGCTCACCTGGGGCTTCCGTTTCTTTGAAACGGTCAAACCGATGCAGAAAGACAACCCGCTGGTGTCTGAAATCGTCTGGTTCGGGGATAAAGACAAAGTACAGCTGGGAGTGGAAAATGATGTTTATATCACCATTCCGCGCGGTCGCCTGAAAGATCTGAAAGCCGGTTTTGTCCTGACCAATCCGGAGCTGCACGCACCGCTGGCGAAAAACCAGGTGGTCGGCACCATTAATTTCCAGCTCGACAACCAGATCATTGAAACCCGTCCGCTGGTCGTGACGGAAGCGGTACCGGAAGGGAACTTCTTCAGCCGTCTGATCGACTATATCCGCCTGCTGTTTCACCGCTGGTTCGGCTGAGACTTGAAATCAGATGAACTATCCCCATATTTAGTTCATCTGAAGTTTTGCTTTATTAAGGAGCACCCATGAAAACCAAACTCAATGAACTGTTAGAGTTCCCCTGCTCATTTACCTACAAAGTGATGGGTGCCGCTGAACCGGAATTAGTGAATGATGTTCTGGAAGTGATTCAGCGCCACGCGCCTGGTGACTACAGTCCGTCAATCAAACCAAGCAGCAAAGGAACCTATCATTCCGTTTCTGTCACCATTGACGCGACACACATTGAGCAGATCGAGAATCTGTACGAAGAATTAGGCGCGTTAGAGCGCGTCAGAATGGTGCTGTAACACCGTCATTTCTTCATCATTTCAGGCCGCCCGGAAAGGCGGCCTTTTTTTTATCCCTCTGAACATTTTATGCGCATCACTGGTACGTATTTGCCGTGCGCGTTATACTGCTGGCCCGGCATACCGAACTGAAGATACCATTTTGCAAAATAACACCATCGTTTTACGTCAGCTGGGCCTGCGGCCTTATCATCCTGTCTCTGAAGCCATGCACCAATTTACCGAACAGCGTACGGCGGAAACCGGCAACGAGATCTGGCTGGTCGAGCATGAGCGCGTTTTTACCCAGGGCCAGGCCGGGAAAGCCGAACATGTCCTCGCCCCCGGTGATATCCCGGTGATCCAGTCCGATCGCGGCGGCCAGGTGACGTACCACGGCCCGGGACAGCAGGTCATGTATGTGATGATTGATCTCAAACGCGATAAAATCGGTGTGCGCGAACTGGTAACCGCGCTGGAAAATTCAGTGGTTGAGACCCTGAAACAGTGGAATATTGACGCTTACCCGCGCCCGGATGCCCCCGGTGTTTATGTGGCGGGGAATAAAATCTGTTCACTCGGTCTGCGGATCCGCAACGGCCGCTCATTCCACGGCCTGGCACTCAATATCAACATGGATCTCGAGCCTTTTCACCGTATTAATCCGTGTGGCTATGCCGGCCTCGCCATGACACAAATGGCTGATTTTGTTCCCGGTATTACCCTTGCGGATGTTCAGCCCGTGCTGACCGCACAATTCTGCCGGCAATTAGGATTCCAACTTGCCGCAGAATAGTGATATAATTTTTTTAACATTTTTAAAAAGATTTTTAAAAGATTGATGACTTCGTTACATTCAGCAGACAAGCCGTCACCACGGCGCTCATCAATCACTATCCGATGAATCTAACCGGAAATGACATAAACATGAGTAAACCAATTCAGATGGAACGCGGTATCAAATACCGTGATGCCGATAAAATGGCGCTTATCCCGGTCAAAAACCTGGTATCAGAGACGACCGAACGATTACGCAAACCAAGCTGGATGAAAATCAAACTTCCGGCAGATTCCCATAAAATCAAAGGGATAAAGGATGCAATGCGCCGTAACGGCCTGCATTCTGTCTGTGAGGAAGCCTCCTGCCCGAACCTGAGCGAATGCTTTAACCACGGTACAGCCACGTTTATGATCCTCGGGGCTATCTGTACCCGCCGCTGCCCGTTCTGTGACGTTGCTCATGGCCGTCCGAATGCACCGGATGCCAACGAACCGCAGAAACTCGGTCAGACCATCAAAGATATGGGACTGCGCTATGTGGTCATCACCTCTGTTGACCGTGATGACCTGCGTGACGGCGGTGCACAGCACTTTGCTGACTGTATCACCGCCATCCGCGACCACAGCCCGGCGATTAAAATTGAAACACTGGTGCCGGACTTCCGTGGCCGTATGGACAAAGCGCTGGAGATCCTGACCGCTACTCCGCCGGATGTTTTCAACCACAACCTGGAAAACGTACCGCGTATTTACCGCCAGGTGCGCCCGGGTGCAAACTATGAGTGGTCACTGAAACTGCTGGAGCGCTTTAAAGAAGCTCATCCGGAGATCCCGACCAAATCCGGCCTGATGGTCGGCTTAGGTGAAACCAATGAAGAGATCCTCGATGTGATGCGCGATCTGCGCCGTCACGGCGTGACCATGCTGACCCTGGGGCAGTATCTCCAGCCGAGCCGTCACCATCTGCCGGTTCAGCGTTATGTCAGCCCGGAAGAGTTTGAGGAAATGAAAGCCGAAGCAATGGCAATGGGCTTCACCCACGCTGCCTGCGGCCCGTTTGTCCGCTCTTCTTACCATGCTGACTTGCAGGCCAAAGGCGAAGAAGTTAAGTAATTTCCCGCTGTTCTGTGAATACCGGAAACCGCCGCTGAAAAACGGCGGTTTTTTTATGCCGCTCCGGTGATGACGCGGGTAACGGGCAAAACGAAAAGTCGCTGTAAACACATCCCTGTGCGCTCGGATCGCGCCATCCATGGCGCTTACGCTTTTCGTTCGCCTGCCCGTTACCGGCGTTTTACCTGATCGAAAATATGTCTTTTGTGCTCTGCCCTGCTGCCGCTATTCCCCCCGCAACTGATGCGGATTATGATGCGTTCCATATCACATTATTAATGAGTAAATTATGAAACGTAGTGGCGTTTTATGTCTGACAGCGCTGGCTCCCGCCGTCTGGGGCAGTACCTATCTGGTGACCACCGAGATGCTGCCCGCAGGCTACCCGATGACTGTAGCCATGCTGCGCGCCTTACCCGCCGGTCTGCTGCTGATGCTGTTTATCCGCCAGTTGCCGAAAGGGATCTGGTGGGGACGGATTTTCGTACTCGGGGCACTGAACTTCGCAGTGTTCTGGTGGCTGCTGTTTGTCTCGGCCTATCGTCTGCCGGGCGGTGTCGCCGCAACGGTCGGCGCTATTCAGCCGCTGATTGTGCTGCTGCTCTCCCGGATGGTGCTGGGTAATGTACTGAAGCCGCTGGCGGTGATCGGCGCACTGTGCGGGATAGGCGGGGTGGCGCTGCTGTTACTGACACCGCAGGCAAAACTCGACACTATCGGTATTATCGCCGGGTTAGCCGGTGCGTTCTCCATGGCCGCCGGTACGGTGCTGAGCCGCCGCTGGCAGCCGGATGTCTCACCGCTGACCTTTACCACCTGGCAGCTTACCGCAGGCGGATTGCTGCTGCTGCCGGTCTCTTTGCTGCTTGAACCGGCACTGCCGCCGCTGACCCTGCTCAATATCAGCGGATTATTGTATCTGGGGCTGATTGGCGCGGCACTGACCTATCTGTTCTGGTTTCGCGGACTGGCAATCCTCGGGCCAAATTCAGTCGCATCGCTCGGTTTTCTCAGCCCGCTGACGGCGGTACTGCTGGGCTGGTTTGTGCTGGATCAGCAACTGAGCCTGTTACAGTGTGCAGGAGTTATCGTGGTGATCGGCAGTGTCTGGCTCAGCCAGGTTGCTAACCGGCGCTGATATAAAAAAACCCGTTACCATGGTGAGTAACGGGTTTTCGTCACGATAATGTCGAATTAAAATAACGGCTACGGTATAGCGTGTTACAACTTAAATCGAGACAACGTTTGCAGCAGACGGGCCTTTAGCGCCATCAACGATTTCAAATTCCACTTTCTGGCCTTCTGCCAGTGTTTTGAAACCGTCATTCAGAATTGCAGAGAAGTGAACAAACACATCTTTGCTGCCGTCTTCCGGAGTGATAAAACCGAAACCTTTTGCTTCGTTAAACCACTTCACGTTACCTTTGCGCTTTGACATTCAAAAAAACCCTTTAACAAGTGATAGTACTTCATCAGTACCCGGCCAGTCGTTCTCAGACTGTATTGATCCTGCCGGGCAATCTGGTTCGATACTAAACTACCCGCCGGATAACGACATTGTGAGAGATATTCCGCTGATATACCAGAGGATTTGTCCTGGTTATTTCAACGGTCAGCAAGATTTGCCACCTTTTTATTCAGATAACGCCCTCATGGCGCAACAGCCACTGCTTGATATCCAACCCGCTGCTGTAACCGCCCATTGAGCCGTCGTGTGCAATCACGCGGTGACACGGAATAATCAGGCAAACCGGATTACGCCCGTTTGCCATACCAACCGCGCGGCAGTAATTGGCAGAGCCCAGCTTCAGCGCCAGATCTTTATAAGACCAGGTGATCGCAAACGGAATGGTTGATAACTGCGCCCACACCCTGGTCTGGAATTCCGTACCGTGCGGATTGAGTTTTACACTGAAATCCTGCCGTTTCCCGGCGAAATATTCATCCAGCTCATGAATACACTGTCTGATATGCGGATTATCACTGTCGTTCTGCTCCGGCGCAGTATCATCAAATCCCAGTTCAGTGATCCCCTGCTCATCCGCGCTGATAATGATATAACGGCGGGGAAATCCGGTCGGAGCCTTTATATAAATCGTCGCCATACGTTTGCCCTTTGTGCTGATTTTGCTATAGCAAAACCTAATTATGATAAAGAGACAAACATCATTTACGTCATTCATCTCACAACAGAGAAAATAACGAGGCAAATGAATTCATGCAAGTCAGTTCACCGGAAAATGATATCCCGGTGAACAGCTTTGTGACGGATGATAAGAGAGCGAATTATTTCAGCCAGTCGGCAACGGCCTCATAGGTGCCGCGAAAGAGAATGCGATCAGCTTTTTTGCTCAGCTGATAGCGGTACATCGGGTCGTAATATTCTTCCAGCAGCGGACACAGCCATGAGAAGTGAGCTTCGGTATTGCCGCTGCGCCACTGTTCGGCGAGTGCACTGTCGAGCAGCGCAGTCAGTTCCGCCGCCCGCTGCGTGCCGAGCCGCCGCCGGATAGCTGACAGCCCGTGATGCAGATACTCACTGTAGGCCTCACGCCCCTTTTCTTCACCGTATGCGGTGGTGAAATCATGAGTCATGCGGTCAAAATATTCTTCTTTCAGCCGTTCCAGGCGGCGCTCAAACGGATCTTCCACCACCACCAGCGAAGCCTGTGCCATTTGTGCCCGCAGCGGCTCCGGCAGACCGTTGGCGCCGATAGCACGGCCTTCATCTTCCAGCACCCAGCGGGTTCCGGCGTCTTCTTTTTTTATCATGGCGGCAGCGAGATGGTTTTCAAATGTCGCCTGGGCAAACTGCGCTTCCAGCGTACGCCCGAAAGACGATCCGCGGTGATGCGCCAGTCCTTCCAGGTCGATACCGTCCGCCAGTTCGCCCACCAGCGTGGTTTTACCGCTGCCGGTACAGCCGCCGATCAGGATCACCGGACGAGCCACCAGCTCTTCAGTCACCTGAATTACCGCCTGACGCAGTGCTTTGTAACCACCGGTGATCAGCGGATATTCCGTTCCCGCATCCCGCAGCCACTGCTGCACGATATGCGAACGCTGGCCACCCCGGGCGCAGCAGAGATAGCCCTGCGGATAATCCGCACAGGCTGTCAGCCAGGCCGTCATCCGCTGCTCACGGCGTTCACCGCTGACCAGCTGGTGCCCCAGCGCCAGCGCCTTTTCAGCGCCCTGCTGCTTATAACAGGTGCCGACAGCGGCCCGCTCCTCATCATTCATCAGCGGCAGATTGTGTGAAGCAGGCATGGCTCCCTGGCTGAATTCAACCGGCGCGCGGACATCAATCAGCGGGGTATCAGAAGCAAGGAGTGTGCGGATAGTTCGGGAAGACGGAGCTAATTCCATAATAAATGTGTGATTTCAGTTCAGATGCCAATAAATTCAGCTGTCTGCAAAAGACAGTTCAGATTTTTTTATTGTACGCCTGACGGGGACATTTGTCGCTGCGGATTTTCCCCCTTCTCATATTCACCGTGCAGACAGTTCATCATGCATATACTCACATCCCGATTAATAATAGTGATAATCATTCAAAACACAAAAACACTATATATAGTGTGGTTGATATATTTAATATCTACATATAGTATTCAAAACACAGTCTACCCACGATATCTGCTCATAACGGGCAGTGATAACCACGGGAAACCGCCATGACAGTGACTATCTACAGCAAACCCGATTGCGTGCAGTGCAATGCCACTTACCAGATGCTGACACGAAAAAATATTCCGTTCAGTGTCATTGATATCACTCAGGATGAGCAGGCGTATCAGCATGTCCGCACACTGGGATATCAGCAGGTGCCGGTGGTGATCGCCGGTCAGGATCACTGGGCCGGGTTCCGTCCCGACAAACTTGCCGCCCTCTGAACCGCACACACAGGAGGCACCATGACCACACAGGCACTGATTTATTTCTCCACCCGTTCAGAAACCTGTCACCGTTTCACGGAAAAACTGGGGATTCCGGCCACCCGGTTGCCGGAAGATGGTGACCTTACCGCCACACAACCCTTTGTCCTGCTGGTGCCGACCTACGGCGGCGGCCATCACAGCGGCGCGGTGCCGCGTCCGGTGATCCGCTTTCTTAACCGGCCTGAGAACCGGGCTCTGCTGCGCGGTGTGATCGCCGCCGGAAATACCAACTTTGGCCGCGCTTATGCCATTGCCGGTGACATTATCGCCGCCAAATGTCAGGTGCCGTTTTTATACCGTTTTGAACTGCTCGGCACACAGGCGGATGTCGGTAACGTCCGCCGCGGCTTACACCAATTCTGGCAGCAGCAGGCCGCTGAGACCGCCTGCTGAGTGCTGCTTACCTGATTCCGGGATAACACGATGACCACTGAATACACGGATTACCACGCCCTGAATGCCATGCTCAACCTGTATGATGCAGAGGGCCGGATCCAGTTTGATAAAGATGTGACGGCAGCGCACCACTACTTCCGCCAGCATGTGAATCAGAACACCGTGTTTTTCCACAATCTGCGGGAAAAGCTCGATTTTCTGATTAATGAAAACTATTACGAAGCTGACGTTATCGCACAATATGATTTTGAATTTATTAAAAATCTGTTCCGGCTGGCGTACAGCAAAAAGTTCCGCTTTGCGACCTTCCTCGGTGCCCTGAAATATTACACCGGTTATACCCTGAAAACCTTTGACGGCCAGCGCTATCTGGAGCGGTTTGAAGATCGCGTCTGTATGGTGGCACTGACACTGGCGCGGGGAGATACCACACTGGCAGAGCATCTGCTGGAAGAAATCATCAGCGGACGTTTCCAGCCCGCCACCCCGACCTTCCTCAACTGCGGCAAAAAACAGCGCGGTGAGTTTGTCTCCTGTTTCCTGCTGCGTATTGAGGACAATATGGAATCCATCGGGCGCAGTGTGAACTCTGCACTGCAACTCTCCAAACGCGGCGGCGGTGTGGCATTCCTGCTGACCAACCTGCGTGAATCCGGTGCGCCGATCAAACTGATTGAAAACCAGTCCAGCGGCGTGGTACCGGTGATGAAGATGCTGGAAGATGCCTTTTCCTACGCCAATCAGCTGGGGGCACGCCAGGGCGCCGGGGCGGTATATCTGCATGCGCACCATCCGGATATCCTCACGTTTCTCGATACCAAACGGGAAAATGCGGATGAAAAAATCCGTATCAAAACCTTGTCTCTCGGTGTGGTGATCCCGGATATCACTTTTGAGCTGGCCAAAAATAACGAGCCGATGTACCTCTTCTCCCCGTACGATGTGGCGCGGATTTACGGCAAACCGATGTCAGAACTGAGCATCTCAGAGCACTATACGGACATGGTGAACAACAAGGCCATCCGCAAACGCAAAATCAATGCCCGTGAGTTTTTCCGCATCCTGGCGGAGATCCAGTTTGAATCCGGTTATCCCTACATTATGTTTGAGGACAATGTGAACCGGGCAAACCCGGTCGCCGGTTACATTAATATGAGCAACCTCTGCTCGGAGATCCTGCAGGTCAACAGCGCCAGCGAGTACAACGATGACCTCAGTTACCGCCACACCGGGCGCGATATCAGCTGTAACCTCGGCTCGCTGAATATCGCGAAAATGATGGATTCCCCCGATTTCGCCCGCTCTGTTGAGATAGCTGTGCGCGGGCTGACCTCGGTGTCAGATATGAGTCAGATCCGCAGTGTGCCGTCCATCGATCACGGTAACAAGGGTTCTCATGCTATCGGGCTCGGGCAGATGAACCTGCACGGTTATCTGGCGCGGGAGCATATCCATTATGGTTCAGAAGAAGGTATTGATTTCACCAATATCTATTTCTTAACCATCGCCTATTATGCCCTGAAAGCCTCCAACCAGCTGGCGATTGAGCGACAGCAGACCTTCCGCAATTTTGAGCAGTCCGCTTATGCCAGCGGGGCGTATTTCAGTAAATACATCACACAGAAATGGGAACCGGCGACAGAAAAGGTCCGCGCCCTGTTTACCGATGCCGGAATTGCCGTTCCGTCGCAGGCGGACTGGCAGCAGCTGAAAGAGAGTGTGATGGCGCACGGGCTGTACAACCAGAATCTACAGGCGGTCGCGCCGACCGGATCGATTTCCTATATCAATCATGCGACCTCCTCCATTCACCCGATTGTGGCCCGTATTGAGATCCGCAAAGAAGGCAAGCTCGGCCGTGTCTATTACCCGGCCGCCTTTATGACCAACGATAATCTTGAGTATTACCGGGATGCCTATGAAATCGGGCCGGAAAAGATTATCGATACTTACGCCGCCGCCACGCAGCATGTTGATCAGGGCTTATCCCTCACCCTCTTTTTCAGTGATGAGGCGTCCACCCGCGATATCAACCGCGCACAGATTTATGCCTGGCGCAAAGGGATAAAAACCCTCTATTACGTGCGTCTGCGCCAGTCCGCGCTGGAAGGCACCGAAGTGGCGGGCTGTGTTTCCTGCGCCGTATAAAACGTTTATTTCAGGATATTATCATGACCACATTAAGCCGCATTTCCGCGATTAACTGGAACCGGATTGAGGACGACAAAGACCTTGAGGTCTGGAACCGCCTGACCAGCAACTTCTGGCTGCCGGAAAAAGTGCCGCTCTCCAATGACATTCCGTCCTGGCAGACACTGACCCCGGCAGAGAAACAGCTGACAATCCGTGTGTTCACCGGGCTGACTCTGCTGGATACGATTCAGAACACCGTCGGCGCACCGGCGCTTATCCCCGATGCCCTGACCCCGCACGAGGAAGCGGTGCTCTCCAATATCAGCTTTATGGAGGCGGTGCATGCCCGCTCTTACAGCTCGGTTTTCTCCACGCTCTGCTCCACACAGGAAATTGATGACGCCTACCGCTGGAGTGAAGAGGAACCGACGCTGCAAAATAAAGCGGCGATTATCCTCGGCTATTACCGTGACCCGCACCCGCTGAAAAAGAAAGTCGCCAGTGTGTTTCTGGAATCCTTCTTATTCTATTCCGGATTTTATTTACCGATGTACTGGTCAAGCCGCGCCAAGCTGACGAATACCGCCGACCTTATCCGTCTGATTATCCGGGATGAAGCAGTACACGGCTATTATATCGGCTATAAATTCCAGCGTTCATTACAGAATTATGACGAACAAACCCGCAAAGAAATAAAGGAATTTACCTTCAGTCTGTTATTTGATTTATACGAAAATGAAGTCAGTTATACACGGAAATTATATGACGGTGCCGGATGGTCTGAGGATGTGATTAAATTTCTGCATTACAACGCCAATAAGGCACTGATGAACTTAGGCTATGAAGCACTGTTTCCGGAGAGTGTGACGGATGTCAGCCCGGCAATATTATCGGCGCTGTCACCGGATGCCAACGAGAATCACGATTTCTTTTCCGGATCCGGCTCTTCTTATGTGATAGGTAAAGCAGTGAATACCGAAGATGAAGACTGGGATTTTTAAATCAATCATTTCCGTTTAAGTATTTCACTATAAATACCGGTTTTATTAATGCACTGATATTACAGTATATTTATATCAGTGCATTTTTCGCTCATAAAACAACCTGAATAATCAATTTTTACGGGGGTATTTTCCGGATATCGGGATGTTTTTATCGAGTTGTTTTCGGACTTAACCTAAATATCCGTTATTGCGCCATTAATTACACACCATTATTAATAAATATATTTAATGTTGAGTGATTTTTTTTCTCTGTTTTCGCGATGAATCTCACAACTTCCTGACGCCGGGATTATCCGGCAGAATATCATCATATTCCCTTTTCAGTCATTCCGGATAAAAAGCGGTTAAAACAAGCGCCTGGTTAACTTTCCGCTGATCTCTCTTTCTCCTTTTCCGCAAGTTATTCACATATTAATGAAATAAGATATTTACCTGATGCCGGTGATTTTACACCAAAAATATATCCGTTCTTTTTGATTAATTCTCATAAACAAGGGGTTGTCAGCATTATCTCGTATGCTAGGGTAAATAACGTTTTTTTTCAGGGAGAGGATCCACATTTACCCATTTCACATCCACGTTATTCTGAATGGATATACTGCATGGCAATAAAACTCGAAGTTAAAAATCTCTATAAAATATTCGGTGAGCACCCGAAACAGGCATTTGAATTATTAGAACAGGGCCTGGACAAAGAACATATCTTTGAAAAGACCGGTGCTACCGTCGGCGTACAGGACGCCAATCTGGCCATTGAAGAAGGCGAAATATTCGTCATCATGGGACTGAGCGGTTCAGGGAAATCCACCTTAGTTCGTCTTCTCAATCGCCTGATAGAACCGACCCGCGGCCAGGTACTGATCGACGGCGAAGATATCGCTGTGATTTCCGATCAGGCACTGCGTGAGGTACGGCGCAAAAAAATCAGCATGGTGTTTCAGTCCTTTGCTCTGATGCCGCATATGTCAGTGATCGACAATACCGCATTCGGCCTGGAACTGGCCGGGATGAGCAAAGCGGAACGTCATGAACGCGCACTGGATGCACTGAAACAGGTCAACCTGGAGCAGTGGGCAAATTCCTATCCGGATGAGCTGTCCGGCGGGATGCGTCAGCGGATCGGGCTTGCCCGCGCGCTGGCAAATGACCCGGATATCCTGCTGATGGATGAGGCGTTCTCCGCCCTTGACCCGCTGATCCGCACCGAGATGCAGGATGAGCTGCTGAGTCTCCAGGGCGATAAACAGCGCACCATCGTCTTTATTTCCCATGACCTCGACGAAGCCATGCGTATCGGCGACCGTATCGCCATTATGCAGGGCGGCGTGGTGGTGCAGGTCGGTACCCCGGATGAGATCCTCAATAATCCGGCTAATGATTATGTCCGTACCTTCTTCCGTGGTGTGGATATCAGTCATGTGTTCAGCGCCAAAGATATTGCCCGCCGCCGTGCGGATGCGCTGCTGCACGTGGCGCCGGGCTTCGGCCCGCGTTCGGCACTGAAAGTTCTCAATGATGATGACCGCGAATACGGCTATCTGATTGAGCGCGGGCAAAAATTTGCCGGTATTGTTTCTGTTGCCTCACTGGAGGCGGCACTGAAAGCGAAAAAACCTATCACAGACGCCATTCTGAGCGAGCCGCAGGCGGTCAGCGCCGACACGCCGCTCAATGAGCTGCTGACCGTTGTCGCGCAGTCACCGTGTGCTGTTCCGGTGGTCGGCAACAACAACCGCTATGCAGGGGTTATCTCAAAAGGGATGCTGCTGCAGGCTTTAGATAAGGAGACGCCGAATGAGCCGGAATAATCAACAGGATACAGAACTGGATCCGTGGGCGGCGGCATCAGAGCCGGATCCTTCATCAGCACAAACAGCCCCGGACGCCGCAGACAGCAGTGACCTGTGGGGAAGTACCGCCGATACCGGCGGTGCGGATGCCGACCCGTGGGGCGGCGCAGCCGACAGCGGCAGTGACTGGCTGGATGCCGCACCGGCAGATACCGGCCCTGCTTTTGACTGGGCAAACCCGTTTGACCACTCGCTGATCCCGTTTGACAGCTGGGTGACCGATGCCATCAACTGGATTGTGCTGCACTTCCGTCCGGTCTTTCAGGGCATCCGTGTACCAATTGATTTTGTGCTCACGACCTTTGAACAGGGACTGACCGCCATTCCGGCGCCGATCGCCATTCTTATCTTTGCCCTGCTCGCCTGGCAGATGAGCGGCAAAGGACTGGGGCTTGCCACCGTGGTATCACTGACCTTTATCGGTGCCATCGGGGCATGGAATGAAGCAATGGTGACTCTGTCACTGGTTCTGACCGCCCTGATGTTCTGTATTATCATCGGGTTACCAACCGGTATTGCCCTGGCGCGGCATGAACGCGCCGCGAAATTTATCCGTCCGCTGCTTGATGCCATGCAGACAACACCGGCCTTCGTCTATCTGGTGCCGATTGTTATGCTGTTCGGTATCGGTAACGTGCCGGGCGTGGTGGTGACCATTATCTTCGCCCTGCCGCCGGTGATCCGCCTGACTATCCTCGGGATCCGTCAGGTGCCCGCCGACCTGGTCGAAGCCGCAGAATCCTTTGGTGCCAATCCGCGTCAGATGCTGTTTAAAGTACAGCTGCCGCTGGCAATGCCGACCATCATGGCCGGGATCAACCAGACGCTGATGCTGGCACTGTCCATGGTGGTGATCGCTTCCATGATCGCCGTCGGCGGTCTGGGGCAGATGGTACTGCGCGGTATCGGTCGTCTGGACATGGGGCTGGCGTCTGTCGGCGGTGCGGGGATCGTCATTCTCGCCATTATTCTTGACCGCCTGACACAATCACTCGGGAAAGATTCCCGCAGCAAAGCCGGCCGCCGCTGGTATCACACCGGCCCTGCCGGGCTTATCAGCCGTCCGTTCCGCCGCGCGCCGTAACACACGGCAGGGAGCATCCGCTCCCGCTCATTATCACCCTGCCGCTGTTATCGCGGCGGCAGGCACAACAAGAGGGAAAACGATGCGTAAGACAGCAATCGCAGCAATCGCCTTATCGGCACTCATTGGTACTCAGGCTTTCGCGGACACCGCACAGCCGGGCAAAGGGGTCAAAGTGCTGCCTGTACAAAGCACCATTACTGAAGAAACCTTTCAGACCCTTATCGTCAACAAAGCACTGGAAGAACTCGGCTATGACGTGCAGCCGATTCAGGAAGTGGATTACAACGTGGCCTATGCATCAATCGCCAACGGTGATGCCACCTTTATGGCAGTAAGCTGGGTGCCGCTGCACAACTCCCAGTACAAGGCTGCCGGAGGTGACGGCAAATTCTACCGCAAAGGGGATTATGTCGTGAACGCCGCTCAGGGGTATCTGATTGATAAGAAAACCGCTGAGAAATACCACATCACCAATATTGAACAGCTGAAAGACCCGGAAATCGCCAAACTGTTTGACAGCAACGGCAACGGTAAAGCGGATCTGACCGGCTGTAACCCCGGCTGGGGCTGTGAGGCCGCTATCAACAACCATCTGAACGCCTATAAGCTGACAGACACAGTTGAGCACAACCAGGGGAACTATGCCGCGATGATGGCAGACACCATCACCCGTTACAAAGAAGGCAAACCGGTGCTTTACTATACCTGGACACCGTACTGGATCAGTGATGTGCTGAAACCGGGACGTGATGTGGTCTGGCTGGAAGTACCGTTCTCCTCCATGCCGGACGGCGAGAAAATTGACACCAAACTGCCGAACGGTAAAAACTACGGCTTCCCGCCGAGCACCATGCATATCGCAGCCAACAAAGCCTGGGCTGAACAGAACCCGGCTGCCGCTGAGCTGTTTGCTGTCATGAAACTGCCGGTCTCGGCCATCAACGCCCAGAACCTGCGCATGCATAACGGCGAAAACTCACAGGCGGATATTGAACGCCACGCCAACGCCTGGATTAAAGCCAATCAGGCTAAGTTCGACGGCTGGATTGAACAGGCACGAAAAGCCGCTGATAAATAACCTGATCTGAAAAATCCTCCCGGCGGCCATAGTCATATGGCCGCTTTTTTACCCTCAATGAAACGTGATCAATATCACAAAATCGATACCCTTTCCGGTCTGCTTTCTATATAGTAGCGCTCCGTAGTACCCGTAATCATTTCATACTCAATCAATCTTATAATAATCATGAAAAAGAAAACCATTGATGCGGTTTTGACACCTCAGCTTATCTGCCTGATGGCAATGGCAACCGGGTTGTTAGTCGCAAGTAATTATTATGCACAGCCTTTACTGGAGACGATTGCCGCACAATTCGGCGTCACCGCCGGTATGGCCGGATTTATCGTCACTACCGCACAGCTCAGTTATGCTGCCGGTCTGATGTTTCTGGTGCCGCTCGGGGATAAATTCGAGCGCCGCAACCTGATTGTCACCATGACACTGCTGTCGGCTATCGGGCTGGTGATTTCCGCTCTGTCGCAAACCCTCTGGCAGTTACTGCTGGGCACCGCACTGGCCGGGATGTTTTCCGTAGTAGCACAGATCCTTATCCCGCTGGCGGCGACTATCGCCAAACCGCAGCACCGCGGCAAGGCGGTCGGGATCATTATGAGCGGCCTGCTGCTCGGTATCCTGCTGGCGCGGACCGTCGCCGGTGTGCTGGCAGAATTCGGCGGCTGGCGGACAGTCTACTGGGCAGCGTCCGGGCTGCTGGTTCTGCTGGCACTGATCCTGTATCTGCGCCTGCCGCAATATAAACAGGTGTCTGAACTGAAATACAGTCAGTTGCTGGCCTCCATTGTGGTGCTGTTTGTCCGCACCCCGGTTCTGCGTGTCCGGGCGGCACTCGGTGCCATTGTGTTTGCCGCGTTCGGCCTGCTCTGGACCTCAATGGCCTTCCTGCTGGCATCGGATCCGTTTAATTATTCCGAGAGTACTATCGGGCTGTTCGGCCTCGCCGGTGCCGCCGGAGCCCTGATGGCGGGTCCGGCCGGGCGTTTTGCCGATAAAGGCAAAGGCCGTCTAACCACCAGCGCCGGTCTGCTGCTCCTGCTGCTCTCGTGGATCCCGCTGGCGCTGAGCGGCTATTCTGTTGCCGCCTTTATCGCCGGGGTGGTGGTTCTGGATCTGGCTGTGCAGGCAGTGCATGTCACCAATCAGAGTACCCTCTACCGGATGATGCCGGAGGCACGCAGCCGTCTGACTGCCGGTTATATGACCTGCTATTTCTGCGGCGGCGCATTCGGCTCACTGCTGTCCGGCTATGCCTACAGCCACTATGGCTGGGATGGCGTCTGTTACAGCGGTGCGGCAGTCAGCGCCCTGGGACTGGTGATCTGGCTTGCCGGAAAGAAGTATGATGTACCGCAGTCTGATGAACCACCTACCCGTCAACAGCCATCTCACACCTGATTCCTCCGGAAAAAGCGCCTTGTGGTGCTTTTTCCACTCAAAAATCAAACAAACATCGCATAATAATCTACCGCCTGTAGATTATTCCTTCATTAAAAGTTACAAATAACACTGTTAATCAAAGAAAATAATTTTTGACCACGTAAAATAGATACCACAGCGATAATCACTGCCATAACGGCAATGAAGGTCATTTGATATTCTTCATTATCATGGTTCACTAATAAAAATTGACGTAATTTATGAAGCGAAAATTACGCATAATCAGAGTCAGCCACCCGGTAATGAAAATGTAAGTGATTTGCTAAATAATAAGTGATATTTGTGACTAACATTCATAAAATTTATGAATCAGGTGGCATTATCAGAAGAAATGTAGTGATATTAACCTGCTATAATTGTTAAATTAATCTTTTGGCCGGTCATTTCACCGGGTCATAGCCGGGTTAACATACCAACAGAAACTATAAGGTATCTCAATAATGGAAAGTTCATTTACACCGACAGAAGAGTTGCTTAACAGCCGGATCTCACAACAGAAGAGTCTGGGTGCGGATCTGCCGTATCAGGAAATTTTACTGACCCGGCTTTCAATGCACGTTCAGAGTAAATTATTAGAAAAACGCAACAATATGCTGAAATCTCAGGGCATCAACGAAACATTGTTCATGGCGCTGATGATTCTGGATACTAAAGAATCTCACAGTATTCAGCCTTCGGAACTCAGTGCCGCGCTCGGCTCTTCCCGTACCAATGCGACCCGCATCGCGGATGAACTCGAGAAAAACGGCTGGATTGAGCGCAAAGAGAGCCACAATGACCGCCGCTGTCTGCATCTGCACCTGACAGAAAAAGGCTCAGATTTTCTGCACAGTCTGCTGCCGCCTCAGCATGATGCATTACGTCATATCTGGTCAGCACTGGCCGAAGATGAACAGAAAAGCCTGGAAAAGCTGATGCGCAAACTGCTTATTCAGCTCGATAAGAACGACAACTAAATAACCTTTTATTGTTTAAGGTTAATGAATAAGAGCTTTTCTCAATAAGCAGGTGTAAAAAAACCTTTTCTGTTGGCCCGGATCCTTTATCCTTCACAGGCTGACATTTCTGCCATCAATTGATGTGCTGACCATCCGGGCTTGCGGTTGTCGTTTATCACAGTGACGACAATAGCAAGCCTGTCTTTGTTGTGGTTATGTCATGCGACACCTTAAAAAAAGAACAATATCCGGAGATAACTGATGAGTGTCAGTGAGGAAACTCAGGCTGCCCAGCCCCCTGTCCGTAACAAAAAACGACAACGCCGTAATGCGCTGATGTTGCTGACGTTACTGTTTGTATTACTGGGTGCGGCTTACACCGTTTACTGGTTTATGGTGCTCCGCCACCATGAATCGACCGATAACGCCTATGTCACCGGTAACCAGGTGATTGTGATGTCACAGGTATCCGGCAGTGTGACGACTGTCAGTGTGGATAATACCGATTATGTGACCGCCGGAACGCTGCTGGTGCAGCTCGATAAGCGCGATGCCGGACTGGCGCTGGAAAAAGCACAGGTTGCGCTGGCAAACAGTGTCCGCCAGACACATCAGCAGATGATCAACAGCCGTCAGTTACTGGCCGGTATTGAAGTCCGCCGTTCAGAACTGACCCGCCTGCAGAATGATCTGCGCCGCCGCGAAGTACTGGGCGCACAGAATGTGATCGGCAAAGAAGAACTTCAGCACGCCCGCGAAGCCGTGGTGAGCGCCAAAGCGCAGCTGGATGTTGCCACCGAGCAGTTTAATGCCAACAAAGCCGTAATCCTCGATACCCCGCTGAGCGAACAGCCGGCGGTGAAACAGGCGGCCACCGAAGTGCGCAACGCCTGGCTGGCACTGGAGCGGACCGACATCCGCAGTCCGGTGGACGGTTATGTCTCCCGGCGCAGTGTGCAGGTCGGTGCACAAATCACCCCTGCCACCCCGCTGATGGCCGTGGTTCCGGCCACTGGTATGTGGATTGACGCCAACTTTAAAGAAACCCAGCTCAGTGCCATGCGTATCGGGCAGCCGGCCAAAGTGGTTACTGATTTCTACGGCGACAAAGTGGTCTTCACCGGTACCGTTACCGGGCTGGACATGGGCACCGGCAGCGCCTTCTCCCTGCTGCCTGCGCAAAATGCCAGCGGTAACTGGATTAAGGTCGTACAGCGCCTGCCGGTGCGTATCGCGCTGGATCCGGCACAACTGGAACAATACCCGCTGCGTATCGGTCTTTCCGGCGATGTTACGGTGGACACACAGAATACTGACGGCCCGGTGCTGTCGAAAAGCGTGCGCACCGATCCGGCCTATCATACCAGTGCCCTGAGCATTGATATGCAACCGGCGGATCAGATGATCGCTGAGATTATCAGCCGCAATGCCGGTCAGTAAGGGGTCAGGGTTATGCAGGCGCCACTGACCGGAGCAAGACTGGCCTGGATGACGATCGCCCTGTCGCTGGCGACCTTCATGCAGGTACTCGACTCTACTATCGCCAACGTGGCGATCCCGACGATCGCCGGTAACCTGGGTTCCTCTAACTCTCAGGGAACCTGGGTGATTACCTCATTCGGGGTGGCGAATGCTATCTCCATTCCGATCACCGGCTGGCTGGCCAAGCGGATCGGCGAAGTGCGTCTGTTTATGTGGTCAACAGCGCTGTTTGCCATCTCCTCCTGGTTATGCGGTATTTCCAACAGCCTCGGCATGCTGATTTTCTTCCGCGTGATCCAGGGGCTGGTGGCCGGGCCGCTGATCCCGCTGTCGCAGAGTCTGCTGCTCAATAACTATCCGCCGGCGAAACGTACCATGGCGCTGGCGCTCTGGTCAGTCACCATTGTTATCGCCCCGATCTGCGGGCCGATCCTCGGCGGTTATATCAGTGACAACTATCACTGGGGCTGGATTTTCTTCATCAACGTGCCGTTCGGGATTGTGATCATGATGCTGACCGCAAAAACCCTGGAAGGCCGCGAAACCAAAACGGAAATCCGTCCGATCGATACTGTCGGGCTGATCCTGCTGGTGGTGGGGGTTGGTTGTCTGCAGATTATGCTCGACCAGGGCAAGGAGCTGGACTGGTTTAACTCGACAGAGATTATTGTCCTGACCGTGATAGCCGTGATTGCCCTCGCCTTCCTGATCGTCTGGGAGCTGACGGACGACCACCCCGTGGTGGACTTATCTCTGTTTAAGAGCAGGAACTTCACAATAGGCTGTCTCAGCCTCAGCCTGGCTTATATGCTCTATTTCGGCACCATTGTTCTGCTGCCGCAGCTGTTACAGGGGGTTTTCGGCTACACAGCCACCTGGGCGGGGCTGGCTTCCGCGCCGGTCGGTATTCTGCCGCTGCTGATCACGCCGCTTATCGGTAAATATGCCCATAAAGTGGATTACCGGATCATTGTGACATTCAGCTTCATTATGTATACCGTCTGTTTCTACTGGCGGGCCTATACATTTGAGCCGGGAATGGACTTTGCCGCCGCAGCCTGGCCGCAGTTTGTACAGGGGCTGGCGATCGCCTGTTTCTTTATGCCGCTGACCACCATTACGCTTTCCGGCCTGCCGCCGGAGAAAATGGCATCGGCATCCAGCCTGTCAAACTTTACGCGGACACTGGCCGGGGCTATCGGGACATCGATCACCACCACGATGTGGACACAGCGGGAGTCCATGCATCACGCCAATTTTGCTGAGCATATCAACCCGTTCAGCCCGGATACGCAGCAGATGTACCATACGCTGGGCGAAATGGGGATGTCGCAGCAGCAATCATCGGCCTATATCGCCAAAGTAATCACCGACCAGGGGCTGATTATCTCTGCGAACGAAATTTTCTGGCTCTCTGCCGGTGTCTTCCTGGTGCTGATGCTGCTGGTCTGGTTTGCCAAACCACCGTTTACTGCCGGTGGCGGCGGCGGCGGTGCGCATTAAGTAAAAGCATAAAGGCACTGCGGTGCCTTTCTTTTTATTGGTATGTTTAATATAAAGAAAAAAAACACTCACCCGAAAATTAATTAAACAATAATAAAACACAACTTTATTAACAGAATAATCACTTGCTATTAAAATCATTAAATTGCTATTCTTATTTCACCGCGGAAAAATACATTTTCCGGTTGCGGAATTAATATCACGGATGATTATTAATATTATATTCACAAAGGAGTGTGACCATGATTTAGCATCATTAATACTGTTTGCCATAATTTTTATTTTTAATGCACATTTTTGCACCATGCTCCGGCATGGTTTTTTTATAATATTAATATCTGATATTAATAGCAGGCATCCCCGCACAGCCGTTATGATTGGTGTGCTGACAGACAGGTGAACAAACTGCAGGATATCCATGAGCGCATTGTTAGATAAATTCATAAATCTCTGTAATATCCCCAAGTGGGATATTCACAACTATCTTCCGGGTAATAAGAATAAACATAACGGAACGATACTGACAGATTATCATTTGACAAAAATTGATGATTATTATTATTTTCGCAATAACATAACGAAAGATATTTATTTATGTCTGCGGGGCAAGGTTTATTTTTATATTCTTGCTGAATATCTCAGCCAGGTTGATTGCGTATTACCTCTGTCACCGACAAATAATCTTCAGCATCATATTTCAGAAAAAACATTCATGAACATTATTAATAATAAAGGTGATGTACTGATGGCCGGAACACTGTCCGTGGATGACGGACGGATTACATGCTGGCGGCCTTTTGACAGTTTTACCGGCGATCCCGGCAGATATCAGCGGGCACTGGACTCAGACGCTATCAAAAACCTGCTGACACTCCACCTTATCAATTAAAAAACCCGGCGGATGCCGGGTTTCAGGCCGTTGACAAACCCGCAGGGGTTGGCAACGACCGCCAGAGGTTGTAGAAATAAACCAGGAAAATCAATTTGTTGATTTTCGGCTGATAACACAAAGCAGGAAAAACCACGTTTTATCCTGCGTTGTCAGCAATCTCAAACCCGGCGGATGCCGGGTTTTATCAGCGATAATCAATGGGTATCAGCTGACTTTATTCTGCTGCCACCAGCGTGCCAGGATAATCCCTGTTGCGACGGACACGTTCAGGCTTTCAACATTACCGGTACCGCCAACTGACAGACGCATATCCCCGCCTTCCCAGACTGCGTCACTCAGGCCGTCACTCTCTTCACCCAGAACCAGTACCATTTTTGCAGGCAATGTGGCTTTCGCCAGATCGGTGCTGCCTTTGTGGCTGGAGGTAGTGACGATGGCGTACCCTTTTTTGCGGAATAAATCCAGCGTATCCGTCAGGCCATCGGCATCAATCCCGACCAGATGCTCGGCACCGCCTTCCGCTGTGCGGACAGCCGCACCGGATTCCAGCACAGAGGCATCCTGGAGGATCACACCGTTGACACCGAAGTGAGCACAACTGCGCATAATACCGCCGAGATTATGCGGGTTACCGACGTTTTCCAGCGCCAGCACGCAATCCTGCTCACCGGCAGTTTCCAGATAGGTTTCCGCACTCACACCGCCGCGTTTTTTAATCAGGAAGCAGACACCGCCGTGGTGTTCGGTACCGGATGCTTTGGCCAGCTCTTCCTCATCCACCACATGATAAGCTTTGCGGTTCGCCGCCAGCCATTTCAGGGCATCGCGGAAACGCGGTGTGACGGACTGAACAAACCAGGCGCGCACAATACGCTCCGGACGGCTGCGGAACATGGCCTGACAGGCATTTTCCCCGTAAATACGGGTTTCTTCCTGACGCTGACGGCGTAACTGCGCCGGGTCGATCTGGCTTTTGCCGCTGATACCGCCGTGATCCGGGATCAGCCCCTCTCCGTCTTCTGACGGCTGGCGGGACACCGTTTTCCACGGTGAACGACCGTCATCGGAATAACTTCCCTGACCTCTGCGTTCGCCGCGATCACTGCGGTCACTGCGGTCACTGCGTTCTCCGCGATTGCTGCGTTCATTGCGATCCCCGCGCGGGCCGCGGCTGTTGCGGTCGCCGCGATCTGATCCCCGGCCACCGCGTCTGTCTGATTTTTTCTGATCGTCCTGTTTGTCCTCACTGCGGACATACATGACTTTCACTTTGCCGTTTTTACCATTTAAAGAGTCGTTCATGTGTTTCTCCCACGCCATTTCCGGGGGCGAAGATTACCCGATATCGTCCGGACCTGCCGGTTATGATCACCGGCCGCCCCCGCCGGAGGCACTGAACTCAGGCGCCCCCGCGAAAAATCATGCTATTGTGCAGCGTTAACAGTACAATGCATACTGTTTTTTGTGAAACCAGCCGATAAAAATGAAGACCAATTCTGTTTACCAGTTACGCCAGCGGCGTCTGGCACAATCCACCCGTGTTTTCCGTGCCCGGGGATGCCGTGTAGTCCGTTGTAATTACTGCTTATTACCCGAAAAAAACTGTCTGTGTGACACCATACAGACCCGGGATGCGCGTAGTCAGTTCTGCCTGCTGATGTATGATACCGAACCGCTCAAACCCAGCAATACCGGGAAGCTTATCGCCGATATCCTGCCGGACACACAGGCCTTTCTGTGGTCACGCACCGAACCGGACGAGGCTCTGCTCGCGCTCCTGAAAGATGACACCCGCCAGCCGTACCTGATTTTCCCGCAGGCGTATGCCACACCACCGCGTCAGGTATTCAGTGATGTGCCGGAAAATACAAAGCCGCCGCTGTTTATTCTGCTCGACGGCACCTGGCCGGAAGCGCGCAAAATGTTCCGTAAAAGTCCGTATCTCGATAACATTCCGCTGCTCTCCATCAACGATCTGGCGCAGAAAGATTATCTGCTGCGGGTTGCGGCACGGGAAGATCAGCACTGTACCGCCGAAGTTGCTGCCGCCGCACTGATGATGGCCGGTGATACCGCTGCCGGAAAACAGTTGCTGGATCACTTCACCTGCTTCCGCCGTCAGTATTTGAAGGGTAAGTCACATCTTCCGGTGGCACAAATCAGAGCAGAGGAGCTGCTTTTAGGCTAAATTAAAGCACACGGGAATCCGGTCTGAGGAGAACACCATGAGTCAGCGCGGCCTTGAAGCATTACTCCGGCCTCAATCCATTGCGGTTATCGGTGCATCCGAAAAGCCCAACCGGGCGGGTTCCCGGATGATGAGCAATCTGCTCAGCGGCGGTTTTGCCGGGCCGGTTCTGCCGGTCACGCCGTCACGCCGCTCAGTGCAGGGGGTGCTGGCGTATCCGTCTGTTGCTGATCTGCCGCTGGTGCCGGATCTGGCCATTATCTGTACCCACCCCAAACGCAATATTGCCCTGCTGAATGAACTCGGTGAACTCGGCTGCCGCGCAGTGATTATTCTCTCCGCCCCGGCATCACAGACCGCCGAGCTGAAACAGACCTGCCAGCACTATAATATCCGCCTGCTCGGCCCGAACAGCCTGGGGTTACTTGCCCCCTGGCAGGGGCTGAATGCCAGCTTTTCCCCGGTACCGGTGCTCAGAGGCAAGCTGGCGTTTATTTCCCAGTCTGCCGCTGTCTCCAACACTATTCTGGACTGGGCGCAACAGCGGGAAACCGGTTTTTCCTACTTTATCGCACTCGGCAGCAGCGCGGATATTGATATCGACGATATGCTGGATTTCCTGGCCCGCGACAGCAAAACCAGTGCCATTCTGCTCTACCTCGAACATATTCATGATGCGCGGCGTTTTATGTCCGCCGCCCGCAGTGCCTCACGCAATAAACCGATCCTGGTGGTCAAAAGCGGCCGCACTCAGCGCACACAATTGCTGGTCGGTGAAACGCCGAGCCTGGATATCGCCTATGATGCGGCAATCCAGCGCGCCGGTCTGCTGCGGGTGCAGGATACCCACGAAATGTTTTCCGCCGTGGAAACCCTGACCTTTATGAAGCCGCTGCGCGGTGAACGTCTCGCCATTATGAGCAACGGCGCGGCACCGGCAGCAATGGCACTGGATGAACTGTTCCGCCGCCGGGGGAAAATTGCCGGTCTCAGCGATGAGAGCAGCGCTGCACTCGCAGCGGTGCTGCCGGATGATTTTGTGATCAGTAATCCGCTGGATCTGCGCGATGATGCCACAGTGGATCGCTATATCGCCACCCTGAATATTCTGCTCGGCAGCCACGATCATGATGCCCTGCTGATCCTCCATTCTCCGAGCGCCATTGCACCGGGCAAAGAAACCGCCGCCCGGATTATTGCCGCAATCGCGCAGCATCCGCGCAGCCGCTGGCTGACGATTTTCACCAACTGGAGCGGTGAATACTCCTCACAGGAAGCCCGCCGCCTGTTCGGCGAGGCAGGGATCCCCACTTACCGCACACCGGAAGGTGCTGTGACCGCTTTTATGCATATGGTGGAATTCCGCCGCAACCAGAAACAGCTGGCAGAAACCCCCGCATTGTCCGAAGGACTGACCGCCAACCGGCAGCAGGCACATCACTGTATCGACAGCGCCCTGCGCCGTCAGCATACCGTGCTGGATACCTATGAGGTTGAGCCGGTGCTGGAGGCTTACGGGCTGAATATTCTGCCGACCTGGATTGCCCACTCTGCGGATGATGCCGTCACCATCGCCGAAACACTGGGTTACCCGGTGGCGCTGAAACTGCGCTCACCGGATATCGCACATAAATCGGATGTCCAGGGCGTGATGCTTTATCTGCGGGATAAACAGGAAGTCGCCACGTCGGCAGCGGCGATTATTGATCGTGTAACACAAAACTTCCCCGATGCGCAGATAGACGGGCTGATTGTACAGTCGATGGCAAACCGGGCCGGGGCACAGGAACTGCGGATTGCCGTGACCCAGGATGCGGTTTTCGGCCCGGTAATTATGCTGGGGGATGCCAGCCGTCCGTGGGATGATGAATCCCCTGCTGCTGTTGCCCTGCCGCCGCTTAATATGGCGCTTGCCCGTTATCTGGTCATTCACGCCATTAAAAATAACAAACTGGCGGCCGGCAGCGCCCTGAATCCGCTGGATATTGCGGGTCTGAGCCGGGTACTGGTACAGGTGTCCAACCTGATAATTGACTGCCCGCAGGTGGTGACGCTCGATTTACACCCGCTGCTCGCCTCCGGTACAGAATTTACTGTTCTGGATGCCACCATGACTCTGGCACCGGCTGCCGGTGATGGTCGTCAGCGTTTGGCTATCCGCCCGTATCCGGCAGAACTGGAGGAGAATTTTCAGTTAAAAGACGGCGCGGTTGTGCATGTCCGCCCTATTCTGCCGGAAGACGAACCTCTGCTGAAAGCCTTTATTGACCGCGTGACCAAAGAAGATCTTTATTACCGCTATTTCAGTGAAATCAGTGAATTTACCCATGATGACCTGGCAAAAATGACCCAGATTGATTATGACCGCGAAATGGCCTTTGTGGCGGTGGACAGCGGCGGTCAGATTATCGGGGTTGCCCGGGCGATGTCGGATCCGGATAACCGGGAAGCGGAGTTTGCTGTGCTGGTGCGGTCAGATATGAAAGGTAATACCCTGGGTTATCAGCTGATGTGCAAACTGCTCGCCTACACAAAATCACGCGGCATCCTCCTGCTGACTGCCATCACCATGCCGGAGAACCGCAATATGATCCAACTGGCGAAAAAGCTCGGGTTTACCGTCGAAACACAGTTTGAGGATGGCATCGTCAACCTGACACTTCACCTGAATTCTGAAATTGCCGCAGTGCAATAGTCAAAAACGGACAACGTGATATATGACACAGACTTAACCGTCACTTAAGCAGAAAGTGAATTGCTGCGCACAATCAGACAAACTGGTGATATAATCCTTTGATCTGTTCATCTTTTCATTACCGGCCCGGTACCTGTTTATTTCGTAACCGCCGCCTATAACTAAAGAGATAATTCGCACTGTGATGTTGTCAAAATTCAAATCCGCGAAACACCAACAGCACCTTGCACAACTGCCGAAGTTAGCACAGTCTGCGGATGATGTTGAAACGCTGTTTCATACCCGCGACTTTAAAGGCCGTCTGCTGGCAGAAATCGCCGGTGCAAAGAAAACCGTTTATATTTCTGCGTTATATATTGAGCACGATGATGCGGGCCGGGATTTCCTTGACGCGCTGTATGCCGCCAAAAAAGCCAATCCGGAACTGGATATCAAAGTCTTTGTTGACTGGCACCGCGCACAGCGCGGGCGTATCGGTGCAGAAGCGAATGCCACCAATGCCGACTGGTATCACTCCGTCGCGGCATCTCACCCTGATCTGCTGATCCCGATCTTCGGCGTACCGGTAAATACCCGTGAAGCGCTGGGTGTTCTGCATCTGAAAGGTTTTATTATTGACGATACCGTTATTTACAGCGGTGCCAGCGTCAATAATGTCTATCTGTATCAGCATGATAAATACCGTTATGACCGCTACCACTTCCTGCGTAATCCGGAACTGGCGGCGGCAATGAAACTGTTTATTGATGAAATGCTGCTGCCGGAACCGGCGGTACAGAAACTCGATACCGAAACCCGCGTGAAAACGCCGGAGATCAAAAACCTGATCCGCGATTTCCGCCTGAAACTGCGCCATGCCGCATACCACTTCACCCCGCAGCCACTGCCTGATGATCAGCTGGCCATTACGCCGCTGATTGGTCTCGGGAAAAAGAATATGCTCAATAACACCATTGAGCACCTGATGTGTTCCGCACAGGAAAAAGTGGTTATCTGCACACCGTATTTCAATCTGCCGTCAACACTGGTGCGCATTATCAGCCGCCTGCTGCGGGACGGAAAACAGGTGGAAATCATTATCGGTGATAAAACCGCCAATGACTTCTATATTCCGCCGGAAGAGCCGTTCAAAATTATCGGCGGGCTGCCTTATCTGTATGAAATCAACCTGCGCCGCTTTATGCAGCGCCTGCAGCGGTTCTCCGACAGTGAGCAACTGACCATCCGTCTGTGGAAGGATGACGACAACACCTATCACCTGAAAGGGATGTGGGTCGATAATCAGTGGCAGCTGATCACCGGTAATAACCTGAACCCGCGCGCCTGGGGGCTGGATCTGGAAAATGCGATCCTTATCCGTGACCCGAAACAGGAACTGCACGAACAGCGTCAGGAAGAGCTGGCCAATATCCGCACCAATACAACTATTATCCGCAGCTACACTGAGCTGGATAATATCCGTGACTATCCGGTTAAGATCAAAAAACTGCTGCGCCGTCTGCGCCGTGTCCGTCTTGATCGCCTGATAAGCCGGATCCTCTGATATAAACGTCCCGGCACCCGCCGGGATTTTTTTTATCAGTTTCCCGGAGAACAATTATGTCCGTTACATTATGCACCCGTCTGACAGTCTCTTTCTGCCTGCTGCTGACTGCCGGCTGTTCGATGCACCTGGCCAATGACAGCTGGACCGGGCGGGATAAAGCCCAGCATTTTGCCTTTTCAGCCGCAACTGCGATTGCCGCTAATGCTTATGGCGATCACCAGAACTGGCAGCACCGGCACAGCGCACAGTTCGGCATCGGTTTTTCCGTTGCGCTGGGGGCCGCCAAAGAATTTTATGACAGCCGTCCGGGTGGTACCGGCTGGAGTGTGAAAGATTTTGTCTGGGATATTGCCGGCGCCGTTGCCGGTTACAGTGTGTACCAATCGCTGAAATAAAAATCCGGTGACCGGGCAGTGTTAATTTTGTGAGCAGCATCACACGGAAAAAATGATTTTTTACACTTAATCTTCCGGCAGTGATAGTACCCCGGTAAATTTAAAAAATTAATAACCTTTCGATTTAAATAGCGTCATTTCTTTTTATTCTTTTTTTAAATAACATGCCTCAAAATTAATCTTACGTAAAATATACCGCCATGAAAATGATACTTTCATTATTATTTTAATAATAATAACAACCCAAAATTAAGATAAGCAAGAATGAAAATAATATGTCTAAGTGCAAATACCCACAGCAAAAATAAAATAAGAACATATTCATACCATTAGATATCTGCAATAGGAATCCCCTTATTTCCTGCGTAGTAAACACACTATAATTACCTGATAATAATAGGTATTAGGATCTTTTCCCTTTTACCTTTATTCCGAACACAGGCCACTATTATGAAATTTAAACTTTCACAAATTACCGTATTGGTAGTTAGTGCGCTTTCCGTATCTGCGGGAGTGGCGGCAACTATCGATAAAAACATTCAAATAAACAATAACACTCCCGGCCCGGTTATCACCGGAGGTAATCACACTAACGATACTATTAAATATACAGGCAGCGTCATTAATAGCCCGAACACAACCACATTTGTCGGTCGTGAATCAGCCACAGAAAGCAATCAGTATTATTCTTATGGCACGGATAATAACAATAATCCTATCGCCATTGGTGTCCACTATGATTACAAGTATTTTTATTCACCAGTAGAAGTAGACACCCTGAAAGTTACCGATTCCAGTGTCCGCATCAATGGCAAGGCAGACAATTTAACTGTTGACGGTAACTCTGTTGTCACGATTACCGGCAGTGACGCTTACTCAAATTATCGTGGCGCCAGCTATGAAAAGCCATCTGAATTTACCTCATCATTGACATCTCACCGTAACGGCTATGACAATAAACGCCGGGATGAAGTCACCATCAGTACCGGGAACGGTACTTACAATGATGAATCCAAACAATATCTTGATGGGTCCCGCATCGGTGATGTCAAAAAAATTGGTACCGATGGTGCAACATTAACCATCAAAGGCACCAATGTTACTGATGATCGTTTAGGTACAGATAAAGGTGAATACCTGGTTGCCACCGGTGATACTTTTAACGGCAAAGCTGAACAGCATGTCGGTGAGCGTTCACTGTCACAAGGTGCAACGTTTAACGGGCAGAGCTCACAACACCTCAAAGGTAAAGACGGTAAAAAAGCGGTATCCCTTGATGCAACCTTTACCGGTACTGCCGGTGTAAAACATACCGGTCAGACTGTCGGCAGTAATGGTCTCGCAATCGACTCCACCTTTGATTACGCTAATCAGGATATCTCTTCCGGCGGTGTTGCCAAAAATAACACCCTCCGTAACAGTGATCAGAATGTCAGCGGGGAAGCGGATAATACTAAAATCACCAACGGTAATCAGACTGTCAGCGGCAAAGCCACTACAAACAGTATTGATAATACCACCGGCACACACGGCTATCAGGCAGTCAGCGGTACAGCAACTGACAACACACTGAAAAATGCTGATCAGATCATTGAAAAAACCGGCGTTGCCGTTAAAAACGTTATCAATAATGCCGGTGCTGAGCACGGTATCCAGGTTGTACGCGGCAAAGCGGAAGATAACACCCTGAGCAACACTGACCAGCGTGTTGAAAAAGACGGTATCGCCTCCGTTAAGAATGACATTACTGACGGCAGCCAGTTTGTGAATGGTTTTGCAGAAAATAATACCATCACTAACAAAGCCACTAACCGCGGTAAGCAGATGATCAACGGCACCGCCAACAATAACAAACTGACTGAAACCGATCAGTTTGTCGGCAAAAATGGCACTGCCGGTGTTAAAAACGACATAACCAACGGCAGTCAGTATGTAGATGGCTTTGCAGAAAACAATACCATCACCAACAAAGCAGATAAACGTGGTGAGCAGGTTATCAGCGGCACCGCCAACAATAACAAACTGACCAATACCAATCAGATTGTTAAAAAAGGCGGTCTGGCCGGGGTTAAAAATGACATCACCGACGGTAATCAGTATGTCGGCGGTACTGCCGTTAACAACACAATCAATAATACCGATGCCAAAAAACCGGGCTTGCAGATTGTCAGCGGCACAGCAACCACCAACGTGCTGAACAACGTTAAACAGGTGATCAAAAAAGGCGGCCTGGCTACCGATAACACCCTGACCGGTAATTCTCACTTAACCGTTGAAAATGGCGGTGAAGCGAAAAATAATACCCTCAACGGCGATATCGATATGATTGTTGAGGCTAATGGTAAAGCAACCGGCAAAACTACCTTTAACGGCAAAAACCATCTGGATCTGTATGCTGCCACCACCAATGGTGCGTATGCGGAAGATCTTGCTCTGAGCCAGACCAAAGGCAAAAGTTCCGTCACCGTTTATGAAGGCACTCAGGAGCACGATGCCGTCACTATCGGTAAATTAAACGGTAAAGCAGCGGTGAATTTTGACCACCGGACCAACCCGGCAGGTCATACTCAGATGAATATCAATAATCTGGGTAATAATGATCCGGCGCAGTATGATAACACCACGTTAGATTTCACCATGAACAGCAATATCCTCAATGGTAATTCTGACTTTATCAATACTGATAATGCTTATGGTCAGCACTATGTCACCATCATTGAGCGGGATACCGGTAAAGAAGCCGTTCTGAACCGTCCGCAGTCTGCTGATTTCGCGTATGTGAAAAACGTGGCCGGTGACAGTAATGCGGTCTTTGGTATGAAGGATGCGGACGGCAAAATCCTTGATCTGATGGATGCCGGTACTTACATTCATAATATTCAGACCCGCACCGGTGCCAACAATGACACCACATGGTCATTCACCGCGACCGATCGCCTTACACCAAGTGCCCGTGCGGTACTCGCACTGTCCAGCGCGCCGCAGCTGATGTACAACAACGAAGTTGATCATCTGCGTGCCCGCCTGCATATGCTGCGTACCAGTGACAGTATTGAGAACGGTCTCTGGATGCAGGGTATCGGCAGCAATACCAAAGTGGATAAAGACCAGATTCAGTACAAACTCAAACACGCCGGTCTGGAGTTGGGTGCGGATTATCAGTTAGCGTTAAACAGTGACAGCAAACTGGTTCTGGGTGGTTTCACCGGGTTTGATAGAGGTGATGTCAAAAATGATTGGGCAGGTACCAGTGATCTCGACAGCTATACCTTCGGTGCCTATGCCACTTATCTGAACACCAACGGCTGGTATGCGGATGCATTACTGAAATATAACCACTTTGATAATAAACTGAAGACAACATCCACTAACGGTTATGATGTCAGCAGCGACAATTACTCCACCTCTGTCTGGGGGATGGCACTGGAAACCGGTTATACCTTTACCTTCAGTAATCAGATTTTTATCACTCCGTATGGTCAGTTAGCGTATAACCAGATGGGCAGCAAAAACATCACGCTGAGCAATGAAATGGAAGCTGAAATCAAAAATCAGCGTTCATTCACCAGCGAACTAGGTGTCAATGCCGGTAAAGACTTCAGCTTTGATAACGGCCTGATGTTCTCCCCGTATGTGAAAGCAGCCTGGAATCATCAGTATGAAGACGGTAACGAAGTTGAATTTAACCGTTACAACACCATTAACCTGGATTTATCCGGCAGTACCGGTAAATTCGGTGCCGGTTTCAATGCCCGCTATAACAACGTGAATATGTTCATGGAATTACAGCACATTGCCGGTGATGCGGTTTATTCACCAATCAACGGACAGATTGGTATCCGTTATAACTTCTGATTTATGATCAGGGGCTAAAAATCTGCGTTACAGTTAATTCCGGCCATTTAAAGACCCGGTGGCCGGAACAGAAAGGGTTTCATGTTTATCATGAAACCCTTTTTCAATGGATCTTGCCCATGCTCCGGAATAATTAGCCTCACAGTCCGGCCACCTTCTGTTACCGGTACGAAAGTTTCCGGCTTCATATCAACAGAGTAGTCTCCGCACCTGTTCATACTCAAACTGATCCGTCATCACCTCAGTAACTGCCTGAACTATCTGCTTATATAGTCTCTGCTATGATCGTTGCGGAACATCACTCCGGAGGGCGTTCCCCACATTTTCCGCATCATATCTGATTGGGTACTGTTACTGCGAACTGATGCGTAAGGTGATCCGGGATAACAATGTGTTCATGAGTCTGCCTCCCGGTCTGCTTCATCCCGAAGCCTCTTTCCATGACTGATGTTATACAGCTCCTGTAGCTGCTGCGATGAGCTTTGAAATCCGGGCAGAGTGTGACCACAGGATAATACGTTCTGAGTTTCCCGATTGCGGGAATTGTTCAGGGAGTCGCATCAGCCATGTGATGGCTTTTTTAATATTTTATTTTTGTCGCACAGTGCCCTAAAGAGACAAAATCAGCCTGTCTTATAGCGTCAGAAGAGCAAAGAAGATATCAGGAGAGTGGTGAATCAGAATGGTTTTTCTTTTCTCCCAAACGCAAAAAAGCCACCCAAAGGGTGGCTTCTTCACTTAATAATAACCTGGCGGTTCCCTACTCTCACATGGG
>NZ_JBFZSO010000010.1:115066-116622 GCF_041099235.1 Morganella morganii | reverse complement strand
GGATTACCACCAAACGAATCAGAAAACCAATACCGGAAAAACTCTAAAACCGTGGCCAATTTTAGTTGACCACTACAGAGACATGCCAATGTGTGTGTAGAATGCCTCAGCTTTGGGTAGTGCGTGGAGTGAAAATCCGGCCTCCCACCCCAAGGAATCGCAATACTGATGAACGGATTTCAAGGTTATTTTTCCAATACCCGTGAAGTCCCTTCGCATAGGATTTTTTCTATTCCACGGAGCTGCAGCAAGGTACTCTATATAATAAATCTGACGTCCACCCAAAGCACTCTCTTTGGGGTGATATATAATACAAGCAGCTTGTGGTTTACCATCAGCATACATAAAGAAAAACTTATACTGTGAGTCTCTGAAGCAATACGATTTCTTGAGCCAATCCCAATGATCGTCATCCAGTTGTATGTAATCTTGTATCTTTGCTAGCTCTTCTTTTGAATAATCTTGCTCTGAGATAAACTTTATTAGATTGAAGTTAAACTCCCCCCACTTTAAGTCACACTCGTCAGCTCGAATTGGATCCCAACCTTCGTACAGCTCATATCCTTTTGTATTTCCATTACTATCACAGATGGTGCCTGTACAAATAGAATCTTTATCATCAGGCACTATACCACCAGACCTGATAAGCCCCCTCAAATCTTCTATTGTCATAGTCATTATATAGTGATCCTCGTATATGATATTACATTATACCATGAGTAGTAGCCATTTATGTGAAGCAGAGTTTATATTTTTTGGTGTGATTGAGATGGATTAAAACTGGTCGCTAATTTGTAGGTGATTTGAATGTTTACCATAGTTGTTATCCGAGGGCTCACAGCCTGAAGAAATTCGTAACAAGCTTTTGTCCAAAAACGAACTCTGAACCCAATGTAGGATAATATGACGATTTATGACTAGTTAAGTACAGATACGACCGCTATCATTTTAGTATGATGCTTTAATACTTAGTATGAGACTTTATTACTCTCATACAGCTACAAAATCAATACATTCTGACCGAGTTTGTGCCACTACAGCTAAGTTTCCCCCAATTGTTGCGGGCAAACTTTATTTATCTCTTGTTCTCATTGCAGGCAAATTAAATTGTCGCTGCACACGTTTTCACAGAATGCATAATCCCTTGTAACCCAATGGAATTATTTAATTTTATTAAAATAAATCACCGTATCAGTGGGTTAACAGAAAACAGCAGTGATTATATGAAATTTTAAGCAAAAAGTGCTTTACAAATGATACTGAGAACCATTATCATTAAATCACTTTCAGATGACCACCTTCAGGGTTCAGATGAAAGAACGACATTGCTCACATTGCTTCCAGTGTTTATTTAGCCAGCCCAGTGCTGGCTTTTTTTTTCCCCTTATCCATTCGCGCCGCAGGTGCGTTGGCTTTCCTCGTTCACCCCGGTCACATACTGATGTATGCTCCCGGGGATTCACTGCGTCGCCGCCTTCCTGCAACACGAATGGCGTCGGGGAAACGCCGCCCTGCCACAAACCGGATGGTTTAGCGAATCTGCGTCATCCTCCGGC
>NZ_JBFZSO010000010.1:0-114966 GCF_041099235.1 Morganella morganii | reverse complement strand
CTGTGGCTGTGTTGGCTGCGCTCAGTATTCCGAGTCACATACTGATGTATGCTCCCCGGAACCCTTCCCTTGCCGCCCTGCCACAAACCGGATGGTTTAGCGAATCTGCGTCATCCTCCGGCCTGTGGCTGTGTTGGCTGCGCTCAGTATTCCGAGTCACATACTGATGTATGCTCCCCGGAACCCTTCCCTTGCCGCCTTGCCACAAACCGGATGATTTAGCAGATTCATTTTCTGTTTTTGACGGAGTTGAAGTACATGAGGGAATAACCGGCAAAAAAAGGAAAGCGTGAAGCGCCATGGATGGCGCGATCCGAGCGAACAGGGATGTGTCAGCGTCTTTCCGCTTTGCCGGTTATCCCGCCGCCCGGGTCTGAAAGAAGGAGGTTTTATGCTTTATTCTTTCCGGCACACAGTGAGCATTCAGGAGGCCTGACCGGCAAAAAAGAAAGTGTAAAGCACCATGGATGGCGCGATCCGAGTGAACAGGGACGTGTCAGCGTCTTTCCGCTTTGCCGGTTATCCCGCTGCCCGAATCTGAAAGAAGAGGGTTTGATACTGCGCTTATTCAAATTTTTTGAATCCTTGCGTTAAACCCAGCTACTGGTGAAATTACCGGCAGGACGTAAACTTACCCTCATCAGATTGAGGAGAAAAATGATGATCTATGTACGCCCTGCAAATGAACGCGGCCATGCCAACCACGGCTGGCTTGACAGCTGGCACACCTTTTCGTTTGCCGATTATTATGACCGTAACTTTATGGGTTTTTCCGCCCTGCGGGTCATTAACGAAGACTTTATCGCGGAAGGCCAGGGGTTCGGCACCCATCCGCATAAAGATATGGAAATTCTGACCTATGTGCTGGGTGGTGCGGTAGAGCATCAGGACAGTATGGGGAATAAAGAACAGGTGCCTGCCGGTGAGTTCCAGATTATGAGCGCCGGAACCGGGATCCGCCACTCGGAATATAATCCGAGAAATGATAATCCGCTGCATCTGTATCAGATCTGGATTATCCCTGAAAAAACCGGTCTGACCCCGCGCTATGAGCAGCGCCGGTTCGATGCGGCAAATGGCCGCCAGCTGGTACTTTCCCCGGATGCCCGTGACGGCTCGCTGAAAGTTTTTCAGGACATGACACTGTGGCGCTGGACACTGGCCGCCGGTGAAGCGGGGGAATATCAGCCTCAGAGCGGACGTATGGTCTGGATCCAGGTGGTGAAAGGTGAACTGACCGTGAATGGTCAGACAGTGAAAACCAGTGATGGTGTGGCTGTATGGGATGAATCGTTAATCAGCCTGAACGCCGCAGAGGATAGTGAAATCCTGCTGTTTGACCTGCCGCCTGCACAATAAAACAGAAAGCCCCGGATCATCTGACCCGGGGCTACTGTGTTGCTCACACTACTTTTCTTGTTATCCGGTTACAGCGAAGGCCCTGCACTAATCAGAGCCTGACCCGCCGGCGTGTCGGTATATTTATCAAAGTTATTTATAAACCGCCCTGCAAGGTCTTCCGCTTTTTCCTGCCACTGCGCCACATTATCATACGTGTTGCGCGGGTCGAGTATATGACTGTCGACACCCGGCAGTTCGTGAGGAATGGCCAGATTAAAGACCGGCAGCGTATGTTTCGCCGCTTTATCAATATCCCCACTAAGAATGGCGTCTATGATAGCACGAGTATTCTTAATTGAAATGCGTTTTCCGGTTCCGTTCCACCCGGTGTTCACTAAATACGCTTTTGCCCCGGCCGCTTTCATCCGTTTTACCAGCACATCGGCGTACTGTGTCGGGTGCAGTGTCAGGAATGCCGCGCCGAAGCAGGCAGAGAAAGTCGGTGTCGGCTCTGTGACACCGCGCTCAGTACCGGCCAGTTTTGCGGTAAATCCGGATAAGAAATGATACTGCATCTGTTCCGGTGTCAGCTCCGCCACCGGCGGCAGTACGCCGAAGGCATCGGCAGTCAGGAAAATCACATTATTGGCGTGACCCGCTTTGGAAACCGGTTTAACAATGTTTTCAATATGATAGATAGGGTAAGAAACCCGTGTGTTTTCGGTTTTGCTGCCGTCATCAAAATCCACACTGCCGTCCGGGCGGACAACCACGTTTTCCAGCAGCGCATCACGGCTGATGGCGTGATAAATATCCGGCTCTGCTTCCGCAGATAAATTAATGGTTTTGGCGTAGCAGCCGCCCTCAAAGTTAAAGACACCGTCATCATCCCAGCCGTGTTCGTCATCACCGATCAGTTTACGTTTCGGGTCGGTGGAGAGGGTGGTTTTACCGGTGCCGGACAGGCCGAAGAAAATTGCCACATCCCCTTTTTCACCCACGTTTGCCGAGCAGTGCATGGAGGCAATGCCCTGTAACGGCAGCAGATAGTTCATGATGGAGAACATGCCTTTCTTCATTTCACCGCCGTACCAGGTGCCGCCGATAAGCTGGATGCGCTCGCTCAGATTGAACGCCACAAAGTTTTCCGAATTCAGTCCCTGTGCCTGCCAGTCCGGATTCACGCATTTCGCGCCGTTCATCACAATGAAGTCCGGTTCAAAATCATGCAGTTCGGTTTCATCCGGGCGGATAAACATGTTTTTGACGAAGTGTGCCTGCCAGGCAACCTCTGTAATAAAGCGGACTTTCAGGCGGGTATCGGCATTGGCGCCACAGAAGGCGTCCACCACAAACAGGCGTTTGCCGGATAACTGATTGGTGATCAGGTGTTTCAGGGAATTCCAGGTGTCCTGTGACAGCGGTTTGTTGTCATTTTTGCCTTTTCCCTGATCCGCCCACCAGACGGTGTCGCGGGTGAGATCATCTCTGACCAGATATTTGTCTTTCGGTGAGCGGCCGGTAAAAATGCCGGTATCCACCGCGACCGCGCCGCTGGTGGTGACGACACCGAGTTCATAACCGGTCAGGCCGGGACGGGTTTCTTCATCAAAGAGTAAGTCATAACTCGGGTTATAGATTATTTCTGCGGCATCGCGGATACCATACTGCTCCAGTTCATTCACAGCCATCGTTTTTACGCTCATCCAAAGCCTCCGGGTTGTCGGAATATCTCCATATATCATAATTATTTACGACTGGTTAACAGCGATTGCTATCAAATAAATGAAAATCCGGATTTTATTTGGGTTTATTTTGTGAGCTGGCTCGATACCATAAGAAAAAATAAACAAAAAAGCCGCATCCGGGGAGCCCGGTGCGGCCTGGTGTTGCGTCAGCTAAAACGAATCAGTGCAGAGAAGCGTTTTTCTGAGTACGGATTTCATGAATATCCTGTTCATCAAAGATATGATGAGCACCGCAGTATTCACACTCCATATCAATTTTGCCATCTTCCTGCAAAATATGATTAACATCGTCTTCCGGCAGTGTTACCAGCGTATCTGCGCAGCGTTCGCGGGAACAACCGCAATGAAACGCTACCGGTGCCGGTTCATACAGCACAACGTCTTCTTCATGATAGAGACGGTACAGAATGGTTTCGGCATCCAGGGTAAAGAGCTCATCAGACGAAATAGTGGCGGTCAGCTGCATCAGGTGGCTGAACATGTTCTGTGTTTCTTCCTGAGTACGGGCTTCTGCCGATGCCGGCAGTGCCTGTAACAGCATCCCGGCAGCCTGCATTTTGCCGTCGTGTTCCGCAACGCGGACAAACAGGCTGGTCGGCAGCTGTTCGGACTGACGGAAATAGTCATCCAGACACGCTTCAAGCGTTTCCCCTTCCAGCGCCACAATACCCTGATAACGCTCGCCCTGACGCGGCGTAATCGTGATGACCATAAAGCCTTTGCCGATCATATCGTGGAAACCGGCACCGGCAGGCACATCACCGTTCATACGGGCGATGCCGCGCATCTGCTGGCGGTCATTGCCGTTGATCACGGCCAGACGGACCGGGCCGTCACCCTGGATCTGAACGGTGATATCCCCTTCAAATTTCAGGGTCGCAGTCAGCAGGCTGGTGCAGACCAGCAGTTCACCGAGCAGGCGGCGGACAGGCTCCGGATAATGATGGTTATCCAGGATCTGCTGTAATGTGCCGGAAGCATTGACCAGCTCTCCCCGGACATCACTTTTGTTAAACAGGAACCGGTGTAATGTATCTTGTCGTGCAGACATAATTTTCTCTCGTCTTAACCGCCGCTTATTCAGCGGTATCTGAATTACTGTGTTTAAATTTCAACAATGTCCGTCGTTCCTTTTTATCAGGACGTCGTTCCGGGTGCGGCATCGTCAGGGCATTCATTTTACGTGCAAGTGCGGTTTTTTCACGTTTTTCGATGCTCTCAGGGGTTTCTTCCCAGAGTGTCTGTGCCAGCGGCGCGCTCAGGCGCTTGTCCGTGATCCCCAGCACGCGGATTGTCCGTTCATCATTTCCCTGACGCAGGACGATAACCGCGCCGTTTTCGACCAGTTTTCCGGGCTTGGTCCGCTGCCCGTTATAATGAACCTTGCCGCCGTCAATCATGGTTCTGGCGATGGAGCGGGTTTTATAAAACCGTGCCGCCCAGAGCCATTTATCAAGGCGGACAGGCTCTGTGACCTGTGAAGCCTGTTGCATGGTTACTCCGTGACAGACAGTGCAGCCGTTACGGCCGCACCTCAGAGGAAGGGTAGTCGTGCCGGAAGCAGTTGTCGTAATAACGGCGGATATCCGTCATCCGGCGGCGGCGCTGACGCCAGCGGATAAACGTATAGATGCCGTTGATAATGGCAAGAAGGGAAAAGACGACCAGTAAAATGCAGCTGCCGATAAACCGCGCCAGCATGACACTATCCGGCTGAAAGTGCAGCAGGATATGGCGGGTGCCGTTGGCATCCACAGACACATCCGTGACAATGCCCTGAACCTCAAACGGGGTGTGCAGCAGCATATTGGAGAGCTTTTGCAGGGACTGCCAGTGTGCCAGCGGTGTCATTTCCTCTGTCTGTTCATTGACCGGGGCGTTCTCCACCAGGGATTTGCCTTCGTCACTGATCAGCAGCACACCACCCGGCGGCGGACTGTTCAGCCGCATTGCCGCATTTTCCACTTCTTTGTTTATAGCTGTAGATGTGGTGGCGATAACCAGCTTTTCCAAGGCCTCGGCGCTTGCAGGACGCAATAAAACATTCGATTGCTCCAGTTTACCGGCCCTGGCGCGGGCTAATAAATTTTCCCAGTTCGGGGAATTCCCCAGATTGACGAGGGCGTTTTTCAGCCGCACACAGTCACTGTTTTCAAATTCACATAACGCCTGGGTTTTCAGAACCAGTGAGGAAAAGTCATCCAGCAGGCTCATCCCGGAGCGGGTGATTACATTGCGCAGACTGTCGTTCACCTTACGGGCTCCGGCATCGGGATGCAGCTGGTTATTCAGTTCGGCAAGCAGCGCGGCGGCGCGATCAACCTGTTCGGACTCAGGAACCGGAAGCGGGGAGGTGTTATTCCAGTAAATACCGGAGCAGTCAAACGCGCGGAAATTGGGCTTATCCTGAGCGGAGAGGTTCGGCGGCATGTAACACATACCCACGCCTTTGGCCTCCAGAAAATCCCCCACATAGAGCGGCATATTCTGGAGTTCACTGAAATTGGTGGTGACTTTGGTTTCTGTGCCGGTCAGCCAGTTCAGGGACAATTTAACCGGCAAATTTACCGGCTGATTGCAGGCCAGAACCAGCAGGGCAAAGGCGCTGGTCAGGGCGATAAGCAGGTTTTTGCCGTAACGGTGATACGGGAAGCGGGTGGATTCCTCGCGCAGGGAGAGGTATTTCCCCTGGCGGACAACCTGCTGATCCTCATACATTTCAATCTGTGTGACCGACCCGAGATCCTGATGCAGCCAGGGTTCCCAGTGGCGCGGGTAGATCAGATCGATACCGCCGAGTGAAATGCTGTGCTTCTGGCTGTGGTCAAAATCGCCGAACAGACCCCAGCGTTTCGGGATCCCCCGGTAGCACTGAATATCCCGCAGACGGCGGCGGTTACTGACCGGGATCACGGACAGAATGATACCCGGCAGCAGCAGCCCGGCCCCGGCAGCCATCATCCAGTAAAATAAAAACGGCGGCATAAAGACCGCAGTGAGTGCCGTCAGCACGCCGCAGACAATCAGCGTGCCGCTGATAAACCCGTGACTGTGCTGCAGGTTATATTCCTGCCGGCTCTCTCTGCGTGTGCCGAGAAACTCAATATCAGCATTGCTGTTAGTCAGTATTGCGGCCTGTACCGGTACGTCGTTATTTTTTGTCATTGGCCTTGCCAGCGCGTAGTCGTCAGTAAACTCACGTAAGTCATGGCCGTTCAGCCCGACAATCATCGGTATTCCGCCGGTAAACATCACATCAATGACATTCGTGGTCTGAATAAATTCATCCAGAACCGCAGGCAGATAAACCTCGTTGCCTTCAATATAGTAATGCCACTGTTGTCCGTTTTTTTCCGGGATAGCATACCGGGTGATACGGTTGCACAGACGATAGACGTGATCACTTTTTTTGGGGAAAGCCGGTAATGTAAAATGCAGATCATTACTGACCGCCTGTTGGGCAGCGCGGGTCAGGTGGTGCTCTATGGCCTGAATTTCACCGGCACCCGGCCGGTGGTGTGTCAGGCTGGCCAGTGAAGGTAATACATAACCTGCCCGGCGCTGTCTCCGCCGGTGACTGATAACAGAAACCATTATAAGACAACCGATCACCAGAGCGGCCGCTATAATGAGGGTAATAGTCATTTTTTCCCCGTCGTAATTGCCTGTGCAGCATAACAGTGAAGGAAGCCGTTAAAAAATCGGCCTTTTCTGATTATGCAAAAAAAATTATTTGAAATAACAGTCTGTTATAACTGATTATTTTCACTTTTACCTGTTGATTATGCTGTGTGTCAGCGTTGTTTATTCATCCCGCGCGGTGCTTTTCTTTGTCTCAGGAACGGGTAATATGAAGCAGAGCAATAAGTGAGTGAACCAGGGAATTTACCCCGGTTTTTACTTGTTCGCAAAGCGGTACTTTTTCACCCTGTACAGTTTTACTCTGTATGGTTGTACTGCGTTTTTATATTACGTACAGAGGCATACATGGCTGAATTACAAAAACCGAAAATTATCCGCATCGAGACTGTTGCCCAATCCCGTCTGTTTACTGTCCAGTCTGTTGCACTGAAATTCAGTAATGGTGCGGAACGGGTTTATGAGCGTATGCGTCCTGCAACCCGTGAATCTGTCCTGATTGTCCCTGTGGTAAATAACGAACTTATCCTGATCCGGGAATACGCGGCGGGTGTGGACAGCTATGAGCTGGGATTCCCGAAAGGCGCTATCGATCCCGGTGAGGATATGCTGACTGCCGCCAACCGTGAGCTGAAAGAAGAAATCGGGTTTGGTGCCCGCACACTGACACCGCTGCGCCGCGTTACCATGTCCCCGTCCTATTTCTCCGGGCAGATGAATATCCTGCTGGCGGAAGGGCTGTATCCTGAAAAGCTGGAGGGCGATGAGCCGGAACCGCTGGTTCAGGAGCGCTGGCCGGTCAGTAAGATGATGGATCTGCTGACGCATCCGGATTTTAACGAGGCCCGAAATATTACCGCGCTGTTCCTGGCACAGCAATTTTTACAGCGTACCGGTGACTAAGCTATTTTTAACACAAATTAGTCGGAGTTAATCATCGAAAAAAGACATACATTTGTGTTAAGTAACAGCGATTGAAAAAAAGGGCTGCCTGAGGGCAGCCCTTCTGTTTTTATCCGCTTAATCAGAACAGTTCTTCCGAACCGCCGTCCTGCTGGATAATAGTTGTACCTACTTCCGACACGCCGTAATCAGTCGGCTCGGTGCCTTTGATAAAGTATTCGGAGCGGGAGTTTCCGCCGGAGCCCAGCTTACCGGTGCTGCGGTTGATCTGAACGGAGATAATCCCCGGCGGTGGCGGATCTTTGCGTTCCGGCACACCTTCCAGCGCAACTTTCATAAAGTCGTTCCAGATAGGCTGGGCGCTTTTCGCACCGGCCTCACCACGACCGAGGTCACGGGCGTTTTCATCAAAACCAATCCAGACCGCAGCAACGATGTCCGGGCCGTAGCCGACAAACCAGGCATCTTTTGAGCTGTTGGTGGTACCGGTTTTACCGCCGAGGTCGCGGCGTTTGATATCCCGCATTGCCCGCCAGCCGGTTCCGCTCCAGCCCGGTTCGCCATAGATATTGGAGTTCATGGCGTCTTTGATCAGGAAGGCCACCTGGGTACTGACCACATGCGGTGCATACGGGGAATCACTCCCTGCCAGCGGTGCTTTTTCCAGGTCGGCTTCCGGAGCGGCAGGCTGGTCATTTTCCTGCGGCTGGCTGTCTGATTTGGCTACGTCGTTTTCCAGCGCATCCTTGTTCAGGCTGCTTTCCAGGTCATGTGAACCTTCGCCGTAAATGACCGGGATGTTGGTGCACTGCGGACAGGCAATTTTCGGCTCTGCGGTAAACAGGGCTTTGCCTTCGGTGTTATCAATCCGGCTGATAAAATACGGGTCGACCAGATAGCCGCCGTTGGTCATCACGGCGTAGCCGCGCACCATCTGCATCGGGGTGAAGGAGGATGAGCCGAGCGCCATGGATTCGGTCCGGACAATGTTGCTGTCCGGGAAGCCGAAGCGCAGCAGATAATCGGCGGCATAATTCACGCCCATTGCCCGCATGGCCCGCACCATCACCACGTTTTTCGATTGTCCCAGTCCCTGACGCAGACGGATCGGGCCGTCATAACGCGGTGGTGAGTTTTTCGGCCGCCAGTCCGGGCCTGCGCCGTCCGCACGGACAATCGGCAGGTCATTGAGCAGGGAGGCGAGTGTCAGACCTTTATCCAGCGCGGCGGTATACAGCAATGGTTTGATGCTGGAGCCGACCTGGCGCAGAGACTGGGTGACACGGTTGAATTTGCTCAGCTCGAAATCAAAGCCGCCGACCAGCGCGATCACCGCACCATCCGCCGGATTAAGCGCCACCAGGGCAGAGTTGACATCCGGGATCTGTGCCAGCATCCAGCGGTCTTTATTCTGACGCACCCAGATCTGTTCACCGGCATGCACCACACCGTTCACCGCACGCGGTGCCGGACCCATGGCGCGATCAGAGATAAATTTGCGCGCCCAGCGCATGCTGTCCATGGTCAGGTCGATGGTGGAGCCGTCTTTGAGCATCACCTGTGCGCGGTTAGCATCCGCACTCAGCACAACACCCGGATTGAGCGGACCGTAGACCTGTAACGTTTTCAGTTTGCTCAGGATCTGCTCTGTATCCCATGGCGCGCTGTTCTGCGGCCACAATACCTGCTGAGCACCCCGGTAACCGTGGCGCATATCGTAGTCGATGATGCCGTTATGAACCGCATCTTCAGCACTGAGCTGATCTTTGCGTTTAACGGTGGTGTAGACCTTATAACCATCGGTATAGGCATTTTCACCGTACTTTTCAATCATTGCCATACGAACCATTTCCGCCAGATACGGCGCGGAAAAATCAATTTCCGGGGCGTGATAACGGGCTTCGATCGGCTCATTACGCGCTTCATCGTACTGCGCGCGGGTAATGTAATTCTCTTCCAGCATCCGCGTCAGCACCACATTACGACGGGCCAGGGCGCGGGATTTGGAGTAAAGCGGGTTAAAGGTGGACGGTGCCTTCGGCAGCCCGGCGATCACTGCAATCTCACTGAGTGTCAGCTGATCAAGGCTTTTGCCGAAATAGACATAGGCCGCAGCCCCCACGCCGTAAGCGCGCTGGCCGAGGTAAATTTTGTTCAGATACAGCTCGAGAATTTCATCTTTGGTCAGCATCTGTTCGATGCGGATGGCCAGAAACGCTTCTTTTACTTTACGGATAACGGTTTTTTCCGGGCTCAGGAAGAAGTTACGGGCAAGCTGCTGTGTGATAGTACTCGCACCCTGTGAGGCACGGCCGGAGGTCATGGCAACAGACGCGGCACGGAAAATCCCGATCGGGTCGATTCCGTGGTGGTCATAGAAACGGCTGTCCTCCGTCGCGATAAAGGCATTCCTTACCATCGGCGGGATCTGGCTGAGTGTCAGCGGAATACGGCGTTTTTCACCGAACTGGGCAATCAGTTCGCCGTCCGCGCTGTAGACCTGCATTGGTGTCTGTAATTTGACATCTTTCAGTGTGGCCACATCGGGCAGATCTGCCTCGACATATTTGTACATGCCATATATCGATGCTGCTCCAAGAAAAATGCAACAGACAACAAAGATCAATAAATACTTTAAGAACTTCACCTGAAAATTTCCGTTAGCCGTGTGATGGACAGTTTATAAACAGCGACCCTGTAGTATAAAGGTTCATGCGTTTCTTGAATACGTATTTTATAACCACAGGAAAATTAAGAGAAAAAAGGTATTTCTCATATCAATAATACAGGGATGATTTATGCGGATTGCTTCACGGATGGCAGGAATTTCGCTTCAGGACGGGGATATCAGGATAGCACTGGCGCGGCGCACACGCCGGAGGTGGTGTTTTGAGGATTTTATCACGCTGGCACTGCCGGAAACGGAATCAGCTGAAAATGGTGTGTCCGGCCTGTCTGCGGTTGCGGCTGCACTGGCGCAATGGCGGCGGCGGACCCGCGGGCGGCCGGATTGCCGGGCGGCACTGCCGGTGTCACTCTGTCTTCAGCAGCAGATCCGGCTGCCGGAGAGCCGCGTGGCGCAGTCTGCGGTGGTGCCGCTGATAGATACCTGGCTGGCGCGGACATTTCCGGGTCGTCATCAGGATCTTATCTATGATTACCGGTGGTTTTCCGGCGATATTATTCTGACGGCGCTGCACCGTACTGTCCGTGATCAGTGGCTGTCGCTGGCGGCGGAACTCCGCACGGATCTGACGGTGCTCGGCATTATCCCCTGTGCGCTGCGCTGTTTTGCCCGCGCCCGGGGTGTGGCCGCACAGGACTGGCTGGTCTTCCGCCAGGGGAACAGTATTTGCTGGACAGCCGGTGAAACGCAGCCGGTACTGAGCGGGCGGGCAGATCTGACGCTGCCGTCATTACTGACGGAGCTGAAAACACAGGGTTTTGATGATTCACAGGCGGCACTGTGCTGCCTGCACGATACTGCACTGCTGCCGCCGGCATGGCAGCGGGAATGCCGGCGTTACCGCAATGCGGAGGCAGATGATGTCCCGCCGGGCTACGCGGCGGCGGCAGGGATGGTGCTCTGCGGGGAGGACAGGTTATGACACACCGGGTGAATCTGACCGCCTGGCGCCCCCGGCTGAAACGGCAAATCTGCTGCCGGATGGCTGTCCGGTTTCTGATGGCAGGCGGTGTGCTGTTATCCGCGCTGCTGCCGGTTTATCTGCCTCATTTACTGTATGTGCAGCATCTGGCGTTGTTACAGGCCGCATTTGATGAGCGGGAAATCCGCCTTGAGCCGCAGCGGGCTGAATTTGCCCGTCAGCGCGCGGTACATCGGCAGGCGGAAGCGGAAAATCTGCGGCAGCAGCAGACTGCACAGGAAAACCGCCGTTTCCGGGATTTGCTGGTTTTTTTGCAGGCTCAGCTGCCGGAAGATGCCTGGCTGGCGCGTTACCAGGCAGAGCGGCAACAGTATGATACAGAAAGCAGTATGCGCCATGCCCTGTCGGTGAACCGCCGTCAGGTGATCGCGCCTTCTCATCCTTTATTACATCAGGTTGCACCGGGGCTGATGCCGCTCAGGCTGATCAGTCTGCAGCATCACAAAACAACCGGTATCCGGCAGTTTATATTGGTGACCGGGAGGAGCCGGTCATGAATCTGAACACAGTATGGCGATGTGCGCAGTACCGGCGCGTGCAGTGGGGAGTTATGACCGGAATCTGGTTATCAGCCGGTGTGGTGTTCTGGTATTTTTATCTGCAACCGGCAGCCGGGGAAACGGAAATGCGGCTCCGGCAGTTGCAGCGGCTGACAGCACTGTCAGAACAGGCGGTGCCGGAAACGGTGATCCTGCCGCCCCCGGATATCCCGCCGCTGTTTACCCTGCTGCCCGAAGATGCGCTGCCGCTGCTGACCGGCTGGCAGCAGGAGCCGCCGGAACAGCCGGAGCGCTGGGTGCTGACCTTTGAGGCGCATTACCCTGAGCTGGCGGCGCTGCTTGATACCCTCAGCGGAGAGCTGACTCAGTTGCCGATCACCCGGCTCTCGCTGCACCCGCTGACACCAGGAACCTCCTCATCTCCGCCGCTGTTGCAGATGACACTGCATCTGGCATTACCGGGCGCTGATTCACCGGATCCGGAAAAGGAATGGCATGATGATGAATAAAGCAGAATCAGCGGCCCGGCTGATCACCGGCGGTTGTCTGCTGTTTGCAGCGGCCGCCTTTGGCGGGCAGCATCCGCGGGATCTTTTTCAGCCTGTCATTATCAGTGAGGATCCGGCTGCGCTGACAGAATTCCCTGTGATGTATTCCCCGCCGCTGATACCGGAAAGCAGGCAGCACCGCACATTTACCCTGCAATACGCGGATGCGGCGGAGATGCTGACCATGCTGAAACAGCATCACGGGGAATGGTTTGCGGATAACAAAGTGCCGGAGGCCGATCCGCTGACAAATTCCCTCTTTATAGAAGCACAACCGGATGTGCTGTCGCGGGCGGAAGCCTGGCTGGCACAGATGGATCAGCCGCAGCAGCAGGTACAGATTACAGCACATATTGTGTCCGGCTCGCGGGAAGGGTTGCATGAGCTGGGGTTGCAGTGGGGAACCGTGCTGCCGTCACCGGAATCCGGCAACCGGCTGCAACTGCATCAGGCGCGGGGAAATAATACGTTCACCTTTAACATCGCCCGTCTCGGCGGTCATCTGCTGGAGATGGAACTGAGCGCACTGGAGCAGGAACAGCAGCTGGATATTGTCGCCAGCCCGCGCCTGACCACGGCGCATGAGCATCCCGCCAGTATCAAACAGGGGGCGGAAATTCCCTACACCACGCAAAACCATGAGTCCGGTTCACAGGTGCAGTTCCGCGAGGCGGTACTGGGGATGGAGGTAACACCGCAGATCCTGCGGGATAATAAGGTGCGTCTGACACTGCATATCAGCCGCAATGCCCCCGGTGCGGCGCTGATGCAGAACGGCAGCGAGCAGTATTCCATTGATAAGCAGGAAATCACCACACAGGTGATTGTCCGCAGCGGGGAAACCCTGATCCTCGGGGGAATTTTTCAGCAGGATAAAGGCAGACAGGTGACCGGAGTGCCGTATTTATCGTCGATCCCATTGATGGGAAAGCTTTTTACTCATCAATACGATAAACTCAGCCGCCGTGAATTAGTGATATTCATTACACCGCAGTTGATCGATATTTAGTAACTGTATCAATATCAGCATGTTGTATCATTATTCACGGATAATATGCGCAGAATAACGGATTTTTTTACCGGCTCTGCGGTGTTATACATTTGACGATTGCAATGATTTAGCATACAAGAGTTAGCAAATTTAGCAGGTATGAAATCACTGCCGCCGTAAAATATGCCGTTAATCCATTGACGGACAACGTCCTGATTCTCAGATCGCGCCTTATGTTTCTGTACAGCTCCTGTTTTCAGGAGGATTCACGGAAATATAAGGCGCGGTTTTTCGCAGGCGTTATGATAGTATGTGCGGATGTTCAGAGGCCGGATTGCGACAGGCGTCACACAGCAGCACCTGAGGTATCTTTCCGGTTTCGTGCCGGTATGGTTGCAATCGGGCAGAATGTGCGGAGATAATTTCAGGTTACTCACGCAGATTCACTCATGAGGTTTTATTTGAGGTCCCGCCGCTGATCGGGTGAGCGGGGCGGGTTATCATTAACGAATATTCTTAGTTATACCAAAAACATGGCAGAGAAACGCAATATCTTTCTTGTCGGCCCGATGGGTGCCGGCAAAAGTACTATTGGTCGTCAGCTGGCTCAGCAATTAAATATGGAATTCTTTGATTCCGACCAGGAAATTGAACGCCGCACCGGAGCCGATGTGGGCTGGGTGTTTGATGTCGAAGGTGAAGAAGGTTTTCGCCTGCGTGAAGAAAAAATCATCAATGAACTGACTGAAAAACAGGGTATCGTCCTGGCTACCGGCGGGGGTTCCGTCAAGTCACGGGAGACCCGCAACCGCCTGTCTGCGCGGGGTGTGGTTGTGTACCTTGAGACCAATATTGAAAAACAACTGGCCCGGACACAGCGCGATAAAAAGCGTCCGTTGTTACAGGTCGATGAGCCGGTCCGGGAAGTCCTGGTCAAACTGGCCGATGAACGCAATCCGATGTATGAAGAGATCGCGGATATCACTATCCATACCGATGATCAGAGTGCAAAAGTGGTCGCAAATCAAATCATTGAACTGTTAGAAACCAACAGTTAATTTCATTTTACCGGCAACATGCGGAGGTGCCATGGAAAAAGTGACTGTGACTCTGGGTGAGCGTGCTTATCCTATTTCAATTGCTCCGGGTCTCTTTTCCCTCTCCGGCACCTTTGCGCCGCTGACCACCGGTCAGCGTGCAATGATAGTTACCAACGAAACACTTGCCCCGCTGTATCTTCAGACACTGACCGATAATCTTGCGCACGCCGGTGTGCAGGCGGATTCCGTGATCCTGCCGGACGGCGAGCAGTATAAATCCCTGACCACCCTTGACTGTATTTTTACCGCACTGCTGGAAAACAATCACGGGCGTGATACCACGCTGATTGCGCTGGGCGGCGGTGTTATCGGTGATCTGACCGGATTTGCGGCAGCTTCTTACCAGCGCGGTGTCCGTTTTATCCAGGTGCCGACCACGCTGCTGTCTCAGGTGGATTCGTCTGTCGGCGGTAAAACCGGCGTGAACCATCCGCTGGGTAAAAATATGATCGGTGCCTTCTGGCAGCCGGTCAGTGTGGTGATTGATCTCGACTGCCTGAAAACCCTGCCGCGCCGTGAACTGGCTTCAGGGCTGGCGGAAGTCATCAAATACGGCATTATTCTGGATCATGATTTCTTTATCTGGCTGGAAAACAATATCGACCGTCTGCTGGCACTTGAGCCGCAGGCGATGGCGTACTGTATCCGCCGTTGCTGTGAGCTGAAAGCTGAGGTGGTGGCTGCGGATGAAAAAGAGACCAGCGGGCTGCGCGCGCTGCTGAATCTCGGCCATACATTCGGCCACGCCATTGAGGCGGAAATGGGCTACGGTGTCTGGCTGCACGGCGAGGCAGTCGCTGCAGGGATGGTGATGGCTGCACGCACGGCTGAACTGCTCGGAACCTTCCGCCCGGAAGAGACAGAGCGGGTCATTGCGCTGCTTATCCGCGCCGGGCTGCCGGTGCGCGGACCGGAATCCATGCCGGCAGACGCCTATCTGCCGCACATGATGCGGGATAAAAAAGTGCAGGGCGGTAAACTGCACCTGATTGTCCCGGAAACGATCGGCCGGTCAGTTGTCCGTGCGGATATCCCGCATGACAGGGTGCTGGCTGCCATTCAGTCCGTGTAACGGAAGCGGCGGCAGAAGTTTTTTGATATCTGTCTCGCTGAGTGCCGGGAAAATGGTTACACTACGCATTATGACGCACTCACCGGGCGTCAGTTCTCTTCTGTTATATCCAAAGACACAGTTTCTGCTCTGATGGGAGGGCAAAATGGACGGCTTTAAACCCGAAAAGCAAGAACCACAGATTTTCAGCCAGCCGGATGATGAATCTATCCGTCCGGACGCATCTGACAGACCGGAGCGCCCTGAACGCCGTAATCCGCGTCCGCGCCCGCAGCAGTCACGGCCTAAGTTTGCCGTATCCCGCCAGCAGATGATGATCGGCGTGGCGGTTGTGGTCCTGGTATTACTGATTATCGCGATAAGCTCCGCGCTGAAATCGCCGTCAGAACCGGAAGCCCAGCCGCAGGCACAAAACGGCGAGCGCCCGATTACCCTCGGCACCGGCAACAATGACGGTGCAACACAGTTACAGCCAACCGAACCGGTTCCGTCACAGACCGGGCAGACCGGCGTGAATCTCCCTGCTATCAATAATCTGCCGACACAGGCACAACAGCCGTCACAGACAACCGGCACCGGCCAGCGCGTGGATATCCCGGGGGATATTAATGATGCCCTGAATCAGGGAAATACGCAGGCAGGTATCAATAATGCGGCGCAGCAGAATATGAATAATCTGCCGCCGGTGGTTACCCCGCAGGAAGAGCCGAAGAAACCGGTACAGCAGGTGAAACCGCAGCCGGTGAAAACCACGACGGCAACACCGGCTAAACCGCGTGAAACCACCAAACCGGCCACAGCGGCACCGGCTCCGTCAAAAAGCAGTACCGCGATCGCCAAAGCCCCTGCCGGGAACTATACCCTGCAACTGAGCAGTGCGAGCCGTGCGGATACACTGAAAGCCTTTGCGCAGAAGCACGGGTTATCCAACTATCAGGTTTATGAGACAACACGTAACGGAAAATCGTGGTACGTCCTAGTGTACGGTAATTTCCCGACAGTCGGGGATGCAAAACGGGAAGTTGAGCGTCTGCCTGCCGAAATTCAGGGGAAAAAACCGTGGGTCAGAAAGATGCAGCAAGTGCATCAGGACATGAAATAATAAACACGGATTCCGTCAGGTGCTGATTTGCTGTCTGAAACAGAGCAGAATCGGCGGCTCTGGCCTTTTTGAGCAATGATTACAGACAGCATGAAGAAACAACGCGCATTTTTGAAGTGGGCCGGCGGAAAATACACTCTGGCAGATGAAATAAAACGGCATCTGCCGGAGGGTGATTGTCTTATTGAGCCCTTTGTCGGCGCGGGGTCGGTTTTTCTCAATACAGATTATCCGCGCTATGTGCTGGCGGATATCAACAGTGATCTGATCCACCTCTATACGATGGTGAAACAGCGGACTCAGGAATTTATCGATGAGTCCCGCAAGCTGTTCACGCCGCAGTTTAATGATGAATTACAGTATTATGCGCTGCGGGAACAATTTAATCAGAGCACGGATCATTTCGAGCGCAGCATTCTGTTTCTCTATCTGAACCGCCATTGTTATAACGGTTTGTGCCGTTATAATTCCAAAGGCCGGTTTAATGTGCCCTTCGGGCGCTACCGCAAACCCTATTTCCCGGAAGCCGAACTGCTGTGGTTCGCGGAAAAGGCCCGCAACGCCGTGTTTGTCTGCCAGTCTTATGTGACCAGCATGGAAAATGCAGGTACCGGGGATATCGTCTATTGTGATCCGCCTTATGCGCCGTTATCACTGACAGCCAATTTTACGGCGTATCACACCAGCGGATTCGGGTTACCGGAGCAGCAGAATCTGGCACAGCTGGCACAAATGCTTTCGTCGGATCGCAAAATTCCGGTTCTGATCTCGAATCATGACACCCCGCTGACCCGGGAGTGGTATCATCAGGCGCAACTGCATATTGTCAAAGTGCGCCGCACTATCAGCCGCAACACACTTAACCGCCAGAAAGTGAATGAATTACTGGCGCTTTACCGCGGACAGTAAGCCGTTGAACCCGGCGGCGTCTTATTAAGAGGAAACAGGAATGAAAGAGTTTTTGATTGCTCCGTCCATTTTATCTGCTGACTTTGCCCGTCTGGGGGAAGACACCGCGAAGGTTCTCGCCGCAGGCGGCGATGTGGTTCACTTCGACGTGATGGATAACCATTATGTCCCGAACCTGACTATCGGGCCGATGGTGTGTAAGGCGCTGCGTGATTACGGTATTACCGCGCCGATTGATGTGCATCTGATGGTAAAACCGGTGGACAGCATTGTACCGGACTTCGCCAAAGCGGGCGCAACCTACATTTCATTCCACGCGGAAGCGAGCGAGCACGTTGATCGCACCATTCAGCTTATCCGTGAATGCGGCTGTAAACCGGGCCTGGTATTCAACCCGGCCACGCCGCTCAGTTACCTTGATTATGTGATTGATAAACTGGACCTGATCCTGCTGATGTCGGTAAACCCGGGCTTCGGTGGTCAGTCCTTTATCCCGGAAACACTGAAAAAAGTGGAAGAAGTCCGCCGCCGCATTGATGCCAGCGGCCGTGACATCCGCCTGGAAGTTGATGGCGGAATTAAGACTGAAAATATCGCGGCAGTGGCGCAGGCCGGTGCGGATATGTTTGTGGCCGGTTCCGCGATTTTCGGCAAACCGGACTACAAAGCCGTGATTGATGATATGCGTAAAGAATTAACAAAGGTTTCAGCATGACAGACAAAACAGCAGTACAGCAATTTACAGGGATTAAAGCCGTTGCATTTGACCTGGACGGCACACTGACTGACAGTATTCAGGGACTGGCGGAAGCGACTGATCGCGCACTGGAAGCACTGGGCTACCGGAAAGCGGGCAGAGAAATGGCCTCTGTCTGGGTTGGTAACGGCGTTGATATGTTACTGGAACGTGCTCTGACTCATGCGACCGGTGAAAAACCTGATGCTGCACTGCACGCGAAATGCCGTCAGTTGTTTGATGATTTTTATGCTGAGACGGTTAAAACCGGCAGTCCGGCATTTCCCCATGTGGCAGAAACCTTACAGGTGATGGCGGACGCAGGGCTGGATCTGGCGATCGTGACCAACAAACCGTCACAGTTTATTCCGTCGCTGCTGGCTGAAACCGGTCTGGATAAATTTTTCTCTGTCGTGCTCGGCGGAGATGATGTGAAAAATAAGAAGCCGCATCCGGCTCCGCTCTACCTGACGCTGGGTGAGTTCGGGCTGCGTAAGGAAGAGATGCTGTTTGTCGGGGATTCCCGCAATGACATCCTGGCGGCACGGGCAGCGGAATGTCCCTGTGTCGGCATGACCTACGGCTACAACTACGGTATTCCGATTGCTGACAGCAATCCGGATTGCGTACTGTCCGACTTCGCGGGTCTGCTGCCTGCACTCGGGCTGCCTCCGTTAACTCATCAGGAAGGATAATCATGAGCGGAACTAACACCAAAACACACAAACCCGTTGTATTCAGCGGCGCACAGCCTTCCGGCGAACTGACCATCGGTAACTACATGGGCGCACTGCGCCAGTGGGTAAAAATGCAGGATGATTTTGACTGCATTTACTGCATCGTTGACCAGCATGCGATCACTGTCCGTCAGGATCCGGCGGAGCTGCGCAAACGCACACTGGATACACTGTCGCTCTATATGGCCTGTGGTCTGGAACCGGCAAAAAATACGCTGTTTGTTCAGTCCCATGTGCCGCAGCATGCACAACTGGGCTGGGCGCTGAACTGTTACACCTATTTCGGCGAACTGAGCCGCATGACACAGTTTAAAGATAAATCTGCCCGTCATGCCGAAAACATCAACGCCGGTCTGTTTGACTATCCGGTGCTGATGGCCGCCGATATTCTGCTGTATCAGACTAACCAGGTGCCGGTCGGTATCGACCAGAAACAGCATCTGGAGCTGAGCCGCGATATCGCGCAGCGCTTCAATGCCATTTACGGTGATGTGTTTGTGGTACCGGATCCGTTTATCCCGGCAGGCGGCTCCCGTGTGATGGCGTTACAGGATCCGACGAAAAAAATGTCGAAATCCGATGATAACCGTAACAACCTGATCGCCCTGCTGGAAGATCCGAAATCGGCAGCGAAGAAAATCAAACGCGCTGTGACAGACTCCGAAGAGCCGCCACGCGTGATTTATGATTTGGAAAACAAACCGGGTGTTTCCAATCTGCTGGATATTCTTTCCGGTGTGACCGGCAAACCGGTTGCTGCACTGGAAGCTGAATTTGAAGGTCAGATGTACGGTCACCTGAAAGGTGCGGTAGCGGATGCGGTTTCCGGTATGCTGACAGAGTTACAGACCCGTTATCACGAAATCCGTAACGATGATGTGTTACTGAACCGTGTAATGAAAGAGGGTGCTGAGAAAGCCTCTGCCCGTGCACAGGTCACACTGGATAAAGTACACGACGCGATTGGTTTTGTACGCCGTCCGCTGTAATCATGTGACAGACGAAATAAAAAAAGCGCCTTACGGCGCTTTTTTATCTCTGTCGTTACAGCCAACCTTTTTCCTTCCGTGAACGACATACCGGACATAATGTCTGTCCCGGCTGCCAGCTCATAAAAGGCAGGTGGCAGCTGCTGCAATGAGCATCAAAATAAGCATAGTGAACCGGCTGGCTGTTTTTCTCTGCCTGCGGTGTGACATCAATTGCTTTCGGGAAACAGACATCACGGCAGCTCATGCAGCCGCTGCATTTTGTTTTATCCACGGTAAACTGATTATCCGCAATAGTGATCGCCCCTTCCTGACACACTGCCGCGCAGGCGGTACACAAAATACAGTTTTCTGTATCCGGACGCACATTGAACCAGCTGTCATCAGGCCAGAGTTTTTTGCGCTCATTCAGACCGGTTCTGGCACGGCCGGTATTCAGCCCGCTACTGACGGTTTTCTGCCGGAACAGCGCAAAACGTTTTCCGGTATCCACCGGCGGCGGCGGGATGATAGTCAGCTGCCAGATTGGCTCGCCGAGGGCTTTCAGGCGCAGATTGAGATCTGCCAGCACCGGCAGCCAGTTATCAACTTCCGGCTCTGCTATCTGCATTCCGCGGATATGGTATTGCCGGTGCCAGACCAGCAGCTCTTCCGCACTGGCCGGGGTTTCTTTCTTCTCAATGACCAGTTGCCCGTTATTGTTGTAGCTGCGTTCGCGGACAGGGATATGTTCAATAGCATCAGACGGGCAGACAAACAGGCAGTTTCCGCACTGAAAACAGCGGTCATTATCAATTTTGACGTCGAGATAGCCGAACGTTACCGCATCTGCCGGGCAGCAGGCGGCGCAGTTATCACACTGACTGTTTTTGAGTTTCTTCCTGACACAGTGATCATTCACTGACGGCGGTATGATTTTTTCGCCGTTTATCAGGTAGTTGAGTGCGCTGCGTCTGATAACGTTAACCCCTTTGCCTGATCATAATATTGAGCTGGCCACTATTTTCCCATGAGCGGATGCCGTCTGCCACTGACGGGATCAATAATCTGCTTTTAACGCACTCATTTTTTGATACAAAACAACCCGGCTGAATCGTAAAACCGTAAAATAACTACAGGTTAATATCCGCAGGTTATTGTATTACAAATAATTTATTGCGAATGGTTACCAGTCGCAATCTGACAATAAGCCGTTATCCGGCAACAACAATAATAATAACGATTACAAAATCAATTAAGCGAGCAATGTATATGACAAAGATGAAAGAAACGGCGTTGTTCACTGCGCCGCTGACGCGGCGCGGGTTTGTCAAAGCCTCCGGTGCGGCTGGCGGACTGGCAGTAGCAGCGGGCGGGTTATCCCTCCCGTTCAGCCATGCGGCGTCTGCCGCTGAAACTACCCCGGCACCTGCGGCAGCTTCTGATGAGAAAGTAGTCTGGAGCGCCTGTACGGTTAACTGCGGCAGCCGCTGTCCGTTACGGATGCATGTGGTTGACGGCGAAATCAGATATGTTGAAACCGACAATACCGGTGATGATGTCTACGAAGATCTGCATCAGGTACGCGCCTGTCTGCGCGGTCGTTCCATGCGCCGCCGGGTGTACAATCCGGATCGCCTGAAATACCCCATGAAACGTGTGGGTAAACGTGGTGAGAACAAATTCGAGCGCATCACCTGGGAAGAGGCGTTTGATACTATCGCCGGTACCATGAAGCGCCTGATCCGCGATTACGGTAACGAATCTATCTATCTTAACTACGGCACCGGCACCCTCGGCGGCACCATGACCAAATCCTGGCCGCCGGGAGCAACATTGATTGCCCGTCTGATGAACTGCTGCGGCGGTTATCTGAATCATTACGGTGACTACAGTACCGCACAGATTGCAGCCGGTCTGAATTACACCTACGGCGGCTGGGCGGACGGTAACAGCCCGTCAGATATTGAAAACAGCAAGCTGGTGGTTCTGTTCGGCAACAACCCGGGTGAAACCCGCATGAGCGGCGGCGGTGTGACCTATTATGTTGAGCAGGCACGCGAAAAATCAAATGCCCGCATGATTATCATCGATCCGCGTTATACCGATACCGGTGCAGGGCGCGAGGATGAATGGATCCCGATCCGCCCGGGTACGGATGCCGCACTGGTCAGCGCGCTGGCGTATGTGATGATCAACGAAGACCTGGTGGATAAGCCGTTCCTCGACAAATATTGTGTCGGTTATGACGAAACCACCATGCCTGCCGGTGCACCGGCCAACGGCCACTATAAAGCTTACATTTTAGGTGAAGGGCCGGACGGCGTGGCGAAAACCCCGGAATGGGCAGCTAAAATCACCGGTATTCCGGCGGCGCGGATTGTGAAACTGGCGCGGGAAATCGGTACTGCCAAACCGGCGTATATCATCCAGGGCTGGGGCCCGCAGCGCCGCTCAAACGGCGAAACCGCATCCCGTGCCATTGCCATGCTCTCTATTCTGACCGGCAACGTGGGGATTAACGGCGGTAACACCGGTGCGCGTGAAGGCTCTTACGCAATCCCGTTTGTCCGCATGCCGACCCTGACCAACCCGGTGCAAACCAGTATCTCCATGTTTATGTGGACCGATGCCATTCTGCGCGGCGAAGAGATGACTGCCACCCGTGATGGTGTGCGTGGTAAAGACAAGCTGGATGTGCCGATCAAAATGGTCTGGAACTATGCCGGTAACTGCCTGGTGAACCAGCATTCCGAGATTAACCGCACTCATGACATCCTTCAGGATGAGAGCAAGTGCGAAATGATTGTGGTGATCGATAACCACCTGACCTCCTCCGCCAAATATGCGGATATCCTGCTGCCGGACTGCACCGCTTCCGAACAGATGGATTTCTGCATGGATGCCTCTGCGGGCAACATGGGGTACGTGATTTTTGCCGATCAGGCAATCGAACCGCGCTTTGAAAGCCGCAATATCTATGACATGACCAGCGAAATCGCCAAACGGATGGGTGTCGGTGATCAGTTTACCGAAGGCCGTACCCAGGAAGAGTGGCTGCGTCACCTGTATGAACAATCCCGCGCCGCGCTGCCGGAACTGCCGGAGTTTGATGAATTCCGTAAACAGGGTATTTTCAAAAAACGTGACCCGCAGGGACACCATGTGGCGTACCGCGATTTCCGCAACGACCCGCAGGCAAACCCGCTGACCACGCCGTCAGGTAAAATCGAGATCTATTCCGCACAGCTGGCGGAACTCCGTGACACCTGGGAACTGAATGAAGGGGATGAAATCCATCCGCTGCCGGTGTATTCCGCAGGCTTTGAGCATGCCGGTGACCCGCTTCAGGAAAAATACCCGTTACAGATGACCGGTTTCCACTACAAATCCCGGACTCACTCGACTTACGGCAACGTTGATGTGCTGAAAGCCGCCTGTCCGCAGGAACTGTGGATTAACCCTGTTGATGCCGCGAAACGCGGGATTGCGCACGGTGATAACGTGAAGGTCTTCAATGATCGCGGGGAAGTGCGCGTCAATGTGAAAGTCACACCGCGTATTCTGCCGGGCGTTGTCGGTCTGGGTGAAGGTGCATGGTACAGCCCGGACGGTGATCGCATCGATCACGCTGGCAGCATTAACGTGTTAACCACTCAGCGCCCGTCGCCGCTGGCGAAAGGGAATCCGTCCCATTCCAACCTGGTTGAAGTCGTTAAGGCCTGAGGAAGCGATTTATGTCAACGCAATATGGTTTCTACATTGATTCAAGTCGCTGCACCGGCTGCAAAACCTGCGAGCTGGCCTGTAAAGACTTTAAGAACTTATCTCCGGAAGTGAATTTCCGCCGTATCTATGAATATGCGGGCGGCGACTGGACAGAGCAGGATGGTGTGTATCAGCAGAATGTGTTTGCTTACTACCTCTCCATCTCCTGTAACCACTGTGATGACCCGGCCTGTGCCAAAGTCTGCCCGAGCGGTGCAATGCACAAGCGGGAAGACGGTTTTGTGGTGGTGAATGAGGAAGTGTGTATCGGCTGCCGCTACTGTCATATGGCGTGCCCTTACGGTGCACCGCAGTTTGATGAGGTCAAAGGCCATATGACCAAATGTGACGGCTGCTATGAGCGCGTCGCGGAAGGCAAAAAGCCGATCTGTGTTGAATCCTGCCCGCTGCGGGCACTGGACATGGGACCGATTGAGGAGCTGCGGGCCAAATACGGCACACTCGCGGAAATCGCGCCGCTGCCGTCTGCGGAATACACACATCCGAATATCGTTTTAAAGCTGAATGCCAACAGCCGTCCTGTCGGGGATACCACAGGCCATCTGGCGAACCCGGAGGAGGTATAACATGGGATCGGGAATTCATGAATGGCCGCTGATGTTTTTTACCACCATCGGGCAGAGTGTGGCAGGGGCATTTATTGTGATGGCGGCAGTACTGCTGTCCGGAAAACTGTCACCGGAACTGAACCGTAAAGTGCATTACAGCATGTTCGGCCTGTGGGTGCTGATGGGGGTGGGTTTCCTGCTCTCCATGATGCACATGGGTACACCGCTGCGTGCGTTTAACGCGTTTAACCGTCTCGGCAGTTCGTCGCTCAGCAATGAAATTGCGGCCGGTTCGGTCTTCTTCGCTGCCGGTGGTTTTTACTGGCTGCTGGCGGTGATGAACAAAATGCCGGCGGCGCTCGGTAAGCTCTGGCTGCTGGTGGTAATGGTTCTCGCAGTGGTCTTTATTTACGCTATTCCGCAGGTTTACCAGATTGCCACGGTGCCGACCTGGTATACCCCGTACACCACTGTTCACTTTGTGCTGACAGCCCTGCTGGGCGGGCCGGTGCTGGCTGCTCTGCTGCTGCGGATTGCCGGGTTTGACCTGCGCTGCATCAGCTGGCTGCCGCTGGTGAGTATCGTCGCGCTGGTGGCGAGTGCGGTCACGGTGACATCACAGGCGTTTGATCTGGCCTTTATCCGCAGTTCCGTACAGAGCGCTTCCGCGCTGGTGCCGGAGTTCGGTCTGTATATGGGCTGGCGTCTGGTTCTGCTGGCGCTGGGTATGGCCTGCTGGATCCTGCCGCTGGTGAAACGGACAAATCCGCCGGTGATTATGATGCTGGTTGGTTTTGTTCTGGTGTTATCCGGGGAAATTATCGGCCGCGGTATTTTCTACGGACTGCACATGACAGCCGGTATGGCCTATCTGTCCTGATCCAGTCAGCGCGTATCCTGTTACTGTTTTCCGGACGGAAATCGTGGCAGGATACGCGGATATTTTATTGTGAGAATCCTGAGTTATGAGTGAGCAAGCTGTCAGTGATGTTGCTTTAACGGCCCGTATCCTCGGCGCGGCATTTTACTATCCGCCGTCAGAAATCGCGCAGATAACAGAACTGCTCTCTTCCGGGGAGTGGGTGGCGGAATGGCCGTACGGCGATGATGCACAAAAGCAGACTGCCGCACAGAAACTGGGGCTGGCTGTCGCCGGTGAGGAAACCTTAGCGCAGGCCTATCAGCGGCTGTTTATCGGTCCGCAGGCGCTGCCCGCATCACCGTGGGGCTCTGTCTGGCTGGATAAAGAGCAGGTGCTGTTCGGGGATTCCACTGTTGCCCTGCGTGAGTGGATGCGTGTGCATCAGGTGGATATTGCACTGTCGCAGAATGAGCCGGAAGATCACATTGGCCTGTTACTGATGATGGTGGCCTGGACGGCGGAAAATCGTCCGGATGCCCTGAATTCACTGCTGGCGGAACACCTTCTGCCGTGGGCACGTTTCTATCTTGCGCGGATGCAGGAAAAATGCGGCAATCCGTTCTATGAAGGATTATCTGCCCTGACGGCTCTGACACTCAGAGGCTGGCAGGATGCACTGCTGGTGATCCCGGCAGAGAAAACCATTTTCGCCTGAGATATCACACTATCAGATCAAAAAGCCCTTCCGGTACAGACCGGAAGGGCTTTTTTTACGGCAGATGTTACTGGCCGAGGTCAAATTCATTAATTTTTGCGAGCATGTCCGGGTCATTGCGGTACTTTTCGCGCAAGACTTTTTGCTGCTCTTTGGCCGGAGGACAGGTTTCATCCAGTGCTTTTTTGATATCTTTTTTCTGATCTGCAGGCAGAGATACATCCCATTCACCGGCAAAATGAATGCAGTTCTCTGCATTATCCGTAAAGATTTCCAGCTCATCCGCACTGTTCTGATCTGCCGCGGCGGCGGGCAGTGAAAGCGCTGCCAGGCTCAGCAGCATTATCAGGTATTTCATCCGTGTCTCCTGTTTAAAAGGTCGTCTGTGTGTACTGCCGGGTCAGCAGTGGTCATCGTGAAACGAGTATGATAATCACACATTCCGGAACCGGTTTAAAGCAGGGAGAACCCGGGATTACATATTCTTACACGGCTGCGGCGGAGCCGAATAACCGGCGGTTAAAATCCTCTATTTTTCCGGTTATCAGGCGGCGCTGCATGGTCAGTGTCCAGCTGGCGGAAAGTCCGGATGCCTGTAACAGATAGCGGTACTCGGTTTCATCAAACGGCAGATGAAAGGCGATGGCGGCAGCTTCCCTGACAGACACCGCGCTGGCGCGGGTCAGCAGTTTCAGCGGCTGATCACTGCTGACATCGCCTTTCCCGACGACACGGTACAGCCAGCCGGTACGACCGCAGTCCTGCATCACCTGTGCAAAATCAGACACATCCGTCAGCGGATTAAGTTTGTAACACGGTGAGCGCGGCTGGGTGACCTGAATAACGGCGCTGCCCCACTGGTAAATATCCCCGATGAATACGGTTTCTTCTGTCATACCGAGGGTGGATATATTTTCCCCGAAGAACGGCGCGACAAAGCGATCCTCAATCTCCGGATACATCATTTTCCAGTAGTCGTAGTGTTCGCGGGGATAGTGACACAACGCGCGGTCAGGACCGCCGTGAAAGGCTTTTTCCGCCTGCTCATCACCGGCGAGTCCGGTGGCACTGAGGGCAATCACGCCTTCGGTCTGACGCTTTTCAATCGCACTGCGCCCGCAGCGGGCAGTATCCCTGACGGGACCGGTGAAAACTAAAGGTATGTATGCCATGCCGCCTCCGTATTGAGTGAGACGGATATCATAATCGAAAGCGGGGAAGAAGAATATGTGCGGACAACGCCCGCACATATTTCAGGACTTATTTTGCAGAAGCGAAACGCGCTGCTGCCTCATCCCAGTTCACCACAGACCAGAATGCTTTGATGTAATCCGGGCGGCGGTTCTGGAACTTCAGGTAATAGGCGTGTTCCCACACATCCAGACCGATGATCGGATAACCGGAGGTGCCGGAAATCTCTTCACCCATCAGCGGGCTGTCCTGGTTGGCGGTGGAGACCACTGCCAGTTTGCCGTCTTTCAGCACCAGCCATGCCCAGCCGGAACCGAAACGGGTTGCGGCGGCTTTTTCAAACTCAGCCTGAAACGCCTCAACGCTGCCGAAATCGCGCTCAATCGCTGCTTTCAGGTCGCCCTGTAATGTGGTGCCGGTTTTCAGACCTTTCCAGAACATGCTGTGGTTGGAATGACCACCGGCGTTGTTACGGATAAAGGTACGTTTGTCCGCCGGGAATTTACCGAGCTGTGCGATCAGATCGTCGATATCCAGATTAGCCATCTCAGGGAAGGCTTCCAGCGCGGTGTTGGTGTTATTCACATACGTCTGATGATGTTTGGTATGGTGAATTTCCATTGTCATTTTATCGAAATGCGGTTCTAACGCATCATAAGCGTACGGTAATGCAGGTAATACATAGCTCATAATTATAACTCCAGTAATTGACCGAACCGCTCACACCGGGTGTGAACAGGCAGACATTATAATGAAACAGATGATAATGAAAACGATTATCAGGTCTGTGCGATCTGTGCGGATTCTTTTTATTTGTTAGTTTACTGTCTTATTTTAGTTAAATATTTTAGATGGTGTTTATCGGATGATGTTATGCGCTGTTTTTTATATCAAAGGTAATTTTTTATGTTGCCATGGCTTTTCGCATCAAATGATAACGCTGTGAATACCCCCTTTTTCAATCCGTGATCTTTAGCGCAAAAAAGAAACAAAGGCGGAAAGGTAACTTTATTTAACGTGATTTTGACATAGCATTAACAATTGAAAGGAGATGCATCATGACAAAAATAACGAAATATCCTGTACCCGAAGCAATTGCAGAAAACGCGCTAATCAATCATCAGCAGTATCTGGACGAGTATCAGCGGTCTGTTGAGGATCCCGACAGCTACTGGCGTGAGAAAGGTCAGATTGTCGACTGGATAAAGCCCTACACGCGGGTGAAAAACACCTCCTTTGATCCGGGCCATGTCAGTATTAAATGGTTTGAGGACGGCACACTGAATCTCAGTGCCAACTGTCTTGACCGGCATCTGGCGGAGCGTGGTGATAAACCGGCGGTGATCTGGGAAGGTGACAGCCCGGATGAGTCCCGCACACTCACTTACCGTGAACTGCATCATGATGTCTGCCAGTTTGCTAATGTCCTGAAACAGCAAGGGATCCGCAAAGGCGATGTGGTTGCGATTTATATGCCGATGGTACCGGAAGCGATGGTTGCCATGCTGGCCTGTGCCCGTATCGGTGCGGTGCACTCGGTGATTTTTGCCGGGTTCTCACCGGAGGCGGTCTCCGGCCGTGTCATTGATTCCGGTGCAAAAATGGTGATCACGGCAGATGAAGGTCTGCGCGCCGGGCGTACTATCCCGCTGAAGAAAAATGTGGATGACGGCCTGAAAAATCCGGGTGTGACCACAGTCAGCAGTGTGATTGTTTTCCGCCGCACCGGCAATCCGGTGGAGTGGCAGGAAGGGCGTGATATCTGGTGGCACGATGCTGTCAGCGGTGTCAGTGCGGATTGCCCGCCGCAGGAAATGAATGCGGAAGATCCGCTGTTTATCCTCTATACCTCCGGCTCCACCGGCAAGCCGAAAGGCGTGCTGCACACCACCGGCGGTTACCTGGTTTATGCCACTCTGACATTTAAATATATCTTTGATTATCATGGTGATGAAGTGTTCTGGTGTACAGCGGATGTCGGCTGGGTAACCGGACACACCTACCTGGTTTACGGCCCGCTCTCCAACGGGGCTATCACGCTGATGTTTGAAGGCGTACCGAACCATCCGAAGGTCAACCGGATGTGTCAGATTGTCGATAAACATCAGGTCAATATCCTGTATACCGCGCCGACTGCTATCCGCGCCCTGATGGCGGAAGGTCTCAGTGCGATTGAGGGTACCTCCCGTAAATCACTGCGTATTATGGGATCAGTCGGCGAGCCGATTAACCCCGAAGCCTGGGAGTGGTATTACAAAACCATCGGTGACAGCCGCTGCCCGATTGTCGATACCTGGTGGCAGACTGAAACCGGTGCCTGCATGATCGGCGCAATGCCGGGGGCGATTGAACTGAAACCGGGTTCCGCGACTGTCCCGTTCTTTGGTGTCCAGCCTGCGCTGGTGGATAACCAGGGAGAAATTCTGGACGGCGAAACCGAGGGGAATCTGGTGATCCTCGATTCCTGGCCGGGTCAGGCCCGTACGCTGTTCGGTGATCATGAACGCTTTGAACAGACCTATTTTTCCGCCTTTAAAGGTATGTATTTTGCCGGGGATGGTACCCGCCGCGATGAAGACGGCTATTACTGGATCACCGGGCGGGTGGATGATGTGCTGAATATCTCCGGGCACCGCCTAGGCACTGCCGAAGTGGAATCCGCACTGGTTTCACACCCGAAAATTGCCGAAGCGGCAGTAGTCGGGATCCCGCACAGTATCAAAGGGCAGGCTATTTATGCCTATGTCACACTCAATCACGGCGAGGAGCCGACTCCGGAACTGTATGCGGAGGTGAGAAACTGGGTCCGTAAAGAAATCGGCCCGATTGCCACCCCGGATATTCTCCACTGGACCGACTCTCTGCCGAAAACGCGATCCGGTAAAATTATGCGCCGTATCCTCCGTAAAATCGCCGCCGGTGATACCGGTAATCTGGGTGATGTATCAACACTGGCCGACCCGGGTGTCGTCGAAAAACTGCTCGAAGAAAAGCAGGCCATCAAAATGAACTAGCACGCTAACCTCAGTCAGTGCCGTGTTATGCGGCACTGACACTCCGGATAACAAAAACAGAGGAGTATCCTCAATGAGCGCATCCATTTATCAACAGGTGGAGAATGACCCTCGCTTTCAGGAACTGGTCAGAAAGCGCAGCCGGTTCTCATGGACACTGTCCGCGATTACACTTGTGCTGTATGTCAGCTTTATTATTCTGATTGCCTTTGACCCGCAATGGCTGGGCACACCACTCGGTGAAGGTCTGACAATTACCCGCGGGATACCGGTCGGTGTCGGGCTGATTATCAGTGCGTTTGTCCTGACCGGTATTTATACCATCCGGGCAAACGGGGAATTTGACCGTCTGACCGCCGAAATTATCAGCGGGGTGAAACAATGAGAACGCGCCTTTCTGCTCTTCTGTTATCCCTGCTGTTTCCGCTGTTCAGCCACGCAGATGCCATCAGCGGGCCGGTGGAGCGCCAGCCGGTAAACTATCAGGCCATTATTATGTTTCTGATTTTTGTCGGCCTGACACTGTACATCACTTACTGGGCGGCAAAACGGACACGTTCCCGCGCGGAGTATTACACCGCCGGGGGAAAAATTACCGGGTTTCAGAACGGGCTGGCGATTGCCGGCGACTTTATGTCTGCCGCATCCTTCCTCGGGATCTCAGCACTGGTTTACACCTCCGGTTATGACGGCCTGATTTACTCCATTGGCTTCCTGATCGGCTGGCCGGTGATCCTGTTCCTGATTGCGGAACGTCTGCGCAATCTCGGGCGCTACACCTTTGCGGATGTGGTCTCTTACCGTCTGAAAGCCAGGCCGATTCGTGTGCTGTCTGCCAGCGGCTCGCTGGTGGTGGTGGCGCTGTATCTGATAGCGCAGATGGTCGGGGCCGGTAAACTGATTGAGCTGTTATTCGGACTCAACTATATCGTGGCGGTTGTGCTGGTCGGCATCCTGATGGTGTTTTATGTCCTGTTCGGCGGCATGCTGGCAACGACCTGGGTGCAGATTATCAAAGCAGTTCTGTTACTCGCCGGTGCCAGCTTTATGGCACTGATGGTGATGAAAGCCGTGGATTTCAACTTTAATACCCTGTTTAAAGACGCGGTTGCGGTACATAAAAACGGGTTGGCGATTATGAGTCCCGGCGGTTTGGTGTCAGATCCGATTTCCGCATTATCGCTGGGGCTGGCGCTGATGTTTGGTACTGCCGGGCTGCCGCATATTATCATGCGTTTCTTCACGGTCAGTGATGCTAAAGAAGCCCGTAAGAGTGTGTTTTATGCCACCGGATTTATTGGCTACTTCTATATCCTGACCTTTATTATCGGTTTCGGTGCCATTTTGCTGGTCAGCCCGAACCCGGTATTTAAAGATGCGGCAGGGGCACTGATCGGCGGCACCAATATGGCGGCGGTGCATCTGGCGGATGCGGTCGGCGGTAATCTGTTCCTCGGCTTTATCTCTGCCGTGGCATTCGCGACCATTCTGGCGGTTGTTGCCGGGCTGACCCTGGCGGGCGCTTCTGCGGTTTCCCACGACCTGTACGCCTGTGCTATCAAAGACGGCAAAGCCAACGAGCGGGATGAATTAAAAGTCTCCAAAATCACCGTAATTATTCTCGGGATTGTTGCCATCGGGCTGGGTGTGCTGTTTGAAAAACAAAACATTGCCTTTATGGTGGGACTGGCTTTCTCTATCGCGGCGAGCTGTAACTTCCCGATCATTCTGCTCTCGATGTACTGGAAACGCCTGACCACACGCGGTGCACTGGCCGGTGGCTGGCTGGGATTGTTAACCGCCGTGGTGCTGATGATCCTGGGGCCGACTATCTGGGTCAGTATTCTCGGGCACGAAAAAGCGATTTATCCATATGAATATCCGGCACTTTTCTCAATGTTTGCTGCCTTTATTGCGGCCTGGCTGGTGTCTGTGACGGATAACTCCGCACAGGGTCAGGAAGAACGCAGCCGCTTTGAGGCGCAGTTTATCCGCTCTCAGATAGGCATCGGAATTGAGCAGGGTAAATCTCACTGACAGACGTCACAGCGCGGTCTCCGTTCCGGAGGCCGCGTTTTTCTTTCTCTCCGGCACTTGTTTTATCAGGTTGTTAATGGTTTACTGCAACCCGCTTGTTTATGTTACCTAAAAGTTAATTTATGCGTCTGTTTTCTTCTGTTTTACTGATTGTGCTGATTGCTCTGACACCGGCGGTGTTATCCGGCGGACCGGGTGCGGAGTACAATGTGAAAATTATAGTGATGGGCACATTATTGCTGCTGGCGAATGTGTATCTCTGTCGCTATACCGCGGGCAAAATAGTTGTTGGTCTGCTGACCATTTTGTGGGGGCTGAATCTGTCTGCCTCTGCGTTTTTCCGCCGCGAGGCGGGCGCAGAATACCTGACGAACCTTCCTGAGCTGCTTCATCAGGGGTATCCGTTGTCAGCCGGTGATTTCCTGTCTGAAAACAGTGGTATCGTACTGTTTTTTGTCGTGGTTTCTGTGGCTTATTTCGCCGTGGTTCACCTGCTGAGCCGCGCATTGCCGCGCCGCGCTATCAGGAATGCCGGTATCTCGCTGTTATTGCTCTCGTTTATTCTGCCTGTCGAATATTACGCGATGGAAAAAGACAAAACGCCGGGGCTGACGGTGTATGACCATTACCTGCTGGGAACCCCGCTGTATAATCTTGCCACGGTACCGATGGCATGGCGCGGGTGTTCCGGTATCAGCTGAACAGCAACCGTCCGGAAAGATCCGGACGGCGCTGTATCAGTCAAACTGTAAAACAAATTGCGTGTTTGCTTCCAGCCTGCCGGGCTTAACGGAATCGCCATAGCGGTAATACTCAGCAACAAGCGGAACACGTGTTTTTCCGTCCTGTAAGTCCGCGATCTTAACAAACTCCTGATTAACCAGTACGGCATCATTATTCATCGGTGATGTGACAACAAAACCGACACCGGACGCATTATTATTGCCTTCATCATCAGGAACGATAACCGACTCTTTTCCGTTATAATTTTCTGTTTTGGCCGCCATTAATTTCATATGGGCAGACAGATCGCCGTTACATGAAATAAATAAATTATCTTCAGCTTTATAATTACCGTCCGGAAATCCTTTGGACGAAAAGGCATTTACCGGTGCCCGGGGTAATTTAAATTCCAGGTCAGAATTTTCCAGCGAACATGATGATGGTGCGCTTTCAATCTTACCTTTCAGTCTGTAGCTGTATCCTACCGCTGTTGTGCCGCCGCCGGGGTTATATGCCTGAATTAAAACAGTACCAATGTATGCCCCGCCGGTTAAAGAAAGCGTATCCGGGTTATCTTTTGCGGCATAAATAATAACCGTTAAATCAAGCGGCAGGAGCGGACCTTCCGGTACAGGGACATTACTTCCCGGCTGATTCTGAAAATGCATACCGGTTCTGTTATCGACCAGAACATAAACAAAATTCCGTTCACCGCCCGGATAAATATGATATGCAGGGTATCCGTCAATATCACCGTAATACTTGGCAACAATACCACTGCCTTCACTGTAACTGGTATAGCCGTGAATACCGGCATCCGGCCCGCAGTTTGCCACGCCGCCGATACCGCCTTCACGGACAAATGTGAAGCGGCCGACTTCCTGGTTCTGCTTTATACTGCCGGTAAGACGCAGATTGATGGTTGACATCATTGTGGAATGGTTCTGATTTCCGCCTCTGACACAGTCCTCCAGTGCATAAGCATGGCCGGCCGTACCTAATCCGCCTGCGGTAATCATCAGAGATAAAATCAGATGTCTGGTTTTTTTTATCAGGTGACAGTATTTCATCAAATCTCCCGCTGACAATTCAGCTTTGTAATATATATTCCGTTCGTGGGTAAAGTGCCGGTAATGTCATACCGGATAACACATTGCTGCATATTTCCGTCCTGCTTCCAGGTCACGCGGATATCACCTTTTTCTTTATCCGCAATGAAATAGAGCGTATTAAAATTAGACACCAGGTATTCAGTATCACTACCCATCGTTGCTTTTGCGCCTAACGGTATTTCTTTATTATCGGGTGTTTTCAGTGTGATAAGCAGTTTGTAGCCTTTCTTCACATTGAAATCGGCCAGAATCAGCGCGCCTTTTGTCGGTACAATATCGTTAATAATATTATTTTCGATCTCGGTATCACCGGGGATGGTCTGCGTATCAATCACAATATTATTTTTACGGTATGGCGTCATACCGGAAACAACAGCAAGACCCGAATTATTTGTCTGAGCAGACTGGCCGTTAATGATACCCACACCGGCAGTATCTTTGGTCAGTACCAAAGCATTGGTATTCTGTAATGCGGGGGCGGCAACCACACCATATTGTGTGGCCAGCAATGAACCATTCATACCATAGCTGAGATTTTTATTATTTTTACTGTATGAATAACCGGCATTAACAGACGCATATTGTGAGCGATAGGAACTGCTCATACCGCCTGAATTACCGACGCCTTTATTACCCTGACTCTGATAAATATCCCAGCTGCCTTGCTGATTCTCACCATAATTTCCGCTGAGTCCGGCAGTCTGTAATGTCTGGTGATCGGCATCGGAAGAAATATTATAATTTGCCCAGATGGTATTATCCTTAATATTGAGCGGAATATTAAGATTCATACTGACATTATAGGTGTTATTTTTACCACTCTCAGTTCTTGTGCCCTGATAATAATTATAATATATACCGTAGTTCATTTTGTTAAATGAGCTGTTGAACCCGGCATTATAGGATTTTTGTCTTTTACCGGATGTATATTCATAAATAACAGTCGACAGATTAAGCGATGAACTGCCGGAAAAGACAGGCTGATTCAGTGATAAGGTGTATTCATTTTTAAGTTTATTGTGATCGTTCCGGTTTTCATCATATGACATTGCATCCTCGAAACGATAAAATTTAGCATCAAAGTGACGGTAACCAACCAGGGATACACTGGTATTTGTTGCTTCTATTCTCTTCGAGTAGTTAACGCGAAATGCATTCCCGGCAGAGGTTTTATTATTATTCAATGTTGCTTTTGCATGCAGAATATCCGCTGTGATTGCTCCAAAGGCACCAAAGTTAAATGCAGCACCGATACCGCCGGACTGATAATCTTTGGCAACAAATGCCCCGCCGAAAACGGTGACAAAATCGGTCAGACCATAAAATATTTCTGCCTGATTGATTTTCTTTCCGTTACCTTTGTTATTGCTGTCATAGGTTCCGCCGGAAATGCTGTAACGCATATTTCCTTTCTTTTCCAGTGTGGAAATTGAAGAGAAAGGAACGATGAAATTTTTCTCACTGCCGTCAGTTTCTTTAACATTAACATACAGATTTCCGCCATTACTCATCGGATAATATTCAGTCAGATTAAACGGACCGGCAGGAACACTCTGTCTCAGGATAATTTCACCATTCTGAACAACAGTGACAACGGCTTCTGAATTTGCCATCCCGGAAATTGACGGAACATAGTTTGTTTTACTGACCGGATCCATGGATCGGTCTGTTGTCAGACGAATACCACGAAATTTAACAGAGTCAAATAACTGTGATGATGAATATAAATTACCGACAGTAAACTCACTTTTCAGTGAATTTATGTTTCTTGATAAGGTATTACTGATATTTTTCCATTTGTTTTTATTATTATCATCATTCATCCAGGTAGAGTAATTCTGATAACGCCATGCGCCCAGATTGACTCTGGTCTGGACATTTCCATAATAGCTGTCTTTTGTTTCGCCATTGTGCTGACGATTTACGGCCGAAAATAAATAGTTAACAAAAAGTGCGGGGATACCATTATCCCAGTTTTCCTGCTCTAACGCTTCCAGTTTATCTTTATTAATGTATGACTGCGGTGTTGTCAGTGCATAAACCCGGGTGTTAAGGTCGAGATAGCCATGCGTATATTCAGCATCATTGATATTAAAGCAGCCATCGCTGTCATCGCTGTCTGATAACGGAAAATCGACACCCATGTTTCCCCACTCTTTTTCTGAAAAGCAGGGAATGAGTTTTTCATTGCCGGCTTTGTTCTTTTTCAGAACAAAATCAATCTCTTTTGTGACAATTTTATTATTGTTAATAACAAGAGTTACTTTGTATTTTCCGGGCGCATTATCATTGTCTTTGAAAACATTGACATCTTCATTAGTCAGTTGCGAGTTACTGCCGGGAATGTTAAATAAGCTGGCCGGATAATAATCATCGGCCATAACAGAGAAAGATGTCCCTGCCATAAGGACAGACATCACGGATAATGACATAAAATGGTTTTTATTATGATATTTTTTCATCATCATTATCATCTGTTATTTAGCAGAGTAATTTAATTCAACGGCTTTACCGTAATCATTAATGTATGTCAGTTTTACATTTGCAGGTGCTTTAATTGCCTGCGGAACTGTCATTGTTTCTGCTGATTTAGGCGATATATATCCGGCAGGCAGTTTTACTTCCTGGTTGTTGACGGTTATTTTTGAAACATTCACATAATAAGGTGTGCTGTTATTAACCGTAAGACGGTTACCTGAAACAGACCAGTCTAATTTATTCGCATAGGTTTCAATATCACGACTGTTGTCGAGAGCCGCCGGACGATACAGGATTTTTATTCTGTTGGTCATCGAATAGCGCAGAACGTTTTCCTGGCCTTCCTCACTCGGTGCCACAAATTTAACATTCAGCCAGTAAAGAGACTCTCTGTCCGCCGGTAATGACGCGACTTTTGTGACCTGTAATGTATTCTTTTTTTCAGCCCGTAATTTGACGAGTGGCGGAGTTGAAACAAAATCAGGGCTTACATTTCCTGCTTTATCTTCAACCCATGACTGCAAAAGATAATTTCTGCCTTTGTCGGTATTAAAGGCAACAACACCCTCGCTGTTATTTTTTTCATGATAAATAACGCGGGTTGTTTCTAAACCAAAACCGGCATAGCTTTTTGATACCAAAAGAAGCAATGCACAAGCAGAGAGAATGTTTGTTTTAGTGAACATAATTAAGCCTTAGTTATTTTATTATAGTGAGGGCGCGCAGAATATTTCATCTGCGCATAAATATTAATTATATGAGAGCGTATAATTCAGGGTTGCATCCGCCTGGCCGGCTTCAACGTCGTCAGCGGTGCTGTAGTAGTATGCGGTATAACTTCCCTTCCATGATGCGCTGGAAGATACGTTATATTCCTCTGTTTTTGAGCCATCAATTACAACAGGGTCATTATTGGTATCGCCATTCTCAAATATAAGGACAGCAATGTTTTTAGCCGTTGTACTTGCGTTCGGGTTATCTAATTCTAACAGCTCGTTATCACCATCTTTTGGTTTACCATGTAACTGTAATTTTACTTTTCCCTGATCCGGGCAGTCTGTTAATGAAATATTCAGTTCACCGTAGCCATCTTTTCCGCCAACCATAGTGCCGGTTTCTGTAAACGCACTGGTCGGATAACGACCCATTAACACATCAACATTAGGAGAGTTAGTATCATTAAGATCAATTGAACAGGTGGCATTATAAATAAAGCCTTTGAATGAGATTGTACCTGTCTGATCAACCGCAGATGCACTTATAGCAGTACCGGCAAGTAATGCGGAAATTAATGATTTACCAATTAAAGATTTTTTCATCTTAAACCTTATTTAAATGAATTTTTTATTATTCAGAGTCAGCTGAATAAAAATGAAATCGTGGTGTTTTATGTGAAACAATAATGAATAAAGGCAGAAATAATTCTGGCAATGATAAATATAGTTTTCATTGTCCGGAATTGAAGGTTGTTTTTTCTGCTGCTTACTATTTGTCTGGTTTAATTTATAGATATATGAGCATCTCTGAATCACTCACGGAATAAGTATATCGAAATAATATATTGAGAATACCCTGCGGTGTATCTCTGTGTAATCTGATGTTTCAAACTATTGCGTTTGGAACGTTGGTTTTAATCTTTTGATTTTTATGTGTATTTTCATTGCATTTGTTTTGTCTTATTCCTTCTTCACGGGATGTGAACAAAATTAATAGTAATTAATATCTTAAGTATCAATAGGTTAAGGAATAGTAAATGAAAGAAAAACGGGAAGGTAATGCATTATTTACTTACATCTCACACGCGTATTTTTTTTAGAAAAGAACCCGGGAAATGATTTTTTATCGGCCTGAATAATTATTTACATCAAAATTTGATGTGTGATTTTTTCGGAAATGAGAGGTGTTATCAGAGAGGCGGGAAATAACAGATACCGGAACAAGGCATATGGCCGGTATCTGTCAGATATTATCCGTAAATTATAATGTTATGCCGGACAGCTTTATATTGCTGCACTCACTTCCTGATAAGCAAATAGTCCGGCGGCACCGCCGGTGTGCACAAACAGAAGCGGCGAGGTATCTTCCGAATGACTGCGAACCTGGTCAATCAGCCCGGCCATGGCTTTACCGGTGTAAACCGGATCCAGCAAAATACCTTCGTGACGCGCCAGCAGTTCAATGGCTTCCAGCCCGCCGGCATTCGGCATGCCGTATTCCGGGGCAAAATAACTGTCCCACAGCACGATCGGCGCAGGTGTTTCAATATCAAACAGTTGTGCCAGTTCGTTTTGCAGTTTAACCACTTTCGGCGCCTGATCGGCATATACCCGCGATACGGTGACACCGATAACCGGGGTCTGCGGCATCACCAGCTGCAATCCGGCAGACAGCCCGGCGTGTGTCCCGGCGCTGCCGGAAGCGACCACAACAGCACCGAATCCGGTGCCTTCCGGTGTCTGCTGCGCGATTTCCAGGGCGCACTGCACATAGCCGAGAGAACCGAGCATATTTGAGCCGCCGACCGGCACGATATAGGCATCACTGAGCTGCATATGGTTGATCAGCGCCTGCATCTGCGCATCCGGATCAGTCAGGGCATCACACATCACACAGTGCGCGCCGAATAAATCCGTCAGCAGCTTGTTACCGTTATTCAGGAAATTGGCTTCCTGACTGCCGATCGGGTTTTCCAGCAATGCCACACATTTCAGGCCGTACATTGCCGCAACAGCCGCTGTCTGGCGGACGTGGTTGGACTGAATAGCTCCGGCGGTGACAATAAACTGTGCGCCTTTTTCCAGGGCATCCGCCATCAGGAATTCCAGCTTGCGCAGTTTGTTACCGCCTGCCGCCAGCGGTGTCAGATCATCACGCTTGATGTAAATCTCCCGTCCCAGCAGGCGGGAGAGATTATTCAGTTTATTCAGCGGTGTAACACCGCTGAGCAGATTAAGCTTACTGAACTGCGCCAGTGTCTGTTGCAGCCGGGTTGCCCCGGCCGTGTTTACAGAAGAAGACATATCATTTCCTTATTGAATTCGCGGTCATACTCAGTAGGTGAATCCTAACCAGAGATAGACGGCCAGCGCAAAACTCGCGGTTAATACCGCATACGGCATCTGAGTACGGATATGCTCAATATGGTCACAGTCTGTCGCCATCGACGCTACGATCGCATCACTGGAGATAGGGGAGGTCATATCACCAAAGATAGACCCGGCGATAGCGGCACCAATCATATATTCCGGCGGCATACCAACGGACAGACCCAGCTGCACACCAATCGGGATCATGATAGCGAATGTACCCCAGGAAGTCCCTGTCGCCAGTGACATAATAGCGCTGATCAGGAAGATAAAGCCGACAGAGAAGCCCGGTGCGATAACCCCGGATGTTACCTGGGCAATATAGGCACCGGTGTTAAGGTCAGAAGAGACTGAGCCCATCAGGAAGGCGAGGATCATCACCGAACTGATTTTAATCATATTGGCATAGCCGATATAGAGCTCTTTAAAGAAGGTATCGACATTCATCACGCGGCGCGCCAGGAACCAGACAAATGACACCGCCGTCCCGAACATTACGCCCCAGTAAACCGAGGTGGAACCGCTGCCTTTGCTGAACTCGCCGTCACCGGTGATATACAGCGCGACCGGCACCATCAGAATGGTGGAGAGGATCGGGATAAAGAAGTTCAGTGAGGTATGGCAGTTCGGATGATCAATAATGTCTTTATCATCTTCCGGCTCGTCGTGCGTTTCTTCCGGCGTACCGGTGATAACGTCCGCAGAGCTGATGAGCGCCTGCGCACGCATTTCTGCTTTGCGCATCGGTCCCCAGGAGACATTACTGAATATATAGAACAGAATGCTGGCGAGAGAGAACCAGGCCATGATGTTGTAAACCATGGAATGTGCCAGGATATCAAACGGTTCGCCGGTGATCAGTCCCTGAGAGATTTGCACACCGATAACGCCCATCATTGCCGCACCCCAGCCGTTGATCATGGCGGAAGAACAGACAGACACACAGGCGGTCTGGATGATGTAAGACATTTTCTCCGGCGGCACACCGTATTTCTTCGCCAGCGCTTTGGTGGAAGCACCGGAAACCAGCTGGTTAATCGAGCTTTCGATAAAAATCAGGGACGTGATAATCACCGCCAGCAGCTGAACACCTTTGCGGCCTTTGATGATCTGCGTTTTGTTGGTCAGCAGGCGGACAAGTGCCCGTACACCGCCGGTCACCACGACCAGCCGCATAATCCCGCCAATCATCAGCATGAAGATGATGGTTTTGGCGTTTCCTGATGATTTAAAGACATCAATAATCCCTTCGAGGGTCGCGCGGATCCCCAGTAAGAGGTTGTGATCATGAATAACAGTAAAGCCGACAAGTATCCCGATCAGTAGTGATAAAATCACCTGACGGGTACAGATGGCCAGAATAATAGTGACGACCGGGGTAATGACCGTCCAGATACCATAGTCCTGCATACGCTTTCTCTTTTATTATAGTGGTAGTGATGCTGTGTCAGGCCAGAGCCTGCTGTAAATCAGCCAGTAAATCGCCGATATCTTCGATGCCGACAGACAAACGCAGTGTGCTGTCAAAAACACCGATGGATTCGCGCTCTTCGCGGGTCATAGAGCCGTGGGACATAGTCGCGGAGTGATTCACCATGCTCTCCACGCCGCCCAGCGATTCAGCGAGCACAAAATAGCGCAGTTTTTTCACAAATGCTTCGGTTTCTGTGAGACCGCCTTTCAGCTGAATAGTGACCACAGCACCGCCGGTGCGCATCTGTTTTTTGCATAACTCATAGTGCGGATGATCTTTCAGGCCCGGGTAAAATACTTTTTCAATTTTATCGTGACCGGACAGGAACTCCGCCACGGCCTGTGCATTGCTGCATTGTGCCGCCATCCGCAGTGCCAGGGTTTTCAGGCCGCGCAGGGCGAGATAGGCATCAAAGGGTGAGGCAATCGCGCCGGTGGTGGTTTTCAGGAAATTCAGTCTTTCCGCGAGATCGTCACGGTTGGTGATCACCGCGCCGCCGATTAAATCAGAGTGGCCGCCGATATATTTACTGGAGGAGACCATGATCAGATCCGCACCCATGGTCAGGGGCTTCTGGTTCCACGGTGTCGCGAAGGTGTTATCGATGCAGGTTACGATATTGTGTTCTTTGGCCAGTCCGCAGATGGCTTCAATATCAACCAGTTCCAGTAACGGATTGGTCGGGCTTTCTATCCAGATCATGCGGGTATTGTCTTTGATTTTGCTGCGTACTGCAGCTGAATCATTGAGATCAACATAATCGAACTCGTGGCCGCAGTTCTCTTTTGCCACGCGCTCAAACAGACGGAATGTCCCGCCGTACACGCCTTTCATCGCAATAATATGGGAGCCCTGCGGGAAGATATTCAGCACCAGTGCCGCAGCCGCCACACCGGAGGCCGTTGCAGTGGCGTAAGTGCCTTCCTCGACATCGGCCAGCAGTGTTTCATAGGCGTGGCGGGTCGGGTTACTGACGCGGGAATAGGCGTATTCACCGTGTTCGCTCAGGCTGGTCTGTACAAACGTACTGGCGGTGGTGATCGCCGGGAAAATAGCATGGTTCACTTTATCCTGCTGCTGTCCGCCGTGGATCAGCACAGTGGCAATTTTCTTACTCATAGTTGGTGTCCTGTAAAATATGCGATGAATATTTAATGGTTATTGTAATGGCCGGATAGTGGCACAGGTAGTCAGAAAAAATTTTCTAAAAAAATTCCGCTGCCGCAGACGGCAGAGAATAAATTTCTCTGTTATAAAATAATTGTTATATATCAGATGATTGCGTGTTTTATATGAATGAGAGGTGAATCACACTATGAATAATAAGGTTATTATTTTTATTTTGCGGTCAAAAAAACCGGGCTGATTTTGCCCGGTTTCTGATGTCTGAGAGTAAAAAATGTGTGCGGGGGATCAGTTCCGCACCAGGTCGACAGGATAGGAGTTGAACAGATAACCATCAAAATTCGGGTCATCGACATCCGACAGCTCCAGCAGGCGCTGTTTTACATTTTCCAGATGCTGCCACATGGCTTCTTTGGCCGCCGCCGGGTCTTTCTTAATCATGGCGGCGAGGATCACCTGGTGATCGGTCATCCACTCTTTGCGGTAATCTTTATTGGTGATGCGTGTGTGCAGTTTCAGCCACATCGGATTGTTTTCCCGCCAGGCCCAGGATTGTTTCAGTAGCTCCACCAGCATGCTGTTATGAGTCGCCTGCGCGATAGCCAGGTGAAACTCGCGGTCGCCGGTTTCATCTTCCCCGGTTTTCAGTTCGTCGCGTTCCCGCTGCAGGGCGCTGCGCATATTGGCGATATCCACCGGCGTGGCCTGAGTAGCGGCAAATTCCGCGATATTGCTTTCCAGCAGCTGCCGAGCCTGTAACAGCTCAAACGGGCCGGCGGCATTGAGCGAACCGTTATCCGTATAACCGTCTTTCTGGTGCGGCAGGTCAGTAATATAGATACCGGATCCTTTACGGACCTCTATCAGGTTTTCCAGTTCCAGCATAATAAGTGCCTCGCGTACCACGGTACGGGACACACTGAGCATCTCAGCAATTTCGCGCTCAGGAGGAAGCTTATCACCCACGGCATAATGCATATTGGTGATCATCTGACGCAATGCGTGGCCAACTTCCTGATAAGGACGTTTTGATTCGATAAATTGAGTCATCTGTGGTGCCATAAATAAAATGAAATCGGAGTCAGTTTACCAGATATTGGTCAACCAAAAATGATTTTGATGACTATAATATAAAATAAACCACCCGATATTGATAATACAGGGTGGTTTATCTGAGAGGTGCAACGGAGATTATTTCACGTCGCGGATGCGATCTGCCATTTTGGATAACTCAGGGTTGGACTTGGCAATATCGTCATACATCGGTTTTACCGCATCCTGGAAGGTGACTTTATCAACGGTGATAAATTCAACACCCTGCTTCTCAACTTTCGCACGTTCTTCTTTTTCTGAGGCTTCCCAGAGTTTCGCCATTGTCTGTGCGGAGTCTTTGGCTGCCTGCTTCACAATTTCCTGCTGTTCCGGTGTCAGCTTATCCAGTGATTTGGTCGACATCACCAGCACATCCGGCACCATTGTGTGTTCGTCCAGGGAGAAGAACTTGGTGACTTCGCTGTGACGGCTCAGTGTATAGGACGGGATATTATTTTCTGCCGCATCAACCACACCCTGTTGTAAGGCGGTATAGAGTTCACCGTAAGCCAGCGGAGTAGGGTTACCGCCGAGTGCTTTTACCATTGAGATAGCAGTCGGGCTCGGCTGCACGCGGATTTTCAGACCTTTCAGATCGTCCGGTGTGCGGATAGGTTTCTTGGCATAGAAGCTGCGCGCGCCCGCATCATAGTAAGTCAGACCGACAAAGCCGCTGTCTTTGCTGGAGTCGAGGATCTCCTGCCCGATATCACCGTAAATAATTTTTTCGTAGTGTGGTTTGTCGCGGAACAGATAAGGCAGGTTAAAGACGGAGTAGGCCGGTGAGAATGCTTCCAGTTCAGCAGCATTGGATTTGACGATATCCAGAGCACCGTTCTGCATTAATTCCATGGATTCACGCTGGTTGCCCAATTGCGCGTCCGGGTAGATACGGATGCGGACGTCACCGTTTGTTTTGGTTTTTACGTCATCCGCAAACTGTGTCATGGCTTTGTGAACAGCATGATCACGGTTCTGGTTATGGCTGAGTTTCAGCGTGGTGGCGGCGAAAGCCTGAGTAGCGCTGAGAGCAAATACCGCGCCGATAACAGTGCTGAGGATACGTTTGCTGTTTTTCACGTTAGGGTTCTCCGGAGGAAAATGAGCTTCTTATTATGTTGTCTCACCTTAATCACAAGTCACTAAGTGGTCAAAAGGTAAACCTTCATTGGTTGACCACTATCACAAAATAACCCCAATCTCTGGTTAACCAAATCATAATGTGATCACCGTCACTCACTGTTTTCAGCGGGATAGACTATGCTCGAACAGCAAAATTTGTATTTGGTGTGACAGTTGCCAAATTGGTTAACCAAAATAAGAACAAGGACAAGGCCAATGAAAAACCTTGTAGCGCTGATTAATAAAGGGCTTGCTGTTTTTACTATCTGTTTATCAGCATTCCTGGTGTTCTGTGTGACATGGCAGGTGTTATCCCGCTATATCCTCAGTTCCCCGAGTACCGTTACTGATGAGCTCGCCCGTTACCTTTTTATGTGGGTCGCCATGATTGGTGCGGCTTACACCACAGGACAACACCGGCACCTCGCGATTGATCTTCTCGTTATGAAACTGTCAGGTGCAAGAAAGCAGTTTGTCAGTTTATTTATCCAGATTGCCATTATTGCCTTTGCAGGCATTGTGCTGGTGTACGGCGGCAGCACACTGGTCTCTTCCACACTGGAAAGCGGTCAGATCACCCCGGCTCTGGGCTGGCAGATGGGTTACATCTATCTCTGTTTACCAATCAGCGGCTTACTGATGATTATGTATGCACTGGTTGATATCTTTTCACTCTTTCAGCCGGGTTCAGCAAATACTGAACTGACTGACAGCCACTAATGGTGCGATGAGAGGTTAATTATGGATTGGTATGTGATTGCCGCGCTCTTCGGCACCTTTGCGTTTCTTTTGGTTCTCAGTGTTCCGGTTTCTTTCGCTATCGGCCTGTCATCGTTAGTGGCGATTGCCATGACGCTGCCGCTCGACTCCGCGATTACCGTTGTCGCCCAGCGTATGGCGGCAGGGGTGGATAACTTCTCGCTGCTGGCGATCCCGTTCTTTATTCTCGCCGGTAACATTATGAACCAGGGCGGTATCGCCGCCCGGCTGATTAATGTGGCAAAAGTGATCGGCGGCCGTCTGCCGGGCTCACTGCTGCACGTGAACATCATGGCGAACATGCTGTTTGGTGCGATTTCCGGTTCTGCTGTGGCTTCAGCGGCTGCGGTCGGCGGTACTATGTCCCCGATGCAGAAAAAAGAGGGGTATGACCCGGAACTGTCTGCTGCGGTGAATATTGCATCCTGTCCGTCAGGTCTGCTGATCCCGCCGAGCAACACGCTGATTGTTTACTCGCTGGTTTCCGGCGGTACGTCGATTGCGGCACTGTTCCTGGCCGGATATATTCCGGGCATCCTGATGGGGCTGTCTCTGATGATTGTTTCCGGGATTATCGCGAAAAAACGCGGTTATCCGGTTGCACCGCGCCCGACATGGAATGAGTTTTTCTCAACAGTCTGGAAAGCCGTTCCGTCACTGATGCTGATCGTGGTGATTATGGGCGGGATTATCGCCGGTATCTTTACCGCAACAGAAGCATCCGCGATTGCCGTGATCTACAGCTTTGTTCTGGCCGTGATTATTTACCGTGAAGTCAGTTTCAGCCGCCTGCCGAAAATTATTCTGGAATCGGCAGTGACAACCTCTATCGTGCTGCTCCTGATCGGGGCATCCATGGGGATGTCATGGGCGATGGCGAACGCGGATCTGCCGTATCTGATTGCTGACGGTCTGATGGCGATTTCCGATAACGCGCTGACTATCCTGCTGGTCATTAACATCATCCTGCTGATTGTCGGCATCTTTATGGACATGACACCGGCGGTGCTGATTTTCACCCCGATTTTCCTGCCTGTCGCCATGGATATGGGGATTGATCCGGTGCACTTCGGGATCATCATGACATTCAACCTGGCTATCGGTATCTGTACCCCGCCGGTTGGCAGCGCACTGTTTGTCGGGTGTTCTGTGGGCGGAGTCAGTATTGATAAAGTCCTGAAACCACTGGTGCCGATGTATATCGCACTGATTGCGGCGCTGGCGGTGGTGACCTATTTCCCTCAGCTCAGCCTGTGGCTGCCTGAGTTAGTCCTGAATTATACACCATCGTAATACCGGTGTTGTCACTCATCTGCCCTGCCGGATGAGTGACTGTTTTGGTTTACCGGTTTAATAAAATGAAAGTAACAAAAACGTACTTATCGTTGATTTATTTTTATTTACAGTAAAAACAATAAATTAATCATAAAACAAAATGTGATATTGGTTGACCAATATTGTTTTCAGGCTTGACGTCTCTCTGTGTTGATAGGAAGATGACAACGCTGTACACGTGACAGCAGGGTTTGACAGCAATACTCGCCACACCGGGGATTTAATTGGTCAACCAAATAAACAGTGATGATATTCGCGGAGCATAAACGAGGTTTAGTATGAAACAAACTTGGCGTTGGTACGGACCGGCAGATCCGGTTACTTTATCTGATATTCGTCAGGCGGGCGCTACCGGTATCGTGACAGCGCTGCACCATATCCCGAACGGTGAAGTCTGGACCACAGACGAAATTCAGAAGCGCAAGGCGCTGATTGAAGCCAACCATCTGGAATGGACCGTGGTTGAGAGTGTGCCTATCCACGAAGATATCAAAACACAGACCGGTGACTATGAAAAATGGATTGCCAACTATCAGCAATCTCTGCGTAACCTCGCCGCCTGCGGTATTTATACTGTCTGCTACAACTTCATGCCGGTTCTCGACTGGACCCGTACTGACCTGGAATATGAACTGCCGGACGGCTCAAAAGCATTACGTTTTGATCAGATTGAATTTGCGGTGTTCGAAATTTACCTCTTACAGCGCGAAGGGGCTGAGCAGGACTACACCGCAGAAGAACTGGCGCAGGCCAAAACCCGCTTTGAAACCATGCGGGATGACGAAAAACAAAAACTGATAAACAATATTATTGCCGGTCTTCCGGGTGCGGAAGAAGGCTATACACTTGAACAATTCCGCCAGCACCTGAAACGTTACGCCGGTATCGATAAAGCGAAATTACGTGAGCATTTTGCGTATTTCCTGAATAAAATCATTCCGGTGGCTGAAGAGTGCGGCCTGAAAATGGCTGTGCATCCTGATGATCCTCCGCGTCCTATCCTCGGCCTGCCGCGCATTGTCTCCACGATTGAAGATATGCAGTGGATGGCGGATACCGTCAACAGTGATGCCAACGGTTACACCATGTGCACCGGCTCTTACGGCGTACGTGCTGATAACGACCTGGTCAATATGATTCAGACCTTTGGTCCGCGGATTTACTTCCTGCATCTGCGTTCAACCATGCGCGAAGAAAACCCGAACACCTTCCACGAAGCGGCGCATCTGGCCGGTGATGTGGATATGTATAATGTGATCAGCGCGGTTGCCGCCGAAGAGAACCGCCGCCGTGAGAGCGGGTCTGAGTCCCTGATCCCGATGCGTCCGGATCACGGTCATCAGATGCTGGATGACCTGAAGAAGAAAACCAACCCGGGCTATTCCGCCATCGGACGTCTGAAAGGGCTGGCTGAAATCCGCGGTCTGGAAATGGGTATTCACCGCGCATTCTATACAAAATAATATCTCATACCTTTGTACCTGCCGGGCTGCGGGATCTCTCCCGCAGCCTGCTCCCCGGGAGCCTGTAATGGAAAAGAATCTTGTCACTGCGGACATCACCGCAACGCGTCCTGACTGGACGACTGATCGTCTCACCACCCGTATTGTTCACCTCGGCTGCGGTGCGTTTCACCGCGCACATCAGGCGCTGTATACCCATCACGTATTAGAAAAAACAGACAGCGACTGGGGTTACTGCGAAGTTAACCTGATGTCGGCACAGGATGCGGCACTGATCGAAGGGCTGAAAGCCCAGTCCATGCTGTATACCGTGGCAGAGAAAGGGGCGGATAACACAGAGCTGAAAATTATCGGCTCGATGAAAGAAGCGATGCACCCGCTGATCGACGGTATTGATGCGGTGATTGAGAAAATGGCTTCTCCGGATGTCAGTATTGTTTCCCTGACCGTGACCGAAAAAGGCTACTGCACCGATCCGGCGACCGGGCAGCTTGACCCGGAAAATGCGCTGATTAAACAGGATCTGGCGACACCTGAGACCCCGCGCTCCGCTATCGGCTATATCACAGCGGCACTGAAACGCCGTCATGAGCGCGGTCTGCCGCCGTTTACCGTGCTCTCCTGTGATAACGTCCGTGAGAATGGTCATGTTGCCCGCGAAGCTGTGCTCGGCCTGGCGCGGTTACAGGATCCGGCGCTGGCGGCGTGGATTGAAGCCAATGTCACTTTCCCGTGCACGATGGTTGACCGCATTGTTCCGGCGGCCACCCCGGAAACGCTGGCGGAAATCGCACAGCTGCTGGGAACGGAAGATAACTGTGCTATCGCCTGTGAGCCGTTCCGTCAGTGGGTGATTGAAGATAATTTTGTTAACGGCCGCCCTGAGTGGGATTGTGCCGGTGCGCAGTTTGTGCAGGACGTGGTGCCGTTTGAATTAATGAAGCTGCGGATGCTCAACGGCAGCCACTCTTTCCTGGCATATCTCGGCTATCTCGGCGGTTATGCGCATATTTCCGATACCATGACCAACCCGGATTACCGCAAAGCCGCCCGCGCACTGATGCTGGATGAGCAGGCTCCGACCCTCACCATGCCGGAAGAAACCGACCTGGTTGCCTATGCGGATAACCTGATTGACCGCTTTACCAATCCGTCCCTGAAACACCAGACCTGGCAGATTGCGATGGACGGCAGCCAGAAGCTCCCGCAGCGCCTGCTGGACCCGGTTGCGCAGCATATCGCGGACGGCAGTGACTATCGTCATCTGGCACTGGGCGTGGCGGGCTGGATGCGTTATGTCAGCGGCACTGATGAGCAGGGCAACAAAATCGATGTGCGTGACCCGCTGGCAGAGACGTTCGCAGCTATCTATGCGAAACACGGCCTGTCTGTGGCGGTGGTGGATGAGCTGCTGGCAATTGAATCCATTTTCGGTAACGACCTGCCGAAACAGCAGGGCTTTGTTGATGCGGTGAAACGCGCGTATCAGCAGTTACTTGATGTCGGTGCCCGTCAGGCTGTTGCCGCACTGTAATCCCGGAGAGTTTATGAAACAGTTTCTTTGCGAAGACTTTTTACTGCACAGCGACATCGCCCGCCGTCTTTATCATGACTACGCGGCGGACATGCCAATCTATGACTATCACTGTCACCTGAATCCGCGTGAAATCGCGGAAAACCGCCGTTTTGATAACCTCGGGCAGATCTGGCTGGAAGGGGATCACTACAAATGGCGCGGCATGCGTTCGGCGGGAATTCCGGAGCAGCTTATCACCGGACGCGACAGCAGTGATTATGAAAAATACCAGGCGTGGGCAAAAACGGTGCCGATGACCCTGGGTAACCCGCTCTATCACTGGACACATCTGGAACTGCGCCGCCCGTTCGGTATCACCGGTAAGGTGTTCGGGCCGGAAACAGCGCAGAGCATCTGGGATGAGGCCAATGAAAAACTGGCGCAGCCTGAATTTTCCGCGCGCGGCATTATGCAGCAGATGAATGTGCATATGGTCGGCACCACCGATGACCCGGCAGATTCGCTGGAATACCACCGGCAGATTGCGCAGGATGACAGCTTTGATATTGAAGTGCGTCCGAGCTGGCGCCCGGATCGCGCTTTTAAAATTGAACTGGACGGCTTCACGGATTATATCGCGAAGCTCGGACAGAGTGCCGATGTGGAGATCCGCCGTTTCAGCGACCTGCTGACCGCGCTGGAACGCCGTCTGGCTCACTTTGCGCAGCACGGCTGTGTTGCCTCCGACCACGGTATTGAGATTCTGCGCTATGCGCCGGTGCCGGATGAACCGGTGCTGGATGCGATTCTGCAGAAACGTCTTGCCGGGGAAATCCCGGATGAAACCGCCACCGCGCAGTTTGCAACGGCGGTGCTGGTCTGGCTCGGAAAGCAGTATGCGAAACGCGGCTGGGTGATGCAGCTGCACATCGGTGCGCTGCGCAACAACAACACGCGCATGTTTAAGCTGCTCGGTGCCGACAGCGGTTTTGATTCCATCGGTGACGCGCCGGTGGCGTATCCCCTGTCACGTCTGCTTGATGAAATGGATAAAACCGATGAGCTGCCGCGCACTATCCTTTACTGCCTGAACCCGCATGATAACGAAGTGCTGGCGACCATGATCGGCAACTTCCAGGGCGGCGGTATCGCAGGTAAAGTGCAGTTCGGTTCCGGCTGGTGGTTCAACGACCAGAAAGACGGTATGCAGCGTCAGCTCGAACAGCTGTCACAGCTGGGGTTGTTAAGTCAGTTTGTCGGGATGCTGACAGATTCCCGCAGTTTCCTGTCCTATACTCGTCATGAATACTTCCGCCGCATTCTGTGTAATATGCTCGGCACGCTGGCGGTAAACGGCGAAATTCCGGCAGATGAAACCATGCTGGGGCAGATGGTACGTGATATCTGTTTTAATAATGCACAGCGTTATTTTTCTGCTGCAAAAGGTGAATAATGACAGTGAAACGCATTGGTCTGATCGGCGAGTGCATGATTGAACTCAACGGCGCGCCGTTCGGGGAGATGGTTCAGCGCTACGGCGGTGATGCCCTGAACAGTGCGGTTTATCTGGCCCGCGCGGCCGGAGACGCCGTTGAGGTGAATTTTATCTCTGCCATGGGAACCGATCCGCTCAGTAAAGGGATGATCAGCCGCTGGCAGGCGGAAGGGGTCAACACTGCGCATGTGCTGATCGATCCGCATCATCAGCCGGGGTTATACCTTATTCAGCTGGATGAGCAGGGCGAGCGCACGTTTCTTTACTGGCGCAATGATTCGGCGGCGCGCTATCTTGTCCGTCATCCGGATTACCCGGCGCTGCTGGCGCAGATGGGGGAGATGGATGCCATTTATCTCAGCGGGATCAGCCTCGCCATTCTGCCGCCGCAAGACCGGCTGCAATTGCTGGATGACCTGAAAACATTGTCACAGCAGGGCAAAACCATCCTGTTTGACAGTAACTACCGCCCGGCACTGTGGGCGGATGAAAATGAAACCCGTGATTGTTATCAGGCTATGTATGCACTGACTGATATGGCGCTGGTCACTGATGATGATGAGGCGCGTCTGTGGGGCGACAGCGACCGTAACGCCACCTTTGCCCGTCTGGCAAAAGCCGGGGTGAAGCAGGCGATTATCAAAGCGGGTGCTCAGGGGTGTGACTACCGTGATCTGCGCACTGACGCACCGGCCATCAATATTGCCACCACCCCGGCGGAACAGGTGGTTGATACCACGTCAGCCGGTGATGCCTTTAACGCCGGGTTCCTGGCGGGCTGGCTGACCGGCGCGGATATTGAACGCGCTGCCCGGATGGGCCACCGGCTTGCGGGTGTGGTGATTCAGCACAAAGGGGCGATTATCCCGCAGGCGGCGACCCGCCCGGTCACTGATACTTTACTGAATAACACGTTTTAACGGGAAAAGAGGAGAATGAGATGTCCGAATTACAGGCAATGATTACCCGTTTCCGGCAGCTGAAAATTGTGCCGGTGATCGCCGTGGATAACGCGGAAGATATTATCCCGTTAGGTCAGGCACTGGCGGACAACGGTCTGCCGGTGGCGGAAATCACTTTCCGTACTGAGTGTGCGGCGGAAGCGATTAAACTACTGCGCGAAGCCCGCCCGGATATGCTGGTGGGCGCAGGAACCGTGATTAACCGCGAGCAGGTACGTCAGGCGAAAGCCGCCGGGGCACAGTTTGTCGTCTCTCCCGGTCTGAACCCGAATACTGTGCAGGCGTGTCAGCAGATTGATATCCCGATTGTGCCGGGGATCAACAACCCCAGCGCGGTTGAGCAGGCACTGGAGCTGGGCATCGATTTCGTGAAATTCTTCCCGGCAGAGCCGTCAGGCGGTATTCCGATGATCAAAGCCATGCTGGCGCCGTATCACCAGTTACAGGTGATGCCGACCGGTGGTATCGGGCTGAACAATATCCGCGACTATCTGGCTATCCCGCAGATTGTAGCCTGCGGCGGCTCGTGGATGGTTCCGGCTTCGCTTATCAAAGCAAAAGACTGGGCAGCCATCGGCAAACTGGCGCGTGAAGCCAGTGATTTTGTGAAGTAATCCTGCCATTTTTTGTGTGCGGCAGCATTTTTTGTCTGCCGCCTGCTTTTCCTTTCCTGCACAGTTTTGTCCGTTTTCTGCTCGTTCAGCGGCTGTCGGTTGTGGCTTTGACTACGATAGCTTATTGTTTTTATTAATACATACGAAGTATGACGGCTGACTCAGATATTTCCGTATTGCTATATTATGATGACCGGTATCAGCCTCTCTTTTAAGCGGGACTCCAGTTTTGCTTCGTCATGTGACCTTTCGCCTGCGCGATAAATTAATTATTGCCTCTGTTCTGCTTATCACTATCCCGACATTAATCATCGGTTATTTTGTTGAAAGTGAAGGGCGCGCGGCTTTGCTGCGAGAGAAAAGCAACAAACTGTATTCAGTCGCTTATCTGCTGGAACGGACTCTGAATAATGAGTTCGGGCTCGGACAGGGCCTGCCGCGGAATGAGCGCCTGAAGCTTATCGGCGACAAACTCTATCCGGAGGCGGAAAAAATCACCGCCATGTTTCAGGGAGTGGCTACAGGCTATTATCACCGGGAACTGGACGGCATTGTCACGTACTCACCACGGCTGCTTTACGGCTATAAAATCGGAACTTCCATTACCGGAGCACATACCGGAAAACAGGTTCTCGAAACCGGAAAACCGATGACGGCATGGGGATCTCAGGTCCGCGGTAACATTATGAACGCGATGGTGCCGATAAAACGCAACGGACAGGTTATCGGTTATGTCTGGGCAAATGAGCTGACGGATGATATTGACCGTCAGGCGCTGGCGATGGATATCCGGGTTATCACGGTGGTGTCTTTTGGCATTGTTTTCAGTCTGTTTTTTATTATCTGGTTCTCCCGCCGTTTCGGTCAGGATATTGATGAAATTAAAAACGGGCTGAGTGCGTTGTCACATGATCTGAATACCCACCTGCCGATGATGAAAGGGGAGATGGGAGAAATCAGTGACAGCGTCAATGCCCTGGCACAGGCATTACGGGAGATGAAGACCCTCAACGAGCTGATTATTGAAAGTGCGGCAGACGGTGTTATTGCTGTCGATATTAACGGTTGTGTCACCATGATAAACCCGGCAGCAGAAGAGATTACCGGGTATATGGAGCGGGATATGCTCGGACAGTATTACGGGGATATTTTCTCCGGCCGGCCTTTCATCAGCCCGGTTCTGGACACGCTGAAACGTGGTATTGAGCACGTCAGCCTGGAAATTGCCTATCCCGCCCGTGACCGTACCATTCAGATAAACGTCAGCACCAGCCGTATCCGCAATGCGGGCGGGGAGCTTATCGGCGCGCTGGTGATATTTAAAGATCTCACGGCGCAGAAAGAGGTTCAGCGCCGGATGCAGCAGGCGGAAAAACTCGCGACACTCGGCGAGCTGATGGCTGGTGTCGCCCATGAGGTACGTAACCCGCTGACGGCGATCAGCGGTTTCGTGCAGATCCTCAAAGAACTGGAAAATCACCCGGATAAACTGGAATACATCAGTATTATTCTCAAGGAAGTCGACTCCATTGACCGGATCATCCGACAGTTACTCGATTTCTCCCGGCCGCAGACCGGCACATTCCGCCCGATCAGCGTCAACCGGCTGATTGAAGAGGCGCTGGTGCTGGTCAAAACCAAAGGAGTGGAAGCACGGGTCACATTTACCTGGGAGCCGGATGACACACTGCCGCTGATTGAAGCCAACAGCGAACTGCTGCGCCAGGTGCTGCTTAATATCATGATAAACGCGGTGCAGTCGATTCCGGCCAGAGGCAATCTCTTTATCTCTACCTGCTATATAGAAGAGCAGCGGGTGATGGTGGTGATTCGTGATGACGGGGCAGGCATTCCTGACGCGCTGCAGAAAAAAATCTTTGACCCGTTCTTCACGACCAAAGCATCAGGGACAGGATTAGGTCTGGCTATCAGCCAGCGGATAATCGCGGCACATCAGGGAGATATTTTTCTTGAGAGCCGCGAGCATCACGGAACAGCATTCACCATAACATTGCCGATAACGCAGAGTAAGCAAAATGATTACACAGAAATCGTACCGGATCCTGATTGTTGATGATGAGAAAAACCTGAGCAGGATGCTGGAGACCGCATTTTCCATTGATGGTCATGAAACCTGTATTGCACAGGATGGTGAAGTTGCACTGCACTATTTTGTCCGGGATAAACCGGATGTGGTGCTGATGGATATCCGCATGCCGAAACTGGATGGCATTGAGGCCCTCAAACGGATGCGGGAACTGAATCCGGAAGTGCCGGTCATTCTGATGACCGCCTATGCCGCTGTGGAAACCGCCGTGGACGCACTGCGTCTCGGGGCGTTTGATTATGTAATCAAGCCCTTCGACCTGACAGAGCTGAAACTGCTTATCTCCCGTGCATTACAGCTGCAGGAGATGAAACAGGAAATCAATCTGCTGCACCGCGAACTGAGTGACAGCTACCAGTGGGGACGGGTGCTGACCCGTAACCCGAAAATGATGGAAATCTGCCGTGATATCGCCAAAGTCTCGCGCAGCCAGGCGACAGTACTTATCACCGGGGAAAGCGGCACCGGGAAAGAAGTGGTGGCGCGGGCGATCCATTACAACAGCGAAAGGGCTAATGGTCCCTTTATTAAAGTGAACTGCGGGGCGCTGCCCGGCTCGCTGCTGGAAAGTGAGCTGTTCGGCCATGAAAAGGGCGCATTTACCGGGGCACAGGTGCAGCGTCAGGGATTATTTGAACGTGCCGGCGGCGGGACACTGTTGCTCGATGAGGTCGGTGAGATGCCGGCGGATTTACAGGTGAAACTGCTGCGGGTGGTGCAGGAAAAAGAATTCGAGCGGGTCGGCGGCAGTAAAACCATCCGCGTGGATATCCGCATTATTGCCGCGACCAACCGCGATATGCATGAACGGGTGCGGGAAGGGCATTTCCGCCAGGATCTGTTTTACCGCCTCAATGTGATTCACCTGAATCTGCCGCCGTTGCGTGAGCGGCCGGAGGATGTGGGGCTGCTGGCTTCTCATTTTCTGCAAAAATTCAGTCAGGAAAATAACCGCGATATTGTCGAGCTGGCACCGGAAACGCTGGCATTGCTGATGAATTATCAGTGGCCGGGCAATGTGCGGGAGATTTCCAACGTGATTGAACGGGCAGTGATTATGAGCACCGGTTATGTGATTTTCCCCGAAGATCTGCCGGAGCAATTACTGGCACAGGTCCGCAGTCAGCCGGTGGCACTGATTCCGGTCACGCAGGAGCCGGGGCTGAACCTGAAAGAGAATATTAAAGCTTACGAGAAAGAGCTGATTATTTCCGCGCTGGCGGAATTTCAGAATAACAAAACCCATACCGCCTCTGCGCTGGGGATCAGCCGCCGGGCATTAATGTATAAATTGCAGGAATACGATATTGAATAATTAATAATAATTTAATATCGATAATTAAAAAAAGCACGGTGAAAATAAATTCACCGTGCTTTTTTTGTTGTGAATAAATTTTCACACTGTGCATTTTATTTCACCATCAGGAATGAGTGATTTATTTATTATATGTTAATGAATTTATTTTGTTGAATTTTAAATCCATTAATATCATCAACTTAAAACAATATAAATATAACAAAAAACAGATTTTATTATTGGCATGGCGCTTGCTATTACCCTTGTGTCTATATTTTTTTATAAAAGGGAAGTGCTATGAAGAATAAACAAATAACGGTGAAAAAAGCCGGTGAATTTTTTCGTGACGGCATGACAATTATGGTCGGCGGATTTATGGGTGTCGGTACACCGCCGCGTTTAATGACTGAATTATTAGAATCCGGCGTCAAAGAGTTAACTATTATTGCCAACGATACCGCATTCGTGGATACCGGCCTGGGCCCGCTGATTGTCAACGGCCGGGTGAAAAAAGTCATTGCTTCTCACATCGGGACAAACCCGGAAACAGGGCGGCGCATGATCGCCGGTGAAATGGAAGTACAGCTGATCCCGCAGGGCACGCTGGCAGAGCAAATTCGCTGCGGTGGTGCCGGGCTGGGCGGATTCCTCACCCCGACCGGTGTCGGTACGGTCGTGGAAGAAGGCAAACAGAAAATTACCCTCGATGGCCGTGATTACCTCCTCGAACTTCCCCTTCGCGCTGATCTGGCGCTGATTCAGGCACAGAAAGCCGATCCGCTCGGCAACCTCACCTATGACCTCAGTGCCCGTAACTTTAACCCGCTGATGGCGCTGGCGGCAGATATCACCATTGCCGAGCCGGATGAAATAGTCGCGGTGGGGGATATCGACCCGGATTGTGTTGCCACACCAGGGGCAATTATTGACTGGCTGATTGCAGAATAAGGAAAACATCATGAATGCAAAAGAATTAATCGCCCGCCGTGTGGCACTTGAACTGAATGACGGTGATGTGGTGAACCTCGGGATCGGGCTGCCGACACAGGTGGCGAACTATCTGCCGGAAGGCGTGCATATCACATTACAGTCAGAAAACGGCTTTCTCGGCCTCGGGCCGGTAACCACGCCGGATAAGAATCTGGTCAATGCAGGCGGTCAGCCGTGCGGCATTCTGCCGGGCGCATCGATGTTTGACAGCGCTTTCTCTTTCGCGCTGATCCGCGGCGGTCATGTGGATGCCAGCGTACTGGGCGGCTTACAGGTGGATGAACAGGCCAACCTCGCCAACTGGGTGGTACCGGGCAAAATGGTGCCGGGTATGGGCGGCGCGATGGATCTCGTGACCGGTGCGCGCAAAGTGATCATAGCCATGGAGCACTGTGCAAAAGACGGTTCCGCCAAAATCCTGCCGGAGTGCACTATGCCGCTGACCGCCGTGAAAGCGGTGGATGTGCTGGTGACGGAACTGGCGTTATTCCGCTTTGAAAACGATCAGATGATTCTGTGTGAATATGCGCCGGGTACGGATATCGATACCATCCGCGAAAAAACCGGTGCGCATTTTATTGTTTCACCGGATTTGTGTGAAATGCCGTCAGGTATTGCGGAGGTCGTCATATGATCCGGAACATCTCACGAGTCATGACCCGTGTGGTGAGCCGCTATCTGCCGGATCCGCTGATTTTCGCCATGCTGCTCACTATGCTGACATTCATCATCGCGCTGTCACTGACACCAAGTACGCCGATGGATCTGGTGAATATGTGGGGGAATGGATTCTGGAATCTGCTGGCATTCGGTATGCAGATGGCGCTGATCATCGTGACCGGTCACGCGCTGGCCAGTTCACCACCGGTTAAACGTATCTTACGGCTGACTGCCTCACTGGCAAAAACGCCGGTTCAGGGAGTCATGCTGGTCACTTTTTTCGGTGCGATAGCCAGCGTTATTAACTGGGGATTCGGGCTGGTGGTCGGGGCGATGTTCGCACGGGAAGTCGCCCGGCGTGTGAAAGGCTCCGATTATCCGCTGCTGATCGCCTGTGCTTACATCGGCTTTATGACCTGGGGAGGTGGTTTTTCCGGCTCAATGCCGCTGCTGGCGGCAACCCCGGGTAACCCGGTTGAGCATATTGCGGGACTTATTCCGGTCAGTGAAACGATTTTCACCCGCTACAACATTTTTATCACACTTTCCCTGATTGCTGTACTGCCGTTTGTCACCCGTCTGATGATGCCGCCGAAAGGGGATGTTGTCATGGTGGATCCGGCATTACTGGAAGAAGAACCGGACTTCCAGAAAAAATTACCGGAAGATGCTCCGGTATCTGAACGTATGGAAGAAAGCCGGATTATCACATGGATCATCTGTTTGCTCGGCTTCAGTTTTCTCGCGTTATATTTCATCAAAAACGGTTTCAATATCACCATTAACACCGTCAACATGATATTTCTTCTGACCGGACTGCTGTTACACAAAACGCCGATGGCGTATATGCGGGCAGTCAGTTCGGCAACACGAAGTACCGCCGGAATCCTCGTGCAGTTCCCGTTCTATGCGGGTATCCAGCTCATGATGGAAGGTTCAGGCCTCGGCGGCCTCATCACTGAGTTCTTTATCAATGTCGCGGACAAAGACACCTTCCCGCTGATGACTTTCTTCAGTTCTGCACTGATTAACTTTGCTGTTCCGTCAGGCGGCGGACACTGGGTTATACAGGGGCCATTTGTGATGCCTGCGGCAGCCGCACTGGGTGCGGATCCGGGCAAATCGGTTATGGCCATCGCCTACGGCGAGCAGTGGATGAACATGGTACAGCCTTTCTGGGCATTACCGGCGCTGGCGATTGCCGGGCTGGGTGTCAGGGACATCATGGGCTACTGCATCACGGCTCTGCTCTTTTCCTGCCCGATTTTCATTATTGGTCTCGTTTTTCTTTAACCACAAAAGAATAAGGAAATAATATGAACAGTATTGTTATTGTCAGCGCGGTACGTACGGCTATCGGTAATTTCAGCGGAGCTCTGGCGGATGTCAGCGCCAACGAACTGGGTACAATCGTTACCCGTGAATTGCTGAGAAAAACCGGTCTGGCACCGGAGCTGGTTGATGAAGTCATCATGGGTAATGTGCTTCAGGCCGGTCTGGGACAAAATCCGGCGCGTCAGATTCAGCTAAACAGCGGTATTCCGGAGAGTTCGGGCTCTTTTACTGTCAATAAATTGTGCGGCTCAGGATTAAAAAGTGTGGCGCTGGCCGCTCAGGCAATAGGTTACGGTGATGCCGATATCATTATTGCCGGGGGAACTGAAAGTATGAGTAACGCCCCTTATTTACTGGATAGCCGGGCCCGCCGCGGGTTACGTCTCGGTGACGGTGTGGTGACTGATTCTCTGCTCAGGGATGGCCTGATGTGTGCCATTCATGGTTATCACATGGGGATCACAGCGGAGAACATCGCCAAAGCCTATAACCTGACCCGCGAAGAGCAGGATGCACTGGCACTGTCATCACAGCAGAAAGCCGTCAGCGCGATTGAGCGCGGCGCCTTTAAGGCGGAAATCGTGCCGGTGACGGTAAAAAGCCGTAAAGGGGATATCGTGGTGGATACCGATGAATTCCCGAAAGCCGGATCAACGGCAGAAGGACTGGCGAAACTGCGTCCGGCCTTTGATAAAGCGGGAACGGTGACTGCCGGCAATGCCTCCGGTATCAATGACGGTGCGGCAGCGCTGATGCTGATGACGGAAACCCGTGCCAAATCACTGGGACTGACACCGCTTGCCCGCATCCGGGGTTATGCCTCCGGCGGGGTTTCACCGTCGATGATGGGGCTGGGGCCGGTTCCGGCCACGCGGAAAGTGCTGGAGAAAACGGGGCTGTCACTGAAGGATATCGATCTTATCGAAGCCAACGAAGCATTTGCCTCCCAGTTTCTTGCGGTCGGCCGTGACCTGGGTTTTGATCCTGAAAAAGTAAACATCAACGGCGGGGCGATTGCCCTGGGTCACCCGATTGGTGCGAGTGGTGCCCGTATCCTGGTGACACTGCTGCATGCATTACAGGCTCAGAACAAAACCACCGGGCTGGCGACTCTGTGTATCGGTGGCGGGCAGGGGATTGCGATGGTGATTGAACGTCTGTAATCCGGTGAAATAACAGGCAGATATTCAGCCGGTGGCAGGATGACTGTCACCGGCTTTTTTGTGCCGGTTTCTGTGTTTCTGACAAAATTCGAATTAAGTTAATTTTTCGTGTAAAATATTTACATTAATTTAATTTATTAAGTGCGGTTTGCTGCTCATATTAGGATGAGTCATCAACCTATTATGCTGAAATCCGATGTGTGGGATCAAACACACTTTTTCACATCCTGTAAAAACTCGGAATTTGTATTTGAATGGAGTGAAAACATATTTTTTTTCTAATTATTTGGTATATAACACTTATTCTACTAATTCATTGTACTTTCAATCGATTAATATTTTGTAATATTATCTCGTTACACTATGATTTTAAAGGCGAAATATATCGAAACATTCAGTCTCATTTACCCCCTCATGTACTCACAAACAGCATAACCTTTGGTTTTTCAAAAATGGCCCTATGTACGATAAACTACTTATAGTTTTAAGTGTTTTTTCTATGATCAGTGAGCTAAATAAGGAATTTTAGTGATGGTCTTTATAGGGTTATTGATTAATGATGAAGAAATATGCGATCTCCGAAGCTATCGGACAGGTTATCAGACAATACCGGACCAATGCAGGTTTAACCACAAAGCAGCTGGCACACAGAATAGGGATTAGTCAGCAGCAGCTTTCGCGTTATGAGCGGGGGGTAAACCGTATTGATGTGGATACGTTATTGCGTGTCAGTCTGGCTTTTAAACTCACGCCGGGTCGTTTCTTTGAGGAAATGAATATGACCGGAACCGGGCTGGATGACATTCTTTATGAAAATAATGAAGAAGGGGATATTCAGGAAATCCGGATGAGCCTTATTGCGGACAGTATTATTTCCCCGCGCGATTTTTAATTATCATAATTTCCGCTTTTAAATAAAAAAGACAGACCAGTACAGCTGATTTGCGGATTACTGTACGGGTTTGCCGTGCCCGGTACATGGCTGAACAGGCTGTGCTGCTCAGTCCCGGATATATTATCCGGGATGAGCCTGCCGGAGACGGTAACGGTTTAAAACAGGTATTTAACACCCAGCATAGCCTGAGTATCACTGTATCCGGCATCGCCGATCTGCTGAGCGACGTTACCCCAGAGATTCAGGTTGGTATTAATCTGACCCTCAACACCGGCTTTTATTTCCCCGATATTCCGGGTACCGGCGATATCAAATTGTTCTCCGTTTATTCTGACACCGTATTTTTGGCTGTTATAAATCCAGTTTATTTCTGCGAAAGGTTCAAAATTACGCCCTTTACCGTCATCAATGACATTATGGCCGTGCAGATAAGCCCGCAGGCCGAGACGGGTACGGATATTATTATCCCCGCTGCTGCGGACATCTGTATTGCCGGCTGCCGTGTGATTTTTCGCTTTCACACCCTGAAAGGTGATTTGCGCTTTTGGCTGAAGGAAGAAGGTATTTACGGTGTCACTGGCAGTCATAAATTCCCCGGCTTTAAAGGTATAACCGGACTCAACCGAGGCCGTCACACCGCGTGATTTATATTTTTCCGCAGAAAACTGCTCACTGTGAACTTCGTGATCAAACCAGTTATATAACACCCAGACATCGGTATATAGCCCTGATTTATCCGCGTCATCCGCATACCAGGTTCCGTACAGACCCGCGCTGTAACCGGTTGTTTTTCCTTTTGAATAATAGCCGTTAAGGTGGTTCCTGGTTTTGCTGCTTTGATCTGCAAATCCGGCCATGATACCGGCATGGTAGCGGTTCAGACCATCGGTTGACCACTGAGCCAGATCGCCGCCAATCTGCGCGACATAACGGTTGTCCTGCGTTGTTAACTGCCCCTGTAACTGACGGAAGCGGTTATGCCCGCCGACCTGGCGCAGCCACAGCGATGTGACGTTTGTTTCCCCTGTCAGGGCATCCGTATACCGGGTTTCCCCGAGGCGGTCGTGAAGCCGCAGGTCAAACAGGTTATTTGCCGCCAGTGTGTTCGCAGCGTAACTGCCGACTGCAGGGGCAAAAATATGTACTTCCGGATCGGAAGGCTCAGGAAGAACTACGGGGTCAACAGGAACGGAGGGGTCAACAGGAACGGAGGGATCAACCGGTTCCGGCTTGACCGGCGGTGCCACATACAGGTTGGTCAGATACCAGTTTTTATTGTCTGTTCCTGCGGTATAGCCGCCACGCTGCAATGTATATTCATATGCTCCGGACACAATACGTCCGCTTTGTTTAAACTCCCCGGATGAATCGCCGGATACGGTAATCAGCTCAATACCTTTTTTTGTTTTTGCACCCCGGCCATTAATGTTATTCACCTGAACGGTGGTATTACCGGCACTGTTTTTATTAATGACTAATTTATCAGTCACTGAGTTATCACCACCCAGTTCGCTATTAAAAATAATCGTTCCGTTACCGGAATTTAAGTCATTGATGATATTTAAGGTTGTCTGTGTCTGGTTGTTTTTTGACAGCCTGACAACACCACGGTTATCCAGTGAGGAAATGGTTTGATCAAATCCGTTAAGGTCAAAATTACCTCTGTTGTGAACATTAACCCCGTTGCCGAATGAATTCAGATTGCCTGCTTTTAATGTTCCGTCATCAATCACAATAATTCCGCTGTGGCGGCTGTTATTGCCGGTCAGCGTGATGGTGTTGGTATTTTCTTTGATGACATTGATGGTGTTTATCAGGTCGGGTGAAAAGTTATTATTGTCCTGATAGTTAAATACTAACCCGGACGTCAGATTCGTGTTTCCGGCGTCAGGGATGTAGTTGTTATTACCAGTGAAGCCTGCAATATAATCCGTTTTCAACGTACCGGCATTGCCGCCGTTACCATAAAAAATAACCGTATTATCGAAATAACGGTCTTTATTCAGGCTGATACTGTCAGTGATGATTTCACCTCCGGCAAGCAGATTGACGAAGCTGCCGGTATTCGTTGTGACTGCGTGTTTATTGCCGATGATAATGTCCCGGGCAGATAATGCGCCGCCCTGTTCAACAGTGATGACGTTGTCCACTTCATCGCCCAGCACCATCGTGTTCTGTGCGGTTATTTTTGATTGTGCACCGGTGACGAGAACCTCCGGGGATGCTTTTTTCCCGTTATCAGTGATATAAGAGGTTCCTCCGCTGGCCATAATGATATTTGCAGCGTTGATTTCAGCACCGTCCGCCACTTTTAAAAAACTGCGGGGATTACCACCGGTAACAAAATTATCTGTCACCTCAACCGATGATCCTTTGCCTGATATTAATACAGAAACGGGGAATGTATGATTTTCGTAATTATGTTTACCGGCATCATGTATACCGGCATAAAAATTCTCAGCGCTGATTTTTCCGCCGGATAATACATTCAGCTCTGACGGTATATCAGCGTGTCCGGTTTGAGTATATTTTGCAAAGTAAAAGTCTTTATGTACATTCAGAAGACCGTTATTTTTTATATTTAACGTTGTGTTAACCGCCGTATCCCGGCTAATACGGTTCATCTCATGTACAGACATGTTTTCAGCTTCAATTACGCCGCCGTCATCAATATTTATGATGACCGTGCCATTCGGAAGTCTGTTGGAATTATAGGTTGATGCCAGGATATTATTATTTACTTTTAATTTTGATCCCTTTCCGCTGACCGTTAATTCATAAAATCCGCTTTCATTTACCCGGGCCTCGTTATAATTTCCCATCACGAAATCATCAGTTATCACATTAGCGCCATCAGTAATTTTCAGGCTGGCCTGTGATACTATGTGATCAAAATCGAGAGGTCTGTCGATGATACCTAACCTGAGCATTCCGGTGTTATTCCACCGTGAATCACTGCCTGAAAGCGTGACATACCCGGTTTCTCCGGCTTTTTCTGTAATGGTTGCACCCTGCGTTTCGAGCGTGCCGTTCTTAATAATGATACCGCCGTTCTGAACAGACAGATTGCCGAAATCCACTATTGCGGATTTGTCATCCAGCTCTTTGACTACACCTTTGTTTATCGTTATGGCATGACCGCCTGACGCGACTAAAAGTAAAAAAAAACAATAAATGGTACGGTGATTCTGTTTCTTTTCCATGTAAAAAACCCCTGAAATTAAATGTTCCCGGACTGAAGGTCAGCCCGGGTAAAAATCATGTTTATTTTTATACGGAAAAACTATAGTAAAAATAATTTTTATTAGCCAAGTGTTTAATAGCGAAATAATGCGTTATAAGCATACTTATTTTATTTCTCTGTGCTTTTTATGATGTTTTCATTTTCTTCTGTCAGCAGCTGTTTAATTCATTTCCGGGATACGGAATAAAGACAGAAAAGAGAATCAATTACAATGACGTGAAGTTTTACAGGAGGGAATACTGCCGGTGAGGCGGAGACGAAAAAAAGCGGGAGATGATATCTCCCGCAATATGCTAACCAATCAAGGAACTTAATAATATATTGGTCAGAAGGACAGAGGTTTTTTTATTCAGACTGCGGTGCTGAGTTTTTTAACTTTCCGGAACCGGTGCTGTGACCGGTTCCGGGTTTTACTTTATTTCAGTCAGTGCGGGGCACCGACGGATGGCCTGTTTTCTCTTACCCGTCACTCAAGGTATTTGAAGAACGGTGCGATGAGCAGCAGGATACCGAAGCCCATAACACACCAGGCTTTCCAGTCTTTGAATTTTTTCAGTTTCGCGACACGGAATACCAGATAAACAGGAATTAAGCAGGAAACGATAGCGTATAACGGACTACCAATCTGGAAGAAGACAACCACAGAGAACCCTGTTGACACCCATGCAGTCAGTAATGCAACGATGAAGACAGAGATACAGATGTTTAATACGGTGTGGTTGATTTTCTCTTTATCCATGAAGCGGGAAAGGATGTTAACCGCAAGGCCTTTCACTGATTCCTGGAAGCCCAGATAGATACCGAAGAATGCTGTCAGAACCGCAAAGATGTTCAGAACGGTGGTCATCACACTCACGACCGCGCCCGGAATAACCTGAGCGGCAATAGCCAGTGCAGAGATGTTCTGTTCAAACGCGGATACGGCCTGCTCATGACTGATGGAGAACGTAAAGGAGAATGAGAAGAACAGGATGATAGTCACCAGGGTGATATAAGCCACGCGGTGGGCGCGGATAGCACGGTAGGTGGCAACACGTTTGTCTGATTCCAGTTTACGGTATGCGATGTTCATCGGGTTCAGGATCTGAACGAAAACCGCAGAGAAGAACGCAAATGGTACAGTCAGCAGCACGTCACGGGTAAAGTCAGCAATCGGCGGGAATGCAGTGATGTTATTGAAATCCCAGTGAGGGATCATCACCAGACCCAGCGATACAATGATACCCACTTTCACGATAACCATCGGACCGGAGATTTTAAACAGCAGTTTCTCGCCCTTGGAGGCAATGAAAATCAGCGCGGCAAAGACAGCCACACGATAGATCAGTGAGCTTGAAAGCACACCCTCTGTCACACCGAAAGTATGGAGATAAGAGGCACTGTCGAAAATAACAGAGAGAGAGTAAATAAAGATACCGTGGATAAGCATCAGGAAGTAAATAACCCCCAGCGCCACACCCCAGTTACTGCCCAGATACTGTGTGATTATGTTTGTGTAGTCTTCACATTCTTCACTTTCAGACAGCGTATTCATGTACAGCTTCTGCAACATATAGGTTGCCGGATACGCAATCATGAAAGCTAAAATAAATACCCAAATACCTTTCAGACCGATCTGAATCGGCATTACAACGGTACCGGCACCGATCGCCATACCAATACAAAGTACTACCCAGCCGGCGTCATACATTGTAAATGGTATTTTGCCCAGCGCTTTCGCGGAATTATCGGTTGAGGTCATGTCCGCCATACTAAGCCCCCTTGGTTTTCATAATAATTTATTGTGATTATTGGTTTCTAAAAAATTTCAGCACTGCGTTGTTCTTTTTATTACCGCTAAAAATAACCTGTTAAATACTTAAAAAGCACGCCGGAGAGAATTCAGAGTGGCTCTCAATGAATTTTTCCGCGTGCTTCGTGTACTCACCCCGTCTGTGTGTTAATGGCAAATGAGGTGAGTACATACTGCAAGACTTAATTTTCCGCTCTGATCTTAAGCAACTGCTTTCGCAATAGCCTGTTCCAGGTCAGCAATGATGTCTTCAGGTGTTTCCAGACCGACAGAGATACGAATCAGACCATCGGTGATACCTGCTTTCAGACGCTCTTCAGCCGGAACCGGAGAGTGAGTCATTGATGCAGGGTGCTGAATCAGAGTTTCAGTATCGCCCAGGCTTACTGCCAGCATGCATAACTCAACAGAGTCCATCACTTTACGGCCTGCTTCGATACCGCCTTTGATTTCAAAGCTGATCATACCGCCGAAGTTGCTCATCTGTTTTTTCGCTAACTCGTGCTGCGGGTGAGACGGCAGACCAGGGTAGAATACTGCTTCTACGTTCGGGTTAGATTCCAGATATTTAGCCACTTTCATTGCGTTAGAGCAGTGACGTTCCATACGGACGTGCAGTGTTTTCAGACCGCGCAGGGTTAACCATGCGTTGAACGGGCTCATTACACCACCGGTGATATCTTTAACACCAACCAGACGGGCAGGAACCAGGAAGTCAGCAGGACCGACAATCACACCACCGATAACGTCGCCGTGGCCGTTGATGTATTTGGTCACACTGTGAACCACGATGTCTGCACCTAATTCCAGAGGACGCTGGCAGTACGGAGACATGAAGGTGTTATCCACAACCAGCATTGCGCCGCCTTCGTGAGCAACATTTGCCGCTGCTTCGAGGTCGATCATTGCCAGAGTCGGGTTAGCCGGAGTTTCGACGTAAACCATCTTGGTGTTTGGTTTCATCGCCGCTTTGATATTCGCAGGGTCATTTGCGCGAACGAAAGTGACTTCGATACCGAATTTAGGCAGGGTGTGAGACAGCAGAGCATAAGTACAGCCGTACAGAGTGTCAGAAGCAACGATATGGTCGCCCTGGCCGCACATAGTCAGGATGGTGGTAGAGATAGCTGCGATACCGGAAGAAGTCGCCAGAGCTGCTTCGCCGTTTTCCAGTACACGCATTTTTTCTTCTAATGCTGCGTTAGTAGGGTTACCTAAACGTGAGTAGATATAACCTTCTTCTTCTAATGCGAAACGTGCTGCCCCTTGTGCTGCGCTGTCGAAGACGAATGTAGAGGTCTGATAGATTGGGGTTGATAACGCACCAGTCAGTGGATCAGCCTGCTGGCCAGCGTGAACAATCTTAGTGTCATAACCTTTATTCGTATAATCGTGCATAAATCCTCCAAAGAATAATTTTTTATTATGCCAACATGTGTTGTTGTTGCAGTAATAAAAGCAATAGCCGTGCCAACTCAGGAGTTATTTTTATAACACATTGAATTAAAAGAGATAAATAATTTTAAGGTATAGATTAGACAAAGTCAGTGCGGAGGAAGTGGAAAGCGGACTGTAAGTAAAAATGACAAAGTGGAAAGAAAATTGACAGTAGGTTGCCACTTTCTGATAGTGAGGTTAATCACATTGAGGGATAAAACCGGACTTACGTCACATTATAGCCCCAAAAGGGAAGGGTGATCCAGATCTCTTTTTAAATTTTTTCCTGAATCGATACGTCCGGCGGTTGATAATGATCAAAGTCATGAATAATCAATTCCATTAATTACCGCACTTTTAATGATTTGCCACTCCAATAAATGCAGGTGTAAACCTAACAGTTTGCGGACTTTTTTTCATAGAATTGAGATATCTGGCGGGTACAAGCCGACTGAACTTGTTTATAGTAAGTAACGTAACAAAACCCAAAATAACAATTACACTCTGTATGATAAGGCTACTTATCATATGGTTTTTTTATTGCGCACTATTTTGTTGTATTTCGCCCTTTGTTCACCTCTCAGTGATTACCTAAGATGGGTTAACCTTGGTAGGGTGGGTGAAAAATGAGCACTACATACACTAACCGGGAGTGACTAATCACATGTCTGCATATAGATGGTTAATTAATACCATTGACCGCGTCGCCATGGTGGAAGAAGTCATCAATGAGTTTTCGGCCTCCGAAATCAGCATTAATTCCATGGAAGTCTTTCCGTGCAAAATTTATGTCAAATTCAATACGGAGTGCGAGCGGGATGTTAAGCTGCTGCTGAGCAAACTCCTGCTTAATCCTGATGTTATCAGTGTCACCCGTTCCAAATTACAGCCCTACGAGCGTAAAGAAAAAGAATTACAGGCGATTCTGGAATCCACCACGGACGGCATTATCGGTATCAATAATCAGGGTAATATCAACTACTTCAATAAAGTGGCGGAAGACTTTTTCTCGATCTCGCGGGAAAATATTGTCGGCGTCAATATCAGCAAGATTCTCAGCGGCAAAAACCAGGCGGTACTCACCAAACTGCTCGGCGGTAACAGTTTCGATCACTATCAGATGGTTACCAGTACGCCGAAAGGGGAGTTGTACTATATCTGTTCCGGCCGTCCGATTCTGAGTGAAGAGTCTCAGGTGATGGGGGCGGTTATCACCTTCAAAAGCCTGCGCTCAGTGCAGCAAATGGCGTCTTCGGTGAATAAAAGCCTGCCGTTCAGCTTTGATGACATTATCTGTGAAAGCGAAATCATGATGAACCTGATTGATTTTGCTAAAAAAATCTCAATAAGCCCGTATACGGTACTGATCCGTGGTGAAACCGGTACCGGTAAAGAGCTGTTTGCCCGCGCTATTCATAACGCCAGCGACCGCAGCGCTCACCCGTTTGCGCCGATTAACTGTGCAGCGCTGCCGGAAAACCTGATTGAAAGTGAGCTGTTCGGTTATGAGGGCGGCGCGTTCAGCGGCGCCAGCAAGGGCGGAAAGATGGGGTTATTTGAATCCGCCAACCACGGCACCGTGTTTCTGGATGAATTCGGTGAGCTTTCCCTTATCCTGCAAAGTAAATTACTGCGTGTATTACAGGAAGGCGTGATCCGCCGGGTCGGCGGGCACAAGGAGATCCCGGTGGATGTGCGGATCATTGTTGCCACCAACCGGAATCTGGAAGAGATGATCGAGAACAAATCATTCCGTGAAGATCTCTATTACCGGATCAACGTGATCCCGATTAATATCCCGCCACTGAAAGAGCGGAAAACGGATATCCCGCTGTTACTGCAGCGCTTTATCAGCAAATACACGACAGAACTGAATAAACAGCTCAGTTTGTCCCAGGATGCATATCACCAGTTAATGGCTTATTCCTGGCCGGGTAACGTGCGGGAACTGCAAAACGTGATTCTGCGGGCCATCCATCTGGCTTCCGGCCGGGAAATTACCGTCGGGGATCTGTGGCTGCCCCATGAGGAAGTGATGGCCTCTCCGGCACTCCGGCCGCAGGCGGCACCGAAAACGGAAATACCCCCTGCGGTATTGCCGGCGCAGGAAGACATCAACCTGAAAGAGTCCCTTGCACGGCAGGAAAAAAGCCTGCTGGAAGATTATCTGCGCCGCTACGGTTCGGCCCGCAAAGTGTCCCGCGAAATCGGGATGTCTCACACCACCGTACTGAATAAAGCCCGTTATTATAATCTGGAGCATTTGCTGACCTACAGCACGGTGCGCCGGTCAGCAGACAAAACAGATTAATACGGATTATCACCCCCGCCGGCAGCGGTCCGGCGGGCAGTTTCGTAAGCATCGATAGCCCTGATCCTCGCCATCCGGTGATCAACCACCGGTTTCGGATAATCAATCTCCCGCTGATTTTTCTCCGCCCATTCATGGGGTGTATGAATGTATTTCGCCGGCACTTCTGCCAGTTCCGGCAACCAGCGGCGGATAAAACTGCCGTCCGGATCAAACCGTTTTCCCTGTGTGACCGGGTTGAAAATCCGGAAATACGGTACCGAATCATGGCCGGTGGAGGCCGCCCACTGCCAGCCGCCGTTGTTGGCGGCAAATTCACCGTCAATCAGTCGTGACATAAAATAGTGCTCGCCGCGCCGCCAGTCAGTCAGTAAATCCTTGACCAGAAAACTTGCCGTGATCATCCGCAGGCGGTTATGCATCCAGCCGGTTTCATTCAGCTGACGCATGGCCGCATCGACCAGCGGGAATCCGGTTTTGCCCTGCTGCCAGGCAAGCAGACCGCTGTTATCCGGTGACCAGATAATGGACTCTGTCCAGCGCTGCATCGGGCGGTGCCGGCTGATATCCGGGTGCTGTGCCAGCTGATGCAGATAAAACTCACGCCAGATAAGCTCACTGAGCCAGGTATAAGCGCCGCTTTCCGGCTCATCGGTGACCATCGGGAAATGCAGGCGCAGGCGGCTCAGGCACTGGCGCGGGGACAAAATTCCGGTGGCGAGATACGCGGAGATGCGGCTGGTGCCGTCAATCGCCGGAAAATCCCGCTCTGTTTTGTAATCTGCGGCATGTTTCAGACAAAAATCTGCCAGCCGCTGCAGTGCGGCCTCCTCTCCGGAAGGGAAAAGGGCATGCTCCTGCTGCGGCAGACTAAGCGGTGGCGGGGAGACCGGCGGGCCTTTGGCCTCCGGTACCGGCAGCACGCGGACGGTGGTCTGCATCAGTGCGGTGAGAAATGCCCGCCGGAACGGGGTGAACACTTTGTAGAGTCCGCCCTGCTGTGTGCTCACACTGCCCGGCGGCAGCAGGACACAGTCATCAAAGGCATAAAAACGGCAGGTATCCGGCAGACGGGCGGCAAAGCGGGAATCACGGCGCTGTTCATTCAGTCCGTACTGTTTATTGACATAGACAGCGGGGATACGATGTTCCCGGCACCACGCTGCCAGCCAGTCAGCGGCATCCTCAAAGGTATTGCACGGCTGAACATGCAGGGTGATCCCGAGTGCGGCTGCGGATGTGTTCAGTGTGTGCAGCTGACAGAAAATCAGCGCCTGCTGTGACGGGGACATAGCGTGCTGCTCCCACTGTCCCGGCGTGAGGGTAAAAATCAGTTTTACCTGCCGGTGTGCCTGACAGGCGGCGTAAAGCGCTGTGTTATCTGTCAGCCGCAGATCGTGCCGCAGCCAGACAACGGCCGGTGCTGAATCCGTCATAATTTTACCTCCCGCATAAACAATAAAAAGGCCCGCGTCCGGAGAGGCGGGCCTGAGCAGGACATCAGTCCAGTTTAGGGTGCTGATCAATCAGTGACTGACGGCGTTTCTGCAACGCGGCAATCTCCTCATCAATCGCCTCAATCTTGTGTTCGATATTATCGTAATGCTCAAGCAAAATCTCTTTGGCTTCCGCGCGGTCAGATGCCGCCGGTGTGGCACCGCGTAACGGCTTATTGGCGGTTTCTTTCATCATAATCGCGGTAATTGCCCCGATAACGGCAATGACCATCAGATAATAGGCCGGCATATACAGGTTATTGGTCACTTCGACCAGCCAGGCGGCGGCAGTCGGGGTGGCACCGGCAATCAGCACGGAGATATTGAACGAGATAGCCAGCGCACTGTAACGGATTTTTGTCGGGAAAATGGCCGGTAAAATAGAGGCCATCACACCGGTAAAGCAGTTCAGCAGTACCGCCAGGATCAGTAAGCCTAAGAAAATCAGTCCGATGACACCACTGTTAATCAGCATAAATGCCGGAATCGCCAGTACAAATAACCCGATACTGCCCGCGAGAACAAACGGTTTACGGCCGATGCGGTCACTCATCATCCCGATCAGCGGCTGTACAAACAGCATACCAATCATAATCGCGATAATAATCAGCACACCGTGATCCGCACTGTAATTCAGGTTATGCGACAGATAACTCGGCATATAGGTCAGCAGCATGTAATAAGTGACGTTGGTGGCAATCACCAGCCCGACACAAATCATCAGACCCTTACCGTATTGTGAGGCAATGCTGCGCAGTGAAACGCGGGGCTTATCTTCGCCGGTTTCAGGGTTGGCATTTTTCATATCCTCAACATGCTGCTGGAAAGCCGGTGTTTCCTCCAGGGCATGACGCAGATACAGACCGATAACACCCAGCGGCAGCGCCAGGAAGAACGGGATACGCCAGCCCCATTCACGGAAGGTTTCCTCACCGAGAATACTGGAGATCAGAACCACCACACCGGCACCGCAGACGAAACCGGCAATTGAGCCGAAATCCAGCCAGCTGCCCATAAATCCGCGTTTACGATCCGGTGAATATTCCGCTACAAAGATAGCTGCACCGGAATACTCACCGCCCACGGAGAAACCCTGAGCCAGTTTTGCCAGCAGTAACAGAACCGGTGCCCAGATCCCGATACTTTCATAAGACGGGATAAGACCGATACAGAAGGTACTGACAGCCATGATAATGATGGTAACGGAAAGCACTTTCTGGCGGCCGAATTTGTCGCCCATAATGCCGAAAAAGACCCCGCCCAGCGGACGTACCAGAAACGGTACGGAGAATGTGGCTAATGCCGCGATCATCTGTATACCCGGGGAGGCGGAAGGGAAGAAGACCTGACCCAGCACATACGCCAGGAAGCCGTAGACCCCGAAATCAAACCACTCCATGGCATTACCCAGTGAGGCAGCGGTGATGGCTTTCTTTAATTTGCCATCATCAATGATAGTAATATCATTGATATTTAAAGGTTTTTGTTTTGTTTTCTTGCGTCTCATCGTTGTATCCTTTTGTTTTATGACGGGGATTCACGTAACTGAGATTTCACTCAAACCCGCAACGACTTTTTATGTGATAGTGAATTCATCGGTAGCAGGAGATGTTTAATACTAAGTTGGTAAGTATAAATACGTATTTTTTCCCGTATTCATGTTTCCCGTTAAATAGATTGATTGTTGAATATATGACGCTAACGGCAGACGGTACAGGAAACCGCAGACAGGACAGGAAGAATAGGAAAGTATTGTGTTGTAATAACCAAAAAAAGTACCTTTGTTTTGAAACGAGGTCACCTAATTTAGCATAAATCATATTTTTTGTAAAATTAGTGGGTTTTTGTACTGATTAATATCGTGTATTTGGCATTTAACTTCTCTGTATCGTAAACTGTTCAATGCTGTTTTTTTTCTGAAAAATCAACGGAAATACAGATTACCAGGGAAATAAGGCATCTTAAATGGATTCTTTTCAGCATATTTTATTGCATGAAAAGGTTTGTGGTTGGCATCATAATCCGATGCATTTTAAATTATCAGCATGATTATGATACGCATGGCTTAAATATAGGCAATATATCGGGTGGTTTCAGAAAACAAATAATGTTATCAGTATGTTTCACCTGATTTCTCAATTTTCTGTATGCATTTTTCTGATAATTACATCTGATGTAATTAACGCATAATCACAGTCCTCAATGATTTCTTTACGTAATAATAAGATAAACTTTGGTGTTATCTGCTGAATATGCAAACCATGCAGTGATATCTGCCAACGGCAATTTAAGAAAGACATAAATGTTTCAAGATATATCGTTTTTTTTCCATTTAATTGTGGTTTGTTACTCTATTAAAGCTAAATAATCACTATTTTATACCACTAATGAGTCATTTTATTTTTAGTGGTTTATACCTAGTCCAAGGGTGAAAGAAAAGGTAAATATACTATAATACATAGGGTTATCACTCTTTCGGACACCGAATAATTCTTTTTTTTACAATTCGTTAGGTGCCGGAACGACAGGTTTCAATTTGGTAAATGAATATGTAATATGTGTTTCAACATGTGTACGAGGCTGGTTTGCATAAGTACATACATGCGGCAGTTAAAACAACAACAAAGAGTAAAACTTTGTGAATATCAATTGGTCCACTTTCTTTAATAAACGCATATTTTTGTTAGTCATCAGAGAGGAATCTGATGGTTATCACAGCCATATGTGAGGGATAGCGACATGACCAAAGCAAAAAACTCGATAGCACGCGCTGTCGGGCAAAAAATTCAGGTGTTACGGAAAGATCACGGCATTACTGCAGCAAGACTGGCTGAAATGATTGAAATCAGTCAGCAGCAGATGTCACGTTATGAACGTGGTGTAAACCGTGTTGATGTGGATTGTTTAGTCCGTATTGCGGATATCTTTGAAGTGCCGGTTGGCTGGTTCTTCACCGAGATTGAAGGCCGGAGTAAACGCGACAGCGGAAATGAACGGGAATCCTGGAAAGCAGAAACCGTTATTTTGCCGGTCGAATCTGAACTGATGTAATTTCGTGATATTGAGTGATACTGAATCTCATCTCAAAAATCCGTTATTAGCCTGCTAATAACGGATACCGCTTTTTGCGGGGCGTGTTTATTTCTTCATCACCCGCCTTGTGCTATCATCCTGACACACAGCATGTTGTATTACTCTTATAACCCTGTTTATTAATAATTTTAATATTTTGAATCCGTTTTATAACTGGATAAATAAGCAATGAACATTAATCAGCTCAAAAGTTTTGTTGAGGTGGTCAGGAGTGACTTTAATATCACGAATGCCGCCGAGAAGCTGTATACCTCGCAGCCGACAGTGAGTAAGCAGCTTAAAATTCTTGAAGATGAATTGAACGTTTCTTTATTCAACCGGAAAAATAATAACTTATTATCGCTCAGTCCGATTGGTGAAGAAGTTCATCGTGTTGCCTGCGATATTCTTGCGCAGTTTGATAAAATTAAAAGTCTGGTGTCTCATGAAGATACCACGACAAAACAGAATCTCCGTATTGCCACCACCCACACGCAAATCCGTTATAAATTACCGAAAGTGATTGAACGCTTTAATGCGCGTTACCCGAATATTTCGCTGCATTTCCATCAGGGTGCCCCGGCACAGCTGGCAGAAATGGTGAAAAACGGGGATGTGGATTTTGCAATCGCCACCGAATCCCTGCATCTGTATGACGATTTACTGACGCTGCCGTGCTATCAGTGGTCCCGCAGTGCGATTGTGCCGCACGATCACCCGCTGGCACAAAATGAGCAGCTGACGATTCAGGAGCTGGCTCATTATCCGCTGATCACCTATGTATTCGGATTCACCGGCCGTTCCAAGCTGGATCAGGTATTTTATCAGAACCACCTGACACCGAATGTGGTATTAACCGCGGTCGATACGGAAATTATTAAATTCTATGTGAAGCGCGGAGCGGGTGTCGGTGTTATTTCCTCCGTGGCGTTTGATCCTGCAGAAGACAGTGATTCTCTGCGCTGTATTAATATCGGTAACCTGGTGAAACCGAGCTATACCCATATTTGTATCAGCCGTCATACACATCTGAAGGATTATATGTATGACTTTATTTCCTGTTATGCACCGCATCTTGACCTGAATTATATTCACCAGCCGGAACAGTGGCTGCCGGTTGATCCTAAAGCCCGTGACCGGCTTTACCGCGCATTGCCGGAACTCTGATTTGTACGGTATTTCCGATAAAAAAAGCCCGGTAACATCAGTTACCGGGCTTTGTATTTGCTGTGTGTAATCTTTTTTATCGGGTGGCAATATTAATAAAGATTTGCGCACCGATCAGCAGGCAATCGTCATCAACAAAATACGGATTGGCATGCAGATAGTTATTAATTCCTTTGGCTTTGTTACCGCTGCCGAGGAAATACATGGCACCTAATTTATCTTTGGTGGCATTAATCATATAGCTGAAATCTTCACTGCCGGTCATCGGCTTACCGTTTGAATCAATATTTTCAGCCGGTAAGAAGGCCGCCGCCGCGTTTTTAATGACTTCCGCTGCCTGCGGATGGTTAATTACGGCCGGGTAACCGCAGGCTTCCAGTGTGGTTTTAAACCCACCGGCTTCACTGCGGGCAACAATCTCTTTAAAGCTGGCTTTTAAGATTTTATCGGTCTCTTCATCCATAGAACGGATGGTGCCGCGAGCCTGCACATAATCAGCCAGCGCATTCGGGATCGTACCGCCGTTGATCATACCGCAGCCGAAAACGGCCGGGCTGAAAGGATCGGTTTTCTTGGCGACGATATAATCCATGTAATCAATAATACGGGTGGCTTCGCGGATAGCATCCAGCCCTTTGTGCGGCGTGGAACCGTGCGCGGAAACACCGTGTACGTCCAGCGTCCAGGCTGAGCCGTAAGAGGACATCACTCCCGCGTTAAAACGGATGCAGCCGGTTTCAATCGCGGCATCGTTATGCAGTCCGTAGACTTCATCCACGCCGTCCATGCAGCCCATTTCGACCATTTTGTCCGCACCCGGCACACGCATATCTTCTTCCGCCATCTGGAAGACAAAACGGACGTTGTGCGTCAGTTCATCACGGTGTTCGCTGAGGTATTTTGCCGCGGTCAGCGCGATGGTCATATGGGTATCGTGACCACAGTTGTGGGCACAGCCTTCGTGTACGGAGCTGTGCTCGTTGCAGGTCATGTCCGGCATTTCCAGGCCGTCGATGTCGGTGCGGTAAGCAATCAGGCGGTATGCCGGATTGACGGTCAGTTCAGCGGTAAAGCCGGTATATCCCTCAAACTGACGGATGGTGTAGCCGAAGCTTTCCATCAGTTCGCGGCAGTATTTTGAGGTTTTATATTCTTCACCGGACAGCTCAGGGATTTTATGTAAATCCTGGCGCGTTTTCTTGCTGAACGCCTCAAGCGCAAAGAGTTTTTCACTGACATTGTATTTATTGGTCATTACATTTACCCCGTAACTGAAACCGGTTTGTGTGCTGATAAAGAATCCCTGATGTAAGCGCGGGTATGACCGGAAACCGGTCATACCACAGCGCCGGCGCAACATAAGTACATTTTATTTTTACGAAAAAAAGTCTGCCTTCCGGAACCGGCGGGTTTCTGTCAGCAGTCGTTTTCGTTATTATTTGCAGGAGGGATTTTAACGTCAGTATTAAAAAAGTGAGCGTGACGGAGATCGTGTTTATATCATATCAGTATTTCATGGTGCATGAATAATAAGGATGATATCTGTCATAAATAATATCTTCCTGATAAATATATATTATATTATTCTTTTATATCAATCGTTTATATAGAAACTAATTTCCTGGTTTTTTATGTTGATTCTGTGTGAAATATAAATTCGTCACCCGGAATAACAATAATATTAATATTATTAAACAGAAATTAAGAAAAGTGTATTTATATATCATCACAGCCATTTTTGTATTATTCCGCCGGATCTCCGGTAATATCCTGAATTAGTGCTGAAAATTTACCTTATTACTGGTGGTTTTATCTGCGGCGAGCCCGGGCTACACTGAAACGACAGGATAAACACACAGAGCAGGCTGGTATTGTTCTGTGCAGCATCTTATTGCGAATCAGATTTATCACCAGTATGAGGGAAGATTTACGATGAAGCAGACTGTAGCGGGTTATATCGCAAAAATGTTGGCGGATGCAGGAATCAACCGTATCTGGGGTGTCACCGGAGACTCACTGAACGGGTTAAGTGACAGCTTACGTAAACTGGGCAGTATTGAATGGATGGGCACCCGGCATGAGGAAGTGGCCGCGTTTGCCGCCGGATCGGAAGCCCATCTGACCGGTAAACTGGCGGTGTGCGCCGGTTCCTGCGGGCCGGGTAACCTCCACTTAATCAACGGACTATTTGATTGTCAGCGCAACCGTGTGCCGGTGCTGGCAATTGCCGCACATATTCCTTCCGGCGAAATCGGCAGCCATTACTTCCAGGAAACTCATCCGCAGGAGTTGTTCCGTGAGTGCAGCGTCTATTGTGAGCTGGTTTCCAATCCGGAGCAGATCCAGCAGGTGCTGGGCATTGCCATGCGCAAGGCGATTCTGGAGCGCGGTGTGGCCGTGGTGGTCATTCCGGGGGATGTGGCATTGAGACCGGCACCTGAATCGGCCCGTAATGTCTGGTATGAGCCGTCTCTGCCGCTGGTGATGCCGCAGCGGGATGAGCTGGTGAAACTGGCGGATGCTCTTAACGGCGCGAAAAATATCACACTGATGTGCGGAGCCGGGTGTGCAGGGGCACATGATGAAGTTATCAAACTGGCGGAAACCCTGAAAGCACCGGTGGTGCATGCACTGCGCGGAAAAGAGCATATTGAGTATGATAACCCGTACAGTGTCGGGATGACCGGGCTTATCGGCTTCTCCTCCGGGTATTATGCAATGGAAAATGCAGATACCCTGGTGCTGCTCGGCACGCACTTCCCGTACCGTGCGTTTTATCCGGCCAAAGCAAAAATTATTCAGGTGGATATCAACCCGGGCAGCCTCGGCGCGCACTGCGCGGTGGACATGGCGATTATCGGGGATATCAAAGCCACACTCAACGCTATTCAGCCGCGCCTGCAGGCCAAAGAGGATCATACCCACCTTGATGCTGCTCTGAAACATTATCAGACCGCCCGCAGTGACCTCGACGCACTGGCAACCGCCAGCAAACGGGAACTGATCCACCCGCAGTATCTGGCGAAGAAAATCAGTGAGCTGGCGGATGATGATACCGTGTTCACCTGTGATGTGGGCACCCCGACTGTCTGGGCGGCGCGTTATCTCACCATGAACGGCAAACGGCGGCTGGTTGGCTCCTTTAACCACGGCTCGATGGCAAACGCCATGGCGCAGGCTATCGGTGCTCAGGCGCTCGACCGCAAACGCCAGGTGGTGGCGATGTGCGGTGACGGCGGGTTCAGTATGCTGATGGGGGATTTCATTTCCCTGGCGCAGATGCAGCTGCCGGTGAAAATCGTCATCTTTAACAATAGCGTGCTGGGTTTTGTGGCGATGGAGATGAAAGCGGGCGGTTATCTGACTGACGGAACGGATCTTCATAATCCGGACTTTGCCGCAATGGCCAATGCCATGGGAATTAAAGGTATCCGTGTCGAAGACAGCGAATCACTGGATGATGCACTGAAAACCGCGTTTGCCCATGACGGGCCGGTGCTGGTTGATGTGGTGACCGCCAAACAGGAACTGGCCATGCCGCCGGAAATTAAGTTTGAGCAGGCCAAAGGCTTCAGTCTGTATATGCTGCGCGCGATTATTAACGGGCGTGGTGATGAGATTGTGGAGCTGGCGAAAACCAACTGGCTGCGCTGAGTCAGCCGAGAAAAAATGCCGCGAATGCGGCATTTTTTTGTTCAGTACCCGGCTGCGGACTCCAGCCGCCACAGGTGGGCGGCCATCAGGGCCCGCCACGGGGCGAAATCCGCCAGCCATTCCTGCGTTTCATCCGCCGTTATTTTTTCATCCCGCGCCAGCAGGCGCTGCAGATTACGCCGCACCGCAACATCACCGTGCAGTGAGCCGTTCAGATAGTTAAAGCCGCGCAACAGGGCATAGCTGACCGTCCAGGTGCCGATACCTTTAATCGCCGTCAGTGAGGCAGAAACCGCATCTGCATTCTCCGGTGTGACCACATCCGGCAGCACCAGCGCTCCGCTTTCCAGCTGTCCGCTCAGTGCCAGCAGGGCATTGGCTTTACCGACAGAAAAACCGCAGCTGCGCAGCCCGTCAAAATCGGTCTGTAAAATATGTGCCGCATCCGGGTAGCACCACAGCCCGGAGGAGTGGCGCAGGCCGATATGCTGAATCAGGCGGCGGCGGATGGAAATCGCGGCCTGAACACTGATCTGCTGCCCGATAATCGCCCAGTTAATGGCTTCAAACGGCGTGGCGGACTGGTAGATCCGCAGCCCTTTCTGCTGACGTATCAGGGGACCGGCCAGCGGGTGATCCTGATATTGTGTCTCGAATTCCTCCACCGGCTGGATCAGACCGAGCATATGCCGGGCGAGATGCTGCATACGGGCTTCGTCTTCCGGCAGGGGGCCCGGGCCGTCAGTGCTGAGGGTGACACGCGCTTCTCCTGAACTGATTTCCAGCGTCAGTAACGCGGGATGGCCATGCAGGCAAATCCCTTTCATCACCCGGTTTTCCGTGACCTCTTCGGCGACATGGTGATTATCACGTAAATGAAACGCGAGAAAATCCGCTGTATGATAGGGCTCAGGTAACAGAACGGCAGTCGTTAAATTTTTGTTATTATTCAACTTTTCATACCTCAGAACAGGGCGGGCAATTGACCGGATTATAGCCGTTTTTGCTCCCGGACGTACGATTTTGGTCAAAATGTATATTTACAGAATAATAGGTGGATTATTCTGAATGAACTCCGCATACAAAATGTGGTACTTATACGTATGAACAAATGAGTTTAATTTCAGCATATTCATTCTTTGCCGTTGTCTGTGTGGCATAACCGGGACAAAAGCAGAGGTTATTGTTGCCACAATGAATATAATTGACGCCCGAAGTTCTCATGTTCCCCGGAAGGAGCGTTAAGCCGGAGATTATTACAGTACAGCAGCACAACTCAGAGCGGATAAAGGCATTACCGATGGATATAAAACAATATTACCTTGAGGTTGCGGAAGGTAAGGGTAAGAGGATGACGTCAGAAGTAGTGGCATTCTCTCCCTCGCGGCTCAACCTGGCAGAGTTAGAAGAGCGTCTGGCATCACAAACCTTTTTCACACAGGGTGATATTGAATACGCGGAACATGATGAGAACAGCTTTTATTACACCTGTCATTACGGTGATGAAGAACTGCTGTTTCTGGTGTCACTGGCACCGCGGGCTCCGGAACTGGAAATCAATCCTTACTATTCAACCGATCCTCTTTCCGCCGGACTGCTGGCCGGGGTCAACCAGACCGAACAGGATATTTATGTTGAATGCCTTTTACAGAATGACGTGCTGCGAAGTTACCGGTATCAGCTGAAGATGGTACAGATTCTGGTGCCGGATTTATTACTGGGCATCGATATCTCGGCAGCCGGTCGCGGTTTTACCCGTGAGTGGCTCAATTTTCAGCTGGAAAACGACGTGCAGCTGAACATTGAATCTCTGTATACCATTCATGCAATCTATGACACGGAAAATTCCCCGCCGACCATGTACTGGTTCCACACACACGGCCTGCTGCGCTGCGGGATCCCGGAAGTGGAGCTGCTGCTGCCGCATACCATTAATGCGTACTACGGCATTCCTGATCTGCTGCGCAGTTTTATCGGGCAGAGTCTTAATGAAGGCAAAGTGCTGTTTAATGAGCCGATGCTGTGCGGCCAGACGGAAAAACAGCTGGAATATATTGTGGCGCTGCCGTATCAGGAAGGGATCCGCCAGATCAACAAAAATACCCCGATCGACCAGCTGAAGCCTCTCGAAGAGATCGATTACTCTCACGATAATATGCCGGAAAATGAATTTCTCGGCGATCGCGGGGATCGCGACGATCAGCATGACCATCCGTCCTGTATGCTGTTCCGTGTCAATGAAAGTTCGCCGGTGTTACAGACATTTTTCCGTGGTTTCGACGACGATGCCGCCATTATGTTTTACCGCCCGAACAGTGAAACCCATGAAATGGCGGTAAAAGCCCGCCTGCGCTGGCACTATTTTGCCCAGATGTTTGCGGAATACGGTCAGCCGGTAGTTAAAACGAAAAAAGGTCTGCTCGGCGGGTTATTCGGTAAAAAAGCCCGTGATGAAGAAGATGAACATCCGTGGGCGTTTATGGTCAAATGCGGCATTCCGTACGGGGATGAGGATGATCTGGAGCACATGTGGTTTATCCCGGAAACGCTGGATAATGACGTATTTACCGGCAAACTCATTAACCAGCCGTTTTATGTTGAAGAGATGCAGGAAGGCGGTGTATATCCGCTGAATACCGAGATGCTGACTGACTGGAATATCTATTTTTCCGGAGAGAAATATACCCCGGATACCATTTATCAGCTGCTCAGCCCGTCACAGGTTCACTGAGAACAGTTTGTCCCGGAAAAAGCGCTGAAATGAAGGCGCTTTTTTTGTGCCTGCGATTTTGTGCAGTAACCCACGTTATTAATACATACTGAATTATATCGTTGCTGCTTTTTTTTTGTTCCGGCTATAATCAATGATCGCCTGTTCCGGGTGGTTATATATCCTGTAAAAACAATAATATATCTTATTATCTGTTATGCATTATCTGTCATGGAGTGCATTATGCCTGATTTGACGTCATTGCTCGGATTTGCCCTGGTTGCACTGGGAATGGTATTAACACCCGGCCCTAATATGATTTATCTGATCTCCCGTTCCCTCTGTCAGGGAAAGCGGGCAGGATATATTTCTCTTGCCGGTGTCGGACTGGCATTTATTTTTTATATGCTCAGTGCGGCATTTGGTATCACAGCACTCTTTTTTGCTGTTCCTTACGCCTATGACGCTCTGCGTATCGCGGGAGCATTATATTTGCTCTGGCTGGCGTGGCAGTCGGTCAAACCGGGCGGACGCTCTGCATTTTCGGTGCGGGATTTACCGGAAGATAAGCCGAAAAAACTGTTCACCATGGGGTTTCTGACCAGCCTGGCAAACCCGAAAGTGGCGGTGATGTATTTATCGCTGCTGCCGCAGTTTATTGTGCCGGGGCATGGCAGTATGCTGGTGCAGTCTCTGGCGCTCGGAACAATACAAATTATGATCAGTCTGACAGTTAACGGACTGATTATTCTGATGGCGGGCTCGGTGTCTGTCTTTATGACGGGCCGTCCGTTCTGGCAGGTGGTACAGCGCTGGCTGATGGGGACTGTGCTGGCCGGGCTGGCTGTCCGGATGGCGCTGGAATCCCGGCGCTGAGGTGATAAAAAAACAGACCGGCCTTGTGAGCCGGTCTGTTTCGTTTCCGCTATTGCTCTTCCCGGCGGAGCCACTGCTCCACCTGCAGTTGTTCTTCCTGTGTGAGCCACATTCCCAGCTTGGTTCTGCGCCAGAGCGCATCTTCTGCGGTGATCACCCACTCGTGCTGTACCAGATAGCGCAGCTCGGCCTCATAGAGGTTATGGCCGAATAACTGCCCGAGGTCGCTGAGGGATTGCGCATCACCGATAATTTTTTCTGTCTGACTGCCGTAGGTGCGGGCCAGGCGCAGCGCCAGTCCGTGAGGCAGCCATGACCAGCGTTCTGTCAGCACACGGGCATAGTTGTCACGGCTCCGGCCGTTCAGTTCACCGCCGGTCAGTACCGCCTGTTTTGTCCATGCTTTCCCGGCGTGCGGATAGTAGGCCGCCAGTTTATCCAGCGCGTGTTCACCCAGTTTGCGGTAAGTGGTGAGTTTGCCGCCGAAGACCGATAACAGCGGTGCCTGCCCGTTGTCATCATGTAAATCAAGTGTGTAATCGCGGGTGATCGCCTGCGGCGAGTCCGATTCATCATCACACAGCGGACGCACGCCGGAGTATGTCCAGCGGATATCGTCGCGGGTCAGGGTTTTGCGGAAGTGGTCGTTATACACATCGAGCAGATAATTAATTTCGTTATCATCGATTTTAACGTCAGCCGGATCGCCGTGATATTCCACATCCGTCGTGCCGATAATTGAAAACTCATCCATCCACGGGATGACAAACACAATGCGGTGATCTTCATTTTGCAGGATATAGGCCTGCGGCTCGTCGTGAGCGCGCGGCACCACAATATGGCTGCCTTTGATAAGGCGGATGCCATAAGGGGATTTGAGCTGTAAGCCGTCATCAAAGAAGGTTTTCACCCACGGCCCGGCGGCGTTAACCAATCCTTTTGCCTGCCAGCGCAGGGTTTCGCCGGTCAGGGCATTCTCGGCTTCCACCTGCCATAAGCCGTTTTCGCGCCATGCGCGGGTGACTTTTGTCCGTGTGCGGACTTCGCCGCCCTGCCGCACAACTTCCTGTGCATTCAGCACCACCAGGCGGGCATCGTCCACCCAGCAGTCGGAATATTCAAAACCTTTTTTAAACTCTGCTTTCAGCGGAGAGGCGCTGCTGAAGGTCAGGCCGCGGCTGCCCGGCAGTGTGGTGCGTTTACCGAGATGGTCATACAGAAACAGCCCCGCGCGGATCATCCACGCCGGGCGCAGGTGCGGCTGATGCGGCAGACGGAAACGCATCGGGAAAGCGATATGCGGAGCCATTTTTAATAATACTTCGCGTTCCGCCAGCGCTTCGCTCACCAAACGAAACTCATAATGTTCGAGATAGCGCAATCCGCCGTGGATCAGTTTTGAGCTGGCCGATGAGGTGGCACAGGCGAGATCCCGTGCTTCCAGCATCAGCACAGACAGCCCGCGTCCGGCTGCATCAGCGGCAATACCTGCACCGTTGATTCCGCCCCCGATAACGATCAAATCTTTCGTTTCCATCCTCACTCCCGCATGACCATATTTGTTCTTTAATGTTCGTTATCGCTCATAATAGTGCAATGTGAACGATATTCCAACATTCAGGACATAAAAAAACGTTCTCCGTGACATGGATAACAATTCGTTAGCATATCCACACAAAGAATGATGGATTACGGCAGAGGGAAAAAGGAGAAGAACCGCGCCACCGGGCGGTGGCACGGGCAAAGATAATCAGCAGACTTCGAGCTGCACCTGTTGTTCGTCCAGGATTTTGATAATGCTTTCCGGCGGGCGTTTGTCGGTAAACAGGCAATCAATCAGCCCCATATTACCGAGGTTGACCATGGCGTTACGGCCGAATTTGGAGTGGTCGGTAACGAGCATCACACAGCGGGAGTTTTCAATAATCGCCCGTTTGGTACGGACTTCGTGATAATCAAATTCCAGCAGAGAGCCGTCAGTATCAATGCCGCTGATCCCGAGAATTCCGAAATCCAGACGGAACTGAGAGATAAAATCGAGTGTGGCCTCACCGACAATTCCGCCGTCACGGGAACGGACTTCACCACCGGCCAGGATCAGCCGGAAATCATCTTTTGCCATCAGCAGGGTGGCGACATTGAGGTTATTGGTGACGATGCGCAGATTTTTATGTTCCAGCAGTTCATGCGCGACCGCTTCCGGTGTGGTGCCGATATCGATAAACAGTGTGGCACCGTCCGGGATCAGCGCCGCGACACGGCGGGCAATCCGGCGTTTTTCATCCGACCACATGCTTTTACGCTCATGATAGGCGGCATTCACCGAGCTGGATGGCTGTGCCGCTCCGCCGTGGTGACGGTGGATTTTATTCTGCTCCGCCAGCTCATTGAGATCACGGCGGATGGTCTGCGGACTGACCTTAAAGTGCTCGACCAGCTCTTCTGTGCTGACATAGCCCTGTTTACTGACTAACTCAACGATAGCATCATGACGCTGTGTTTGTTTCACAAAATCCCCCGGTCAGATCAGTACCGCGCATATCCGGGACTGTGCCGTGATATGCGGCGGTGATGTCATATTTTCATTATTATTCAGGCCGTCCGGCGGCGGTTATCCCATACCGCCATCAGCAGCCCGGTCGCGAGACCGGATGCATGGGCCATGTTTGCAATCGGCATTGTACCAAATAAATCAAAGTAACCGATAACCAGCCATAATACCGAAAACACCATCATGGCGGCAGGCAGATAAATACCGGCGGACGGATTGCGCGCGCCGGTGTACCAGACATAAGCGATCAGCGCGAATACCACGCCGGACAGGCCGCCGAAAGATGAGCCGCTGAAAAAGGATTGCGACCAGCAACTGACCAGGGCAGAAATCAGGGTGATCACCAGCAGCCGTCCGCTGCCGAGCTGTTTTTCCACCTGACCGCCGAGATACCACCACAGCGCCAGGTTCATCAGAATATGGGTCAGGCCGAAATGCAGGAACACCGGGCTTACCCACCGCCACAGTTCACCCTGCTGGTCAGGCTGCGGCCACGCCAGAGAGTCCATCACCACGTCAGTGCCGCTTATCTGCATCCACAGAAAAACCAGTGCGCACAGTACGGTGATGGTGATGGTCAGCGGCCCGGCCGGGGTCACCAGGTTACTGAAGGTATGGGAGGCCGGATAGCGGAACGGGGAATCGGTTTCACCGGACTCCCAGCTGGCGGCGAGATAGCGTTTGTTCATCGGATCACGCATAAAGGTTTCCAGCTCAGCCTGTGTCTGTGCCAGTTTGCTTTCGTCATCAAGCCACAATTCCGCGCCGCGCCCTTCGCGGGTGGCACGCATGGTGAGCTCAATATCCCGGGCGGCCATATAATCAATAAATGACTGGGCAATCCGCGGGTTGGCGATGGTGATCAGATAAACCATATAGCTGTCCGTTGTTAAGCAAGAGACCTGACTGTGTCCGGGTAATTGCGCAACCAGGCCTCAAAGCCGCCGTTGATGCTGTATACCGTTTCATAGCCGACATTAAGCAGATACTGAGCCGCGCCCTGACTGCTGTGCCCATGGTAACACATGACCATAACCGGCTGCTCATAATCTGTCTGATCCATGAAGGCATTCACGGTGTCGTTTGTCAGGTGGAATGCGCCGTCAGTGTGACCGGCCCGGAAGCTTTGCGGATCACGGATATCAACCAGGACAGCCCCGTTCTGCTGCCAGAGTTCATACGCCGTATCCGGTGTGATTAAGCGGATTTGTTCCATAATGATTTTTCGTATGCAGGTGAATATCAGCGGTGACAGAGCACCGCCGGAAACCTGCCCGGCGGATAACCGGGCAGTGTATTATCATGGCCGTGCGATATCCGGCCGGTACAGCACTATCAGTAATAAGAGTGTTCGCCGCGCTGATGTTCAGTCAGGTCTTTAACGCCTTTCAGTTCACCGGCAAACATATTCAGTAACTCTTTTTCGATCCCTTCTTTCAGGGTGACATCCACCATGGAGCAGCCGTTACAGCCGCCGCCGAACTGGAGGATGGCATAGCCTTCGTCCGTGATTTCCATCAGGGAAACACGGCCGCCGTGCCCGGCCAGCTGCGGGTTGATCTGAGATTGCAGAACATACTCGACACGCTCGATCAGCGGGGCATCATCTGCCACTTTACGCATTTTGGCGTTCGGGGCTTTTAAGGTGAGCTGAGAGCCGAGCTGATCGGTCACGAAGTCGATCACGGCTTCGTCAAGGAACGGCGCGCTCAGTTCATCAACATAGGCGGTCAGCTGCTCAAACGGCAGCGCAGTATCGGTCGCTTCCACTGCATCAGGCGGACAATAAGAGACTCCGCATTCCGCATTGGGAGTGCCCGGGTTAATAACAAAAACACGGATTTGTGTGCCGGGTTCCTGGTTGGCAAGCAGTTTGGAAAAATGTGCCTGCGCAGCGTCAGTAATAGTAATCATAACATTGCCCAAAAATAGTTGACTGTTCCGGTTGGTTATAATACGCCCATTTGCGGGTTCACTACAAGGTGCGGCAAAGGCACCACACCCGGACTGCCGCCGCACCCGCACGAATGAGCAATTCAGACAGCGCTGTCATGGTTGCCCCTGTTGTGATGACATCATCGGTCAGCGCAATGTGCAGTCCGCGGACATCACGGGTGACGGCAAATGCAGAGGACAGGTTTGTCAGGCGCTGCGTGCGGGACAGCATCCGCTGGCTCAGTGTAGCACGGGTGCGGATAAGGCCGGAACTGTCATAAGGGCAGCGCAGCCATTTTGCCAGCGGGCGGGTGATAAGGTCACTCTGATTAAACCCGCGCCGCCACTGGCGGTAACGGTAAAGCGGCACACTTAGCAGCAGATCCGGCTTCGGACACTCCCCCGCGCGGTAAGCCGCCAGCACCCGGCGCAGCAGCAGTCGTGCCAGTGCCCGGGCAATGTGGGTCTGTCCGCTGTATTTGAGGCGGTGAACCAGGGCGGCCAGCGGCGGCTGATAACCGGTCACGGCCAGCAGGCTCTGCCACGGCGGCGGGGATTGCAGACAGTGGCCGCATTCGGGCTCCGGTGTTATCAGCGGCAGGCCGCAGCGACGGCAGACCGGCGGCATCCCGGGCAGCCCCCGTTCGCAGAACCCGCAGATACCGTGTGTGGCAATTGCCAGCGGCTGATTGCACAGCAGGCAGTAATTCTCAATAATAACCATCCGTCTTCCCTCCGGATAAATAAGGAAACAATAACGATGGCAACGCTTTTTTGGCAGCAGAGCGGACAGGGTTCGCGTGATCTTGTGCTGTTACACGGCTGGGGACTGAACAGCGAAGTATGGAACAGCATTGAATTGCGGCTCGCACCGCATTTCCGTATTCACAAGGTTGACTTACCGGGTTACGGGCGCAGTCAGGAATTTGGTGAAATGTCACTGACGGAGATGTCGGATACCGTTTTCGCGCAGATGCCGGAAAATGCGGTGCTGGCGGGCTGGTCACTGGGCGGGCTGGTGGCTGCGGATATTGCGCTGCGTTACCCGCAGGCAGTGAGTCATCTGGTGACAATCTGTTCTTCGCCCTGCTTTGGTGCACAGGAAGAGGAAGGCTGGCCGGGGATCAAACCGACGGTGCTGAGCGGCTTTCAGCATCAGCTGGCGACCGATTTTCAGCGTACTGTCGAGCGTTTTCTGGCATTGCAGACACTGGGAACCGCAAGTGCCCGTCAGGATGCCCGCACACTGAAATCAGTGGTGCTGGAGCAGCCGATGCCGGATGTGGCGGTACTGAATGCCGGGCTGGAGATTCTGAGAACCGCCGATCTGCGCAGCGGGCTGCCGTCCCTGACAATGCCGTTCCTGCGGATCTACGGTTATCTCGACGGCCTGGTGCCGCGTAAAGTGGCATCACTGCTGGATGAGCAACTGCCGTCCTCTCCGTCCGTTATTATGCGCAACAGCGCCCATGCACCGTTTATTTCACATCCGGATGAGTTTTGTGAGGTACTGACGGGGTTTGTTAAATAAAAAAATACCCGCATAACAGCGGGTATGTTTTATGAACGGATCTGATACACCTTTGTGTCACAGCCCTGACTTTCCGGGCACTGTTTGCAACTGCTGCTCAGGCAGCTGCTGACATCCACCGCTTCGATTTTACCCATGGCCGCCAGTTTTTCCATGATGGCCTGTACCAGGGCTTCCGGGGCATTCAACTGGTGGCTGAGCAGCCGGGCGTCAGCCCGGCCGTTCAGTGCAATGGCGTCACGTACTGCGATCAGGCTGACCATGTCCGTGTCCTTTTATCAGTGACACTCGTTGCCGGAGCAGCCGCCACAGCGGCTGTGTGCATCACGGCGGAAGCTGAGATTCACCCGGCTGCGTGTGCGGCGCAGCAGTGCAAACAGGATCAGGTTGAAAATCACCACTACAGCGATAATCACTGAACTGCTGCCCGGATGGGCACTGAATGTGGCTGCCTGGTAGAACAGGGCGGCCAGTGAGTAAGCCACGTTCAGACCCCACAGGATGGAAAAGGTCATCCAGCCGCGGCTGGTTTCACGGGCGATAGCCCCCATCACGGAGACACACGGTACATACAGCAGCACAAAGATCAGATAGCTGTAAGCAGCAACATCAGAGCCGAATTTCGCGGCCATAGTGCCCATAGTACCGCCGTCCATCTCGCCGTCACCTTTGCTGGCTTCAATCGGGTTGGATAATGCCGCAAACGTGAAGGTCTCCGCCAGGGAATCCAGGGTTTCATTTACCGCATCACCCAGTTCACCCCATAAATCAAAGGATTCCGGATCAAACGGTTCGTTGGTGATACTTTCGGCGGTGTAGAGGGTGTTCAGTGTCCCGACCACCACTTCTTTCGCCATCGCACCGGTGATCAGGCCGACTGTCGCCTGCCAGTTATCATTGGTGACACCAATCGGGCTGAGCAGCGGAGTGACCACTTTACTGACTGAGGCCAGCGCAGAGTCATTAATGCTGTCCGCCGGTTTGCCGGAGAAGCTGAAGCTGTTCAGTGCGCCGATTACCATACTGGCGACAATAATGACTTTACCCGCACGCACCACAAAGCCTTTCAGGCGCTGCCAGGTCTGCATAAACAGGGTTTTCATATGTGGCACGTGATACACCGGCAGTTCCATCACAAACGGTGATGCTTCGCCGCGCATGATGGTGTGCTTGAGCAGCAGACCGGTGAGAATAGCGACCACAATCCCGAGGATATACAGGGAGAATACAATGCTCGCGCCGTTTTTACCGAAGAAGGCGGCAGCGAAAACCGCGAAGATAGCCAGCCGCGCCCCGCAGGACATAAACGGCGCCATCAGGACGGTGATCAGGCGTTCACGCGGTGCATCCAGGGTTCTGGCACCCATAATGGACGGCACGTTACAGCCGAAACCGACAATCAGCGGCACGAAGGATTTGCCCGGCAGTCCGAGTGCCTGCATCAGTCTGTCCATCACGAACGCAGCGCGGGCCATATAACCGGAGTCTTCCAGGAAGGAGAGGAACAGGTACATCATCCCGATTTGCGGCACCAGCGGCAGCACGGTGTTGATACCGCCGCCGACCCCCTGGGCGAGGAAAATGGTCAGCCAGTCCGGGAAGCCGAGCGTCATCCCCAGCCATTGTGTCCCGTTAATGAAAATAGCTTCCGAACCGCCTTCAAACAGCGGCTGCAATGCCCCGCCGATATTGATGGCGAGTACGAACATCAGATACATCACAAACAGGAATACCGGTACGCCCAGCCAGCGGTTAAGGACAATTCTGTCCATCGCGGCGGTCAGTTTATTCGGCTCGGAATGGCTGTTATCAATGGTTGTTTCGCAGATATCCGCGATGGTCTGGTAACGGGCATCCGCAATCACCAGTTCCGGCTCTTCCTGCTGCTGTGCCTGCATCGCGTCACGGACAGACTGCACATGCTCCGGGGTGAAACCGGCGCGCGCCTGGCTGTAGATATCCCCTTCCAGGCTTTGCAGTGCCAGCCAGCGGCGTTGTGTGGCACTGAATTCTTCCGCAGGAATCGACTGCGCGAGAGTATTCATGCTGTCGAGCAGAGCCGCCGGATAGTTCACCAGCACTTCATGCGGTGTCATTGTGTGTTTGTCGATCGCGGCTTTCAGCTCACAAATACCGGACGCGCGGGTGGAAACCAGCGGGATAACCGGGCAGCCGAGGCGCTCTGACAGCGCTTTGACATCAATATTGATATTCGCTTTATCGGCGATATCCAGCATATTGAGAGCAATAATGCAGGGAACACCCAGTTCCAGCAGCTGCAGCGTCAGATACAGGTTACGCTCAAGATTGGATGCGTCGACAACGTTAATCAGCATGTCCGCTTCACCGCTGAGGATAAAGTGGCAGGCAATCTGTTCGTCTAAGGATGTCTGTTCAGAGATGGTGGTCAGTGAATAGGTGCCGGGCAAATCCACCAGCTCAATTTTGTGTTCCGGCGTGGTGAAATAACCGATTTTCCGTTCCACGGTTACACCGGCCCAGTTGCCGACGCGTTGTTTGGATCCGGTTAACTGGTTAAACAGCGTGGTCTTCCCTGAATTGGGATTACCGATGAGTCCCAGGGTGAGTGCTTTCATAGTGTCGTATGCCAATCAATAAATACAAACCCCTCTGCCGGCGGCAGAGGAAAAAGAGTGAGTCAGCGCGGGATGTGCGGCAGATTACGCCTGCACGTCATCAAGCATCAGCAGCGCCAGGTCTTTTTTTCTGAGCATCAGGTTGACGTGCCGGGTTTCGATTTGGATCGGATCGCCCAGCGGTGCGCTGCGGATCACCCGGAAAACAGAGCCGGGCAGCATGCCCAGAGACAATAATTTCTGACGGTATGCCGGGCTGATTTCCCCGGAAAAGCCCAGAATTTTATAACTGTGTTGTGGCTGAAGTGTCATAAAGGCTCCGGTTAACCATGCAAACAGGAATGATATTGCAAATGATTATCGCACGAACAGTTTGGCAGAAAAATATCCCTTACAAATTTAATTGATACTGTAAATGCAAATCATAACCAACAATATTTTACCTATTTAGCCCGAAAATTAACCAGCAAAGTTTGATGTGCATCAAGATATCCGGCGTATAAAACAATTGAGAGCAGATATTTCACGTATTGATTTACGTTAATAACAATTTTTACGACTGGTTAACGCAATATGCGACTGACAGGAGGGAAATGTACGGGCAGCCGGGGCTGCCGCGTACATGATAACAGGGGGAATTACTTACGTTTGCCGAAGGCCGCGGCGAGGGCATCACCCATCGCACTGTTACCGGCAGAGCTGTCACTTTTACCGTTACGGGCAGGGCGGTTGTTCTGACGTTTTTCCGCCCGTGGTTTATCGCTGCCGCCACTACCACGGCGGGCTGCTGTTTCCGGCTCTTCGTCCATCCGCATGGTCAGCGCGATACGCTTACGGGCGATATCCACATCCAGCACTTTGACGCTGACGATATCCCCGGCTTTGACCACAGTATGCGGGTCTTCCACATAGCGGTTGGCCAGCGAGGAGATATGCACCAGTCCGTCCTGATGAACACCAATATCGACAAAAGCACCGAAATTGGTGACGTTGGTGACCGCGCCTTCCAGAACCATGCCCGGACGCAAATCATTCATGGTCTCAATGCCATCAGCAAAGGTGGCGGTTTTAAACTCCGGACGCGGGTCACGGCCGGGTTTTTGCAGCTCTTTGAGGATGTCGGAAACCGTCGGCACACCGAACTGTTCAGTGACAAAATCCTGTGCTTTCAGATTGCGCAGCACATCACCGTTACCCATCAGATCACTGAGGGTTTTTTGTGTGGCCTGCAGGATTTTTTCCACCACCGGATAGGCTTCCGGGTGAACGGTGGAGGCATCCAGCGCATTTTTACCGCCTGCAATACGCAGGAACCCGGCACACTGTTCAAAGGCTTTCGGGCCGAGACGCGCGACTTTCAGCAGTTGTTTGCGGTCAGCAAAACGCCCGTTCTCATCACGCCAGTCAACAATATTCTGTGCGATCACTTTGCTCAGTCCGGCAACACGGGTCAGCAGGGCGACAGACGCAGTGTTGAGGTCAACACCAACGGCGTTTACGCAGTCTTCCACCACCGCATCCAGTTTACGGGCAAGTTGTGTCTGGCTGACATCATGCTGATACTGGCCGACGCCGATGGATTTCGGGTCGATTTTCACCAGTTCGGCCAGCGGATCCTGCAACCGGCGGGCGATAGAAACGGCACCGCGCAGTGAAACATCCAGATCCGGGAATTCTGCCGCTGCCAGTTCTGACGCGGAGTAAACGGAGGCTCCGGCTTCACTGACAATCACTTTCTGGGCTTTGATATCCGGGAACTGCTTCTGCACATCGGCAAAGAAACGTTCAGTTTCACGGGAGGCGGTCCCGTTACCGATCGCCACCAGTTCCACATGGTATTTCAGGCAGAGCGCCGCGACGGATGCCGCTGCTTTGGCCGTCTGGCCGGTGTGCGGATAAATAGTGTCGGTGGCCAGTACTTTACCGGTGGCATCCACCACCGCGACTTTCACTCCGGTACGCAGACCCGGATCCAGCCCCATGGTGGCGCGCATGCCGGCCGGTGCTGCCATCAGCAAATCACTGAGGTTGCGGGCGAAGACATTGATAGCTTCATCTTCCGCTTTTTCACGCAGCGCGGCCATTAACTCGGTTTCCAGGTGCAGCAGCACCTTAACCCGCCATGTCCAGCTCACCACCGCTTTGCGCCAGCTGTCCGCCGGAGCATTGTTAAAGCGGATACCGAGGTAATCGCGGATTAACTCTTCGCAATAGCTCTCTTTCGGCGGCTCCTCACACTGCGGGTCAGCATTGAGGGAGAGTTGCAGAATCCCTTCATTGCGACCGCGGAACATCGCCAGAGCGCGGTGTGACGGGACATTGGCAATCGGTTCATGGTGATCGAAATAATCACTGAATTTTGCGCCTTCGGCTTCTTTGCCGCTGATCACAACGGAAACCAGGTGCGCATTACGCCACAGATAATCACGGACTTTCCCCAGCAGACCGGCATCTTCCGCAAAACGTTCCATCAGGATGTAGCGGGCGCCGTCGAGAGCGGCTTTGGTGTCGGCAACCCCTTTTTCGCTGTCCGCATAGGTGGCGGCGAGGGTTTCCGGATCCTGTGACGGATCCTGCCACAGGGTGTCTGCCAGTGGCTCCAGACCCGCTTCCGCCGCAATCTGTCCGCGTGTGCGGCGCTTGGGTTTGTAAGGCAGGTAGAGGTCTTCCAGCTCCGTTTTGCTGAGCGTGCCGTTAATCGCCCCCGCCAGCTCAGGGGTCAGTTTGCCCTGTTCCTCAATGGATTTGAGAATGGTCTGGCGGCGGTCGTTCAGTTCGCGCAGGTAGCTGAGACGGGTTTCCAGCTGACGCAGCTGAGTATCATCCAGGCCGCCGGTGACTTCTTTCCGGTAGCGGGCGATAAAAGGGACGGTATTTCCCTCATCCAGCAGAGTAATCGCGGCGGTGACCTGGCGGGTTTGCGCATTCAGTTCACCGGCAATAATCTGGCTCAGAGATTCATTCATCATGATATTCTTTCCGGCTGCGATAAATTGACGTAAAAAAATTTCAGGGGACAGTTATACGTGTTCAAAACGGGAATTACCAGCCGATATAAAGTAATATAAATGAATTATGCATAGCTGTTATCTTTCAGAAAATGCATTTAGTATTACAATTTATTTAAATAATTTATTTTTTGTTTAGGTAACATATGGCAAAAAGTAACCTGATTACCCGTGAAGGATGGGATGCGCTGGATCAGGAGTTAAAATATCTCTGGAAAACAGAACGTCCGCAGGTCACTCAGGCAGTGTCAGAAGCCGCTGCACAGGGGGATCGCTCGGAAAATGCCGAGTATATATACGGAAAGAAACGTCTGCGTGAAATAGACAGACGCGTCCGGTTTCTTTCAAAACGTCTGGATAACTTAAAGATAGTCGAGCCGGATCCCCGCCAGGAAGGAAAAGTATTTTTCGGGGCGTGGGTGGAACTGGAAAATGATGATGAAGAAATTCAGACTTTTCGCATCGTCGGACCCGATGAATTTTCCCCGGCAAAGAAATGGATTTCTGTTGATTCCCCTGTGGCCCGGGCATTAATCGGAAAACAGGCGGATGATGAAGTAACGGTAATAACACCTAACGGTGAAGTGAATTATGTCATTTTGTCTATCCGCTATCAGCCGATTGCTGAATAGGCACAATTAATCTGAAGAGTTGCATGAAAAAATGAACCCGGGAGTCAAACATGCAGGAAAGTTATAAGGTCCTTGTCGTTGATGATGACATGCGTCTGCGTGCGCTGCTTGAGCGCTATCTGAGTGAGCAGGGTTTCCAGGTCCGTACCGCCGCGAATGCGGAACAGATGGATCGCCTGCTGACGCGTGAATCTATCCATCTTATTGTCCTGGATCTGATGTTGCCGGGCGAAGACGGGCTGTCTATCTGCCGCCGTCTGAGAAGCCAGAATAACCCGATTCCGATCATTATGGTCACGGCGAAAGGGGAAGAGGTGGATCGCATCGTCGGGCTGGAAATCGGTGCGGATGATTATATTCCGAAGCCGTTTAACCCGCGTGAACTGCTGGCGCGTATCCGTGCGGTGCTGCGCCGTCAGGCGAATGAACTGCCGGGTGCGCCATCTCAGGATGATGCGGTGATTCAGTTCGGTAAGTTCAAACTGAACCTCGGCACCCGTGAGATGTTCCACGAAGATGAAAACATGCCGCTGACCAGCGGTGAGTTCGCCGTGCTGAAAGTGCTGGTGTCACACCCGCGTGAACCGCTGTCCCGCGATAAGCTGATGAGCCTGGCGCGCGGCCGTGAGTACAGTGCGATGGAACGTTCAATCGATGTGCAGATTTCCCGTCTGCGCCGCATGATTGAGGAAGATCCGACACATCCGCGTTATATCCAGACCGTCTGGGGACTGGGTTACGTGTTCGTTCCGGACGGCAACAAGGCATGAAGCGGCTGCGGTTCTCGCCGAGGAGCACCTTTTCGCGCTCGTTATTTCTGGTCATTTTCCTGTTGTTTGCAACTATAACAACAAGTTATCTGGCCGTTGTGAACTTCATTGTGATGCCCAGCCTGCAGCAGTTTAACCGGGTGCTGGCCTATGAAGTACGCACACTGATGAGCGAAGAGATGGTGCTGAAGGACGGAACCGCGGTACGTGTTTCTCCGGCGCTGCGTAAGAAAATTTATGAAGAGCTGGGCATTACCTTTTTTACCGAAAAGACAGCCGATGAGGGCGGACGGCGCTGGGCACGCCATTTTGAATCCCTCAGTAAACAGATGAGCCATTATCTGGACGGCTATGCGGATGTCCGGCTGGAAGTCAGCCGTGATTATCCCGTGCTGTGGCTGAACTCCTATATGGCACCGGATGTCTGGGTGAGAGTACCGCTGACCGAAATCGGTCAGGATCAGTTCTCGCCGGTCTTCCGTTATATTTTTGCCTTTCTGCTGATTGTCTTTGCAGGCGTCTGGGTATTTATCCGCTATCAGAACCGTCCGCTGACCGAGCTGGAATCCGCAGCCCGGCAAATCGGCACCGGCGGCCCGCTGGTCCCGGTACGGGAAGCCGGGGCGGCAGAAGTGCGCTCGGTTATCCGCTCGTTTAACCAGATGTCCAGAGATATCAAAACGCTGGAGCAGGATCGCACTGTGCTGATGGCCGGTGTCAGCCATGATCTGCGCACGCCGCTGACCCGCATCCGCCTGGCAACGGAAATGATGAACCCGGATGACGACTATCTGGCAGAATCCATCAACAATGATATTGAAGAGTGTGACGGCATCATTGAGCAGTTTATGGCGTATCTGCGCACCGGCCGTGAGATGGAGATGGTGCATCTGGAACTGACATCCGTCCTTAATGAGGTGATTGAAGCGCACATTCACTCGGATGTCACACTTCAGAATGATGTTATTCAGGCACCGGTTTATCTCATCGGTAACCCGATTGCGATTAAACGCGCACTGGGCAATATGCTGGTCAATGCCACCCGCTACGGCAACGGCTGGATCCGTGTCAGCAGCGGCAGTGATGAACATTTCGCCTGGTTCCAGGTGGAAGATGACGGCAACGGTATTGATGAGGCGGATATTCCGGACCTGTTCCAGCCGTTTGTGCAGGGTGAAAAAGCGCGCAGTAATAAAGGTACCGGGCTGGGGCTGGCGATTCTGCGCCGGATTGTGGATGCGCATGACGGTAAAATCGATGTCGGCCGCAGTCAGCGCGGCGGATTCCGTATCCGCGTGATGCTGCCGCTGCCGGATGACAGAGATGATTAATTATTATGACAGCAGCATGTCATCGTCATATGACTGTCACAAACCCCTGCGGTAAGCGATTATCTCAGGGGTTTTAATTTTAATATCAATAAAATCATAAAATTACAGTCTTTTTTTGTTTTTGGGTTTTTACGTCATTTTCCCGGTTTTGTGTTCCCGCGCACCTGCAATGTCATAAAACTGTCATATAACCTACATATTATTGTCACCAGATTGTCCTATTTTCCCTCATGTTCCGACATTAACCAGATACAACGTTTATCGTCATTATCTATAAATCCCGTCAGGAGGGATCATGAAACCGATGCGTACCGCAGTAGCCACTGTTATGGCAGCGACACTTTCTCTCTCTGCATTTTCTGCATTTGCCGCGACCAGTCTGACCGGGGCGGGTGCAACATTCCCTGCGCCGGTGTATGCGCAGTGGGCTGATACTTACCAGAAAGAAACCGGTAACAAAGTTAACTACCAGGGGATTGGTTCCTCCGGCGGTGTGAAGCAGATTGTGGCCAATACCGTTGATTTCGGGGCGTCAGATGCACCGCTGTCCGAAGATAAACTGGCCGCAGATAATTTATTCCAGTTCCCGACCGTGATCGGCGGTGTGGTACTGGCCGTCAACCTGCCGGGCCTGAAGTCCGGTGAACTGGTACTCGACGGCAAAACCCTGGGGGATATCTACCTGGGTAAAATCAAAAAATGGAATGACCCGGCTATCACCAAACTGAACCCGTCAGTGAAACTGCCGGATCAGGATATCGCTGTTGTCCGCCGTGCGGATGGTTCCGGTACCTCTTTCGTCTTCACCAGCTACCTGTCAAAAGTCAGCCCTGACTGGAAAGAGCAGGTCGGTGCAGGCTCTACCGTTAACTGGCCTGTCGGTCTGGGCGGTAAAGGTAACGACGGTATCGCAGCATTCGTTCAGCGTCTGCCGGGCTCTATCGGTTACGTGGAATACGCCTACGCCAAACAGAATAAACTGGCTTACACCAGGCTGATTTCTGCGGATGGTGATGCGGTTTCCCCGACCGGGGAAAGCTTCAGTAACGCAGCACGTAAAGCCGAGTGGTCAAAAAGCTTCGCTCAGGATCTGACTAACCAGCCGGGTCCGAATGCATGGCCGATTACCTCCACCACCTTTATCCTGGTTCACACTAACCAGAAAGATGCCGCCAAAGGGCAGGAAGTCCTGAAATTCTTTGACTGGGCATACAAGAACGGCGGTGAGCAGGCAGAGAAACTGGATTACGCTGTACTGCCGCAGGAAGTGATTGAACAAATCCGCGCATCATGGAAAACCAGTGTCAAAGACAGCAGCGGTAAGCCGCTGTACTGATACGGCAGATGATGAAGTAACGATTTATCAGTAATTGATCCCCCCGTACCGGGGGGATCTGTGTAAAAACGGAAGCGACTATGGCCGAACTGAAAACGGCAATGAAACCACCAAGCAAACGCGGCGACCAACTTTTCAGTGCCCTGGTAAAACTGGCGGCGCTGATTACGCTATTGTTGCTTGGCGGAATTATTATTTCACTGATTATTGCGTCATGGCCGAGCATTGAAAAATTCGGCTTAGGTTTCTTATGGAATAAAGAGTGGAACCCGCCGGCGGAAGAGTACGGGGCACTGGTTCCGATTTACGGCACCATCGTGACCTCGGTGATCGCCCTGCTGATTGCGGTCCCGGTGAGTTTCGGGATTGCGCTGTTCCTGACCGAACTGGCACCGAACTGGCTGCGCCGTCCGCTGGGTATCGCGATCGAGCTGTTAGCCGCTATTCCGAGTATCGTTTACGGCATGTGGGGACTGTTTGTCTTTGCCCCGCTGTTTGCCACCTATTTCCAGCAGCCGGTCGGCGAGGTGATGTCGAGCATCCCGATTGTCGGCGAGCTGTTCTCCGGCCCGGCCTTCGGGATCGGGATTCTGGCGGCGGGTGTTATCCTCGCCATTATGATTATTCCGTATATTGCCTCGGTGATGCGTGATGTATTTGAGCAGACGCCGGTGATGATGAAAGAATCCGCTTACGGCATCGGCTGTACCACCTGGGAGGTGATCTGGCGGATTGTGCTGCCGTACACCAAGAACGGGGTGATCGGCGGCGTGATGCTGGGTCTGGGCCGCGCCCTGGGGGAGACCATGGCGGTGACCTTTATCATCGGTAACACCTATCAGCTGGACAGCTTCTCGCTGTATATGCCGGGCAACAGTATCACCTCGGCACTGGCGAATGAGTTCGCGGAAGCGGAATCCGGGCTGCACACTGCGGCACTGATGGAGCTGGGGCTGATTCTGTTTGTCATCACCTTTATCGTCCTTGCTATCTCCAAATTTATGGTGATGCGTCTGAATAAGAAAGAGGGGCGCTGAGATGGCTGAAATGAATATTCAACAACCGAAAGTGGATATCAGCGCACGGCAGAAACGCCAGTTCTGGCGTCGTCAGAAAAACCGCGTTGCCCTTTTTTTATCCATGTCCACCATGGCATTCGGGCTGTTCTGGTTAATCTGGATCCTGTTTTCGACCGTCACCAAAGGGATGGACGGCATGTCACTGGCGCTGTTCACCGAAATGACACCGCCGCCGAATACCGAAGGCGGGGGTCTGGCGAACGCCATTGTCGGTTCCGGCCTGCTGATCTTATGGGCGACCGTTATCGGGACACCGCTCGGTATTCTTGCCGGAATTTATCTGGCGGAATATGGCCGTAAATCCTGGCTGGCGGAAGTTACCCGGTTTATTAATGACATTTTGTTATCCGCACCGTCGATTGTGGTCGGGCTGTTTGTTTACACCATCGTGGTGATGCAGATGCAGCACTTCTCCGGCTGGGCGGGGGTGATTGCCCTGGCACTGTTACAGATCCCGATTGTTATCCGTACCACGGAAAACATGCTGCGTCTGGTGCCGGACAGCCTGCGCGAAGCAGCGTATGCCCTCGGCACACCAAAATGGAAAATGATCTCAGCGATTACCCTGAAAGCCTCGGTCTCCGGGATTATCACCGGGGTGCTGCTGGCGATTGCCCGTATTGCCGGGGAAACGGCGCCGCTGCTCTTTACCTCCCTCTCCAACCAGTTCTGGAGTACGGATCTGATGCAGCCGATTGCCAATCTGCCGGTCACCATCTTCAAATTTGCCATGAGTCCGTTTGCGGAGTGGCAGAGTCTGGCCTGGGCGGGTGTCCTGCTGATCACACTGTGTGTGCTGTTAATTAATATCGTGGCGCGTGTGCTGTTTGCGAAGAAAAAGCACTGATTAAATGACTGCGGATGAATGAGAGAGAGTCATGAGTAAAATTCAAAACGTAACCGAAAGCAAAATTCAGGTTCGTGATCTGAACTTCTATTACGGCCAGTTCCACGCGCTGAAAAACATTTCGCTGGATATCGCCAAAAATAAAGTTACGGCCTTTATCGGCCCGTCCGGTTGCGGGAAATCGACCCTGCTGCGTACCTTCAACAAAATGTACGCGCTGTATAATGAACAGCGGGCGGAAGGGGAGATCCTGCTGGATGGCACCAATATTCTGACCGATACCCAGGATATCGCGTTATTACGCGCCAAAGTCGGGATGGTATTCCAGAAGCCGACGCCGTTCCCGATGTCTATTTATGACAACATTGCCTTTGGTGTCCGTCTGTTTGAAAAACTGCCGCGCGCCGAGATGGATGAGCGGGTGCAGTGGGCGCTGACCAAAGCGGCATTGTGGAACGAAACCAAAGATAAACTGCATCAGAGCGGCTACAGCCTCTCCGGCGGTCAGCAGCAGCGTCTGTGTATTGCCCGCGGTATTGCTATCCGCCCTGAAGTTCTGCTGCTGGATGAGCCGTGCTCGGCGCTGGATCCAATCTCCACCGGGCGTATTGAAGAGCTTATCAGCGAGCTGAAATCGGAATACACCGTGGTGATCGTCACCCATAATATGCAGCAGGCGGCGCGCTGTTCTGATCATACTGCATTTATGTATCTGGGCGAACTGATTGAATTCAGTGATACTGATACCCTGTTTACCACCCCGGGCAAGAAACAAACTGAAGATTACATCACCGGTCGTTATGGCTGATGCGGAGACAATCATGGAAAATCTGAATCACAATAAACATATTTCCGGGCAGTTTAATGCTGAATTAGAGCATATCCGCACAGAAATGATGACGATGGGCGGGCTGGTGGAAGAGCAGCTCAGTAAAGCGATCACCGCTATGCATAACCAGGATGAAGACCTGGCGCGTGAGGTTATCGCCGGTGACAAGCAGGTCAACATCATGGAAGTGATGATTGATGAAGCCTGTGTCCGTATTATTGCCAAACGGCAGCCGACTGCGAGTGACCTGCGCCTGATTATGGCGATCTCCAAAACCATCGCCGAGCTGGAACGCATCGGGGATGTGGCGGACAAAATTGCCAAAACCGCGCTGGAGAAATTTTCACAACAGCATCAGCCGCTGCTGGTCAGTCTGGAATCCCTCGGCCGCCATGCCATTCAGATGCTGCATGATGTGCTGGATGCTTTTGCGCGGATGGATATTCAGGAAGCTATCCGTATCTACCGCGAAGATCAGAAAGTGGATCAGGAATATGAAGGGATTGTCCGTCAGCTGATGACCTACATGATGGAAGATCCGCGCACTATCCCGAGCGTTCTGACCGCGCTGTTCTGTGCCCGCTCTATCGAGCGTATCGGTGACCGCTGTCAGAATATCTGTGAATTTATCTTCTATTACGTGAAGGGGCAGGATTTCCGTCATGTGAAAGGGGATGATGTGGAACGTATCCTGCTCGGTGAGCATGTGATTGAAGTTTCCGCACACAGTAATAACGGCGAAAAAGGGAATGATCCGGCATAACAGGATTGCTTCTCCGGCGATATTGTCTGTTTTTGTAAAAGTACCCGTTTTGATTTGACCCTGGAGTTAACTCCGGGGTTTATACTTTCTGAAACAGACAAAACAGTGTTTCCGGAGGTGTGCGATGGGTTTATTCAGCCGGTTTTTTAACAGCGGAGGCGGATCCGGTCACGGGAACCGCAACAGCGGCCACGGCAGCAAACATGGTAATACGGGTTACAATAAGCATGGTCGTGACAATAATGGTTACCCGGAGCAGTTAAGCAATAACGCTCCGCAGACTATCACCGGATATTGTCAGAAATGCGGTACCGGTTATCCGCCGGACAGCCGCTTCTGCGGCCGGTGCGGTAATGCATTAGTGTCGTGATTTCTGTTCTGTGTGTCTGAACACCGGCGTATTGGCAGCCGGTGTTTTTTTATAGAGTGCCGGACTGGCGGATAAAAATAGTACCGAATTAATTGATTAAAATATCATTTAGTTATTTCGTTTCGTTATAAGTGATGTTTATACAGGCAAAAAAGAGCAGTTAAACAGGTCTTAGAATCATTTGTTATGGAATTATACCTTCTTAGTATTTCAGGAACTAAGCAGGAGTTGATAGCGTGAGATGGTGATTTACACAAATTGACGTTTTCCGTGACTGATTCCAGGGGTGTGTATGAAACCGACATTATTTGTTCCGGCTCTGCTTGCCGGTTTAGCATTAGTAAGTGGTACAGCACAGGCTGATAAGCTTGATGATATTCAGAAGGCCGGTGTGATCCGTATTTCGGTTTTTGACAGCAACCCACCGTTCGGATTTATCGATCCGCAGACCAAAAAACTGGCCGGTTATGACGTGGATATTGCACAGGCCGTTGCTGATGACCTCGGTGTGAAGCTGGAGCTGCGTCCGACCAACCCGGCAAACCGTATTCCGCTGCTGGTTTCCGGCAAAGTGGATTTAATCGGGGCGAACTTCACCATTACTGACGAGCGGGCGAAACAGGTGGATTTTTCCATTCCTGATTTTCAGACCGGACAAAAATTTATTGCCCGTAAAGGCGTGCTGAAAACCCCGGAAGATGTGGCAAAACTGCGCATCGGCGCGGATAAAGGCACGGTTCAGGAAGTAACGCTGCGCGAGAAATATCCGGGCACCAAAGTGATTTCTTATGATGATACCCCGCTGGCCTTCGCGGCACTGCGTAATGGTAACGTCGATGCCATCACGCAGGATGATGCCAAACTGGTCGGGTTGCTCGGTAACCTGCCGGAGTCAGTAAAAGCGGAGTTTGAACTCTCTCCGTTCAGTCTGACCCGTGAATACCAGGCGCTGGCGGCACCGAAAGGGGAAACCCGTCTGGTGGAAGCGGTGAACAAAACCCTGCTGAAACTCGAAAGTGAGGGCAAATCACAGCAGATTTATAACCAGTGGTTTGGTCCGGGCACCAAAGCTGAACAACCACGCGGTGAATTTAAGTTCGCTCCGCTGTCTGATCAGCCGAAGTAACGTGAGTGTATTTTCTGAATCAGGCCTCACTCCGGTGAGGCTTCCTGCATTTCTGCGGTAACAGACGGGATTAGCGGATGTTTGAGCAATTTATAAGTGCGCACTTACTTGCGCCGGAATATCTGGGGTGGCTGGGGCAGGGGTTTGTGATCACCCTGCTTATCTCATTCTGGACGATTCTCGCGGCGACACTGCTGGGTTTTTTGCTGGTGGCCGGGCGGGACAGTCAGCTCGCGCCGCTCCGCTGGTCAGTCAGTGCTTACACCAGTGTATTCCGTAATACGCCGCTGCTGGTGCAGTTGTTTTTCTGGTATTTCGCCTCCGGGGAAATCCTGCCGCAGGCGCTGAAAATCTGGCTGAATACGCCGCATGAAATTGAACTGGCCGGGCTGACGCTCGCATGGCCGTCATTTGAATTTATCGCCGGGTGGTTTGGGCTGACACTCTATTCCGCACCGTTTATTGCGGAAGAATTACGGGCGGGGATTGCCGGGATCGGGCGGCAGCAGAAATCAGCCGCGCTGGCGCTCGGGCTGACACCGTGGCAGTCCATGCGTTATGTGGTGCTGCCGCAGGCGGTCAGGATCGCCATGCCGCCATTGCTCGGGCAGTATATGAATGTGGTGAAAAACTCATCCCTGACTATGGCGATCGGTGTGGCTGAACTCTCTTATGCATCGCGTCAGGTGGAAAGTCAGTCCTTGCAAACCTTTGAAGCCTTCGGGGTCGCGACGATCCTCTATATCGCCATTATTGCCGTAATGGAAGCCTTCGGGCAGTGGCGGACACAACGGGCACTGGCACAGGGGCATTAAGATGGATTTTTCCGTAATTCGTGATAACTGGGAATACCTGCTGTTCGGCACTTTCCCGGACGGTCCGCTTGAGGGTGCGGCACTGACACTGGTGATCAGCCTGATTGCCGGGGCTATTTCTGTCGTGCTCGGGACTATCGGCGGAGTAATGCTGGCGATGCTGCGTGGCTGGTGGGTAAACCTGTTTGCCGCATTTCTCGGGTTTTTCCGCGCTATTCCCATCATTATGCTGATATTTTGGGTCTATTTCCTGCTGCCGATCGCCTTTGGTGTGGATGTGCCGGAAATTACCACGGTAGTCTGCGCTCTGGCACTGGTCACCTCTGCTTATATTGCCCACGGCGTGAAGGCCGGTATTCTGGCGATCGGCAAAGGGCAGTGGCAGGCAGGGATGTCCCTCGGTTTCAGCCGCTGGGAAGTGCTGTGGCATATTGTGTTGCCGCAGGCGCTGCGGATGATGATCCCATCCTTTATTAATCAGTGGATTGCGCTGATTAAAGACACCTCCCTGGCCTATATCGTCGGTGTGGGGGAGCTGTCATTCCTCGCGTCTCAGGTCAATAACCGCAGCATGGTCTACCCGACAGAGATTTTCCTGTTTGTCGCTTTTATCTATTTTGTGATGTGTTCCGGGCTGGAATTGGGGGCAAATGCCCTGATGCGCCGTTATTCATTACAGCGGCAGCCCCGTCAGTCATGGCTTGCCCGCCTGTTTGGTTACGGCAGGAAGAAAACAGTGCTGTTATCAGAAAAACCGGCATCCTGTTCATCATAAGTTTGATCAGTAACAATCCCGGTACGGTAAATGACCGGGATTTTCCAGCAATGAAACGCAAACGTTTTCTTTTTGAAAACGATGCGGTAGGATAAGCCGAAAAAAACAAATTTCTGGGACTCCTTATTCATGACTACTCCGACTTCCGGCACTGATCCTCATCAGGGCCTGCTCCAGCGCGTGTTCAAATTACAGGAACACGGTACCACTGTCCGCACAGAAATTATTGCCGGGCTGACCACCTTCCTCACCATGGTGTATATCATCTTTGTAAACCCGCAGATCCTCTCGTTCGCCGGGATGGATATCAAAGCGGTGTTTGTCACCACCTGTCTGATCGCTGCCATCGGCAGTATCGGAATGGGATTATTTGCTAACCTGCCGGTGGCGGTTGCGCCGGCAATGGGGCTGAATGCCTTTTTCGCCTTTGTGGTGGTGGGTGCGATGCACTACTCCTGGGAAGTGGCGATGGGCGCGATTTTCTGGGGCGCGGTCGGCCTGTTTATTCTGACCTTACTGCGCATCCGTTACTGGCTGATTGCTCATATCCCGCTGAGTCTGCGGGTCGGGATCACCAGCGGTATCGGGCTGTTTATCGCCATGATGGGTCTGAAAAACGCCGGTATTATTGTGCCGAATCCGGATACCCTGGTGACTATCGGTAAGTTTACCGATCACAGTGTGGTGCTGGGGGCTCTGGGCTTCTTTATTATCGCCATTCTGGCGGCGCGTAATATTCACGCGGCGGTGCTGGTGTCGATTGTGGTGACAACCTCCATCGGGCTTTTCCTCGGGGATGTCACTTACAAGGGCGTATTTGATGTGCCGCCGGGAATTACCTCGGTTGTCGGCCATGTCGATATTATGGGCGCGCTGGATTTATCCCTCGCCGGGATTATCTTCTCGTTTATGCTGGTGAACCTGTTTGACTCCTCCGGCACCCTGATCGGCGTGACTGATAAGGCCGGGCTGGCGGATGAAAAAGGCCGTTTCCCGAACATGAAAAAAGCGCTGTATGTGGACAGTATCAGCTCCGTCGCCGGTTCTGCGATGGGGACATCCTCTGTTACCGCATTTATTGAAAGTACCTCCGGGGTTTCCGTCGGCGGACGTACCGGCCTGACTGCCATTGTGGTCGGTCTGCTGTTCCTTGCAGCGATCTTTATTTCACCGCTGGCAGCCATGGTACCGGCTTATGCGACTGCCGGGGCGCTGATTTATGTCGGTGTGCTGATGACCTCCAGCCTGGTGCGGGTAAACTGGAATGATCTGACCGAATCCGTTCCGGCGTTTGTGACTGCCGTGATGATGCCGTTCAGTTTCTCTATCACCGAAGGGATTGCATTAGGGTTTATCGCTTACTGCGCAATGAAGATGGGTACCGGCCGCTGGCGTGAGCTGAACCTGTGCGTGGTGGTGGTATCACTGCTGTTTATTCTTAAAATGGTATTTGTGGACGCCTGATTCAGATCCGTCAGAACAGACCCCCGGCAGCCGGATAACCGCTGCCGGGGGTTTTTTATATCCGGCTCAGGGGCGGCAGGGGAACGGGATCACCCGGTGCGCCATCCGCTGTGTAAACTGCTGATTATGTGAGGCCACAATCATCGGCAGATCCAGCTGTGTAAGAATGTCTTCCAGACGCTGAATATTTTTCTCATTCAGACCGTTGGTCGGCTCATCCAGCAGCAGAACAGACGGCGACATTGCCAGCACACCGGCCAGTGCGGTAAAGTTCTTCTCACCGCCGGAAATCTCAGTCACAGCGCGGTCTTTCAGGCGGACAATATCCAGCATTTCCAGGCACTGTAAAGCGCGTTCCCGCGCCGCATCCTGTGTCATCCCCATATTCAGCGGACCAAACATCACATCATCCAGCACGCCCGGGCCAAACAGCTGATCATCCGGATGCTGAAACAGCAATCCCAGCGGGCCGCGCACCTCGGTGAAATCATCTTCGGAATAACGGGATTTACCGAAAACTGAAATCTCCCCGGTAAACGGGATAAAACCTAACAATGTGTGCAGCAGGGTCGATTTCCCGCTGCCGATATCACCGCACAGAAAAAGCCGTTCTCCGGCGTTCAGTTCAAAGCTCAGATCCTGAATTATCGGCGCATTGTTGCGGCTGACAACCAGATTGCTGACCTGAATCAGGGGATTTGGGGACGTCATTAACAGACCTTTTTGTATTAACAGAAGACGGGCGCGCGTAAAAACCCCGGGCTTTCAGCGCCATTTCAGTGGTTTCCGCTTTGTGCATGGCTTTGATCAGCAGCAGGGCGACTAATTGGGACAACATGGTAAATGTCCGTTTATTCATCCCTTTGCGGAATCCCCGTGCTTTCATGGCCGTTTCAAGCTGTTGTTTGGTTTCACTGAAAATCGCAATATAGCGGATAGTCAGAATAAACAGCTTTATCAGCTTGTCGGGCAGAGGGTAACGCTTCACGGCACACGCCAGATCGATATCTGTCATGTTTGTCAGCATCGCAGAGACAAACAGCAGAATCGCATTCATTTTCAGCGTGATTTGCAGGGCGAGAAACACGCCTGCCGGTGACTGCACGATCCCCTGGCTTTCGATTTTCCACGGCAGTGTCAGCCAGACAAACAGGATAAAAATATTCAGTTTCAACACCGTCAGCAGCGAACAGCCCAACTGACGGCGGCGGCAGACAACAAACAGCAGAAAAGCACCCGACAGACCGGCGATAAGCCAGTCGGTCTGCCGGATACCGCTGAGCAGAAAAGCCCAGATAACCGCAAGAAGCAGGCGCCGGTGAGGAGGCAGCCATTTATCCATAGGTATGCCCGGGCTGATTGACCATCAGGGAAGCCGGACGCATTTTTGCCAGTGCCAGCAGAATCCCCACACTGATCAGGGAGTCGGTGACAAAAATCGGCAGGTGTCCGATAAACAGCAGCCAGACCAGATCGATATAAGATTTACCGCTGTCCAGCACCAGTGCCAGCGAGGTCAGACACACCGTACCCAGGGTACCAATAACTCCGGCCATCACACCGAGATACACCAGACGCCCCTGACTCAGCCCCGGACGCAGGGAGTTCCGGAACAGGTAATAGACCAGCAGCGCCGGAATGGAAATATTACACAGGTTAACCCCGAGAACCGCGAAGCCGCCGAAGGAGAAAAACAGCACCTGCAGCGCGAGGGCAATCAGGAATGCCGGGAAAACCGCCCAGCCGAGGAACAATCCGGCAAGCCCGTTTAAGATCAGATGCACACTGCTGACCCCGATCGGTACATGGATGGTACCGGCAACAAAGAATGCCGCCCCGAACAGGGCTGCCAGTGACAGACGCGAGGTATCCAGCTGGCGGATGCCAATGGCAACCCCGGCCGCAGCCACCACACCGGCACCGGCCAGAACAGGAAGATGTAATACGCCTTCAGATAAATGCATGGTCTTCCTCCTGTTATGCGGCGTTTTTAGCGGCCTGCTTTGTTAATTCACGGGCACGGAAGAATGCAATCACGCCGAAAATACCCACGATATAGCCCACACCACCGAGAATATTCTGCAGATAGATTTTATTCTTCAGCTGGTCAATATCCTGGCGGATCTGAATATAACCGGAAGAGGAATCACTGCTGCCGGTATTGGCTGTGGCGGAAATAACCGGCACTTCCGTTTCCACTTTGTGCCCTTCATCACCTTCAACATAGAGAATATAATCACCGGTCGCCGGGACTTCGATTTTGAAATACCCTTTTTCATCAGTTTTTCCGGATATTTCATCATTTTCATGGCCTTTCAGATACGTACCGACATAAGTATCTTTTGCCGGAGACATATCAGAATAATAAGACTGCCCGCTGATCACATTCCCTTCCAGTTGTGCAACCACATGCATGGAGTGAGCTTGTGCTGTTGTTGCCAACAGCACCCCGTTAATCAGTAAAATGGCAAATAAATAAACAGATTTCATAACGTTTAATTACTCAGCGTCAAAAGATAAAACATATTCCAGCTGCTGGAACCCGTACTCTTTATTGTCCGGTGTATCCAGTTTGTATTCGGCGTAAACTTTATTGGCGCCTTTTTCAGCTTTGAATTTTGCCAGGCCGTCTTTGTTGGTTAACACACCCGGATCTTCTTCGCTCTTGGCGATTTTCATGCCTTCCAGCGGCTGACCATCTTTCAGGGCTTTGATCTCAAACTCCTGACCGGCCACCGGTTTGGTCATCGGGACCAGTTCATAAGGGGTGTTAAAGACTTTTGTGGCGTTGTCATCCCACTTAACGATATTTTTGCTGAATTTAATCGGGTTCTTGCTGAACTCAGCATCCGGCACTTCAATTTTATTTTTCTCAACGGTACGGCCATTCTTTAATTTACTCCAGACGCCGTTGTCGTAACCTAATAATATAATTGACGCATTCTCAGGCATAACAAAGTAAGCTTCACCATCTTTAAAGGTGGTGCTGACAGTTTCCACTTTACCGTCATGCATTACAGCCTGAACCGGTTTTAATTTATTTTCCGGATATTTTTCTGTCGGATTATGACCAAAACGGACAACATAATCTGAGCCGTCAGTTTGTTCAATCCAAACATTGTGTGCATTTGCCTGAAAACTACCAAATAACAGGGTGGCTGAAATTAACGTCATTTTCTTCAGAGACATAAAAATACCTTTCAATTAAGTTGCGGGATTATTTATGGCCGAGTATAGAGGAGTAAAAATAAAAATAAGACCTTAAATTCAGAAGAATAATTAATATCAGGAGCTGCTCACAGTAAATTGTTAAATATTTATTTACCGAAAACGTTTTTTTTAATGGCCTTGGGCTGGTTGTTAATCTATTGCGTGAGGGTTATTTTTTGTCTCTGAAATGTTATGAGTGTAATGAATATTCGTTGAATGAATATTTACAGGATTTAAATGTCACTTTATGACGTATTTTTCATCGTTTGCCAGCGGCCTCAGTGGATCATTCTGATGAATAAAGAAAACCGGGAAGTCAGCCGGAGATCATAAAGAAATAATTGATATAAACTCATAAAGTAAAAAAGTTCTTGATCAGGGATCAAGAACTTTCCGGGGAAACACGTAACAACTTATCCGCGCCGGATCAACAAAACACCGCTTTCCATGTGTGGCGTGTACGGAAACTGATCAAACAGCGCCAGCCGCACGACATCATGTGTCTGATTCAGTGTTTCCAGATTTTCACATAATGTTTCCGGATTACAGGAAATATACAGAATCCGCTCGTAGCCCTGAACCAGTTTGACGGTTTCTGCATCCAGCCCGCTGCGCGGCGGATCGACAAATATGGTATTGCATTCATAAGAGGACAGATCAATCCCCGCCAGGCGGTTAAATTCACGTGCGCCCTGCATTGCCTGTGTGAAATCTTCCGCGGACATACGGATAATCTGCACATTATCGATATGGTTAGCATCAATATTATATTGCGCGGCAGCCACTGACGGTTTGGCGATTTCGGTTGCCAGAACACGGCGGAAATTACGCGCCAGTGCCAGTGAGAAATTGCCGTTGCCGCAATACAGCTCCAGCAAATCGCCCTGTGATCCTTGTGTCGCGGCAAGTGCCCACTCCAGCATATGAATATTGACCGCCGCATTCGGCTGCGTGAAGCTGTTTTCCACCTGGCGGTAGATCATCTCTTTACCTGCGACCGGCAAAACTTCATCAACATAATCATTATCCAGCATGATTTTTGTTTTAGAGGCGCGGCCAATCAGCTGTAAATCAAAACCCTGTGACTGTAATTGTGCCCGTAATGTCCTGGCGGCTTCTGTCCAGTTATCATCGAGTTTTTTATGATAGAGCAGGGAGACAATAATTTTGTTGCTGCGTGTCGACAGATAATCAATCTGAAAAAGTTTGTGACGCAGAAGATGAGTCTGTTTCAGCAACGGCAAAATGGCCTGCATCATGTCATTAATCAGCTGACTCGCGGCCGGGAAGGTATCAATCCGGATACGCTGTTTGGTCTGCTGATCAAACATGATATGCCAGAGGTCATCCCCTTCATGCCAGATACGGAATTCGGCCCGCATCCGGTAGTGTGAAACAGGTGACGCAAATACGTGAGCATCCGGCGGCTGAAAAGGCTGCATCATTATTTGCAGGCTTCTTACCTTTTCTGCAAGTTGTTCTTCATAATTTTCAATAGGTAACGTGTTATGCATGGCGCGTCGATCCGTTTTGCTGATCACAAAAAATGTTCGTGTCCTGGTGATTAAAGTGTTCCGCCCGACAATTCAGACATCTTATTCTGGACAGGTTTTAAAACCGGATCGTAGCATGATAATTCGGTTTCTTCATAAGAATGAAAAGGGAATCCGGTGAAATTCCGGAACTGGCGCGCAGCGGTAATGGTAAAAGCAACACGATGACACTGTTATAAATGACGGGAAGTCGTTGCGGGGAATAATGTAGTACCCTCCTGAGTCCGAAGACCTGCCGAAGATTTGTCGTCCGTCCTGCTGACGCTACAAAGCAGACGGGTGGCATCCTCTTTATATATATGTGGGTGCTCAGGAAAAAATGAAAATGACCTCGCCTTATGCGCTGTCCGCTGTCGGACTGGCCGTGTTTTCCGCGTTATCGTTTAGCGCTTCTGCTAATACTAATGATGATCAGATAATTGTTTCTGCTAACCGCTTCCAGCAGCCGGTTTCGTCCGTGCTGGCGCCGGTAACCGTTGTGACCCGTGAAGAGATAGATAAGTGGCAGTCGAATTCTGTCGTCGATATTCTGCGCCGGTTACCGGGGGTGGATGTGACTCAGAGTGGCGGATTGGGGCAGGCGAGTACTGTTCGCGTCCGTGGTACGGAGGCAAAGCATTTGCTTGTCCTGATTGATGGTGTCCGGTTGAATAACGCTGGTATTACAGGTGAGCCGGATTTAAATCAGTTCCCGGTGGCGCTGGTTCAGCGGGTGGAATTTATCCGTGGTCCGCGTTCTGCCGTTTATGGCTCTGATGCTATCGGTGGTGTGCTGAATATAATTACTATCCGCGATGATATCGGCTCAAATATCACAGCGGGTATTGGTTCACACGGCTATCAGAATTATACCGGAACCACTCAGCAGCAGATTGGTGAAAATACGCGAATCACTGCTGCGGGTGCATATACCTACTCCAAAGGTTTTGAAATCCGTAATGACTATGATGGCTATTCCACACCTAGTGGTCGTGATTATGGTTTCATGAATAAAACCTATTGGCTGGACGTCAATCATAAGCTGAATGAGCAGCTTTCAGTATATGGCAGAGCTTATGGATATGATAATCGCAGCAAATATTTTGCATTGAAATCAGCAGAGTGGTCACAACCGGAAGATCCTGCGAATGACCGCCGCGAGCTTGAAAATCGCACGTATGATGCAGGTGTAACTTTTAATCAGGATGATTACTCCTCCCAATTGCTCATGAGCTACAGTAGGGTCAAAGATTACAACTATGATAACCGTTACGGGCGTTATGAAAAAAGTGCAACATTAGACAACTCAAAACAATACTCAGTCCAGTGGGGTAACAATTACCGTGTGGGTTATGGCAGTATCAACGCTGGAGTTGATTATCAAAAACAAGAAACAGAACCGGGTACGGCGCTTACCGCAGAAAGTAAATCAGTCTCTGATACTGGGTTATATCTGACAGCACAACAGCAGATTGATGATGTTATTTTGGAAGGGGCAGTACGCTCTGACCATCATTCTCAATTCGGATGGCATACAACCTGGCAGACAAGTGCAGGCTGGGAATTTATTGATGGATATCGTGTTATTGGTTCTTATGCAACAGGTTTCAAAGCTCCGACATTAGGTCAGCTTTATGCGGATACAGTATTTGATGGCGGAGGAGTATTGAAAGGAAATTCAAAGCTGAAGCCTGAAGAAAGTGAACAGTGGGAACTCGGTCTGGAAGGCGATACCGGACCATTATCATGGAAATTGTCCGGTTATCGTAATGAGATAAAGAATCTCATCGAATATGATATCGGTATGGTCAGTACATACAGTAACCGCAGCAAGGCTGAGTTCAAAGGTTTGGAATGGGTCGGTGAGATGGATACCGGTATTTTTCACCATCAGCTGACTTATCAGTATCTGGATGCAAGAAATAAAGATACTAATGAACGATTAGATCGCAGGGCAAGACAGCAGGTAAAATACCAGTTGGACTGGGTGATTGCAGATGTTGATATGGGCGTGACATATCAGTATATCAGTCAGCGGACAGATAAGTTTTATAACGACAAAACCTATAAAACTGAAAGTGTATCGTTGGGTGGAACAAGTATTTTTGATATCACAGCTGCATATCCGATCACTGACCATCTGACAATTCGTGGTAAAGTAGCTAACCTGTTTGATAAAGACTACGAGACTGCGTATGGCTATCGAACCGCTGGCCGCGAATACTTCCTCACAGGAAGCTACAACTTCTGATCCGAAAACCCGCCCGACAGTGCTGCTGTTTGACTCCGGCATGGGCGGTTTATCTGTTTATCAGGAAGTAAGACAATTACTTCCTGATCTCCACTATATATATGCATTCGATAATGAGGCGTTTCCTTACGGTGAAAAAACCGAAGCCTTTATTGTCGAACGTGTGACTAAAATTGTCCGTCAGATTGCTCAGCAGTATCCGCTGGCAGTGATTGTGATTGCCTGTAATACCGCAAGCACCATTACATTGCCTGCGCTGCGTGCAATGTCTGATATCCCGGTGGTTGGCGTGGTTCCGGCGATCAAACCGGCGGCAAAACTGACGCGCAACGGCCTGGTCGGGCTGCTGGCAACACGGGCGACGGTAAAACGGGCATACACCAGGGAGCTGATTGACCGGTTTGCTTCTGAGTGTCAGGTATCACTACTGGGATCGGCGGAGCTGGTCGAACTTGCGGAGCGCAAGCTGTACGGTGAGGCGATTCCGGCGGGTGCCCTGGAAACTATCCTTGCACCATGGCGGAATATGAAAGAGCCGCCTGACACAGTCGTTCTGGGATGCACACACTTCCCCCTGATTGCCGAAGAACTGAAATCGGCATTACCGGACGGCACCCGGCTGGTGGATTCCGGTGCGGCGATTGCCCGCCGCGTGCAGTGGTTAATCAATAACAGCGAGAAACCTCATCACTTAACCGCTGAAAAAAACGTGGCGTATTGCATGCGGGATGATGAAACGACACAGAAATTACAGCCTGTTTTGCAGCAATTGGGACTCGAATCGCTGAAAAAACTGACGATTACAGGATGATTTGCTGCATTAATCAGCAGTCAGCACATTTTTATAAATTACCCCTTGCGGTCAGATGAAAACTCCCTATAATGCGCATCCGTTGTCACAGCACAGGACGCGAAGTCCGCTGAGATAACAAGGTGAAAAGTCTGAAAATAAATACTTGACACCAAATGAGGAAAGCGTAATATACGCAGCCTCGCAACAACGCAGAAGACCGGCAACGGCAGCGAATGTTGCAACTGCTCTTTAACAATTTATCAGACAATCTGTGTGGGCACTCGCAGGACATATCACAAAAAATATATTTTTGAGAAGTCTTGAAGAGTGACCAATACAGCAGCTTAGAAATAAGCAGCAGTAAACAGTTTAATTCTTTGAGCATCAAACACTTTTAATTGAAGAGTTTGATCATGGCTCAGATTGAACGCTGGCGGCAGGCCTAACACATGCAAGTCGGGCGGTAACAGGGAGAAGCTTGCTTCTCCGCTGACGAGCGGCGGACGGGTGAGTAATGTATGGGGATCTGCCTGATGGAGGGGGATAACTACTGGAAACGGTAGCTAATACCGCATAATGTCTGCGGACCAAAGCGGGGGACCTCCGGGCCTCGCGCCATCAGATGAACCCATATGGGATTAGCTTGTAGGTGAGGTAACGGCTCACCTAGGCGACGATCCCTAGCTGGTCTGAGAGGATGATCAGCCACACTGGGACTGAGACACGGCCCAGACTCCTACG
>NZ_JBFZSO010000009.1:23089-165271 GCF_041099235.1 Morganella morganii | reverse complement strand
TGTGAGAGTAGGGAACCGCCAGGTTATTATTAAGTGAAGAAGCCACCCTTTGGGTGGCTTTTTTGCGTTTGGGGAAAGAAAAAATATTTTTCGCCTGAATACGTGTTCTGAACCGGATAGCATGAATCAAAGTTTGCTAAGATAGTGATGGACAGAAGCAAACAGTATCGGGGTCATCGTTGAAAGAGAAAAAAAACTGGTCCGTCCGGTATGTCGCAGGGCATCCGGCACGACAAATCCGTCCCATGTCGGCTGATATGCTGGGTAACGGATTACCGGTTGGTTTACCATTATCTGCACCGGAACAAACTATCCGCGTTGTGGTCTGGAATATCTATAAGCAACAGCGTCCTGACTGGCGCAAAACCCTTGATCGCATTTTACATGACACTCAGTTGGTCCTGCTTCAGGAAGCACAGCCCTCTCCTGAGCTGGTCAGTCTGGCCGGAAAACACCAGCTGGTTGCTGATCAGGTTCCCGCGCTGCATTTTCAGCAGCATCCTTCCGGTGTGATGACACTGGCAACCTCTCATCCAATCTATTGCTGCCCGTTGCAGCAGAAAGAACCTTTATTGCGCCTGCCGAAATCCGCGTTAGTGACGGTATATCCTCTGCCGGACGGACGTCAGCTGATGGTGATTAATGTCCATGCTATTAATTTCAGTTTTGGTGTGGATGTTTACCGGCGCCAGCTGAATACAGTCGGTTCTCAGATCCGCTGCCATATCGGACCGGTGATCCTCGGTGGTGATTTTAATGCCTGGAGCCGGCAGCGCATGAATGCCCTGAAACGTTTTGCCCGTGCGCAGGGCCTGAAAGAAGTGATTTTTCCGCATGATATCCGGACTAAAGCATTTGGCCACCCGCTGGATTACCTGTTTTATCGCGGATTTAAACTGATTTTATCGGACGTTATGCAGACAGATGCTTCAGACCATCATCCTTTGATAGCAGAATTTCAATAACTCGGTTTGTATCAAAAAAATAATATATAAGTATAGATTATATAAGTAAGAATGATTAACTAACTGCTATAGTTAATTCCGTGTTGATGTTGTGTGTCATTTATTTAATTTTAATGTTAAATAATTAACCGGAGAAACTAAATGCAGCGTATTGTTATTGTTGGCGGCGGCGCCGGCGGCACGATGGTCGCAAATATTCTGACCAGAAAGCTGTTAAATGATATTTATCAGAAGAAAGTGGAAGTCGTCCTGATTTCAGACAGTGAATGGCACTATTATAAACCTGCGTTTATGTATGTGGCCTTTAATCTGTATCTGAAAGAGGAATTACGGAAGTCACAACGCTCTCTGCTTCGCCCCGAAATTCAGTTTATTCATGACCGTGTTGAGCATTTTGATTTTGCATCACAGACGCTGCAGGGTAAAAGCGGCACCAAATACGGATATGACTACCTGGTGATCGCGACCGGTTGTCAGCCGAGACCGGATCGGATCTCCGGAATGAAAGAAGCCGCCGATCATTTCTATCAGTATCAACCTGCCCGCCAGCTGGCTGAAAAGCTGGCAAAATTCGAAAAAGGCCGGATTTTTATTACGGTTTCTTTCCCGAATACCCCGAATGTTCCTCACCAGTGCGGTATAGCACCGATGGAAACCACGCTGATGCTGGATGATTATTTCCGTCAGCGCCGTGTCCGTCAGGATATCGAAATCGTTTATACCTATCCGACAGTATCTCAGTTATTACGTAACTGCCTGTTTATGCAGAAAGATGTTTGTGAAGTCCTGCCGGCGGTCTTTCAGGAACGTAATATTCAGGCTCAGCGTGGTTTTACGCTGGAGCGTGTCTGCCCTGAAAAGAAAATTGCGTATTCCAAAGAAGGGGAAGAGCAGCCGTTTGATCTGCTGATAGGTACGCCGCCGATTTCTGCGGTGGAATCGGTACGCAATACCGGATTATCCGACGGTGACCCGGAAGAGGGCTGGCTGCCGACAGATCCGGAAACGTTGCAGGTGTACGGGCTGAAAAACGTGTATGTCCTCGGGGATACCGTGGATCTGCCGATCAGTAAAGCTGCGGGCAGCTGCCATAACCAGTCAACTGTCGTGGTGGATAATATTATCGGCGAGATGCGTTTCGGCTATACCACCGCCATTTATGACGGACGGGTTCAGGCTGTCGCGCAGATGGGGCTGAATGCGGGGATGCCGCTCCAGTATGATTATAAGCATGATGTGTTACCGACACCGGCGACAAAGCTGGGTGGCCTGCTGCGTACCGGTTTTAACCGCGGGCTGTACTGGTCAACCGTTCGCGGCCTGGTATAACGGAGGAAACTGCAATGTCTGCAACAGAACAGATGAATGAACAGACTGCTGTGCCACAGCCTGAATTATCCGCACAAACAGCGGAAAAACTGGCGGTATTAATGCAGCTGAACCGCTTTGATAATGTGATTGATCTGCTGTCTCTGGTCTCGGATCTGGTCGATATTATCGGCAAGAATGAGGTCAATAAACTGGCGGATAATGCGGAATCGGGTATCGCATTATTGTGGGAAAGCGGGCTGGCGCTGAACAAGGCCAAAATGGAAATGATGTACAGTGATGAAAAGTACAATTTCCGCAATACCTATAAATTACTGAAAGATCAGGACACGCTCAAAGGCATCAATATGGTGCTCAGAACGTTACAGATTATGGGTTCCCGTATTCAGCGTATCGACAGCGAACCCTGATACCGGACATAAAAAAAACCGGGTGTTTTATTCACCCGGTTTCGTGTTTTCAGAGCAGTAAACAGTCTGTTTATACCCGTTTTTTAACACCGGCAAAATAACCGACAGTCAGAATTACCACCCAGGCAATCCCCACCATCAGTGCCACACGTGTATCCGGGAAGTAACCCAGAAGGGCGATCACAAAGACCATAAAGGTGATGGTCAGAGCGGGCGCAACCGGCCACATCGGTACCGGGAATTTCAGGGTTTTGACCTCTTCCGGCTTCATCTGACGGCGCATTGCCACCTGAGATAACAGGATCATCAGCCAGACCCAGACGGTCGCGAAGGTTGCGATAGAGGCAATAATAATGAAGATTTTTTCCGGGATCAGGTAGTTAAGCACCACGCCGACCAGCAGAACCGCACTCATCACCAGAACTGTCATCCACGGCACACCGTTTTTGGTGAGCTTCATAAAAGACTTCGGTGCCTGATCTTCCTGCGCCATGCCGTACATCATCCGGCCTGCACCGAAGATATCACTGTTAATCGCAGAAACGGCGGCGGTGATCACCACCAGGTTCAGAATATTAGCCGCGTAAGAGATGTTCAGTTTCTCGAAAATTTGCACAAACGGGCTGCCGTTATGGCCGATCTGGTTCCACGGGAAGATACACATCAGAATAAACAGTGTCAGCACATAGAACAGCAGAATACGCAGTGGTACTGCGTTGATCGCTTTCGGAATGGTTTTTTCCGGGTTCTGTGCTTCACTGGCGGTGATGCCGATAACTTCAATACCGCCAAAGGCGAACATCACAATGGCCAGTGAGGCTATCACCCCGCTTATTCCGTTCGGCATAAAGCCGCCGAATTCCCATAAGTTACTGATACCGGTAGGATGTGCGGTTTCCTGGCCGAAGCCGAACAGCATAATCGCGGCACCGCCGACAATCATGGCGATAATCGCGGTTACTTTGACAATCGAGAGCCAGAACTCCATTTCCCCGAATATCTTCACGTGACATAAATTCAGCGCGCCTATGAAACAGACAATGCCCAGCACCCAGATCCACTGATCGACATCCGGGAACCAGAGTTTCATATAGAAGCCGAAGGCGGTAACGTCCGCGAGACAGACAATCAGCATTTCAAAAACATAGTTCCAGCCGGTGAGGAACCCGGCGAGCGGCCCCATATAATGGCTGGCATATTGTGAAAATGAACCCGGTACCGGATGGTGGACTGCCATTTCGCCCAGCGCACGCATCACCATAAAGACTGCCGCACCCCCGATAAGGTAGGCCAGCAGAACAGCAGGACCCGCCTGCTCAATAGAGGCTGCCGAGCCGTAAAACAGGCCGGTGCCTATCGCCGATCCGAGTGCCATAAAGCGGATGTGCCGCCCTGTAAGCCCCCGTCGTAGCGCCGTATTATTTTCTTTCATGTAATTAATCCTGTCGCTGTCATGATTAGCAGCGTTTTTACTGATGTGAAACGCGGTCAGAGTCAACCCGGTACTTTAACATAAAGAGTCATGCTGACGGGATAATTATCTGCAATAATACGGTCTTAAACGTAAGGAACAGATGAGTGATGCAATACCCTATTAACGAAATCTTTCAGACATTGCAGGGCGAAGGGGTTTTTACCGGCGTTCCGGCGATTTTTGTCCGCTTACAGCGCTGTCCGGTCGGGTGCAGCTGGTGTGATACCAAACATACCTGGGAACAGTTACCGGAAAAAGCCTGTTCAGCAGAAGATATGATGAACAAAGCAGAGGAGGACGACCGCTGGGCCTCTCTGGATGCAGACAGCATTATTATGCAGTTTGAGGCGAAAGGTTATACAGCCCGCCATGTTGTGATCACCGGCGGTGAACCGTGCTTATACGATTTGCGACCGCTGACGGCGGTGCTCGAAGCGCGGGGTTATCAGTGCCAGATTGAAACCAGCGGTACACAACCGGTGCAGTGCAGTGAGAAGACCTGGGTGACCGTTTCCCCGAAAGTGAATATGCGCGGTGGTTATGATGTGCTGACACCTTCACTGCTGCGGGCTGATGAGGTGAAACATCCGGTCGGGCGGCAGCGGGATATTGATGAACTGGATTTACTGCTGGCGAAACTGCCGGGGGATAAACAGCCGGTGGTGGCGTTGCAGCCGATCAGTCAGAAACCGGCTGCCACTGCTCTCTGCATTGAGACCTGCATCGCGCGTAACTGGCGTTTCTCGATGCAGACTCATAAATATCTTAATATTGCCTGATTATTCACCGCGGTAAATACAGCCTGCGGTACAGGTCTCTTTGACCAGCACGGCACTCAGCATCGGCAGCAGTGGTTTGGTCTGCTGCCAGATCCACTCTGCGAGTACTTCACTGGTCGGGTTCTCCAGCCCCAGGATCTCATTGAGGTAGTGATGATCCAGACGGTCATAAATCGGTTTAAACGCCTGTTTGACCTCAGCAAAGTCGATCAGCCAGCCGGTATGTGCATCCACCTCACCACTCAGCTCCAGACGGACAAGAAAGGAATGCCCGTGCAGACGCCCGCATTTATGGCCTTCCGGTACGTGCGGCAGGTGGTGGGCGGCTTCAAACTGGAACTCTTTAAAAATCGTGGTGGTCATAACACTCTCCGGAAAAATGACGATACAGCGGTAGAAAAGCGTCATTTTACGCAATATTCAGTGAAAATGTTACCCGAAAACAGCAAAGCGACCGATAAATGACAGAATCTTTCCTGCTATTTGTCCATCGACAAATCCTGCGCTTTTCTCTATGTTGGAACGTCAGAATAATAACGGATACACTCATTTACCGGGTTTACTATGACATCGCCGACCACAACCTCTCAGCTCTCCGCGCCCGACTGGCAGCATCTGCAACCCTTACTTGACAAACTGACACCGCAACAGCTGAATTGGTTATCGGCCTGGTGCCGGGAACGGGCAGCGGCAATGCCGTCTGCGCCGGGACGGGAACCGGCGGATATTCTGCTGATCGCCGCATCCCAGACCGGTAACGCCCGGCGTGTGGCAGAATCCCTGCGGGATCAGTTGTTCAGCGCGCAGCGGGCGGTACGGCTGGTGAATGCAGGGAATATCTCATTGACTGAATTTCCTGAATCCGCGCTGGTGGTACTTATCTGTGCGACCACCGGAGATGGTGATGCGCCGGAAGATGCGCTGCCGCTGTTTCATTTCCTGCGTTCCGTTCAGGCACCGTCACTGGCCGGTATCCGCTATGCGGTACTGGCGCTGGGCAACCGGGCGTATCCGCAGTTTTGTCAGGCCGGAAAGAATTTTGATAACCGCCTGCATGCCCTCGGGGCGCAGCGGATCCTGCCGCGTGCGGAAGCAGATAGTGATTATCAGGTTACTGCAGATAACTGGATCTCTCAGTTGCTCTCTGAGCTGCTGACCCTGACACCGCCGGCAGATGAAGAAAGGCTCAGCCATCTCACTCACAATACGGTGGTGCAGATTGATTCACAGCCGCATCAGCGTGATAAACCACAGTCTGCGGTTCTGCGCCGCGCTGTGCGCCTGACCGCACCGGAATCGGAAAAGCATGTCTGTCAGATTGTGCTGGATATCTGCGGCACCGGGTTGCGGTATCAGACCGGTGATGCGCTGGGTGTGTATCCGGAAAACAGTCCGGAACTGGTCAGTGAGCTGCTGGGGCTGCTCTGGTTTGACGGTACTGAGCGCGTCACGCTGAAAGGAAAATCGTATTCTTTGCGTAACGCCCTGCTGACGCAGTGTGAGCTGACCATCAACAGCGCACCAGTTGTGGCGGCTTACGCCCGCCTCAGTAATGCGCCGGAACTGCTGGATATGATTGCGGATCCGCAGCAACTGGTATCGTACGCACAGCGCCGGCCGGTGGCGGACATGGTTCGTGAGTTTGCAGTGCAGACCTCTGCACAAGCCTGGGTGGATTGCCTGCCTCCGCTGATGCCGCGCCTTTACTCTATTTCCTCGTCGCCGCTGATCTCGCCGGATGAGGTGCATCTGACTGCCGGGGTGGTGGAGTTCCGGACTGACGGGCGCACCCGCTACGGTGCGGCAACCCGTTACCTGACTCATCAGTTACAGCCCGGGGATACGGTTGCCTGTTTTGTTGAACATAATGACCACTTCCGCCTGCCGGATGACCCGGAAAAACCGGTGATTATGATAGGTCCGGGCACCGGTATTGCACCGTTCCGTGCGTTTCTTCAGCAGCGTGCAGCTCAGCAATCCGGCGGAAAAAACTGGCTGATTACCGGCAATCCGCATGAAAAAAGTGATTTTCTGTATGAGACAGAGCTGAAAGACTTTGTGCGTCAGGGCGTGCTGACGGAACTGACAACTGCCTGGTCACGGGATCAGCCGCAGAAGATTTATGTGCAGGATAAGCTGTCTGAAATGCGGGAAACTGTCTGGCGCTGGCTGGAGCAGGGCGCACACATTTATGTGTGCGGGGATGCTTTCCGGATGGCAAAAGATACGGATGCCGCATTACTGGATATTATCCGCAGTGAAGGGGCGATGTCCGCAGAAGAGGCACAGGTTTTTCTGAACGGATTACGGACAACAAAGCGTTATCAGCGGGATGTTTACTGATCTTCTGTCCGAATAACGGACGGAACAGTAGCATCTGCGCCGATCTTATGGGAAGATTAGCCGATCTTTTCGGGGGCGGTGATGGGTAAACTGACGCTATTACTTTTAGTTATTCTGGGCTGGCTGCAATATTCATTGTGGTTAGGGAAAAACGGTATTCACGACTATGTACAGGTCAGTGAAGATGTTGCTGCATCAGAACAGGTAAATGCGAAGCTCAAAGCCCGTAACGAACAGCTGTTTGCTGAGATCGGCGATCTGAATGACGGGCTTGAGGCCATCGAAGAGCGCGGACGCAGTGAATTAGGCATGATCAAGCCCGGCGAAAGCTTTTACCGGGTCCTGTCCGAAAAACGGACACAGCAGAACGCGCAGTCACAAAGTCGCAGTAACTAATCTCTATGACAATACATTCTTCCGCAATGACCGGCGCACAACCGGCACCGGACTTATCCGGTATTTCTGATGATACTCCGGTCACGGCGCTGATCCCGGCTGCCGGTACCGGTACCCGCATGCAGTGCGAATGCCCCAAGCAATACCTGACAATCGCCGGAAAAACCATTCTGGAACATACCTTAGCTATTCTGCTGGAACACCCGCGCATCACACAGGTGGTCGTGGCGCTGCATCCGCAGGATACAGTTTTCAGTACATTACCGGTCGCGCGGCATCCCCGGATCCGCACTGTCACCGGCGGTGGTGAGCGCGCGGATTCTGTCCTCGCGGGTCTCGATTATCTCGCTGATCATACTCCGGAAAACAGCTGGGTGCTGGTGCATGACGCTGCGCGTCCTTGCCTGCAACTGACGGATCTGAACCGGCTGCTGGCCGTGATGTCAGACACACAGACAGATAACCGTGTGCAGGGGGCGATTCTGGCCTCACCGGTACGCGATACCATGAAGCGGGGTGTGGCATCTGCCGGATATACCGGTATTGATCACACTGTTGAGCGCACACAGCTGTGGCACGCCCTGACTCCGCAATTTTTCCCGCTTCATCTGCTGCGCACCTGTCTGCAGCAGGCGCTGTCTCAGCAGGCGGTGATTACTGATGAAGCCTCCGCACTGGAGTTTTGCGGCTATCAGCCGTTGCTGGTGCCCGGCCGCGCGGACAATATTAAAGTCACACAGCCGGAAGATCTCGCACTTGCCGGGTTCTACCTGTCCAATAACAATAAGGAACAGACAACATGATGAGAATCGGACACGGTTTTGATGTTCATGCCTTCGGCGGCGAAGGCCCGATTGTGATTGCGGGCGTCCGCATTCCTTACGAACAGGGATTACTGGCGCATTCCGACGGCGATGTCGCTCTGCATGCGGCCACCGATGCATTGCTGGGGGCGGCGGCGCTGGGGGATATCGGTAAATTATTCCCGGATACTGATCCTGCCTATAAAGGCGCGGACAGCCGTGTGCTGCTGCGTGAGGCTTTCCGCCGTATTCAGGAGAAAGGCTACAGACTGGGCAACCTGGATGTCACCATTATCGCCCAGGCACCGAAAATGCTGCCGCATATCCCGCAGATGCGGGTGAATCTGGCGGAAGATCTGCAGTGTCATATGGATGACATCAATGTGAAAGCCACCACCACCGAGAAACTGGGTTTCACCGGCCGCAAAGAAGGGATCGCCTGCGAGGCGGTGGCGCTGCTTGTGAAGGTTGAAGCATGAGTCTCCCGGTCAGTTATTTCCACGGTAAACCGGCAGCCACCGGCGTGCTGAAAGCACAGCCGGAAGATTTTCTGGTGCAGGAAGATTTGGGGTTTGAACCGGACGGTGACGGCGAACATGTGATGGTCCGTATCCGCAAAACCGGCTGTAACACGCGGTTTGTGGCGGAAGAACTGGCTAAATTTGCGAAAATCGCCGCCCGTGCTGTCAGCTACGCCGGGCTGAAAGATCGCCATGCGGTCACCGAACAGTGGTTCTGCCTGCAGATGCCGGGAAAAGAAACACCGGATTTCACACAGATGTCGCTTGAAGGCTGCGAAGTTCTGGCGGTTAACCGCCAGAAACGCAAATTACGGATCGGCGCACTGAAAGGTAATCAGTTTACTATTGTGCTGCGCCGGATCAGCGATCGTGCCGCGACAGAACAGCGTCTGCAGCAGATTGCACAGGCAGGGGTGCCGAATTATTTCGGTGAGCAGCGTTTCGGGCGCAACGGTCAGAATCTGCATTTCGCGCAGCGCTGGGCTGACGGCGAAATCAGTGTGAAAGATCGCAGCAAACGCGGTTTTTATCTCTCCGCTGCCCGCAGTGCGATGTTTAACGCGGTGGCAGATGCCCGCCTGACACAGCAGCTTCAGGCAACCGCATTGCAGGGTGATGCGGTACAACTCGCCGGGCGCGGCAGCTGGTTTGCGGTTCAGGCGGATGAACTGCCGGATGTGCAGCAGCGCCTGAATAACCGTGAACTGCGTATTACCGCACCGTTACCGGGTAAGGGCGATTTAGGCTCTCAGGATGCGGCGCTGGCGTTTGAAACGGAACAACTGGCACCATGGCAGACGCTGTGGCAACTGGCGGCGAAAGAAGGGGCGGATAGTGCCCGTCGTGCGCTGATGCTGTATCCGGAACATTTCGCATCTGAATGGATGGATGACGAAACTGTCCGTTTATCGTTCTTCCTGCCGGCCGGCAGTTTCGCCACCAGCGTTATCCGCGAAATTATTGAGCTGGAAGCAGACCAGGCGGCAGAATTCAGCGAATAATCAACTGACTGATTAACATAAAAAAGGGGCGGAATAATTTCCGCCCCTTTTTTAATCTTTTTTTATTCAGATTTTGCCGCGGCGGCTTTGTCTGTTTCCGCCAGCAATTCAGTCAGATACACTTTGGCATCCACCGGATCTTTGCCCGGCAGTTTTACCTGATACGGTGTACCGCTGATGGAGGAGCCCGATGCGACCTTATCCACAAACTGCTCTGCGGTGTTCAGCCGTTTTTTCGTTTTGCTTAATTTCAGGCGCAGATGCGATTCCGCCTCGGCGGCATTATGCTCACTGCCGTTGCGGATAAAAATCAGCTGTTCCTGCTGCCCGACGGCAGTCAGCAGATTCTCCACTCTGGTCTCTTCCTGAGGTGACAGCGCAAATGCCTCTGACACCAGAAGCAGTCCGGCAGTCAGTGCGGTGAACAGGGTTGCAGTGATTCGTTTACAGATAGCCATGCAGAAATCCTTTCGGTGATAAATAACAATAGCAGTATCATGCAGCTGAATATGGAAAAAGCAATCAGACTAAATCTGTTATAACCCTTTTTTATCGCGGCTAACTTGATAAAATAGTTTTCTGTCGTAATAAACGAGCTGCTACTGATAAAAAAGGATACCGTTGTGCTGCGAATTCTGGTGAGTAATGATGACGGCGTCAGTGCGCCGGGGATCCGGACATTGTCTGAGGCGCTGCGGCGTACTTACCATGTGCAGGTGGTTGCGCCTGATCGCAACCGCAGCGGGGCATCCAACGCGCTGACACTCGATCGCCCGCTGCGCACGGTAGTACATGAGAACGGCGATATTGCGCTGGTGGAAGGCACGCCGACGGATTGTGTCTATATCGGCGCTAATCTGCTGATGCGCCCGCGTCCGGAAATTGTGGTTTCCGGGATTAACTGCGGTCCGAACCTCGGGGATGATGTGATTTACTCCGGTACGGTTGCGGCGGCAATGGAAGGGCGTCACCTGGGATTACCGGCGATTGCGGTCTCTCTGAACGGCGAAACGCATTATGATACGGCGGCGGAAATTACCTGCCGTCTGCTGACCATGTTGCAGCAGGTGCCGTTACGGGCCGGTAATATTCTGAACGTGAATGTGCCGGATGTCCCGCTCAGTGAGATCAAAGGGATGAAAGTGACCCGCTGCGGAACGCGCCGGGCACCGGATGTGGTCTACACACAGATGGATCCGAAAGGAAATCCGCTGTACTGGCTCGGCCCTCCGGGGGAAAAACTGGATACCGGGCCGGATACCGATTTCGCGGCGGTGGATGCAGGTTATGTCTCTGTCACGCCGCTGCATGTTGATCTGACCGCCTACAGCGTGCAGGAAAAATTAGAAGACTGGTTACAAAAAGCAGGGGTGATACAGGAATGATCCGCCGGGTGGTACAGGATCTGATTACACAGTTACGTCAGGCCGGGATCCGCGATGAACGTCTGTTACAGGCGATGGCGGCTGTCCCGCGGGAGAATTTTGTCGATGAAGCGCTGACACACAAAGCTTACGACAACACTGCGCTGCCGATCGGCTACGGGCAGACCATCTCCCAGCCGTTTATGGTGGCTAAGATGACAGAACTGCTGGACCCGGCTCCGCAGGCGCATGTGCTGGAAATCGGCACCGGCTCCGGCTATCAGACGGCGATCCTCGCACACCTTGCGGCGCATGTTTACTCTGTTGAGCGGGTCAAAGGATTACAGTGGCATGCCAAACGCCGCTTTAAACAGCTTGATCTGCATAATATTTCCACCCGTCACGGTGACGGCTGGGAAGGCTGGCCGTCCCGTGGCCCGTTTGACGGCATTATTGTCACCGCTGCGGCCAGTGATATCCCGCCGGCGCTGCTCAGTCAGCTGGCGGATAACGGCCGGATGGTGATACCGGTGGGGGAACAGCAGCAGATGCTCAAACTGATCCGCCGCCGGGGCAATGATTTTCATACCCAATCGATCGGAACAGTCCGGTTTGTTCCTCTGATTCACGGCGATCTGGGATAAAAATGGCTATTTTGGTAACAAGACTTTTTCATTTCGCTTAGTATCTGTTTTAATAATACAATCCTGCCATGTGGCCTGCGGCCGCGTGGTGACTTTCTGATTGTCAGTTTTCGCACTATTTCCAGTTTCGGGAGAAGGAATATGAACTCAAGAAACCCTATGAAAACAATACGATGGGTTGCAATTGGGTCACTGATGAGCACGGTTCTGGCCGGATGCTCAACGCCGTATCATGCCGCACCAATCAGCAGTGTGGACGAAAGCAGCAGTGCACCGGTAATGACAGCAGGCAATGATAACAACAGTACATCTGTGTCCACACCGATGCCGGTACGTCCTCAGCTCAGTTCTGCCAATAACACACAGCCGGTCAGCCGGAGTGTGCAGCAGCCGCGTTCTGCCGGTGTGCAGACCAGCAGCGATGGCCGGATTCAGTACAACCGTAATTATGATGCGATCCCGAAAGGCAGTTACAGCGGAAATACCTACACGGTTCAGCGCGGTGATACATTATTTTACATCGCTTATATCTCCGGATCTGACTTCCGCGAACTGGCATCACAGAACAATATTCCTGAGCCGTACAGCCTGAACGAAGGGCAGGTGATTCGGTTAAGCAACGGCGGCGGCAACAATGTTGCACCGGTCAGCAGTGGCACTCAGGTCGCAACAAATAGGAATACTCCGCAAAACGGGGTGGTTGATTCTCAACCAACTAATGCGTATTCTGAATCTTCAGGCGCTAAACCGGCCGGCGGTAAGATGCTCTCATCTCAGGTCACCGCACAGGCAAAAGCGAATAACGGCACTGCTGCCACCACAGCGGCAACAACTGCAGCCGTTACCGCTCCGGCAACAACAACCAGCGCGCCTGTCGCCGTAAATAGTGGTTCCTTTAAATGGGGCTGGCCAGCGGAAGGCAAAGTCATTTCCAACTACACAGGACCTACCAGCGGTAACCGGGGTATTGATATCGGTGGTACACGTGGACAGCCTGTTTTTGCTTCAGCGCCGGGTAAAGTGGTGTATACCGGTAATGCGTTACGCGGCTACGGCAATCTGGTCATCATCAAGCACAATGATGATTTCCTGACAGCCTACGCGCATAACGATTCCATCCTGGTTAAAGATCAGCAGGACGTCGCAGCTGGTCAGAAAATTGCCACGATGGGCAGCAGCGGAACCACATCTGTAAGATTACACTTTGAAATTCGTTACAAGGGAAAATCAGTCAACCCGCTGCAGTACTTACCGCAGCGATAAACGGCAGAACAGCTTGTTCTGCCTGAATTATCGGGGTAGGAGCAAGCTGATGAGCCGTAATCCACTGAACGCTAACGAGTTATACGACGAAGATTTTGCCGCTGAGCAGGCTGAAGATGAAGAGCTGTTTGATGAGAAACAGCTGGCGGAGGAGAGTGAATCTGACGATCCCGGCCCGGACATTGAGTTCGTGCAGAGTGTCAGCCAGCGTGTCCTGGATGCTACACAGCTTTATCTTGGTGAGATAGGCTTTTCACCACTGCTCAGCGCAGAAGAAGAAGTCTTTTTTGCACGGCGCGCCCTGCGGGGTGATACCGCAGCGCGCCAGCGTATGATTGAAAGTAACCTCCGTCTGGTGGTTAAAATTTCCCGCCGCTACAGTAATCGCGGGCTGGCGCTGCTTGATCTGATCGAAGAGGGTAATCTCGGGCTGATCCGCGCGGTGGAGAAATTTGATCCGGAGAAAGGCTTCCGTTTTTCTACCTATGCAACATGGTGGATCCGTCAGACTATTGAACGGGCTATCATGAACCAGACCCGCACCATCCGTCTCCCTATCCATATTGTCAAAGAACTGAATGTCTATCTGCGCACCGCCCGTGAACTGGCACAAAAGCTGGATCATGAGCCGACAGCGGAAGAAATTGCCGAACAGCTGGATAAACCGGTGGATGATGTCAGCCGTATGCTGCGTCTGAATGAGCGCATCACCTCAGTGGATATCCCTGTGGGGGCGGATTCCGATAAGGCACTGCTGGATATTCTGTCTGATGAAAATGATGTCACGCCGGAGAACCGGCTGCAGGACAACAACATGCAGCAGAGCATTGTGAAATGGCTGTATGAACTGAATCCGAAGCAGCGGGAAGTATTGGCGCGCCGTTTTGGTTTGCTGGGCTATGAGGCGGAGACACTGGAAGATGTCGGACGCGAGATTGGTTTAACCCGCGAACGTGTGCGGCAGATTCAGGTGGAAGGTTTACGCCGCCTGAAAGATATCCTGCACAACCACGGGTTGTGTGAGAATTCACTGTTTAACTGAGTGATCCGTAAAACAGCGTTCTCAGGGCAGTTATAAATATGATTCATGCAAAAGGGGGGAATAAATTCCCCCCTTTTCTTTTGTCCGGCTGTCAGAGCATCTCTTTCAGGCGATAGAGCCAGTCCAGCGCCTGACGCGGTGTCAGTGAATCCGGGTTAATGCCCGCCAGCGCATCCAGTGCCGGGGCCGCTTCCTCCGGTGCATCCAGCAGATTCATTTGCGGTGTTTCCACATGGCTTGCCGTCGCATTCAGTGACAGCGATTCCAGCTCGCGCAGTTTCTGCTTCGCGCGTTTAATCACATCACGCGGCACCCCGGCGAGCAGTGCCACTGCGAGGCCGTAACTTTTACTGGCCGCGCCATCCTGCACGCTGTGCATAAAGGCAATGGTATCGCCGTGCTCAACTGCATCCAGATGGATATTGGCCACGCCTTCGAGTTTTTCCGGCAGCGTGGTCAGCTCGAAATAGTGGGTAGCGAACAGTGTCAGTGCTTTGATACGGTTTGCCAGACTTTCCGCACAGGCCCAGGCCAGAGATAAACCATCATAGGTGGATGTGCCGCGCCCGATTTCATCCATCAGTACCAGGCTCTGTTCCGTGGCGTTATGCAGGATATTGGCGGTTTCGGTCATTTCCACCATAAAGGTGGAGCGGCCGGAAGCGAGATCATCCGATGCCCCGACGCGGGTGAAAATCCGATCCACCGGGCCGATAACGGCTTTTTCTGCCGGCACAAAACTGCCGATATACGCGAGCAGTGCGATAAGCGCAGTCTGCCGCATATAGGTACTTTTACCGCCCATGTTCGGGCCGGTGATAATCAGCAGGCGGCGCTGTGGTGACATTGTCAGCGGGTTAGCGATAAACGGCTCTGTCAGTACATGTTCGACAACCGGGTGACGACCGCCGGTGATCTGAATACCGACTTTATCCGTCAGCTGCGGACAGGTGTAATTGAGGGTTTCCGCGCGCTCGGCCAGGTTGGTGAGCACATCCAGTTCCGCGAGAGTGTCCGAACTGAGCTGCAGAGCTTCCAGGTGAGGGAGCAGCAGATCAAACAGCTCATCATAAAGCGCTTTTTCAATCGCCAGTGCTTTGCTCTTGGAGGTCAGAACTTTATCTTCATACTCTTTCAGTTCCGGAATGATATAGCGCTCGGCATTTTTCAGCGTCTGGCGGCGGACGTAATGGATCGGTACCAGATGGCTCTGTCCGCGGCTGACCTGAATATAGTAACCGTGGACACCATTAAACCCGACTTTCAGTGTATCGATACCGAGTTTTTCCCGCTCGCGGATTTCCAGTTTGTCGAGATAATCACTGGCACCGTCCGCCAGGGCACGCCACTCATCCAGTTCCTCATTGTAGCCAGGGGCAATCACACCGCCGTCACGCACCAGTACCGGCGGCGCTTCAACAACGGCCCGCTCCAGCAGAGCCTGTAATTCATCAAACTGTCCTATACGCTGTTGCAGTGTCTGAATATACGGATCAGATACCGCACTCAGCTGTGCCTGAATATCCGGATACTGTGAAAAAGCATGGCGCATCCGCGCCAGGTCACGCGGACGGGCGGTACGCAGCGCCAGGCGCGCCAGCACCCGTTCCAGATCGCCAATCTGGCGCAGAACAGGCTGTAAATCCGGGCTGATTTCCATCAGCGCGGCAATCGCCTGCTGGCGGTTGGCGAGCACCGCTCTGTCACGCAGCGGGGAGTGCAGCCAGCGCTTGAGCATCCGGCTGCCCATCGGGGTTACACACAGATCCAGTACGGACGACAGAGTATTTTCGGTGCCGCCGCTGAGGTTCTGGGTGATTTCCAGATTGCGGCGTGTGGCCGCATCCAGAATCACATTTTCCTGAAGGTTTTCCAATGTCACACTGCGGATGTGCGGCAGTGAGGTGCGCTGGGTATCTTTGACATATTGCAGAAGACATCCGGCGGCCTGTAAGGCCAGCGGAGCATTTTCCACACCGAAGCCGTGCAAATCCCGGGTGCCGAACTGTAATGTCAGCTGCTGACGGGCAGTTTCGAGCTCAAATTCCCATAACGGACGGCGGCGCAGCCCTTTCTGATTCTGAATAATGGCGAAATCCGCCATATCTTCCGGATAGAGCAGTTCCGCCGGGCGGGTGCGCTGTAATTCCGCCGCCATCGCGTCTTTATCTTCTAACTGGAGGATACGGAAACGGCCGGACGTGATATCCAGAGTGGCGTAACCAAAGCCGCGCGCATCCTGCCAGACAGCGGCGAGCAGATTATCCTGACGCTCCTGTAGCAGGGCTTCATCACTGACCGTTCCCGGCGTGACGATGCGGATCACTTTGCGCTCCACCGGGCCTTTGCTGGTGGCCGGATCGCCGATTTGCTCACAGATGGCAACCGACTCCCCGAGCTGAACCAGTTTTGCCAGATATCCCTCAACCGCATGGTGCGGCACTCCGGCCATCGGGATCGGCTGACCGGCGGTCTGGCCGCGTTTGGTCAGTGAAATATCCAGTAACTGTGCTGCCCGTTTGGCATCATCAAAGAACAGCTCATAGAAGTCACCCATCCGGTAAAACATCAGAATATCCGGATGCTGAGCCTTGAGCCGGAAATACTGCTGCATCATGGGTGTATGGGAGTCAAAGTTTTGGTTGTCAGTCATAGGGATTCTGTTAACACACTGAAAGAGTTGCGGTTTATCAACTGTCCGCCCCGGGTACAGTCTTCATTAATGTACCTAAAATAACACAGATTATGATGAAAGAGGGGATTCCTTCCTGCACCACGGTGAATTATTGAAAAGGGTGGAGGAAGATCGCAAAACCGGGGAAAAGATGAGAAAGTCACGCGAAAAGCCGCGCAATATACGTTTACGCGGCTTCACCATTCTGTGTTGTTCTGTTCCCTGAACAAGCACATCAGGTTTATACAAACAGATACTGCTGAGAACTTAATGTACTTTATTGAATTATATTTTAAATGTTAATTAAACATCCGGAGTAATGATTTATATCTGTCTTTAATGTTATCCGGTTGAATTCAATAACTATTACTGGGCTGTTTTTATTATTCCTCAGTTACAACAATTGACGTTACGGTATATTTACCATTTGCATCTTCACCACCCTGGTAATAATACAGACGTCCTTCGATAAAGAAGAAGTTAAAGTTTTTACGGTCATCGATAACATAGTCAAATTCAAATCTGCTGACCAATCCGAGTGTTGTGGTTGAATAAACTTCCATAGTTTTGCCGGCTAAGTCAACCGCACAAATATAAGTGGTGGCAGTCACATCATCATACGCAGCCTGGATAATGTCATAATAACGACCAAAGTTTTTACTGAGGACACTTTCGCCCAGTGTACCGTTTTTATAGACAGGCTTAATCAGGTAATTTCCGCTTTCATCTTCTGCCAGAAGAAACGTTTTATTGCCAACATTATAGATAACTGTCTGCGGATAAATATGACCTAACTCACCTTTGTCAACCATCGTTAATTTTACTTTACGAGCCATAATATTACTCCTTTGATATTAATCGCACTCCGATGTGGTGCGGTTATAGTTATAAGGAAATGGCATGGTATCCGCAATATTGAAAGTTAATGATGTTATTATTTAAATTATGCAATCTAATATAAAATATATAGCATTACTATGCAGGAAATATTGTTCCCTGTATAAATTACATCATCTGTGAGTATTTTTCTGATGGTAACGCTTGGTTACTGTATCCATTGGTAATAATAACGTTACACACATAGCAATTATTGCTTATTATCGCACGTAAAGTCCGGAATTTATCAAAATTAGCCGTTAGAATTCATCACCATTTAATTATACGAAACCGGCTTATATTATGTTACGCCCGATATTCCATACTCTGATTATTACCGGCTCACTGAGCCTGAGCGCTTTTTCTTATGCTGACGGCCCGTCATTATCATTAAGTGTCAGTCAGTCCGGCGGCACTGTACAGAATGAAGATGGCTCTCTTGATGCCACCCGTCCTTCTGAATCCAAATCCCGTATTCTGCCTATCTGGGGTGATGAAGCCCGTGCCCGTGGTTATGATATTCCCGAGCCGTTTGGTGTCGGTTATAACTATATGAATCTGCGGCAGGATATTGTTGTGGATAAAATCGGTTTTATTATGCCGAAAAACCCTGAAACGGCGAGTGCATTATCCGTTGATGCCGGTCATACACGGGAAAAAAGTGAAACCCATATGCTGAAAGTGGATTCCTGGATTTTCCCGTTTATGAATGTGTACGGTTTATACGGGAAAACCAAAGGGAAATCTCACACTATTCTGAATGGCGGGGCCTTTGATCTCGGGTTTACAAAACTGCCGCTGGAATTCCTGGAAGGACAGCCGTTCGATTTGGATTTCGAAGGTAAAACGTATGGTGCCGGTATGACACTGGCCGGCGGATATAATCAGTTTTTCGGAACCGTTGATCTTAACTACACCAAAACCAATCTGGATATCCTCGACGGGGATATTAAAGCACTGGTGATTTCCCCGCGTATCGGTTATGAATTTGTCTTTTCACCATTAATCGCCGGTCAGGGAAATACCAAGTTACAGGTCTGGACCGGGGCCATGTATCAGGATATTACCCAGCGTTTTAAAGGGGATATCAGCGGACTGAGTTTACCGGGACAATTCCAGGATTTTGTGAATGCGCTGGATGATCCGGGAATGAAATTCGATGTTGAACAGCATCTTGCCCATAAATGGAGCAACCTGGTCGGTGCCCGGTTAGAAGTGACCCGCAATTTTAATATAATCTCAGAAGTGGGCTTTAATAATCGTAACAGTTTCTTTATTTCCGGAGAATTCCGTTTTTAATGATATTTCGTTATTGCGCCGCCGGGCTGGCATTTGCCGGTCTGGTGGCGGTTCACACAGCAAAGGCCGGTTATTTACCCTCACGGGAACAAATTGATGATGCACTGGCCGGACTGGGCAGTAATAATCAGTTTGATCGCAGCAAAACCATCGACTGGGGGGTATTACCCGGGCCGTTTTATACCCCTGAACTGGAATTGGGTGTCGGGGTGGCGCTGGTCGGCATGTATCAGGCGGATAGTGATCCTGACAGTAAAATATCCACTTTATCCCTCAGTGGTTTTGCCTCCTCAACCGGGGCCTTCGGGCTTAATCTGAATAATTACACCTATCTGGACAATGATAACTGGCGTTTTTATCTCAGCGGCACAATTAATAACGTGCCGACGGATTACTGGGGAAAAGGGTATCAGGCCGGGCGCGTCAAAGATCATTTCGGTGAATATAAGTCACAGCAACTGCGGCTGACACCGTCACTGCTGCGCCGTGTGGCGGATGATACCTATCTGGGGGTAGGCTGGGATTTCAGTACACTGAATGCTGCCTCGCCGGATAAACCGTTCAGCCGCTATATGGATGAGCATGACTATGACCGGCATGCGGTCAGTTCCGGAGTCAGCGCCACCTTCAGTTATGACAGCCGGGACTTCCTGCCGAATGCCCGTCAGGGGCAGGCGCTGGATCTGCGTTATACCTGGTATGCGCCGTCACTCGGCAGTGATACGCGGTTTAATACCACCGAGATTCAGTACAACTATTATTATCCGCTGGATGATAAAACGGTGCTGGCGTTTGATAACTACGCGCGGTTTGCATCCGGAGATGTGCCGTGGGATCAGTACTCCCGTCTGGGTAACGGGCGGCAGATGCGCGGGTATTACGATGGACGTTATCAGGATAATCATGTCTTTGCCTCACAGGTGGAATACCGGCGCAAACTGAACTGGCGGCACGGTATTGTGCTCTGGGCCGGCGGCGGGACGATGAGTGAGAGTGCGCGTCATCTCTGCGGCGGTCACTGGCTGCCGAACGTCGGTGTGGGATACCGTTTTGAATTCAAACCACGGATGAATGTGCGGCTCGATTTTGGTGTCGGGAAGCAGAGCAGCGGTTTTTATTTCCAGGTCGGGGAAGCATTCTGATGCGGGCATTTATCAGCGCAATTCTCATGATGGTGCTGTTATCCGGCTGCCAGAGCCGGATGACCGACGTGCCGGTTATCCGTGCCGGCCTTTCTCCGCAAACCACGGAAGCGGCGGCTCAGGTATTTCCGGTTGCAGATGATGTAAGTGCACCTGACGGGCTGCGTCCCTGCTGCGCATTTGGTTATGATCTGCGGGCAAAGCTGGGGCCGGTTCCGGTGCCGTTTTACACCATCGGCAATGTGCTGACCGCCGGTGATTTGGGGGAGCATGTCTACAATGACAGCTTCTGGTTTGGCGTGGCAGAAGTTATCGGCCTGAGTAATGAAAACCTCGGGATCATCTATTCCCGCCACGGCGGATTTATCGATATTGCCCATGTACGGGATACCGCTGATTACACTTATTACCTGTTCACACAAATCTATCCGCACCTCGGTGAGGCCCGGATGCTGACGCTGTCGGATGAACTGTCTTCCCGCCGTATTCAGTTCCGCCGTTTTACCCCGCCGCAGGATCCGGCAGAGCGCTATACCCTGAGTGTGTATCTGGCCGCGTGGCTCGCGTTTCGCCTGGCGGCATGGCATGAAATTGCCCAATGGTATGGCTATCACTCGGTTCCCGGTTTTTCTGAGGAAATTTCGGCATTTACCCCGGAAGATCTCTATTCCAACCTGCTGGGTGCGCGCCTTGCCATCACCTTGCTGTTACAGGGGCACGGCGGGTCAGTCGCTGATTTTAACCGGGGTATGGAGGGTATTCTTCCGCAGGCACTGGCACAACTGGATGCACAGCCCGCCGCTGTCACCCGGCAGATGTTTGACAGTATCGACGGGCTCTGGTGGGATAAACGGCAGCGGGTACCGGAGAAGTTTCTGGTGCTGCGCCGGGATTACAGTGTGAGTGATGACCGGCTGCCATCACTGCCAGCGCAGGAAACCGCCGCCGGAGCGCGGCTGGCATTACCTCAGTACTACCGGGGCTGGTCTCTGGCGGATTTGGCATCCTTTGAGCTGTGGCGGACTAATTCTCCCGGAAATCTGCCGGTGACCGCACTGCCGTTTACCGAAGCGGATTTTCCGGCACTGACAGCACATGCGGCGGCTGAGGATAAAAAAACAGCGCCGGTGTCAGTGCAGCGAAATCAGTAACAGCGGGAGAACCCGGCCGGGCAGGGATTCCGACGGTGTTTCCCCGATACGGATAGCCCCCTGGCGGATATAAAATGCCTCCGCATTCGGGTCGGCATCCACCAGAAGTGCGCTGATACACTGTGTCCGGGCGGAGGAAACCGCCCACTGGTACAGTGCGCTGCCGATCCCCTGATGCAGATAATCCGGATGCACAAAGAGTTTGGAGAGTTTTCCGTTCTCTTCCTGGCGGTTGATGGTCAGCTGCACAACACCGGCGATTTTGCCGTTAATTCGTGCGGTCATCAGCCGCGAACGGTCAAAATCAGCGGAGGTAATGGTCAGTTCATCCCGGCAGGTCGCCATAAAGGTCTCATCATATCCCCAGTGCTGTTTTGAGCGCAGGCACAGACGGGTCAGATACTCCGCTTCATCACGCTGAGGCGGGGCGAGTAAAAAAACGGGTGCTTCTGTGGTCATAACGATCGAATCCGTGATTTTGCTGAGACGAATAATAATAGCAGATCAAATGTCAGGCTGCGTAAGCCGGCGGTGTGTTATTTCACCGCAGACGGATGTCATTTTGTACCGGGGTTATCAGCGCGGAAAAGCTGAACGGCTGGTTGTGCATCTGCCCGGTATTACAGTGACGCAGAAAGCGCGATTCCCTGAGCGGCAGCAGATCCGGACGGCCGTGACAGCCCAGCGTCTGTAACTGACCCGGCCAGTGTTTGGCTGCCAGTTTCAGGTGTTCTGCCGGGTCACCGGCGATCAGATTAAAACCGTACGGCAGCCAGTGTGCCGGTTCAAATTTCCTCTGTAATGTCAGCCCCCAGCCGGAGACGGCACTGTAAACCGGCGGCCGGAAATCCGGTGCCAGCACATGGCGGAGTGTCAGCTCCCGTGCCTTCACCATCTGCAGTAAACGGATATGCTGCGGCAGACGCGGCAGTTCATCCGGCACCTGTGACAGCGAGCTGTACAGCCGTTCCGCCATCATCGGGCTGTCGAGCAGAATAAAGCGCGGCGAGTTGCTCACTCCCCTGAAGAACAGACAGGTATCCCACAGGATCAGTTCCGGGGCTGGTAAATCTGAACCACAGATCGCCATAGCGCTGATCTTCGGCCCGTTTTCGGTCAGGCGGATATGCGGCGGGGTGATTTTCCGCCAGTGGCGGATCAGGGCATCGCTTCCGGTCACCACCACGGTATCGGTATTGCGCAGCAGTGCGGCATCACTCTGCGCCGGATCGGCAAATTCACAGATGATATTGCCTGCACCCGGCTGTCCGCACAGCATCGTGAGCCAGTCACTATGATTACGGGTTCTGATACGGACGGCGGTGCCGGTGATATAAGCGGCGATGACCAGTTCCGCCGTGGTCAGCGGGTTATAGCCGTTATCAATAATCAGGACACGTTCTGCCGCATACCATTGTGTGCCGCTGAGGGCGCTTTCTGCCGCGGTATCAATGGCGCGGGTATCCGCCAGACATTGCAGACGCATCTGACAGAAGGAGTGTGTGGCCGGATCGGCGGAAAATAGCGGTTTACGGCTGAGAATTGCCGACAGGTGGTCTTTGATGGCCGCAATACGCGGGCTGACAGCATCTGTCATCATATCTCATCTCCGCTGAGGCCGTCCCGCGCCGTAATACTGCCCCGGTAATACATCCAGGGCAGCATGCTGCCGCAGGCACAGCCGGTACCCTGCTCACAGACATCGGTCGTCAGCAGGCGCTGGGCGGGCAGCGGCGTGAGCAGCGGGGTATTCAGCTGTAACAGACCGGTATTGCCTGCGCCCGCCGGATAGCTATTCTCACCAACCAGCATAAAGCGGGTAAATTGCGGAATATGGAAATGCCCTTCCTGACAGCTGACATAATGCAGCGGGTGTGCCGGTGTGCTGTAGATTTCACGGATGGTGACGGACGGTGCCAGCAGTGTCTGCGGCAGATTATCGGTGATGATCCGGCGGTGGCTGCTCTGACCGTGGCTGCTCAGTATACGGATATCCCCTTTCAGGGCAAAAGGTGCCGGGCTGCGCTGTGCGAACTGCGCGGCATGATGTGCGGCGGCAAAGATATACACCGGATCAGGTTTCTGCGCCCACTCCATCAGCACCGCCCAGGCCAGCACGGTATTCGGCTGACCATCCGCAAACACAGCGGTGACGCACTCTTTTACCGGCGCAAACTGTGTCAGTTCAGGAAACAGCGGGGTGTCGTATTCATTGTGCGGAGAGGTCTGCAGTGATGTCAGCAGCAGGAAACGCGCCGGCCGGGTATCGGTGAGTCCGCTGAGACGGAGAACAGATGCCATCGCCCGTTTGATGGTTTCCGCGTGTTTTGCCTCCGTGTGCGTGGCCGGACACCCGCTGCGGAACAGCGCTGCGGGAATGACCGGCGCGGGCTCCGCGTTATCCAGCAGGGCATAGGACGGATTATAGCGGCAGTGATAACGATCAGTCTGCTCCATCGCTTTCAGATAGCGGGTTTCCGCCGACGGGGTCAGCGGCGCACAGGGCGACGGATTATCCGCGAACTGCTCAATCGCGCCGGTGTCCGCAGATACCGGCTGCACAATCTCCTTTTGCATCATCCCCTCGTGTTATCACTGATAAAAACTGCGGGGTCAGTATATAAGTATTCTTTATGCGATAATTCTTAATTCGGCAAAGAATACGCACAGGATGATGATGCCGGTCAATCTGTTACCAGTATCCGAGGAGTTTCCACCACAGGCTGCCGGCGATAATCCAGATAACCAGGTTAACGATGCTCATCACCAGGCCGGTTTTCCACCATTCACCGAGTGTGGTGTAACCTGAACCGAAAATAATCGGGGCGGTGCCGGTGCCGTAATGAGTCAGTGACATCATCAGCGAGGAGGAAAACGCCAGGGTCAGCCCGAGCAGCATCGGTGGTGCGCCGAGTGCCAGTCCGGCGGCATAAAATGCCGCGAACATGGCGGTGATATGCGCCGTGGTGCTGGCAAAAAAGTAGTGGGAATAGACATAGAACAGCACCAGCAGCAGCATCCCGCCGGTCCAGCCGATCCCGAGATGATCAATACCGCCGCCGACTGTCAGGGAAACCCACTTTATCAGCCCGAGTTTGCCGAGGAATGATGCCATCATCACCAGCGCGGCGAACCAGACCACGGTATCCCACGCCCCTTTGTTTTTCAGCACATCATCCCAGCTCAGCACACCGCTGCACAACAGGGCTGCAAGGCCGATAAAGGCGGCGGTGGTCGGGTTCACATTATATTCACTGCCGAACAGCCAGCCGGGCACGCCGGCCCACAATGCCAGCAGAAGGATAAAGACCCCGAGTGTGATTTTTTCCGGCAGAGACACCGGGCCGAGTTCGCGGATCCGCTCACGGGCAAATTCCGGGGCATCCGGGGTGGCGGTGATCTCCGGTTTATACAGAAAATAGATCACCAGCGGCATGGTAATCAGCGAGATCAGCGCCGGTAAAAATGCGGCCACAGCCCACATCGACCAGCTCAGCTCTGCTCCTTTGCCGGCCTCCTGTACAATCAGGGTGACAATCAGCGGGTTAGGTGCGGTGGCGGTAATAAACATGGCGGACGTGATAGGGTTGGTATTGTAATTCACCAACGCCAGATAACGGCCGATTTTCCCGCTGGTGCCGTCATCGGCTTTTGAACCGAAACTGTCAGCGATAGAGCGCATAATCGGGTGAATGATCCCGCCGCCACGTGCGGTATTGCTGGGGGTAACCGGTGCCAGCACGGTTTCGGCGATCGCCAGGGAATAAGCGATACCCAGTGTTTTCTTGCCGAACAGGGAAATAAAATAGTACCCGATACGTGCCCCGAGCCCGGTTTTATTCAGGCTGAGGGAAACCATAATAGAGACCCCGATAAGCCAGATAAGCTCATTGGAAAAGCCGCTCAGGGCATCAGCGAGCGCAGCTTTCGCGGAGCCGGGATTAGTCACGCCGGTCAGGGCGACAAGGGCAATCGCCACCATGGAAACGGCACCGATAGGCATCGCTTTACCGATAATCGCGGCAATTGTACCGACAAACAGTGCAAGCAGATGCCAGGCATTAGGATCAACGCCATCGGGTACAGGAACAGCAAACCAGATAATACAGGTAATAAGAACAGCGATTAAGGAAGGAACAGGTTTCAGCGGAGTCAGTTTATTCATAGGTCCGTCCGTGGTAATTGTATTTAACTGCCGGAGGGTGACGTATTTATACTGAGTTAATGAAGGTTATAGTATATTACAACAGGTTAATAACCGTGCTGAGATTTACTGACCGTAATCAATATTATGTCAGATACCGGTTATTTTTCTGTAACAGAAAATAACCGGCATGAACAGGGAGAAACGCGGGGAATTAAAGTACCGGAATATAATAATCCACACACAGATGCTCAGGCGGATTATCCGTTATCGCTTCAGTACGGGTATATTTTTCGATATCCAGTCCCGGACGGCGGCATAATCCGAGTTGTGGTAACGCGTATAAATACACATTGAAGGTGAAATCCCGGTAATCACGGAATAAGCCGTCAAAATGGAATTTTGCATATTTCCCGCGGTTGATCACCGCCGGTGTTAATTCGTTTCCCTGCACAATAAAGGCCGGATCATCCACCCCGATATGATAGCCGATAGCAATACATTCCGGTTGATCCGATGTTCTGTCATAGGCGGTGCGGACATAACAATGCGGAAGGTCCGGTGACACCAGACGGATAAAATCACGCCAGAATGTCGTGCGGATCTCTTCATGCAGATGGCCGATTTCATCCAGCGGTGACTGGTAGTGATAGCCTTTTTCCATAACAGCGATATCATCCAGCATAATAATGTCCGGCTGCGGCAGCGGCGGCATTTCCGGTTGTACCGGCGGTTGCAGCGTTGTCAGATCCCAGTTGGGATTACGGCGGTATTCTGTCGGGGTCATATTAAAGACCGCCTTAAAACGCCGGGCAAAAGATTGCTGGGAATCAAACTGATACTTCAGCGCGATATCACCGATGTTTTGTGTGGTCAGCCGTAATTCGGTGGCGGCTTTTGTCAGACGGCGGCGGCGGATATAGCCTGCCAGCGTCATATCGGTAAAGCGTTTAAAAATCCGCTGAAAATACCATTTGGTATAGCCGGAACGTTCAGCCACCACATCCAGCTGCAGTGACTTATCCAGGTTATGCTCAATCCACAAAATAATGTCTTTTATCACACTGAGATAAAAGGCATTGTCATCCTGTTCTTTATCGGTGACCGGTACGGAATCAGCGGATTCCGTGACAGTGTTATCATGTTTAAGCATAAGGATTTCCGTTTGTTGGCACCCAAAAAATACTGTGATACTATTACATACTGATAGTATGTAACAGGGCATTTTTACCATGAACACACTGACCAGGCAACAGGAAAATTCAGCACGGACGCGGCAGGCATTACTGATTTCGGCACACGGACTTTTTATTGAAAAAGGCTATCAGTCCGTTTCGATTGATGAAATTGCCCGTGATGCACGGGTCACAAAAGGGGCGTTTTATCACCACTTTAAAAGTAAAAGTGACCTGTTATTGCACTGCTATGAAATACAATTACAGAAAATCAGTGCTGTCCTCGATAATATTGAACCTCTGGCGGATAAATGGGAAGAGCTGCGGCTTGTTGTCCGCAGTTTCATGAATTATCTGGAACAGCATTACCGGGAACTGATTCCGGTTCAGGAAGTGATGCCGGTCGCCGGGTGGTATGAATTTGAGGATATTAACCGGCGCTATATCAGCAGCCGGGTGGATGATATTATCAATCAGCTGAAAGCAGAGCAGACAATTAAAGAGTATGACTCTTATCTGTTATGCAGCCTGATCCACGGTTTTATGATGCATATTACCCTGAATATCAAAAGTCTCGCGGAATTCCCCGGTTTTAAAGATGATTTCACCGAAATTTATAATAACTTCCTGCAGACACTGAAAAAAACATCCTGACGGAATACGTCTGCTGACATAATGTCAGCGGGCGGATAAAAACCGGGTAATGGCAGGAACCAGTTCCGGGTGCAGCGCCAGCGCCGGGTTATTGTAACTGCCGATGGCCGCCGCACAATCAGCAGGGGTCGCTTTCAGAACGTGATTCATGGTTGCTATCTCCGCATACTGATTATCCGGTGCGGTACGGATAAGCCGTTCGCCGTTTTCCGGAGGGATTTGACAGTCATGCCCACCCTGAATAATCAGCCCCGGAACGGTCACTTTTGCCAGTTCTTCTGCCGGATCATACTGCATCCACACCATAAAATAGCGCTGTAATTCCGGGGCGAACAGAATATTGAGAGACGGCGGGACATTCTCCGTGGTTTTTTCTGCTTTCAGCCGGTCAATCACATCATTGATATAAGCCAGCGCCTCCGGCGGGAATGGCTGAGCACGCATTTGTTTTTTCAGGATAATATCGATGGTATATCCCGCAGGTGAAATCAGGATAATCCCCGCCGGTTTATGCTGCTGTGCCATCAGGGTGGCAAATAACGCCCCTTCGCTGTGGCGGACAGATACACGGGGGTGTCCGGATAGCGCTTTTGCAGGAAATCAAACCATGCCTGATAATCACTCAGATAACCGGCAAAGGTGATATCTGCAGGGTTAATGGTTGCCGCACCGGCACCCGTTCCTGCTTTGTCGGTCCGCAATGTGATATAACCGGCAATAAACAGGATGACACCTTTCGGTTTGCTGTTTTCCGGTAGTGTCAGTGTGCCGTTAAGGCCGTTTATTTCAGCCGGGATATTTTTCCCGGCAGCAGCCGTCTGCAATGAAATAAAAATAATCAGCAGGGCGGTAAAACAATGGCGTAAAACAGCAGTCACGGTAATATCCGGTATAATAATATGAATAAAAAAACATATCACTGAACCGGGGATTGTCATACAGAAATATTGCCGGGGTGCACATAATGCGCGATAACATCACCGGATGACGAATAGTTAAATATTAATAACGAATTAAAACAATCTGCTTTTTTGCTATTCTGCTGTTTATGACAGTAATAATGCAGATTGGCGATAACAGAAAAGAAACTGCGGAAAAAACACAATAACGCCTGATGATATAAGTCATCATTCTGTTATTTTCCGGCTTTGCCTGATTATTGTGTTTTGCTGCCCCGGCGTTTGCCGGTAATTTATCCTATGCCGGGGAAATAAGGATTGATAATATCGGGACTGTGTTCAGAACAATATGATGAGACCGATTATGAAAACCGCAATAAAACTAAGTGTATTAGGTTCTGCCGTATTATTAATGGCCGCCTGTGACAGTCTGGATCCTGACAGCACTAAAAATGAATTCTGGTACAGCAACCCGACTGACACCACACTGACCTTTAAAGTGGATGACAAGGAATACACCACCGAACCGGGTACCGCCGCGAAACTGAAATTATCACCGGGTATGCACAGCATTGAGAATGCGAAGGGTGAGAAACAGAATTTTATGGTGTATGACAATAACAGCGGCGGCATTATTAACCCGGATAATCACGTCTATTATATGTTGTCTGAGGTTTATGCGGTGGAAGGGCAGAGCGATCGCTTTAAACCGGCGCTGTATGAGGTCACCATTAACGGCCATGATTTGCAGATGCCGGTGCGCAGCAGCAATGCCACCCTGATTGACCACAATCTGTTTAATTGCAGTTACCCTGTCGGTACGGCGTTCCCGGCAGAGATTACCACCAGTAACCGCCAGTCTGTCGGCAATATTAAAACCAAGTGTTTTGATAAAGCGGAACTGGTGGCCTATATCGAATCGGATTACGGCGAAAAATTACAGCCGGTTGCACCTGGTGATGAGCTGAAAGATTCCGTCAATATGACTTTCGATTACGCCATTCCGGAGCCGCAGTTTAAAGATGCGGAAACACAGAAACAGGCGCTGAAATTAACCGGCCTGCTGAAGCAGATTAACGAATCGGATAATCCGGACATTCACGACAAGCTGAATAAAGAGATCCACCAGACCACCATGGATCTGGTCTCCGCGTCTGCCGGGTCCGCGTCATCCAATACGGTGGCGGAAAATGAGTATTACAACACTTTTATCACACAGACCGGCAATTTCCGTGCCTTCGGGGTTCTGCCGAAATAAGTGATTTTTCATTCAGTTCCTGAAAGGGCGGCATTTGATGCTGCCCTTTTTTATTAATTTTTTTTATGAAAAATAATAGGGTGCTTATTTTATCAGCAACAAAAAATTAAACAATAAAGAGAGGGACATCAAATAAAAAAGGAGTATGATTTCAGGAGAGCCGTATTTTTCATCTGAAAACCGGCCGGCAGTATAAAAAAACAACATCGGCGTTAATCCGATGTAAATAATAGTTTAAAACACACTTTATTACGTAACATCTGTTACGGAATCCTTTATCTGCAACAAAGTAATGGCGGAATAATGTACGGTCCGCCCGGTAAAATAGCACATCACTATGTCAATAGCGGTGTATTTTATTGTTTATTTTGTTAAAGGCAGATGTCAGTTTTGTTCTGAACTCCCTCACTTTCTGCTTATTATTTTTTCTGCTGCCGTCAGGCTCAGAAGAAATTAATCAGATTTTTTAAAGTCTCCGGGGGATTAAGTACATCAGCATTATGGAGATAGTATGAAGTCAAGAAGTTTAACGACCTGGATTGTGGCTGCGTTATTTATCGGGGTGATTGTCGGCTTTGCGCTGAACAAACTGGCCACTCCCGGGTTTAATCAGCAATATTCTGCTGATATCTCAGTGGTGACAGATATTTTCCTGCGACTCATTAAAATGATTATCGCGCCGCTGATCCTCTCCACGCTGGTAGTGGGTATTGCAAAAATGGGGGATGCGCGGACACTCGGCCGGGTTTTTTCCAAGACGCTGTTTTTGTTTGTCTGCGCTTCTTTTATTTCCATCACTCTCGGGCTGGTGATTGTTAATCTGCTTAAACCGGGGGCGGGAATTAACTTTGTGGCACCGGCGGATACGGTGGTGGACAATGTGGCGACCGCCGCGTTTTCGGTGAAAAACTTTATCGCCCATCTGATCCCGACCAGTATCGTTGATGCTATGGCCCGTAATGAAATTTTGCAGATCGTTGTTTTTTCTATTTTTATGGGGATTGCCCTTTCCGCTATCGGTGAAAAAGGTAAGCCGATTCTGACACTGCTGGAGTCGGTGGTCAGCCTGATGCTGAAACTGACCGGCTATGTCATGCTGTTTGCGCCGCTGACGGTTTTTGCCGCCATTTCCGGTATGATCGCTGAGCGCGGGCTGGTGGTACTGCTGGAAGCCGGTATTTTTATGGGTGAATTCTACCTGACGCTGGCCACATTATGGCTGGTGTTAATCGGCCTGGCTGTTCTGATCACCGGGCGCTGTATTCTGCGGCTGACCAAAGGGATCACCGAACCGGCACTGCTCGCGTTTACCACCTCCAGTTCTGAAGCGGCGTTCCCGGGCACACTGAAGCAGCTCGAGCAGTTCGGGGTCTCCAATAAAATCGCCAGCTTTGTGCTGCCGATTGGCTACTCCTTTAATCTCGTCGGCTCAATGGCGTACTGCTCTTTTGCGGTTATTTTTATCGCCCAGGCCTGCAATATTGAGATTTCCATGGGGGATCAGATTACGATGCTGCTGATCCTGATGCTGACATCCAAAGGTATGGCGGGTGTGCCGCGAGCCTCGCTGGTGGTGATCGCCGCCACACTGACGCAGTTTAATATCCCGGAAGCCGGGTTAATTCTGCTGATGGGGGTCGATCCGTTCCTGGATATGGGCCGCTCCGCGACCAACGTAATGAGTAATGCGATGGGCGCGGCGATTGTCGGTCGCTGGGAAGGCGAGCATTACGGGGAAGGCTGTCACGGAAAACCGCCGGTAACGGTTGTTGATATGGCAGAGCCGGAGCCGCTGAAAAAAGCAGGCTGAAGAACATATTCTATGTATGAAAAAACACAGGTACGGATTTTTACCTGTGTTTTTTTATATCCGCAGTTTGCATCTCATGACCCGCTTAACACTTTTACATTTTCATTATTCTGTATTTCCGTATTAAGATCTCATTTTTATTAAAATAAACTTTAGTTTTTTATTTTATAAATTTAATCCAATCATTAAATGTAACAATAATATGTTATTTTCTCATTTTAAAATCGTTAATTTATAGTTTATTGATTTGTTTTTAAATGGATTTTTTAATAATATTAAAATGCTGTGATACGTATCTGTTCCTTCATGAAATTCACCAACTTCTTCATTTTAATCATTTGTTTTCGTGCATAATAAGCCACCATAATCGGGACAGGTAATTTTATTTTTTAAATTGTGAGTCAATAGGTTCTTCATTTTTCTGATTTAATACGAGTGAATATAATGACAAATAAAACTTTTGAGTATCAGGAGCCATTCCCGTTATCGGAAGATAAAACGGATTATTATCTGCTGAGCAGGGAGCACGTTTCCACGGCGACATTTGAAGGCCGTGAGATGCTTAAGGTTGAACCTGAAGCGCTGACGCTGATTGCCCAGCAGGCCGTGCATGATGCTTCCTATTTCCTCCGCCCGGCACACCAGAAACAGGTTGCTCAGATTTTAAGCGATCCTGACGCCAGCGAAAACGACAAATATGTCGCGCTGCAACTGCTGCGCAATGCGGAAATCTCTGCCAAAGGGGTTCTGCCGAACTGTCAGGATACCGGCACCGCGACTATCGTGGCGAAAAAAGGCCAGCAGGTGTGGACCGGCGTCAATGATGCGGAATGCTTATCCCGTGGTATTTACAACACATTCCAGCGTGAAAACCTGCGTTATTCACAGAATGCGGCGCTGGATATGTACACGGAAGTGAATACCGGCACCAACTTACCGGCACAGATTGATATCCTGGCCACCGAAGGCGCGGAATATCACTTCCTGTTTATCAACAAAGGCGGCGGCTCTGCTAACAAAACCGCGCTGTATCAGGAAACCAAAGCGATTCTGGAACATGATCGCCTGAAAGCGTTCCTGATCGACAAAATGAAGTATCTCGGTACCACTGCCTGCCCGCCGTACCATATTGCGTTCTGTATCGGCGGCACCTCACCGGAAATGAACCTGAAAACGGTGAAACTGGCATCGACCAAATATTATGACAATCTGCCGGATACCGGTAATGAGCTGGGACGCGCCTTCCGCGACCGTGAGCTGGAGCAGGAGCTGCTGGAAGCCACCCGTGAGTTCGGTTTCGGTGCCCAGTTCGGCGGTAAGTATTTCGCCCACGATATCCGTGTGATCCGCCTGCCGCGTCACGGTGGTTCCTGCCCGATTGGTCTGGCACTGTCCTGTTCGTCTGACCGTAACATCAAAGGCAAGATCACCAAAGACGGGATCTGGCTGGAGAAACTGGAATACAATCCGGCAAGTTACATTCCGGAATCCATGCGCAAAGAGAATGAAAGCGACATGGTCAGCATCGATCTGAACCGGCCGATGGCAGAAATCCTGAAAGAGCTGAGCAAATATCCGGTCTCCACCCGCGTTTCTCTCAGCGGCCCGCTCATCATTGCCCGTGATATCGCGCATATGAAACTGAAAGAGCGCCTGGACAGCGGACAGGGATTACCGCAGTATTTCAAAGATCATATGGTGTACTATGCGGGTCCGGCGAAAAAACCGGAAGACCTGGTCTCCGGCTCCCTCGGCCCGACCACCGGTAACCGGATGGATCCGTATGTGGACTTGTTCCAGTCGCAGGGCGGCAGTATGCTGATGCTGGCAAAAGGAAACCGCAGTCAGGCGGTGACTGATTCCTGTAAAGCACACGGCGGCTTCTATCTGGGCAGCATCGGCGGTTCTGCGGCGATTCTGGCTCAGGAATATGTGAAGAGCCTGGACATTCTGGAATACCCTGAACTGGGTATGGAAGCCGTCTGGAAAATGGAAGTGGAAGGGCTCCCGGCCTTTATCCTGGTGGATGACAAAGGGAATAACTTCTTCGAACAGGTTCAGACGAAAAAATGCGAGAAATGCGTGGCAGGCCAGCCTGCCTGAGCCAACACTTTCCCTGAGGAGTTTGCATGAGCGACGAACGTTATCAACAACGGCAACAGAAACTGAAAGAGCATGTCGACGGGCGCGTTGCCGCGGCTCAGAAGACCGGCGGGGTCCTGATGGTCTTCACCGGTAACGGGAAAGGGAAATCCACTGCGGCTTTTGGTACCGCGACACGCGCCGCCGGACACGGTATGAAAGTGGGCGTGGTGCAGTTTATCAAAGGCCAGTGGGAGTGCGGCGAGCGCAATGTGCTGGAAAAACTGGGGGTTGAGTTCCATATTATGGCCACCGGTTTTACCTGGAACACGCAGGACAAAGAAGGCGATACCAAAGCGGCACAGGAAGTATGGCAGTTCGGCAAAGCGATGTTGCAGGATCCGTCCTATGACCTCGTGGTGCTGGATGAACTGACTTACATGGTGCGCTACGGCTATATCGACCTGGATGAGATTATCAGTTACCTGAAAAATCGTCCTGAAAACCAGAGCGTGATTATTACCGGCCGGGGATGTCACCGCGATATCACTGATCTGGCAGACACCGTCAGTGAACTGCGTCCGGTTAAACACGCGTTTGACAGCGGTATTCAGGCACAGAAAGGTATCGACTGGTAATTCATCCCGCAAATACAGTCTGTCATTACAATCGCTCCGTTGATACGGGGCGATTTTTTTTGCCGGTACGGCAGCGCTGCGCCGTATTTTTCGGAATAGACTGCTGGCAGCGGATGAACATAAATTGATACCTTTGCATTCGTAAAAATACCGAATAAACGGAAACAAACAGAATGCAATTAAAGACGATCGCGGCCCTTGCAGTATCCGCTGTTGTTCTGGCCGGTTGCCAGAATATGAATTATGACACCCTGGCGCAGTCCGGCGGCCAGTTATTTCAGGCTGCCACCTTAACTGATGCGGATATGGTGAAACTGACTGACGGTGCCTGCAAAGAGATGGATGCAAAAAATAACATTGCACCGGCCTCCGGAAAATACGCGGCACGCATGGACAAAATTGCCAAATCATTAGGTTCCGATGTGAACGGCACCAAAGTGAATTACAAGGTTTATATGACCAATGAACCGAATGCCTGGGCGATGGCGAACGGCTGTGTCCGTGTATACAGCGGTCTGATGGATATCATGAATGATAATGAAATCGAAGGTGTCCTGGGGCATGAGTTAGGACACGTCGGCCTGGGTCACACCCGCAAAGCCATGCAGGTTGCCTATGCTGCCGTGGCGGCAAAAACCGCGGCGGGTTCAGCGGGCGGTCTTGCGTCTGAGCTGAGTAATTCCCAGTTTGCCGATATGGGTATCAAACTGGTTAATGCGCAGTTCTCACAGCGTCAGGAAACGGAAGCGGATAATTATTCCTATGATCTGCTGAAAAAACGCGGCATTTCTACTGAAGGTCTGGCTACCGGGTTTGAAAAGCTCGCGAAAATGGATAAAGGGCAGAACAGCATATTTGATTCTCACCCGCCGACCGCAGAGCGCGCAGAGAATATCCGTAACCGGATCGCGGCAGATAAACAGTAAGTGTGATTCATAATAAAAAAGGTGGCCCGGGCCACCTTTTTTTATCAGGACAAAATCAGTTCTTTTTCCCGTGATTTCTCGTGGATCCAGTCACTGAACTTCCGCAGGTTGAGTGATCCTTTTTTGTCCTCTTTATAAGTAAGGACAAAGCGGTTGCCGGTGCTCATCGGCAGGTCGCACGGGATCACCAGGTCGCCGTTTTCCAGATCTTTCTGGATGGCAAAACGCGGCAGCAGCGCCACACCGAGATTTGAGCGGATAGCGGAGATCAGCATCGAAAGCAGATCAAAGCGCGGGCCGACCCGGGTTTTCGGGTTGTGAATGCCCGATAGCTGGAACCAGTCACTCCAGGCATCGAGGCGGGTGGTCTGGTGCAGCAGAGTAAACTCTTCCAGCACCTGGCTGGTGGTGAGCTTGATACTGTCATCCCGCCACAGCATGCGGCTGCAGACCGGCACCAGCTCTTCCTCAAACAGATATTCAAAATCCGGCCACGGATTACAGAAATCCTCACGCATGATCGCCGCATCGTATTTCAGGCTGGTAAAGTCCGCCGGAGTGGTTAATGCGCTGATACTTAATGCGATTTCCGGATGCTTCTCCCGGAAGCTTTGTAAATTCGGGATCAGCCAGTGTGTACTGAAGGTCGGCGTTACCGCCAGCTCAAACAGCTGCTGTGAGGATTGCCAGGACATAATATCCTGGGTATCTTTCTCCAGCTTATCCAGCGTGTCATGCACCAGCCCGAGGTAATGTTTTCCGGCATCACTGAGGAAAATACGTTTGCGGACGTGATGAAACAGCGACACATTCAGAAATTCTTCCAGCGCGGCTATCTGACGGAAAACCGCGCTCTGGGTCAGTGATAACTCTTCCGCTGCCCGGGTGTAGCTTTCATACTGTGCGACAGCTTCAAAGGTGATCAGTAAATCCGTTTTCGGGATCTTCTTTCGCATAGCGTTTTACTCCCTAAAAATATAATCCATTTTACCGGATGGGGGATGGCGGCAGGGTGAAACCGCTGCCGGCCTGATGCCCCATATGACAATACATGCTGCATGCGGCATTAATAACGGACATGGCTAATGCCGCGCCGCTGCCTTCACCCAGCCGGAGATCCAAATATAAGAAAGGTTTCAGACCGAGCTGCTCAAGCGCAATACCCGCGCCTTTCTCGGCGGAAAAGTGGGACGGGATCAGATAGTCCCGGACAGCAGGGGCCAGACGGCAGGCTGCGATAGCGCAGGCGTAAGATAAAAAGCCGTCGAGCACGACAGGAATACCGCAGACGGCGGCACCCAGAATCACACCGGTCATCCCGGTCAGATCATACCCGCCGACTTTGGCGAGTACATCAATGGCATCTGCAGGATCCGGCTTGTTCAGCGCGATAGCCTGTCTGACGATCGCTTCTTTGTGCGAGACGCGATCCAGCGGCAGATTGGCACCGATACCGACGGTATCATGCGGATCAAGCCCGCACAGGACGCTGATCATCGCAGACGCCGGGGTGGTATTGGCGATGCCCAGTTCCCCGGTGCCGACAACGCGGATCCCGGCGGCAACCCGCTGTTTTACCAGCTCTGCACTGACGACCAGCAGATGCTCTGCATCGGCATAAGACATTGCCTGGCCTTTGGCAATATTGCCGCAGCCGCGTGCCAGTTTCAGGGAAATCATGTCATCAATCGGATCGCAGTCAATGCCGATATCCACCGGCAGCACGCTGGTACCGTTGCTGCGGGCAACCGCGCAGACACCGGTCAGCTGTTTCTGGATATTGCGCGCCTGGATAGCAGTGACTTCCTGTGGGGTGACGGCGACACCTTCTGCAAATACGCCGTGATCCGCACACATCACAATAATTTCTTTCGGCAGATTATCCGGATGGTCAATCCCCGGCATTCCGGCAAGGTGTACCGCCAGATCTTCCAGGCGGCCGAGACTGCGCGGCGGCTTGGCCAATCCGTTGATATGCTGCTCTGCCGCCTGCATGGCCGCGTGATCCAGAGGCGGGATCGCGCGGATCAGGTCTTTCAGTGTTGTCATTGTTTTTATGCTCACATTATATTTTTATAATCAAACAACAGGCGTAAAACGTGATCGCCCGTTAAACACAGCTAACGTCATAAATCCGTCGCGGCATTCCGCCACACTGTAACTGTCCTGTTCACAGGGGAATTGCCACATGGCCTCTGCGGGCAGGCCGAACCAGCGGGTGATGATAAGCCCGAGCACGCCCTTGTGGGCGACAATCAGCCGGGTTGCCGGGGTTTCTGATGCTTCCCGGCGCAGTTCATCCGCCACCGCCTGAACCCTCGCCGCAAACTGCGGAAACGGCTCGCCGCCGGTCGGCGCAGCATGCAGCCAGTCATTCATCCAGATCTCCCAGTCCGCCGGGTAACGGGCGGCAATCTCACTGTAATGCTGCATTTCCCACTCCCCGAAGTGCATTTCATTGAGACGCGGGTCGCACTGGTAGTGATGAGTTTCCGGGGCGCGGATGTATTCCGCTGTCTGTCTTGCCCGCTGCAATTCACTGATCAGTATAGTATCTATCTGAATATCCCGCAGATAAGCGGCCACGGCGGATGCCTGGCGGTGGCCGTGTTCCGTCAGCGGTAAATCGGTGCTGCCGTAGAATAAACCGTCTTTGTTCCCGGCGGTTTCCCCGTGGCGGACAAGAATAAATCGGCTGATACTCATCCGCTTACACCCAGAACAGCGCGAGCAGGAAGATAATTTCCCCGCACTCTTCAGCGGCACCGAGTGTGTCCCCGGTTTGTCCGCCGAGGTGATGGCGGAAATAACGCCCCAGCCCGTAAATAATAAAGGCGGTGATAATCAGTGCGCCGAGGGCTTTCATCCCGCCTGCAACAGTGACAATCACCGCGCCGGTGGCGAGGGTGATGACAAACTGGCGCAAAGTGATACGGCCGATATAAATATTGCCCATGCCTTCCCCTTCGCGGGCGTAGCGCTGGTTGTACATCACCAGTGACATACAGGTGCGGCCTGCGACCGGGGCGCAAATCAGCAATCCGGCAGCGGCGGTCAGGGACAGGGAAGAGGAGGCGAGAAGCTCATACGCGGCAGCGGATTTTGCCATCAGGGCAAAAATCAGTGCCAGACAGCCATGCGTACCAATGCGGCTGTCGCGCATGATCTCCAGCATTCTTTCGCGTTTGCGGGCGGAGAAAATACCGTCACAGGTATCTGCCAGGCCATCGAGGTGAAAACCGCCGGTGATCAGGATCAGTGCCAGCACATAGCCCAGTGCGGCGATCAGCGGACTGTGAGTCGCCTGGGCAATCCACACTGTCAGCAGTGCTGCAATGATCCCGGCAATCAGTCCGACCACCGGAAAAAACGGCACACCGCGCCCGTACTGCTGAAACTCCGTACCTTCACTCCAGCGCTGCGGCACCGGAATCCGGGTAATAAACTGGAGTGTCGCCCACAGGTATTTCAGGTTCATTTGATCTGAACTCCGATTCCGGAGACCACCAGCCAGACCTGTTCGGCCTGACGGGCGAGTTTCTGATTAATGCGTCCGGCGATATCGACAAAATGACGCGCCAGCCGGTTTTCCGGTGTGATGCTCATGCCCAGTTCGTTGGTAACGATATACACCGGGCACTCACTCTCTTTGCAGGCATCAATAATATGATCGATTTCGCTGTTGATGCCGATCTCCAGCTGCGCGTAATCGAGCGTGTCCGGATCCGCGCCGCCCGAGGCATCATAAAGCAGATTGGCAATCAGCGTGGTGATACATTCCAGCATCACCCCTTCGCCGGGTTTGCGTTCATAGCGGATAGCATGGGCAATGTTTTTAAAACCTTCCCACGTGCGCCAGTGCTGCGGGCGATCGGCCTTATGACGCGCCACACGGGCAGCCATTTCATCATCCGTCACCACCGAGGTGGCGATATAGAGCGCACTGTGACAGCGGTTATCCACCAGTTCTTCAGCAAAACTGCTTTTACCGCTGCGGGCGCCGCCGGTGATTAAAATCATGCTGTTTTCTCCTTATGCGCACGCATCAGACGGCAGATTTCATCAATATTGAGGTGTTCCCGCATCTGCTGCGCCAGAATATTAAACTGCTGTTCTTTATGCAGTGCATAGTCAAACGTGCTCTCCGGCAGCGGCTCCAGCCCTTTCTTTTTCCGCAGCTGATTGAGCAGCGGACGGGTGAAATTGTTGCGGTCAAAAATGCCGTGCAGATAAGAGCCCATCACACTGCCGTCCGGGCTGACCGCGCCGTCGGCATGGTTGCACGGCTCGCGGTTTTTCTCATGCATCTGTGCAAACGGGATGGCATCCGCACCGGTTTCGGACACACCCATGTGGATCTCGTAGCCGCTGATCGGTTCACTCTGACAGGCAGACCAGATCCCCGGCAGTGCACCGCACACGGTTCCGGCGGTTTGGGTGGTATTTTTTTCCGGTGAGAAGCGGGTGGTGATATCGAGCAGTCCCAGGCCCGGTAAGTCGGATAATCCGGATTCGACATCATCATAAATATGTTTACCGAGGATCTGATAGCCGCCGCAGATCCCGGCGACCGGTGTGCCCTGTGCATGGCGGGTGAGAATGGCTTTATCCATTCCTTTCTGACGCAGCCACAGCAGATCACCGAGGGTATTTTTACTGCCCGGGATAATCAGCAGATCCGGTTCACCGACCAGCAGCGGATCGGATTCATAACGCAGACGGACATCCGGCTGGGCGGCAAGGGCATTGAAATCGGTGAAGTTGGCAATGTGCGGCAGCTGAACGACCACAATATCCAGCACTTCCTCCGTTTTACCATCATATTTGCCGACCTGCAGCGCCACGCCGTCCTCATCTTCCAGATCCACATCCAGCCACGGCAGCACGCCGAGCACAGGAACGTGAGTCAGATCTTCGATTTGTTTAATGCCCGGCATTAGCAGAGCGACATCACCGCGGAATTTATTGATGATCACGCCGATCACCCTGGCGCGTTCGTCATCGGTCAGCAGGGCGAGTGTGCCGTAAATCGAGGCGAACACACCGCCGCGATCGATATCCGCGACCAGGATCACCGGTGCGTCGATCATCTCCGCCATGCCCATATTTACAATGTCGCCGTCGCGCAGATTGATCTCCGCCGGGCTGCCCGCGCCTTCCAGCACAATGATGTCGTGCTCAGAAGCCAGGTCATTGTAAACATCGCGGATCATGGCTTTCAGCTGCGGTTTGTAGAGGTGATACTCCGCTGCATCCATATTCTGCGCAACTTTTCCCATCAGGATGACCTGGGATTTGCGGTCAGAGGTCGGTTTGAGCAGAACCGGGTTCATGCGCACATCCGGTTCGGTACCGGCAGCTTCCGCCTGAAAGATCTGAGCACGGCCCATCTCTTTGCCGTCACGGGTGATCCCCGAGTTCAGTGCCATATTCTGTGATTTGAACGGTGCACAATGATACCCGTCCTGAGAAAAAATCCGGCAGAATCCGGCGACTAATACACTTTTTCCGACATCGGAAGCCGTACCCTGGATCATCAGTGAAAATGTCATGCCATTACCTCGTGTGTTCCGGCGGCGGGGGTTGTCTGCTGCTGCAATTGTGCAAACAGCGCCTGTTCAGTTTTGCACAGCGGCAGTCCGGTTTCGCAGTGGAGTTTGACCAGCCACGGCTGTTCCAGCCCGGCGGCGGTGATCATCTCTTTTTGCAGGAAAACGGATTCCGGCGTGCCGTGGCCGCACACTTCGCCGTGCGACATCACGTAAATACCATCACAGACCTGATAAATCAGATCAATGTCATGGCTGGAAATCACTATGTGTTTACCGGCGGCGGCAATACGGGCCAGCAGATCAATCATCTGCTGACGTCCGGCAGGATCCAGCCCCGCAGTCGGTTCATCGAGCAGCAGATAGTCTGACTGCATCACCAGCGCCCCGGCGATTGCCACGCGTTTTTTCTGCCCGAAACTCAGGTGCTGTACCGGTTTGTTGCGGAAGGCGAGTGCATCGACCAGCCGCAGCGCCTCATCTGTCCGGCGTTTGATCTCATCTTCTTCTACCCCGAGATTTCGCAGGGCAAACGCGATATCACTGTCGACATCGGTGTAGAAAATCTGCATATCCGGGTCCTGAAAGACGGTCACCACATGCTGGCGCAGTTCCAGCAGGGATTTTTTGTCGTATTTCAGCGGATTACCCCGCCAGTTCACCTGACCGTCCTGCGGTTTCAGAATACCGGACAGGTTCATAAACAGGGTAGATTTTCCGCAGCCGTTGGCACCGATAATCCCGGTGACCTGGTGCGCGCCGAAATCCATCGTCAGGTTTTTCAGGATATTATCGTCCTGATAGCGGAATGTGAGACCGCTGACCGATAATTGCGGATGATGATTCATAGGTGGAAATCTCCCTGATAGAGCTTCACATTCAGTGCGACGGACATTTGCTGATAGCGCATCATCACGCGGGAAAACAGCATGGTGACCAGCATCGCCAGTGAGCGGTAGCCGGTGCGCAGATTGCGGTAGCCGAAGCGCAGGGATTGTGCGTGATAAATAGTGGCGGCTTCTTCCAGAAAGATAAAGATAAAGCGCCAGGTCAGCAGGATCTGCTCGATCAGCACCAGCGGCAGACGGCCGCGTTTCATCAGTTTAATCAACTGCTCAAACGGCATATTGAGCATAAACCAGAAGGTGGCAGCGAGAGCCGCCATGCTGCGCCAGAAGGTCTGATTAGCGGTTGCAAGACCGGCGGGGTCGAAACCCACCCAGTACTGACCAATCTGAATGCCCCACAGCAGACTGTCTGGTGTGCGGGCAAACGAAATAATAATGGCCACCAGACCCACCGCCAGAAAACTGAACGGGATCAGCAGCCATTTAAGATAGCGGAGCGGCGATACCCGCAGTAACCAGCAGGTAAACGCCGCAATACACAGCAATAAAGCCGCCTGGCCTGCCGGCGGCAGGCTCATTGCCAGAACCATCATCACAACCCAGAAAGCGAATTTCGCTACCGGATCGCGCTGGCGCCAGCGGCTTTGATAACTCAGCGCATCAAGGCTTTGCATTTTTCCGGCCGCTGCGGTAGTAACCGAGCACGTAGAAAATCACTGCAGTGCCCAGACAGCCCTGTAATGTGAACAGCAGACTTTCGATTTCACCACTGGCCGGTTCGTACAGAGACTCAAACCAGGGTTCATAATCCGGCGCGATAGCGAGGATCTGCTGCTCTGCCTGATCGTCTGAGCCGCCGTATTCACCGCCGTGGTCGATAAAGAACGGGATGATAAAAATCGCAACAGTCAGAAACAGTAAAATCAGTGTCTTTTTCATGCCCGCACCTCGTTACCCACCAGGTTACGTTTCACCAGCTGATCATATACCAGTACCGTCAGCAGACCTTCCGCAATCGCAATCGGTACCTGGGTCAGACAGAAGATACCCATGAATTTCAGGATCGCCGCACCCATCCCCATCTGCGGATCCGGGAAAGCAACCCCGAGCTGCACCGAGGTGACAAAATAGGTGGTTAAATCCGCTATCACCGCAACAAGGAAGACGCAGACATCCTTACGCCAGCCCAGTTTGGTGGTAAAACGCCAGACCAGATAGCCGACAATCGGTCCGATAACCGCCATCGACATGCCGTTGGCACCGAGGGTGGTCAGGCCGCCGTGTGCCAGCAGTAACGCCTGGAACAGCAGCACGATGGAGCCGAGCACGGCCACCACGGATGGCCCGAACAGGATCACCGCCAGTGCCACCCCGGTAGGGTGAGAGCAGCTGCCGGTCACTGACGGGATCTTCAGCGCGGAAAGCACAAAGATAAAGGCACCGCACAGTGCCAGCAGAACTTTCTGGTTGGCATCTTCCTGAACAATCGCTTTAAGGCGGACAATCCCCGCACCGAGGAACGGCAGGAAAATCAGCCACCAGGCAATCGCCCACATCGGTGGTAAAAAGCCTTCCATGATATGCATGGCAAAGGCTTCCTGAGGTGCAATCATCAGCAGAATTGTGACGGCGGCACCGGTTAACGAGAACTTCGTGAGTTTCTGTTGCATAACAACCTCACCGAATTATTTCCGGGTTTTATTAATTAATACCGTTGAGAAATAAGGCAGTGTCTGTTCGTCGTCGATCTCATCCAGGCGCCGCCAGCACTGTTCTGTTTCCAGTGTGGCATCGGCCATCAGGATGGCATGATCAAACAAATCATGGCGGCGGAGCAGATCGCGTACCTGTTGTAAACGACCATAGACTTTCATTAACACAATGCATTCATGATGCGTTATCGCATGCTCCAGTTCTTCAGGGGATGCGGTACACGACATGACAGCAAGGCTCTGGTGTTCCATTGCCAGCGGGACAACCGCCCGTGATGCGATAGCGGCAAAGGAGGTCACGCCCGGAATCACTTCCAGCCATGGCTGATTGCCGATACGCTCCAGCAGGGAAACCCAGGTACTGAACAGCATGGAATCGCCCAGGGTGATAAAGCCGACTTTTTTACCGTCAGCCACATCGTCCTGAATCGCTTGCGCGACTTCATCCCAGACTGCTTCTTTCGCTTCCTGCGAGGCTTTCATCAGGAAGTGATAGGTTTTCACCGTGGTTTTACCGGTGATATACGGGGCGACAATGGTATGTGCCAGGCTCGGGGCATCTTTTTTACCGGCCGGTGCATACAGGATATCCAGCTCACCGATAATCCGTGCGCCGCGTACCGTGATAAGGTCACTGGCACCGGGACCGGTGCCGATAGCGTAAAGTCTGCCCTGTGGTTTTTCTGTTTGCTGACTCATGTGCGGATATTACTCCCCGTTATCCATTGTCTGCGCCAGGTGTTCGACAAACATCTGACGGATCATATTGTTCTCACCCATACCCTGTAACCACGCGGTTGCCTCAATTCCGGCCTGTTCCAGCTGTGTTTTCCAGGAGTCTTCCTCATCGGATGCCATATCATTGATGGCGTGGTCACCGGCAACCAGCATCAGTGGCATCAGGTGTACTTTGCGGACGTTTTCTGCTTTCAGACCTTTAATAATCAGGTCGATTTCCGGATAGCTTTCCACCGCACCGACGCGGGCCGGGAAGCCGCTGCCGGTCATCATATGATCCAGACAGGCGTAGGCAGAGAAGGCATGGTGAGTGGCACCGTGACCCATAAAGACCACGCGCTCATCTTCTTTCAGTTCCGGCATCTGGGAGTGCAGGGCATCAATCAGGAGGGAATAATCCTCAAAACTGCTCAGCAGCGGTTTGCCCACGCGCAGATAGCGGAAGAACGGACGGTATTTTTCAACCTGGCCGACAATCTTTTCGTATTCGTCCCCGTTAATCACATGCAGTGACTGGATAGCCACATCCTCATAACCCTGCTCGTGCAGATGGCGTAATGCCTCTTCAGGGTTATCGATATGCAGGTTATCGCGCTCTTTTAATTTGCGGATAATCATGCCGGAGGTGAAGGCGCGGAAAAAATCACGGCCGGGGAACGCTGCCGCAAGCTGCTTTTCACAGCTTTCGATATTTTTTTCACGGGTTTCCGCGTAACTGGTGCCGAAACTAATCACTAATAACGCTTTTTTCATCTCATAACCTCAGTAAATCAACAGACAGAAAAACGGGATGTCAGATACTGCTCTACCCCGCAAAGATCCTGCAATTCAGTCACATCACCGGACACCCGGGTCTGCGGGCGTACCACGACAATGCAGGGAATTCCCAGCGCCAGACAGGGGGCGACTTTTTCACTGAATCCGCCCTGTGTGCCGGACTCTTTGGTGATCACCACATCCGCACCGCAGTAGCGGTAAAACGCTTCATTAAACTCCGCCGAAAACGGCCCTTTGAGGGCAAAAATCTGGTCAATGGTCATCCCGTAAGATTCGCACTGCGCCAGCACTTCCTGTGTCGGCAGTACCCGCGCCAGCACGGTTTTTCCCGGCAGACGGGCAATATAATCCGCCAGCTGCTTGCTGCCGGTGGTCAGCAAAATCCGCTGACCGAGTGTCATGGCAATCTCACAGGCGCTGTCAATGGAGTCCGTTTTGTAAATCAGCGGGTTATCAACCGCGTCAATATCACTCGGACGGTTATAGCGCACCAGCGGAATACCCAGTTCGCGCTGCACCTGCAAAATTGTGTCGCTGAGCACGGCGGCGTAAGGATGCGAGAGATCCGCCAGCAGGCGGATCCCGTGACGGCGGCAGTAATCCGCCATCGCCTGTGCATCCATCCGGCCTTCCCGGATCTCACCCTGTAATCCGGCTGCCTGCTGACGGCCTGCAGCGGTGGCGACCGAGAGCCGGTAGCGGACTCCCTGTGCATCCAGGCGCTCACAGAGCAGACGGGCATCACTGGTCCCGCCGAAAATCAGCAGTCTGCCGTCATTCACAGTTTGTATCCCCGTGGGGTGATCATCAGATCATCACTGATATAGGTGGATTTATTACCGACAATCACCAGGCTGGTCATATCGACGCGGTCATATTCCATCTCACCGAAGGTGGTGATCCATTTCTCTTCTTTCTTACGGGCAGCGGCTTTCACCACGCCGACCGGGGTGGTGGCGGCTTTGAACGGTGCCATCAGTTCAAATGCACGGGCCAGATGACCTTCGCGGCCCAGGCTGCGCGGGTTATAGAAACAGATAACAAAATCGGCTTCGGCGGCGGCTTTGATGCGTTTCTCAATCACCTCCCACGGCGTGAGCAGGTCGCTCAGGCTGATATGGCAGAAGTCGTGCATCAGCGGCGCACCCAGCAGCGACGCGGCGGCGATACTGGCGGTAATGCCCGGCACCACACGCACCTGAATATCACGCTTCTCTTTGGTGACGATTTCGAGGATAAGCCCGGCCATACCGTAAATCCCGGCATCACCACTGCACACCATCGCCACGTTTTTCCCTTCCTGTGCAAGCTCAATGGCCAGATGGCAGCGTTCGATCTCTTTGCGCATGCCGGTTTTGATGACTTCTTTGTCGCCCACCAGAGGTTTCACCAGATGGGTATAGGTTTTATACCCGACGACCACTTCCGCTTCTTTCAGTGCGGTGACGGCTTCTTCGGTCATCATGGCTTCACTGCCGGGGCCAATGCCTATAACGGTTAACATACTGTTTCTGCTCCTAACGTAATGGTGATCCCCCGGGTCTTACAGGTTTGCCCTATCAGACAGCCTTTGCTCATCAGCCAGGCGACCGGCCGGGATACACTCCCGACCCCCGTGGTTTTTTTAACAAATTCCGATTCCGGGAACTGTGCCGCCACAGGGGCCAGCTCCTCAGCACTGAATACGGTAAACGGCACCTGATAACGGGCAGCGAGCGCCAGCAGGGCGGGCTCCTGCGCTTTCAGGGTAATACTGCCGATAGCGCGGACGGCTTCCGGCAGCAGATTGTTCTCAGCCAGTTGTTCAGCAAACAGTTGCTGAACCTCGTCTGCCCCGGTATCTCTGCGGCAGCCCATACCGGCAATAATCCGGCGCGGTATCAGCTTATAAACCGGCACCGGCAGCATAATTTCCTCGCGGCGGTAACTGACACACACCAGCGCATCCAGTTCCGGCAGAGTGCGCAGATCCGCCACCGGGATAAGCCCCGGTAAGGCGTATTTATCCTGCTCCGCCGCCATATCCGGATGCCACCAGATGCCGATGCGATCCCCGCTGACCATCATCTGGTTCAGGGTTTTGACGGTGGCGCGGAAATCGGTGAACGTGGCATTCATCTCCTGCGCCAGCAGATCAAAACTGGTGACCTGATTGACATCGGTGGCGGTGGTGATCACCGCCTGTCCGCCGATCCGGCCCGCCAGCCAGGTGGCCAGTTCATTGGCCCCGCCGAGATGGCCGGAGAGCAGACTGATCACATGCTGTCCTTTCTCATCCATCACGATCACGGCCGGGTCACTCATTTTGTCCTGAATCACCGGAGCCAGCACCCGCACGGTAATACCGGTTGCGGCGATAACAATCAGGGCGTCATTCTCTGCAAAGGCCTGCTGTAAGGTGGCCGCAAAGCTGTCCCGGAACGGCTCAAAGCCCTCTGACACCAGTTTTTCACTGGTGTAACAGGTCACCGGCAGCAGCGGGCGGATTTTTTCCGCCAGCGCTTTGCCGCCCGGTGTCAGGCAAAACAGCGCAATGCGCTTACCGCGAGGCTTTGCGGTACTCATGGCTGAAGCCTGCGTCATACAGTTTTGAATAGTGATACTCGTCGCCGAGGAACGGCCCGACCAGAATCAGTGCGGTTTTGCGGATTTTTGCTTCGCGTACGGCAACGGTGATCTCCGCCAGTGTGCTGCGCAGCACCTGACAATCCGGCCAGGTCGCCTTATACACCACAGCAACCGGGGTGGTTTCCGGATAACCGCCTTCGGTCAGTTGCTCCACCACGCCTTTGATATCCTGAACTGACAGGAAAATCGCCATAGAGGTCTGGTGAGCGGCAAAGCTGCGCAGACTTTCTTTCGGCGGCATCGGTGTGCGGCCTTCGATACGGGTGATAATCAGGCTCTGGGACACTTCCGGTACGGTGTATTCCACACCCAGTTCGGCGGCGGCACCGAGGAAGGAACTGACACCCGGGATCGCGCTGAAACCGATATTATGTTCTGACAGCACTTCACCCTGTTCGCGGATAGAGCCGTAAAGGGAGAGGTCGCCGGTCTGCAGGCGCACCACCAGTTTGTGGCTTTTCACGCCGTCAACCATCACGGTGATGATGTCGTCGAGGGTCATGGCGGCGCTGTCGTAGCTTTCGACGCCGTCTTTGCAGTAGTCCAGCAGATCAGTATTGATAAGCGAACCGGCATAAATGACGATGTCAGCCTGTTGTAAAATACGGTAGCCTTTCAGGGTGATAAGACTGATATCCCCGGGACCGGCTCCGACAAACCAGACTTTCTGACGGTCAAACTGTTCAGCCACAACGCGCCTCCTTACGGCAGGAAATAAGATAGGTAGGATTATTCGGTTTAAAATAATAACTGTGTCCGAGCGCGGTCATATTTCCGGCCTGTAATTCACAGCAGTCCAGTTCGCTCACCGCACACTGTTTCAGGTGTGCAATGGCTTGTGTCAGGTTATCCAGCAGGATAAAGGTCATTACCAGGGTGCCGTCGCTGTGCAGATGATCGAGAGACCAGTCGATAATCTCCGTGAGATTGCCGCCGGTACCGCCGACAAAAACGGCATCTGCTTTTTCAGCCAGTTCTACCGGCGCATACGCGTCAATCACGCGGATCTGCGGGCAGCGGAAATGGAGGCAGTTCTCTTTGATAAGCGCAATGGCTTCCGGTTTTTTCTCGATGGCAATAATCTCAAGCGCCGGGTGGCTGAGTGCCGCCTCAACGGAAACACTGCCGGTACCCGCACCCACATCAATCAGGCGCTGTGCGCCCTGTAAATCCAGCCGCGACAGGGCGAGTGCCCGCACCGGCTCTTTGGTCATCGGGATCTGTTGTCCGCGCAGAAACAGTTCGTCTTTCATCAGGCCACACTGCCTTGTTTATCAATTAACACCACATTCATGTCGTAATCCCCGGTGACATCGTCCGCATTGAGGATGGTGATCCGTTCATTGCGGCCGGAGAGGTTTTCTCCGATGATCATCCGCCGGGTCTGGCCGCGCTGAAGGATTTCGGCGGCAATTTCTTTCGGGCCGATCTTACTGTCCGTCACCATGCCGATACGCTCATGGGCGAGCAGCCAGTCAAAATCCGGGCTGCGGTTGTGGCTGCTGGTGAGATAAATATCATTCATATCCATCCCCGCGCGGGAACACAGATATTGTACGGAGCTGATGCCCGGCACTATCTGAACCTGCTCCGGTGCGAAGGTTTCGCTGATGCGTTTGCCGATGCCGAAAAACATCGGGTCACCGGAGGCCAGAATGACAATGCGGCGATCAAGACGTTCTGCTATCCAGTTCATCAGGCCGCTGATATCCGCATCAATGACACGGGTTTCGGCAGTCAGCCCGGCAAATTCATCCAGATGGCGCTGCCCGCCGATTAAAATATCCGCGCCGGAAATCACGTCCGCTGCCCGCCGGGTCAGATAGGCTTCTGAGCCGGGGCCCACGCCGGTCACATAAATCATCGGAATCCCTCCGTTATGGCGCTGAGCGGACGGTTGGTCCCCAGCACCTGATTATCAAATGAGAACAGAATGGCATCACAGTGCGGCGGCTCATCGGAGAAACGCAGCATCTGATTAACCCGGTCACAGATTTTTTCCGCGATCCGCGGATAGACCGCCTGCCAGCCCTGCGCGTTAATCAGTTCAATCGCGGCTTCGGTGGTGGTACAGCCATCCACGTCCTGTAATAAAGAGAGCGGGGCACCGATCAGGGCGAGATTAGCGATCAGAGTTTCCATCCGCGCATCCGCAATATGGCTGTGGGTATGGAAAATGCCTGCCGCGATTTTTACCAGCTTGCCGAAGTGCCCGAGGATCACCACCTGCTCAAACTTCAGTCGTGTGGCTTCCTGCAGCATATAGCCGACAAAATTACTCATGGTGACGACATACGTGCCGTCCAGTCCGAGCTGTTCGCTGACAAACCGTTCACCGTGGTTACCCGGTACCAGGAAAACGCGGGTCATACCCTGAGCGCGTTTCATTTCCAGTTCGATGGACAGGGAGCGTTTCCAGCTCTCTTCCGACATCGGCGTGACAATGCCGCTGGTACCGATCACAGAAATCCCGCCGAGAATACCGAGACGGCCGTTATAGGTTTTCTTCGCCCGTTCTTCCCCTTCCGGGGCAAAGATGGTGATATCCGCTCCCCGGTTCGGGCCGATAGCTTCACGCACCGCTGCTTCAATGGTCTGACGCGGGGTTTTGTTGATCGCAGCGTCACCGATCGGCAGACCAACACCGACCTTCGTCACCCGGCCGACACCTTCGCCGCCGTCAAGGGTGATAATGCCGCTGTCATTGATGGCGACACGGGCAAAAATCAGCATACCGTGTGTGGCATCGATATCGTCGCCGCCATCTTTACGGATGGCAGCGGTGGCGGATTGTCCGCAAATCAGCGGCTCTTCCACATTCAGGTTCAGTGTCACGCCGGACGGCGTGACAATCGACACCTGCTGAATCACTTCCTGGCGTAACACCATCAGCGCTGCCACTTTGGCGGCGGCAGTGGCACAGGAGCCTGTGGTATACCCCTTGCGCAGTGCCTTGCCTTTGTGCCAGACGACGCCGGTGCCGTTATCGTCAGGTGCTGTGGTGTTTTCCTGCGTCATGATTACGCCTCCGGCATCCGGTAGAGGATGGCGTTGATAATCGCGGCGGCCACGTTACTGCCGCCTTTGCGGCCGAGTGCGGCGATGCACGGCAGCGAACTCTCCGCCAGCGCATCTTTGGATTCTGCCGCGCCGACAAAACCGACCGGCACACCGACAACGGCAACCGGCTTTTCTGTGTGTTCCAGAACGCGGAACAGGGCGGTCGGGGCATTGCCGAAGACAAAAATTTTCTCACCCGGCTCCTGCATGGCGATATCCACGGCGGCCATAGAGCGGGTCATCTGCTGCTCTTTGGCGGCAGCGACCACACGCGGGTCACTGACATAGCAGCGGCACTCTGAGCCGTATTTCGCCAGGCGGGTTTTGTTGATCCCGGACAGCGCCATAGTGGTATCGGTATAAATGGTGCAGCCGCGCATAATGCCGTCACGGAGGATTTCAATCACGCCATCAGAAAAATGCAGAATATCCAGCCAGTCAAAATCGGCAGTGGTATGGATAGCGCGTTTGATAATCGCCGCGTGATCATCACTGGCGAAACGGTATTCCGGCCGTGTTTCGCGGATAATGTCATCAATGATCAGAAAACTGTTTTTTTCGATTTCCTGCGGCTGTTGTATGTAACTCATAATTTTCCCTTACAAAATCCACTGTGCCAGAAGATGAATGACGGCAAATAACGCCAGTGCGGCTGAAGAGGCAACCCACATCAGCCGGATGGTGCTGAGAATATCGTCTGCATTGATGTCACGGGTGTTGTCACCGATCCACGGTTTATCAACCAACTGCCCGAAATAGGTATTCGGTCCGCCCAGGCGCACACCCAGCGCCCCGGCGACAGTCGCTTCGGACCATCCGCTGTTCGGGCTGCGGTGATTGGCATGATCACGTAATCCGGTGCGGAAAGCCTCACGGTAACGGTATTTCAGAACAAAGGCGGCGAAGGTGAACAGCAGCCAGCTCAGACGCGCCGGGATATAGTTAGCGACATCATCCGCACGGGCGGAAAACATACCGATATCGCCGTACTTTTCATTTTTATAGCCGACCATCGAGTCCAGGGTATTCACCGCTTTATAGGCCATCGCCAGCGGCGCACCGCCCAGTAATAAGAAGAACAGCGGGGCGATGACACCGTCGGTGGTGTTTTCCGCGACCGTTTCGGTTACTGCGCGGGTGATCTGCGGTGGCATCAGCTCCCGGGTATCACGCCCGACGATCCACGATAATTTTTCACGGCTCTCAGCCAGATCATCTGTTTTCAGCGCGTCATACACCCGCATCGCCGCATCCTGCAGACAGCGGGTGGCAAGGACGGTGTAGGTCATCCAGACAGTGACGAGCCAGCCGAGACTGGTTTCCAGATAAAATGCCAGCGCCAGCACACCGTAACTCACCGCCCAGGTGCCGCCGACGATCACAATCCACAGCACGGCTCCGCCCCGGCGCAGTGCCGCGCCGCTCTGACAGCGGCGGCGGATCACACCTTCGGTTTTACGGATGGCGTTGCCAATCCAGCGAATCGGGTGCGGCCAGTGCTCCGGATCACCGAGGCGCCAGTCGAGCAGGAAAGCTGCCAGCCAGCTGAGCAGTGTCATAACACACTCCGTGCCAGAGAAAACCAGTGATCCAGTAACCCCGGACGCTGGGCAAAATGCACATGCAGATAACCGGCAAAGGTGTTCCCGACCTGATAACCGCCGTGCCAGCGTTTGAGGATTTCGCCGTCACGCTCTTTGATAAACTCAAAAGCAGGCGGCAGATCAGTGACAAAATCAGAATAATGAAACTCGTGGCCGCGCAGGCGTTCACCGGCACGAACCAGTGTGGTATCTGTCTGTGCGCTGCCTTCGCAGTAACCAAAGCGTTTCAGACGGTTACCCATGGTGCTGTGTCCGGCAATGATACCGGTCATCGGGAAAGTGTTGCCGCTGCTGTCTGTCAGGGTTTCACCGAGGTACATCAGCCCGCCGCACTCCGCATAAACAGGAATACCGCGCTGATGCGCCGCCAGCAGTGCGTCCCGCATCGCGGTGTTAGATGAAAGTTTTTCAGCATAGACTTCCGGATAACCGCCGCCGATGTAAATCATATGGCACGGATCCGGCAGAGCGCTGTCATTGAGCGGAGTGAATGTGACAATCTCCGCACCGCTCTGACGCAGTAAATCGAGATTATCGGGATAATAGAAGTTAAAAGCGGCATCATCCGCTACTGCGACAGTCAGCCCGCGTCCGGCACCCGGTGTGGCGAGTTGTATTGGTGTGCTGTCTGCCGGTGCCTGCCAGTGTGTCAGGGAAAGCAGCTTATCCACATCAACGGTTTTTTCTATCTGATCGGCCAGGCGCTGCCAGCGCTCAGTCTGCTGTGCCTGCTCCTGCGGCGGGATCAGCCCCAGATGACGGGAAGGAAGTTCAATATCGTTCATCACCGGCACGTAGCCGATCACCGGCACATGGCAGTAGTGTTCAATCGCGTGTTTCAGGAGCTGAAAATGGCTGTCACTGTTAACCCGGTTAATCAGCACTCCGGCGATATTCAGTGACGGATCAAAATGCTGAAATCCCATTACCGTGGCGGCAACAGAAGTGGAAACCGCTTTGCCGTCGACCAGCATAATCACCGGGCAGTCCAGTTGTTTTGCCATCGCGGCGGTGCTGCAATAGTGCGGATCGGTGCCGAAACCGTCATACAGACCCATCACGCCCTCAATCACACCGGCATCGTTGTCCTGCATATAATGACGGAATTGCGGGGTCAGAACGGACTCCGGCAGCATAAAGGCATCCAGGTTACGGGAAGGTACGCCGGTGACGGCGGTATGCCAGCTGCTGTCGAGGTAATCAGGGCCGACTTTGCAGGGCTGGACACGCAATCCGCGTGCACTGAGTGCCCGCATGATCCCGAGGGTGATGGTGGTTTTTCCGCAGCCGCTGCTGGTGCCCGCGATCACGAAGACCTGTTTTTGTGCCTTATTCATACGCTACCTTTGACACGGTGTTGTTGCCAAAAAAACGTCCTGATACCAGGAAAGCAAAAAAGGTTAAATAAATTAACCCGGTGAACTGTCTTTTTATTTTCATGATCATAAGCAACACGGAATATTGCTGAACAGCGACACGAAAATGTAATGATCATTTAATTAACATTGCCGATTTTTGATATAGTAATTTTTTTACGGCTATTTATATTCGGGTTTAATAAAACATAAAATGCTGCTTTTATATATCTGCTTATTACAGTTTGTGAGTTTCTTCACATAAATACTTGATTTGTGATCAAGATGAATAAAATGCAACTATTTTATTTTTATAAACATATGCAAATATGTTAATTAAATGATCTTGTTTTTATTATTTGTTAATGATAATTTCATAAATGGCGGTTTCTTTGTTGATTATAATAACCTGTTTTTATGAGGTTAATGTAAAAATTCATTTATTTCAGTCGCTTGAAAGTGCATGATCTACTTGATTTTTTTTCATGAACTCTTCCGCCACGTGAACGTATTATTGGGATATTAGTCATATATTTTTTCCTGTGATTATTTAATAATACAAAATATTAAACAGAATTGTCTTTATTACGCATTTATCGTGAATAGATCAAAGAATAAAGTTCACGGGTAATTAATACTGCTGTCCAACTACAAAACATCATTAATAAATAGTATTTTTTATCGCCACCAGATGTTGTGCATAATGAATAAAATGATGTGATTTTTCCATGTTGATTAATCTGATTGATAAGGCAATAAAATGAGCAAAGGTAAAGTATGGCTGGTCGGAGCCGGACCCGGAGATGCATCATTAATTACCGTAAAGGGACTTCACTGTATACGTCATGCCGAAGTGCTGGTGCATGACCGTCTTGTCAATCCTGAGCTGATCGCCTGTGCACCGGCGGACTGCAAAATCATCAATGTCGGTAAAACGCCGAATCACCATCCGGTGCCGCAGGAAGAAATCAATGCCATCCTGGTGAAATATGCCGCAGAAGGTAAAAATGTGGTGCGCCTGAAAGGCGGGGATCCGTATGTGTTCGGCCGCGGCGGTGAAGAAGCGGAATCCCTGGCGGAAAACGGCCTCGATTTTGAGGTTATCCCGGGCATCAGTTCCTCCATCGGCGGGCTGGCATATGCGGGGATCCCGGTCACTCACCGTGATCACGCATCAAGCTTCCATGTGGTCACCGGCCATATGTGCCAGGGGAATGAGCCGCAGAACTGGAACGCACTGGCTGCCCTTAACGGCACGCTGGTGATCCTGATGGGGATGACCCGCCTGGCCGAAATCAGCCAGCTCCTGATCGACGGCGGAAAATCACCGGATACCCCGGCTGCCGTGGTTATGTATGCCAGCCAGCAGCGCCAGCAGGTGGTCACTGCCACCCTCGCCACCTTACCGGAAGAGGCTGCGCGTCATAAATTACATCCGCCGGCACTGATTGTCGTCGGTAATGTGGTGAATCTGCACCAGATTCTGGCATTTGCCGCCACACAAATTGATATTACGCAGGAAGCCCCATTAGAAGCTGCGTCATAGTATTATCCTTAAAATAATAAGCATCCGGCTGTATGCAGGTGATACTGTGTGCAGCCCTTACATTTGGAGGAGGCTATGAGCGAACACGGTGGTAATGTGGTAGAGGTGGCTGAGCTCCTCGGCATCTCACCCGCATCTATCTTCGATTTCAGTGCCAATATTAACCCGCTGGGGCCGCCCGAGAGGGTTAAAGCCATCATCCGCGATAACCTGTCTGTTATTGAACGCTACCCGGATATTGAATACCGCTATCTGCATGCCGCACTGGCCAAAGGTGCCGGTTGTGAGCTGGGGCAGGTCATTGCCGGTAACGGAGAGACGGAACTGATTTACGCGCTGGTGCGCCATCTCAATCCTCACAGTGCATTACTGTTAACCCCCGGATTTGCCGAATACCGCAGAGCACTGGAACAGCAGGGCTGCGATATCATCGAACACCCGCTGACGGAAGATAATGATTTCCAGCCGGATGAATCCCTGCTGGCGGATATTGAAGCCCGCCGTCCGGACTGTGTATTTATCGCCACGCCGAATAACCCGACCGGCCTGATGCCGGACACCGCGCTGCTGCACAAACTGGTGTCCCTGTGCGAATCCCGCCATATTCATCTGATTGTCGATGAAGCGTTTATTGATTTTATGCCGGAAGGATCACCGCTGACAGCGCGTCTGCCGGAAACCCGCTACCTTTATCTGTTGCGTTCGCTGACAAAATTCTTTGCGATCCCGGGTCTGCGCCTCGGTTATCTGCTGTGCGGCGACAGCCACATCATCAGTAATCTGAAAGCCTGGCGTGAACCGTGGACGATCAACGGTCTGGCGGCGCTGGTGGGTGAGGTGCTGCTGGATGATGAAGCATACATCCGCAAAACACAGGAGTTTATTGCCGCCCAGCGGGAATATCTGTGTAACGAATTGCGGCAGTTCCCGCTGCTGAAAATCCGTCAGCCGGCAGCAAACTATATCTTTATCCGCTGCCTGAACGGCGTGGAACTTCAGTCTGCTCTGCTCAAATATAAGCTGCTGATCCGCCGCTGTCAGAATTACCCGGGGCTGGATGGCTCTTACTACCGGATCGCTGTCCGCAGTCAGGCAGAAAACCGTCATCTTATCGGCGCATTAAAACAGGTATTTCAACATGGCTGAGGCACATTGTCCGGCATCCTGCGGAGAATTGTTGCAGGGATGGATCCTCGGGGGCGAAAAACTGGTTTCCTGCCCCATCAACTGGTACAGCTATGTCTCGGTGGAAGAGGGTGTTCCGCTGGGGCTGGAACGGCCCCGCATGCGCCAGATGCTCGAGCAAGTGCTGAAACATCTGGATATTGTCCCTGAAGCCACCGGTATGCTGCGGATTGAATACGAATCCACCATTCCTGTCGGCAAAGGGCTGGCGAGCAGTACGGCAGATATTGCCGCCACCGCCCAGGCGACCGCGCGTTTTTACGGTCATGAATTATCACCGGAAACCCTCGCAGAACTGTGTGTGGCGGTTGAACCGACAGACAGTACGCTCTTTTCCTCCCTGACACTGTTTGATCACCAGACGGCTGAGACACAAATATCACTCGGCTGGGCGCCGGATCTGAAACTCCTGCTGCTGGAAAGTCCGGATGTGGTACTGACGGAAGATTTCCACAAACGCGACCGCCGGGCCACGCTGCTGGCGCGGGAACCTCTGCTGGCTCAGGCCTGGAAACTGCTTATCTCCGCCTGTGAACTGCAGGATCCGCAGCGCCTGGGCGAAGCGGCCACTCTGAGTGCGATCGCCAGCCAGGATCTGCTGCCCAAACCCGGCTTCAGTGAGCTGCATGCCCTTGCCGATAAAGGAAAGATTTACGGCCTGAATGTTGCCCACAGCGGCAGCGTCGCCGGGCTTATCTATGATGACACCCTGCACGACAAAGATTTTATTTATGACTGGATCCAGCGGCATCAGCTGGACAGATTCTACCCTCAGGTGCATGAGGTGAGTATGGCACCCGGCGGCGTCCGCTAATCCTCCTCCATCCGCGTCATTCTTCAATCCGCAGCTGTGTTGGCTGCACTCAATAAACCGGGTCACATACTGATGTATGCTCCCCGGTTTCTTTCGTTTGCCGCCTTGCTGCAAATTGAATAATTTAGCGGATGACCTCCGCGCTGATTTTTATTCAACATCACATCCACGGTTTTCATCATGTCAAAGTAAAATGCAGATAACCGGCAAAGAAACGAAAAGCATGCGCGTCATGGATGACGGGGCTGAGCATTCCCCCTCAATTTAACGCGCTGCCCCACAAAGTACGTTCCGCTTTGCTGCGTCCCGGTAACGGGCAGGATATGATTCAGACAACTGATTCTGACGCTGTCCGCAAAAGGAGACACTATGCTGCGTTATCCGCTTTTTTGTGATTTACAGGGAAAAACCTGCCTGATCGTGGGGGGAGGGGAAGTCGCCGCCCATAAATGCCGGACACTGTTACAGGCAGGGGCTCATGTTACGGTGATTGCGCGCTGGTTCCACAGTGATTTCACCACACTGGCGGAAAACCCGCATCTGACCCTGACAGAAGCCGCCTTTGATGCCGCACTGTGGCCGCAGGCGTGCTGGCTGGCCTTTGCCGCCACAGACTCGCCGGAGGTGAATCAGCAGGTACTGGAACAGGCCAATGCCCGCCACTGCTTCTGTAACGTCACTGACGCGCCGGAAAGTGCCTCATTTATCTCCCCGGCCACCATTGATGTGCCGCCTGTTCAGATCGCGCTGACCTGCGGCGGAAACCCGGTCTATACACAGTTCCTGAAACACCGTGTCATGCAGGCGATTCCGGCGGATGCTCCGGTGAAACTGCGTGCCGCCGCACGGCTGCGTGAACAGGTAAAAGCCACCAATGCTTCCCGCGATGCCAAACGGCTGTTCTGGCAGAAATTTTTTACCGACACCGCCCTGGAACAACTCCTGCCGCTGGAAGACGAGGAACTGCTGACTGACTACCTCAATTACCTGCTGGCTCAGTTTACCGAAGAGCACGGAACTCACTGAAAAAATAAAACCCCGGCACCGTAATAGCGGTTCCGGGGTAATTATGTGAGCTGAATGGCTTATTTCAGCTATGGAATAACAAAAATAAGACAGTGCTATTATCATATTAATAATAAGTTATTTACTTTTCCGTATCATTTATTTTCTTATTCCTCTGTGGCATTTCGTTGCATACTTTAATAAGATGTTCATCACACTATTTCGTCATTTTTTATCAAAATATATTCATATGGAATATACTATAAAATATAGTTTAAACATTAAAAATTAATTGCTATTTACGGTGAATTTAATAATATAACAATGATCACAAAATCAGGATTGATTTATTTGTCATTAGGTTTAAATAATTGTTAATTAAAGTTTTTGTTTGTTGTTTTTGATGGTATCTATATGATTTTAAATGGAATTTAAGTGTGATCTGCATCGTGTTTTATCCCCCACCGAAAACCATTCCGTTTTTGCAAGATATCCTTACTTTATATCAATTGTTTTTAAATCCCCCGAATTGCACATTATCATCAGTGGAAAGTTAAGGAATTAAATAGGGATGAATACCTGATTTGTACTTAGATACTTTCTTAATTAATACCAAGCGGATTTAACCGGTTTTGTTTTAACTTTAATTCCGAACATTCAGTTTATTTAGAGGTATATCATGCAGAAGCCTACCATTGTTATTGGTGTAATTGGTGCCGATTGCCATGCCGTCGGTAACAAAGTTTTAGATCGCGTATTTTCCCAGCACAATTTTAATGTGATTAACCTGGGTGTCATGGTCAGCCAGGACGAATATATCGACGCCGCTATTGAAACCGGCGCACAGGCAATCGTTGTTTCCTCTATTTACGGTCACGGCGAAGTGGACTGTTTAGGTATGCGTGAGCGCTGCATCGAACGTGGTCTGGGCGAAATTCTGCTGTATGTCGGCGGCAACCTGGTTATCGGTAAACAGGAACCGGCTGAAATCGAGAAAAAATTCAGCGACATGGGCTTTAACCGCGTGTTCTTCCCGAACACAGACCTGGAATACGTCTGCGATATCATGCAAAAAGATATCGAAAAAAGCCCGGCCCGCAAAGAAGGAATGACCGCGTAATGATCAACGTCTCGATAGATATCGGTTCAACCTGGACAAAAGGTGCCGTGTTCGACGTGGGAAGTGATGATCATATTGAATTAAAGAATTATGCCCTGACCCCCACGACGATTGATCATCTGGCAGACGGATTTTTCACTGTACTGAATAAAATCCTCAATGTGTCCGATGCGCGTCCTTTACTGGAAGCCGGGAAAGTTAACATTAACTATTCCTCTTCTGCCAAAGGCGGGTTAGCGGTAGCGGCACTGGGTCTGGTTCCGACGATTACCCTTGAGTCAGCAAAAGTCACTGCTCACTCAGCGGGCGCAAAAGTGTCTCAGCACTTTGCGTACAAGCTCAACCGGACTGATATCCGCAAACTCGAACAGACACCCCCGGATATTTTCCTGTTCACCGGCGGGACGGATGGCGGAGATGTCGGATACGGATTACAAAACGCGAAAATGCTGGCGGAATCCGATCTGAACTGCTCCATCATTTATGCGGGTAACCGTGATATTCAGGACGATATTGCTGAGATCCTCGGCCATAAAGAACTGACTGTCGTTAACAACATTTTACCGAGTCTGGATAGTCCGAACCCGTTTGATGCGCGTAAAGCTATCTGTGACATCTTTCTGAAAAAGATTGTGAAGGGCAAGGGACTGGACGTCATTGTTGAACAGACCGGCGAAGAGCCGCGTCCGACACCATTCTCTGTCTTTGAGTTAGTACAGCAAATCCGTGACAACGTTCCCGGCTGGGAAGAGTTTGTGCTGATGGATATGGGTGGCGCAACGACGGATATTTATTCGTCCTGCAACAACAGCTTACTGCCGGATACCATTTTACACGGGATTCCGGAGCCGAAAGTGAAGCGGACTGTGGAAGGTGACCTTGGTATGCGTGTGTCGGCGGTGATCGCCGGTGAAGCAGGCCGCGAATTAGCCGAAGCGCAGTTTGTGAATCATCCGGAGCAGCTGGATGCTTTTTACCGCTACACCCATTACATCAACGCACATCCCGATTACCTGCCGCAGACAGACGAGGAACGTGTTTATGACCATCTGTTAGCCGGTATTTGTGTCGCACTGGGAACTGAACGCCATGCGGGCACAAAACAGCAGGTGACCACCTGTGCAGGTACGGTGGATTTACAGATTGGCCGTGATTTATCACGGGTCAGCAAAATCATCGGTACCGGCGGCTGGTTGTCGCGGACAGCTGATTTTGACATCAAACAGTATATGCGGTACCGCAAATTCGATAACAAAGGCCGTCAGATTCTGCTGCCGGACGAATTTGAGTACTACCGGGATTCACAAGGGTTATTTCCTCTGTTAGCCAACGTCGCCTGCCGGTATCCGAAAGCAGCAGCTCAGACCGGCGTGCAGATTTTGACCAGATAGCAAGATTATTGGAGCCATTAAATGGAACTGAAGAATAAAAAAATTGCAATCGACGACTTCATGGCCGAGCGCAAAGACGTATTAAAGACCTGGGTGACAGGGAAAGACGTGGAAAACTTTGAAGATGGCGTCAAATATCAGGCGACTATCTCTGAAGATAAAAACTTTGCCAAAAAATTATTCGAAGCTGACCGCGACGGCATCACATTAAGCCAGCCGCGTGCAGGTGTTGCCTTAATCGAAGAGCACATCGAGCTGCTGAAAAAACTGCAGAAAGAGTGTGACCTGCTGCCGACCACTATCGATGCGTATACCCGTCTGAACCGTTATGAAGAAGCGGCAGTCGGTATCCAGAAATCTGTTGAAGCCGGTACATCCAAACTGAACGGCCTGCCGGTGGTTAACCACGGTGTTGCAGCCTGCCGTCACATCACTGAATCCCTGGATAAACCACTGCAGATCCGTCACGGGACTCCGGATGCACGTCTGCTGTGTGAAATCTCCATGGCGAGTGGTTTCACCAGTTACGAAGGCGGCGGTATCTCCTATAACATCCCTTACGCAAAACGCGTCACCCTGGAAAAATCCATCCGTGACTGGCAGTACTGCGACCGCGTAATCGGTTTATATGAAGAAAACGGTATCCGTATCAACCGCGAACCATTCGGTCCGTTAACCGGTACGCTGATCCCGCCATTCATTTCCCACACTGTGGCAATTATCGAAGGTCTGGTGGCGCTGGAGCAGGGCGTTAAATCCATCACCGTCGGTTACGGCCAGGTCGGTAACTTAGTGCAGGATATCGCGGCAATCCGCTCCCTGCGTGAACTGTCTCATGAATACTTCCGCGCTTACGGCTACGAAGATTATGAGCTGAGTACCGTATTCCACCAGTGGATGGGCGGTTTCCCTGAAGATGAATCCCGTGCGGCAGCAGTTATCTCCTGGGGTGCGGCGGTTGCCGGTATGTCCGGTGCAACCAAAGTAATCACCAAGTCTCCGCATGAAGCATTCGGTATCCCGACTGCGGAAGCGAACTGCCAGGGCCTGCGTGCCTCCAACCAGATGCTGAACATGGTCCGCGACCAGAAATTCCCGCCGTGCAAAGACGTGGATCTGGAAGTGGAACTGATTAAACGCGAAGTCCGCGCAGTGATGAAGAAAGTCCTTGAACTGGGTAACGGCGATATTGCTGTCGGTACTGTCCGCGCATTCGAAGCCGGTGTTCTGGATATTCCGTTCGCTCCTGCGATGTGTAACTCCGGCAAGATGATGCCTATCCGCGACAACAACGGCGCAATCCGTGTGTTCGACGCAGGCGCGGTTCCGCTGCCGGATGACGTTCTGTCCATGCACCATGATTTCGTTGCCGAGCGTGCCCGCGAAGAGGGTCGTGAAGCTTCATTCCAGATGATTATTGATGATATTAACGCAGTATCTCACAGTAAATTAGTAGGAAGACCATAATGAAAATTAAACAGGCATTGTTCACGGCGGGTAACTCATCCTTCTATTTTGACGACCAGCAGGCTATCAAAGACGGCGCAGGTCACGACGGTTTCGTTTACACCGGTAAGCCGGTCACTCCGGGCTTTACCGCAGTGCGTCAGGCGGGTGAGTGTGTGTCAGTCCAGTTAATCCTGGAAAACGGTTCAGTGGCAATGGGTGACTGTGCCGCAGTTCAGTACTCCGGTGCGGGTGGTCGTGACCCGTTATTCCTGGCGGAAAACTTCATTCCGTTCCTGGAAAAACACATCAAACCGCTGCTGGAAGGCCGTGATGTCAGTGAGTTCCGCAATAACGCTAAGTTCTTCGATGAACTGAAAGTGGAAGGCAAACAACTGCATACCGCTATCCGTTATGGTCTGTCCCAGGCTCTGCTGGATGCAACCGCACTGGCAAGCAACCGTCTGAAAGCTGAAGTTGTGTGCGACGAGTGGCATCTGCCGGTTGTGGCTGACCCGATTCCTCTGTTTGGTCAGAGTGGTGATGACCGTTACAACGCTGTGGACAAAATGATCCTCAAACACGTTGACGTTCTGCCGCACGGCCTTATCAACAACGTGGATGAAAAACTGGGCCGTCAGGGTGAAAAACTGCGCGCTTATGTTGAGTGGCTGGCCAAGCGTATCGTTGAGTTACGTACAGAAGACACTTACAAACCGTCTCTGCACATCGACGTTTACGGCACCATCGGTTTAATTTTCGACAAAGATCCGATTCGTTGCGCAGAGTACATCGCAAGTCTGCAGGAGCAGGCCGGTGATCTGGAACTGTACATCGAAGGTCCGGTTGACGCAGGTAACAAACCAGACCAGATCCGCCTGATGAAAGGCATTATGGATCATCTGAAAAAACTGGGTTCCAAAGTCAAAATCGTTGCTGACGAATGGTGTAACACCTGTCAGGACATCATCGACTTCACGGATGCCGGCTGCTGTGACATGGTTCAGATCAAAACTCCGGACCTGGGTTCTGTTCACAACATAGCTGACGCGGTGCTGTACTGCCAGAAACACGGTATGGAAGCATACCAGGGCGGTACCTGTAACGAAACCGACGTCAGTGCGCGTACCTGTGTGCATATCGCGATTGCGACACGTCCGATGCGTATGCTGATCAAGCCGGGTATGGGCTTCGATGAAGGTATGAACATTGTTCATAACGAAATGAACCGCACACTGGCTGTACTGAAAGCAAAAGCATAAGGAAGCATTATGTCCAGGACATTTAAAATCCTGTCCCCTACTGCCATCCTGGGGTACGGATTTCCGGAAGAGAGTTTTATGAAGGCGATGGAAGAATCGCCGGATCTTATCGCCGTCGACGCCGGGTCTTCTGACCCGGGTCCTCACTACCTCGGTTCCGGTAAAGCCTTTACCGACCGTGCCGGGGTAAAACGCGACCTGCGTTATATGCTGAAAGCCGGTGTGAAAAACAATATTCCGGTTGTCGTCGGAACTGCCGGTGGCTCAGGCGCACAGCCGCATCTGGAATGGTGCCGTGAAATCATTCTGGAACTGGCAAAGGAAGAAGGTCTGTCATTTAAGATGGCCCTGATCCCGGCGGACATTGAGAAGAAAACGGTTCACGAAGCGCTGGATGCAGGCAAAATCACGCCGCTGGCGTTTGTGCCTGAACTGACGCATGAAGTGATCGACGAAAGTACCTATATCGTTGCTCAGATGGGTGTCGAGCCGTTCCAGGAAGCACTGGCAGCCGGTGCACAGGTTGTTCTGGCCGGCCGTGCTTATGACCCTTGCTGCTTCGCGGCACTGCCGATTATGAAAGGATTCGACGAAGGTCTGGCACTGCACTGCGGTAAGATTCTGGAGTGTGCGGCAATCGCAGCCACCCCGGGTTCCGGCTCCGACTGTGCAATGGGTATTATCGACGAAACCGGTTTCACCCTGAAAGCATTCAACCCGATCCGTAAGTTTACGGACACCTCAGCAGCGGCTCACACCCTGTATGAGAAATCCAACCCGTATGTATTACCGGGACCGGGCGGCGTGCTGGATCTGAAAGAGTGTAAGTTTGAAGATCTGGGTAACGGACAGGTTCGTGTAACCGGTTCACGCCATGTATCAACACCGTATACCGTTAAACTGGAAGCGGCACGTCCGGTCGGTTACCGCACCATCACTATCGCCGGTACGCATGACCCTATCATGATCGCCGGTATGGATAAGATTCTGGTGGAAGTGCGTAAAAGTGTTGAGAAAAACCTCAGCATCGACCCGGACAGTGTGAAAATGAATTTCCATCTGTACGGTAAAAACGGTGTGATGGGTGACGCAGAACCTGAAACTGTCACCAAGAGTTATGAGCTGGGTATTTTACTGGATGTTGTTGCTCCTACCCAGGAGCAGGCGGACAGTATCTGTTCCCTGGCACGTTCCACTATGCTGCACTACGGGTATGATGGCCGTATCGCCACCGCAGGCAACTTAGCCTTCCCGTTCTCTCCGTCGGATATCCGTGCCGGTAAAGTGTATGAGTTCTCCATCTATCATCTGATGGAATACACCCCGGATATTAAATTCCAGTTCCGTATGGAGAATGTAACACCTGAAGGAGTGGCGAAATGAAAAAGTCAATTTTAGAATTAGCCAAAGTTGTGCGTTCTAAAAACTCCGGTCCGTATGAAATTGTGATGGATATTTTATTCAAGGATAAAGAAACTTATACCGCGGTAAAAAATTCAAAACAATTTAATAAAGACTTAGTCGCCGGTCTGTATTGTGTGAAACCTGACTTTATCGATAATATTGTCTGGTTTGACCCGGCGAACGCTGTGAAAATTGTAATGCCGAGACATATTGTTTCTGGTGCTGTCGGAGATACCGATGTTTATGGTGCCCAGCAACATGCGCCTTTATTAAAAATGGAATTTGATATTTAACAATATCACTCATTCAATATCTCATTAGTACGACAACTCGGTGTGGCGTGCGGGTATCCCCGCGCTCCACATCGATTTCAGAAACAGAAATCGTCATTTTTCTCAGTGTGATGTATAAAATTATTTAATATTTAAAGCCACGGAAGGCTGGGTAAAAATAACTGAAATAAAATTTCAGAGGATATTAAGTAAGTTGAGAATAAATGCGACCCAACACAGAATGGAATTATTATGAAATCGAAGAGTTTAACCACTTGGATAGTCATTGGTCTTATTGTCGGTGTGATTGTCGGCTTCAGCTTTAATGAAATGGCATCTGCTGAATTTAATAAGGTCTATGCAAAAGATATTTCGATTATTACCGATATCTTCTTACGCCTGATTAAAATGATTATCGCCCCATTGATTATATCAACATTGGTTGTTGGTATCGCGAAAATGGGTGATGCGAAAACGTTAGGTCGTGTTTTTTCTAAAACACTGTTCTTATTTATCTGCGCATCTTTTATCTCAATCCTGTTAGGTCTGGTTATTGTTAACCTGTTCCAGCCGGGCGCAGGTATTAACTTCGTTGCGGATACTGCCGCTGCGGTTGAAGGTATGGTGGAACCTGTTCCTTTCTCCTTCAAAACCTTTATTGCTCATGCGATTCCGACCAGTATCGTTGATGCAATGGCGCGTAACGAAATTCTGCAAATCGTTGTATTCTCAATCTTTATGGGTATCAGCCTCTCCGCTATCGGTGAGAAAGGCCTGCCGATTGTGAATGTGCTGGAATCCCTCGTCAGCCTGATGCTGAAATTAACCGGTTACGTCATGCTGTTCGCTCCGCTGACTGTATTTGCCGCTATCTCCGGTATGATCGCTGAGCGTGGTCTGGGTGTACTGGTCAGTGCCGGTATCTTCATGGGTGAATTCTACTTCACACTGGCGATGCTGTGGGTGATTCTGATTGGTCTGGCTGCGGTGGTTGTCGGTCGTTGTATCTTCCGTCTGACCAAAGGTATCACTGAACCTGCACTGCTGGCATTCACCACATCAAGTTCTGAAGCGGCATTCCCGGGAACCCTGGAAAAACTGGAAGAGTTCGGTGTTTCCAACAAGATTGCCAGCTTCGTACTGCCAATCGGTTATTCCTTTAACCTTGTTGGTTCAATGGCTTACTGTTCATTCGCAGTTATCTTTATCGCTCAGGCATGTAACATCACCCTGTCTATGGGTGAGCAGGTTACCATGCTGCTGATTCTGATGCTGACCTCCAAAGGGATGGCGGGTGTACCGCGTGCATCTCTGGTGGTTATCGCGGCGACGCTGAACCAGTTTAACATTCCGGAAGCGGGTCTGATTCTGCTGATGGGTGTGGATCCGTTCCTCGACATGGGCCGCTCTGCCACTAACGTGATGAGTAATGCTATCGGTGCCGCAATGGTCGGTCGCTGGGAAGGTGAGCACTACGGTGAAGGCTGCCGCGGAAAACCAAAGTCAGTCATTGAACCTCCGGTGTCACAGGCAACATCAGCCTGACCGGGCGTTCAGAATAAACAAGACAGGCGCGGTACAAGGGATGCAGATACCGCGCAACAATAAAAAATCAGTTTTATGTATTAAGCGCAAAATGCCCTCAGTCATTTTGCGCTTTTTTTTGTATGGAGTTACTGCGGCACTGCGGAAACACTCACCGTTCCATCCGTCACCTTAACCGCAAAGGCGGCGACGGAATAGGCGGCGTCTTCCGCACATAAGCCGTCTGTCAGCCGGAAACGCTGTTTTTTCAGCGGGCTGACAATCCACAGTGCGCCGTCATGCTCTGCAATTAATCCGCGCGACAGCACGCTGGCCTGCGCAAAGGGGTCGATATTACTCAGGGCGAAAATGCGCTCGTCCGGATAAGGACGAAACAGTGCTACCTGTTCACCCTTTACCAGCGCACACACCCCGGTTCCCGGGGTGATATCACTGACCTGACAAACCGTAATCCATTGACTCATCATTATTCCTCCCCGATCAGAGTGACCGCAATCCGCTCTTCCGGGCGGGCCGGACGATGTTGTAAGCGCTCACTTACCATTTGCACATTCGGATCCGGCAGCGGGCTGTTAACGAAGTGACTGAAGCGTTTGCGGGCATGCGGGTTGTTCACTGTTTCCTGCCACTCGCAGATCACCTTTTCGCGCAACTGCGCCAGTTCCTGTTCCAGTTGTGTATTGAGCCCCAGTTTGTCGCTGACAATCACATCCCGCAAATAATCAATCCCGCCTTCGAGGCTTTCGAGCCAGGTGGATGTCCGGCTGAGTTTGTCGGCGGTGCGGATGTAAAACATCATAAAGCGGTCGATGTAGCGTATCAGGGTCTCTTTATCAAGGTCAGCCATCAGCAGATCGCCGTGGCGCGGTTTCATGCCGCCGTTTCCGCAGACATACAGGTTCCAGCCTTTGTCGGTGGCGATAATCCCGATATCTTTGCCCTGCGCCTCAGAACACTCGCGGGTGCAGCCCGAGATACCGAATTTCATTTTATGCGGGGTGCGGATGCCTTTATAACGGTGTTCCAGCTCAACGCCCAGCGCGGTGCTGTCACCGACCCCGAACCGGCACCATGCCGTGCCGACACAGGTTTTCGCCATCCGCAGTGCTTTGGCATAGGCGTGCCCGGTTTCAAATCCGGCGGCGATCAGTTTTTCCCAGATAGCCGGTAAATCCTGCTTTTGCGCCCCGAACATCGCAATGCGCTGTGAGCCGGTAATTTTGGTATACAGATGATATTCCTGCGCAACCGCACCGATGGCCAGCAGACCTTCCGGGGTAATTTCGCCTCCCGGTGAGCGCGGGATCACCGAGTAGGTGCCGTCCTTCTGCATATTAGCGAGGAAATTATCGTTGGTATCCTGTAACGGTACCAGATCGTCGCGGAGAATATAGTCATTCCGGCAGGAGGCGAGCAGGGAACCGATAGTGGGTTTGCATACTTCACAGCCGTAACCTTCGCCATAACGGCCCAGCAGCTCATCAAAGGTTGTGATTTTCTCCACACGGATCAGGTGATACAACTCCTGGCGTGAATACGCAAAATGCTCACAGAGGTGATGATTCACCTCAATACCCAGATTGGTCAGTTCGGCATTCAGTACCTGTGTGATCAGCGGAACACATCCGCCACAGCCGGTTCCGGCTTTGGTTTCCGCTTTGATATCCGCAACCGTCTGGCAACCGTTATGAATGGCCTGAATAATGTCTCCTTTGGTAACATCAAAACAGGAGCAGATTTGCGCGCTGTCCGGCAGGGACTCCACGCCGATTGCCGGTTTGCTGCCGGCGTGGGCAGGCAGGATCAGAACATCCGGATTTTCCGGCAGTTCGATACGGTTCAGTGCCAGTTGCAGCAGATTGCCGTAGTCTTCGGTATCCCCGACCAGCACCGCACCCAGCAGATATTTATTATCGTCGCTGACAATCAGCCGTTTATAAACCTCATTGGCTTCATCGAGATAAATATAACTGTGACAGCCGTCGTCTGTCGCATGTGTATTGCCGATACCACCGACATCCACACCCAGCAGTTTCAGTTTTGCGCTCATATCCGCGCCGGTAAACTGATTTTCCTGCCCCAGCAGATGATCCGCCGCCACCTGTGCCATTTTGTAGCCCGGAGCCACCAGTCCGTAAGTTCTGCCGTGCCATGATGCGCACTCCCCGATTGCATACACATCCGGGTCAGATGTCTGACACTGGTCGTTAATCACCAGACCACCGCGCTCCGCCACGGCCAGTCCGCACTGGCGGGCAAGCCGGTCGCGCGGGCGGATCCCGGTGGAGAAAACGACAAAATCAGTCTCCAGCGACGAACCATCGGCAAAATGCAGCACTTTGCGGCTCTCTCCGCTGCCGGATACGGTAATTTCCGTGGTGTTTTTGCCGGTATGTACCGTTACACCCATCCGCTCAATTTTTTGTTTCAGCTGTTCACCGCCGAGCGCATCGAGCTGTTCTGCCATCAGGACCGGCGAAAACTCAATAACGTGGGTCTCAATACCCAGATTTTTCAGGGCCCCGGCGGCCTCCAGTCCCAGCAGACCGCCGCCGATCACCACACCTTTACGGCTGCGGCGGGCACAGGCTTCAATGGCATTGAGATCTTCAATCGTCCGGTAAACAAAACAGTCGCGGGTATCACTGCCTTTGATCGGCGGGATCCACGGATAAGAGCCGGTCGCCATCACCAGTTTGTCGTAATGCACGGTGCGGCCGGTATTAGTATGCAACACCTTTTCCCGGCGGTTAACGGTAATCACCCGCTCATTGATTAATACCGAAATATTGTGTTTTTCATAGAAACCGGGTTTAACCAGGGATAGTTCTTCCGCCGTATGATGAGAAAAATAGGAGGAGAGATGCACGCGGTCATAAGCGACACGCGGCTCTTCGCAGAATACGGTGATATCGAACTGTCCGGCGTCCGCTTTATCGGTAAGCTCTTCGGTAAAGCGGTGGCCGACCATACCGTTACCAATGATTGCTAACTTGACGTTGCTCATTTCAGCCTCAGATTTTGTGTGGATTAAGGCTAAAAATACGGCGATCCCGGTTTTTCTCATTGATGTATATCAAATGCAGCTTAATCAATTCAGCTTATGTAATTCATTGCTTTAAATAATTTTTGTCAATACTCCTTAAGGGGTAGTGATGTATTGGTTTTTCAATCGGTTATTTTACGGCATATGACACCGTTCCCTGATTAAAAGAAATATATTTAACTGAAGGGAGATATCTGAAATAACCATCCGGAAAACAGAAACGGATAACACCACCATATATCAGGGGATGTTATCCGTACGGAATGATTAGTGAGAGGATGCCATCATGTCAGCGCGTGCTTTGCGGTTTTTAATACTGATAATCAGAATACCGGAAGCGAAAGCGCCGCAGCAGGCAAACAATGCCATCAGGCCGAACACGATTTTGTAACCAGTCATGCCCGGATAGCTGTCGAGAATATGGCCGTAGAGGCTGAAGCAGAACATCGCCGGGGCATAACCGATAAAGCTGCCCAGTGCCATTGCGGCCCCGGTGCTGGATTCTTTGATATTGGCTTCACCAATTGGTGCGAAGAAAATCGCGCGCTGAGTGAAAACAATGGTACCGAAGCCCAGTGTGCAGACCATACCCAGATACACCGGCATACTTTCGTGCGGCAGGAAAATAAAGGTGACCAGGACAATCACACTGATAATAAAGGTATAAAACAGGTATTTGGTCGGTGATTTTAAAATCTTATCCGCGATTAATCCGCCGATTGGGCCACCGACCATTTTCAGGCAATACTGATTCAGAATACCGTAAATACCGACCAGTGCGACAGGCAGTGCGTAGATATTACTCAGGAACGGGATAAAGAACGTCAGTCCGCAATATACCGCGTAGACAAAGAAAATACTCAGGGCAATCAGCCAGACGGTGCCGTCTTTTAATACCGCGCTGACACCGGGTTTTTTCTCTTTATTTTCACCTGATTCATTCACCGGTTCGGTGACGGCGTGTTTATCATCTTTCAGGAACAGGAAAATAATACCGCCGACCAGAATGGCCACGCCGGAGTAAAATAAGATCCCCATTTTAAAACCGAGATAACCGCTGCCGAACCAGGCAAAGACCGCAAGGGCGGAGAAGGCCACCACGGTATCGACCACACCACGACCGGTTTCAAAGAAGCCGAATATCCGGCCCTGCTGTGAGCTGTTGCCCAGCAGACTGACGGATTTTAATAATACCGGCCAGTTGAGCATATCGCAGGTGACACCAAATAATGCCCAGACAAATAAAATGCCCCAGTAGCCCGGCATGGTGGATAAATACACACCCAGAAGACCGGTTGCAATTAATGAGAATGAAATTGTCAGACGACGCGGTAATTTGTCAGAAAAATAAATAGATAAAAAGAAACCAATGGTTGTTACAATTGAGTTAACTGACATGGCATTACCAATCTGACCATTTGTCAGATGGAAATATTCCTGCATCGGAACATAAAAGGCATCTTTCAGTGACGGTAATTTATAGATAGTCCCGCCGCACAGAACTAACAGGCTGAATATAGCCCATCTTTTTTTATCAAGCATAGTGTGCCTCCCGACCAGAAAATAAATTCCGGCCAGTATTGAGTGTAGTGTTTAAATTTAATGGTGTGTAGTGCTGATGTTTTTTTATTTTTCAGTAACGGCGATTGCCTCTGATTTTATTTCATTAATAATTTTACGGACATAAAGCAGCTGATTGACTGCATCTTCTTTTTCACGGGTGAGACGTTCTTCAATTTCATTTTCAGGTAACGGTGTTTCACTCAGCTGACGCCACGGGATCCACGGATCATTTCCTTCATTTTTAAAACGGAAGGCCGGGGCATAATAATCCACTTCTTCTTCCAGTCCGTAGGAAATAACCTGCGGTTTCTCTTCACCCAGACATATTAACGCCTGCAGCATCTCTTTAAACGGCAGATTACCTTCCCCGGAACGGCAGGCGGTATGGCCGAAACCGTCACCTTCTTCCAGAATCACCGCATCCTTGATATGCACCTGAGTAATATGATCCTGCATGACTGCCAGGGCTTCCATCGGTAATTCACAGGCATTAATCATATTGCCGAAGTCAAATAACAGCGTCAGTTGCGGGAAATCAGCCTCTTGTATCAGCTTAACCAGTTCGTGGCTTTTTAAATCTTCATGCTGTTCCAGAACAAATGTCAGACCGGAGTACTGATAGTGTGTTTTTAAATAACCGATATCTGCGGAAATACGGCGCAGCACTTCAGACAGCGCACCTTCATAGCGCGGATAAAAACGGACAGAACTTGCTCCGGTTTTCAGTGCGATTCTGACAGCATCATCCAGGGTTTTATTATCAGAGGCGCTGGTTTCGATATTAATATCCAGATGATAACGTTTTGCTTTTTCTGCAAATGCGTCAAGCTGATCATCGGTCATAGTGGAAAGCGATTGCGTTTCGCCATCCAGCACATGTATTTTGACGCCCGGTAAATGCTGTTCGTTTGCAATATCAAGTAAGTCACCCGGTAATATCTTTTCAAAACGCATATTCAGATGATAGGCGTAGGCGTGCAGATATAACGGTAATTGATCTGCACGTTCAATAATCCGGCGGGCATCATCAGTATTCATGATTCAGATTCCTGTGTCTAAAGCTCAACAAAAAAATAAACAGATTCAAACCGCCAGTATTCAATGTCGATCTGAACAATATTATGTTCCGCATCACAGCGGTATTTTTCCACCCGGATACCCGGGGAATTTGCGGTACAGCCGATGGCTTTGCTGGCTGCTTCCGGTATCCGCGCAGGTTTGAAAGCCAGCCGGGCTGTCGTTGTGATGATGTTATATTCGTTTTCCCAGATAGCCGCAAAAGAGTGGTTATCCAGTTTTTCCGCAAAATCCGGGGCAACAGACGGATTAATGTACGTCTGGTGCCAGAAAACTTTATGGCCGTCCAGTGCGCCCCAGCCGCTGATACAGCACACCGGATCGCCGGCGGCCAGTCCCAGTGCTCCGGTGATTTCTGCCGGAACGCCGGTGAGCATCTGCTTGTCTGTGTATTCCCACGATGGCAGACGACCCTGTGCCCTGGCAGCCTGGTTGAAGCTCGCCGGGGATTTCGGGTTGTAATTAAATTTCGGCAGCGCGGCAAACCAGCCGCTGCGGTTCTTACGGAAAATTTTCCCGTCACTTTCCAGACTGAGTAACGCCTGACGCAGTGACATCCGGTTGACGCCGAGTTGTTCGGTCAGCGGACGTTCGGCAGGCAGTTTGTCGCCGGGGGCGATAACGCCGGCGGTCAGCATGGCATCGAGTTGTTCTCTGGCAAGATCAGTTGCAGTTTGTGTTGTTTTCATCGGATGATCCTTTTTGGTTTAAACCAGATTGGTTTATACGTTACGTGAGTGTCATGATCCGTTCAAGTGAGCCATGCGGGGATAATGTCAATTTGAGAGTTACCTCACACAATAAAATACAGAAATAAAAAAAGCAGAACCGGTTTTAATAAGTGAATGTTTTTACCGTTACATTTCTTATTTTCCGGAAAATGACGTTATGAGAATACCTTATTTATCGTAAATTTATCTTTTTTGTCACAATAGCGCCACTGTCAAACCGTACTATTCCATTTCTGTGTTCTTCCGGTGTTAAAAATTAACAATTCTGTCAATTAGTGATCTGTTTCAACATTTAATCGTGGTTGCCGATTTTTGTTATCCCCTTTTTCAGAGTGTGACTAGGATTGAATCAATTCTTATGAGGAGAGTGACGAGGTAAGCACGATGGAAAAGGAACGTATTATCCAGGAATTTGTTCCCGGCAAACAGGTCACGCTGGCGCATCTGATTGCGCATCCGGGCAGTGATCTGGCGAAAAAAATCGGGGTTCCCGGTGCTGAAGCCATCGGCATTATGACGCTGACACCCGGCGAAACCGCAATGATTGCGGGTGATCTTGCCACAAAGGCCGCTGGTGTGGACATCGGCTTTCTTGACCGTTTCACCGGTGCTCTCGTGATTTACGGCTCTGTCGGCGCAGTGGAAGAAGCATTAATCCAGACTGTACGCGGGTTAAGCCAGCTCCTCAATTATGCCGTTTGTGATATCACCCGCAGCTGAGCGGGTGCAGTTAAGGATGCCGTCTGAATGAAACGAATTGTGTTTGTGGGTGATGTGGGTGCAGGAAAAACGACATTATTCAATGCGTTGCAGGGGGATTTTGATCTTGCGCGTAAAACACAGGCGATTGAGTTCAATGATGAGGGCAGTGTTGATACACCGGGTGAATATTTCAGCCATCCCCGTCTCTACCACGCGCTGATTAATACGCTGGCAGATTGTGATGTGCTGATTTATGTCCACGCGGCAAATAACCCGGAGTGCCGGATCCCAGCCGGGTTACTCGATATCTATCCCCGTATGCGCCGCTTTGCGGTTATCAGCAAAGCCGATGCACCGGATGCGGATGTGCCCGCCGTGTGCGAGCTGCTCTCCACGCGGGGATTTGAGGAACCGTTACTTGCCATCAACAGCCTTGATCCTGATGACGTCCTGAAAGTGAAACAGTTTTTGGCCACAGCCGACAGCCAATAAGAGGAATATCCGATGAAGAAACTAATAACGGCCAATGACATCCGGGAAGCACACGCAGCGGGCAAAACCCGTCTGGATGTGGTGCTGAAAGAGAGCATTGTCACGCCGGAAGCCCATGTTGTGGCTGAACAATTGGGCTTTGTGATTTGTGAGGTGGATGCCGCGCAGAACAGCGCACCGGTCGCCGCACCGCTGGCCGCAACCGCCGGAACAGAACCCAATATTTCATCCGCAGAGCGTCAGAAAATCCGCGAGTGCATTATCGCGCAGCTGCCTGATGGCAATGTCACCGAAACCCTGATTGCACAACTGGTCGATAAAGTGGTGCAGGAGCGTATCGCGCAGATTAAAGCGAAAGTGGCGGCATTCAAACCGGCGGAAGAGAACACCGATACCCCGAATACCCAGAGTTACCGCAGTGTCACCGGCAAAGGCGGCATTAAAGTGGTCGACAGCAGCTCGGTGAAATTCGGTAATTTTGATGGTGCGGGCCCGCACCGTGTCGGGATTGCGGATCTGATCACCGCGCAGGACAACAGCAGCATGGCGGCCGGGTTTATGCAGTGGGAAAACGCATTCTTCCCGTGGACCCTGAATTACGACGAAGTGGATCTGGTTCTGGAAGGCGAGCTGCATGTGCGCCATCAGGGCGAAACCATGATCGCGAAAGCCGGTGATGTGATGTTTATCCCGAAAGGCTCCGCGATTGAGTTCGGCACACCATCCACTGTCCGCTTCCTGTATGTGGCCTGGCCGGCTAACTGGCAGGATTGCTGAGGGGTATCGCCATGACCTTTATCACTGAAGACTGGCTGCGGGATAACTTTACGCTGAGCGAAGGCAGTGAAATTCATCTGCCTGCCGACAGCCGGATGACACCATCCGCCCGCGAGCTGATCGAAAGCCGCCGTTTACAGGTGAAATTTCAGGATAAACAAGGTCGTCTGTTTGTGGAAACGCCGGATGAGTCCGGTAAAACCGAAACGGCTGTCCCTGACCTGAAAGCGGTACACGGGTTAACCAGTAAGGATAAAGCGGATGTCGCGGCCTGCGAATTATGCCATCAGCCGGTGGCGAAAAAGCCGGACACGCTGACACACCTTAACGGCCACACCATGGTGGCGAAAAATGATCCGCGCCTGGCGTTCCGCGCCGCGCTGGATGCCACTATCGCTGAAGCTGTCTGGTTACAGACTGAATTTGCACAGACGCCGCTGAAAGGCTGGCTGGCGGATATCCGCTCTGTGCTCGGCAATATTATGCGCGCCGATGCGCTCAATGAACCGCTCGGAGAGCAGAGTATTGCGGATCTGAACGCGGATGAGCTGCACAAGCTGTCCCATAATCCGCTGAAATACCTGGGTCATGATCATATCGTTCCGGATGTGAGTCACGGCCGTGATGCGGCGGCGCTGAATCTGCTGCGGACCAAAGTCCGTGAAACGGAAGTCAGTGCGGCACGTATTTATATCGATTGTTATTTTCAGGTCATCCGTCCTGACATTATGCAGGCGCTTAACCGCCTCTCCAGTGCGGTGTATGTCCTGATGGTGATGGTGGTGCGCGAAGGCGGTGTAATGACTACACAGGCACTGAAACAGGCACTGATGCAAGGGGGAACACATGCTCATTGAACGATGCCGTCAGCAGGCAAAACTGAACCCGCCGCGGGTGGTTCTGCCGGATGCGCTGGATGAGCGCGTGATCCACGCCGCCCGTTATCTGAAACAAAATGGTCTGGCGGAGCCCGTTCTGCTGGCAAACCCGTTTGCGCTGCGTGATTTCTCGCTGCGTACCGGTGTCATTATGGACGGTCTGACGACGATTGATCCGGACAGTGCGGATGAGTGGCGTGCAGAGTTTGCGGATGCCATCACCGCGCGCCTCGGCGAAAAAGCCCCGGAAGATGCGGATGAGGCCATGCGTCAGCCGCTGTGGTTCGGTGCCGCCATGGTTGCCGCCGGAAAAGCGGATTTATGTGTGGCGGGGAATATCTCGTCAACTGCCGCTGTTCTGCGGGCCGGGCTGAAAGTGATCGGCCTGAAGCCGGGCGTGAAAACATTATCATCTATTTTCATCATGTTGCCGCCGGGAACGGAAGGCAATGTACTGGGTTTCGCTGATTGCAGTGTCGTACCTCAACCCACTTCTGCACAGCTGGCGGATATTGCGCTGAGCAGTGCGGAAACATTTACGGCAATCACCGGTGAAACCGCGCGTGTGGCGATGTTGTCTTTTTCAACAGCAGGCAGCGCGAAACATCCTAATGTGGCGATGGTGCAGCAGGCGGTGGAAATCATTCATGCGCGCGCTCCGCAGTTACAGGCAGATGGTGAATTGCAGTTCGACGCGGCATTTGTGCCGGGCGTCGCTGCGCAGAAAGCCCCCGACAGTGAGTTAAAGGGGCGGGCAAATGTCATGGTCTTTCCGTCACTGGAAGCAGGCAATATCGGTTACAAGATTGCCCAGCGTCTCGGCGGTTACCGGGCACTCGGTCCGCTGATTCAGGGATTAAATGCACCGGTGCATGATTTGTCACGCGGCTGTAATGCCCGCGACATTATTGAACTGGTGCTGGTAGCACAAACACAGTTAGCTCAGGCCGGACAACCTGTCCGCTGCACTGAAGCAGAAAGCGTTATTTAAACCGGTCCCTGATGGGATCTCAATGAGAGGAAAATATCATGGAAGCATTAGGACTGATCGAAACTAAGGGTCTGGTTGCATTAATCGAAGCATCCGATGCGATGGTCAAAGCAGCACGCGTTAAATTAGTCGGTGTTAAACAAATCGGCGGTGGTCTGGTAACAGCCATGGTGCGCGGTGATGTTGCAGCATGTAAAGCAGCGACTGACGCAGGTGCGGCAGCAGCTCAGCGTATCGGTGAACTGGTCTCTGTACACGTTATTCCTCGTCCGCATGGCGATCTGGAAGAAGTGTTTCCTATCAAAATGTCCGGCGATAAATCAATCGATTAATCGTTATTAGCGTGGCGTGCTTCTGACGCCACGCGATTTTAATCTCCCCGGTTTTTTTGCTGTCACTCAGACGGCAGGGGATTTTTTTACCTGAAATCCGTAGCCGGCTGTATTCAGGCTGCTGAAATATAAAGAGAGGTGAACATGAAACTGGCTGTCGTTATCGGACAAATCGTGTGCACCGTGCGTCATCCCGGACTGGAATCCGACAAATTACTGCTGGTGGAAATGATTGACCGCCAGGGGCGTCCTAACGGTGAGGTGGCCGTCGCAACCGACAGTATCGGTGCGGGTAATGGTGAATGGGTGCTGATCGTCAGCGGAAGTTCGGCGCGGCGTGCTCAGAGCAAAGAAGCGTCACCGGTCGATCTCAGCATCATCGGCATTGTGGATGAGGCCGTTATGGAAAGTCAGGTGATTTTTCATAAATAAATCGCCGCAACGAGTCACAGAAAGAGGCGTGGGTGAATATGGATCAGAAAGAAATTGAGAATGTGGTAAAAGCGGTTCTGGCCAGCATGAGTGCGGGCACACAACCGGCGGCTGCATCAGCGGCACCACAGCAGGCGGCAGCCTCACAGAATAACGGTTTCGGGGTGTTTGAATCCCTGGATGATGCCGTTCTTGCCGCCAAAGAAGCACAAAAATCATTAAAAACCGTTGAAATGCGTAATCTCTGCATCGGCGCAATCCGCCGTGCGGCAACCGAACATGCCCGCGAACTGGCGGTTCTGGCTGTTGAAGAGACCGGCATGGGCCGCGTGGAAGATAAACTCGCGAAGAACTTAGCACAGGCAAACGGCACCCCGGGTGTTGAGTGTCTGCGTCCTGAAGTGTTAACCGGCGACCACGGTTTAACCTTAATCGAAAATGCGGCATGGGGTGTTATCGCCTCTGTCACACCATCCACTAACCCGGCAGCGACGGCAATCAACAATGCCATCAGCATGATCGCCGGGGGGAACAGTGTGATTTTCGCACCGCATCCGGCAGCGAAAAAAGTCTCACAGCGCACTATCACCGTTCTGAACGAAGCCATTGTTGCCGCAGGCGGCCCGAACAACCTGCTGGTGACTGTCGCCAAACCGGATATCGAAACCGCACAGCGTTTATTCAAATATCCGGGGATCGGCCTGCTGGTCGTGACCGGGGGTGATGCGGTGGTGGAATCCGCCCGCAAACACACCAACAAACGTCTGATCGCTGCCGGTGCCGGTAACCCGCCGGTCGTGGTGGATGAAACTGCCGATATCGAACGTGCGGCGAAAGCCATTGTTCACGGTGCATCATTCGATAACAACATCATTTGTGCGGATGAAAAAGTGCTGATTGCGGTTGACTGCATTGCAGACAAACTGATCACCGAAATGCAGCGTAATCACGCGGTATTACTGACCCGCGAACAGAGCGAGAAGCTGATCCCGGTTCTGCTGAAAAATGTTGATGAAACCGGCCACGGCACTGTCAGCCGCGACTGGGTCGGCCGTGATGCAGCGAAAATTGCCGCCGCTATCGGTATGACTGTGCCGGCAGATACCCGTCTGCTGATCGCGGAAACCGACTGCAAACATCCGTTTGCCGTCACCGAACTGATGATGCCGGTTCTGCCGATCATCCGCGTGAAAGATGTGGATCAGGCCATTGACCTGGCGGTGAAACTGGAAGGCGGTTGCCATCATACCGCCGCGATGCATTCCAATAACATCAGCAACCTGAACCGCATGGCGAATGCCATCGATACCAGTATTTTCGTGAAAAACGGACCGTGTATTGCCGGTCTGGGACTGGGCGGCGAAGGCTGGACAACCATGACGATCACCACACCAACCGGTGAAGGTGTGACCTGTGCGCGGACGTTCGTCCGTCTGCGCCGCTGCACCATGGTGGATTCATTCCGCATCGTGTAAGCCGCTGCGGTGGGGCCTGCGGGCTTCACCGCTTTTTTCCCGGTTAGTGTGAGTTGTTCACGTTAACCCTGACGTTATGTTTTAAACCGGAGGAACCAATGGTTCAACGCAATCAGGAATGGCTGGCATCGCGCTTACAGCGGGCAGCGGAAATCTGTAATCAGCCGCAGGCGGGTGATCACAAAGATGCGCCGTTGTGGCTGGGGATCGATCTCGGTACCTGTGATGTGGTGTCCATGGTGGTGAATGCGGAAGGTCAGCCGGTCGCGGTGTGCCTGGACTGGGCAGATGTGGTGCGCGACGGTGTGGTCTGGGATTTCTTCGGTGCGGTAAAAATCGTTAATAAGCATCTGGATGTGCTGGAAAAACAGTTCGGTTTCCGGTTTGAGGTGGCGACAACGTCATTCCCGCCGGGAACAGACCCGCGTATTTCCGTGAATGTGCTGGAATCCGCCGGTCTGGTGGTTGCCAGAGTGCTGGATGAGCCGTCTGCAGTCGCTGACATGATGGGGCTGGATAAGGCTGCCGTTGTGGATATCGGCGGCGGTACCACCGGGATCGCGATTGTGCAGAAGGGCGAAGTGACCCGCTCCGGCGACGAAGCCACCGGCGGCCACCATATTTCCCTGACCCTGGCGGGTAACCAGCGCATTGAGCTGGAAGATGCCGAGCAGATGAAGCGTGAGCGCGGTGAAAGCATCTGGCCGGTTATTCGTCCGGTATACGAAAAAATGACGGATATCGTTGACGATCATATCCGCGGTGAGGACGTGACCGAACTGTGGCTGGCGGGCGGCTCCTGTATGCAGCCCGGTGTGCAGCCGCTGTTTCAGGCGCGTTTTCCGCATCTTACCGTGGTACTGCCACAGCATTCTATTTTTATGACGCCGCTGGCGATTGCCGTCTGCGGTGTGTCTCAGGGAGAAAACCGTCATGCCGGATAATCGTTTACCCGCGGCTGAGGTTCAGTCCGCTATCTATCAGGCGCTTGATTTGGTGAATGCCCGTCAGGTGCGTGAGTTTTCTGTCCCGCCGACCACATTAATCGGCCCGGGTGCTGTCGGCCGCAGCGGGGATGTTCTCGCGGAGCGCGGAATTAAGCACGTTTTTATTATGGTGGACGGCATGCTGTTACAGGCCGGTCTGACTGATGTGCTGGAGCGCAATCTGAGCCGCAGCGGTATTGCGTATGAAATCTGGCCGTGCCCGCCGGGCGAGCCGATGGATAAAGATGTGTTCCGTACCGTTGAGCATCTGCTGAAAGTGCAGTGTGACGGCATTATTGCCCTCGGCGGCGGGTCGGTGCTGGATGCGGCGAAAGCCGTGGCGGTGCTGGCTGCCAATCCGGATCTGCCGCTGGCTGATATGATGCCGGGTGCGGCGCTCAATCCGCGTCTGCCGTTTATCGCTATCCCGACCACTGCCGGTACCGGTTCGGAAGCGACCAATGTTTCCGTGATTATTACTGCGGAAAACCATATCAAACTGGTGCTGGCACACAGCCAGTTACTGCCTGATCTCGCCATTATTGATGCCTGTCTGACACTCGGTGTTCCGCCGCATGTGACAGCAATGACCGGTATCGATGCGTTAACACATGCGATTGAAGCGTATGTGGCGAGCAACGTCACGCCGCTGACTCAGGCGCTGGCACTGCGGGCGATCTCCATGATCAGCCACGCGCTGCCGATCGCTGTCGGTCAGGGGCATGATATCAAAGCCCGTGAGGACATGATGCTGGCTTCCTATATGGCCGGGATGGCGTTCTCCAATGCCGGTCTGGGGCTGTGCCACGCGATGGCGCATCAGATTGGCGCGGCATACAACATTCCGCACGGCAAGGCTAATGCCGTCATGCTGCCGCAGGTAATGCGTTTTAACCGCCTGGTCTGCAAACAGGCGTACAGCGAAATTGGTCATGCGCTGACTCAGCGGCCGATGACCGACATGGAGGCCATTGAGGCCGTGGAACAACTGATCAGTGACGTGGAACTCGCGCAGACGCTGCCATCCCTGGGCGGAAAACGTGAGGATTTCGAGGGTTTTGCCAAAGCGGCATTGCAGGATATCTGCATCAAAACCAATCCGCGCGCGGTCACAGCGGCTCAGATAACGGCGATTTACGAGTCAGCCTGAGTCAATCAATAAGAACAGCCTGCGCGACAGGCACGGAAGGAGAAGGGTATGGGCATTAATGAAATCATCATGTACATCATGATGAGTTTTATGCTGATAGCAGCCGTGGATCGTATCTTCAGCCAGTTCGGTGGCTCAGAGGCAATCCTCGGTAAAATCGGCCTGGGTAAAGTCGGGAAAGGCATTGCCGGTTCCGGTGAACAGTTCGAAGAAGGCTTTATGGCAATGGGGGCGCTGGGTCTGGCAATGGTCGGTATGACCGCGCTGGCACCGGTGATCGCCATGCTGCTCGGGCCGGTGATTATTCCTGTCTATGAAATGCTGGGTGCGAACCCGTCTGTGTTTGCGGGCAGTATTCTGGCTATCGATATGGGCGGCTTCTTCCTCGCGAAAGAGTTGTCCGGCGGTGATGTGGCAGCGTGGTTATATTCCGGCGTACTGCTGGCATCCATGATGGGTGCGACCATGGTGTTCTCTATCCCTGTTGCGCTGGGCATTATTGAGAAGAAAGATCGCCGCTTCCTGGCACTCGGTGTGCTGGCGGGTATCGTGACCATTCCGGTCGGCTGTATCGCCGGTGGTCTGGTGGCGAAATTCTCCGGGGTGGAAATTGACGGTCAGGTCGTGGATTTCAGCATGACCATGCTGCTGGTCAATATGATCCCGGTGATTATCGTGGCGGCGCTGGTGTGCCTCGGTCTGAAATTCATTCCTGAGAAAATGATCAACGGCTTCCAGATCTTCGCCAAAATCCTTGTCGGTATCATCACTATCGGCCTGGCGGCGGCAGTAGCGAAGTTCACGGTGGGCTGGAACCTGATCCCGGGCCTTGATCCGATTTTTATGGCGGAAGGTGATGTGCCGGGCCAGGTGATGCGCGCCATCGAAGTTATCGGTTCTATCTCTGCGGTGCTGTTAGGGGCGTACCCGATGGTGCTGCTGCTGACCCGCTGGTTTGAAAAATCCTTTATGAAGATCGGCAGCCTGCTGAAAATCAACAACATGGCCGCAGGCGGTATGATCGCGACTCTTGCGAACAACATCCCGATGTTCGGCATGATGAAGAAAATGGATACCCGCGGCAAAATCATCAACTGTGCATTCTCCGTATCCGCAGCCTTTGCGCTGGGTGACCACCTGGGCTTCGTGGCCGCCAACATGGCTCCGATGATCTTCCCGATGATTGCAGGGAAAATTATCGGCGGTATCACTGCGATTTTTGTGGCCATCATGATGATGCCGAAAAATATTGAGCAGGAAGATGCCGCTGCGGCCGCTGAAGCTGCTGCTGAAAGCGCCGCAGAGGAGAAATAAGCATGAAAACCCTCGAACTCTTAAGTGTCGGTATTGACGTGGGCACCACCACAACACAGGTGATTTTCTCCCGTCTCGCTCTGGTAAACCGCGCGGCGGTGTCACAGGTGCCGCGTTATGAGTTTGTGGATCGCAAAATTATCTGGCAGAGCCCGGTTCTGTTCACGCCGGTGGATAAAGACGGCCACCTGCGTGAGGAAGAGCTGCTGGCGCTGGTGCTGGATCAGTACGCCGCCGCCGGGATGGACCCGGCGACGATCGACTCCGGTGCCATCATCATTACCGGTGAAACTGCCAAAACCCGCAATGCACGTCCGGCAGTGGTCGCGTTATCCCAGAAACTCGGGGATTTCGTGGTCGCCACCGCCGGGCCACATCTGGAATCGGTGATTGCCGGTTTCGGATCCGGAGCCCAGACACTCTCTGAGCAGAAGATGGCGCGGGTACTGAACATTGATATCGGCGGCGGCACAGCAAACTACGTGCTGTTCGAAGCCGGTCATGTGATCAGTTCCGCCTGCCTGAACGTCGGTGGCCGTCTGTTCGAAACAGACAGCAGCGGACGCGTCACTTATGTGCATGCGCCGGGCCGTCTGATCGCCCGTGACTGCTTTGGTGAACAGACCGATCCGATGTCCCTGACACCGGCACAACTGAACACTATTGCCGATCGCATGAGTGAGCTGCTGTATGAAGTGATCAGCGGCAATCTCACCCCGCTCGGGCGTGAGCTGCTGATGACGGATGGCCTGCCTGCGGAAAGCAGCTTTTATGCGGTCACATTGTCCGGCGGTGTCGGGGAGTGTTACAGCAATCCGGAAAGCGGCAATGATTTCCGTTTCGGCGATATCGGGCCGCTGCTGGCACAGGCGATTCACCGCAATGCGGATTTCAGCGCGTTACCGATGCAGACTCCGGCACAGACTGTCCGTGCCACGGTGATCGGCGCCGGTGCGCATACGTTATCCCTGTCCGGCAGCACCATCTGGCTGGACAGCATTACGCTGCCGGTCCGCAATATTCCGGTGGTACATCCGGCGCTGGGCCGCGCGGATGATGAAGATCTGGTGAATACCTGGAGCCGTGCCCTGACGCAGATGGATCTTAATCCGCAGCAGGATCTGTACGCGCTGGCCTTACCGGAATCACTGCCGACTAACTACGCCTCGGTACAAAGCTGTATCGATGCTCTGGAACGCTTTACCAAAACATACCCGAACACCATGCCGCTGCTGGTGATCGCGGGACAGGATTTCGGTAAGGCGCTGGGCATGCTGCTGCGTCCGCTGATGAACGGCCGCGAACTGGCTGTTATCGACGAAGTTATCACGCACACAGGCGACTATATCGACATCGGCACGCCGTTATTCAGCGGCTCTGTCGTCCCTGTTACTGTTAAATCACTCGCATTTCCTTCCTGAGGGAACGTAATATGAAATTGAAAACCACGCTGTTTGGTCAGACCTACCAGTTCCGGGACGTGAAAGACGTTCTCGCGAAAGCTAACGAACTCCGCTCCGGGGACATCCTGGCGGGTGTCGCAGCCAGTAACGCCCAGGAACGTGTGGCAGCAAAACAAGTGCTGTCTGAACTGACGATTGCGGATGTCCGCAACAACCCTGTCGTTCCGTATGAAGAAGACTGCGTAACCCGTCTGATCCAGGACGATATCAATGAAACCGAATACAACCGGGTCAAAAACTGGACTATCGGTGAGTTGCGTGAGCATGTCCTGAGCGACACCACCTCTCTCGATAACATCAATCTGCTGCGCAAAGGCCTGACCTCAGAAGTCATCGCCGGTGTGGCAAAAATCTGCTCCAACGCAGACCTTATCTACGGCGCGAAGAAAATTCCTGTCGTGAAACGTGCGAATAACACCATGGGTCTGCCGGGCCACTTCAGCGGCCGTTTACAGCCGAACGATACCCGTGACGAAGTGCAGAGTATCGTGGCACAGATTTATGAAGGTCTCTCTTACGGCTGCGGTGATGCGGTGATCGGTGTCAACCCGGTAACGGACGATGTGGATAACCTCAGCCGCGTGCTGGATGCTGTCTACGGCATCATCGATAAATACGATATCCCGACTCAGGGTTGTGTGCTGGCACACGTTACCACACAGATGGAAGCCATCAAACGCGGTGCGCCGGGCGGCCTGATTTTCCAGAGCATCTGCGGCAGTGAAAAAGGTCTGCGCGAGTTCGGTGTTGAGCTGGAAATGCTGGACGAAGCCCGCCACGTCGGTGCGCAGTACAACCGTATCGCCGGTCCTAACTGCCTGTACTTTGAAACAGGACAGGGCTCCGCACTGTCAGCGGGTGCTCACTACGGTGCTGACCAGGTGACTATGGAAGCCCGTAACTACGGCCTGGCACGTCACTATGATCCGTTCATGGTGAACACCGTTGTCGGCTTTATCGGACCGGAATATCTCTATAACGACCGCCAGATCATCCGCGCCGGTCTTGAAGATCACTTCATGGGCAAACTGAGCGGTATCTCCATGGGCTGTGACTGCTGTTACACCAACCATGCGGATGCGGATCAGAACCTCAACGAAAACCTGATGATCCTGCTGGCCTCTGCGGGCTGTAACTTCATCATCGGTATGCCGCTGGGTGATGACATCATGCTCAACTACCAGACCACTGCGTTCCATGACATCGCAACTATCCGTCAGTTACTCGGCCTGCGCCCTGCGCCGGAATTCGAAGCCTGGCTGGAAAAAATGGGTCTGATGGAAAACGGGCGTCTTACCAATCGTGCCGGCGATCCGTCACTGTTCTTCTGATTTTCGGGGTAAATCACCATGGATCAAAAACAAATTAATGACATCGTACGCAGCGTGATGGCTCAGATGGGACACACGGGCGAAAACGTACAGGCGGTTGCTGCGGCAACGCAGGCTGTGCTGAATCAGGGTAATACGTCTGTTGAATCCGTTGAGTGGGATCTCGGTTCACCGGAAGCAAAACAGTGGATTGGCGTGCAGAACCCGCACCGTGCGGAAGTGTTACAGGAACTGCGTAACAGCACCGGTTCCCGTGTCTGCTCCGGCCGTGCCGGTGTGCGTCCGCGCACCCAGAGCCTGCTGCGCTTCCTGGCTGACCACTCGCGCTCCAAAGATACCGTACTGAAAGAAGTCCCGGCGGAATGGGTGAAAAAACAGAACCTGCTGGAGTTACAGTCTGAAATCACAGACAAAAACCAGTATCTGACCCGTCCGGATATGGGCCGTATTCTGAATAAAGAATCCATCGAACTGCTGAAAACCAAGTGTGTACAGGCGCCGGATGTGCAGGTCATTATCTCTGATGGTCTGTCCACCGATGCGATTACTGCAAACTACGACGAAATTCTGCCGCCGCTGATGAAAGGTCTGGAGCAGTCCGGTCTGAAAGTGGGCACACCGTTCTTCGTCCGTTACGGCCGCGTGAAAATTGAAGACCAGGCCGGTGAAGTGCTCGGCGCGAAAGTGGTTATCCTGCTGGTGGGCGAACGTCCGGGGCTGGGTCAGTCCGAAAGCCTCTCCTGCTACGCGGTGTACTCACCGACAGTGGCGGGTACAGTGGAAGCAGACCGTACCTGTATCTCGAACATTCACCGCGCAGGGACACCGCCGGTGGAAGCCGCCGCTGTTATCGTCGATTTAGCCAAACGCATGCTGGAGCAGAAAGCGTCCGGTATCAACATGAACCGTTAACGGGGAACTGAATATGCCTGCATTAGATCTTATCCGGCCGAACGTGACAGCGATGCGTCTTATCGCCAATGCACACGAAGATTTCTGCCGTGAACTGAAATTACCGAAACACATCCGCAGCCTCGGCCTTATCACCGCAGACTCCGATGATGTTGCTTACATTGCCGCTGACGAAGCCACCAAACAAGCGCTGGTGGAAGTGGTTTACGGACGTTCCCTGTATGCAGGGGCGTCAAACTCACCATCACCGACCTCCGGTGAAGTGATGATTATCCTCGGTGGCCCGAACCCGGCAGAAGTCCGCGCGGGTCTGGATTCCATGATGGCAACGATTGAGTCAGGCCCTGCTTTTCAGTGGGCGAACGACAAAGAAGATACCGCATTCCTGGCGCATCTGATCTCCCGTACCGGCTCTTACCTGTCTGATGGTGACAAAGTTAAACACGGTGATCCGATTGCCTATCTGGTGGCACCGCCGCTGGAAGCGACCTTCGGGATTGATGCCGCACTGAAAGCCGCTGACGTGCAGCTGGCCACTTATGTGCCGCCTCCGTCAGAAACCAACTACTCAGCAGCTTTCCTGACCGGCAGCCAGGCAGCATGTAAAGCAGCATGTGATGCCTTTACCGAAGCCGTTCTGGATATCGCGCGCAATCCGGTTCAGCGCGCCTGAGCAGTGCAGTCAGTCGTCAGTTCAGTCATTAACACAGGAGAAAGGTCATGATCGATTCACTGGGATTACTTGAGGTATACGGCCTGGTGTCCGGCATTGATGCGGCGGATGCGATGCTGAAATCGGCCAATGTCCGCATCCTTAACTATGAAATGGTGATCCCGGGGATGGTGACGCTTGTTGTTGAGGGCGATCTGGCGGCGTGCCGTGCGGCGGTGGATGCGGGCATTGCAGCCGCAAACCGTACCGGTAAAGTGATCGGCCATAAGGTCATCGGTCGTCCGGATGGTGATACCGAGTGGCTGGTCACCGGTTTCAGCGGTGTGCCGGTGAAGGTAAAACCGCAGTCTCCGGCACCGGCTCCGGTATCTGAACCGGCTCCGGCAGCGACGGCAGCGTCTGCCGCCGCCCCGGATGCGGATGCCATGATGATCTTTGCCGCTGAAGCCAGACACCGCCACGGCGTGACCGCCGGAGAAGCGGCCATGCATTTCAGCTGCCTGATAGAGGACAGCCGCGATGTGCTGGAAAACCTGTTTAAACAGGGCAAACTGCGCAAACGCGGCAGCCGCTACAGGGTAAAACAGGAGGGAAACCGCGATGAGTAATCTGATGCCGGGTCTGCATGAGTGCGGGCCCGAAATCATTCGTCAGCGCGTGCAGGATGCAGGGGTTGTCGGTGCGGGCGGGGCGGGTTTCCCGACCCACGTCAAACTGGCGGCACAGGCGGAAATCTATCTGGTGAATGCGGCTGAATGTGAGCCGCTTTTGCAGGTGGATCAGCAACTGGCTGTCCGTGAGGCGGATGCGATGATCCGCGGTTTGCTGTATGCGATGCGGGCCACCGGCGCGAAAGAGGGCATTATCGCCATCAAAGGCAAGCATCAGGCTGCCATTGATATCCTGAATGCCCGCGTGCCGGATTCTGTCCGTCTGCATATCCTGCCGGATGTTTATCCGGCCGGTGATGAAGTGATCACCATCTGGCTGGCGACCGGCCGCCGGGTCCCGCCTGCGGCACTGCCGCTGTCTGTCGGCGTGGTGGTCAGCAATGTGCAGACCCTGATCAATGTCGCGTATGCCGTTGAACAGGAACAGGCCGTGATACACCGTGTCCTGACGGTGAACGGCGCGGTTCATCATCCTGTTACCGTTTCCGTCCCGGTCGGCACCACACTGCGTGAAGTGCTGGCGCTGGCAGGCGGATCCACCATCAGCAACCCGGCGTATATCAACGGCGGGCCGATGATGGGCAAATTACAGACATCCCTTGATGATGCTGTGACCAAAACCACCGGCGGCTTATTAGTCCTGCCGGATGACCATATTTTAATTCAGCGCCGGACCCGTTCGGAGCGCACGGTGATCAACCAGGCGCGTACCGTATGTGAACAGTGCGGCATGTGTACCGAGCTCTGCCCGCGTCACATGATCGGCCACGAACTGCCGCCGCACCTGATTGTCCGCGCGGTGGGTTATGAGCAGATCTCCGCGCCGTCAGCCGTCGTTGCGGCACTGACCTGCTCGGAATGTGCGATTTGTGAAGCCTGGTCCTGCCCGGTGGAAATCTCACCGATGCGCCTGAATCAGATGCTGAAAGTGAAACTGCGCGAAGAAGGGATCCGCTACGAAGGTGAACTGCGCCCGGAAGATCCGATGGCTCAGCACCGCATGCTGCCGGTCAAACGCCTTGTCCGTCGTCTGGAACTGACGGAATACATGCACAAAGCGCCGATGACCGATGAGATTTATGCACCGCAGCAGGTGATTATCCCGTTACGCCAGCATATCGGTGCCCCGGCGGTACCGGTTGTCAGTGAAGGGGATAACGTCACGGCGGGCATGCTGATCGCCGCTGTCCCGGAAAAAGCACTGGGTGCGCCGGTTCACGCCAGTATCAGCGGTGTGGTTCGTCATATTGACAGCACGGCTGTCACGATAGAGAAGGAATAACTATGCACAGTGCAATTGCGATGGTGGAACTGTCCAGTATTGCCAAAGGGATGGAAGTCACCGACTTTATGCTCAAAAGTGCGGAAGTCACCCTGCTGATGGGCAAAACTGTGTGTCCCGGCAAATATGTGGTGATGGTCGGCGGTGATGTTGCCGCCGCACAGCAGGCAATGCGCTGCGGTGTGGAAAAAGGCGGCGCTCAGGTGGTGGATGAGTTTCTGCTCAGTAATATCCACCCGGATGTACTCCCGGCTATCGGCGGTGTCACCGATGTGAATGCCCGTGAAGCCGTCGGGGTAGTGGAAACCTTTAGTGTCGCGACCTGCATTGAGGCGGCGGATTTTGCCGTTAAAGCCGCCGGCGTCACGTTAATACGGCTTCATATGGCGTATGGTATCGGGGGTAAATGTTACTTTGTGATGAGCGGCGATGTCGCAGATGTCGAAACCGCCAAAAAAGCCGCATCACAAGTCGCCGCAGATAAAGGTGCGCTGGTTTACAGCATGGTCGTACCGAATCCTCATCCCGATTTCTGGCAGCAATTGGTCGCTGGTTAACATTTATGGCGGCCGTTCATTTTGGGGAAAAAATAATGATGAAAAAAATCACACCAGATTTACATCACCTTAATGATGAAGTGCCGCATGACCGCGATCTCAGCCCTATCGTGATCGAGCAGAATTTTACACAGCGTTATACGCATGATGCTTATGATCAGGCCTGTGCTATTACCGCCTGGCAGCAGCTTTATGATCAGCTGACGCCGGGCCGGTTTGAAGGGGAACTGACCGAAACCCTGTTTGACGGGCTTCAGGTGTTCCACGAATACACTAATCTGTCTCTGCGCCAGTCCTGCATGGTCTGGCCGAATGCTTTTTGGTTCGGCATTCCCGGGGAGCAGCAGAATACCGGCTATATCGGTAATCAGATGCTGTGCCGGCAGAAAATCGCAGTGCGTCCGGGTGGCAAAGAGTTTGAACTGAGTACGCCGGATGACTATCACATTCAGGGGCTGGTGATTTCTCACGATATCCTGAAAAAACACTCAGTGGTGCTGCAAAACCCGGAGCGGCTGATGAATCTGCTCAGCGAAAATCCGGCTGTGGGTGTGAACCCCTTCAAAAAAGAGGCGATCTGGCAGTATATCCGCCACGCCCTCTGGCACTCCAAAATTGAGCAGGAACGCAACCGTACCGTCAGCCGTGTCCTGAGCCACAACCTGCTGACGGCATTCCTCGGGTTACTGGAAGATGCCAGCACAGTGGCCGATGAGCACTACACTAACCGCGTGAACTACCTGAAACTGGTCTCCAAAGCCCGTGAATACCTGTTTGAGAACGCCACCGAACCGGTGACCGTGCTGGAATTGTGTAATGAGCTGTATGTCAGCCGCCGAACGCTGCAGAATGCCTTCCAGCAGGTGCTGGGGATCGGCCCGAATGCTTATCTGAAAACCATCCGCCTGAACGCGGTGCGCCGTGAACTGGTCAGCCCGTATTCAAAACAGACCACGGTCAAAGACGCAGCAATGCAGTGGGGGTTCTGGCACCTCGGGCAGTTTGCTACTGACTATCAGCGCCTGTTTAATGAGAAACCGTCGGAGACGCTGAGCCGCCGTCTGATGTGATTGTTTTTCTGCTTCCGCTTTCTGGCCTGCATCGTGTTTTCTTTCCGGCAGGTCAGAACGGCTTCTTCTGAGTTACCGTTTTAAAATTCCGCTTCTGATCTCATTTTCAGCATCTTGCTGTGAATATTCTCTGTAAGGAGAATTTAAATATCTAATTGGTTCTATATTTATTAATTGGCTATTTATAATTCTACTGAGCAACGGAGTATTCAGGTATGAAAAACCGCAACAAGATTCTGCTGTCCGCGTTGATATCTCTCTTCATGACCCCGGCGTTTGCACTTCCTTCCGTGACAGTTCTGGCTACCGGCGGCACCATTGCCGGCGGCGGTGAATCGTCGGTTTCGTCCGGTTATCAGGCCGGAAAGGTGGGCGTCGATGCGCTGATTGATGCCGTGCCGGAAGTCAAAGCACTGGCTGATATCAATGGTGAGCAGATTGTGAATATCGGCTCACAGGATATGAATGACAAGGTGTGGCTGACGCTGGCAAAAGAGATCAACCGGACCTGTGATAAAACGGACGGATTTGTCATCACGCACGGCACCGATACGCTGGAGGAAACCGCGTATTTTCTTGACCTGACAGTATCGTGCCATAAACCGGTTGTGCTGGTGGGGGCAATGCGTCCGTCCACGGCGCTGGGTGCGGACGGTCCGCTGAATCTCTATAATGCAGTAGTGCTGGCAACGGATAAATCGGCGGCCGATCGCGGCGTTCTGATGGTGATGAATGACAAGGTGATCAGCGGACGGGATGTGGTCAAAATGAATACCACGGAAGTGCAGGCGTTTGAAGCGGTGAATGCCGGCGATACCGGATTTATCCATAACGGCAAAGTGACCTATTATCAGGCTGCGCCGCCGCGTCAGGCCGGTGCGGTGTTTGATATCAGTAAACTCAGTGAACTGCCGAAAGTCGGTATTGTTTATAATTATGCCAATGCTTCAGATGCGCCGGTAAAAGCCCTGCGGGAAGAGGGAAGCGCCGGGATTGTCAGCGCCGGAGTGGGCAACGGCAATATGTATAAAGGGATTTTTGATGCGTTAGCGGCGGCATCCAAAGACGGAGTGGTGGTTGTCCGTGCCAGCCGGGTACCGACAGGTTATACAACCCGTAACGCAGAAGTGGATGATGATGCTTACGGCTTTGTGGCTTCCGGCAGGCTGAATCCGCAAAAAGCCAGGGTGTTACTGCAACTGGCGCTGACACAAACCACTGATCCGCAGAAAATTCAGTCATTCTTCGAAAAATATTAATTAAATCGTTTTCAGACCGCAGTCGCTCTTATAAGGGGCTGCGGTTTTTTATTATCGGATCGGTTTTCATGCTTTTATTGTTATGTTATAACATAACAATAAATGGATTTAAGGTAATAGTTGTCATTAATGATAATTAACAAATGAAACAAAAAAGACACAGGCGACTACAGGAATTTAAAGAAAAAGAGGCCCGGATCTGTTCGTATTCACAAAGCGGGAAAAAGAATTTTTCTCATATTTACCCATTGAATTTGTTCAGTATATTGTCTGTTTCTGAGTCAGGGTGACTCTGTCTTCACGGCATGTATTACAACAAAATAATAAAAGAGAAAGGTATGAAATCAGTTAAGTTTGCATTGGCGCCATTGTCCGCCATGGTGCTGTTATCGTTCTGTGCGCAGGCCGGAACTCAGGGGAATAATGATGACACAATTGTTGTTAAATCCTCGACCATAGAATCCACCACTGTTAATGAACTGGCAAATTACGGGAACAAATTACAGGTTATTACCCGCGAGGAAATCCAGCGTTCCGGGCCGTCATCCGATTTAAACCAGGTATTACAGCAATATGTGCCGGGGTTATATGTTTCGATGGGACAAGGGGCTTACGGCTACGGGAAATATTCCTTTATGGGAGGCCGCCCGGATGACACCTTAATTCTGATTGACGGTGTTCGTCTGAATAACCGCCTGTTCGGCGGGATCTATCTCGATACTCTGCCGCTGATTGCGATTGACCGCATCGAAGTGTTACAGGGGGCGCAGAGCCTCTCTTTCGGTACTCAGGCGATCAGCGGTGTGATTAACATTGTCACCAAAAAACCGACCTCAGAAGTGTTGTCCGGTGAATTCAGTGTCGGCGCAGATACAGATAAAGGCCGTTACGGTGAAGGGTATATCGAGAAAGCGTTTGATAACGATATCGGTAAAACCGGCCTGATGGCGTGGGTAACCCGCAGCAAATCAGACGGTTACCAGCCGTACCGCGACAGTGATTATAACGGCACGATCGGTCAGAAAAAACGTGGCTATGACGTGACATCTGTTGGTGTCCAGGTCACACAAACTATTGCGGATGCCGCACAATTACAGGGATTCTACCAGTATACGCAAGCCGATCTGGATATGGTGTCCCCGAACCATCACCGCCGGGCGATGAACAAACGTGATCACCATCTGGCGACGGTTTCCTTTGAGCATTTTCTGACTCAGGACACCAGTTACTCCATCCGTGCACATCTTAATGACTGGAATACCCGTTATGACCGCAGCCGCTATCTGGCGGACGGCTCCGTGGATATCCAGAATGACGATTCTTACTGGGGATTCCAGGACTACGGCGTTCAGGCACAGATCAAATCTTACCTGTTCGGGGATAACGAGTTTGTCGTCGGGACAGATAACCAGTGGTACAAAGGTAAAGATGAGGTCATGAAGATCGAAACGGATACCGCGAAAGCCAATGCCCTGTATTTACAGGTGCGGCCGGATATCCCTGTCTTACCGGAGCTGAAACCGAGCCTCGGCGTGCGTTATGAACGCTTTGAAGGCGGTCAGGATGCGACGGTCTGGATGGCAAGCACCAAATATGAAGTGAATGAAAAGCTCAATTTACGCGGTCAGGTGGGAACGGCATTTAAACTGCCGAACGCCGAGCAGTTATATGTCAAAGATGAAAGTAAGCAAACTATCGGTGATGCCAACCTGAAAGCGGAAACCAGTAAAAACATCGAAGCTGGTTTTGATTATCTGACGAAGTGGGAAAACGGTGGTGCATGGCAGTTCGGTGCAACGGCTTACGCCCGTGAAATCAATGATCTGATCACCACAGTGAAAGTCGGTAAATACGACAAATGGGTGAACGGTGACGGTGAAATCCGTACCAAAGGCGTGGTACTGGCGACAAAACTGAACTTTGATGAATCCTGGTATGTCTCCGGGGATATCACCCGTAACTGGCTGGATACCAAAAACGGCGCGACACTCAACGATATCCCGGAACTCTTTACCCGTGGCCGCATCGGTTATGACGCTCCGGCGAAACAGTGGGGTGCGGAACTGGCTGCCCGCTATGTGGGTGAACTGAAATCCGGCGGTGATACCTACGGCCATTACACCGTGTTTGATGCCAGCGCGTATCTGTATGTGGATCATGCGCAGCAGCATAAGCTCACGCTGCTGGTGGAAAACCTGCTTGACCGCGATTATCCGGCGGGACTGACCAGCAACGGCCCGGAAAAAGTGGACAATCTCGGTCGTCCGTTAACCGCTGAACTGCGTTACACCTACCGTTTCTGAGGACACTGAGCTATGGGAAAGAATGTCACACTGTATCTGAACACGTTGCAGAATGAGGCGTGCTTATCTGCGGATTTCTGGCTGTCACTCAGTGAGAAGGGCTTTCCCGGTGATACCGCCTGCTGTGCTGACAGCGGGGCGGTATTGCATCAGCTGAAGGAAACGGTTACACCGGATACCCGCTGTATCCTGCTGATGGTGCTGACCGATCCTGCACAACCCGCTGAAAAACTGATGTCTCTGACCTCAGCGCTGGAGCAGGAAATAGCAGCGCATTATCCGCGATTACGGGTGTTCCGGAGTTTGTGTGTACTTACCGGGGCAGATTCTGCGGCAGATGCCAAACAGGCCGGTGACGTAATAACGGAACTGGAAAAGCAGTCAAACAGCCGTGAGCCGAAAGCAGAATCGAATCCGAACTGGGAAAAAACACCGCCGTACCGTTACCACCTTTTCTTTTGTATGGGGCCGCGCTGTGTTTGTCGCGGTGCCAAATCCCTGCTGATGCAGCTGCGCCATCAGCTTGCGGTACGTAACCTGTTTGAAAATGAAAACGGTGTGCTGCTGACCCGTTCTCACTGTCAGTATCCCTGCAATCAGGGGCCGCTGGTAACGGTCTATCCGGATAATTTATGGTACCGGCTGACCACACCGGAAGAGATCCACCTGTTTGTGTCTGAACAGATAGAACAGGGAAGAGTGGTGCCGTCATTGCTGGCGGAGCATAAATAAAATGAAGATTGCCCGGTATGCTGTCAGTGTGGTCCTTTTGCTTCTGTCTGCAGGGGCTGCGGCGGGAAATAAATGCGATCCGCTGTGGGATAAACCCGCGCCGCCGCAGCATATCATTGCCATGAATCAGCACGCTGCGGATATGGTGCTGGCGCTGGATGCCGGGCCGCAGATGCTGGGCGTGAGCTATATTGATGATTCAGCCGAGGCACTGAAATCAGGGCGCTATCATGGCATTCCGGTTTTTTCAGCCAAATACCCCGCCACCGAGAAACTGATCGCCTCCGGGGCGGATTTTGTCGTGGCCGGGTTTTCCTCTGCTTTTATGGCTTCAATGGGCGGGCAGGATGATCTGCAACGTGCCGGTATCGGCAGCTATCTGATGGCATTTGCCTGTGAACGTCAGGCATACAGCGGATTTGACAGTATTAAAATGGATTTGCAGCGCCTGGGGCGGGTTCTCGGGCGGAAAAAAGAGGCGGATGCCGCTGTTGCCCGTATCGATGCCACACTGGCACAGGTAAAAGCCCTGCCGCCGCTGCCCCGGAAACCGGTGATTTTTTATCTCGACAGCCAGAGCGACACCCTGATGTCACAGGGAAAGAAAGGGTTTATGACCGAAGTCATCACCCTGGCCGGGGGCGAAAATGTGTTTATCAACATGCCGATGGCAGGCATTCATGTCTCCCCGGAAACCCTGCTGGATAAACAGCCGGACTATATCATCCTCGCCGATGCAGTCTGGTCACCGGCAGAAAAGAAAAAAGTCTGGCTGGCAAATCATCCGGCACTGTCTCACCTCGAAGCGGTTAAAAACAGGCGCTATATTGTTATCCCGTTCAGCGGCGTTTATCCCAATGTGAAAAGCCCGGATGTGCTGCTGACGATTGCGGAAGCGGTCAGAAAGTAATACGGACAGAACCCGGTGTTATTCTTCGTCCGTCTCCAGATTACGGATAAAACGATAATCAGCCGACGCCGGTTTCAGGCGGTACAGTGCCGCCGGACGGCCGCGTTCAGCCCGTTTTTCACCGGTATCAATCAGCAGATCGGCCTGCTCGAGACGGCGGCGGAATGATTTTTTCTGAATCGGCTGACCAATCAGAATTTCATGAACATGCTGCAATTCCGGCAGGGTAAAGGTGTCCGGCAGCGCAAATCCCGGCACAACGGAATAGAGGGATTTCTGGCGCAGCCGCGCTCTGGCCTGACGGATAAGGAACTGGTGATCAAATGCCAGTGTCATATTCTCTGCGTCATCCAGCGGTATCCATCTGACTGAATTAACGGTATTAATCTGTTTTTCACACGCCTGCATGGCAATCAGCGCGGTATAACAGACGGTGACTGACCAGCCGCGTTTATCGCGCTGATCATTGCCGACCGTACATAACTGCTCAATGTACGGCGGTGTCACACCGGTTTTTTCCCGCAGTTTCCGCAGTACGGTATCTTCCAGAGTCTTATCCTGTGCCTCATCCACAAAACCGCCGGGTAATCCCCATTTGCCTTTTTCCGGATGTTCCGCGCGTTCGGCCAGCAGTATATGCAGCGTTTCATTGTGATAAGTGAAAAGTACGGCATCAACGGTCACCAGGGGCGACAGAAAATCACGGCGCTGATAACCGGCGAGGTAAGTTTGTTCATCCATTTGCGTCACATCCTGAAATCGGGATAAGTCATTCTATTGTAAGGAGAGAAATCCGGATTGCAAATTAAATGTCATTCAGACACTAATTAAGCTTGACATCATTAGTGTCTGTAGGTCACTATATCGTTATTGTCATAACGACACTAATGAGGTGATGCCATGTTTAATTTAAAATTCTTTAAAGCTGACCCGTCCACATTTGTTATCCGTTCCGTGAACGGTCATGTCAAAAGCCAGGGGCAGGGCCTGAGTTTCTGGTACAACAGCGCGACCACATCGATAGCCGCCATGCCGTTAAGTGCGCAGGAAACCCCGTTTATTTTCAATTTTCAGACGGCGGATTTCCAGAGTCTCCGCGTTCAGGGACAACTCTCCTTTCAGGTCAGTGCGCCGGAAAAAACGGCCGGGGTGCTTAACTTTGTGCTCAACCGGGACGGAAAAACCTACGCGACCGACGACCCGATGAAACTGAATGACCGCATTGTCCGCGCGGCACAAACCATTATCCAGGCGGAGATCCAGTCCACGCCGCTGCGTCAGGCCTTGTTGCTCAGTCAGTCGCTGGTGGCACTGGTGCAGTCACGTCTGTCACAACAGACCGTGGTTGAAGCGCTGGGGATCACCATTCTGGATTTTTCTGTCACCGCCATTACCCCGACACCGGAAACGGCCCGCGCACTTGAGGCGGAAGCCCGGGAATCCCTGCTGAAAGAAGCCGATGATGCGATTTATGCGCGGCGCAAATCGTCTGTTGAGCAGGAACGCACGATCAAAGAGGCCGAGCTGGAGACCGATCTCTCTGTGCAGAAAAAAGAACAGCAGATAGAGGAATCCCGGCTGGAAAATGAACGTACACTGCTGCGTGAGCAGGCCGTCATGGAGCAGGAACGGCTGGCGGCAGAAATCAGCGGCGAGCAGCAGCGTCAGACGCTGGTTGCGCTCAGTGCCGATAACCAGCGGGTTCAGTCCGACGCCGATGCGTATGCGATTGAAACCAAAATGAAAGCGTACCGCGAACTGCCGGTGGAAAATCTCAAAGCGCTGGCACTGAGCCGGATGGCACCGGAACAACTGATGGCGATGGCGTTTGAGTCACTGGCTCAGAATGCCGGAAAAATTGGTGAGCTGAATATTGCGCCGGATATGTTCAGCCAGATGATGAAAAAAGGGAGCAAAGCATGAGCCGCCGGGATGAGGTACGGTTTGTTCTGGTCACACAGAAAACCCGGTTGCAGGAGTTAATCGCCCGTTTCAATACCTGGCCGCAGGCGAAGTTTTACCTGGAGCATAACGGCATCGCCGTGAGTGACTATCTTGCGGAGCATGACCGCTACCAGGCGCAGCTGACAGAGGCGAAACGCATCCTGCTGCAGGCGGGTCAGGTACAGGTTCCGGATCGCATGCTGCTGCCGGGCTATCAGTTTTCTGACCGCGATATTGTGGTGATTATCGGCCGCGACGGGCTGGTGGCGAATACTCTGAAATACCTGAACGGCCAGCCGGTGATTGCGGTTAACCCGGACCCGGAACGCTGGGACGGCATATTGCTGCCTTTTGAGCTGCCGCAGCTGGAATCAGTGGTGACGCGGACACTGAACCGGGATATGCCGTCGAAAGCCCTGAGTTTCGCACAGGCGGTCACCAATGACGGACAGAAAATGCTGGCGGTCAATGATCTGTTTATCGGGCCGAAAAGTCACACATCGGCCCGCTATATTCTCAGTCACGGCGGGCAGGCGGAAGCGCAGTCTTCCTCCGGGGTGATTGTCTCAACAGGTCTGGGTTCCACTGGCTGGCTGCAATCGGTTCTGGCCGGTGCGCTGGGGGTGACCGGCGGCAGTTCACATCCGCTGCGTGCCGGGATCGGCTGGGATGAAAAGCGGCTGCAGTTCAGTGTGCGGGAGCCTTTCCCGGGACGGACATCCGGAACCTCACTGGTTTTCGGGGCGGTCGATAATACGATGACATTACAGCTTGAATCACAGATGCCGGAAAACGGGGTTATTTTTTCTGACGGGATAGAGTCCGATTTTCTGCATTTCAATGCAGGATGTATTGTCACAATCGGTATTGCGGATATACAGGGAAGGCTGATGTATGAATAACAAACTCATGCACCACCGGGCGGCGGATAACAGAACGGGGCACACAGCGTGCCCCGTAAGGAATAAAACCACGTTTGTTTATTGATCAGATAGCCCAGCCGCCCGCATAGAAGGCGACTAACACGATGGCAATAATTACAGTGCCGGTGTTGAGTTTGCGCCACTCTTTTGCCACCAGACGACCAATCACCAGAGTGACATAGCCCAGCATAATCCCGGTGACGATATTACAGGTCAGTACGATAAAGACCGCACACACCAGCCCGGACATGGCGTCGACGGAGTCGTCGAAATCCAGTTTTGCCACATTACTCAGCATCAGCAGACCGACATACATCAGTGCCGGGGCGGTTGCATAGCCCGGGATCAGGTAAGAGAGCGGAGAGAAGAACAGGATCAGCAGGAACAGCACGCCGACGGTCACGGCAGTCAGCCCGGTTTTACCGCCTGCGGCAGTCCCCGCAGCGGATTCAATATATACCGCTGCCGGAGAGGCACCCACCGCACCGGAGATAATGGAGCTGACGGAGTCCACGGTCAGGGCTTTGCCGCCGTTGATAATCTGATTGTCTTTATCCAGCAGATTGGCTTGTCCGGCCACGGCACGGATGGTACCGGTGGCATCAAACACCGCCGTCATCACCAGTGCCAGCACACTCGGCAGAACCGCTGTTTGCAGCGCACCCATAATATCCATGCTGAATATCAGGGATTTACCGTCCGCGCCACTCAGTGACGGCATGGCGATCAGCCCCTGATAGGTGACGTTCGGGTCAACAATCAGGCCGATAACCGAAATCCCGATAATCACCAGCAGGATCCCGCCCGGCACGTGCATTTTTTCCAGGCTGACAATCACCGCCAGCCCGATCAGTGACATGGCGACTGGGAAGGAGGTAAATGCCCCCATTGCCACCGGCAGACCTTCCAGCGGGTTTTTGATCACCAGGCCGACGCCGTTGGCGGCAATCAGCAGTAAGAACAGACCGATACCAATCCCGGTGCCGTGGGCTATCCCCATCGGCAGATTTCTCAGTATCCAGTTTCGCACCCCGGTAACGGATATCAGGGTAAAAATCACACCCATCAGGAAGACCGCACCGAGTGCAACCGGAATACTGATTTGCTGCCCGAGCACCAGGCTGAATGCGGTAAAGGCGGTGAGTGAAATCGCACAGCCGATAGCCATCGGCAGGTTTGCCCACAGTCCCATCATCAGAGAACCGATACTGGCGACGAGACAGGTGGCGACAAAAATAGCCCCCGGCGGGAACCCGGCTTTGCCGAGCATGGAAGGGACGACGATGACAGAATAGACCATGGCGAGGAAAGTGGTGACCCCGGCCAGGATCTCCCGTTTGACGCTGCTGCCGCGGGCGGAGATTTGAAAGTACGCGTCCAGTGCGCCTTTTGCTGCCGCCCCGGAGTTATCCGGTGTTGTATTATCAGACATAATTGCAGACCCCGAGAATGAAATGAAAATGTGTTTTAATCACTGCATTGGTGTGCGTCAGGTCCGTTCATAGACCAGGCGTCCATCGATGTAAGTCCGGTAAATCGTGCGGTCATCACCAAGCGCAATCATCACAAACAGTTTCTCCGCCAGCGTGCGTGAGTTGTCATAACGCAACTGCTGGAGCGGGGTCGCGGTCGGTTCAAGTACCACAAAATCCGCTTCTTTGCCGGCGGCAAAGTTACCGATACAGTTATCCAGCCCTAATGAATGCGCGCCGCCGAGGGTGGCGAGATAAAACGCTTCAAAGGCGGTTAAACAGGTTTTCTGCAGCTGCATCACTTTGTAAGCTTCACTCAGTGTCTGCAGCATGTTGAAGGTCGTTCCGGCACCGACATCCGTACCAATCCCGACTTTCACTTTTTTCGCCAGCGCCTTTTTCAGGTTAAACAGGCCGCTGCCGAGATAAAGGTTTGATGTCGGACAAAATGCCACCGCCGAGCCGGTATCGTGCAGGCAGTCCCACTCTTCTTCCTCAAGGTGGATACAGTGCGCAAACACACTGCGTTCACCGGTCAGTCCATAGTGGTGATAGACATCCAGGTAGTTTTTACTGTCCGGATAGAGTTCTTTTACCCACTCAATTTCTGCTTTGTTTTCATCAAGGTGAGTGTGAACCCAGGTGTCCGGATATTCCTCGCGCAGCCGCTGACACACGGCCAGCTGTTCCGGGCTGGAGGTCGGCGCAAAACGCGGGGTGATGGCATAGAGCAGACGCCCTTTTTTATGCCAGCGTTCGATCAGCGCCTTACACTCTTCGTAGCTGCTTTCCGGCGTGTCGGTGAGGTAGTCCGGCGCGTTTCTGTCCATCATCACTTTACCGGTGATGAGGCGCATATTGAGCTGGCTTGCCGCATCAAACAGGGCATTGACCGATTCCGGGTGAACAGTACTGAAGACCAGTGCGGTTGTGGTGCCGTTACGCAGCAGTTGTTTGATAAAAAACGCCGACATTTCACGGGCGTAATCAATATCCTGATACAGTTTTTCGGTCGGGAACACATGACGGTTCAGCCATTCGAGTAACTGCTCGCCGTGAGCGCCGATCATCTCACTCTGCGGATAGTGAACGTGGGTATCAATAAAGCCCGGCACCACCAGTTTCCCGGTGTAATCGCGGACACGGACGGTTTCCGGGATCAGATGCTTCCCGTCTTCCCATTGTCCGAACCACTCTATTTTTCCGTGCCGGATTAGCATCAGGCCGTCATCAATCAGGCGGACTGCATCGGGCAGATCGTCCATCGAGGTCACTACGCGGGTGATATCCAGGAACTTCCCGCGTACCGCTTTGACGGTATGTTCAGACGACATAGCTGACTCCTCTGCTTACAAAAAGCCCTCACCGGAACCGGCGAGGGCAGGGTTGATTTAATTATATTTTGCTCAGGCCGCGCAGGATTTTTTCCGGCGTGAAGTGCCATTCACGCAGCCAGACACCGCAGGCATCATGAATTGCAGTGGCGATAGCCGGTGCTGCGCCGTTAACCGCGATTTCCGAGATGGATTTCGCGCCGTACGGGCCGACATGGTCATCACTCGGCACCAGGAACGCGCGGAAGTCACGCGGGATATCGCCGATCTTCGGTGCGCCGTAGGTTTTCAGATCGCGGGTCAGTGGTACACCTTTGGCGTCGTAGCGGATCTCTTCTGACATACTGTGGCCGATGGCACGCATGGAGGCTCCGTAAATCTGACCCAGGGCCAGATCCGGGTTCACCGGCGTACCGCAGTCGAGCAGCGCGTAGAATTTATCCAGACGGATCTCACCGGTACGGGTGTTCACCGCCACTTCGGCAAAGTTTGCCCCGTACGGGAAGGCAAAGTCCGGTGTGATATAACTGGCGTTTGCCACCAGCACACCAAACCCGGTACCGCCCTCGGCAGCATGCGCCAGATCCCCGAAGCTGATTTCACCTTTCTTACCGCGTACCACACCGGGAGCCGCAAGGGTGACATCCTCCACCGGCTCACCGATTTGCGCGGCACCGTGGAACAGGATTTTCTTGCGCAGGTTTTCAGCCGCCATTTTCGCCGCATTACCGGAGAAACAGGTGCCGGAGGAGGCATACGCCCCTTTATCGAACAGCGCGTGGTCAGTATCCCCGGAGATAACATGGATATCATCCGGGCAGCAGCACAGCACTTCGGCGGTCAGTTTTTTGACCACGGTATCCAGACCGGTACCGATATCCGCCCCGCCGGAGTGGACGATAAAGGTGCCGTCAGATTCCAGTTTGACCATACAGTTTGCCTGGTCGATATCCGGAATCCCGGATTTCTGCATGATGATGGCCACGCCGCGCCCGGTTTTCCAGTCGCCGTCCTGCTTACGCGGGGAATCCCAGTTGATAAGCTCGCGGCCTTTTTTCAGGATCGGGCCGAGGGCGCAGCTGGCAGCAGTCGGTACCGAGGTCGGCATTTTCCCTTCCCCGATAGCGCCGAGGATCTTCAGTTCCTGACCTTCATGCACGCGGTTGGTTTCAATCAGATCCAGCAGGTCGATATTCAGTTCTTTTGCCAGTTCAGCCAGGATCATGGTCAGGGCGAAGTTACCTTTCGGTGCCCCGTAACCCTGATATGCCCCGGTCGGACAGATGTTGGAGTAGTAAGTGGTTACCTGAAAATCGACGTTATCACACGGATAGAGCGGCAGTGACAGCGCCGGGCCGTTACTCGGTACCGTCAGTGAGTGGTTACCGTAAGGGCCGGTGTTCGCCAGGAATTCCATATTGATGGCGGTGATTTTCCCGTCTTTTTTCGCGCCCAGTTTGATTTTCACTTTCGCCACATGACGGCTGGTGTTCGCGATAAACTCTTCTTCACGGGTGTAGCGGAATGACACCGGACGGCCGGTAACATACGTTGCCCATGCGCAGACCTCTTCCAGCAGGATATCCTGTTTGGAGCCGAAGCCGCCGCCGACACGCTCTTTGATCACATGCACTTTGTTCTGTTTCAGGCCGAGAATACGCGCCACCTGGCGGCGTAAGTGCCACGGTACCTGAGTGGAGGCGTGGATCACCAGACGGTCGCCGTTCATGTAGGTGTAGCAGATATGCGGTTCGGTCGGGCACTGCTGAACCTGTCGGGATTCATAGGTGCGCTCGATAACGGTATCCGCTTCCGCAAAGCCTTTATCCAGATCCCCGATATGGCCGTGAACACCCGCAGCAATGTTTTTGCACGGTTTTGCACCGATCGGGAAGTTAATCTGTAAATGCTCGCCGCGATCTGCCGCGTTCTTATTCTGCTCTGCCAGGTCAGCCGGAGCACCGTTAACATAAATCACCGGCTCATCATGCACCAGCGGTGCGCCGTCAGCTTTGGCTTCATCGATAGACAGAACCGGTTTCAGCACTTCATATTCGACTTCGATTAACGACAATGCTTTCAGTGCGATAGCTTCGTTTTCTGCCACCACAGCGGCCACGCGGTCACCGACGTGACGGAGTTTTTTACCGAACATGCGGCGGTCAAGCGGAGACGGCTCCGGCGCACTCTGTCCGCCCGGGGTGTAATACACATCCGGACAGTTTTTGTGGGTGATCACATGCACCACGCCCGGCAGGGCTTCCGCTTTGCTGACATCCAGGCGGGTGATCAGCGCGTGAGCGTGCGGGCTGCGCAGCATCTTGATAACACAGGTATTGGCCGGAATGCGGTCTTCCACATAGCACGGTTTTGCCTGCACCATCACGGCAGCATCGGTTTTCGGCGTGACTTTCCCGACAACGGTCAGGTCATCGCGGAAGGCCGGAGCATTATCGGCTTTGTAGTGCGGATCTTTACGGCGTTTTACCAGCAGATCAATGACTTCATAGAATTGCTGATAACCGGCATCACGGCTGAACAGACCGGAAAGCGCATCATCAGTCTGGTCGCGATCCGGCTCCGGAATGCGTTTGATAAGATCTGTCAGGATCAGGGCAGCCGCCGGGTCGTTATAACCGGATTGGATCACACCCACATCCACCATCGCCTGCTGAACATCACTCAGTTCATTCCACTTGCCGAGTGATTCGGCGGTTTCAATCACTGCGCCTTCCAGTTGTGCGGCTATCAGCAATGATGCGTTGACAATACGGCCGTTGAATAAAATGGCATCAGAGCCTGCGAAACCATAGCCGTCATCGCTGTTACGTACAGAGTGCATACCCAGGCTGAACAGAATGTTGCGGACGTTTTCGCCCGGAATGCAATCGGGTGAATGCGGGGTGCCGTTAAGTATAAAATGGACGTTCATTTCTTATTCCTCCCCCATTTGCCGGCAATCTGTCAGCAGATCTGAAACTAAAATTCCGGTGATATAGCGTTTATATTCTTCACTGCCCAGTAAATCCGCTTTCGGCTTCACCGCCTGACTGACGGCTTTCTCCAGCGCTTCCCCGCTGAGATTTTTCGCCTCAACCTGCGGCAGACGGCTGATACCGCAACCGACACCGTCAACGGCGATCCGCTGCTCATTATTGCCGGTCAGTGCGACAGCGGCAGTGACCACAGCCCAGCCGTCAGCGGTTTCGCGGACAGTTCGGGTGGCACAGCGGCGGAACGGATCCTGTAAAATCAGATGGGTGATCAGGCGGTCATCCGGTGCGGCGAGATAGCTTTCCAGCGGGATCACATCATTACTGGCCAGCTGAACCTGAGCATCCAGCACCAGCAGCACCGGCAGCAGCGCATGCTCGCGCTGACAGGCGGCGATCTCCCCGCCGATGGTGGCCTGGTTACGGATGTGGCGTGAATAGATAAAACCGAGCGCGTCATACAGCGCACGCGGGATCAGCGGGCTTTCACGCAGCGCTTCCAGCGTGACAACCGCGCCGATGCGCAGAATACCATCCTGCCATTCGATAGACTTCAGCGGCAGCAGTGACAGTGAAATAGCGACGGTGCGGTCAGTTTTGGTCGGTACCGCATTCAGTTTACTGCCGCCTGCAAACCAGACGGCGCTTTCCTGAAAGCGTTGTTTCAGCTCAGTTGCCTGCGTTAAGGTGGCAGGGCGGAAAAATTGTTCGATCATGGGTTACCCCTACATTGCTCTTCAGACCTGCGGCAGTGCCGCAGGCCATGGTTTTTTTATTACAGTGCGTCCATCCGGGCCCACATCTTTTTCGCGGCTTTGCGTGCTTCTGCAAAGAGCGGTTCGATATCGAACGGGAACTGACGGTTTTCATACACCATCACACCATCCACCATCACGCTGTTCACACTGTTGGATCCTAAACCGAAGGCCAGATGGCCCGGCAGATTATCCCCGGTGAACGGTGTCGGTGGGGTGTAATCACAGATGGTCAGGTCAGCCTGATAGCCGGTTTCCACGCGGCCGAACTGTTTGCCGAAGTTACGCGCCAGCAAGCGGTTACCGTTCCACAGGAAGCGGGTGAAGCTGTCCGGCCACATAGAACCGCCTGCATCGCGGTGTTTAAAGAAGGCAAACTTCATTTCTTCTAACATATCGGAGCCGATACCGTCTGTGCCGAGCACCACGTTGTTGTAGTCACCCAGACGGTGGTTGTAACCGACATGGTTGTTCATATTGGAGCGGGCGTTGTGAACCAGGAAGCCATCTTTTTTATTCAGCAGCTCAATATCTGCGGAAGAAAGATACAGGCCGTGGGCGATCAGGGTTTTTTCATCAATCAGGTCAAACTCACCCAGGCGGATCAGCAGGTCCTTGCCGTATTTGTCGTGGCTGAAAGAGACGTCATAACTGTCTTCCGCCGCATGAATATGCAGGCCGCGTCCGGTTTTCTTAATCGCCTCGCGCAGCATTTTCAGACCTTCATCTGCCACGGTAAACGGTGCGTGTGCCCCGATGTGCGCTTCCACCAGATAGCGGGATTTACCGCTTTTGCGTTCGCTGTCGATAAGTTCCGCAAAGGCGATATTCTCTTCCACTCCGGCTTCCAGCTCTTTCAGGCCGCCGTTACGGTCGGTGGTTTCGTAGCAGGTCATGCCGCGCAGACCGGCTTTCAGGAAGCCGTCACGCAGGGTTTTCAGGGAACCGGCGATATAGTTTGGTGAGGCGTGATGGTCAATCACCGAGGTACAGCCGCTCTTAATCGCTTCGAGAGAGCAGATAAGGCCGCTGTAATAAAGGGATTCTTCATCCAGCGCGCGGTCGAGCCGCCACCACAGGTTTTTCAGGGTGGAGATAAAATCCGGGCTCGGCGCAATATTCGCCATGATGCCGCGTGACAGGCCGGAATAGAAATGGTTATGGGAGCAGACGATCCCCGGCATCACCAGTTTGCCGTTCATCTCTTTGACTTCCGCGCCCGGGTAACGGGAATGAAGCCCGTTACCCACAGCCGCAATTTTGTCACCCTCAATGGCGATATCGGTACCTTCGCGGATCCCCGCCGGTTCGAACTCAACAATGGTGGCATTTTTCAGAATCAGCATAATTATTTCTCCACCCGGCCTAACAGATAACGATAGTGTTTATGGACATGGCTCATGATGCGGCACATCTCTTCCAGCTCCTGAGGAACCTGACTGAATTCCCCGTCAGCACCCAGCTGTAATTTGCTGACTTTGCCATCGAGGCGGACAGTAAAGGTGCTGCCGTCAGCCAGGAAGCCCGGGTTGGTGCTGTTTTCGAAGTCTTCCGGCAGGCTGAAGATAGTGACTTTGTCTTTGTACGGCTTGCCCTGCCACGGACAGAACTGGGCACAGTTGCCGCACTCGTTACACATCGCATCCAGGTGCAGGGTCTGATAACGGTTACGGAAGCCCGGAATCGCCACTGAAATGTTGGCGCGGTTCGGGCACACATCGACACACTTCGCACAGATGTAGTTACATTCCAGGCAGCGCTCTGCTTCCTGTTTCACGAACGCCTCGCGGTCGTCGCTGTCCACCATCTGCACGGCGATAGCGCCTTTGCGGTCCGTAATATCCTGTGGATCGACATTGAGCCAGTATTTACCGTTGTAGTGAGAGAGGATATTTTCGCGCTCCAGAATGGCATCCGTCGCACGACCCGCATCACCGATAGCTGCAACGATAGAAGACGGGCCGTTCTGCACGTCACCAATCAGGAACACATTGGCGCGGGTGGTTTCACCGCTGTTGCGGTACACCGCCGGCCAGCCGTCTTCCCCCATCGGCACGCCGATTTGTGACAGCACTTCGCAATCCTGCTGTTCGCCGATAGCGGTGATTACGCTGTCGATTTTCAGGGTAACAGTCTCTTCTGTCGCCACCGGACGGCGGCGGCCTGATTCATCCGGTTCACCCAGTTTCATGGTGCGGACCAGCAGGGTACCGTCAGCATTGAACTGCTCCGGGTTGTGCAGGAACATGAATTTCACATCATCTTCAACCGCTTCTTCATACTCTTCCGGCCAGGCAGGCATTTCTGCCTGAGAACGGCGGTAGATAACGGTCACATCTTCCACACCGGCAATCCGTTTGGCGGCGCGGGCACAGTCCATCGCGGTGTTACCGGCACCGATAACCGCAACATGTTTGCCCATTTTCAGCGGCGCATTGTTGTTGTAATCATGCAGGAACGGCAGGGATTTATAGACGTTGCGGTTGTCACCGGCGAGTTTCACGCCGCTGTTTTTATCTGTCCCGATCCCGACCAGCACATAGGTGAAACCCTGCTCCAGCAGTTTATCGACGGTCAGACGCGGGTCACAGCCGTATTCAAATTTCACGCCGTGGTCGGCGACGAACTGAATATCGTGCTCAATAGTTTCACGCGGGATGCGGAAGTGCGGGATGATATTCGCCACCACACCACCGGCATTGGCTTCTTTCTCAAATACCGTCACCGGATGACCGGCACGGGCGAGGAAATACCCGGCAGCCAGACCGGCAGGACCGGCACCAATCACCGCGACCGGGTTTTTATCACCGGAACCGGCCGGTTTGTGCCAGCGGGCTTTGTACTCTTTCCAGCCTTTTTCCACCGCCACTTTTTTCAGTTCGCGGATATTCAGCGCACTTTCGTAATCCAGGCGGGTACAGTTGTACTGGCACTGGTGATCACAGATATGACCGGTGATAGCAGGCAGGGCGTTGCGCTGGTAAATCAGTTCCAGTGCATCCGCATAGCGGCCTTCGCCCAGCAGGCGGATATATTCAGGAATGTCCTGTTTGATGGCACAGGCGGTCACACACGGTGCGACATAACAGTCGGTCAGCGGCAGCGGGCCGCCCGCGTCGATTTCCTGGTCTGATTTCCAGTGTTTCTGGGTATATTCCATGCTGACGGCGCGTTCTGCCAGCGCATTCAGTTTACCCGTATCAATCTGCGTCATGCCCCACGCATCGGATTTATCCAGCTCACGCAGACACTCGGTCTGGCGCATATAACCGCCCGGTTTCAGCAGATCAGTCGCCATGGTGATAGGGCGGATACCGGATTCAAAAATATCGCGGATATTGAACTTGCTGGCACCGCCGGAGTAAGAAATCGGCAGTTTGCCGTCAAAATGACGGGAGAGCAGCGCGGCAACGTTGATGGAGAGCGGGAACAGTGCGCGGCCTGACATATACATCTCGCCGCCCGGCAGACGCCCTTTATTATTGATGGTACCGAGGGTGTTGGTCAGTTTGACCCCGAAACCGCGATCCACTTCCTTCGCCAGATCCAGCAGGCGCTGTAACATTTCCAGGGCACGATCCAGTTTCAGGTCATGAGAGAACGATTCCTCACTCAGCCCGATGTAATCAAAGCCGCAGGTATCGAGAATTTCACGGACACGCGGGAAGCCGAGCAGTGTCGGGTTCAGCTTCACATAGGTATTAATGTGCTTCTCTTCCAGCATGTAGCGGCAGATAGCCTCAATCTCATCCGGCGGGCAGCCGTGCATGGTGGAGAGGGTCACACCTTTGGATAAATCCCCCGGTACGCGGTCAGTCATGGCCAGCAGATCTGCTTTGCGAGCCTCCAGACCCAGCTCTTTCAGGAAGCCCGGGCGGGAAATAAAGGATTTCATTTCCTCACGGTATTTCGCGAAGACCGGCAACTGCGAGGAATCCATCATGGCGTGGATATACTGCTGCATACGCGGCTGTTTAATCCCTTCCAGGTTATAACCGACACTCATATTAAAGATGAAGGATTTGGCCTCGCCTTTGGTGCGCGGGTCAAAAATCGCTTCTAATAAATGAAGGGCAAACCAGGCTTTGAGGTATTCGTCGTGGGCTTTCGGCAGGGTAAATTCGGTGGACCATTCGGTGTTGAAACATTCGTCCTGAGCATCGATACACGGCTTTTCGAGCTCAAGTTCATCGAGGATCTGAACCGTTTTCACCTCGATAAAACGGCCGCCGGTCAGCCAGGAAACCACAATATTCTGAGCAAGCTGAGTATGGGGACCGGCCGCCGGGCCGATCGGCGTCTCACAGGTTTCACCGAAGACGGACATCAGAGGATGCTGATGCTCTCTGCGGTAAAACTGCCGTTCATTAATACCAAAAATGGAACGGCTCGCCTTATATTCTTCAAAGATCCGGTTCAGAAGTTCGCCGAACGGGACGGGACGCATTATATCTCCCATAAAACTCTCCTTGCTGCAATATGAGGGGGCATGCCGGTGGTGCCGGACATGCAACTGTATGCACTCACAGTTGCAACAATTACGCCAGGATTGTTTAAGGCTGCGGATTTGGCGTTCAGAGAAATAAAAAAATGTGAGACAAATCTAATCTTAATGTCAAAGTGTGAAACAGCTCGCACAGCGCCAAATGAGAATATGAATCAATAAAAAAGATCTTGATTACCATGGGATTAACATGTGAATAAGATTCTCAAAAAAAGAAAAAATGTATCACATTGATAATGGGAAAATTGCGTTAACAATTAATGTTATTAATGAGACGGAAGTAATAGTGTACAGCCGGATTACCCGCGATAATGCTGCTGATAAGCCTCCGGGGTATCGATGTCGGTAATAACCTCATCGCTCTGCATATTCAGGAAGGTGTGAGGACCGGCCTGCAGCCGTTTTTTCATGGTATTGCCCGCCGGGTGTGACAGCGCGGTGAGCAGGCATGTGCGGGAGAGCAGTACGGGGTGGCCCGGAACTTGCTTGTAACAGGGAAGGAGTGCGGCATCACCACGCTGTGCCCACAGGATCTGCCAGATTTCCGGGGTGAGAAACGGTACATCACCGTGGGTGAGAAAACAGTATTCGCTGGTCACTGCCTGTGCGGCCAGGCGCTGTGAAGAGAGCAGTCCGGTTTCATAATCCTGATTATGCAGGATCTGAATGCGTTTTACGGACCGATAACGCGCAGCCAGTTCCGCGCCGCGAAAGCCGGTCACCAGCAGGACCCGGTGACAAAAGCGCAGTGCGTTCGACAGACTGGTATCCAGCAGAGTGGCACCGCCGCTGCCCCACGGCAGCATCATTTTCCACTCACCCATCCGTGAGGAGAGCCCGGCCGCCGTCATTATGCAGTCCGTTTCCTGCGGGCAAAGCGGCTCCCGGACTGATAAATAAGATAAAGCGGTATCGGCTGAGGTCGGGTGAGACGGCATAATGGGTATAAACTCCGCTGATAAATATTGAAAGTGACTGATATTCAAAGGATTCGGTAATGACGATGACAACGGCCCTCAATACACAGATCCCTGTCCGAAGTTGCGCCACTATACCTGAACCGCTGCGCCGGTTATGTGATACACATCCGGGCGGCCATGCAATGGTGATCAGTATTGTCGGGGCGGGCGGCAAAACCAGCTGTCTGTTCTGGCTGGCACAGGCTTTTTCTCAATTAGGGAAAAAGGTGATGATCACCACCACCACCCATATGTTTCTGCCCCGCGAAGGGTTTCCGGTCATTCTCGCCTGTCATCCGGTCCGCCTGCCTGATGCGGTCACAAACAGAGGCTCATTTGCCTGTTATACCGGCTGGAACCCGCAGAATAATAAGGTGCGCGGCTTTTCTGCCGCTGATATTAACGCCCTGGCGGAACAAAATGCCGTTGATGTTATTTTAGCCGAAGCTGACGGAGCTCGCGGTTTTGGCATAAAAGCGCCGGCTGAGCATGAACCTTGCATACCTGATTACAGTGATTGTGTTATTGCTGTGACGGATGGCCGGCTTCTGGGGGCGTCCGTCGGGCCTGATAATGTTCACCGGTGGTCACATTTCTCTGCCGTTACCGGCTTAAACAGCGGTGATACGCTGGATTTGGGAGCGATAAGCCGCCTGATCCGGCATCCGCAGGGGATGTGGAAATCAGCACCACCGGACGCATTACGGATCTGGCTGATAAACCGCTTTTCTCAAAATGAGAATTTTTCGCCGGATATACTGGCAGACTGGATCCGCGGCACTCCGCTGAACGCTGTATGGTTCGGTGCCGTCAGGGAAGATCCCGCAATTACACACATATTGCAGCGACAATAATATCAATGATAAATGCAGGGATATCCATTGAGGTCTGTTTATGAAAATTTTTACCGAAGCAGCGAAGTTGGTTGAGAAGAATTGCCCGTTTGCCATGGCAGAAATTATTGAATGCTCAGGCAGTACTCCCCGCCATAGTGCGCAAATGCTGGTGCTGGGAGACGGAAAAACCATCGGTACCATCGGCGGCGGTATGGTGGAGCGCAAAGTGATTGAAGAGGCGATCGACGCACTGCATGAAGGGCGCTCCCGTATGTTCCACGGCCGGATGGCCCGCAACGGGCAGCATGCTGTCGGCTCTGACTGCGGCGGCGCGATGTCAGTGTATATCGCGGTTCATGGTGTGCGCCCGCGTCTGATCCTGCTCGGCGGAGGTCACGTTAACCGCGCCATTGCGCAGCTGGCAGCTTTTCTGAATATCGATATTCATGTGGCGGATGTGTATGCCGGCAGTCTGGAGCCCGATCTGTTCCCGCCGTCAACCCGCCTGTGGCACGCGCCTTCATTTACCGATGCCGTTAACCAGCTGGATCCGCAGCCGGAAGATTATGTGATTATCGCCACCAACAGCCAGGATCTGGAATCCCTCAACTGCCTTATCGGCAAACCGTTAAAATACCTCGGATTACTCGGCAGCCGCCGCAAAGTACAGACATTCACCAGACAATTAAGCGAATCCGGGGTATCTGATGCACAGCTCTCCCGGCTTCATGCGCCGGTTGGCTATGATATCGGTGCGGAAACACCGCATGAAATCGCGGTCAGTATTCTGGCTGAGCTGTTACAGGTCATGAATGATGCCCCGGGCGGGGCAATGAAACAGAACCCGGCAGAAGCCCGCAGAGCAAAACGGGTGGTGATCCGCGGTGCGGGTGACCTGGCAACCGGCGTGGCATTACGTCTGTATCACAGCGGTTTTGAAGTGGTGATGCTGGATGTCTGCAAACCGACTGTGATCCGCTGTACGGTCTCTTTCGCCCAGGCGCTCTATGACGGCGAAAGCTGTGTGGAAGGGGTCTGTGCCCGCTATGCTCATGATATTGATGAAGTAAACCGCTATCTGAAAGAAGGCACCATCCCGGTGCTGGCGGACGAACACGGCGAACTGTTACCGGCGCTGCACCCGGATGTGGTGGTGGATGCCATTATCGCCAAACGTAATGTTGCCGGTACCCACCGCAAGATGGCTCCCTGCACCATTGCCCTCGGGCCGGGCTTTGAGGCTGGTGTCGACTGTGATGCAGTGATTGAAACTCAGCGCGGCCATCACCTCGGACGGGTGATCACCCACGGCAGCGCGGCTCCGAATACCGGTATTCCGGGCAATATCAACGGTAAAACCACCGAACGCGTGTTACGCGCACCGCACAGCGGCATGATGACGCGCCATGTGAATATCGGCGACCTGGTACACGAAGGGGATGTGATTGCCCGTATCGGAGACACAGAAATTCTCTCGCCGATGGACGGCATGGTGCGCGGTCTGCTCAATGAAGGGCTGTGTGTGCCGGAAGGGTTTAAAATCGCTGACGTTGACCCGCGCGGCGCACTGGCGGACTTCCGTTCGGTTTCTGATAAAGCCCGCGCTATCGGCGGTGGTGTGCTGGAGGCTATCATGACACGGCTGAATAAAATGGACAGCGCACCGAAGTGCTGATCACGTATTTTCCGGGTACGGCACCGTACCCGGATTATTCAGGCACGAAACAGCATCCCGGCCACTTCCCGGATCAATTGTAAATTAAGGATCACCAGCACCACAGCGGACACCGTTCCGAGTATGATCGTCAGCCGCGAGTTAACAAACACTCCCATGATTTTTTTGCTCGAGGTCATCAGCAGCAGCGGAATCATTGAGAACGGCAGGGCGATACTCAGAAACACCTGGGTGTAAATCAGCAGACTTTCCACCACATCTTCACGATCCCCCCACAGGTAAATACAGATAATCACCGGGATCACGGCCAGACCACGGGTGATCACCCGGCGCAGCCACACCGGCAGGCGCAGATGAATAAAGCCTTCCATCACAATCTGCCCGGTCAGTGTACCGGTGATCGTGGCGTTCTGACCGGAGGCGAGCAGCGCCACCGCAAACAGTGTGGAGAGTGTGGCGCTGGCAATACCGCCGACGATGCCCGGATTCTGCAGCGCGTCATACAGCTGGGTGAAACGCCCGAGGTCAGACGGATCGTTACCGAAAAACAGCGCTGCGCCCAGCACCAGCAGCAGGCAATTGATAATAAAGGAAAACCCGAGCTGGATATTGGAATCAATCGTTGCAAAGCGGATCGCCTCGCGCAGCCCGGCTTCACTGCGGCGGTCATACTGACGGCTCTGCACAATAGAAGAGTGAAGATAGAGGTTGTGCGGCATCACCGTCGCCCCGACAATCCCCAGCCCGATCAGCAGGGCGGAATCCTGCCCGGCCAGTGTGGCGGTGAAGATTTTCTCTGACGGAATAAAGCCGCGCAATACCGCGCCCATGTCCGGATCTGATAGCATCACTTCGTAGGCAAAAATCAGGAAAATCGTTAAGATCAGGACAAACACAAAGGCTTCGATTTTGCGGAAACCGAGTTTCATCAGCACCAGCAGCAGAAATACATCCAGCACTGTCAGCAGTACACCGGCCATCAGCGGAATACCGAACAGCAGGTTCAGTGCCACCGCACTGCCGATCACCTCCGCAATTTCGGTCGCCATAATCGCCAGTTCCGTGGTGATCCACAACAGCGCAGCCAGCTTCGGCCCGACCCGCGCCCGGGTGGCCTGTGCCAGATCCTGGCCGGTGACGATCCCGAGTTTCGCGCACATTGCCTGCAACAGCATCGCAATCAGGCTGGACAGCAAAATCACCGACAGCAGCAGATAACTGTACAGCGCCCCGCCCTGAATCGAGGTGATCCAGTTACCGGGATCCATATATCCCACCGCCACCAGTGCACCCGGGCCGGAAAAGGCAAACAGTTTGCGCAGAAAACCGGACTTTGCCCCGGCAACCGGCACGGTATTATTGATTTCAGCCAGACTGAGTTGCGGTGTATTCAGCATGATAAATTTGCCTGTGATCGTAATGAGAACTATTATCACTATATCCCTTATCGTGATGCGGGATTATCACAATTGTGCGATCGTCACAGCTGGCGGATTTCGGATGAAACCGGGTACAGGGCTTCCCGTAATGCGCTACCCTCTCTGCGCAGGACCTGTGCAAAAGGAAGAGACATGAAAATCGGCAAATACACGGTTTATGCCCCGTTTCTGGCAGGATGTGATGAATCAGATCTGTATCAGCAGCTGCGCAGCGGTGACCGTATCTGGTTATTTGACCGGATAGCCCCTTCTGACGAGAATAATGAGATGGCAGACCTTATGATGGGCACGATTTTTCCGGATAGGTGTTTCCGTATGCTGCGTCTCAATGAGAATGAAAAAAGCATCAGGATCATTGAATTCAAAGGTCACCATCTCAGCGAACAACAGGCGCTGGCATGGCGCACCGCCCATCCGGCGATGTATCCGCAAAAAGCACAACAGAATTCACAGGAGCAGAAATGAAAAGAATCGCCGCGGCGCTCATTATTTTATCAGCAGCAGGATGTGCCGATGAAACTATTTATCCTGTCTATACGCCGAATTCCCTGAAAATGCATGCACAGGCTGCGATTAACCGCGATTTTCAGGCGGGTGATATGTCAGATCTCACTATCAGCAATATTAAAGAAAATCCGCCGTCCGTTACCGGTAAGCGGAATATTGATTTTACGGTATCCTCTGCCGCATCGGGCCGGGTTTATCACTGTATCCGCTCTGATTATTCTGTCCGCCGCTTCGGCACCCGCGATCTGAATCCGGAATCACCGGGGCATATGGTCTGTGAGCTGCAGAAAAAATCCTGAATTTTCCGCCGGCAATAACCGGTGCCGGATAACCGGTCATTGCCTGACATCATCCGTAATCAAATACACATATTTTACCTGTGTCAGACTCATACGCTGATATTTTGATGTATGCTGTGAGATATGATGGAAAAATTATCTGAATTATATGATTTTATTACCGCGAGCGCCGTTTTATCAGCGGTGATTCTGGTGGTTATTCTGCTGGTCACCTGGTTTCTCGGGCGGCTTATATTTCTGCGCGTGGCAAAACGTTTGTTGTCGTTATTTACCAACCTGACTGACGACAGTATGATCCACAGTATTGCCAAGAAAAGTGCGTCTGTCGTGTCTGTCACGCTGGTGCTGTATATTAATAAGATGCTGCCGACCTTTTCGGCAGAAATGAATATTCTGTTTAATACCGTATGCAGCGCATTCCTGATTATTAATCTGGCTTCACTGGTTAATGACGGGCTGGATATCTTTATCCTGCGTCATACCGGGCGTTCATCGTACCGTAACAGCTCAATAAAGGGATATATTGAGATCGCCAAAATCGGGGTGTGGATTGTTTCCTTTATCCTGATTATTGCGTTAATGACCTCGCAGTCACCGCTGATTATTATTTCCGGTTTCGGTGCCGTTGCGGCTGTTCTGATGTTTGTCTTTCAGCACACCTTATTATCCTTTGTGGCCAATATTCTGGTATCCAACGGTAAGGTGCTGAAACTGTATGACTGGATAGAATTACCCGGCAGCAATATCAGCGGAGAAGTGATTGATATTGCACTGCATACCATTACTGTCCGCAACTGGGATAATACAATTTCCCGGATCCCGACAAAAGATTTCCTGACCGAAAAATACACCAACTGGCAGCCGATGTTCTCTTCCGGCGGCCGCCGTATTAAACGCAGTTTTTATATTGATCAGTCCTCGGTGTCATTTGCCGATGAAACGTTGTTAGCGGAGCTGCGTGATCAGGAGTCGTTCCGTCAGTCTCTGGATGAAATATTGTCGGAAAATACCGGCTACGATGACGTAAAAGAGTGGATGGCCGCAAAAGGGGTCACTAATTTACAGCTGTTCCGCAAATATCTTCTTAACTGGATCAAAATGCGCGGTGATGTGCGGACGGATATGTATCTGGTGATCAGAACCATGTCGCCGACACCGGAGGGATTGCCGGTTGAAATATACTGTTTTACCCGCTCCACAACCTGGGTTGATTATGAGGAAACCCAGTCGCAGATATTTGAATATGTGAATGCGTCGGCTAAATATTTCCGGCTGGATATTTACCAGCAGCCGTCCGGTCATGACCTGGCGAATCTGCGCTACCGGGCAGTACGGTGATGCGTCCCGCCCGCTGATAACGGGCAAAAACGAAAAGTCGCTGTAAATACATCCCTGTACGCTCAGGCGCGTCATTCATGACGCGCATGCTTTTCGTTTCCTTTACCCGTTATCGCTGGCTCTGTCCTGAGTTGGTAAGTTGCACCTCAAACCCCAGAATCAGACTCTCCAGGCCGTGAAGAAAGGCCTGCTCACCATCATCACTGTCCATAATCTGCAGCGCTTCCCGCAATAACGGCGGCAGGTTTTCATCCGGTGCCGCCGGGCGATCGGTCAGAGCTGCGCTGTGCTCCTGCTGCTCCAGTACGGCACCGAGGGTAAAATGACTGACCGCCGAAATCGCATACAGCCCGTCACGCAGGGAAAAGCCGTTTTCAGTCATAAACCGTAACTGGGTTTCCACCGTATCATACTGTTTTTCATCAGGACGGGTGCCGAGATGCACTTTTGCCCCGTCACGGTAACGCAGCAGCGCACGGCGGAAACTCATCGCATTATTGCGCAGAAATGACTGCCAGGATTCCCCCGCCGCAGGCAGTGAATAATCATGATGGCGCGCCAGAATTTCCACCGCCAGCGCATCCAGCAGTGCCCGCTTATTTTTCACATGCCAGTAAAGTGTCGGCTGTTCTATTCCCAGCTTCTGTGCCAGTTTGCGGGTCGTCAGCCCGTCAATTCCCGTCTCATTCAGCAGTTCCAGTGCCGCATCAATAACCGATTCTCTGTTCAGCCGCGCCATGACATTCTCCTCTGATTTCAGATTGACACCCTATCATTGATAGGGATATATTCCAACTCTATCAATGATAGAGAATTAACGCAGGATCTGAAAAATGAATAAACCCGCTGTCATCGCGCTGGTGATTACACTGCTGGATGCGATGGGAATTGGCCTGATCATGCCTGTATTACCATCACTGCTGCGCGAATATCTCCCGGAAACGGATGTGGCAAATCATTACGGCATTCTGCTGGCGTTATATGCGGTGATGCAGGTCTGTTTTGCACCGCTGCTGGGCAGATGGTCAGATAAACTGGGGCGCAGACCGGTGCTGCTGTTATCGCTTGCGGGTGCTGCGTTTGATTACACGCTGCTGGCGCTGTCCAATGTGTTGTGGATGCTGTATCTCGGGCGGGTTATCTCCGGGATCACCGGTGCCACCGGCGCGGTTGCGGCTTCGGTAGTGGCGGACAGCACGGCGGTCAGTGAACGCACCGCCTGGTTCGGCCGCCTCGGTGCAGCTTTCGGGGCCGGGCTGATCGCCGGGCCGGCTATCGGCGGACTGGCCGGGGATATCTCGCCGCATCTGCCGTTTGTGATTGCGGCGATACTGAATACCTGCACCTTTCTGATGGTCTTTTTTATCTTTAAGCCGGCGGTACAGGCAGAAGAAAAACCGACAGCGCAGGAAGCGGAAAGCGCAGGTATCAGTTTTATCACACTGCTTAAACCGCTGGCGCTGCTGTTGTTTGTCTTTTTTACCGCGCAGCTTATCGGGCAGATCCCGGCCACCGTCTGGGTATTGTTTACAGAGAGCCGCTTTGCCTGGGACAGTACGGCTGTCGGGCTGTCACTGGCCGGACTCGGGGCGATGCACGCGCTGTTTCAGGCGGTGGTTGCCGGGGCGCTGGCAAAAAGGCTGAGTGAAAAAACCATCATTTTTGCCGGGTTTATCGCCGATGCCACCGCGTTTTTACTGATGTCAGCCATCACTTCCGGATGGATGGTGTATCCGGTGCTGATCCTGCTGGCAGGCGGCGGGATCGCACTGCCTGCATTGCAGGGAATTATCTCCGCCGGGGCATCGGCGGCAAATCAGGGTAAATTACAGGGCGTGCTGGTCAGCCTGACCAATCTGACCGGCGTGGCGGGTCCGCTGCTGTTTGCCTTTATCTTCAGTCAGACACAGCAAAGTGCGGACGGTACGGTGTGGCTGATCGGCACGGCACTGTACGGCCTGCTGCTGGCAATCTGTCTGCTGATCAGAAAACCGGCACCGGTGGCGGCCACCTGCTGACCGGCGCTATACAGGCAGCGCTGTTGTGCGGTATGGTGGACGGCATTCGTGCTTATCACCTGCCATGATAAGCCTCAGACACAGAGGAACCGTTATGAAATCACGAGCAGCAGTCGCCTTCGGGCCGGGTTTACCCCTTGAAATTGTTGAAATTGATGTGGCACCACCGAAAAAAGGTGAAGTGCTGGTGAAAATCAGTCACACCGGGGTATGCCATACCGATGCCTACACGCTTTCCGGTGATGATCCGGAAGGTCTGTTCCCGGTGGTGCTCGGCCATGAAGGTGCCGGGGTGGTGGTTGAGGTCGGCGAGGGTGTGATCAGTGTGAAACCGGGCGACCATGTGATCCCGCTGTACACCGCCGAGTGTGGTGAGTGTGATTTCTGTACCTCCGGTAAAACCAACCTCTGTGTTGCCGTCCGCGAAACCCAGGGCAAAGGCGTGATGCCGGACGGCACCAGCCGTTTCTCCTATAACGGTCAGCCGCTCTATCACTATATGGGCTGCTCAACATTCAGCGAATATACCGTTGTGGCGGAAGTATCACTGGCGAAAATCAATCCGCAGGCCAATGCGGAGCAGGTTTGTCTGCTCGGCTGCGGCGTGACTACCGGGATCGGCGCGGTACACAATACCGCGAAGGTACAGGAAGGGGATTCTGTGGCGGTATTCGGCCTCGGCGGTATCGGGCTGGCCGTGGTGCAGGGGGCGCGTCAGGCAAAAGCGGGGCGCATCTTTGCTATTGATACCAATCCGTCCAAGTTTGAGCTGGCAAAACAGTTCGGCGCCACAGACTGCATCAACCCCAATGATTATGACAAACCTGTTCAGCAGGTACTGGTCGAAATGACCAAATGGGGTGTGGATCATACCTTTGAATGTATCGGCAATGTCAATGTAATGCGGTCGGCACTGGAAAGTGCACACCGTGGCTGGGGGCAGTCAGTGATTATCGGGGTGGCGGGGGCCGGAAAAGAGATTTCGACCCGTCCGTTCCAGCTGGTGACCGGCCGGGTCTGGAAAGGTACGGCGTTCGGCGGCGTGAAAGGGCGTACCCAGTTGCCGGGAATGGTGGAAGATGCCATGAGCGGTAAAATTGAGCTGGCACCGTTCGTCACGCACACCATGGGACTGGATAAAATCAATGAAGCTTTTGATCTGATGCACGACGGCAAATCCATCCGTACCGTCATTCATTACTGATAACGTATTCAGGGAGATAATATGGAACGGATTGAACATCACGTCTGTTTCGGCGGCAGCCAGGAAGTCTGGCGTCACCACTCTGCGGTGACCGGTACGCCTATGACCTTTTCCGTGTTTCTGCCGGCGCAGGCAAAAACAGAGAAATGTCCGGTGCTGTACTGGCTTTCCGGGCTGACCTGCAACGAGCAGAATTTTATCACCAAAGCCGGGGCGCAGCGTTACGCAACGGAGCACGGTCTGGTGATTGTTGCGCCGGATACCAGTCCGCGCGGCAGTCAGGTGGCGGATGATAAAGAGTACGATCTCGGCCAGGGTGCCGGGTTTTATGTCAATGCCACACAGGAACCGTGGAAAGCACATTATCAGATGTATGATTACATTCTGGATGAGCTGCACACGCTGATAACCGGGCATTTCGGCACGTCGGAAAAACGCAGTATCTGCGGGCATTCGATGGGCGGGCACGGTGCACTGGTGCTGGCACTGCGTAATCCGGATGCATTTCTCAGCGTGTCGGCGTTTGCGCCGATTGTGTCACCGTCACAGGTACCGTGGGGCGAAAAAGCCTTCTCTGCCTATCTGGGAGAGGATAAAGCGGCGTGGGAACAGTATGATGCGGTGAAACTGATTGAATCCGGCCACCGGGTGACGGATGTGCTGGTTGATCAGGGCCTTGCGGATACCTTCTTCAGTAAACAACTGAAAACCGGTTTACTGAAATCGGCCTGTGAAATGCACAATATCCCGCACACCATCCGTGTGCATGCCGGTTATGATCACAGCTATTACTTCATTGCGAGTTTTATCGCCGATCATATCGCCTGGCATGCGGCACGTCTTAACGCATAAACCCGGTCAGCCGGGTTTTTTCTGCGACAGGTATTTTATCGGGACATGCGGCGTCAGCCAGACGCCGTTATCCGCCAGATAGAACGGATACCCGGTTTTATGCATCTCCCCGGCGGCAATGGTGAGCACCACCGGTTTGCCGTGACGGGCACCGACTGTCAGTACGGTATCTTCATCTGCACTGAGGTGGACATAGTGCCGTGATCCGGCAATCAGCCCCAGTTCACAGATATCACTGATAAACCGGATAGCCGTGCCGTGATAAAGAATATCCGGCGGTATCTGCGGCGGGTAATCTATCGCCACCTGTCCGGCGGAATGCCCTTGTGCCGCGCGGATATACATGCCGTCGGATGAGATAGTAAACCGCTTTTTATCGTTGCTTTCCACCACCTGTTCCAGCGTTCCGCGATCAAACGGCGTGCCGTGAACATCGGCCTGACGCAGCAGGACGGCAATCTCTGTCCAGCCTTCATTATCGAGGCGGATCCCGATGGCATCCGGTTTGTGTCTCAGGACATAACTCAGAAATTTGCTGATTTTATCGTATTGATTCATTTTCTTTTTACGGTTTTCACCGGTGATCCGGCGGTGACATCATGGCGGAATTATACGCGCCTGCGGCGGCAAAGGGGAGAAATGACCGCGATAACTATGCGCTGCATCAGGCTCTGACGGCGGAATAACCGCCGTCAGAACAGACGTCAAATGGTGCTGAGTTCGCGGTTGCGGGTTTCCGCACCGAGGAAAATAACCGCGAGAATGGCGATCACCACTGCGGCACTGAAGATCAGGAAAATCGTGCTGACAGCAAACTGATACTGAATCAGGTAACCGGCCAGCAGCGGCCCCAGTATCCCGCCTATCCGTCCGATGGCGGTGGCGGTTCCCGCACCGGTGGCGCGGACACTGTCCGGATACTGCTCCGGGGTGTAGGCGTAGAGTGCACCCCAGGCACCGAGGTTAAAGAATGAGAGCAGCATGCCGGCGATAACCAGCGCGGTGGCGGTTTCCGCGCAACTGAACGCATAAGCACTGATTGCTGTTCCGGCGAGGTAAGTGACCAGCACGAATTTGCGGCCGTAACGTTCAATCAGCCAGGCGGCACTGAAATAGCCGGGCAACTGGGCGAGTGTCATGATCAGCACATACTGGAAGCTTTTTATCAGGCTGAATCCCTTGAGGATCGCCACGCCCGGCAGCCAGAGAAAAATACCGTAATAGGAAAACACCACACAGAACCACAGGATCCACAGCATCAGGGTGGCACGGCGGTACTGCGGCGACCAGATCAGCGCCATCGATTGTGCAATGGTGAGTTTCGGGCGCTCCTGCGCGGTATAGCGGGATACCGGCTCCGGCAGTTTTGCCCGCAGCCACAGGGCATACAGCGCAGGCAGGGCGCTGAGCAGCATCGCCGTGCGCCAGCCGTAATCCGGGATAACATAATAGGCAATCAGTGCCGCAATCAGCCAGCCCACAGCCCAGAAGCTTTCCAGCAGCACGACCACACGTCCGCGTTCGTGAGGAGCCACGCTCTCACTGACCAGCGTGGAGGCCACCGGCAGTTCCCCGCCAAGCCCCATACCGATGAAAAAGCGCAGCACCAGCACCACAGCGAGCGAACCGGCGACAGCAGTCAGTCCGGATCCCAGACTGAACAGCAGCAGGGTGAGAATAAACACCGGTTTGCGGCCTTTTCTGTCTGCCATCAGACCGAAAACAAAGGCACCGACTGCCATCCCGGCGGCATTGAGACTGCCGATCCAGCCGAGCTGTGCGGCACTCAGCCCCCAGTCTGCCTGTAAGGCAGCCAGCAGAAACGCCAGCAGCCCGACATCCATGGCATCAAATGTCCAGCCCATCCCGGCTATCCATAACAGCTTGTTGCGTGAAGTGGCAGGCGCTGCCGTGTGTGTCCGGAGTGTCGTCATGGTTGCGACCTTTTTTATCCGTCAGAAGAAAGTGTGTTTAGTATACTAAACAATAAGCGTGCAAATGTTAATCATAAAATACCGTTTTAAAGAGACAGTAACATATAAAGAGCCCGGTAAACGGCGGACAGCCGCGCTTTTAGGGTTATTCCGTTATCTTCGTTACCGCAGCTGTTTTACTATGGTGTGTTATGGTGCACACAGCGGCCTGCCGGTATACGGTGCCGGAATCGTGATGATAATAATCAGGGAGTTAAGTAATGGCATTAACCTTTGGCGTTAAAAGTACCCTGCTGATCGCCGGTATGGCGGTAACAGCGGCGGCGGCGGGCAAACCGAATGTAATTGTTCAGGATGTAAAACTTAACAAAGCCACGATTTTCCTGCGCGGGGCAGAGCTGAGTAACAGCACAACACTGAATCTGCCTGCCGGTGACAGTGATGTGATCCTGACTAATGTAGCCGGAAATATTAATCCGGGCAGCTTATCCGTTATGCTGAATAATGATGATGTCATCATTCAGTCCGTCAATCTGCGCAGCGAAATTGAAAAGCCGGTGTATTCAGATGAAATCAATGCCATGAAGGCGCAGATTGAGGAGCAGGATCTGGCGATTCAGCAACTGAATATGCAGACGGAAGTGAATAATGAGCAACTGGGTCTGCTGCGGGATCAGGATTTCTTCGGCACCGGCGGAGCACCGCTGACACAGGAGCAATCCGTGCAGAAGTTGGATTTTATCCGCACTCAGATGGCAAAAATCTATGCGGAGCAGCTGGAATACTCCCGGCAAATCAAAGAAAAAACCGAAGCACTGGCACTGCTGAAAGCGCAGTATGAAGAGAAAATCACACAGTTTAAGGAGCGCCGCACGCAGCTGGTGCTGAATGTGTCCGCGAAAAAAGCGGTGACAGCGGAACTGGATATCGACTATATCACGCCGGATGCGGCCTGGGCTCCGTCCTATGATATCCGCAGCGCCGGTATGGATAAGCCGGTGACGCTGACCTACAAAGCGGATGTGATCCAGAACACCGGTATCGACTGGGATCAGGTGGAACTGGTGCTGTCATCCGCCGACCCGGTACAGAGTATTGCCCCGCCGCAACTTTATCCGCAGTATCTGTCACTGATCAATGAGTATGCGGTGATGGGTGAAATGGCGCCTGCCCCGGTAGTCATAATGGCGGAGGACAAAGATTACAGCCGTAACCGCTCAGTGAAAAAAGCCCCTGCCGGCGGGATCTCGTCGTTTGTTACCGCAGAGAGTAACGGTATCAGCCTGACATACAGCATTGATAAACCGTATTCCCTGCCATCAGTTCCGGAATCCCGTTCCCTGACCATCAAACAGACGGCGCTGGACGGAAAATACCGTTATATCACACGACCTAAGATGGACGAACATGTGTATTTACAGGCGGTTGTGGAAAACGCACCGGCGCTGAATCTGCTCAGCGGTAAGGCGAATATCTATTTTGATAACCGTTATATCGGGCAGACCTATCTCGATTCCGGCCTGATCACTAATGAGCTGGAACTGCCGTTCGGCATGAATAAAGATATTCAGGTCAGCCGTAAGGTGGACAGCAAGCTGACAAAACAGCCGGGTATTCTTGGCTCTGCGGTTGAACAGAGCGAAGGCTATATGATTACCTTATCCTCTTTTGCCAAAGCGCCGCTGGTGGTGACGGTTTATGACCAGATCCCGGTCAGTCAGGACAGCAATATCCTGGTGAAAGATGTCAAAACCGGAGAAGGGAACGTTAATAAACAGAGCGGTGAAGTGGAATGGAAAGTAGAACTGAAGCCGCAGCAGGTAATGGAACTGCCGCTGAGTTACACACTGAAATATCCGAAAGAAAAACCTGTCAGCGGTTTATAAAAAATAAAGAAAATAAAGAGGCCGGTTTCCGGCCTCTTTATTTTTCCGCAAATTAATATTTAATCCGCCGGGCTTCCTGACGGCCATCCTGTTTGGTCTGACGTTTTTCCTGACGGCAGTCATGATTACTTTTATTATCATCACGGATACAGTCACGTTTGGTATCGCGGGACTTGTCACGGGTATCCTGGCGCACATCCCGCGCCTGCTGACGTTCCCTGGATTGCTGAGTGGCATTCGCCGTACTGATAGTACAGAGTGAGGCAAAGAGCGTAACAATAAGTGCGGTTTTTAATCCGGTTTTCATACATTATTTCCTGTTTTTTTATGAAAAAGGCAATAGCAGTCCGTTGCTGTTATTAAAAACAACAAGAGCATGGTTTTATATTTTTCCGGTACGGACAGCGCGGCGTTATTAAAATAACGGATGGAATAATGCTATTAAAAGCGGATTGTCATAGCAAGATAAAATATCCGGAACGCACATATGGCAATGTTTACGGGATATTGATGCGGCGGGGAAATAATAACGGCCGGGAAGCCCGGCCGTTATATCAAAAAAGGAAGATTAATCGCCGATAACAGTACCGGTTTTACCCTCAATACCATCTTTGGCTTTATTCAGTAAAGTAATCAGTGCTTTGCGGCCTTTTTTGCTGCGGCTGAAAGAGAGCGCTGCTTCCACTTTCGGTAACATGGAACCCGGTGCAAAATGTTTCTCATCGATATAACGCTGTGCATCTGCAGATGTCAGTTTGTCCAGCCACTGCTCGTTTGGTTTGCCGAAGTTGATGGCAATTTTTTCCACGGCGGTCAGGATAATCAGCATATCCGCATCGATCATCTCCGCCAGTTTGGCGCTCGCCCAGTCTTTGTCGATAACCGCATTGGCACCGTGCAGTTTGTTACCGTCACGGATCACCGGAATACCGCCGCCGCCGACAGTGATCACCAGCTGATCAGCATCCAGCATGGCTTTGACGGTTTCTTTTTCAATAATATCAACCGGTTTTGGTGATGACACCACGCGGCGGTAACCACGGCCCGCATCTTCGCGCATCTCAAACCCTTTCTTGCTCAGAGCTTCCGCTTCTTCTTTGCTGTAGAACGCGCCGATAGGTTTGGTCGGGTTTTTAAATGACGGATCCGCCGCATCGACTTCCACCTGTGTCACGATGGTGGCAACCGGCTTATTGATCCCCCGGTTCAGCAGCTCTTCACGCAGTGCATTCTGCAAATCGTAACCGATATATCCCTGGCTCAGTGCCACACAGACTGACATCGGCAGAACCGGCGATTTGGCTTCGGTTTTGCTGGCCGCCTCAAATGCGCCGGTTATCATCCCCACCTGCGGGCCGTTGCCGTGTGTGACCACAACGCGGTATCCCTGAGCAATCAGGTCGGCAATCACGACAGAGGTGGTTCTGACGGCAACCATCTGTCCCGGAAGATCATTTCCCAGTGCGTTGCCGCCCAGTGCTAATACGATTGTTTTTTTCATCCTTTTTTACCCGTAATGAATTAGTTGAAACGATAATCGGAAAAAATTAATAACACCGGTGCGGAGCCTTAAACGGACGGCGTTTCAGGAAACGGCCGCGGCCGGGTTCAGCAGTAAATTCGCCGTCACGGTAAACAATATCACCGTGCGACAGTGTGCAGCGGATTGCGCCCTGTACCGTCATGCCTTCGTACGGGCTGTAGTCCGCGTTATCATGCAGATCCGCATGGCGGATAGTGGTTTCCTGCGCCGGGTCGATAATGGTGATATCACCGTCTGCGCCCGGGCGGATCACGCCTTTTTCCGGCCAGATACCAAACAGTTTTGCCGGCATCGCACTGGTAAGGGAAACAAAGTGTTCCGGTGAAATCCGTCCCTGCATCACGCCTGCGGAAAACAACAGTAACATACGGTTCTCAACCCCCGGCAGGCCGTTCGGACAGCGGGTGAAATTCCCGCCGGACAGCGCCAGGCGCTGCTGATACGGGAAGGTGCAGTGGTCAGTGGCGACCACATCAATCGCGCCGTCATCAATACCCAGCCACAGAGCATCGGCTTCCCGGCGGTTACGCAGCGGCGGGCTGAGAATAAATTTCAGACCATCATCACGCTCATAACAGCGCTCATCAAGGAACAGATACTGCGGACAGGTTTCTATCCAGACCGGCTGATGGCGGGCTTTCGCCATCTTCAGGTAATCGAGACCCAATCCGTTGGAAAGATGAACGATATAGAGCGGGGCATTGCCGCAGATATGCGCCAGATTAATCATCCGGCCTATCGCTTCAGCCTCACATTCCGCGGGGCGGCTCAAGGCATGGAAAATCGGCGAGGTCTGTCCTTTCTTCACAAACTCTGCTTTGCGCTGCGCTATCACCGCATCATTTTCCGGATGCACGGTGGTCAGCGCCCCGGCGTGGTTAAGCTGTTGCAGGGCACGTAAAATATCCGGATCATCCAGCTTGTACTGATAGGTCAGATAGAGTTTGAAGCTGCTGATCCCGTCCGCCACCATCAGCGGAATTTCATTTAAAATATCGTCGTTGATATGCTGGATCACGCCGTGAAAACTGTAATCGATAACGGCGCGTCCTTTGGCGTAGCGGTGATAATTCTCAAGCTGGTGGTGCAGTGAACAACCCGCCGGACCAAATCCCATATGATCGATAATGGTGGTGGTACCGCCGCAGGCTGCCGCACGCGTGCCGGTGTAAAAATCATCACAGCTGCGGGCAAGGCCGACATCAATATTAAAATGGGTATGAACATCAATACCGCCGGGAAAAACATAACATCCCTGTGCATCAATAACGCGGTCATCTGTCTCCGGTGCAATGTCCGGTGCAACCTGTGAGATCAGGCCGTTTTCAATCAGAACATCCTGCCGGTATTGTCCGTCCGCATTGACAACGGTGCCGTTGATAATCAGTGTGCGCATAGGGGGTACTCCTGAAAAAGCCCCGCACATCAGTACGGGGCCGGTAAGACAAGATTATTTTTTCAGTTCAGCCATGTAGCTTAACGGAATGGCCGCATACATTGCCGCACAGGTCACCAGGTGATCTTTCCAGGTTTTTTCGTTTGGTGCGTGAGCTTCAGGCTCTTTGCCCGGACCAAAACCGATAACCGGAATGCCGTGACGACCCATGATAGAAACACCGTTGGTGGAGAAAGTCCACTTATCAACAACCGGCTCTTTGTTGAACAGGCCGCGGTAAGCGCGATCCAGTGTCTTCACGGTGAAGTGATCTTCTTCCACTTTCCAGGTCGGGAAGTAGCACTCTGTCGGATAGACCAGACCGGTCCAGGAGGCACGCTCATAGGTGTACATAGAAACCACGCCTTTCGCGGCTTTGACAGCCGGTAATGCGCGGATTTCGTCCAGTGCGCCTTCCCAGGTTTCGCCCCAGGTCAGACGGCGGTCGATAGAGACTGCGCAGCTGTCAGCAACCGCACAGCGGCTTGGTGAGGTGTAGAAAATTTCAGAAACAGTCAGTGTGCCCTGGCCGAGGAAATCGTCGTGTGCCAGACGTTTTGACAGTTCCTGTAACTCGCCCAGAATCGGCCCCATTTTGAAGATTGCGTTATCGCCGCGCTCCGGTGCGGAGCCGTGGCAGCTGATCCCCGGAACATCAATGCGGATTTCCATACGGCCGCGCTGGCCGCGGTAAATCTGGCAGTCAGTCGGTTCGGTACTGACCACGAATTCCGGTCTGATTTTGTCCTGCTCGATGATGTACTGCCAGCACAGACCATCACAGTCTTCTTCCTGAACAGTCCCGGTCACCAGCAGAGTGTACTGATCTTCCAGACCTAAATCTTTGATGATTTTTCCCGCATAGACCATAGACGCCATGCCGCCTTCCTGGTCAGAGGTACCGCGTCCGCCGATGATTTCGTCGTTTTCCATACCTTCGTACGGGTCGAATTCCCAGTTTTTGATGTTACCGATACCCACGGTATCGATATGCGCATCCATGGCGATCAGGTGCGGACCGTGACCGATATAGCCCAGAATGTTCCCCATCGGGTCGATATCCACTTTATCAAAGCCGACTTTTTCCATCTCTTCTTTGATGCGGTGAATCACGCGTTTTTCGTCGCAGCTTTCGCTGGGAATTGCCACCATATCGCGCAGAAAACGGGTCATATCTTTTTTATAGTGTTCAGCTTTTTTGACAATTTCATCAAACGGGATTTGCTTAGCCATATTTCAATACTCCAATTAGTTAATATTTCTGCGCCGGGTTTTTACCTTCCCAGACAACTTCACGGTAATGTTTGGTATCGGTGTCACCTTCGGTGTTGATCACGAGGATGACGGAATCACTGTTCAGGCCGAGTTTTGCCATCAGTTCCGCACGTTCCGGATGATAGTTAACCGCTGCCAGCACGCCGAGACCGACCGCACCGGATTCACCGGAAATCACACGATTGTCTCCGCCGTACGGGTTGCCGAGGACACGCATGCCGAGGGCGGCCACCGCATCTTCACAGGAAATAAACTGTGTCGCGCAGTTACGCATCAGATCCCAGCCGATAGGGTTCGGCTCGCCGCAGGCCAGACCCGCCATGATGGTGGCCATATCGCCGCCGACATTGACGATTTCGCCTTTCAGGCTGGAACGGTAGAGACAGTCAGCCAGATCCGGCTCGACAATAATGGAATGCAGATCTTTTGCCCCGAACTCATCGACCAGATAGCCCAGCACACCGCCGGCCATCGCACCCACACCGGCCTGTAACAGCACATGGGTCGGACGCTGAATTTTCATCTCTTTCATCTGAGCAACGGCTTCGGCAGCCAGCGTGGTGTAGCCCTGCATAATCCAGGTCGGGATCTTGGTGTAGCCTTCGCAGGCGGTATCCTGGACCACGATCCAGCCGTGTTTTTTGGCATTTTCCATGGTGAGACGGACGGTATCGTCGTAGTTCATATCTGTGACGATACACTCCGCCCCGAGGCCGGTAATGTGATTCACACGTTCCTGTGCGGAGCCTTTCGGCATGTACACCACCGCTTTCTGACCGAGTGCGCGTGCCGCCCAGGCCACACCGCGGCCGTGGTTGCCGTCAGTAGTGGTGGCGAACGTCATTTTTTCAGTCAGGGTGCTTTTGAGTTTCTCGAAAGAGAAATCGTTAATATCCATGTTGTACTTTTCGCACAACAGGTGGGCGATAGCATAAGAGCCGCCCAGAATTTTGAATGCATTCAGATCAAAACGCTGTGACTCATCTTTCACCAGGATATTACGCACACCGAACAGGGCGGCGAGATCTTTCATGTCATACAGTGGTGTCGGATGGTAACCCGTAATTTTCTCATGAAACTTCAGCGCTTTATGTGCTTCTTCACGGGAAAAAAGCGGGGAGTGTTTGCCGTTGAAATAACGGTTATCTGAAATATCTAACTTCAGTGAGAAGACAGACATAGAGCCTCACCTCATATCATCGGGAAAAGAACCCGGCCGGTGACGGCCGGGATCCGGATTTATAAAATACGTTTACGTGCGTTTTTCAGCAGTTGCTCAAGAACCGGGGCAGGCTGCGGGAATTTGCGGGCCAGAATCATGGCGGAGATGATATACGGCTTCCAGCTGGCTTCTTTGTAAGTGGCGATACGGTATTTCTCGAATACAGCCTCTTCCACTTCCCCTTCCTTACAGGAAACACCGGTGATATCCGCAGGCAGACAGTGCATGTACAGCGCTTCACCGTCTTTGGTCAGCTTCATCATCTCTTCAGTACAATGCCAGTCTTTGTGGTTGGCATTCTGAGCCAGGCAGCGCTGCTCAAGGGCTTTCAGGCCGTCATGGTCATTGGCGCGCAGCAGTTCGGTACGCTGTTCCATGACTTTGTAAGGTGCCCAGGATTTCGGATACACGATATCCGCATCTTTGAACGCTTCTTCCATCGATGTAACCTGCTTAAAGCTGCCGCCGGACTGTTTGGCGTTATTTTTCGCCACATCGATAACGTCAGGGATCAGGTCATAACCTTCCGGATGTGCCAGCGTCACGTCCATACCGTAGCGGGTCATCAGACCGATGATGCCCTGCGGTACAGACAGTGGTTTACCGTAGCTTGGTGAATACGCCCAGGTCATGGCGATTTTTTTGCCTTTCAGGTTTTCCAGTGAACCGAAATGCTCACGTAGCCAGGCCAGGTCAGCCATAGATTGTGTCGGGTGGTCGATATCACACTGCAGGTTAACCAGCGCAGGACGCTGCGGCAGAACGCCTTCCTCAAAACCTTCATCCAGTGCCGCACCCACTTCACGCATATAGGCGTTACCGGCACCGAGGTACATATCGTCACGGATACCGATGGCATCCGCACAGAATGAAATCATGTTGGCCGTTTCACGCACGGTTTCGCCGTGAGCAATCTGAGACTTACCTTCGTCGAGGTCCTGCTGGGCCAGGCCGAGCATATTCAGTGCAGAAGCATAAGAGAAACGGGTACGGGTGGAGTTGTCACGGAAAACAGAGATGCCAAGGCCATTTGTGAATACGTTGGTTGCGATGTTATCGGCACGCAGCCCTTTCAGTGCGGCTGCAATATCAAGCACCATCGTCAGTTCATCCTGACTCTGTTCCCAGGTAAGTAAAAAATCCTTTTGATGAAGATTCGATTTCAGTCTGGCGATATCTTTCAATAATTCATTAACGTTTTTCATCTTTAAATCCTATGTGAAATGGCCGGTGACAATTGAATATGCAGTGAGAAGAAGGCATTTCTGCATGTGTACTGTGACTATTAACAATAAGCATGCCAAATCAGCCGGAATGATCTGCCGGGGGTGAAATGCAGGGCGGATTCGGGAGGGTGATCACAATTATCAGGGGCTGGAGGCTGGATTATGTGTGACAAATGCGAATAAAAGTTATTTTCAGCAAGGGTGAAAAGTCACCGGGATCAGACCGGTGAGAGGGCGGAACCGCCGGAAGCGGGGCCAGAATGATAAACACCCCGGCGGATTTATCATATTGATAAAATAGAGTGACGGAGATTCCAGTTTCATTATCAAATCTGAAGAAAAGTGTGATTTTTGTACATACGTTTGAGTTTCGGTGATAAAGATCTGGCAATCTTGTGCTATCAACGGGTGATAATTCAGCTCGTTGATAAATAACTATAATAAAATCATGAATTTGTCGCGTTATGAACTTTCTTTTAGATATGTCGTTTTAAGAGCATAGGAAGTCGTAAGCATGATCACTGAAAAATCACCATCTGTGCTGATGCAGATACAGCCGACGATTGTTCACTTCAGCAAAATGCTCGCCAGTGTGTTACAGCTTGATGTTGAAATCGTTGATGACAAACTGACAAGGATTGCCGGAACAGGGCTGTTTAACCAGCACCTCGGACATCGTCTGACCAATAATTCCCAGTTGCTCCGCTATGTACTGGATACCAAAAAAGAAAAGATAGTCACGCACTCCTGTTTTGATCCGCTCTGCCTCAATTGCGCGGATAAAGATAACTGTAAGGAGAAAGCGTTTATCGGTACACCGATCATCTTTCAGGATCGCTGTATCGGGGTTATCAGCCTGGTGGCTGTCACCTCTGAACAGCAGGAGCGGATCCGGGATAACATCCATGACTTCTCGGATTATGTGCAGCATATTTCCAATATTTTTGTGGCTAAGCTGCTGGATGAACAGGAAGGCCGTAATGCCGCACAGAAGGTATTACTGAGCCTGATAGAGTTTATGGATCAGGGCGTTCTGATCCTGGATGAGGCAAACCACCTGAAATTTGCCAATCCGCATGCTCTTAAGATCCTCAATGTCCCGCATGAAAAGATTTCCGGCAAAACCATTGCCATCCGTCCGCTGACCTATTTCAAGAGTCTGAACCGCGGGCATTTACAGCATATTGTCTCCTGGGAAGGGGAGAGTAATATTATTATCGGGCAGCTCCATGTGGTTAACGGCTGTCAGATGTTCCTGATGGCGTTCCATCAGTCTCACGCGGCGATTGATATGAATGAAGTGCGCCGTGATGAGAACGGATTACTGATTGAACACCTGGTCGGGGAATCCGAACCTATCCGTCAGCTGAAACACCTGATTTCCCGCGTGGCACCGAGCCCGTCGAGTATTCTCGTCACCGGCGAGAGCGGCACCGGTAAAGAAGTGGTGGCGCGGGCTATCCATAAGCTGAGTAACCGCAGTGAAAAACCGTTTATTGCCATCAACTGTGCAGCGATACCGGAGCAGTTACTGGAAAGTGAATTGTTCGGTTATGTGAAAGGCGCGTTCACCGGTGCGTCCGCCAACGGAAAACAGGGGCTGATTCAGGCGGCGGATAAAGGCACGCTGTTCCTGGATGAAATCGGCGATATGCCGCTGATTGTTCAGGCGAAATTATTGCGTGCGATAGAATCACGCGAAGTGCAGCCGATTGGCTCAAGCCGGACCATCCCGGTCGATATCCGGATTGTGTCCGCGACCAACCAGAATCTGGAACAGTTTGTCAGTGAAGGCAAATTCCGCGAGGATCTCTATTACCGCCTCAATGTTATCCCGATTGCCCTGCCGCCGCTGCGTGAGCGTCACGGCGACGTGGATCTGCTGGTGCACCATTTCCTCAATGTGCATACCAAACGTCTTGGTCTGGTGTATCCGGGCATTTCGGATGAGGTGATGGCGGTCATTAATGCATGGCCGTGGCCGGGCAACCTGCGTGAGCTGAGTAACCTGGTGGAATATCTGGTCAACGTAGTACCGCCGGGTGAGGTGATTGATATCTCACTGCTGCCGCCGAACTTTGCCAGACATGCGGCGCAGATGATAAGCGGTACTGCCGCACCGGTTCAGAACAGCGGGGATATCCACCGCAGCGAAATTACCATTCCGGTCAGAAGCGTACCTGCGGCAGCAGCGGATGAGGATCCGGCACTGCACGGGGAAACCATGCTGGAAGAGATGGAAAAACAGATGATCCGCGAAGCACTGCAGCGCTATGACAACAAGCGTCAGGCGGCAGAGGAGCTGGGGATCGGCATCGCCACACTGTACCGGAAGATTAAGAAGTATGAGTTAGCCGCCGGGTAGCCATAAGCGGAAGAAAAAGAAGATGTGTGCCAAAGCCGCACGGATGTCATCCATCCCTGCGGCTTTTTTGTATCAGATAACCGTCATGATCTGGTCTTCCGGCAGCCGGGATTTCGGCAGAACAGCATTATAGTCATCTTCACTGCGGTAACCGAGCGATACGACCGCCACCGGTGCCAGTCCTTTGGCGGATAAACCGAATTCCGTATCCAGGATATTAAAATCCATTCCTTCCATCGGAACAGCATCAACACCCAGTGCGGACGCACCCAGCAGCAATGTCCCCATGTTCAGGAAAACCTGTTTTGCCGCCCAGTGCGGCAGATCACCGAGTGTCTCTTTATGGAGATTAACAAAGAAAGTCCGGCCGCCGTTGTTCATCGCTTTGTGCTCCGGCGTGGCGTAACGGCCATCTTTGTCTTCCTGTTCCAGCACGCTGTTCATGTAGGCTTCATCAACATCTGTTTTTGCGCACAGCAGCACAACATGAGAGGCATCGGTGATTTTGGCGGTATTAAATTCAAAGCCCGGGCGGGTGGATGCGGCGATCCGGTTTTTCCCTTCCTCGCTGGCCGCAATAATAAAATGCCATGGCTGGATATTGACGCTGGACGGGCTGTAGCGCAGCAATGTTTTGATACTGTTCATCACCTCATCACTGATTTTTTTCGCCGGATCAAAGGATTTGGTGGAATAACGCTGCATTACAGCCTGAGTGATGGTCATGATGACGTCCTTATAAGGTAATTTACATTCACCGGCGCAATGATAAACTATGATATGTTTTTAACAAGTACGTACATTTTTGGTATATAGGTACAAAATGGATACTGTCAGAAAGACGCGTTATGAATCGTATGCCTACGAAGCCTGTCCGGTTGAGGCAACACTGGAAATGATGGGCGGGAAGGGCAAGGGAATGATCCTTTACCATCTGATAAGCGGCATCAAACGCTTTAACGAGCTGAAACGGCTTCTGATATTTATTACTCCGCGTATGCTGACAAAACAGTTACGGGAGCTTGAGATGGCGGGGCTTATCCACCGCAAGGTCTATGCGGAGGTGCCGCCGAAAGTGGAATACAGCCTGACGGATGCCGGGCAGTCGCTGGTGCCGATCTTACTGATGCTGAAAAGCTGGGGGGAAGAACATGCCCTGCCGGTACTTTTACAGCAGCAGACACCGCAACCCTGACGCCGGGCGCGGTATCTGTTTTCTGCGGTTTACTGATTACGCTGGAGTTTATCCGTTGCATTGGCAACCATCTGATAACCGGTGCAGCGGCACAGGTTACCGGCCAGGCCGTGGCGGATCTGACGGATAGTGAGCGTCTGCCCTTTGTGTTTTTCCAGCAGGGCGGTGGTCATCATAATCAGGCCGGGGGTGCAGAATCCGCACTGTACCGCGCCGCTGTCCGCATAAGCCTGCTGTACCGCAGACGGTTTACCGTGCTTCATCTCACCTTCGGCGGTGCGGATCTGCTTACCGTCCGCCCAGACCGCCAGATAGAGGCAGGTATCCACCGCGATACCGTCGATAAGTACCGTGCAGGCACCGCACTCGCCGACAGAACAACCGTGTTTGACACTGATAAGTCCCTGCTCACGCAGGACATCGGACAGCCGTGCTGCCGGTGACACCGTCAGTTCCCGTACCTGTCCGTTGAGTGTGCAGCTGATGGTTTTCCATTCTTTGATATTCATGCGATTTTTTCTCCCAGACGTTCAGCCGCCGCGCGGATCACCCGCTCGCTCAGGACGCGGATCAGGTGTAAACGGAACTCTTTCTCTGCCCGCCATGACGTGCGCGGTGCCACATCCTGTTCAATAGCCTGACTGACGGCTTTCAGGGTATCTGCGGTGACCGGTTTTCCGATCGCAGCCGCTTCCGCGTGTTCACAGCGGACCGGTGTCGGTGCGGCAACCCCGAAGGCGAGGCGCAGTTCCTCAAAACGTCCTTCTCTGATATCACACAGTGCCGCGCAGTTAATGGTGGCGATATCCATCGCGCCGCGCATGGCATATTTGTAAGCAGCGGAGCCTTTACCGCGGTAATTCTCCGGTGAGAAATGGAACGCGATCAGCAATTCACCCGGTTCAAAGGCCACTTTACCCGGACCGGTATGGAAGCCTCGCAGTGGTCTGCGGCGGATGCCGTCCGGGGTGGCTATCTCCAGCTCTGCCTGATAAATCAGGGACGGACAGGCGGAGTCGCCGCTGGTGGCGCCGTTACAGATATTGCCGCCGTAAGTGGCAACGTTGCGGATCTGCGGTCCGGCAATGGTGGCTGCCGCTTCACTCAGTGCGGGCAGGCACTTGTTGATCACCGGGCTGTCAATCAGTTCGGAGAAGGTGGTCGCGGAGCCGATACGGATATGTCCCGCATCATCACAGCTGATCCCGCGCAGCTCCGGCAAATCATGGATATCCACAATACGGCGGAAGCGTTCATTAAGGTGATGAAGCTGGATCAGCACATCTGTTCCGCCCGCCAGCAATCTGGCCTGCGGATCCGCCGTCAGCAGTGAGACGGCATGTGCGACACTCTCCGCGCGGTGATAAGTTTCAAAATCATACATGGCAGTTACCCCCTGATAAGCCCGGCATTAACAAATTCCCGGTACAGCCGTTTTGGTGTCAGCGGGATAGTATTGACAGAAATACCCGTCGCCATACGCACGGCGTTACGGATAGCGGCAGCCGGCGCAATAATCGGCGGCTCACCCAGGGACTTATGGCCGTAAGCAGACTGCGGCTCGTAGGTTTCGACAAACCCGCACTCCAGATCCGGCAGATCAACCATGGTCGGCATTTTGTAGTCGAGCAGATTCGGGTTATGAACAACCCCGGATTTCTCGTTGATCAGCATCTCTTCAAACAGCGCCCAGCCGATCCCCATCCCCATCCCGCCGTGGACCTGGCCTTCTGCCAGCTGCGGGTTCAGGATCCGGCCGGAATCGTGCATATTGATGATCCGGTTAATGGTCACCTGGCACATCGGAATATCCACGGTGACATCCACAAAAGTACAGCCGAAGGCCGGCGGGTTAGTCTGTGTTTTATGAGAGGATTCAGCAGAGAGCTGGCCGCCGATCTCCTGATGATAAAAACTGTGCATTGCCACTTCCGAGACGGTGGTAACAACCACGTCCGGCTGCGCCTCAAGCACGACATTGCCGTCGAGAATGGTCATATTAAACGCGGCCTGGTGTGTCATCAGCGAAGCGTGATCGAGGATTTTCTGCCGCAGTGACAGTGCCGCTTCTTTCAGCGCCGGTGCGGTGACATAACTCTGCCGTGACGCGAACGCGCCCGGGTCAAACGGCGTGATATCCGTATCCTGGGTGGAGATCATCTGAATGGTACTGACCGGTACGCCGAGGGTTTCCGCCACCATCTGCGAGAACACGGTATCCGAGCCCTGGCCGATTTCTGTCGCGCCGACCTGCACATTGATATTACCGTCCTGGTTCATCAGCAGACGGGCACTGGCGATTTCCACGCCGACCGGATAGGTATTGGATGAATAGCTGAAACAGGCCACACCGACACCCCGGCGGATATCCCCGCGTGTTGCCAGCGCCTCTGCTTTGCGCTCATCCCAGCCAAACAGTTCTTTGCCGCGCTTCAGGCACTCAATCAGCCCTGCACTGTAAATGGTTTTCTTATTGACCGGGTTGCAGTCACCGGACCGTGCCGCATTGCGCAGACGAATATCCACCGGGTCAATATTCAGCTGTGCGGCGGCATCATCCATCAGGCATTCAAGAGCGAACGTGACCTGTGGTGCCCCGTAGCCGCGCATTGCGCCCGCTGACGGATAGTTGGTATAGACGGTGGCGGCGGAATAGCCGTAATCGCAGCGCGGATACAGGTACGGGATTTTATTCCCGCCCGCTGCTGCGATGGAGTGCCCGTGAGAGGCATAGCCGCCGGTATTGGACAGAACATCAAGATGATAACCGTTCAGTGTGCCGTCGGCAGTCAGCCCCATCTCCGCATCAATATGGAAGGCGTGACGGGTGCGCGAGGCAAAGAAACACTCTTCGCGGCTCAGCTCCACTTTCACCGGAATACCGCCGAGTTTCAGGGTCAGCCAGGCGGCCATCGGCTCTTCCAGCACGTCCTGTTTATTACCGAAACCACCGCCGATATACGGCTTAATCACACGGATATGCGACCACGGCATATCCAGCGCCTGGCCTATCACACGGCGTACAATGTGCGGGATCTGGGTACTCGACACCACGGAAATCTTATTATCCGCTTCCTGCCAGGCGTAGCAGGTGACGCCTTCCATATGGCAGTGCTGGACCACCGGGGTATCAAAATGGCCGCGGAACTGAAACGGCGACTGACTGACTGTCGCTCTGGCGCTTTCCGCATTGATTGCGGTACGTTTCAGCAGGTTGCCGCAGCTGTGGATTTGCGGGGCATCTGCGGCCAGTGCCGCTTCCGGTGAAGTGATAACCGGTAGTTCGTCATAAGTGACGCTGATGAGCGCCGCCGCTTTTTCGGCGGTCAGTTCATCACGGGCAACCACAATCGCCACACCGTCGCCGTGGTGGCGCACATGGCGGTTCAGCAGCAGGCGGTCTGCCACGTCGCGTTTGGCCGGTTCCAGAGACCAGGCGTGACCGGCAGTGGCGAACGGGATCTGCGGCACATCGTCACAGGTGAATACCGCGACCACACCCGGCATGGCGAGCGCCTGTGACGCATCAACGGATGTTACCATCCCGTGGGCAATGGAACTGCGGACGTATTTGGCGTAGTGCATACCCGGCATCGGCAGATCATCCGTGTAGCGCGCCCGCCCTGATGTTTTACTCAGGGCATCAACGCGCAGGTAAGGCGTACCCAGCGCGCGTTTTCCGACTGCTTCAGACATTATTATTTCTCCGGCTTCAGGAAAAAGTAAGCATGCATAAAAACAAGCAATAAATACGCCAGCAGAGAGAAAAACAGCAATTTATCGGGGGATTTGTGACTGAGGTAAAAAAAATAAGGGTGTCCGGCAGGAAACAGCGGATTTTCCTGTCCTGCTTTCTCTCATATTGAGAGAAAAATGTGTCTGTATTGATAATCGCGGAGTACCGCAGAAGCAGAATGATAATTTATAGTTTGATAGCGTTACTAATCATATAATGTGTAATAAACCTGATAAATTCTGTTGCTTTTAAATTATAAGAAGATAATAGATTACTAAGAAAATAATGATAATGAACGGCCTGAAAAAAGGACCTGAATCCCGGTCGCATAATTGAAAAAAAGAGAATCCATAACGGAATTATTCCTTTATACTGCCGTGAATCATCCGGGATAACAGCGGGTTATGTATTTGTTCTGTATCTGTCATTTTATTTTCATATTTACAGAATGGTTGTCTGCGGCGGTTAATCGATTTTATTCGCGAATAAGATATAATGCCGCCTCAGGTACAGCTGTGCTTATATTCTTTTTATGACAGACAGATACCGGGTGATACTTATTTTTAAGACTTGTTACAAACTGTCCGGCAAATATCCCGGTACCGTTTTGTAAGGTAAACTGACTAATTTATGTTCTCGGCCTGTAAAAACAGACCGGCAGAGCAGAATAATAACGAAGCCAAATCGTTGACGCTGACAAGCGTGAAAATTCAGATTGTGCGGCTGCAGTAAGGTGTTCGGATAACAAAAAACGAATAGTTCAGACTCGCCCGCGACGTAGTGTATGTTACATAAGCCTGAGTTGTGACACGTCAGAGTTTATTTTCCACGGCTCTGGCTATACAATTGGTGCCTATTTTTGCACAACGCAGCAGTGGCCAAATTATTACTCTAAGGTGAAACTATGTTATCCAAGACAGCACTGAACAAAATGGCGGGGATACTCCTGTTGGGAGGCGTTGTAACCCTGTCCGGCTGTTCATTAACGACACCCTCTGCGCCGAAGCCTGCGGCACAACCGGTTCAGCCGGCGGAGCAGGAGCCGGTGAGAACGACTGCACCTTTGCCAAGACCTGAATTGCAGCAACCCTCCGGACAGATTTCGCCTGAGCTGAGTATGTGTGTTAAAGAACTCGACTCGCTCAAAACTATCTCTCCGAAAGATTACAGTCAGATGGTCGCCGGTTTCAGCGAAATCAGCCAGATCAACAGACTGTATCGTCAGCTCGAAAGAACCGCCAGCCCGGATACGCTTAAATTACTGAAGATGTCGATTGAAGCGAAAACCAAAGTGATGTGTGCACAGGTTCGTTATTATTCTGTTCTGTCTATTGAGAATACCCTGGAGAAGGTTAACGGGTTATGAGACTGAACATCAGGTTGTGTATTACTGTTGCATTGTTTGCGGCAGTGCAACCGGCAACTGCATCTGAATTTAATCAGGTTATTGAAGATTTTGACCGTTATATTCAGACTGAAAAAGCATCAGGCAATTTTCCGGTATCAGTACAGCAACCTGACCGGTCTCCCGCAAAACGGGTTACACCGCCGGTAAATACGGCGGGTCAGGCCACTCAGTCACAGCGTCAGGGCACACGTAAAGCTGCCCGCACAGGTAAACGCACTGTTTCGTCCGCGCAGGAAAGCCGGACACAAACTGCTGCCGCACAGAAAACGGACACAACAACCCCGGGGATCTCCGTACCGGCACAATGTGAAAATATTGTGGTCAGGGAACCGGTTGTTGTGACAAATCCTGTTCCGATCGGATACCCGCAGTGGTCTCCGGCGTATCTGGTCCGTGACAGCCAGAAATGGGGCGGAAACCACCGGGGATTTGTGTTCTCACCTGTTCCTTCCCGCATGACCTCCTCACTGACTCTCACACCGGAAGTCCTGTTTACCATTTTGGGTGAACCTTTCCGTTCAATGACGTATTTCTCTGATCTGCCGCTGACGGTTGCCCGTGTGCTGAAACCGGAAACCTGGTTTACGCCGTCGGATCCGCAGAAACAGCTGCGCCTCACCCGCCTGAAATTACAGGATGTGAAGCGTGAACTTGCGTCACTGAACGAAAAGTACCGGAATGTTCAGCGTGATTATGAACAGGCGCTCGCGGCTATTGCGAAAAAAGAAACAGAGCTGAAAAACCTGACTCTGGCAAATAATGAGTTACAGGCTGCGGCAAAAGGCGATAACGCCAAACTGACCGCAGAGCTGGAACAGAACCGCAAAACGATTGATTCACTCAATCAGCAGATAAGTGAAAACCTGGCGCGTTTTGGTCAGGCGGAAAGTCAGGTCACGACCCTGACAGCCGAAAAAGCCGATCTTGAAAAACAGATTGCGGCACTGAATAAAGAAAAAGCGCTGGCAGATAAAAACCTGGCGTTGCTGGAAAGCAAAAATGCCGATATGGCAAAAATCACGCAGAAGCTGACAGAGCTGGAAAAACAGCTGGCTCAGCGGGATGCGGAAAAACAGCAGCTGAGTGACAAAATCCTCGCACTGACCGGTGAAAACAGCAAACAGAGTGATGCGCTGAAAAAAGACCTGACAGCGCTGGCGGCAGAAAAAGCCGCACTGGAAAAACAGATTACCGGGCTGAAATCCGATAATGCACAGGCGGAAAAAAATCTTGCGCTGTTGCAGGATAAAAATGCCGGTATGGCAAAAATTACGCAGAAGCTGACCGAACTGGAAAAACAATTACAGGCTCAGGATGCGGAAAAACAACGCCTGACAGCAAAACTGCAATCTCAGGAAACTGAAAACGGCAAACAGTCAGCCGATCTGGAAAAACGGATCACTGCGCTGACTGCGGATAAATCCGCGCTTGAAAAACAGGTTGCACAGCTGAATTCAGAGAAAAACCGGGCTGACGAGAACCTCGCGCTGCTCGGCAGTAAAAATGCCGATCTCGCAAAAATTACGCAACAGCTGACGGCAACAGAAAGTAAGCTGAAACAAAGTGATACCGAAAAACTGGCACTGACCGCACAACTGGCGGAGCAGGGCAGTAAAAGTGCGAAACAGAGTGAAGCGCTGAAAAAATCCCTCGACGGACTGACGGCAGAAAAAGCGGCACTGGAAAAACAGATCACTGCACTGACCGCAGATAAAAGCAGCGCCTCAGCCAAAAATACTGAACTGCTGAATGCGAAAACAGCGGAAATGCAGAAAACCGCCGCACAGGTTGCTGAGCTGGAAAAACAGCTGAAAGCAAGTACGGCGGAAAAACAGCGTATCGCGCTTGAATTACTGCAGAAAACCACCGATAACCAGCAGCAGAATGCGCAGCTGCAAAAAGATCTGACCGCACTGACTGCAGATAAAGCAGCGCTGACCGGGCAAATCACCCGGCTGACCGAAGAGCAGGCACTGGCTGAAAAAAATATCGCGCAGCTGAGCAGTAAAAATGCCGATATGACAAAAATGGTTCAGCAACTGAATACGCTGGAACAGCAACTGAAACAGCGTGATACAGAAAAACAGGCACTGGCGGCACAGATTGCAGCCGGTAATGCTGACAATGATAAACAGAGTGCCCAACTGAAAAAAGAGCTCGCCTCCCTGGCAGCCGATAAAACCGCGCTGGAAAAACAGATTGTACAGCTGACGGCAGATAAAGCGCAGTCAGAGAAAAATGCGGCGCTGCTGAGTGACAAAAATGCTGATCTGGCGAAAGTCACCCGCAACCTGAGCGATACTGAGCAGAAGCTGAAAAACGCGGAAACAGAAAAGCAGAAGCTTGCGGAACAGTTGGCCGGTCAGAACAAAGACGCGGCAGCACAGAGTGACAAGCTGAAAAAAGAGCTCGCCTCCCTGGCAGCCGATAAAACCGCGCTGGAAAAACAGATTGTACAGCTGACGGCAGATAA
>NZ_JBFZSO010000009.1:0-22989 GCF_041099235.1 Morganella morganii | reverse complement strand
GCTGATCTGGCGAAAGTCACCCGCAACCTGAGCGATACTGAGCAGAAGCTGAAAAACGCGGAAACAGAAAAGCAGAAACTGACAGATCAACTGGCCGGTCAGAATAAAGACGCGGCAGCACAGAGTGACAAGCTGAAAAAAGAGCTCAGTACTCTGGCCGCCGATAAAACCGCACTGGAAAAACAGATTACACAGCTGAACGCCAAAAATAGCGATAACGCAAAAATGGCGGCTCAGTTGCAGACACTGGAAAAAGAATTACAGCAGCGTGAGGCTGATAAACTTAAGCTGACAGCGCAGTTACAGAGCCGTGAGGCGGATAATGCCCGCCAGAGCGATAATCTGAAAAAAGAAGTGGCTGCGCTGACCGTGGATAAAGCCACGCTTGAACAAAAAATTGCGCAGCTGACGGCGGATAAGCAACTGCTGTCAGCAAAAGTATCCGGTGCAGATAAAGAGAGCAGTATTGTTCAGATGAATAATGCCGGACTGAATAAAAAATTAGCCGCAGAACAGCAGCGGGCTGCTCAGTTGGATAAAGCCTTAAAAGAGAAAACACAGCAGATTGAAGCACTGACAAAATCTGACGCGGAATTCATTAAGCTGAATACTCAGCTTGATAACCAGAAAAAACAGCTGACAGAGAAAGATGCCGAACTCGCTAAAGCGGCAGCTAAGCTGAAAGAAAATGCCGATCTTCAGGCAAAATATACCGCATTGCAGAAAGAAATGGATAAGCAAAAGGCGGTTGTCAGTGCACAGCGGACTGAAAATACCACGCTGAATACACAAATTGCGAAAGCAGAAGAAAAAAATAAAGCTGTGACGGCTTATACTTTTCAGCAGGTTGGTGAGCTGAATAAACGGAAAAACCAGGAACTGATTGCCCGCCTGGAGCGCCAGAATTATTCCAAAATGACGCCGGACGTTTATTACCGTATCACCAAGCAGGGACAGAAATATAAAGCGCTGAAAGGAAAAACAGTCACATTTGCGATGCATGAGGAATTAACCGACGGTAAAGTAACTGTGTCATATCCGGTAAATGCACCGGCGGTTATTCCGTTCAATGAATTACCGGGTGACCTGGCAAAATTCGTTTCTCTTGTCGGTGCCGGCGGCTCGGCTGATGTCTATATTAAGCCGGAGGGGGGGTATGGTGTTGCTGGTATTGAAGGGCAGATCCCACCGAACTCAATGTCTATGATCAAACTGAATGTGCTGAAAATAGAATAATCCGGTGATTATGTGAATACTGAAAGCATCCTGTAACGGATGCTTTTTTTATGGCGTATTATTACAGGAATACAGCAAATATCAGGGGATAACAGCGGGGCATGTCATTATTACTGACCGGGAGTATCAGCATGAAAACACGCAGGAGAAGAGTGGTATAAAAGAGAGAGGGATTTTCAGGCAGCAAATAACTCCTGTTCACTTATGAAAGGAGTAAGGTGTGCTTTTTTCATTTGTAACAAAATACTAAAATGAGTAATTGGTTGTTAAATACTATTAATGATGTTTTATATCTGTATTGTAGGGTGTCAGATCTCATTACGCAGGTTTTCCGGAATATATGACTACCGGTATGTGTTGTTAATATCAGAGCAAGACCCTGGTGTATTATCATTACATTACAATTTGTCACCAATGGTAACACTGGCGCAATCAGGAATATGATAGAAAAGACAATCTGTATTAACAGTGAAGCATCAGAAGCAGTTAAATAAGAAAACAGAAACAGGTAAAATCATCGGTGTATTTATTAGCTACAAAAGCGGAATATAAAGTTTATTATAAAACCGGAAGTGCTCAGATTAAATCTGAATAGTTTTTGTAAAAATCATATTCCTGCACCAGTTGTGGTAATGATTTAATACGCAGCTTGGTATACATATTAGAGCGGTGTACTTCAACAGTACGTGGCGACAATGACAATTTTTGCGCAGCTTCTTTACTGGTATTTCCTTCCAGAATCATATCCATGACTTCTTTCTCACGGGCAGATAACTTGCTGAATTTATCTTTAAGACGTTGATATGTATGGTACTTAGTGAGGCTGTTTTCATATTGATTAAATGCGTCGTGAATCGCATTAACTAACAGCTCTGAATTAATCGGTTTCTTGAAGAATTCCAGAATACCCGCTTTAAATGCACGACGGCAGGTCTCAAAAGACGGATAAGCGGTGATAACAATCACAGGAATAATGCTTTTCAGACGTTTGAGTTCATCAATAAGATAGAATGCTTCAGCAGAAGATTCTCCCACTTCCAGAATAATACATTCACGAGCATGCTCTTTTGGCGTATTAACATAATATTTCAGAAAAGCCTGCTCAGATGAATAAGATTTTACTTCACAATTCATATCATCAAGCATGAAATTGATATTGTTGCTTGGTAAATCAGCACAGTTGATTAAATGAATAACGGCATCCATAAGTTACTCCTTAATTAAAATAGGACACAAAATAAACCGATATTAACGGATAAAAATAAAGGCATAATTACTTAGGTTTATCTACGCAAATTTTACGTATTGTAGATAAGATAACGTCGAGAAAATGTTTAAATGGATAAGTAAATCTCATTTCTGAATCGGTGTGTGTTTTTTAATAAAATCATAATAATGGGAATGTTTTTTATTTTTATTTTTATAAAACAATATGTTGCGAACGTTTAAGATTCGTTTAATTTATGGGGTAAGGGGCTTTTTGATGAAATAAACATTTACATTTACCCTTGGGGTTACAGACACAGTATGTTATAAATGTCAGCTGACATTTTTTTCTTTTTCACACGACAGAACCAACACTTATTTTCTACTGATAATAATATGGCATCACTGAAAGATGTTGCCCGGCTGGCATCAGTCTCACTGATGACTGTTTCAAGGGCAATAAATAATCCGGAACTGCTGAAGCCTGAGACGTTGAGACAGGTTCAGCATGCTATTGATGTTCTGAATTATGTACCGGATTTATCAGCCCGGAAAATCAGAGGTAAAAATACAAATCTGTTGTGTATGGGGGTATTAGCAATTGATACCGCCTCAGCCCCGTTTTCTGTTGAAATACTGCTGGCTATTGAGCAGTGTGCAGGAAAATATGGCTGGGACCACTTTGTTGTTAATATTTCATCCGGAGATGACCCGGTTCCGGCTGCCCGCCAGATTTTATCCCGCCGCCCTGACGGTATTATTATTACCGGTGCAGAATTGCGTGAGATAAACATTCCTGAATTACTCCGCGACAGAAACCTGGTATTAACGAACTGCTATGATCCCGGAAATACAGCGTTACCGTCTTATATTCCGGATGATTATCACGCTCAGTATGATGCAACAGAATATCTTATTCAGCGGGGTTACCGTCGTCCGCTTTGTATCTGGCCGCCGGCAGAATGTCTTTCATCCGGTCTGCGTCGTGATGCGGTTCAGAATGCGTGGTTGAATGCGGGGCTGCCGGCCGGTCAGCTGAACCAGCACAACATCGCATTATCTGATATTTATTACCGGGATGTTGTGACACTGATAGATCACTACATTGACGGTAATTCACCGTTATTTGACTGTATTATCTGCGGTAATGATCAGATAGCCTTTGTTGCGTACCAGGTTTTATTAACCCGCGGTGTTTCTGTTCCGGAGCAGGCCGGTATTCTCGGCTGTGAAAATATGACCGGCACCGGAGAGCTTTTTTATCCCCCGCTGACCACTATCCGCTCTCCGTATTGCCTGCTGGGTGAAACGGCGGCACTGCATCTTATTGAAGAACGGGTTTCGTCAGGGCGGACTTATGTCCCCTGCCGGATGCTCTGCAGAGATTCACTCTGACCCCCGGGCAGTCACACAATTTTTTCTCTTTTTCCTGATTTTTATCCGTTCACGTTTGGTTAATTTTTTTAATTAACCAAACGCAGACTGCCGGATAAAAAATCAGTGTAGTGTTATTTTTGTAATTACGGATTTATCTGTTGTTTTGAGTGCAACATTAAGCGTTAATTTCGCTTTGGCTAAACACAAAATTTTCAATATTGTATTTTAATGTTGCTTATCTGATTTTTGATTCGTAGTGGTAATTATCATTACTTATCTTTTTATGTTAACGTTAAAATAGTTAATTAAAAAAAGGTAACAATATTTTTCAGAGACAAAGCTACCGCACGAAAGATTTTTCAATCTCCGGAGGTAAATGTCTGGCGTGTTACTCTGTTTATCGTGGCAATGAACATTAAATGATTATTTATCTTTTATCATCAATGTATTACGATCGACTGTGATTTCCAGAGTATAAAAAATCAGGGGATCTATCTAGCTATAACTACTCAAGGTTAACGTTAACATCAAATATTAGGAATTATACCCAAAAATGATTTGTTAATGATACTTATTATGTTAACGTTATCAATGCAAAAATCAAGCGAAACTGATATTTCATAGGTATATATGCGTAGTAAATAGCGTGGTTTCAGTGAACATAATATGATGTGCATTGGGGAGACCGGTGACGGGAAATAAATTGAGCAGACGCATGGGATTTTTAATGCAGGGGGGTATGATAGTCATAACATAATGATAAACAGGATTGGCTGAACCATGTTTTTACGATCCGGCGCGATGCTGGCGATTTTTTCTTATTTTCTCTGGGGGATCACACCGCTTTTTTACCGCCTGCTGCCGGGGGTACAGCCGCTGGAGTTATTATCCCAGCGTGTCCTCTGGTCAATTCCGCTGTTATTGTTTGTCCGTTTCTTTTTAAAAAACCGTACCCGGATAAAAGCGGTATGGGCGGATAAACGCTCGCTGCTGCTTTGTCTGCTCAGTACCAGTGTGATGGCAATATCCTGGTGCACCTTTACTTATTCAATGACCCATGATCTGGTGCTGGAAGCCAGCATGGGATATTTCATTACACCCTTGTTTTCTATTTTACTGGGTGTCATCTTCCTGCATGAACGCCTGAAACCGGCAGAGAAAACCGCGCTCATTTTTGTCTGTGCCGGGGTGGGTTATCAGCTTTATCAGTACGGCAGCCTGCCGAAACTGGCGCTGATGATGGGCTCTGCCTTTGCGCTCTATGGCTTTATCCGCAAATTTATCCGTTATGATCTGACGACCTCACTGCTGATTGAGAGTCTCTGGCTGCTGCCGGTGGCCATTGTGTTGTATTTCTGGCTTGAAAACAGCGGAGCAGGCACATTCAGCACCGCAGATACCTTTACCCGCATCTGTTTTATACTGACCGCGCCTGTCACACTGCTGCCGCTGCTGTTCTTCACGGCTGCGGTGCGTTCCACCACACTGACCACCATCGGCCTGGCACAGTATCTCGAACCGACCATTCAGTTCCTGCTGGCGGTGTTCCTCTTTAATGAGCATTTTGATGCCGTCAAAGGCGTCAGTTTCTCATTGATCTGGCTGGGATTGCTGTTCTGCATTCTGTCTCTTATCCGCCATTACCGGAAAAATACAGCAAAAGCCGGTCTGGGCATCAGGCCCCGCTGAGTGCTGTGACAGCCGGTGATTTGCTTATTTCGTGACTAAAGCAAACGATTGCGTATATAATGGCGCGCAAATTTTCCGGTATTTCTGAACAGGTGACAGTGATGACAACATTAGGTACGGCATTACGTCCGGGCGCCACGAAGGTGATGCTGCTGGGCGCAGGTGAATTAGGCAAAGAAGTGGCGATTGAGTGTCAGCGGCTCGGCATTGAAGTGATTGCCGTCGATCGTTATGACAATGCACCGGCCATGCATATCGCGCACCGCCGTTATGTGATTAATATGCTGGACGGCGCGGAGCTGGAAGCTGTGATCCGGAAAGAACAGCCTGACCATATTGTGCCGGAAATTGAAGCGATTGCGACAGATACATTATACCGGCTGGAGCAGGAGGGTTTTCATGTCGTGCCCTGTGCCAATGCGGTAAAACTGACCATGAACCGCGAAGGTATCCGCCGTCTGGCTGCAGAAGAGCTGGGGCTGATGACATCAGAATACCGCTTTGCGGATGATGAGACGTCTTTTATCCGTGCTGCTGCTGAGATTGGATTTCCCTGTATTATCAAACCGGTAATGAGTTCATCGGGTAAAGGGCAGAGCATTATCCGCGATGAAAGCACATTGCATGATGCCTGGCTGGCTTCTCAGGAAGCAGGACGTGCCGGAAAAGGGCGGGTGATTGTCGAGCGGATGATTGATTTTGATTATGAAATCACGCTGCTGACTGTCCGTGCGGCAGATGGTGTACATTTCTGTGCCCCGGTCGGGCACCGCCAGGAGCGCGGGGATTACCGTGAGTCATGGCAGCCGCAGGCCATGCCGGATGCGGTTCTGGCGCGGGCGCAACAGGTGGCGGAGACAATCGTTAACGGGCTGGGCGGCTATGGCCTGTTCGGTGTTGAGTTATTTGTCCGTGGTGAGGATATTATTTTTAATGAAGTTTCCCCGCGTCCTCACGATACCGGGCTGGTCACACTGATTTCACAGAATATCTCTGAATTTGCCCTGCATGTGCGGGCGTTTCTCGGATTACCGGCCGGAGAGATAGTTCAGTACCGTCCGGCTGCCTCAGCGGTGATCCTGCCGTCTCTGCGCAGCGATGATGTCCGTTACAGCGGGCTGGAGCACGCCCTGACCGGGACTGTGCAGCTGCGCCTGTTTGCCAAACCGGAGATTGACGGTTCCCGGCGCATGGGCGTTGCCCTGGCGCTGGCACCGTCCGTTGAGGAAGCGGTGAATGCTGCAAAACAGGCTGCGGCATCAGTAGTCGTCACCGGCTGACCGGGGTAATATCTGTGGTGACCTTCCCGTATATATAAATGAGGAAGGCATCACAGACCGTGGTCAGGCAGAGGAATAACCGATGAAATGCAGAATACCGGGGATCGTATTTGTGATGTTGCTGCCGCTGACCGTGTTTGCCGGTACGGATGTGCAGGCAGAAAAAGCCCGTGAATGGGTGCGGGCGAGGGCAGATGAACCGTCAGCGGCGGATAACTGCTTCAGGCCGGATAATCCCTTTGAACTCTGTCTGTATCGGGATAAAGACACCTTCGGCAGTCATTTCGTTGACCGTAATCTGCAGGAGCCGTATCAGCCGTACTATTTCGACAGCGCCCCGGATGAACCGGAAAACGGGCGTTACCGCATCCGCTCCGGCAATAAAATCGGTTATGCGGACAGTATTACCGGGCGGGTGGTGATCCCCGCCATTTATGACTGCACGTACGGTTTTGTCAACGGTACCGCCGAGGTCGGCGTGGGCTGTGAAGAGGAAACCGACGGCGAACACTCCTGGTGGACCGGCGGTCACTGGTTCCGTATTTCGCCTTACGGCCTTATCACCGGATTCGGCCGGACACCACCGCCGGACAGCCGTTTATGATGCCGCACCGTAGCGGCGGCGTGCCAGAATACGCAGGCGCCAGCTGTGCAGAATATAGGTCACCAGCAGAATAAAGGCGACGACTCCCCAGACAATCATTTCACCATAGCGGGCACCGAAGTCCGCTATCTGTGCTTTGCCCGGATTATCCTTCTGATAATAAACTCCCACCGGACCGTTTTCACACTGTGACTGACACAGCAGCTGATCTGTTGAGGTAAAGGTGACGATTTTATTATCCGCTGTCACGAATTTCACCACCGGCCAGCCAACCAGTTGCTGTCCCGAACGGGTATCACGCATTTCTGTCCGCAGATAACCGGTTATCTGCCCGTCAGCATAGACATCATTCTGTTGTGTCTGCCAGGTCTGATAAATCATAAATCCGGCGAGGAAAACCACACTGAAGGTCAGCAGGCGGAGAACCCGCTGAAACAGCATATTGCGTTGTGTCTGCTTATCAGCATAAGCACGGAAATTGCCGGGAGGTGTGCCGGGTTTTTTAGTCATATTGGTTACTGTCTTCTGTCGGTTTCAGGTCATAAATCACGGAGAAAAGCGGATAAAAGCACGCTTTCATAAAAAATTAACAAAAAGCACGAAAAAATTTAAAAAACATAACGTTAACCCGATCACAAATTTTACCGTCCCGGGAGGCGGATAAAACCGCCCGGCTGTAAAAAGTGACCGCTTAATCTGCTATACAACCGCTTACGGGATAATCCCCGTTTCCCGCCTTGATTTTTTTATCATAAAACACACTTGCAGGAAGTTTCTATTTTATTCGGCTGAAACACTTTTTCCGTACGGATACGGATCCTTTTGATTATCACAGTCACATTTAAGGTGCGTTATGAACTCTAATCGCTTATTTAAGCACATTCCCTGGTTTATCCTGGGGATTATAGGTGCTTTCTGTCTCGGCGTTGTCGCATTACGCCGCGGCGAGCATGTCAGTGCATTATGGATCATTGTTGCATCGGTATCAGTCTATCTGGTGGCGTACCGCTACTACAGCCTGTATATCGCAACAAAGGTTATGAAACTGGATCCGACCCGGTCAACACCGGCGGTGATTAATAATGATGGTCTGAACTATGTTCCGACTAACCGTAACGTTCTGTTCGGTCACCACTTTGCCGCGATCGCCGGTGCGGGTCCGTTAGTCGGACCGGTACTTGCCGCGCAGATGGGGTATCTGCCGGGCACACTCTGGCTGCTGGCCGGTGTGGTGCTGGCGGGGGCAGTACAGGACTTTATGGTGCTGTTTATCTCCTCGCGCCGTAACGGTGCCTCTCTGGGTGAGATTGTTAAAGAAGAGATGGGAACCGTACCGGGCACTATCGCGCTCTTCGGCTGCTTCCTGATTATGATCATCATCCTCGCCGTGCTGGCACTGATTGTGGTGAAAGCGCTGGCAGAAAGTCCGTGGGGTGTGTTCACCGTCGTATCCACTGTGCCGATTGCCCTGTTTATGGGGATCTACATGCGCTATCTCCGCCCGGGACGTGTCGGTGAAGTGTCTGTCATCGGTATTGTGCTGCTGGTGGCGGCTATCTGGTTCGGTGGTGTGATCGCACACGACCCGTACTGGGGCCCGGCGCTGACCTTTAAAGATACCACTATCACGTATGCACTGATCGGCTATGCGTTCGTTTCCGCTCTGCTGCCGGTGTGGCTGATTCTGGCTCCGCGTGACTATCTGGCAACCTTCCTGAAAATCGGTGTTATCGTCGGTCTGGCTGTGGGTATCGTTATCCTCAACCCGGATCTGAAAATGCCGGCGATGACTCAGTTCGTTGACGGAACCGGTCCGGTCTGGAAAGGTGCTCTGTTCCCGTTCCTGTTTATTACTATTGCCTGTGGTGCGGTTTCCGGCTTCCACGCCCTGATTGCTTCCGGTACCACACCGAAACTGCTGGCCTGTGAAACCGATGCCCGTTATATCGGTTACGGCGCGATGCTGATGGAATCCTTTGTGGCGATTATGGCGCTGGTTGCCGCCTCCATTATCGAACCGGGCCTCTATTTTGCGATGAACACCCCGCCTGCGGCGCTGGGTATCACCATGCCGGATCTGCATAACCTCGGTACCGCAGATGCACCGATGATTATGGCGCAGCTGAAAGATGTGACTGCACAGGCAGCCGCAACGGTCAGCTCCTGGGGCTTTGTGATTTCGCCGGAAGAGATTTTACAGACTGCCAAAGATATCGGTGAGCCGTCTGTCCTCAACCGTGCGGGTGGTGCTCCGACACTGGCGGTAGGTATCGCGCATGTGTTCCACAAAATCATTCCTGCGGCGGATATGGGCTTCTGGTATCACTTCGGGATCCTGTTTGAAGCACTGTTTATCCTGACTGCACTGGATGCGGGTACCCGTTCCGGCCGCTTTATGCTCCAGGATCTGCTGGGTAACTTCGTTCCGTTCCTGAAGAAAACTGACTCCTTCATTGCCGGTGTGATCGGTACTGCCGGTTGCGTGGGCCTGTGGGGTTATCTGCTGTATCAGGGCGTGGTCGATCCGCTGGGCGGCGTTAAGAGCCTGTGGCCGCTGTTCGGTATCTCCAACCAGATGCTGGCGGCTGTTGCTCTGGTTCTGTCCACCGTTGTTCTGATTAAGATGAAGCGCAGCAAATATATCTGGGTAACCACTATCCCTGCGGTATGGCTGCTGATTTGTACCACATGGGCGCTGGGCCTGAAACTGTTCAGTGACAACCCGCAACTGGAAGGCTTCTTCTGGCTGGCGAATGAGTACAAACGCCGTATTGCCGAAGGCGTGGCGTTAACACCTGAGCAGGTCGCCAATATGCAGCACATCGTGGTGAACAACTACACCAACGCCGGTCTGAGTATTATCTTCCTGGTCGTGGTGTACAGCATCATCTTCTACGGCATCCGTACAGCGATGAAAGCGAGCAAAAACCCGGAACGTACTGACAACGAAACACCGTATGTTCCTGTTCCGGAAGAGGGAATTAAAGTCTCCTCCTCACACTGATAACAGCATGCAGTAACGCTGAAGTCTCATCCCCCGTATGATGTCAGTCACATTGTACGGGGGATATTTTTTATTATCCGTGTTATTTGTTACTCTGACAGCCTTTGTTCCGCTGTCTGTCTGTAAGAAGGACCCGATTATGCAACCTATCTCCGTGACTATCCTGACCGGTTTCCTGGGTGCCGGTAAAACCACACTGCTGCGCCATATTCTCCACGAGGAGCACGGGCAGAAAATTGCTGTGATTGAAAATGAATTCGGCGAGGTGCCTATTGATGATGAAATTATCGGTGACCGCGTCACACAGATAAAAACCCTGAGCAACGGGTGTATCTGCTGCAGCCGCTCAAGTGAGCTGGAAGATGCGCTGCTCGACCTGTGTGAAAACCTGGACAGCGGCAAAATTGATTTTGACCGCCTGGTGATTGAATGCACCGGTATGGCCGATCCCGGCCCGATCACACAGACTTTTTTCTCCAATGAAAAATTGTGTGAACGCTATGTGCTGGACGGCATTATCACGCTGGTGGATGCGGTGCATGCACAGCAGCAGCTGGATCAGTTCACAATCGCTCAGGCGCAGATTGGCTACGCGGATCGCATTCTGCTGACTAAAACGGACGTCGAGCCGGATAATGAAGCACTGCTCGCCCGGTTACAGCGGATTAATGCCAAAGCGCCGGTGTATAAGGTGATTAACGGCGATATCGACATGAACCTGCTGTTTAATGTCGGCGGTTTTATGCTGGATGACAATGTGGAAATCAGCAAGCCGCTGTTCCGCTTTGCGCCGAAACAGCAGAATGACATTCAGTCGCTGGTGATCACCATGGATCAACCGGTGGAAATCAGTGCCATTTCCCGCGCGATGGAAACCCTGCTGCTAAGCTATGCCGATAATATGTTGCGTTACAAAGGGTTACTCTGGATTAAAGATGAGCCGCGCCGCCTGTTATTCCAGGGCGTTCAGCGTCTCTACAGCGCGGACTTTGACCGCGAATGGCGTGAGGATGATGTAAAACAGAGCGTGCTGATTTTTATCGGCATGCAGCTGCCGGAGCAGGAAATCCGCAATGCGTTTGCCACGCTGACTGCGTAAATGCCGGCTTTCCGCTGTTACCGTGCCGGTAACAGCGGGTGGTTAAATCCCGATGAGCAGACGCCCGGGGACACGCTCTGCCAGTAAATCAATCACGACTCTGACCGCCGGCAGCATTCCCTGCCGTGAAGGATACACCATATGCACAATCAGCGGCTGGCGGTGCCATTGCGGCAGTACGCGGATAAGTTTTCCCGCCCGCAGCGCATCACCGCAGACCATATCCGGCAGCAGGGCAATTCCCTGATGTGAATACGTCACATGCTGCACAATATCCCATTCACTGCATGATAAATGTGGTTTCGGATGGATTACAGCAACATTACCCGCTATATCGGTAAATTCCCACGGCTGCTCATGTTCATGGGCGATAAGTGTGATCAGCGGATGATCGCATAATTCAATAAGGGACCCGGGGTTGCCGTTAGCGGCGAGGTATTCCGGTGTGGCAACCAGAATACGGACACTTTTTCCCAGCTCTCTGGCAATAAACCCCTGCTCCATATACTTTCTTTCCCGCAGACGGATAGCGATATCAATCAGTTCCGAGACCGGGTCACAGCGCCTGTCTGTGGCCTGTACCTGAATATCGATTTGCGGGTAGCGTGTCATACACTCCGTAATACAGTCGCTGAGCAGCAGACGGGTTGCCAGTGACGGGCAGCTTATCCTGACCAGTCCGGCCGGCTCTGACAAGCTGTTTGAAATCATGGCCTGTGCCGCTTCTGTTTCAGACAGAATAGCCAGACCGTGCTCCATCAGGCGGAAGCCGGTTTCTGTCAGTGATACCTGACGGTTGGTACGCTGAAATAAACGCACACCCAGATGTTCTTCCAGCGCGGTAACCCGTCTGCTCAGTTTATTCTTGGCTATTCCTGTTATCCGGCTTGCGGCGGTATAGCCGCCGTGTTGCGCTACCAGCGTGAAATAGTATAAATCACCCAGATTTTCTTCCAGTCCGCCCATCAGACATTAACCCTGTTTTTGTAACACTGCGTCTTATTTTATCTCATTTTAAGTGATTTCTTTAGTATTTATAATCTCCGTAAATCAATTAACACCAAAACAATCACGAAAGGAATATTGATGTGAAAGCTGTTGTTGTTGACCGGTTCGGCGGGCAACCGTATATCGCTGACATTCCCGTCCCGGAACCGGCAGAAAATGAAGTCAGAGTCAGAATATATGCCGCCGGCCTGAATCCGCTGGACTGGCGGATAGCGGACGGCATGCTGAAAAACAGCCTTTCGCACCATTTTCCGCTGGTCTTGGGGCTGGACGGTATGGGCGTGATCGATGCAGTCGGAAAAAAGGTTTCCCGGTTTCAGCCCGGCGACCGGGTTATCGGACGTTTTCTCAGTAATGAAGCCGGCAGAGGTTGTTTCTGTGAGTATCAGACACTGTCTCAGGACGGGATGCTGGTGACAGTACCGGCATCACAGTTTCTGCCGGAACTGACCATGCTGCCGACAGCGGGTGTCAGTGCGTTACAGATAGCGGAGCATATGAATGTACCGGCCGGCAGCCGTATCGCGGTTATCGGCGCAGCCGGCGGGGTCGGCAGTTTTGTGACGCGGATTCTGTCACAGCGCGGGTACAAAGTGATCGCGGTGGCCGGTAAACAGCAGACACGTTATCTGAAAAAAATCGGTGCTTATGATGTCATCGATTACCGGAATGGTGATGTTCTTGCGCAGTTATATGACCGTTATCCGGGGGAAGGCGCGGGGATTGTTGACCTGGTCAGCGGGCCGGACGCTTTTATGCGCAACCTGTTATGGATAGCGAACGGCGGAATAGCGCTCAGTACTGTCCATGCCGCATCGTCAGAAAATACACATTTTGTCTCTGTGGTGAATTTTGAATTTTCGCCGGATATCGCGGCATTACAGGACATGGTGAATATGCAGTTTCGTGGTGAAACTGACGGTATCCGCTGGTCTGAAATCACGCCGGAGGATATTCCGGCCTGTCTGCAGAAAAGCCGGAAAGGTCACGGCACCGGCAAAATGATAGCCCGGTTTATCTGACCGTTACGTTGCGAGGATAAAAATGAAAACATGTGCAGCAGTGCATTATACCGATACACCCCTGTTAGCGCTCAGTGAGCTGACGCTGGATGAACCGCAGGATAACGAAGTACTGGTTCACATTACCGCCACCGGTATTTGTCATACTGATATTGCGGTGATTAACGATCAGATCCCGGTGCCGTCACCGGTAGTTCCCGGGCACGAAGGTGCCGGTGTGGTGTTGCGGACCGGCAAAAAAGTGACACATGTTCAGCCCGGCGATCATGTGGTTCTCACGCTGGCCAGCTGCGGGCACTGCCATCCGTGTACTACAGGGCGGCCGACTTATTGCGCGGAGCATCAGGCGCTCAACTGGCAGGCTGCGAGAGCAGACGGTTCCGTCAGTTTGCGGGATGGCAGTCATGCGGTTCACAGCCATTTTTTCGGGCAGTCTTCCTTTTCACAGTATGTGGTTGCGGATGCATCCGGTGTGATAAAAGTCCCGGCAGATGCGCCTCTCCGTTTTCTCGGTCCCTTTGCGTGCGGCTTTATGACCGGCGCAGGCGCGGTGCTGAACAGTCTGTCACCGGAAGCGGGCAGTTCCCTTGCGGTTTTTGGCACCGGAGCGGTAGGCATGGCGGCCATTATGGCGGCACGGATAGCAGGGTGTGAGCCGGTTATTGCGGTGGATATTAATAATGAGCGGCTTTCTGCTGCAGCGGATGCCGGGGCCACACATTGCATCAATCCGGCGGAAACGGATCTGATGACAGAGATTAATCGTATCACTCAGGACCGTGGCGTAAACTATTCTGTCGAGTCTGCCGGTCATCCCGGCGTAATGAAAAATGCCGTACAGGCACTGGCAGAGCAGGGAAGCTGTGTGCTGACCGGTGTGGTTGCCGCAGACGCGGTGCTGCCGGTGGATATTATGCATCTGATCCGGGGGCGGACAGTAAAAGGCTCAATCATGGGGGATGCGGAACCGTCACGCTTTATTCCTGAGCTGGTTAATCTGTTTTTACAGGGGAAATTCCCCGCGGATAAATTCATTCAGTTTTATTCTTTTGGTGATATTAACAAAGCCATTGAGGATTCCCGCAGCGGAAAATGTATTAAGGCCGTAATTGAAATGTAAACCACATAAACAGGTGACCAACGTGAGAATACAATACAACGCAGCATTGTTATTATGTCTTTCTTCATTTGCTTTTGCCGGTCCGGTTAATGACAATCATATTCAGGAAAAAGACGGATATTATTATCTTCAGAAAGGATACACGGATAAGGATGCCGCTGAATTCTACTGGCGCAGCCTGGAAGGCTGGTCTGAAGTGCCGGATAACGTAGCCCGTTATTTCACAAAAAATGGCCGGTTTGAATTACCTTATGCACCGGTCCATGACTTTCCGTATTTATTTTCTTCAGCATCCGGTGGTCGTGATAATATTACCCGTTATTTTTCAAATATGAGTCAGTATCTCGGAAAATTAAAATATTCATCACCGGAATCATGGGCTGTTATTCCGGGAAAAGAACCGGGATTATATATTTTTGAGTATTCCAGTCGTGGTCAGGTCAGACTGACAGGCAAAGATTACAGACAGCAATTTATCGCCATTGTAAAAATACAGAATGGCCAGATTTCACTGGCACGTGAATACTGGGACCCGTATGTGGCATTGCGGGATTTTGATTTGATCAAAAAAGCGAACTGATAACAATAACAGGCATCAGCACAAAAGCCCCGGTCAGGGGTTTTTGTGCTGAAAAAACATGAAAAAACCGGCCGGTGCGGCCGGTAAAGGAAAGGGGGCTTCCTTAAAAAGCCAAACCCGGAAAAATCAGGCTGATTTTGCCTTGTTTGCCATGATTTCAATAATCTGTACATCGGTGTGCTGCATAGACAGGCTGGCCAGCGCACAGAGGTTAGCAATGGATTTATCCACGTCCGTGCAGACAATGCCGTCGTTACCGCCGACACACTGCTGATTCATTGCCATCAGCACCGCTTTATAGGCCGCACTGACACCGCTGGAGACTTTCATCGCACAGCTGTTGGAAGCACCATCACAGATAATACCGGTGATATCACCAATCATGCTGCTGATAGCCATCGCCACCGGCGCATATTTCCCTTCAAATAACCATGCGATACCGGCTGCTGCCCCCATTGAGGCGGTCGTTGCCGCACACAGGGCAGAAAGCGGCGGGAACTGACTGTGAATATAAATCGCCATCAGGTGGGACAATGTCAGGGCGCGGATTAGCTGCTCTTCATCCGCCTGTAAATATTCTGCGACCACCACTACCGGCTGGGTAGCGGCGATCCCCTGGTTACCGGAACCGGAGTTGCTCATGGCAGGCAGCTGCGCGCCGCCCATACGGGCATCCGAGGCTGATGAGGTGCGGATCATAATGTCGGACAGCAGATCTTTTGACAGCAATCCGCGCTCACGCTGTTTCTCCAGTGAACGGCCGATTTGTAACCCGTACGGTTGAGACATCCCTTCACGGGCAAGGGCATCATTCAGATCAGCGGCCTGCCGCATAAAATTGATCATCGACACCGGCGCCTGAGTGGCGAAATCATAAATATCACGGGTACAGGCGTCCGCAAACGGGTTATCACTGCCGCTCTGGTGTGTGACAGCCTCATCCTGATAAATAACCGTGCCGTTATGACGGATTTCAGTCACATGGGTGTGATCACCACAGATAGTGGCTGTCGCCTGCTCGTCGCCGCTGTATACGGTAGCTTCAGAGTAAAGTACGTGGCTGCATGGCTCTTTGATGTCGACAGATACCGCTCCTGAGGCGAGAAAGGCTTTCCCGGCGGCGATATCGTCTGCGGTCACACCACACAGGACATTCAGACCGGCATCCGGTTGTCCGCCGATAGCACCGAGTGCCGCAGCGACCGGTAAGCCGGTCATGCCTGTTCCCGGAACGGTCACGCCTAGGCCGTTTTTCATCAGGTTCGGGGAGACATAGCAGCGGATTTGGGTCGGTGCGCCGCTGAGACAGGCGGCGGCTTTCGCGGCGGCCAGTGCCAGAGAAATCGGCTCGGTGCAGCCTGTCGCCGGTTTGACTGACTGACGCAGTGCCGCGACAAAATTGTTCCATTGAGCAGGGGTGTGATGTGTTGCCATTTTTCAGCCTTAAATACGCGAATCCGTTATACGGCTCAGTGTACCGAAAGGGCAGCAGAAAAATCCTTTCACAATTCAGGGGTATTTTCAGAATCCGGAGAAAAACTTTCTCCCGGAAATAAAAAATAGGGCGGATAGGGGGGAAAAAAGCAAGAAATCGTCCGGCGGTGAAAAGAGATAAAAATACTTATCTAACTATTTGATTTAAATGTAGTATTGAATATGATTTGTATGCATTATGTTATGCATAAATAAAAAAGTGTGATGAGACCCCGTGACAGCAATCACGAAAAGCTGTGTTTGTGGCTGTTTATCAGAATATAACTCTGTATTTTTTCTCTTATTTGCCCGGTTTCGGTGTTATCCGCTGGTTTGTCAGGTAATTCCCGATGCGCAGCCGCAGCAGGAATTCTGCCGGAGGATCAGCCCTCAATATCCAGCCGTTTTGACTGCCATTTTTTCGAGCGCCAGCGCCAGGTATTGACGAGTCCGCGCAGCCACTCATCACACAGAAAACCAATCCAGATCCCCAGTATCCCCATCTCCAGTTTGATCCCCAGCACATAGCCGACCGGCAGCGCCACACACCACATAAAGAACAGGGCGGTACAGAGCGGGAAACGGGCATCACCGGCGGCACGCAGGGCGTTCACCATCACAATATTCAGCGTGCGTCCCGGCTCAAGGAAGACTGACAGCAGGAACAGCGGCAGCAGCAGTTTTATCACCGCCTGATCGTCACTCAGCCCGTAAGCAAGATGATCACGGAACACCCAAAACAGGAAGACAATCGGGATGGTGCTGAAAAAGCCGGTTTTCAGGCTTTTCATGCCGCGCTGATAAGCATCCTCAAAGCGTTTTGCCCCGACCAGATGCCCGACCAGAATTTCATTCCCGATACTGATGGTTATCCCGAACAGCATAATAAACAGTGATAACTGGAAGTAGATGGTCTGTGCCGCCAGTGCGGTCTCGCCCATCAGCCCGATAAAGGCGATAGCGACCATATAATGCAGCATCCAGACCAGGTTTTCCCCGGCAGACGGCAGGCCGACATGCAGGATCTGCTTCAGCATATTTTTAGACCAGTGAAACAGCATGCGCGGAACGAATTTAATCCGCAGACCGTAAAAGAGCAGGCCGCACAGCAGCGCCACGGCAATCAGACGTCCGGCCACGGTGGACCAGGCGACACCGACCAGCCCGTACTGCGGCAGCCCGAACAGGCCGTACAGCACAATGCAGTTACCGACAACAGTCACCACGTTGGCGACCAGCGTGACATACATAGCGGGTTTGGCTCTGCCGTAAACGCGCAGACAGGCCGCCAGAATGATGGTCACCGCTTCCGGAATTAAACAGATCCCCAGAATATGCAGATAATTAAAGGCATCTTCCATCAGATGTTCCGGCGTATTCATCAGTTCCAGAATTTTATAGCCGAAAATAATAGTAAACCCGGCGGACAATAATCCGAGCAGCAGGTTAAACGCGATGGAAATATGAATCGCCTGACTGGCCTTATCCCGTCTGCCAGCCCCGATATACTGGGCGATCACCACACTGCACCCGACACTGATAAAGTTGAAAATAGTGATAAACAGGTCAAATGCCTGGTTGCCGACCGCCATTGCCGCCAGATATTTTGACGACACATGGCTGACCATCCAGGTATTAATCAGGAAGGTGGAAAAGTGTAATAACAGGTCGATAAAAATCGGCCAGCTTAAGGAAAAGAGCCCGCGCTCTGTCACATCAGACTGATGCATGACGACCTTCTGTAAAGAGTGTGATTTTTGTTCCGGGACGGATACAGGGAGCCGGATTCTACCAGGATAATATTACTGAGAATAGCGAAAGGTGAAAAATAAAACATTTTTTTCATAACTAATTAAGAAATCAATGTTTCCTTTCATAAATAAGTATGATTTCCTTATCTGACTAATCAATGATGACAGAGAGAATTCCGTGAAAAAAATACGAGCCGCCGTCGTTGGTTACGGCAATATCGGACAGTATGCGATTGAGGCGCTGGAAGCTGCCGCTGATTTTGAGATTGCAGGGATTGTGCGCCGCAACCCGTCTGCCGCTGATACGGATTCTGTGTATCCGGTGGCGGCGGATATCCGTGAACTGGGCAGGGTGGATGTGGCACTGCTGTGTTCGCCGACCCGCGCCATCCGTGCGGTTGCTTCAGAGATCCTCGCACTGGGGATTAACACTGTGGACAGTTTTGATGTTCACAGTGAAATTGTCGCGCTGAAAGAGCACCTTGACCCGATTGCCCGCGCCGGTGAGTGTACGGCAATCATCTCCGCAGGCTGGGATCCGGGGTCGGATTCCATTATCCGTACGCTGATGCAGGCAATGGCACCGAAGGGGCTGACTTACACCAACTTCGGGCCGGGGATGAGTATGGGGCACAGTGTTGCCGCCAAAGCGATTCCCGGGGTGAAGGATGCACTTTCCATGACAATCCCGCTGGGTACCGGTGTTCACCGCCGCATGGTTTATGTTGAGCTTGAAGCGGGACATGATATTGATACCGTGACCGCCGCGCTGAAAGCCGACAGCTATTTTGCCTCTGATGAGACGCATGTCCGTCAGGTGGAGAGTGTGGATGCCCTGAAAGATGTGGGGCACGGTGTCTCCATGACGCACAAAGGGGTTTCCGGTAAAACGCATAACCAGCTGTTTGAATACAGCATGCGTATCAACAACCCGGCGCTGACCTCTCAGTTTATGGTGTCTGCGGCACGGGCGGCCTGCCGTCAGCAGCCGGGCGCATACAGCGTGATTGAAATCCCGCCGGTAAACTTCCTGGCCGGGGATATCAGCAGCTGGATCAGCAAACTGGTGTAGTGATATTTCAGTCACAAAACAGCGTTGAAAAAAGTGGTGAAAACCACTTTTTTATTATCTGTAAAACGGATAATTAAATTAACTGTTATATCTGTAATGTTATTGTCGGAACTATTTTTTTATGAATATAAAAACACGCTTATTTTCGGTGCGGTATCCGGCACGTCTGATGTCCTTATGAATAAATAAAAAGGAAGACTATTTGGCGTAAAATTGATAACGACGGCAATTGATTAATAGCGCTTACATAATGTAATAACTTGGTGGGATAATTATATTTAATTAATAAATGTAATTATGATAAGTGTGATGTTTATCATGGACAAAAGGATTATTCAATGTAATTTTGTGCGTTACTTATCCACTCAGAGGGCTTTGTGTATGAATTTCTTATCCATCCCAAGTCATCTTGCCGGTGTCTGCCTTGTGCAGGCATGGTTCAATATTGATCATCGTATTTCAAACTTCTTCCCTGAGTAATTCTCCGTCCGCGTATTACCACAAAAATTAATTAAAAACACGCTGATATAACGTGGCTGTATTTCTGTATTTTCTTTTCAGGAAAATGCAGCGGGTAAATATATCCGGCAGCCCGAAACCGGAGAGTAAAATAATGAAACGTATTCCTGAACCGTTCCGTATTAAAATGGTTGAAAATATCCGTATGACCACCCGTAATGAGCGGGAAGTGGCCCTGAAAGAAGCCGGATATAACCCGTTTTTATTACCGGGTGATGTGGTCTTTATTGACCTGCTGACCGATTCCGGCACCGGTGCGATGAGTGACCGCCAGTGGGCCGGGCTGATGATGGGGGATGAGGCGTATGCCGGTTCCCGTAACTATTATCATCTCTGCGATCAGGTGAAAAAACTGATTGGCTACCCGTTTACTATCCCGACACACCAGGGGCGCGGTGCCGAGCAAATCCTGTTCCCGTCACTGATCGCCCGCCGCCGCAAAGCCGGAGCCGATAAACCGGTCTTTATCTCCAACTTCCACTTTGATACCACTGCCGCCCATGTGGAGTTAAACGGCGCGAAAGCGATTAATGTGGTCACACCAAAAGCCTTTGATACAACAACCTATTATGACTGGAAAGGCGATTTCGATTTAGATCTGCTCAATGCGGCAATCGCAGAGCACGGTGCAAAAAATGTGGCCGCGATTGTCACCACCGTGACCTGTAACAGCTCCGGCGGTCAGCCGATATCACTGGCAAATATGAAAGCTGTGTATGACATTGCCAAAAAGCATGATATTCCGGTGGTGATTGATTCCGCCCGCTTCTGTGAAAACGCCTGGTTTATCAAACAGCGCGAAAAAGGGTATGCGGATAAGTCAGTGAAAGAAATCGTCAAAGAGATGTATAAATACGGCGATATGCTGACAATGTCGGCGAAAAAGGACTCACTGGTGAATATCGGCGGTCTGTGCTGTTTCCGTGATGACGAAGATCTGTTCAACGAAGTGCGTACCCGCTGTGTGCCGATGGAAGGCTTCGTCACCTACGGCGGCCTCGCCGGACGTGATATGGAAGCGCTGGCTATCGGGCTGGAAGAGGGGATGGATGAGGATTACCTCCGCTACCGTATCACACAGGTGGAATATCTGGGTGAGCGCCTGCGCGAAGCGGGGATCCCGATCCAGTATCCGGTCGGCGGCCACGCGGTCTTTGTCGATGCGAAGAAAATGCTGCCGCATATCCCGGGGGATCAGTTCCCGGCTCATGCCCTGAATAATGAGCTGTTCCTGGAATCCGGCATCCGCGGTGTGGAAATTGGTTCTCTGCTGCTGGGGCGTGACCCGGAAACCGGTATTCAGAAGCCATCACCGATGGAGCTGCTGCGCCTGACAATTCCGCGCCGTGTCTATACCAATGACCATATGGATTATATCGCTGATGCCTTTATCCGGCTGAAAGAGAAAGCGGCGGATATCAAAGGGCTGACATTCACCTATGAACCACCGGTTCTGCGTCACTTTGTCGCCCGCCTGAAGCCTGTCATGTAACCCTGTCGTCTTACAGGAGGATGCGCGGCATCCTCCTGATTTCAAACATAATGATAATATTAAGCCACCAGAGGTACTCTTATGGCTACTGTTCCTGCGTCCTCTGTTTCGCCGTCCGTATTCGGCGGAGCAATGATTATCGGCGGAACTATCATTGGTGCGGGGATGTTTTCCCTGCCGGTGGTAATGTCCGGTGCATGGTTTTTCTGGTCGATTGCAGCACTGGTATTCACCTGGTTTTGTATGCTGCACTCAGGATTAATGATCCTCGAAGCTAACCTGAATTACCGGATTGGTTCCAGTTTTGACACGATCACCCGCGATCTGCTGGGAAACGGCTGGAATATTATTAACGGCCTGACCATTGCGTTCGTCCTGTATATTTTGACCTATGCCTATATCTCCGCCAGCGGATCGGTGCTGAGCCACACCTTTGCACAGGCGGGGATAACGCTTCCGGCACGTCTTGGCGGATTTTTGTTTGCCCTGGTGGTCGCCTTTATTGTCTGGCTGAGTACCAAAGCGGTCAGCCGGATGACGACGATTGTGCTCGGTGCCAAAATCCTGACATTCTTTATGACATTCGGCGGCCTGCTGTGGAATGTGAAACCGGCGGTATTACTGAACGTGGCACAGCCGGACGCTTCCTATCTGCCTTATGTGTTGTTTACCCTGCCGTTTTGCCTGGCCTCTTTCGGGTTCCACGGTAATGTGCCGAGCCTGATGAAATATTACGGCAAAGAGCCCGGCAAGATCCGCCGCTGTCTGACCATCGGCACACTGATGGCGCTGGTGCTCTATATCATCTGGATGCTCGGTACGATGGGGAATATCCCGCGTCCGGACTTTATTCCGATTGCGGAGAAGGGCGGCAATATTGATGTGCTGGTTCAGGCGCTGAGCGGCGTGCTGCACAGCCGGGGACTGGAGCTGCTGCTGATTGTGTTCTCGAACTTTGCGGTGGCCAGTTCGTTCCTCGGGGTGACACTGGGACTGTTTGATTATCTGGCGGATCTGTTCAAATTTGATGACAGCAAAACCGGCCGCCTGAAAACCGCCGGTGTCACCTTTATCCCGCCGATGCTGGGCGGATTGATCTATCCGAATGGCTTTATTTACGCCATCGGTTTTGCCGGTCTGGCGGCGACGGTCTGGGCGGCGATTGTCCCGGCACTGCTGGCCCGCGCATCCCGTAAACGCTTCGGCAGCCCGCAGTTCCGGGTCTGGGGCGGTGAGCCCATGATCTGGCTGATCCTGGGCTTCGGAGTACTGAACGCGGTGGTACATATTTTGTCGAGTTTCAGCCTGTTACCGGTTTACCGGTAAGCCATTACTTAAGCGGCAGGATTGTTGAGATTAATAATCCTGTCCGCTGATTCAATCGTCGATTCGCGGTGAGCAATGATAATCCGCGTGATCGGTAATTGGCGGATCGCCTGATTGACGTAAGATTCGCT
>NZ_JBFZSO010000008.1:0-174678 GCF_041099235.1 Morganella morganii | reverse complement strand
GCATCATTGGGCACCCAGAGCACCAGCAAGTACTGACGGATATTTTCCGGCAGGATCTGCAGCAGGGTATCGCCCGGGTTGACCATCTGACCGACGGTTACGCCGAGGGAATCCACCCGGCCGTCTGTCAGGGCGCGGACAATAATCTCGCCGCCGACATCCGTATTCACCATTTCTTTCTGCAACTCATAGCGCTGCAGTTCCATCTGATAAATCCGGTTATCAAACTCAGCGGCCTGAGTTAGGATCTGGCTCTCCAGCGCGGTAATCTGCAGCGCATTCTGCTCATTTTGTCCGCTTAAGTTCAGCAGGCTGTTCTGCTGGGAATAATAAGTCACCACCTGATTAAGCAGCTGATCTTTATTAATTAATCCCTGTTTCTGATAGCCCCGGTAACTCTCCATATTCTGTTTCATAATGGCTATCCCTTCTTCGGCACGTTTTACAATGCCTTCAGAGCGCTTATAGGCATCAATATAAAGGGATTTTTGTTTTTCGAGGGCATCGAGGGTATCGTGCTTATTATCCTCCAGGCGGGAAATCATACTATCAATACGCAAAAGCTGATTTTCAATTTCACGGCGCTGATTATCACTCACCACGCCGCTGGAGGTTGTTTTGCTGACATCAATAACATAGATCGGATCGCCTTTTTTAATATGCTGGCCTTCACGGATATATTGTTTTGTGACAAATCCCTGGGCATTCGCATAAATAGTGACAGCACGCGGATAGGTGGTCACTTCACCTGTGGCATTAACCTGACGGGTGTAAGATCCGAAAATAATAAAAATAAGAAAAACAATCAGGAATACGGAACATGCCGTCATAATTATCCATAACGGAATTCCGGGCAGCAATAATGCTTTGCCCCGCCATTTCATTTTTCTGTTATCGAGCGCTTCCTGCCGGAACAATATGGACTCCAATCCTTAATCATACGGAGAGTAAATAAAATTACTGAGGTATGTTTTGTTCAAACAGCAATTCTAATCGCGGGACAGCGGTTAGCGTATCCGAAATTATACCTATTTATTGCCAATAAGCAGAGTAAGAGGGACTTTACCGGTTATTATCAGAATTTTCGCAGGGAAGGTATTTGTGACATTATTTTTACTTTTAAATAAAGGTGTATTTTAATATTGCAGATATAAAATAAGAAAAACAAGGTAACATATTGTCATTACTACTTATTCTTTCCGTAATTTCCTGCGTGAACAAAAGGGGAGTATTATCGTATCCTTCGTAAAAATACATAAGTATGAAGATTAAATAACTTGAAAAGTAATGATTGCACTTTTTTTTAAAATACAAATAGGTATATACTCAGCAGCGATTACAGGAATGCAGGTTAATTTTCTGTAATTAAAACTGCCCTTTTCAGTCATGAAAAAAGCAGTAAAGGACAACATTCCCTTCGGAAAAATAAAGGAATAAACAATGAAAGAATTAACAGTTCAGGAAATGAATGAAGTTAATGGTGGTTTATTAGGTCTGGGTCTGGTATTCGGTGGTATCGGTGCTGCAATGGGGACAACTATCGGCGGTATCGTTGATGCAGGTTGTGCTGCCGGCGGTTATCAGACTAATTTCAAAGCATCCGGTGCAATGCTGGGTGGCGGTATCGGTGCGGCTGTCGGCCTGAGCCCGGTCCTGGCAACAGCGGGTATCGGTTTTGGCGTGACCAGCATTGTTGATAATGCAAAAAGCATTAAAGCACAGAAAGGCCGCGCATAATTAAATTCAGTATTATTATGGATGTTAAAAGGGATATTTACCCGTAATAAATCTGAATCTTATTGGATATCAATCCGCTGACTCATGAGGGCGGATTTTTGATATTAAAAAAATGCCTGCAATATATATTGCAGGCACCCGGTGTTGACTTAAAAAATAAATAATTTAATTATCTTGTTATATTTTTAAACGCTTCTGTGGTGGCTTTTAATGCCACTTCTGTCGGTAAACGCTCCATGGAACTGGCTCCGTAAAAACCGTGGCAGTCCGGGCAGCGATCTAAAATGTATTGTGCATCTTCCGGGGTCGCGATAGGGCCGCCGTGACACAATACAATAATGTCCGGACGGATTGCTTTAGCCGCTTTCGCCCAGTCATTGATCATCTCAACACAGTCATCCAGCGTGGTGGCGGTTTCCGCCCCGATATTACCGCCGGTGGTCAGGCCCATATGCGGCACGAGGATATCCGCACCGGCTTCGGTCATGGCAATGGCATCTTCACGGCTGAAAACATATGGTGTGGTCAGCAGATCCTTTTCACGTGCCTTGCGGATCATTTCCACTTCCAGCGCATAACCCATGCCGGTTTCTTCCAGATTGGCGCGGAATTTACCGTCGATCAGGCCGACCGTCGGGAAGTTCTGTACGCCGGAAAACCCGGTGGCTTTGATATCGTCGAGGAATTTATCAAACTGACAGAACGGATCCGTTCCGTTGACACCCGCCAGAACCGGCGTATGTTTCACGACCGGCAACACTTCTTTTGCCATATCCATGACGATTTCATTGGCATTACCGTAAGCCAGCAGACCGGCCAGTGAGCCGCGTCCTGCCATGCGGTAACGGCCGGAGTTATAGATAACGATGAGATCGATACCGCCGGCTTCCTCACATTTTGCTGACAGACCGGTACCGGCACCGCCGCCGATAATCGGCTCACCGCGTGAAATCATGTCATTGAATTTTTTCAGTAATGCGTCACGGGAAAGTGGCATCTTGTGTCTCCTTATTTCGCCCGTAATTGCTGGTGTTGGTTAATGACAAAACGGGTAAATTCCGGGTCATTAATGTGATACGGGCATTTGCGTAAAATACGTTTTTCTGTCTGTTTATAATAAGTTTCGAACGCCTCAATAAAGGCGCGGTCCGCATCCGGTGACCGGAACGGCATACCTTCAGCATCGAGGGCGGAGAAACCGCCTTCCGGAATGATAAAAATAACATCGCCGTGACACTGGTTGAGTTTTTCCGCAATCCAGCGTCCCATCTGTGCATTTTCTTCCGGGGTGGTACGCATCAGGGTGACCTGGGCGTTGTGGTGATAAAACTGACGATCGGCGAATTTTTCCGGGACGGTGGACGGGCGGCCGAAATTGACCATATCCAGAGCACCGCAGGAGCCGATATACGGTGTCTGTGAACGGGCAATGGCACCGAAACGGTCTTCATCACAGGCCAGAACGCCGCCGAAAAGATAATCACACACTTCCGTGGTGGTCAGGTCAAGGACACTGTCGAACAGATGATCGTCCGCCAGTTTTTCCATGGCTTTACCGCCGCTGCCGGTCGCGTGAAAGACCAGACAATCGTAATCCGCTTCCAGTTCTTTGCTGATTTGCTGGATACACGGTGTGGTGACACCAAACATAGTCAGGGCAATGGCGGGTTTATCAGTAACCTGCTCTTCCTGACAGAAGTAAACCGCCCCGGCAACCTGGTTAGCCGCATTACGGAGAACTTTACGTGAAATTCGGTTCAGGCCGGAGACATCAGTGACAGAGTAGAGCATGGCAATATCGCTTGCGCCGATATAGCCGGAAATATCACCGGAGGCCATGGTGGAAACCATGAGTTTAGGGATGCCGACAGGCAGGGATTGCATTGCTGGTGTAATCAGTGCCGTTCCACCGGATCCGCCCAAACCGAGAAGTGCTGCAATATCATTTTGTTTTGCAAGGAAACGCTCAAAGGCGACAGCCATTGCCGCAATAGCACGGCCGCGGTCACCGCAGAAAACCGCGCTTTCGCCGTCAGGGTGACAGGCGGCGACGTCGCGGGCGCAGACATCCGCTTCCCGGGCCAGCTGACCGGGTTTTGTGGTTAAATCCACAGTCTTTACAGCCAGGCCGGTGCGCTGAATCAGCTCACTGACATAAAAAATCTCATCACTTTTGGTATCGAGCGTTGTGGCGATATAGACAGCGCCTTTATTGCTGTTCATGGTTAACCTCAAAGGGATATCGGATGTCTGATAACGCATCATAACCAGAATGAGACTGCAGTATCATTTTGTTTGGCGGATTTTGAGACATGTATCTCAATTTGTCTATCTTTAAATCAGCTTTTTGATAAAAAAAACACCATAAGGGTGTTGCCGGCGGGGATGTTGTGTAAGATAGCCGCGCAAAATTCACAGAAAATCGTTAAAGGAAAATCAGTTATGGCCTGTACTGATGATGGGGCACCTTACTCCGGCACACGGAAGCGGACATTTAATCTGCTGATCAATACCGCGCTGGCACTATTTGAGCAGGGTGCGATGCCGTCAGTCTCTGAACTGGCGGCGGAAGCCGGAGTGTCACGGGCAACGGCTTATCGCTATTTTCCGACACAAAGTGATTTAATCGCCGCTACTGTGGATGCTAGTCTCGGCCCGATTCTGACCTGGCGCTCAGACAGCCCGGAAACCCGCGACCGGATGGAACAATTACTGGCTTTCGCGTATCCGCAGATGTTCCGCCACGAAGGCGCACTGCGTGCGGCACTGTATGTGTCATTGCAGCAGTGGGCGCAGGATCGCTCTGCATCGGCCAAATCACAGACCAATGATGAGAAAAAACTGGTCAGAGGGCACCGCAAGGCGATTCTGGCGAATGTCACCGAGCCGCTGAAGGCGCATGTCGATCAGGAAACACTGGATAAAGTGATCCGTGCATTCTCGCTGGTGTACGGCTCGGAAGTGTTCCTGGTGATGAAGGATATCTGGAAGATGAATGACGGTGAAGTCATTGATATTACACAATGGATGGCAAAAGCGATTCTGAATCAGGCCATGGCGGACAGCCGTGAACACGATGAACAGCCGTAATCACGGCTGTTCTAACGTCTTGCGGAAGTAAATACGCTCATGCGTCCGGGGATAGGATTCCAGTATCAGCACTTCCTCAAAACCCATTTTCAGATAAAAAGGGCGCGCCTGGAAACTGAAGGTATCCACCTGGGCGAATTTTGCACCATGCTCCCGCGCACTTTCCTGCGCCTGACGCATTAATGCCGTACCGATACGCTGCCCGCGCAGGGATTTATCCACCCATAAATATTTTATCCGCAGCCAGTTACCGATGATGTCGCCGGTCAGTCCGGCTTTGATTTCACCGTTGACCTCATGGAAAACAGCCAGCTCAGTATGTTCGCTTTCATCGAAGAAACCGGTGTTATGGCTGCGCAGACCATTTTGCACCACACTGATTTCCGCTTCTGATGGCGAGAAAGTTACCCGCATAATTATATCCCCTGTAATTAATTGATTCCGGTGATAGACTGATTTTCTGTTCCGGCAACCGGCTGACATTATAACAATATGAATATTATCAAAACAGCAGCGGGGATTTCGGCCTGTTTCGCTGCCGGATTACTGCTGGCGTACCTGAATGTGCCGATGGCGCTGATGTTCGGCCCCATTATTCTGATTATTATTGCGCACCGTTTCACTATTTCGCTCACCATTCCGAAGGGAACATTAACCTTTGTTCAGATGGTGCTCGGAACATCCGTCGGGCTGATGTTTACCCGTGTCGATCTCAGCCAGTTTGATCATCTTCTGCTGATAATGCTTACCATGGTGTCGTGTCTGGCGGTGCAGTTTACCGTCAGTTTCCTCTGGTTCCGCAAACGGGTGGGGTGGTCTGTTCAGGAATCTCTGCTGGGGGCGGTGCCGGGGGCAATGGCGGCGATTCTGGCGCTGATGGATCACACCGGTACACCGCCGCAGAAGGTGGTGATTTCTCATACTATCCGCCTGATTATTCTGATTATGCTGGCGGGCGTGGTGGTCGGCAGTGATCATCCTGTCCCGCCGCCTGCGGATATTCCGCCGCAGAGCCTGGTGTCCGTGCTGTGGCTGCTGGTGATTGCGGTGTGCGGGTATTTATCCGGCAAAGCGCTGGAAAAAATCAATGTCCCTGCACCGTTTATGCTGACATCACTGGGCACAGCGATTGCTGTTCAGAGTGTGGTGAGTACTTACATTGTTTTCCCGCTGCCGCTGAATGATATCAGTATGACGCTGATCGGCATGTATATCGGGAGCTATTTTGTCCTGTTTCCGCTGAGGTCACTGCTGCGCAACATGGTGACTTCCGCGCAGGTGGTGCTGATCAATATTGTGCTGACTGCACTGATTGCATTCGGAGCATCTCACCTGACCGGCTTTTCCTTCCCGATGCTGCTGCTTTCCTGGGCGCCGGGCAGCATGGAAGCGATGACATTCGCTGCAATTGCGATGGGGATAGATGCGGGTTTTGTTATGCTTAACCATATTCTCCGCATGCTGATTATTCAGAGCGTGCCGTCAGTGGTGCTGTATATTCAGGAACGGCGGAGTAAATAATTAAGCGTAGTAAGTAATTACTCCGCTTTTTTCACCGTCAGCCGCAGGGAATAGACCGGATCAGAACTTCCGCACATGGTGCGGTAGGCTGCGCCTTTGATGTTTATCCGGACGTTGCCGTGCTCTGGCGGCGTTCCCTGCAAACGGGCGGCGATCAGCGGACGTTCATCTGCTTTCATTACCCGTGTCTGCCACTCCTCTTCGGTGATAAGCGGGAGCCATTCCCCGGCCTCATTTTTTGACATCAGTGTGACCGTCATCCAGTCCGGTTTCTCACTGACGTAAAACGGGATCATCCCGGTATTCCGGGCGATTTCAATCGTTTGATCATACGCCTGACCGGCCACCGCATCCGGTGCCGGGAGTTTTGTCACTGATTCTGACGGCGTAAACAGGGCCATACTGCCGCACATGGCACCATAAAAGACCCCGCAGCCGCTTAACATCCCGCACAGCAGCAGTACAACGGTTCCCCTGAGAAATGGGTGAGACAGGCGCATTATGGTTTCTTCCCTGATATTTATGCAAAAAATAATTTTGTCAGTATAAAAAAAGATCACAACAAAAACTGTGCCCGGTATCTGTCAATTCAGGAAATCACACAATATGTACTGGTTAATACGAATTACTCTTGTTAGACTTTTGAAAATGTACTAATTAATACATTTTATGAGTGTCTGTTAACCGTGTGAGGAGTAACAATCAAATGACAGAAAAAGCGCAGGATCCGTCAAGACGATCTTTTCTGAAAAATGCTGGTCTCGGCACAATGGGGCTGGCGGCCGGTGCGCTCGGCAGCCACTCTGCATTAGCGGGCGGAAGTGCCGTGCTGGCGGGGGACGATGATAAAAATAAACGCTATATCAAAACTGATAAACAAAACAAACTGATTTATAACGGTTATCTGATCACCATGGATGAAAAATATGGTGATATTGCTGACGGTGCGGTGCTGATTGACGGCGATAAAATTGTCGATATCGGCCCGGTGTCCAAATTTGCCGGGGTGGATGCGGAACTGATTGATGCGGACGGCGGCATTATCCTGCCGGGTATTATCGACAGCCACCGTCATACCTGGATGTCACTGCTGCGCGGGATCTCCGCAGATATGTCACTGGCCGGATTCCTCGGTTCCACGTTTTACGGAATCGGTTCAGTGATGGAGCCGGAGGATATCCGCATGGCGGCGCTGGTGGGATCGGTTGAGGCACTGAATGCCGGGGTGACCACCATTCTTGACTGCTGTGACTGTGTGAACTCACCGGATCATGCCCCGGCAGCGATTGAATCCCTGCGTGCTTCCGGGATCCGCAGTATCTATGCCTACGGTATGCAGGCTTATGATTATAAAGGCAGTAACCGCTTCCGCAGCCATCAGCAGCGTCTGGATGTGATGAAGAATATTCATCAGCACTATTACGGCTACAGCAACCGCAGCCTGAATCAGATGGGGGTTCTGCTGAGTGATTTCGGCACCATTCCGTTTGCCGATACCGCGAAAGAGATCGAACTGGCGAATAAGCTGGGAATTTTTGTCGCATCCCATACCGGGGCGGCGGAAAAATCCATCCTGCTGAAAGGGCTGCATGAGCTGAAACACAATAATCTGCTTAAGCCCGGTCATCTCCATATCCATTGCACGTCACTGGATAACAGCGAGTGGAAGATCCTGAAAGAGACCGGCGGTAAAGTCTCTATCGCGCCGGAAACCGAAATGCAGATGGGGATGGGACGTCCGCCGTTCCGCGCCAGTCTTGATCACGGCTTTAAACCGGGCCTGAGCAGCGACATTGTCTGCGTCGGCTCCGGTGATCTGTTCTCTCAGATGCGTCTGGGTCTTCAGTTCCAGCGCTGTATGGACAACGAAGCAGAAGCAAACCGCACCGGTAAAACCACCACCAAAATTGACCTGAGTGTGCGTGATGCGCTGACCTGGGCGACACACGGCAGTGCGGAAGCGATGGGTATGGAGAAAGAGATCGGCTCCATCAGCAAAGGTAAAAAAGCGGATATTATTATCGTTTCCCAGAAAGAAGCCTTTGTGCCGTCCAGTTATCCGGCGGGCTCAGTCGTATTGCAAACCACCGCGTCCGGGGTGGATACCGTTATCGTCAACGGGGATGTGAAAAAACGTTTTGGTCAGCTGACACAACAGAATACCGATAAAATCCGTTCTGATGCGACAGAAGCACTGCACCGTATTCAGAAAGCAGCGAAAAAGCTGCCGAAGCAGACCGCAGAGGAGGTGGCAACCTTCTTTGATGCCGCTCAGGAGCAGGCGCGTGAGAATTTCTCAGCCGGTTACAACTATAAAAAATAATTGACTGTGCCGTGTGAGCAACACAAAAAAACCGCTTCCGGGAGGAAGCGGTTTTGCATTTCAGGGGAAAATTACTGCTCTTCCGGCAGAATAAACATGCCGTAAGGGTGGATTTGCAGGAACAGACTGTCGCCGACAGACGGCTGCAATTGTGTGGCGTTAATCTGTAACAGCATGGACTGGCCGTGCCAGTCGACAGTCACTTCATACTGCGGCCCCATATAGGCCACATGAGACACGGTGCAGCGCTGGCTCTCATCGCCCTGCAAACTCAGGGTAATGGCTTCCGGACGCACACCGACAGTAACACTGCTTTTGTCCGTGATGAACTGCGGCGGACGCGGCAGGCGGTAGCTGAAAATCTCAACGGCATCACCGGTCAGTGTCGCCGGGAAGATGTTGGCATCACCCATAAAGCTCGCCATAAACTTTGAGGCAGGCTGACGATACAGTTCCTGCGGCGAGCCCAGTTGCATGATTTTCCCTTTGTTCATCACCAGCACCATATCCGAGACCGCAAAGGCCTCGCTCTGGTCGTGAGTCACATACAGGGAGGTGATATTAAACTGCTGCTGCAATTCACGGATTTTTTCCCGCATACTGCGGCGCAGGTTGGCGTCGAGGTTACTCAGCGGCTCATCAAATAACAGCACTTTCGGCTTGAGGATCAGCGCACGGGCCAGCGCAACACGCTGCTGCTGTCCGCCGGAGATCTGATCGACAAAGCGATCGGCGAATCCGGCCAGATCCACCAGTTCCAGCGCTTCCTCCACCCGCTCTTTCACTTCCGCTTTCGGGCGGCCCAGCATTTTCAGCCCGTAACCAACGTTATCGCCGAGGGACATATGCGGGAACAGCGCGTAAGACTGGAACACCATACAGATATCACGCTGCTGGATGGAACGGTCTGTGACATCTTCGCCGTCAATGAACATCTTACCTTCGGTCGGTTTTTCCAGCCCCGCTACCAGACGCAGCACGGTGGTTTTTCCGCAGCCGGACGGGCCGAGCAGGGTGACCATGCTGCCCGCCGGAATAGAAAGACTTAAATCGTCGATGACCGTGTTGGTGCCAAAGCGTTTAGTCACATTTTTTAATTCAACAAAACTTTGTTGTGTCATGTCGGTTACTCCATGATTACTGTGCATTTTTGGCTTTGGAACGTGAAACACGGGCTTCGCCAATCAAAAAGTCGAACAGGAAAATAATCGCCAGCATCACGACGATCAGGATTGAGCCATAGGCAATCGCCACGCCGTACTCGCCGTCTTCCACGCGGTTCAGAATATAGGCGGTTGCCACACGGGTGTCCGGTGTCACGAGGAACACAATGGCACTGACCGTGGTGATGGCGCGGACAAAGCTGTAAATCAGTGCTGACAGAATCGCCGGACGCAGCAGCGGCAGCAGGATGTGGAAGATGGTCCGCATCGAACCGGCGCGCAGACTGAGTGATGCCTCATCCAGGGATTTGTCGATTTGCCCCAGACCGGCGATACCGGCGCGGATCCCGACCGGCACATTTCGCATCGTCATGGAGATAATCACGATTGCTGCGGTTCCGGTTAAATAGAACGGGGAATCGTTAAAGGCGAGGATGTAAGACACACCCGCCACCGTTCCCGGCACCGCGAAGCAGAGCATGGTGGTAAATTCGATGGTCTTTTTACCACGGAATTCCTGACGCACCACAATGTAGGCGATCAGCAGGCCGAGCACGGCGGTGATTGGTGCGGCGATCCCGGCGTAGAGCAGGGTGTCGAGCAGTGAAGGCCATGCGCCGTCATTCATACCCTGGCCGAACAGCTTGATAAAGTTGTCCAGGGTTAAGGTGTAATCCACGCCCCAGTTCACGGTAAAGCTGCCGTAGAAGATGCTGCCGTACAGCACCAGGTTGAAGACAACCCAGATAGCGAGGAACGTGGTGACAAACGCAACCAGTGCGGCAGGCAGCGGCTGCACATCACCGCGGTACGATTTACCGGACACCGTGACATAAGAGCGTTTACCGATCCACATATACTGCACGCAGAAGACCAGCAGCGAGAAGACCAGCAGGGAGGCACCGAGGGTACTGGCGGCCTGATAATCAAGCTGGGAACCGGTGATATAGAAGTAAATCTGGGTGGCAAGCACGTCAAAGTTACCGCCGAGAACCAGCGGGTTACTGAAGTCTGCCAGGGATTGCACAATCACAATCAGGAAGGCGTTAGCCAGCGCCGGTTTCAGCAGCGGCATAAAGACGTTGAAGAACGTCTGAAAACGGTTGGCGCGCAGGGTGTAAGATGCTTCTTCCAGTGACGGGTGAATGGTTTTGATGGCACCGTCGAGGATCATAAAGGACATCGGCGTAAAGGCGAGCACCTGAGCCAGCCAGATCCCGGTGAAACCGTACAGCCAGTTGGTGTTTTCCAGCCCCGCATAAGTTGCGAGGAATTCGGTCACATAACCGGAACGCCCCATCATCAGGGTGACACCCAGGCCGACAATAAACGGCGGGGTGACAATCGGCAGGATGGAGAACACGCGGCCGATAATTGCCGAGCGTTTTGCGATACGGCTGGTATAAATCGCCAGAATCAGCCCGAAGAAGGTACAGCCCGCCCCCACCGCCAGTGAGAGCATCACGGAGTTCCAGATGACCTGCACAATATGGGACTGTGTGAGAATCGACACAAACGCGAACGGCGCGAAATCCCCGTTATTGTCGGTGAACATCGGGATAAAAATCGCGACACTCGGGAATACGATAAACAACGTAATCAGCCCGACCACCGCAATCAGTGAGCCGATAACAAACTGGTCACCGCCCAGCCACTCCAGGCGCTTGAGGGCGAGGGTCATAATCATGCCGAGCGAGATAAACAGCACAATGGCGGAATAGCCGAGACCTTTTCCTCCCCATACGGCGCTGACAACCGCCACAACCGCCGTCAGAACAGCAACCGCAATATCGGTATAGTGGCGTCCGCGCTGGTGGCGGGATGCCGGTGTCAGTGAGCGGAAAAACAGCACGGACGGCAGCAGATACCAGAGCCAGCTGACATTCAGTCCGTGCCAGCCGTAAGCGGCAAGAATTTCATCTGATGTGGAGTCGGTTAAACCATAATCCAGGCTCCAGGACGGCAGCAGGGCAAAGCCCAGCCACGCGATCAGCAGCCATAAGAAGATGGAATCCCGTCCCTGTTTTGAAGGCAGAGTCAGGGTTTCAGACATTAAAGAATCTCCCTTGCCCGTCTTCATTCAGGAGAATGAGACAAGACAATATAATTATTATAATAAAAACAAAACCGCGCGGCAGAACACCGCGCGGCAGACAACATTACTTACTCATTTTGACTTCGGTGACCCACTTGTTGATCAGATTCTTACGGGTTTCTGCATCGCCGTATTTATCCATATCGTAGTTGATCAGTTTCAGATCAGAGAGTTTCAGTGACATTGGTGAGGATTCAGCCGTGGTATTGGTCAGGATCTGGTAAGATTTACCCTCTTTCCAGCTGATTTCCTGGGCTTCTTTGGAGAGTACGAAATCCACGAACAGTTTGGCGTTGTCCATGTTACGGGCATTTTTCAGGATACTGATGCCGCCGATTTCATAACCGGTGCCTTCACACGGGGAAATTAACTCCAGCGGAGCGCCGTTTTCCACTTCCAGGGAATAGTCGTGCAGGAAGCCGATACCGATAGCAGATTCACCACGGGCGGCGTTACGCGCCGGGGCAATACCGGATTTGGTATACTGGGAGATATTGCTGTTGAGTTTTTTCAGGTAATCGAATGCCTGATCGGTGCCCCACAGCTGGTCAAATGTCGCCAGCGCGGTGTAAGCCGTACCGGAACTCTGCGGGTCAGCAATCTGGATTTCGCCTTTGTATTCCGGCTTGGTCAGATCTTTCCAGCAGGTCGGAACCGGCAGGCCTTTCTCTTTCAGACGATCTTTGTTCACACCGAAACCTAAGATACCGACATAAACCGCAGAGGAGTAGTTGCCTTTGCGTTTGGCCGGGTCACGGAACTGCGGCATGATCTGATCTAAATTCGGGGATTTGTATGCTTCCAGCAGATCCATCTCACCTGCCTGTGAATGCGGATCTAATGTGCCGCCGTACCAGACGTCAGCCTGCGGGTTGCGCTTTTCCGCTTCGATTTTGGCCAGGGTGCTGCCGGAACCGTTACGGACAAACGTGGTTTTCACATCATATTTTTTGGCGAAAGCCTGTGTTTCAGCTTCACACATGGCGTTGGTCGCGCTGCAGTAAACCACCAGACGGCCGGCGGCATTCGCGGATGTGGTAACAGCAGCCAGTGATAAACCGGCGGCAGCGAGAGCAGAGAGGGTCTTGAGTTTCATTATCAGTTCATTCCTTATTATAGGGTTCTGTCATCGGAGAGTGAAACAGAGCCTGCCAGATGTTCCCGCTTGCTGACATTGGCTATCAGCAGCGGCATCAGCAGTAATCCCGTCAGTGCCGCGGCACTGGTCAGCAGGGTAAACATGCCCTGCCAGCCGTAATGTGCCATGACCTGCGCGAGCGGCCACCCGGCCATTGCCGCCCCTAAGTAGGCGTAAAGACCCAGGTAACCCGTTACCGTACCGGCGGCTTTTTTATGGCAATATTCTGTCGCCGCCAGTCCGATTAACATTTGCGGCCCGAATACAAAAAAGCCGGTACTGAAGAAACACGCCGCCAGCAGTCCGTAGTGATGAATCGGTATTAACCACAGGGCGCTGACAGCGATAAACAGGCCGAGGGAAAACAGCAGAATCATCGGGGCGCGCTGACCACGGAATAAAATATCCGATCCCCAGCCCGCACAGACCGCACCCAGCAAACCGCCCAGTTCAAACAGTGACAATGTGGCATTGGCACTGAGCAGATTGCTGCCGTGTGTTTCGGATAACCACAGGTTTCCCCAGTCATTGATCGCCATCCGGATGAGATAAACGAGAATGTAGGAGAAACCGAGTAACCAGATCATCCGGTTACATAAAATGGTCTCTTTCAGGATCACCCGCATCGGCAGCGGCGGGGATAACTGCTCCTGACGCAGTTCTGACGGGTCATGCCGCCATTGTCCGACAGACGGTAATCCTTCCTCCTGCGGCGTGCCGTGCAACCGGCCGCACAGCCACAGGCCTGTCACCATCCCGATAATACCGGGCACTATCAGGGCGGTCTGCCAGCTGTAACGGGTTGCCAGCCAGGCAGTCAGCAGCGGCAGGGTAATGCCGCCGAGGTTGATGGAGATATTCCACAATCCCCACCAGAAGCCGCGTTCGTTGCGCGAATACCAGTGTGTCAGGATGCGCGCGCACGGCGGCCAGCCCCAGCCCTGGAAAAAACCGTTCAGTGTCCAGACAATCAGCAGAGCAGGAAATGACAGGCACCATGCGAACACAATATTCAGCACGCCGGTCATAAACAGCCCCGCGCCCATAAACCAGCGGTAACCGGTGATATCGTGGAAAATCCCCGATACAAATTTTGAGATGCCGTAACTCAGGTAAAACGCGGTCGCTATCAGGCCGATATCGCTTTTATCGAGATGCAGTTCTGTCTGCATCACCGGCATCACAAAGTTAAAGCTCTTGCGGGTCAGATAAAACGTGGCGTAACCGATGATCATCGATAACATCAGTTTGTTGCGCCAGAATCGATAGGTTTTATCCATGGTTTTAGTCTGTTTTCCGGCCATTACGTTATGTCCCGTTCAGGCTGCAAATGTAATCAATCTGTCAATAAAAAGGATGAGAGAAGGTAGTAGATGACTAGGAATAAGTCTTAGTTTTCGTGATTTTTATCAGAAAATGTGGGCAGGTTAACAATAATCCGGGTTCCGCCAGCGGTGGTCAGTGTCCAGTCGCCGCCGAGTGCCCTGACCCGCTCCTCAATACCGCGCAGACCAAAGCCGCCGCGGCGTTTGCTTTCCGGGATACCGATGCCGTTATCAGAGACGTGAAGCTGTATCGTGTCACGTTGCTGTTTCAGGGTGATGAGGATATGAGTGGCTCCGGCATGCTTGCTGATATTATTTAACAATTCCTGTACAAGCCGGTAAAGCGTGAACAGCACTGTTTCATTTTCCGGCGGCTGTTTCAGCTCATAATGAAACTCACACTGAATGCCGTTTTCCCCGAACGCAAATTCCGTAATCAGATGGCGCAGTGCATTTTCAAGAGACATTTCACTCAGCACCGGCGGACGCAGCTCCCGCAGTAACTGACGGGTGGAGTGGTGGATTTTTTGTGCCAGTTCATTGATTTGTGCCGCCGCACGGCTGCTTTGCGGATCCGGCGCGGTTTTTCTGACCAGCATCGACTGGATCTGAATTGCCGTGATGTTCTGACCGATTTCATCATGCAGCTCGCGGGCAATCGCTTTTTTGACATCCTCTTCCGTATGTACCAACTGCTGCATCAGATCCCGCCGCGCCTGTAACTCCTGCTCCAGCCGTTCGCGGTAGCGCTGCAAATTACGTGACAGCTGCTGCTGACGGCTGATGGCAATCCCGAGGCCGATACCAATCAGCGCCTGGGTGCTCATAAACATCTGCAATTCCTGTAAATCGGCAAATGCGCCGTTAAACTGGCGGGCAAAGGTGATGATCAGACTGCCGAGCAGGGCAGAGAGCACACCGCCCTGCCAGCCGTAGCGGTAGGCCATAAAGACATTGGGGATAAAAACCAGCAGCACCAGCAGGCGCTCAATTTCCGGGGTAAAAAAGAGCTGGGCACTGAGCCCGGCCAGGCAAAACAGAAAACACCACATGAGTAATGAGGTGCGCAGCTGCGGATCCGGTGTGCCGTAATCCAGGATCAGGCGGAAATGCTGTTCATGGAGGTATTCATAGATCAGATAGACAAACGGTGTCAGCAGGATACCGCCGGTCAGTGTGGTGAGGAAAATCTGAGTAACACTCAGCGGTGTCAGCAGGCTGAACACCAGGGTATGCAGCAGACTGTTGATACCGACACCGGCGATCAGCAGTAACAGGCGCTGCCAGTAAAGGGTGTAGCGCCACCAGGTGGTCTGGATAATAAAGGCGGTGATAAGGCTCAGCAGCGGCGACAGCAGGATCACCGGCTGTGACAGCAGCTGTTCCTGTGCCAGCCAGATATTCAGCAGCAGCTCGGCCAGTAACAGGGTCGGCCAGAAGCGCCGCCACAGCAGGATCATCAGCGCCAGCCGCAATCCTTCCGGCAGAAAAAACGCAGACAACACACTGTTCTGACTGAGGTAAAAACCGATGATCCACAGACCAATCCAGGTCAGGGAATAGGTAAACAGCAGAAATACCGACTGTAACAGCAGACGAGCGCCGCGCCTCATGGCTTATTGCCCCGCGATAAGGTGATGCGCCAGGGCAAAATGAACCAGATCGATCGTGCTGTCACACTGCAGTTTGCCCAGCACATTGGCGCGGTGGACATGCACAGTTTTATGGCTGAGCTCGAGTTTATCCGCAATTGCCCGCACACTCATCCCGGCCACCAGCAGATCAAATACCTCGCGTTCACGCGGGGTCAGCTCTTCCAGCGCCCGGTTCTCCGGCGGTGACTGGCGCAGCGCGCGCATGGCATCCGCACACAGATAGCAGCCGCCCTGATGCACGGAACGCACCGCCTGAACCAGCTCTTCCGGGCCGCAGCGTTTGGTGAGATACGCACTGGCACCGGCATCCAGTGCACTCTGCACAAAGGCAGGGGTATCATAAATACTGAGAATGATGGTACGGAAGGATGTTTTGCGCTCCCGCAGACGGGCGAGCAGCTGTAATCCGTTTTCATCCGGCATGGAAATATCCATGATCACCACATCAATATCCGGACGGGTCAGTGCGGGCCAGGCTTCCGCCGCACTGGCATATTGTCCGGCGATGGTAATATCCGGCTCCAGTGTCAGGAGCTGGGCGAAACCGGATCGCACAACTACATGGTCATCGATGAGCGCTATTTTTATCATGTCCGGACAGCGTATTATCAGCAGAAAGGGATCAATTATTGACAGAGGTTATATCAATATAGCGGGTGATAATCGAGGATATTCATACAGAAATCCGCTCTCCGGCTGTTTTTTTACCGCTTAACCGATTCGGTTGCAGGTAAATTATTTCACATAGGCAAGCAACGGCAGTGAATCACGGGCCAGTGCGGTGCATTTGTAGTTTTCCGGCAGCTTTATATGTTTGATGTCGAAATAGTTCTCTTTATTCATTTCCGCCATCTGCCGGATATCATAATTGCTCATATCCCAGCGGTTACTTTTGGCAAACAGTAAGATCGCTTTTTCGATACGGGCATTCGGTAAATTCCCGTAGCCGCAATCATTTTTCAGATAAATAAAAACCGCAGTCAGTCCGGCAAGGTCTTCAGCCTGTGACGGCGTCAGCGCTTTCGCGGGCAGGGAAAGCAGCAGGGCACAGCTGAATAAAGCGTGAAGGAATATTTTCATAGTAAGTAGTTTACCGGTAGCGCCTGTCAGTTTATGTGAAGATTTTAATAGTTTTGTCGCGAATGTCATCCGCTGACTAAAGTGGTGTAAAGCCCTTATTCCGGTGAAGGGAACACATTGACCTTACCCTTAGGGCAGGGTTTAGCCTGAGCTATAACAGAACCCAATCATTTTGTCATAGCATATCACCACTGATGATAAAGGAAGCATATCATGCAACGACGCGATTTTTTGAAATATAGCGCATTCTTAGGTGCTGCCACGATGCTGCCGGCATGGAGCCGGTTTGCTTTTGCGGCACAGGAGCGCCCGGCTCTCGGTATTCCGCCTCTGTTAACGGCGGATAATGCACAAAAAATCACTCTGAATATTCAGCAGGGAAAAATGGCGTTTATTCCCGGCAAAACCACCCAAACCTGGGGATATAACGGTGATTTACTGGGCCCGGCACTGAAACTGCGGCGCGGTAAACCGGTGACAGTGGATATCGTCAATAAACTGCCGGAAGCGACCACTGTTCACTGGCACGGTCTGGAGATCAGCGGTGAGCAGGATGGCGGGCCGCAGGCTATTATCGCCCCGGGCGGCACCCGCACGGTCAGTTTCACGCCGGAACAGCCGGAAGCCACCTGCTGGTTCCACCCGCACACTCACGGTAAAACCGGCCATCAGGTCGCAATGGGACTGGCCGGGCTGGTGCTGATTGAGGATGACAATACCGCTTCAACCGGCCTGCCGGGCGAGTGGGGCATTGATGATATCCCGGTGGTATTACAGGATAAGCGTCTGACTGCAGACGGCGAAATTGATTATCAGCTGGATGTGATGTCAGCGGCGGTCGGCTGGTTTGGCGACACCATGCTTACCAACGGCGTAGTTTACCCGCAGCATATGGCCCCGCGCGGCTGGTTGCGGCTGCGGTTGCTCAACGGTTGTAACGCCCGCAGTCTGCGGATGGCAGCCGGTGACGGTCGTCCGCTGTATGTGGTCGGCAGTGACGGCGGCCTGCTCGCCGAACCGGTCAAAGTGCAGGAGTTGCCGATGCTGCCGGGGGAACGGTTTGAAGTGCTGGTGGATACATCAGACGGAAAAGTCTTTGATATTGTCACCTTGCCGGTTCGTCAGATGGGGATGACCCTGGCACCGTTTGATGAGGTACTGCCGGTGTTGTCTGTCCGTCCGGCACCGGATGCCGCACGCGGCAAACTGCCGGATGTGCTGGCAGCTATGCCTGCGCTGATCGACACTTCCCGTCTGCCGGTACGTGAGTTCCGTCTGATGATGGATATGCGCCTCGACATGCAGGGCATGATGATGCTGACCGATAAATACGGCCCGCAGGCGATGGCCGGAATGGGCATGCACGGCAACATGGGCGGCGGCCATATGAGCGGCATGAAAGGCATGAGCCGTGGTATGCATAATAACGGCGGTCATTGCGGCTCCGGTGATGTTGATCTGATGAATGCCAACAGCATCAACGGCATCCCGTTCTCCATGACCGAAAGTGCCTTTGATGTGAAACAGGGACAGGCGGAGCGCTGGATTATCTCCGGTGTCGGCGACATGATGCTGCACCCGTTCCATATCCACGGCACCCGTTTCCGTATTCTCAGCGAAGGCGGACGCACACCGGCGGCACACCGGCAGGGCTGGAAAGATATGGTGCGGATCGAAGGCAATGTCAGCGAAGTGCTGGTAAAATTTGACCATCCGGCCACCAATGCGCATCCGTTTATGGCGCACTGTCATCTGCTGGAACATGAAGATACCGGTATGATGACCGGTTTTACTGTCACGGCCTGAATATAACATTAACCGGTGACAATCCGCGTCAGTCATGGCGCGGATACTGTTTATCTGTCCGTGGTATGCTAAACTAACGCGCTTTCTGACCGGTATTAAACCGGGTTTAATGCCGAACCACTGAAACAGCGTACCGTTGACGACAAAAAAATCATGAAGAAACACACCTTAGATACAATGATCTCCGAAGCTGAGATTCAGCAGCGCGTTGCCGATCTGGGCAGCGAAATTTCCGCACACTATCGTCACAGCAACAAAGAGCTGGTCTTAGTCGGGTTACTGAAAGGATCCTTTATTTTTATGGCCGACCTGTGCCGTAAAATTGATGTTCCGCATGAAGTCGATTTTATGACGGTATCCAGTTACGGCAGCGGCACCTCGTCCACCCGTGATGTGAAAATTGTCAAAGACCTGGACGAAGATATCCGCGGCAAAGACGTGCTGATCGTGGAAGATATCATTGACTCCGGCAATACCTTACACCGTGTGCGTGACATTCTGTCCCTGCGCGGCCCGAACTCTGTGGCTATCTGCACCCTGCTGGATAAACCGTCACGCCGTGAAGTGGATGTGCCGGTTAACTGGGTCGGCTACGCAATCGAAGACAAATTTGTGGTCGGCTACGGCATCGATTACGCCCAGAGCTACCGCCATCTGCCGTATATCGGCCATGTGACACTGCTGGAAGAGTAATCTGTCCGGATGTGACAGCGGAAAAAGCACCTGAGGGTGCTTTTTTATTATTGAAAATCTGTGAAACTCCCTTCATCTGTATTAACTGCCGCAGCACGGAGGTCAGAGGAGATGCTGAACGATGAGTAAAAAATCCATTCCGTGGGCAGAAGCCCGCGAAAACATTTTATCCGGCCCGGAAGTGATCGCAATTTATGAAGCGGAACTGCAGGCGGAACGGATCCGGGAACAATTACTGTCGTGCCTTTGTTCAGGATGAGCAAAAATAAAGCCCCGGCATCCGGGGCTTGTTTCTGCCGGGATCAGGACGACGGCATATTCGAGAGTTTGGCCACGGCCTGGCGGTAGACCAGTTCCATTTTCTCGCGGCTGTCAGAGCTGATATCCAGATCATGCAGCAGGCCGTTGTTAATCCCGTAGATCCAGCCGTGGATCATCACACGCTGGCCGCGTTTCCACGCTGCCTGCATAATGGTGGAGTGACCCAGGTTATACACCTGTTCGACCACGTTCAGTTCACACAAACGGTTGATGCGGTCCTGTGGTGCGAGTTCGCCCAGCAGGGAGCTGTGCTGATACCAGATATCCCGGATATGCAGCAACCAGTTATTGATAAGCCCCAGTTCGGTGCCCTCAATGGCGGCCTGAATACCGCCGCAGTTGTAGTGACCGCAGACGATAATATGTTCAACCTGGAGCACATCTACAGCATACTGGATAACTGACAGGCAGTTCAGATCGGTATGGATGACGAGGTTGGCCACATTACGGTGTACAAACAGATCACCTGGTGCGGCGTCGATCAGTTTTTCGGCAGGAACACGGCTGTCAGAGCAGCCGATCCAGAGAAAACGGGGCTTTTGAGCCTGTGCTAACTCTTTGAAAAAATCCGGATCTTTTTCATTTACAGATTCGGACCACTGCTTGTTATGAGCAAACAGTTCTTCGATTTTTTTCATCATGACGGATAGCCTGTTGCAGATCCTTTCGCTAGAATCTTTTGTATAAAAAATTTAAATTTTAATAAATTGTTATTAAATAATTTCAGCAAAGAAGACGAATTGTCAAGAACCGATTTCGGTTCGCAGGTATTATTGCGGTTTATATTGCACCCAAATTTCTAAATTAAAAAGGTATTTTTCTGTTATGACCTATGCACTGGAAATATCACAATTAACCAAGCAGTATGCGGGCGGCGTGCAGGCTTTACGGGGAATTGACCTGAAAGTCAGTGCCGGCGATTTCTACGCCCTGCTGGGTCCGAACGGCGCGGGAAAATCCACCACCATCGGGATCATCAGTTCGCTGGTGAATAAAACCGGCGGGAAAGTCTCCGTGTTCGGTTATGACATCGATACCGACCTGGTTCTGGCCAAACGTCAGCTCGGCCTGGTACCGCAGGAGTTTAACTTTAACCCGTTTGAGACCGTATTACAGATTGTCCTGCAGCAGGCCGGTTATTACGGGGTGCCGCACAAACTGGCGCAGGAGCGGGCGAAAACCTATCTGACGCAACTGGATTTGTGGGAGAAACGTGATGAGCGTGCGATGCGTCTGTCCGGCGGGATGAAGCGCCGCCTGATGATTGCCCGTGCACTGATGCACCAACCGAAACTGCTGATCCTCGACGAACCGACCGCCGGGGTGGATATCGAACTGCGCCGCTCCATGTGGGGATTCCTCAAAACCCTGAATGCGCAGGGCACCACGATCATTCTCACCACGCACTATCTCGAGGAAGCGGAAATGCTGTGCCGCAATATCGGGATTATCCAGCACGGTGAGCTGGTGGAAAACACCAGCATGAAAGCGTTGCTCGGTAAGCTGGAATCGGAAACCTTTATCCTCGATCTGGGCTCGAAAAACCCGCTGCCGCAGCTTGAGGGTTATACGTTCCGGCTGACTGATACCTCAACGCTGGAGGTGGATGTCCGCCGTGAACAGGGACTGAACGGTGTTTTTGCCCAGCTGAATGCGCAGGGCATTGATGTGTTAAGTATGCGCAACAAAGCGAACCGGCTGGAGGAATTATTTGTGCATCTGGTGAATCATGATTTGGAGGCTGCAAAATGATGTCGCTGTACTGGGTGGCGCTGAAAACAATCTGGCGCAAAGAAATCACCCGTTTTATGCGGATTTGGATCCAGACGCTGATCCCGCCGGTGATCACCATGTCACTCTATTTTATTATTTTCGGAAATCTTATCGGTAACCGGATTGGCGAAATGGGCGGTGTCGGTTACATGCAGTTTATCGTGCCCGGCCTGATTATGATGTCAGTGATTACTAACTCTTATGCCAACGTATCCTCTTCTTTTTTCGGGGCAAAATTCCAGAAAAGTATTGAGGAACTGCTGGTGGCACCGGTGCCGACCCACGTCATTATCGCCGGGTTTGTCGGTGGTGGTGTGGCGCGCGGTGTGCTGGTCGGGATTCTGGTCACGCTGGTTTCTCTGTTCTTTGTGCCGTTACAGATCCACTCCTGGTTTATGATCATTGCCACGCTGCTGATGACCTCCATTCTGTTCTCGCTGGCGGGACTGCTTAACGCGCTGTTTGCGAAAAGTTTTGATGATATCAGCATTATCCCGACGTTCGTCCTGACACCGCTGACCTACCTGGGCGGGGTGTTTTACTCCCTGACGCTGTTACCGGCGTTCTGGCAGGCGGTGTCCAAATTGAACCCGATTGTCTATATGATCAGCGGCTTCCGTTATGGTTTCCTCGGTATCAGTGATGTTTCCCTGACCACCACTCTCGGGGTACTGAGCCTGTTTATTGCCGTATTCTATATGCTCACCTGGCGCCTGATTGAGAAAGGGCGCGGACTGAGAACCTGATCCTGCTTTCTGATAATCCGCCCGGCACATCGTTGCCGGGCTTTTTGTATCTGTCCTTATTATTTTCCTGCGCTATGTAATTATTTTTCCTCGGTTTATCTCCGATTAATACAGACCTTCTCCCGTTCCCGTCACTGCCAAAGTTAAATCACAGAATTAGTATGCATTTATCTCCCGCTGCATAGATTAATTAAATTAATGTGTTTATTGTGTGCGGGCTGGTAAAAACCGGCTGTGTACTGATGTTTAAGGATAAATTTCACTCTGTTTCATTATTACATTCGGAGATATTTTTATGAGTATCGCTGCATACGGCAGGGAAGACGGATGGTCGTTGGTCGATGATGTATTAAGCAGCCCGGGACGGGGTAACGGACGCTGGATTAACAATAAAATCTCATATGATGCCTTTGATGCGGGCAGTCAGATTGTCAGAACCAACACCGGCTGGAATGGCGCGGGTGTGCTCGGGCAGCCGGCGGAAATCACCTATTCATTCCCGACATGGGAAGGGATGTATTATAACGTGGCAGGCAACACCGGGTTACACGGTTTCAATGACTATCAGAAAGATCAGGCCCGGTTATCACTGCAGTCATGGGCTGACGTGGCAAACATTACCTTTACTGAAGTGGATGCAGGCCGGGGAGATATCTACACCAATATCACCTTTGGTTATATTAATGATAAATACACACAGGCTTACGCCTGGCTGCCGCACACCAAAGATTATTTCGACAGGCCGTACACTGACTCACGGGGCTTTGATGTCTCCGGTCAGTCCTGGTACAGCTCGGACCCGGAGGCGCTCAATGTGATGCCGAAAGCCGGAAATTACGGGCGTCTGACGTTTACCCATGAAATCGGTCATACCCTCGGATTAAACCATCCGGGTGATTATAACGCGGGCCAGGGGGCACCTTCTTATAAAAATGCGGAGTACGCCGAGGATACCCGGCAGTACAGCGTGATGAGCTACTGGAGTGAGCAAATCACCGGGGCTGATCACAAAGGCTACTATGCTTCAGCACCGCTTCTGGATGATATTACCGCGATTCAGAAACTGTACGGTGCGAATTATCACACCCGCAGTGGTGATACGATTTATGGGTTTGATTCCAATACTGACCGTGACTATTACTCTGCAAACCGTTCATCAGATAAGCTGATTTTCACCGTCTGGGACGGCGGCGGCAATGACACCCTGAATTTCTCCCGTTATAAGCAGGATCAGTTGATCTCTCTGCGTGAAGGTGATTTTTCGGATGTCGGCGGCCTGACCGGAAATGTGTCAATCGCACACGGTGTGGTGATTGAAAATGCGTACGGCGGGTACGGGAATGATGTGATCATCGGTAACGATGCGGACAACATTCTGCTGGGGAACGGCGGGGATGATGTGCTGTACGGTGGTGCAGGGCAGGATCAGCTCTGGGGCGGTACAGGGCGTGATATCTTTGTCTTCTCGGCGGTGACCGATTCCCTGTATGACCGTCCGGATCATATCCGTGATTTCTCAACCGGTCTGGACAGCATTGATTTACAGGGGCTGAATCAGAACAGTTTCGGGGAAAAATTCATTTATTTCACCGATGAATTTACCGGTGCGGCCGGGGAAGCGGTGCTCCGCTATGATGACGGGCTGAACCTGACAGAACTGCTGATTAATATCAGCGGAAATCAGTGTCAGCCTGATTTTAAAGTGGATATCACCGGTATGGTGAATGTTCACACTGACTTTATCGTTTAACGCAGCAGGCGGGCGCGGCCGGTGCGGCGTCCGCAGCATTCAGGAATTCACTATGCAAATTTCCCGGTCAATATTGTTTTCGTTGCTGCTATCAGGGCAGAGTGCGGCAATCAGCCAGAAAATTCCCGCTGCAGAAGAGCTTCAGGGGCACTGGCAGTTTACGGAGGATGGGCAGACACTGCCGGTCGAACTCACGGCGGTTCCTGACAGCGCGGCAGGCGGGTTTCAGCTGCATTTCACGGCACAGCCGCAGATAACGGCCTGGCGCCCGGCACCGGACGGCATTGCGTTTCTTACCGCAGACGGTACAACCCGTTATTTCTTTTCCGCTGAAGCCCCCGGCCGTTACTGTGCGGAAATCTGGCATGACAATGGCGCACGTCTTCTGAAAGAGTAACTTCGTCTCTTTTTTACCCTGTGATTAATACTATCAATCCCGGCAGATATGCCGGGCGGAGTCCCTGTGTATGCTTTCCGGGAAAACCAGAAATGACATTACGGCATTTATTGCCGCCCGCAAGTCCCTGTTTACCTCACTGGCATTATTCAGTGCGCTGATTAATCTGCTGATGCTGGTGCCGTCTGTGTATATGTTGCAGGTGTACGACCGTGTTCTGCCCTCCGGCAACGAAATGACGCTGCTGATGCTGACACTGATGATGGCCGGATTACTGGTGCTGACCGGCGGTCTGGATTATTTACGCAATATGCTGGTGATCCGCATGAGTAACCAGTTCGATCTGGCGCTGAACAGCCGGGTTTACGATGCAGCATTTCAGGCAAAACTGCATCGCACGCCGGGGCATCTGCCGTTACAGGCACAGACCGATCTGATGATCCTGCGTCGTTTTATTACCGGCAACGGTGTTTTCGCTTTTCTCGATCTGCCCTGGTTCCCGCTTTATCTGCTGGTGATCGCCCTGTTTAATCCGTGGCTCGGTGTGTTTGCCTGCGGCGGAGCCGTCGTACTGATCGCGCTGGTATTGCTTAATGAACGGCTTTCCGGGCCGCCGCTGACCGCCGCAAACCGCTCTTCCTCCGCCGCACAGGGCATGCAGAGCAGCCATTTTGCTCATCCGGAGACGGCTGACGCGATGGGAATGCAGCAGTATCTGCGTCAGCGCTGGCTGCACCGGCACTGCGACAGCCTGAAGGAACAGACACAGGCCAGTGATTATTCAGCAAAAATCATGACAACCACCAAAACGGTCCGCCTGATCCTGCAATCCCTGATGCTGGGGCTGGGCGGCTGGCTGGCGCTGGATAACACCATTTCGCCCGGCATGATGATTGCCGGATCAATTTTGCTGGGACGCGCCCTGTCGCCGGTTGAACAGGTGACCGGGGTGTGGAAAAGCGCCAAAGAGAGCAGGCTGGCGTATCAGCGTCTTACGGCGCTGCTGGCGGCTCATCCGGAGCCGCCGCAGAAGCTGGCACTGCCGGTTCCTCAGGGCAATTTGTCTGTCTCGGTGATGCAGGCGGGGTATCCGGCCTGTGACACACCGCTGTTGCACAATCTGCATTTCAGCCTGGCGCCCGGAGAGGTACTGGGGATCATTGGTCCGTCCGGGGCAGGCAAATCAGCACTGGCAAAACTGTTGTCCGGGTTATGGCCTGCAACACGCGGGACTGTCCGGCTGGACGGAGCCGATCTCTGTCAGCAGGATAAAGCGGTGTCGGGGACGTACATCGGTTATCTTCCCCAGGAAATTGCGCTTTTTCCCGGCACAATCGCCGACAATATTGCCCGTTTCGATCCTGATTCCGATCCGGAAAATATCATCCGTGCGGCGCAACTGGCACAGGTGCATGAGCTCATCCTGCAACTGCCGCAGGGCTATGAAACGCTGACCGGTGCAGACGGCACCGGCCTTTCCGGCGGTCAGCGGCAGCGGATCGCACTGGCGCGGGCGCTGTATGGTTCACCGGCACTGATCATTCTGGATGAACCCAATGCCGCGCTGGATGATGCCGGACTCAGTGCACTGATATCTGCCGTTAACATTCTGAAAGAACAGAAAAAAACAATCGTTCTGATTACTCATCATAAACCGCTGCTGTCTGTGACAGACAAACTGCTGCTGTTGTCCGGCGGCCGGATGCAGCTTTTTGGCCCGACGGAGAAGGTCATTGAAACGTTTAATCATCAGGCTGGTAAAAATAGTGCTCACTAAATGGTTGTCCGGGCCCCCGGGGGTAAAAACAGATACCGGCGGGTATCAGCGGGCGGGCGGTTTTCTTATTGCCGCCGGGCTTGCCGGGTTTCTGCTGTGGGCGGGATTTGCACCGCTGGATCAGGGCGTTGCCGCATCGGGAACCGTTGTGATTGCCGGGAATATCAAGCAGGTACAGTCCCCGGCGGACGGCGTGATTTCGGCGATTTATGTGCAGAACGGCCAGCGGGCGGAAAAAGATCAGGTACTGGTACGGCTGCGCCCGGTGCAGTCTCAGGCTCAGGCGGTATCGCTGGCAGAGCAGCTCGACAGCACATTGCTGATCCAACGGCGGTTGGAAGCAGAGCTGCGCGGTGAACCGGCATTTACCCCGGCGGCGGATGATGTGTTTTATGCGCCGTCCGCATATGGCCGGGCGCAATTACAGGTTCAGAATGCACTGCTCACAGACCGGCGGCTTGAACTGGAGAGTGATCTTCAGGTACGTCAGATCACGGTTGACGGCCTGACGCGGCGGCTTATTACTCTGCGGGACATTGCCCGCAGCACTGCGCAACAGGCGGACAGCCTGACGGCACGGGCGGCAAACCTGAAATCGCTGGCGGATGAGGGGTATCTGCCGCGCCACCGCTATCAGGAGAGTCGCCGGGAAAGTGCGGCACTGCGCAATCAGGCGGATGACACCCGGTTACAGATAAGCCGTGCAGAAGAAGAAAAAGCCGCGCAGACAGAGCAGATCACACAGCGGCGGGCGGCTTTTCACAGCGGGATCCGCGAGGAATTATCGCGTCTGTCAGTTCAGCGCAGTGAGCTGAAAAAACAACAGATTATCGAAAACGATCGGCTGGAACAGCATGTTATTACCGCGCCGGTGACCGGCACCGTTATGGATGTGTCGGTGTTTACCGCAGGCGGTGTGGTGAGAGCCGGGGAAAAACTGATGTCAGTGGTGCCGGAACAGCAGACGCTGATTATTGAAGGCAAATTATCACCGCAGTGGATAGATAAAGTCGCTCCCGGTCAGTCTGCAGATCTGCTGTTTACCGCATTTAATCAGAACCTGACTCCCAAATTGCGCGGCGAACTGACGATGATCTCCGCCGATCGTCTGATCAATCCGGCAAACGGGGAGCCTTATTATCAGATTCAGATCGCGGTGCCGGAAACGGCGGCGGCTCAGGTGATTAAACCCGGTATGCCAGCTGAGATTTTTATCCGCACCGGTGAGCGGTCACTGCTCAGTTATCTGTTTAAGCCTGTGACTGACCGGCTCTTTTTCGCACTGACCGAGGAGTGATCTGTATGCATTCTGCAAAACGCCTTTCTGCGGCACTGTTGTGTCTGTTGTCCGCCGGTGTGCAGGCGGTGACTTTGTCTGAACTCGGTCAGTCCGCGCTGAATAATGATCTGTCATTCCGTGCTGCGGGTAAGGCATATGAGACGGAACAGGCAGAGGCTGCCGCCGGGGAATCACACCTGCTGCCGTCCGCCGGGCTGAGTTATCAGAACACGCCGTATAACCGGCTGACACAGCGGGCACCGGTGACCACTCAGCGGCGCTACAGCAGTCATTCCTTCAACCTGGTGGTGACGCAGCCGCTGTTTGATTACACGGCATACCATCAGTACCGGAGCGCACAGATACGCGGCACAGCCGCAGAGAGCCGCTTACAGATACAGCAGGCAGAACTGATTAACCGGCTGGTTTCTGCGTATCTGAACCTGGCCTGTGTTCTGGAAATACAGAAAACAGACCGGCTCCGGCTGGCGCTGAATACCGCTCAGCTGACCGCCGCACAGCGCCTTTTACAGCTCGGGGAAGGAACGGTGACGGAGGTTGAATCTGCCCGTACCCGCCTGCGGCAGCGTCAGGCGCAGGTTGCGGAAACTGAAGCGGAAAGTCTGAATGCGCTGTTGATATTGTCTGATCTCACCGGCCTGCCGCAGCTGCGGATGCAGGATCTTCCGGCACTGAAAGCGGGGGATTTCCGGCTGCCGCCGCTGAATGACGGCGATTATACGGCTCAGGAACAACAGATGCTGGCGGTGCATCCGGAAATCAAAGCGGCACAGCAGGAAACCGCGCTGGCAAAAGCGGCGGCAGAGGTACAGCGCGGGGCGTTTATGCCATCGGCACAGCTCTTTGCCGCCTGGTCAGATACCCAATCGGACAGCAATGATACTGTCGGTCAGCGTTACCGTAATCTCAGTGCCGGGATCCATCTTTCGGTTCCGTTATTCAGCGGCGGAAAAGATCTGGCGGGGATGAGGAAAGTGTCTGCTCAGATTCAGCAGGCGCAGTATGAGCAGGATGCGCTGGTACAGACACTCCGGCGTGATCTGGCGCGTCAGTATCAGGTGTTCCGCCACAGCGGTATACAGCTGGCGGCGCTGGAGCAGGCCGCTGCGGCAGCGCAATTACAGGTAACGGCGGCGGAAAAGGGGTATGCGGCAGGGCAGAACAGTCAGCGGGAGGTGACACATGCCCGGGATCAGTATTATCAGGCGGAGCAGGAACTGATAAAAGCCCGCTATGACGGGCTTCTGGCCTGGTTCCGGCTGCATTATTACAGCAGCACGCCGGAAACCGGGCTTTTCAGGCAGATTGAGGGCTATTTTACAGTGACGGAGAGGCCGTTTCACTGACCGCCGGGTTCGGCATGTTAACATGCAGGCAGTCGATCAGGCGGATATTTCCCAGCCAGGCAGAGGCCAGAATCACTGCCTTCTCGCTGTTGACGCGCACCGCTTCCAGGTCATCAGCATCACAGATTTCCAGGCTGATGTCGCGGAATCCGGCACGGCTTAAATCGTCACGGGCATTATCCAGACTTTCGGCAATAGCACTCGGGCGTTCACGGATCATATCCGCGAGGGTCTGCATAACCTGATACAGACGCGGTGCCGCCTCTTTTTCCTCTTTATTCAGCAGGGTATTGCAGGAGCTGAGTGCCAGCCCGGTTTTTTCCCGGACAGTCGGAATGGTGGCCAGTGCGATATCATAATTCAGGTCACGGATCAGACGACGGATAGTCAGGAAACGCGGATGGTCATTGGTACCGAAGAAAACGATATCCGGCTGCACCAGATTGAACAGCTTGCACATCACGGTGGCGATACCGCGCAGACGGGTGCGCTGATGCGGCTCATCACACTGGCTGAGCAGCGGCGGTACAACCACCTGAGTCTGGTGAGCCAATCCGTACGGATAGACATCACTGACTGCCGGGGCATACACGAGATCCACCTGCGCTTTGCTCAGTTTTTCGCAGTCTGCCTGGAGTGTGCGCGGGTAGCGCTGCAAATCATCTTCGCGGGGGAACTGGAGCGGGTTCACAAAGACAGACACCACGACAATATCTGCCTGAGTACGGGCTTCTTTTATCAGTGCCAGGTGGCCGTCATGCAGGTTTCCCATCGTCGGGATAAACGCAACACGTTTGCCGTCAGTCCGCAGACGGGCAATCTCTTTGCGCAGGATCAGCGCAGTTTCAATAATCCGCATCAGTGTCTCCTTGTCTGTCTGTTGAGCAGAAAGTTCAGCGTACCGGCTCTGATGATGACCAGAGGCCAAGCCCGTTTTCCGGGGTGCGGGCAACAACCGCCGCAAGTGGTTCGCCGTCCGGCAGAATCAGCCCGGGGGCGATTTCGGCCAGCGGGTACAGCATAAATTCACGCACTTTCAGGCCGTAATGCGGCACGGTCAGCCGTTCATCACTGATGACCATATCACCAAACAGCATGATATCTAAGTCTAACGTGCGGGGACCCCAGCGCTCATCCTTGCGGACACGGCCGTGTGCCAGTTCGATGGCCTGGGTGGCATCGAGCAGCTGGTGCGGTGCCAGGTTAGTTTCCAGCAGAACAGCTGCATTAAGATAATCAGGTTGTCCTGCGGGTCCCATCGGTGCTGTACGGTAAAAAGAAGAGTGGCGCACCAGGCGGCTTTGCGGGATCGTATCCAGCGCCGCAATAGCCCGGTTGACCTGGTCAAGCGGATCGGCAAGATTACTGCCGATCGCAATATAGACCGGAATCATGACTCGCTGTTTCCGTTACCCTGACGGGCGCGCGGATGACGGCGGCGCGGGCGCGGACGGCGTTTGACCGGATCACTGCCCAGTTCAGTCACCATCGAGCGCTGCTGCGGGGCATTCGCCTGCTGGAAATCCGCCCACCAGTGAGCCAGTTCCTGCAGTTCATGACGACCTTCCACATTCGCACGCAGTTCCAGCAGATCAAAAGCAGCACGGAATTTCTGATTTTCCATCAGACGGATCGCGCGTTTGCCCTGACGGCGCGGCAGACGTAACTGCAACTGCCAGATATCACGCATGGTGGTGGTCAGGCGTTTCGGAATAGCAATCGCGCGGCACTGTTCATCCAGGATGTCATTAATGGCGATCGCGAAGGCTTCGTAATAGGCGAGCCCGCTCTCCTGGGTCAGTTTTTCCGCATGTTCGCACAGCGGATACCACAGCATCACGGCAAACAGGAAGGCCGGATTGACGCGCTGATCGTTATGAATACGGTAGTCGGTATTTTTCAGTACCTGATCCACGATACGGGACAGCGGGGTGTCCGGGTTCTCTTTCAGCGGCCCGGCAACCAGCGGGAACAGCATATCCAGCAGATCGTATTCACGTAATAATTCAAACGTACGGTGTCCGTCACCGGCCTGTAATAACTTGAGAACTTCCTCGAACAGACGTGCCGGCGGGATATCGCGCAGCAATGTGCTCAGCGTGCGGATAGGCGCGGCCGTTTTCGGTTCGATGGTCATATCCAGTTTGGCGGCAAACCGGATGGCGCGCAGCATACGCACCGGATCTTCCCTGTAACGGGTTTCCGGATCGCCGATCAGACGGATAATGCGCTGCTGTAAATCCGCCAGTCCGCCGACATAATCACGGACAGTAAAATCAGCCACGCTGTAATAAAGGCTGTTAATGGTGAAATCGCGGCGGACAGCATCTTCTTCAATGGTGCCGAAAATATTATCGCGCAGCAGCATGCCGTTTTTGCCCTGCTGAGAGCGGGCTTTGCCGTCATCAGCCGGTTCATTATTGTCATGCGGACCACGGAAGGTCGCGACCTCGATAATGTCCGGGCCGAACATAATGTGAGCCAGACGGAAACGGCGGCCGACCAGACGGCAGTTGCGGAACAGTTTTCTTACTTCGTCCGGCGTGGCATTGGTCGCGATATCGAAATCTTTGGGTTTGCGCTCCAGCAGCAGATCACGGACACCGCCGCCGACCAGATAGGCGTCAAAACCTGATTTATTCAGGCGGTACAGAACCTTCAGCGCATTCTCGCTGATGTCCTGACGGGAAATAGAGTGACTGTTGCGGGGAATTACCGTTGCGCTGACTGTCCCGCTGTTATCCATATTTTTTGCCGGTTTTTTGCGTTTAGCGGCAGGACGCGCGGGGGAAGCCTCACGGGGTGACGGATTCTGCGGCGTATGGTCAGCATTCGGGGCCGGCCTTTCACTGGCAGCCTCTGTGCAATCTGCCTTATTCTCACGGGAAATCAGACTGCGACAGAACTTTGCGACTCGGTTTAAAATGGTACACCTCTGTATAACAATTAAATGATCTAAAAAATAAGCGACTAATAATATCGTACACTTGGTTTTTTGAGAATGCCTTAGCCCGGATATTGCGGAATTATTCCCTGTCCGTCACCACATCATCACGTGGTACGGCAGCAATATCCCAGTTTCGCACACTGTATGCCAGCAGTTCAGTCAGGGAAAGCGACAGCGGATCCGTTTCCGGCAGCGGCTGCCGGAGCACCTGCAACGCCTGCCATAACAGCGGGCGCGGATCACTGAGCGGCACCGGGGTGGCATGATTTTGCTTGGAGAGTTTACGCGCCGCCGGGCCCAGCATCAACGGCAAATGCAGATAATGCGGCTCCGGCAGCCCGAGCTGGCGGTATAATGAGAGCTGATGTGAGGTGGGATACAGTAAATCCGCGCCTCTGACCACCTCTGTCACGCCCTGATAATCATCATCGAGCACCACCACCAGGTTATAGGCAAACAGCTTATCTTTGCGGAAGATAATGATATCTTCCTCTGCCGTGGCGTTATCCGTAAACACATTGCCCCGCAGGCCATCGGTAAAATGGTATACCGGATGCGTTCTGATAAGCCGCAGTGCGGCGTTATCCGGCGGCAGTCCGCGCTGACGGCAGGTGCCGGGGTAATGGCCGCCGCTGTCATGGACATCATGCCGTGTGCAGGTGCAGTAATAGCAAAGCCCGGTGGCTTTCAGCTGTTCAATCACTTCGCGGTAAGCATCATGGCGGCGCGACTGATACAGCACATCGCCGTCCCAGTGCAGGCCGTAATGGTCAAGAATACGCAGAATGGCATCCGCAGCTCCCGGAACTTCGCGGGGCGGGTCAATATCATCAATACGGAGAAGCCAGCGTCCGCCGAGGTGACGGGCCTGAAGATAACTCCCCAGTGCGGTCACCAGAGAGCCGAAATGAAGCGCACCGGAAGGTGAGGGTGCGAAGCGGCCGGTATAGCCGGGCGCTGAGCCGGCAGAATATTCCGTCATCTGTAGTGGCATAAAAACGGACGGCGCTGTCAAAGCGCCGTCTGTGGTGAATCTGTCAGCCCGCCATCTGCTTTTCGCGGATTTCAGCCAGCGTCTTACAGTCGATACATAAATCTGCGGTCGGACGCGCCTCTAAACGGCGGATACCGATTTCAACCCCGCAGGACTCACAAAAACCAAAATCGTCGTCCTCAACCTTTTTGAGGGTTTTTTCGATCTTTTTGATCAGTTTGCGTTCGCGGTCACGGTTGCGCAGTTCCAGGCTGAATTCTTCTTCCTGAGCGGCCCGGTCAACCGGGTCAGGGAAGTTAGCTGCTTCATCCTGCATGTGCGTGACAGTGCGGTTTACTTCATCCCTGAGTTGGTTGCGCCATGCTTCAAGTATCAGCTTGAAATGGGCCAACTGGGCTTCGTTCATGTATTCTTCGCCTGCCTTCTCGTGATACGGCTCCACGCCGGCAATGGCAAGAATGCTCAGGGACGAGGTTTTACGTTTTTGCCCTTCTTGCATAATGCTTCTCCTACACACGCATGTCTGACAATATCCCTTAGAGGGGAAAAATAGGCCGCTATAGATAGCAGATGATTACGGATAATGCAACCCTTGCTTTCATTAGTTTTGTAAGGTGTGAAGAACAGCGTGTTTATTCACCCCGCAACTCACAAAACATCCTATTTATTATTAAAAAAATTGATATTCACCCTGTGAATGCAAAGGGTATCTTTTCTCCGGCAGTGATGCCATCCGGTGTCATCCGCATTCTGTAACAAATTACTTCAGTTCCGGATTGTGATGCCTGCTGCAAAAGTGATGAATATTTTTTATCAATGTGTGCTGCGTCCGATACGGCCTCAATCCCTGAATGCAGTACAGCAAAAAACAGAACAGCACGATTTCCCGCTTCAGCAATTGCTTGTAACTCACGTAAGTGTTTTTGTCCACGTAAAGTTACTGTGTCGGGAAAATAACCGTGTCCGTTTTCCAGCAGCGTGACGGATTTTACCTCGACATAACAGGGCTTTTTCTGCGGATCCGTCAGTAAAAAATCAACCCGGCTGTTTTCACTGCCGTATCTTACTTCCTGTGCCAGCGTCTGATACCCGGCAAGTTCCGGGATCCGGTTCTGTGTAATGGCCTCTGCCACCACCCGGTTCGCCTGCATCGTATTCACACAAATCAGATGCCCGGCCTGTGTCTGCGTCAGTTCCCAGCTGTGCGGGTACTTGCGTTTTGCATTGGCGGATTCGGAATACCAGACGGTATCACCCGGCGTGGCGCAGCCTGTCATCGCGCCGGTATTGGCACAATGAATGGTGATGGTGCGCCCGTCCTGCGTGATAATATCCGCCAGAAAACGTTTGTAACGCTGCACCAGCGTGCCCGCCTGTAACGGGGGATGAAATTCCATCGCAACTCCTGTCAATGTGACTGCACTTTTCAGGGGGCGGCAATGCTACAATGTTGCGCGTCGAAAGTTAAGCAGATAATGATGAGGTTTTTGTGACATATTCCCCCGTTTGTAACATTTATCCGGCACTCAGTACGGCACTGAAAAGTGCCCCGCAGGTGTTGTTACAGGCTCCGACCGGCAGCGGGAAATCCACCATTCTGCCGTTGCTGATGCTGAAAGACGCTTCTGTCACCGGACGGATTATCATGCTGGAGCCCCGCCGTATCGCGGCCCGCAGCGTGGCATACCGGCTGGCGTCACAGCTCGGGGAACGTCCGGGGGAAACCGTGGGTTACCGGATGCGTGGTGAAACCAGGATCAGCGCCGCCACCCGGTTTGAGGTTGTTACAGAGGGAATTCTGGTCAGAATGTTACAGCAGGATCCGGAATTATCCGAAGTAAGTATCATTATTCTGGATGAATTCCATGAACGGAATTTACAGGCTGATCTCGCTCTTGCGCTGCTGCTGGATGTCCAGTCCTCCCTGCGTGATGATTTGCGTCTGCTGGTGATGTCCGCGACCTTAGATAATGAACAGCTGCTGTCCCTGCTGCCGCAGGCGGAGGTGATCACGGCGGAGGGGCGGGCTTTCCCGGTGGAGAGACGGTATCAGCCGCTCAGTGCTCATCAGTCTTTTATCAGTGAGGTGTCCCGGGCGGTGTTACAGCTGTATCAGCAGGAGGAAGGCTCTGTGCTGGTGTTTCTGCCGGGACAGGCGGAAATCTGCCGGTTACAGGAACAACTGACCGGTAAAACGGATGCAGATACCCTTATCTGCCCGCTGTACGGCGCATTGTCGCTGAAAGAGCAGCAGCAGGCGATTGAACCGCCGCCACCAGGTATGCGCAAAATCGTGCTGGCGACCAATATTGCCGAAACCAGTCTGACTATCGAAGGTGTGACACTGGTGGTGGACAGCTGCCTGGAGAAAACCGCGCAGTTTGATCCGCGCAGCGGACTGACCCGGCTGGTACGCAGCCGCATCAGCCGCTCATCGATGACGCAGCGTGCCGGTCGCGCCGGACGTCTGGCGCCGGGGATCTGTCTGCATCTGTGCGGACAGGCGGAAGCGGAACGCGCCGCTGCGCACAGTGAACCGGAAATCTGTCACAGTGACCTGGCCGGGCTGATGCTGAACCTGGCGCAGTGGGGCTGCCGTGAGGTATCAGAGCTTGCCTGGCTTGATACCCCGCCTGCCGTGGCGGTACAGGTGGCGAAAAAATTACTGACAGAAATGGGCTGTCTTCTGCCTCACGGCGGACTGACCGCCAAAGGCGCGGCAATGGCAGCCTCCGGGACAGAGCCGCGCCTTTCTGCGTTGTGGCTTTATACCTTTAATGAAGAACCGGCGCAGATATACTATGCCGCCCGGCTGATTGCCGCGCTGGAAGAGCCTTCCCGCGAAGGTAACGGCAATCTTCTGCATGATCTGACACACCCGTCCGCACGATGGGATAAACGGGCGCACCAGCTGTTGCAGGCCGCCGGTCAGCCGGTCAGAAAACCATCTCATGATCCGGACAGTGGCTGGCTGTGCCGCACCTTATTACAGGGATTTCCGGACAGAATCGCCGGCAGCCGCGGGCGTTCCGGTGCGTTTCTGCTGGCAAACGGCACCGGCGCGGTTACGGATGAAAGCAGTCCGCTGGGTAATGAGCCCGGGCTTATTGCCCCGCTGCTCCTGCAAAATGAGCAGCAGGCTAACGCACGGATACTGAAAGCCGTGCCGTTTGCATTATCACAACTGACAGAAATGGCCCCGCATCTGCTGAAAACCGAAAACCGTCTGACCCGTGATGAAAACAAAGGCAACTGGCAGGCGTGGCAGGCGGTTACCTGCGGACAACTGATCATTGAACGCAAACCGCTGGCGGCACCGTCTGATGAGGTTGTCCGCGAAGCCCTGCTCAGTTGGATCCGCGAGCAGGGATTGTCTGTTCTGCCACTCAGTGAAGCCTGTGAGCAGTTACTTATCCGCCAGAATCTGGCAAACGATCTGTTCCCGGAACAGCCGCTGCCGGCGGCGGATAATGATACACTGCTCGCCGGGCTGGATGAGTGGCTGTCACCGTACCTGAGTGGTGTGCGCAATCAGCAGCAGCTGGCAAAGCTGGATTTATACGGCGCGCTGCGTCAGCGCATGGACTGGTCGCAGCAGCAATGGCTTGATGCACAGCTCCCGCGTCATTTTGAAGTACCCACCGGCACCCGGATCCCTGTAGAATATGCGGCGGATAAACCGCCGGTGATGGCAGTCCGCATTCAGGAGATGTATGGTGTGCGTGAAACGCCGGTGGTGGCGCAGGGACGGCTGCCGGTGACGGTCAGTCTGTTATCGCCCGCACACCGCCCGATACAGGTGACAGCAGACCTGAAAGCCTTCTGGGGCGGGAGCTACCGCGAGGTGCAGAAAGAGATGAAAGGGCGTTATCCCAAACATTTCTGGCCGGACGATCCGGCAAATGCACAGCCGACAAAGCGTGTAAAAAAGTTTATGTAAATGCAAAGATAGTCTTTGTTTAACGGATTTTTACTGTGTCTGTTGCCGGAATCGGCGACAATAGCAACTGATGAAATAACCGCCTGTCCCGCCCGGCACATTATTGTGCGGCAGACAGACTGACGGGAGAGACCATGTCTGATTTTGATCGTGAACCCACCGGCCGCAGGGGCAGTAAAGTCTCTGCCGGTAAAAAAAGAGGGCGCTCAGACCGCCGTCGCCGCCGGGATGAGGATTATGACGATGATATTGAATACGATGATGATTTCGGGGATGACGAACCGGATGATGATGATTATGACGATGAAGAGGACAGCCCGCGCATGAGTAAAAAAGGGCGCAAAAACAAGCCGCCTAAACGACGCTGGCGCTGGTTCTGGTTCCTGGTCAAACTCGGCATTGTGATGGCCATCCTGCTGGGGATCTATGGCGTTTATCTGGCCGGGAAAATCAGTGACCGCCTGGACGGCAAAGTCTGGGATCTGCCTGCCGCGGTTTACGGACGCACAGTGAACCTTGAGCCGGGTATGGATTACAGCCTCAATGAGATGGTGAAACTGCTGGAAGGTATGCAGTACCGCAAAGTCACCAAAATCACCCGTGCCGGTGAATTTTCCGTGACCGGTAATACCATTCAGATGCTGCGCCGTCCGTTTGATTTCCCGGACAGTAAAGAGGGGCAGATCAATGCCCGTCTGACCTTCGGCAGCAGCGGACTGGAAAAAATTGAAAACGTGGATAACGGCCGCGAATTCGGCTTTTTCCGCCTCGATCCGAAACTGATCACCATGATGCAGTCCGCGAATGGTGAGCAGCGTCTGTTCCTGGCCCGCAGCGGCTTCCCGGATGAGCTGGTCAAAGCCCTGCTGGTGACCGAAGACCGCAATTTCTATGAGCATGACGGTATCAGCATCACCTCCATCGGACGCGCCCTGCTGGCAAACCTGACGGCGGGACGTGCGGTGCAGGGCGGCAGTACGCTGACACAGCAGCTGGTGAAAAACCTGTTCTTATCCAACGAACGGACACTGGTGCGTAAAGCTAATGAAGCCTATATGGCGCTCATTATGGATTACCGCTACGACAAAGACCGCATCCTGGAACTGTATCTCAACGAAGTGTATCTGGGGCAGAGCGGGGATGAGCAAATCCGTGGCTTCCCGCTGGCGAGCCTCTATTACTTCGGCCGTCCGGTGGATGAGCTGAGTCTCGACCAGGTGGCACTGCTGGTGGGGATGGTAAAAGGTGCGTCGGTCTATAACCCGTGGCGTAACCCGAAAAATGCCCTTGAGCGCCGTAACGTGGTGCTGAAACTCCTGCAAACCCAGGGCGGTGTGATCGATCAGGAAATGTATGATGTCCTGAGCGCACGTCCGCTGGGTGTGAAAGAGAAAAGTGGCGTGATCACTCCGCAGCCGGCCTTTATGCAGTTGGTTCGTCAGGAACTGCGCGAGAAGCTCGGTGATAAAGTGGATGATCTGTCCGGCGTGAAAATCTTCACCACACTGGATCCGGTCTCACAGGATGCGGCTGAAAATGCCGTTGAGGAAGGCGTGAAAGCCATCCGTGCAGAGCGTAAAAAACCGGAACTGGAAGGGGCGATGGTGGTGGTTGACCGCATCAGCGGCGAAGTCCGTGCGATGGTCGGCGGCTCCCAGCCGCAGTTTGCCGGATTTAACCGTGCTATGGCTGCAGAGCGCTCTATCGGCTCGCTGGCCAAACCGATGACCTATCTCACCGCGCTCGGTATTCCGGACACTTATCGCCTGAACACCTGGCTGGACGACCAGCCGCTGACTATTAATGTGCCGGGCGGCGGCGGTACCTGGTCACCGCGTAATGACAGCAAAACCTTCAGCGGTCGTGTGATGCTGGTGGATGCGCTGGCGCGCTCTATCAACGTACCGACGGTTAATCTCGGTATGGCGGTCGGCCTGGATGCGGTGGCGGATACCTTTGTCCGTCTCGGCGCACCGGCGAAAAATATCCAGAAAGTCCCGGCAATGCTGCTCGGTGCGGTAAACCTGACACCATTACAGGTTTCTCAGCTGTTCCAGACCATCGGCAGCGGCGGTAACCGTGCGACACTGTCCGCACTGCGCTCGGTGATCGCGGAAGACGGTACAGTGATTTATCAGAGCTTCCCGCAGGCACAGCGTGCTGTGGCTCCGCAGGCGGCCTATATGACGCTGTACGGCATGCAGCAGGTGGTGGAACGCGGTACCGCGGCCCGTCGTCTGGGATCGAAATTCGGTAAATATCATCTGGCCGGGAAGACCGGGACCACCAACCTGATGCGCGACAGCTGGTTTGTCGGTATCGACGGCAAAGAGGTCACCGTATCCTGGATGGGGCTGGATGATAACAGCCCGTCCGGCCTGTACGGCGGCTCCGGTGCGCTGGTGCTTTACGGACGTTATCTGGACAATCAGCCGCCGCTGGCACTGAACCTCACACCGCCGGAAGATATCGCGGAGATGTCGGTCAATGCGGACGGCAATTTTGTCTGCAACGGCGTGGGTGTCACCCGGATATTACCGGTCTGGACAACAGACGCACAAGCGTTGTGCGGCCAGCAGGTCCCGGCTCAGCAGCAGGGCGAAGAAGCCCCCGGCTGGCTGAAAGAGATGTTTGAACAGTAATCCCCTGTTCTGTAAGAAGCACTGAAAACCCGCCTTTTGGCGGGTTTTGTTTTTTGTGGTATGTTTGAGTAATGACCAAATAATGAGTTATAAAATCATTAGATGGCATCTTTAAACGCATCTTTTTAAGTGCTATACATGTCCGGAGGATAACAGTGCGGAGGCGTAAAATGACGTATCAGATACTCAGTAATACGGCTGCAAGTATTACTGATTTAAAACGTAATCCGATGGGAACGGTACAGGAAGGTGAAGGTAATCCGGTTGCCATTCTTAATCGTAATGAACCTGCGTTTTATTGTGTTCCGCCAGAGTTATTTGCCTGGTATGTGGAACTGGCAGAAGATGCTTTGCTTAATCAGTTGGCGGATGAACGCATGAAATCACCTGAGATCGTGAGTGTATCTCTGGATGACCTATAAACTTGCATTTGAAAAGAAAGCACTGAAGGAATGGCATAAGCTTGGTCATCCTGTTCAGATGCAATTTAAGAAAAAACTGGCAGAACGTCTGGAAAATCCGTATGTCCCGTCAGCACGACTGAGCGGATGTAATAACCGTTATAAAATTAAACTCAAAGCGTCCGGTTATCGTCTGATTTATGAAGTTATTGATGACTGTGTTGTTCTGTTAGTGATTGCGGTCGCTAAGCGGGAAAATAATACCGTTTATCTTATAGCTGATGGACGCTGACATAATGAAGTCTAATCCATTGATGAAACAAGCTATCCGGATAGCGGCGTTAGGTTGTAACCCGGCATTCTGAAGACGATGTATGGCTTAATGAGTTGCCGGATGAACATACGGAATCACCTGAATTTGAAAAGAAATAGTACTGGCCGGTCATAAAGTGACCCATAGCGCCGGACGAGAAAAACAGTAAAAAAACACAACAGATGCTGATAATGCCTGATAGTGAAGAGTTAATTCGTCACGAAACGGAGGAATCAGAATAAAGCCAGTGTGTACGACTGAAATGTGCCAAGAGTAGACGTTGGTAATATCGAGCTATGTTGAACTTTGGCAGAGAGCTCAAATTATTAAAATGGAAAAATACCTTTGAAGTATGCATGGGAAAATTGCATCATAGACATTACGATAAATGTGGGTAACTTAGGCTTAGTTAAAAATAGTCTAAAAGTTAGGATGATAGCGAACGAGGGACGCTGATGAATATTGGTATTGTAATTGGTGTTGAAAATTATAAAAGCGATATTTACGACAATCTTACAGCTTGCAAAAATGATGCGGAGTTGTTTAAAGATGTTTTAGAAAGCGTAAAGGATTTTGAAGAAATCCTTTACCTAAATAATGATGACCCTGGAACATTAATAAAAAGAAATATTGCTGACTTTATCGAAAAATATAAAGAAAAAGAAATTTCTGAGTTTATATTTTATTTTAGTGGACATGGCGAAAGATTTGAAGATGATTTTTTCTATTTACCTTCTGATTTTGACAAAAAAAGAAGAGAAACAACAGGTCTACGAAATTCAGAACTAGATGAATGGATGAAATCCATATCTCCAAAGCTATGCGTAAAGATTGTTGATGCTTGCTTTAGTGGGACTCAGTACATAAAGAGTGAATTTAACACAGAAAATAACCTAAAGAAATCAGCAAAAGAGCATGGCCTGAATGATATTTATTTCTGGTTTTCTTCCAGAGATGATGAGGTATCATATGCTGGGACAGAATTTAGTCAATTTACAGAAAGTATCCTGACTTCGTTGCTAGATAGAAATGGAGAAATTCGATATAGAGAAATTATGGATGCAGTAGCTGATGATTTTGCAAACTCAGGAAGTTCTTCACCTATTTTTGTTACTCAATCAACTAACTTAGAAAAATTTGGTTTAGTTTCAAATGATACACATCAATTAATTTATAAAGCCTTTGGTATCAAATTAGATGATGAAACAAAAGAAAATAATGATAGTAAGCCTTCGCTACCATTAGAAGAAGATAAACAACCCAGTACTAATGTTTACGATTTAGTATCAATAAAATCAAAAGAAATTTGTTTCGATGAGGGAAGTTTACGAAATTTTGTTAAAGAATTTAATTCAAAATTATCATCTTGGAATCAAGATATAAAAAAATTATATACAATTAAAATTGATAACTCAGTTTCAAGTTACGATGTTCCAAACAACACTAAGTTGGGGGAGTGGCTTGAAAGTAATAAAGAAAAGAACTATTACGCTGTTGCAACTTTTGATACAGAAGATTATGAGGTTGAAGAATACAAGCAATTGCCTAAAAAGCCGAGAGGAATATCGGGTTATCTTTCAGATTTAGATCGTTTTGGGATGTTAGGTGGACTTGATGATGGGAAAGAATATAAATTAGAAAAAGTAATTAAAAAGAGAACGTTTGTAGATGGTTTTGCGTACAGTCATTACATGGATGATAGAATTCTGCATGTATCCTTTGAGCCTTTATTTGAAATAGTTGATCCTATATGCCTTTATGTGGTTCCATTTTATTCAAACAAAGATGTAATGATAAGTTTTTCTTATGAATTTCTAAAAAGGCAGAGTTGGGATGAGTATTTCAGACCGCAATGTAATAAGTGGAGAAATATAAAAGTTAATATTAATTCAACAGATTCAGCTAACGCAGCAGCTCAACATATACAAAAAGAGGTTGAAGGATGGCTAAAAGATAGTATCAGCAAGATTATTGAATGATATCTTTGGAAAATAGACTCCGTTTTAAGGTCTGCAATTCACTCATAACAGACCTAAGAACCACCCGGCCTGTCCTCTGCGGGTCAACAGCTGGCGTTAAGCGTAAGTTGACGGATCATACTCCCACTGTGATTCGTTACTGTAAATCGTACCCTCATCATCCATCACCCGGGCATTAAGGTGCTTTGCAATCTGCAACATCTTTCTGTACAGGTATGTATCAGGCCATTTGGTATAAATATTACCTTCACTCCAGTCAAGCCATGAATCTTCGTACAACGGGTGACCTGACCACAAGGCGTGGTAATCGCCGTTTATAATATATCTGTTTAATTCATTATCGTTATTAATGTAGTTAAGCCATTCATCAGCAGTTATCTGTGCATCTTCATTCTCTGCCCAAAATTCAGCTCTCGTTATGTGAAATTCAACACCCATAGCATCTCCTTAACGCTGGTACAGACTTCACCAGACCAATAATTATTCCCAATCTGCAAAATCAGTTACTATTCCGGACAGAAATTAAACCATAAAAAAACTGCGCCGCATTCGTTGCATTGAACGTTTGCGGCGCAGTTCACAGTTAAAAGCCGGTGACGATTACTTCTTCTGCTTCGCTTCCTCAGCAGCTTCTTCGGCTTCCACTTCTTCATACCAGCGCGGGTGATGTTTCTTCGCCCAGCGGCGGCTGACTTTACCTTCCACCATGCCTTTGATAGACCCTTTCACCCAGAAGGCCATATACATATGGATCAGGATGGCGTGGATCAGAACAATAGCCGCCGTTGCGTGGATCAGCAGGCTCCAGCGGATCATCCACATCGGGAAGTAGTGCGCAAAGTACGGACGCCAGATGATGATCCCGGTGGCAAGCAGGACGAAGATCATGCTCATAATGCTCCAGAACATCATTTTTTGTCCGGCGTTGTATTTACCGACACGCGCCACATGGTGCTCATTGCCTTTCAGTACTTCGATAATATTTTTAATCCACGGCAGATCTTCTCTTTCCGGGATGTTGTGCTTAACGAAGCGGAAAAACATAAACATCAGCACGACGAAAATCAGCACACCAAAGAACGGGTGCAGAATGCGCCCCATCGCCGGTGTCCCGAAGGTTTCCGTCAGCCATTGCAGTGTCGGGAAGAACAGCGCAATACCGGATAAGGAGACCAGGAAAAAGCAGATCACCACTGTCCAGTGACAGGCACGATCAATAAATTTCGTGCGGACGATCATTTTGCTTTTCTTACTCATGGTGAGTTTCCTCCTCTTCCTCATCGTCCGTCTCTTTGTTCGGGCCGATCCCCACATAGTGGAATACCAGTCCGGCAAAGGTGGCGATAAACCCGATAGCCGACAGCGGTTTCAGTACCCCTTTCCAGAGATCAATCGGTGTATCAATCTGCGGATCTTTCGGCAGCCCGTGATAGAGCTCCGGATTATCCGCGTGCTGCAGCACATACATCACATGTGTGCCGCCGACACCGTCCGGGTTGTAGACTCCGGCATTGGCAAAGCCGCGTTTTTTCAGCTTCTGCACGCGCTCGTCCGCCACTTCCAGCATGTCTTTTTTGGTGCCGAAATGGATAGCACCGGTCGGACAGGTTTTCACACAGGCCGGCTCCTGGCCCACGCTGACCCGGTCAACACAGAGTGTGCATTTGTACACCCGGTTATCTTTCGGATTCAGACGCGGAATATTGAACGGACAACCCGCAATGCAGTAGCCGCAGCCGATGCAGTGTTCTGACTGAAAATCAACGATACCGTTGGCGTACTGAATAATTGCACCGGCAGACGGGCAGGCTTTCAGACAGCCCGGGTCCGAACAGTGCATGCAGCCATCCTTGCGGATCAGCCACTCCAGTTTGCCGTTCTCTTTGGTCTCGCTGAACCGCATGACAGTCCAGGATTTGGCGCTGAGGTCGGTCGGGTTATCATAAACCCCGGTACAGAACCCGACCTCATCACGAATGTCATTCCATTCGGAACAGGCCACCTGACAGGCTTTACAGCCGATACAGGTGGATACATCGATCAGCTTGGCGACTTCAAACTTGTCGTCACGGGCCTGAGGAGGCGGCGTTATGCTGTTGGTCGCAGAACGTTTGATAATGTCTTGAGATTGCATGGACATAATTCCTCCTTACGCCTTCTCGATGTTGACTAAGAACGCTTTGAATTCAGGCGTTTGCGAGTTGGCATCACCGACTCCCGGCGTCAGTGTGTTGGTGATAAAGCCTTTTTGGGCGGCACCCTCGAAACCCCAGTGGATCGGGATCCCGACAGTTTCGACCGGCTTACCGTCCACCATCAGTGTCTGCAGACGTGGCGTGACCACAGCAACCGCACGGATAAAGCCGCGTTTACTGCTGACTCTCACTTTATCGCCGCTGCGGATCCCTTTGGCTGCGCCCAGGGTTTCACTGATTTCCACAAACTGTTCCGGTTGTGCGATAGCATTGAGCCGCGCATGTTTGGTCCAGGTATGGAAATGCTCTGTCAGACGATAAGTCGTGCCGACGTACGGGAACTCCGTATGATTTCCGAGACGTTTTTTATCATCCTCAAAGATACGGGCAGCCGGGTTGGATACGACTTCCGGATGCAGCGGGTTAGTACCAATCGGTGTTTCAAACGGCTCGTAGTGTTCCGGGAACGGTCCTTCCGCCATTTTATCAATGGCAAACAGACGGCCTAAGCCCTCCGGCTGCATAATAAACGGACCGGTACCGGCTTCCGGTGCAGAGGCGTTGAAGTCAGGGATATCGTTACCGACCCATTTCTTGCCGTTCCACTCGATAAGCACGCGGTTTTTATCCCACGGTTTACCCTGCAGATCGGCAGAGGCGCGGTTATAAATAACACGGCGGTTCAGCGGCCATGCCCAGGCCCAGCCTAGGGTGTTACCGATACCTGACGGGTCACTGTTATCCCGTTTCGCCATCTGGTTACCCTGTTCCGTCCAGCAGCCGGTGTAGATCCAGCAGGAGGACGCGGTGGAGCCGTCATCACGCAGCAGCGCAAAGGAGCTGAGCAGTTCGCCTTTTTTCGCCTGTAAGTTGCCGTTGGCATCATACAGATCGTCAAGGGCCACGCCGTTGTTCTCTTTGGCGACTTCGTCGGATTCCGGATTAAACGGCTGCTTGTAATCCCAGGACATTTTCATCAGCTGATCGACACCCTGACCGCCTTCCTGTTGATACAGCTCGCGCATTTTCCACAGAATACCGGCAAGGATCTGACCATCGGTACGGGCTTCCCCCGGGGCATCCGCTGCTTTCCAGTGCCACTGTAACCAGCGGCCGGAGTTGGCAATCGAGCCGTCTTCTTCCGCGAAACAGGTGGACGGCAGACGGAACACCTCAGTCTGAATGGATGCCGGATCCACATCATTCATATCGCCGTGGTTCTGCCAGAAGCTCGCGGTTTCAGTGCTCAGCGGGTCAACGGTTATCAGGTATTTCAGTTTGCTCAGGCAGCTGACCACTTTGTTTTTGTCCGGGAAGGACGCGACCGGGTTAAAGCCCTGACAGATATAGCCGTTGATTTCGCCTTTGTTCATCATGTCGAAATACTTCAGCACGTCATAAGCCTGATCCCATTTCGGCAGCCAGTCATAGCCCCACTGGTTCTCTTTGGTTGCTTCATCGCCGTAGAACGATTTCATCAGGCTGACGAAGAACTTCGGATAGTTGCTCCAGTAGTTGACCTGGCCCGGCAGCGTGGCTTTCGGCGTATTGGCGTTCAGATAGCTGGTGAGATCCGTCTGTTTTTCGGACGGCAGGGTCAGATAACCCGGCAGGCTGGTGGAAAGCAGACCCAGGTCCGTCAGACCCTGAATATTGGAGTGACCGCGCAGGGCGTTCACGCCGCCGCCTGCCACACCCATATTACCGAGCAGCAGCTGGATCATCGCCATGGTACGGATGTTCTGCGCGCCGACGGTATGCTGTGTCCAGCCGAGGGCATACAGGAAGGTTGCCGCACGGTTGGCCGGGCTGGTGGATGCCAGAATCTCACAGACTTTGAGGAAATCCGCCTGCGGTGTACCGCAGATTTTTTCCACCATCTCCGGAGTATAACGGCTGACGTGTTCTTTCAGCTTATTCCACACACACTGCGGATTCTGCAGGGTGTCGTCACGCAGCGCATAGCCGTCTTCACCGAACTGATAATTCCAGGTAGTTTTGTCGTAACGGCGTTTTTCAGCGTCATAGCCGCTGAATAAACCGTCTTTGAATGTGTAATCCTCACGGACCAGTAACGGCGCATTGGTGTAATGGCGCACATACTCGTCGTGGAATTTCCCGTTTTCCATCAGGTACAGGATCACGCCGGAAAGGAACGTAATATCGGTCCCGGAACGGATAGGGATGTAGTGATCCGCCACGGAAGCGGTCCGCGTAAAGCGCGGATCGATAACGATCAGTGTGGCATCATTGTTGTTTTTCGCTTCCATCGCCCAGCGGAAACCGACAGGATGTGCTTCCGCAGCATTCCCGCCCATCACCACAACGACGTTGGCGTTTTTGATATCAACCCAGTGGTTGGTCATGGCACCGCGACCAAATGTCGGAGCAAGACTTGCTACCGTTGGTCCGTGTCAGACACGCGCCTGGTTATCGACTGCCAGCATCCCGAGGGAACGGGTAAATTTCTGGGTTAACATCCCGGTTTCGTTGCTGGCGGCAGAGGCGCAGAGCATCCCGGTGGTCAGCCAGCGGTTTACCGTGGTGCCTTCGCTGTTTTTCTCAATGAAGTTGGCATCACGGTCGGCTTTCATCAGACGGGCGATACGCTCAAATGCGTCATCCCAGCTGATGCGCTGCCATTTATCCGAGCCCGGCGCGCGGTACTGCGGATAACGCAGACGGCTTTCACTGTGAATATAATCGAGCAGACCGGCACCTTTCGGGCATAACGCCCCGCGGTTGACCGGATGATCAGGGTCACCCTCGACGTGGAAAATCGCTGATTTGGCATTCATGGCACCATCGCCCATGCTGTAAATCAGTAACCCGCATCCGACGGAGCAGTAGGTACAGGTGTTACGGGTCTCTTTTGAACGGAGTAATTTGTATTCCCGGACATTGGACATTGCTACTGACGGCATAAAGCCTAAAGCGGCGGCAGTTGTTCCGGCGAGACCGCCGGCACAAACCTTAAAGAACTGTCTGCGGCTGAAATTCATCGCATCCTCTTTTTTATTTATTTGTAAAAAATCGTGAGGAGAATATCAGCAAAGGTTGAATTTATATTGCCTGAAATCAATGAAAGTGAACTTTGATGTTTAATAATTATTAATTGAGGTTTTTAGTGTTTTGTAAATAATCACAAAGTGGTAGTAAGGTAAATTTAAATTTGATTCAGATCAATTAAACAAAATACACAAAAAGAGAAAACAGGAAAATAAATCAAATGTGTTCCGGACATCATACTAAAATTATATTTGTTAAAAAACAATTTAAAAATGGCGGATATCCGAATCGTCATTTTTAAAATGGGAAGGGGATTGCCCCATCTGTTTTTTAAACATAATCGAGAATGCCCCCGCACTGTTGTAACCCAGCTCATACGCCACTTCGGTAATCGATTTTCCGGACAGAATATGAGACAGCGAGTTCAGCAGACACGCCTGTTGCCGCCATTCTGAAAACGACATCCCGGTCTGGGTGCGGAAAAAACGGCTGAAAGAGCGCTCGCTTTTGTGCAGTTGCTCCGCCCACTCCCCCGGCTGTGAGGTGATAACCGGTTTGCGCATAAACTCACGGCACAGGCGGCCGAGTTTCTCATCACGCGGGATCGGTGCGAAAAACGGCAGCGGGGGCATGCGCGCCAGTTCGCAGAGGATCAGCTGCATCAGAACACCGTCACGCCCCTGAATATCATATTCCGCCGGGATATCCACCGCCTCCAGCAGCAGCTGGCGCAGCAGCGGGGAGACACTCACCACCTCACAACTGACGGCGTGACGCGGCTTTGCCGCCGGTTCAATATACAGACTGCGGGTACTGACATTCAGCATCCGGGTTTCATGAGCGACCTGTTCCGGGATCCACACTCCGCAGGAGGGCGGGATCACCCACTCACCGTCTGCGGTACTGACTTCAATCAGCCCGGTGGCCGGATACAAAAACTGTGCCCGGCGGTGGGCGTGGTATTCCAGCAGGGTATCGGGCAGATAATCAGTGCCGAGCGCAATGACATCCCGCGCGATATTATCCACGCTTTTTAACGGAATATTTCTCATGAGTACCGCGCTCCGTATCTGACTGAAGGAAAAACCGGCGGGTGTTATATCAGATCCCGCCACCGCAAAACAGGGCTTTTGTGATAATAACAGACCCGGACAGCGTGTTTGTATTTTTACAGTAACAAATAGAAAACGTTCAGTTAACAGTAACGTGAAAGAGGCCGGAATTCAATTGTCGTTGTCTGATTTGCGCATGGCGGCAATATATTAATCCATTACTATTTTGCTGCCGCCATTCTGTTTATACAGATTTTAATTATTTCCGGTTATTAAGCGATTACCGGTGGCGTGAAGTTATTTCCGGTCATTTAAAATCAAATAATATTTATTATTTCCTGATGTTTTAAATACCGCACTCTGTTTCTCACCCGGGGTAAATCCATTATGAGTCATCAATCCGGCCACGATAATGAAAAATCCGGCGCTCCCGGCGAAATAAGCCGCCGCCGCTTTATACAGGTCAGTTCTGTATTATCTGCGGTGCCGTTTCTGGCATCCGAAAGTATTGCATCCGTACCGGCCAATCCGGCACATATTCCGGTTCATCAGACGGATGACGGCGTGCGCATTGTACCGACCTGCAGCAGTTTTGACTGCGGCGGGAAATGTGATATCCGCGCTCACATCAAAGACGGAAAAGCTATCCGCATCACAACCCGGCCGGATGCGGAACTCAATGAAGAGATGCCGATCATGCGGGCCTGTGTGCGCGGACGCGGCTACCGGAAATTTATTTATCATCCTGATCGCCTGAAATACCCGATGAAACGGGTCGGTAAGCGCGGTGAGGGACGTTTTGAACGTATCAGCTGGGAAGAAGCCACCAGCCTGATTGCCGCCGAATGGCAGCGCATCAGTGACAAATACGGCCCGGCATCGCGCTTTGTCAGCCTGAGTACCGGGGTGACCGGCGGGATTTTTTCCGGCGCGAATATGCTGCGCCGCCTGTTTAACCTGACCGGCGGTTTTCTGGAAAACTATCATTCCGTCAGTAACGGCAACACCATGGCGGCCACGCCCTATACTTATGGCACGGCGGCCAGCGGCAGCACACTCGATACCCTGGAAAATACGCCGCTGGTGATCCTGTGGGGACATAATCCGAACGAAACGATTTTCGGGCACAGTAACCACTATTTCCAGAAAATGAAAAAGAACGGCACCAAATTTGTTGTCGTTGATCCGCGCTATTCCGATACCGCTTCTTCGCTGGCGGATCAGTGGATACCGCTGCTGCCGACCACCGACAATGCCATGATGGATGCGATGATGTATGTCATCGTGACAGAAAATCTGCACGATCAGGCGTTTATTGATAAATACACTCTGGGTTTCCGTGAAGATCAGATGCCGGAAGGCGTGGCGGATAATGAATCACTGGTGGCGTATCTGACCGGTCAGAAAGACGGTGTGGTCAAAACCCCGGAATGGGCAGAAAAAATCACCAAAGTTCCGGCGGACACTATCCGTCAGCTGGCGCGTGAATATGCCACAACCAAACCGGCGGTGCTGATGCAGGGCTGGGGGCCGCAGCGTCATATCTGCGGTGAGCGCAGTGCGCGCGGGGCCACGCTGCTGGCAACCATCACCGGCAATGTCGGTGTGCGCGGCGGCTGGGCTGCGGGTTACGGCATGGCGCTGAATCCGGAACTGCGTAAAACCATCGCCGGACCAAAGCTGTTTGATAACCCGGTCAAAGCCAAAATCAACATCACCAACTGGGTGCAGGCGTGCGAAGACAAAACCCTGGTGACACCGGAGAACGGACTGAAAAATGCAGACAAACTCGACACCGAAATCAAAATGATTTTTTCGATGGCGGGTAACTACATGACCAACCAGAATACCGATATTCTTCATGCCGCCAGCGTGCTGGAGGATGAATCGAAAGTCGAATTTATCGTCTGCAGTGACCTCTATCTCACCCCGAGTGCGAAATATGCGGATCTGCTGCTGCCGGAAACCAGTTTTCTGGAACGCTGGAATATCGGCGGTACCTGGAGTTACGGCGATTATCTGATCCTGTCTGAAAAAGCCATTGAGCCGGAATTTGAACGGCGCACGGACTATGACTGGCTGTGTGAAGTGGCAGAGAAACTGGGTGTCCGTGATGAATTTACTGAAGGCCATGAAACGGATCGCGACTGGATAGAGTTTCTCGTCAATGATGCGGCACAGAAGCGCCCGGAAGATAACATTCCAACCTTTGATGAACTGCTGATCAAACGCCGTCATTTATTAACTCATCGTCCGCATACGCAGAACGTCGTGTTTGAGCAGAATATTCAGGATCCGGAAAACAACCCGTTCCCGACCCCGTCCGGCAAAATCGAGATTTTCTCCAAACGCCTGTATGACATGCACAATCCGGAGATCCCGGCGTTGTCTCATTATGTGGCGGCCACCGAGGGGCCGGAGGATAGTCTCACGGCGAGATACCCGTTACAGCTGATCACCTGGAAAGGGCGCAACCGCGCGAATTCCACCCAGTTTGCCAACCCGTGGTTACAGGAAGTGCAGCGCCAGGAGCTGTGGATCAACCCGGCGGATGCGGCTGATCGCGGCATCAGTGACGGTGAGAAAGTGAAAGTGCATAACGATCGCGGTATCACCATGATTGCGGTGAAAATCACACCGCGCATTATGCCGGGGGTGGTGGCATTACAGGCCGGCGCCTGGTGGCAACCGGACAGCGACGGCATTGATCAGGGCGGATGTGCCAATGTGCTCACCTCGTCACGCAGTACCGCGCTCGCCCACGGCAACGCGCACCAGACACTATTAGTTGAGGTGGAAAAAGCATGAGCAAATTCATTGTTTATCCGGCAGTCAGTGACAAACAATTAGGTTTCTATATTGATTCCGCCCGCTGCTCCGGCTGCAAGGCGTGTCAGGTGGCGTGCAAGGACAAAAATAATCTTGATGTCGGCCGCCGCTTCCGCCGCGTGTATGAAATGACCGGCGGCGGCTACAGCCGCAATAAAAACGGCGCGCTGATTAATAACGTGTTCGCCTATACGCTTTCCATCTCCTGTAACCACTGCAAAGATCCGATCTGCGTGCGCAACTGTCCGACAACTGCAATGCATAAGCGGGAAGGGGACGGCATTGTGATGGTTAATACCGATAAATGTGTCGGATGCGGTGCCTGTGCGTGGTCGTGTCCGTACGGCGCACCGCAGATGGATCCGGAAACGAAACAGATGTCGAAATGCGATTTCTGTATTGATCTTCAGCAGAATGGTGAGCAGCCGGTATGTGTCAGCACCTGTCCGCTCGGGGCGATTCAGTTCGGGCCAATTGAGGAACTGCGGGCGAAATACGGCTCACTCGATTACGTGACCGGACTGCCGGATCCCTCAATCACGCATCCGAATCTGGTGATCAATCCGCATCAGGGCGCGAATTTTGATGACATGAACAGTGAGAGAAAAGAAAAATGAATGAGTGGTCACTTTTAATTTTCACTTACATGATGAATGCGGCGGCGGGGCTGTGCGTTGTGAGCGGGGTGTTTGCCGTGCATCTCTGCCGCCGCCTCCCGGCAGACAGTTTTAAGCGCTTTATGATGCTGACGATTTTTATTATCTGCGCCATTGCAGGGGTGGGCTCAGTCGCGTCAATTACCCACCTCGGTGTGCCGCTCAATGCCCCGAATGCGATCAATAATGTGTTCAGTGCCTGGCTCAGCCGGGAAGTGGTGGTCACGGCGGCGTTTGTCGGCGCATTGGGTGTCAGTTTCCTCTGGTTGTGGAAAACGGGAAAATTCTCTTTCCTGTTATACGGCGGTGCGATGGCGATCGGGCTGGCGGATATTTTTTGTATGGCATCGATTTACCGCTATACCTCGATTCTGACCTGGAATGACATCAACACCTACCTGATGTTTTACGGCACAACACTGACACTCGGTGCCATCCTGTTTGTGCTGGTGGTGATGGTGATCCGGAAAGCCGGACACAGGGCCGGGATTATACTGCCCGCAGACGCACTGTCCTTATCACAGCAGTGGCTGCTGTGGAGTGTGATGGCGGTAAGTCTGATCGGGCGTCTGCTGTATCAGCCGTTTTATGCGCATTACCTGACCCGTACACAGCTGACACACAAATCAATCACATTCCCGCTGTCACCGATTGAGGCGTATGACAGTATTGCCGGGCTGCGGATTGGTGTCTGGGCAGCGGCGGTGATGGGGGTGACACTCTGCGGTATCTCTCTGGTGCGGGCACAGAAAAAAGCACACAGCGGTTTACCGGTCTGCGCCGGGTTTATCACCGACTGTTTGCTGACCATCGCGGCAGAGTTTATGCTGCGTTATGTGTTCTATTACATTCATATCTGACGGGGGATGTAATGAGTAAAACAGCCCACTATGCAGCCGCGTTTAACGTGCTGGGGATCTGTTATCTGTTCCCGCCGGATGATGACAGCAACCGGGCCGCTATGCGCCTGTTTACCCTGCCTGGATTTGCACAGCAGTGGCCGTGTGAGGTGGACAATACACTGTGTTCACAATTGAGCCGCACGGCGGGTGAGGGCACGGAGGTGCTGAAATCCGCATGGCAGTCGCTGTTTGCCGGGCCGGGGGCGTTACCGGCTCCGCCCTGGGGCTCGGTGTATCTGGATGCGGAAGGATTACTGCAGGGAGATTCGACCCTTGCGCTGAGCGCGTTCTTAAAACGGGAGCGGCTGAAACTGGATACCCCGTATCCGGAACCGGCGGACCATATCGGGCTGATTTTATTCCAGGCAGCGGTACTGGCCTCTGAAATGCGGAGCGCGGCAGTGAACACACTGCTCAGTCAGCATTTGATGAATTGGCTGCCGCGTTATGCGCAGCGGCTGGATACATACGGGCACAGTCCGTTTTACTCCGCGCTGACCCGGCTGGCGCTGACCACCGTGCAATCATTTATAAAAGCATAATATTCACAGTTATCGGTTTGATTACATTGCTCGTAATCTTATACGCCTCTTTCTCCGGAGGCGTATTTTTTTATCTGTTGTATTACGTATTTCTTTCTAAGTCGGATTCCCGGTTAGCCGTATATCACTGTTAATTTATCTTTCGGGTGCTATTATTCTTATGATTTCAAAAATGTAAAACTTTTATCATGATGATTGCTTTTAAAGGATAAGGAATATTCAAAATGGCATGGAAATACGATGTTGCAACACGGGCATTTTCACTGAACGGTGTACATAAATTTTATGCGGAATATGCCGGTGCGGAAGGGTACAAAAATGATTCAGCCAATGAATGTAAAGTGAATCAGGGGCCGCTGCCGCGCGGAACATACACCATCGGCGCACCTTTCACCCACAGCACTGCCGGAGCTTATACCCTGAGATTAACGCCGGATGCCGGTAATGATATGTGCGGCCGGTCAGGATTCCTGATCCACGGAGACAGTGTCAGTAATCCCGGGACGGCATCCACCGGTTGTATTGTGCTGATAAAATCCCGCAGAAAAGAAATCGTGGACAGTGGTGATACGGAGCTGATTGTCGAATGAAACTGAAATATTTATCGCCGCTGCTGTTATCACTGGTCAGTGCGCCGTTGTTTGCTGCACCGGATATTGTCAGTGAGTGCAGCAAACCGGGCCGCTCGGTTGACCGGGAAATGCAGATAGTGATGGAGCATACGCTTCACATTGATCTGAAACAGATTGATGCAGGCAAAACCAAAACAGAAATTCTGTCTGCTCAACCGGCCGGGGAATTGCTGATTTCTCAGCTTGCGCAGGAAACCTATGATTCCCTGACAGACAAATCCAAAAGTTCACCGGAATCCTATAAGAAACTGTTTTCCGCTAACCCGGCGTATAACCTGGTTTTACGGATCACGTATGTGAATAAAGATAATAAGAAGAATATCTTTATCGCCTCCGGACTGGCCGACAAAGATGAGTGCTCGGTGCACTTTAACGGCTGGCTGACAGAGCAGCGGGAATTCTGATCCGGTAAGATTCAGACAGCGGAAAGATACGGCGGCACCAGATCGTCCAGCAGGGCGATCAGTGCCGGATCACCGTAATGATAATCATCCGGGATCTCAAGGACATGAAGGGGTTTATGATCCAGCAGGCGGGTAAACTCTGCTTTCAGGCGGTTTTTATGTTTGTGCTCCATCACAAAAATCACATCAGCCCACTGAAGTAACGCCGGGGTAACCCGGCGTTTTGCATTGCGGCTGGTACCGGCTGAACGGACAGACCACTGCGGATGATTCCGCCAGTGATGTTCGGCAGTCGGGCTGCGCCATTGGTTGCGGCTGCAGATAAACAGGACATTCACAGACTCTTTTCCTCGTCGCAGGCGTTACGTGTCAGAACCGCCTGACTGATCTGCGGATATGCCATGCCTAACTGAGCCGCCCGGATCATCTTTTCACTGCGTCCGTACATCATTTTCCAGCATTTCTCTGCCGGATAATCATATAACGATGCGTCATGTTTCTGATCACGGGACTTATTGATACGGTTTTTGAATCTGCGCCAGGCGCGGTTTCGGGTGTTATCCATCTTTTTCTCTCTTTCAGAATTGAATTACCGGGTTCAGCAGCCGCGGTAATACGGAAAAAGAGTGGGCTAACAGAGGGAATTTTAAGCAGAAAAAAACAGAAAGCAAGCTGAAAAACAAAAACGCCCGGGCAGATGCCGGGCGTGACAGGTTATGCGGGCATTACAGCTCTGAGAAAGCGTAAGCGGCCGCATCAATGGTTTTGCGGATATCTTCGTCGCTGTGCGCGACAGACATAAATCCGGCCTCAAAGGCGGATGGTGCCAGGTAAATGCCCTGTTGCAGCATCAGGTGGAAGAATTTCTTAAAGCGCTCAACATCGCAGTTCATCACATCCTGATAGCAGGTGACTGCCGGTGCATCGGTAAAGAACAGGCCGAACATCCCGCCGACATGGTTAACCACAAACGGAATACCGGCTTCACGGGCTTTTTCGCACAGACCGTCTGCCAGCATATCCGTCAGTTCGGTCAGGCGCTGATGCACACCCGGCTGGGCAATTTCATGCAGGCAGGCAAGACCCGCCGCCATCGCGATCGGGTTACCGGACAGCGTTCCCGCCTGATAAACCGGGCCGGTCGGGGCGAGTTTTTCCATGATCTCACCGCGGCCACCGAAAGCGCCCACCGGCATTCCGCCGCCGATAATTTTACCCAGACAGGTCAGATCCGGCTCAACATCATAATGCGCCTGAGCACCACCCAGCGCGACACGGAAGCCGGTCATCACTTCATCGATAATCAGCAGCGCACCGAACTCATCACACAAGGCGCGCAGGCCGGGCAGGAAATCCGCTGACGGCGGTATACAGTTCATATTCCCGGCGACCGGCTCGACAATGATACAGGCGATGTCGTGCGGGTGTTTTTCAAACGCCTCACGGACAGAGCTCAGGTCATTGTAGGTACAGGTTAGTGTGTGTTTGGCAAAATCTGCCGGCACACCCGGTGAGTTCGGCTGGCCGATGGTCAGTGCGCCGGACCCGGCTTTGACCAGCAGGCAGTCTGCGTGTCCGTGGTAGCAGCCTTCAAATTTGATGATTTTATCGCGGGCGGTATAACCGCGTGCCAGACGAATCGCACTCATCGTGGCTTCGGTACCGGAGTTCACCATGCGCACCATATCCATGGACGGCACCAGTTCGGTGACAAATTTCGCCATTTCCACTTCGTCGGCAGTCGGAGCACCGAAACTCAGCCCTTTTTCCACCGCTTTGATGACAGCGGTGCGGATGGCCGGGTGATTATGCCCCAGCACCATCGGCCCCCAGGAGCCGACATAGTCGATATAGGCTTTGCCGTCGACATCATAAATATAAGCCCCGTTGGCGCGCTCGATAAACAGCGGCGTACCGCCGACACCGTTAAAGGCACGAACCGGTGAGTTCACACCACCCGGGATAAAATGTTGTGCTTCAGTATAGAGATTTTCAGAACGGCTCATGCAGGACTCCTGTCAGTCGGTGAGCGGGAAATTGCGGCTATTGTAAAGGAGAGCGGCGGTGAATCCAACTTATCGCATTATCCTCATGATAACTATATCCTTATTAATAGTGTGGACACTATGCTTTCTGTGTGGCGAAACTTGAACGATTGCCGGAGGTGGTGGATAATCAGCAGTAGTGTCCGGAAGCGGTCAGCTTCTGCGTGTGTTTACTGGTCGCGGCCAGTCTGGAGTAATAAATGAGCGATGATGCAGCAATGCCCCTGCAATTTACTGATGCGGCAGCTAAAAAAGTAAAAATCTTAATCGCGGATGAAGAAAATCCGAACCTGCGTCTGCGTGTGTATATCACCGGCGGCGGTTGCAGCGGTTTCCAGTATGGCTTCACGTTTGATGATGCCATCAATGACGGCGACATGACCATCGAAAAAGAAGGCGTGGCGCTGGTGGTTGATCCGATGAGCCTGCAATATCTGGTCGGCGGTTGTGTGGATTATACCGAAGGGCTGGAAGGTTCGCGGTTTATCGTCACCAACCCGAATGCCAAAACAACCTGTGGCTGTGGTTCTTCTTTCAGTATCTGATTTATCCGCAGACAAAAAACGGGCGCTCAGAAAGCGCCCGTTTTTTTATTCTGCTTTATCTGTGTTATAACGGATAAATAATAACGGTAAACCCCGTTACCGGCTGATGAAAGGAGCAGGAAATGAAACGGAATATATTGACCGGCATGGCGGTTACCTGTGTGTTGTTATTTCCTGTGATATCACAGGCGGAAACCAAAACCACCAAAGTGTATGTATCTGAAGTTGATAATGTACAGTATGCCTCGACGGCCGGTTATATTCTGGTGGATTTTAAAGGCAGGAAAGTACTGGAAAAACCGGATGAATTCAGTATGTATAATGATAATAAAAGTATGTTTATCGCAGAATACACCCGGTATTCATTCAGCTCACATTTCCTGGTGGAAGGGGATGTCCGTTATGGTGATTATGATCTTATCCCGGTTCACAATAATTACCGCTACGGAGAGACATTCCGGTTAATGAGCAAAGAAGGGAAACCGCAGGATTTCGTCAGATATAAAATTATTAATCTGTGTGACCCGGATGATACCTATACCGGCATGACCGGCGCTAACGGATTAACGGTCAGGTTCACCACGGAAAAACCCTGTGATGTCCGGCTGCTGACAGGCAACGATATTGACTGATATATCGCGCCTGCCGTAACAGTATTATATACAGCGTCCGGTTCAGCGGTTTACCGGTGTAATTTTTTCCGGCGGCAGCGGCATCCCGGCACAATCATCCTCTGTGACGTTCCGTTTATCCGGTACAGAACAGTCTTTACCAGTTACATTACCGTCATTATCATAACTGTAAGTCCAGCCGTGTCTCCGGTTATTACGCTCTGACATCATGTACTTTGTCATGCGTGTGTTCACAAAATAAAATCCGTTACTGAGACCGTCTTTATAATCGCGAAAATAAGTAACATCTCCGTATTTGTTATATTCAACACTCCGGCCGTCTAATTCATCGTTCTTGTAGTGCTCTTTTTTAGTCAGGATATTGTCGGTGTAGTATTCAGCATCACCGTGTTTTTTATCATCTTTATACTGTATTTTGTTTCTGACACTGCCGTCTGTATTAAAGGTTATCTGAATACCGTTTTTCATGCCCAGCCGGTAGTCTGTATGTCCGTTTACTTTTCCGTCTCCGCAGTTGTAGTCAGTTTCTTTTCCGTCTTTAAGGCCGTTTTTATATTCAGCGGTTAATTTTATTTTTGCTTTATCTTCGGATTTATTATCGTTCTCATCATAGACAATACAGTATTCAGCCGTAGTACCCGTAAAGGGAGCTGGTACTATCTGATAAAACTGTTCATCCAAAGATGCGAGTGTATTAACGTTAATAGTGTTATCTGATTTCTGATAATAAACCGGCGGAAAATCATCCGGGGTGAGTTTTTTATTTTCCGGGACGGGAGAGAGATAGTCATTATCATACCATGTTATAGCATAAGGCATTCCCGGCCAGGCATAACGGATAGCCCAGCCATATTGCTTATTACCTTTATAATGCCGGATTTCGGTAATTAAGCCGCTGTGACAATCATAATCAATGGCTTTGCCATTCAGTTCTCCGTCGTGAAATTCATAATAATGCTCTGCATTATCCGTTACGGTTTTCTGGTTGTTTTCGTTGCGGATACAATATTTTACCGCAGATCCGCTGAAGGTCTGAGCGGCACGCTGATAGGCAATATCGTCTTTATAGACGATTCTCTGTGAGGGTACGATATTATTGTCCGCTGCCGGTGAGGCAAATACCGTTCCGGCTGTTACTAACAGCAGCGGGGACAGAAGAATATTGCATTGTTTCATTTTATATCCTTAAAAAAACAGCATGCCATGTTAACAAACTAAAATAACGGAAAAACGTGTAAGTATAAATCAGATTTATACCGCAATAGTATTATGTGCCGGAAAACTGAGAGTGATTCCTGTTCCGCTTTTGCCGGTTTGCCGGAAATGTAACAAAATAATGCAAAAAATAATATTTCTGCAGATTTATGTTTTGCGGTCAGCGCTATTCCGGCGATTTTTTATTTTCAACCGGTTGTGTGTTTTTTCCTGCTTTTATGTTTTGAAATTCCGGTGATTTAACAACGTTTTCTCTTTTTTGGTTTCTGTTTTCCTGCATAAATATAATTGCACAGATAAGCATATCCGTTTAATTACATGACGTGAAAAATAATATTGATCCTGCTAAACATCTTTATATTCCATTCACTTACACTGAAAGTGTAAAAATAATACGACTTTACGGCGCACTATTTTCCGCAGCGTACGTTAAGGAATCTTCCATGATTTACCCGCTGACAGAACAGACCCCGGCCGTACAAAACAACGCTGTATTGCAGCGGTATGTGCTGCGTTATCTGGATATTGAAAAACAGACACAGCAGGCCATCGCACAGTACGGATTGTCTTTTGAATCGCCGTACCGGCGTCAGGCCGAAACGGACGCGCTGCGCCGTGAGGTGAAAGCGCTGGGAGCCGTGTTTGCCAATAACGGCAAAAGTATTCACAGCCGCTGGCTGTCATCCGCCTGTGTGCAGTGCCGCACCGGCGAGGGCAGTTACACCACGTTTTTATCCCTGAAATGTCACCGTGACTGTTATTTCTGCTTCAATCCGAATCAGGAAAATTACGACGGTTTTCAGCATGAGATGCGGGATGCCATTGGTGAAGTGAATGCGATCGCCACAGAAGGGTACCCGCTCACCCATATTGCCCTGACCGGCGGTGAGCCGCTGCTGTTTCGTCAGGAGAGCATCCGTTTTTTTGAGACGGTACAGGCGAAACTGCCCGGCGTTCATACCCGGCTGTATACCGCCGGTGATCCGCTGGATCGCAATACTGCGCTGGCACTGGCGAAAGCCGGTCTGAAGGAGGTGCGTTTCAGTATCAAGATTGATGATCCGCCGGAGAAAATTGAAAAGGTTCTCAGCCGGATAGCGCTGGCGCGGGAGATTTTCCCGGATGTGATGGTGGAAATGCCGGTGATCCCGGGCAGTGAAGATCAGATGTATGACCTGCTGCTGAAGCTGGATGCTATCGGCGTGGACGGCATCAATCTGCTGGAATTCTGTTTCCCGCTGACCAACAGCCCGGCCTATCAGGAACGGGGCTTTGCCCTGAAAAATCCCCCTTATGAAGTCTATTACAACTACTGGTACGCCGGTGGTCTGGCGGTGGCAGACAGTGAGCTGGCTTGTCTGCGGGTGCTGAAATATGCCCTTGAAAATCAGCTTTCCGTTGGTGTGCATTACTGCTCGCTGGAGAACAAACACACCGGCCAGGTGTATCAGAGTAATGCATTTATCAGCGCGGAGCCGTATTACCTGTTTTCTTCCCGCGATTACTTTTTCAAAAGCGCCAAGGTGTTCGGTGAGGACTGTGCTGCCGTCGCGGCAGCGTTGCGTAAGGCGGATATTCCGTTCCGTGAAGATCTCCTGCACGGTTTTTTACAATTTAGTCCTGAATCGATTATGCGCCTGACAGACACCCCTGAACTGCCTGTTCTGCTGACATCCCATATTGCGGAAGCCGATGAGCAGGGCAATCCCCTGATTAAAGAAGTGCGGGTGGAATTCACCACGCCCGCTGAATTTTCGCCCGACGATATCCACGGAGGTATGTGTGAACAGTGATAACCGGGATCCGGATTATCTGTATGCGCGTCAGTTTGCTTATGACGTTCTGCGCCGTCTGCTGACGGACGAACCGACAGCGGAACTGCTGGTTTATCTGCGTGATGAGGGGTTGTCACTGTTTCCGGCAGATGATGAGCTCCCCGCCATGCAGAGTGCGCTCGATGCCATGCAGGATGATCTGAACACCCGCATGCTCAAACGCGGCGCCTCCGGTTTTGAGGCACTGCACTGGGATTTCACGCGCCTGTTTATCGGGCCGGAATCGCCGCCTGCACCGCCGTGGGAGTCAGTTTATGTCTCCCGCGACAAACTGCTGTTTCAGGAAAGTACCCTGAATGTGAAAACCTTTTATCAGCAAAACGGTTTTCATCTGCCGGAAACGGAGTATGAGGCGGCGGATCATATCGGCTATGAGCTTGATTTCCTTTGGAAACTGAGCGAACAGGCGTCACAGGAGCTCGACCGGGAACAGGCGATGTGTGAGCGCATTACTGCGCCGCTGGCTGTTTCCTCTGACTTTATGCAGGCACATCTGCTGGCGTTTATCACGCCGTTTTGCCGTGAACTGAATAATCACGCGGAGACCGCGTTTTATCGTCAGCTCAGCACACTTCTGGAAGTCTTTGTCCGGAGTGATTATAAGAAAATCAATGAATTAATAAACTTACAATAATAATTTAAAAACCTGATGATGAGGTAAGAGCAATGTCAGACAGACAGAAAACCGGCGTAACCCGCCGTTCATTTCTGAAATGGACGTCGGCGGCATCCGCCATGGCGGCACTGCCGCTGAGCAGACAACTTCATGCCGCCACTCCGGCACCGGCACAAACCACCCCGGCGGCAGCGCCAGCCGCCAAAGGGCAGTGGAAACCTGTCGCCTGCTGGCATAACTGCGGCGGGCGCTGTGTTAACAAAGCACTGGTGGCCGATGGTGTGGTGGTCAGACAAAAAACCGATGATGTGGTGGCGGATTCCCCGGACTTCCCGCAGCAGCGCGGGTGTCTGCGCGGGCGTTCCCAGCGCAAACAGGTGTTCGGGGCCGATCGCCTGAAATACCCGATGAAACGCAAAAACTGGGCACCGGGCGGCGGGGACAAAACCCTGCGCGGACGTGACCAGTGGGTGCGTATCAGCTGGGACGAGGCACTGGATATTGTGGCCTCCGAAACCAAACGCATCACCGGACAATACGGCAATGAATCCCTCTGGGTCACCGGCGGTAACGGCACGGATTTCCAGAGTGTGTTCTCCGCCGCCGGGGGCTTTACCGGTGACTGGGGTACCACCTCCTGGGGCGCATGGTTTGAAACCCCGGCCCATCTGGGGCTGCTGGAGGGATTCTATACCTTCGGCACCAATGACCGTTTTGATATGCGTAACTCACAGCTGATTGTGATGTGGGGCGCGAACCCGGCGTGGTCCAGCCCGGGCAGCCCGACTTATAACTATTATCAGGCGAAAAAAGCCGGGGCGCGTTTTATCAGTATCGACCCGAGCTATACCGCCACCGCAGAGCTGATGGATGCGGACTGGTATCCGATCAACCCGGGGACAGACCACGCGCTGGCGCTGGGGATTATGCATGCACTGCTGGAGATGGACAGCCCGGAAAATCCGCTGATCGACTGGGAATTCCTGCGCCGCTGCACCGTCGGTTTTGATGAGAGCAATATGCCGTCAGGGGCAGATCCGAAGAAAAACTTTAAGGATTATCTGCTCGGCACCTACACCGGCAAGCCAACCACGCCGGAATGGGCGGCGGATATCTGCGGTATTTCCGCATCGGACATCCGCTCGCTGGCTCGCCAGATCGGCGGTACACAGCGTGTGGCACTGTTAACCGGCTGGGCACCAGCGCGTATTCATAACGGTGAGGGGTGGGTTCAGGCATTCTCAACACTCGGATTTATGACCGGACACATGGGCCGCCCGGGCCGTATGACCGGCGCGTGCTGTCACTATGCCGCCGGGAACAACGGTACCCGTCTGGTGATGGCCGGAGCGAACGGCTTACCGGCGGTGAAAAACCCGGTCACTCTGAAAATCAACCACAACGAACTGAACCGCGCTCTGCTGGAGAAAAAATTCCGTCAGCGCGGCGTGGGGGATGTGGATGCCAATATCCAGATGATTTTCCACCCGTTTAACGCCACTTTACAGACCCGCGCCAACATTATGCAGGGAATCGAGGCTTACCGCAGCGGTGTGGAATTTATCGCGACCGCAGCGTATGTCCCGCATACCTGCGCGAAATATTCCGATGTGATCCTGCCGGTGACAACTGAGTGGGAACGCGAGGGAACCATTCTTAACCCGAGTAACCGCGAAGTCATCATTGCTGCGGTGAATGTGACTCAGCCGCTGTATGAAGCGAAAAGCGACCAGTGGATCGCCAAAGAGCTGGGTAAACGCCTTGGTGTCAATGTGGATGAGATCTTCCCGATCTCCGAAAAACAGCAGTTCTTCAATAAACTCAACGGTGCAACCATTATTACCGAGGATGGTGTCACCAAAGCGCCGCTGTTTACCATCACACAGGCAGATATTGATGAGTGGCAGGTGACCGGCACACCACAGGAAGGGCGCATCACCCTGAATGAATTCCTGACCAAAGGGAAGTATCAGGTGGAACGCACCCCGGATGATAATTACGGCTATATCGCGTATGAGGACTTTATCCGTGATCCGGCGGCGAATCCGCGTCCGACCCCGAGCGGTAAGTTTGAAATCTACTGCGAAACCCTGGTGGAGAAAGCGAAAGAGTGCGGCTGGTCAGAATTACCGCCGATCGCCGAATACATCCCGTCCGCCAGCGGCTATGAAGCCAGCTTTAAAGATTTCAGCAAAAAAGAGAAAGGGGATTATCCGTTCCAGGTTTATAACCCGCACTATCTTCGCCGTTCACACAGTACCCTGGATAACGTGCCGTGGCTGCGCGAGCAGTGGCCGAGCCCGATCTACATTAATGCCTCCGATGCCAAACGTCTGGATATTAAACAAGGCGAAACCGTCCTTGTGACCAGCCCGCAGGGCAAAATTCTGCGTCCGGCACTGGTAACCCAGACCATGAAACCGGGCGTGGTTGCACTGCCGCACGGCAGCTGGACCAATGTGGATGAAACCACCGGGATTGATATGGCCGGGGCGGATAACACCCTGACCATTCAGGTACCGACCGGACTGGGCACCTCCGGGTGGAACACGATGCTGTGTAATATCGAAAAATGGCACGGTGAGCAATTAACTGACGATGCGCGTCTGCCGCAGCGGATTATCGGATAAGGGGCACAGACATGGATAACCAAGTTGGATTTTATATAAATGTCGCCGCCTGCATCGGGTGCAAAACCTGTGTTGTGGCGTGCAAGGATAAGAACGATCTCGAGGTCGGGCGTAATTTCCGCCGGGTGTATGATATCGAGGCCGGGGAATATCCGCGCCCGCGCCGCTGGCATCTCTCCATTGCCTGTAACCATTGTGACGATCCGCAGTGCGTCAGCCATTGTCCGACAACCGCAATGCATAAGCGGGAAGAGGACGGGGTGGTGCTGGTGGATCATGATAAGTGTGTGGGCTGCCGTTACTGTACCTGGGCCTGTCCGTATGAAGCACCGCAGTTTGATCCGGCGATCGGTATGATGACCAAGTGTGATACCTGTCTGGATCTGCGGGAGCAGGGCGGTAATCCGATGTGTGTGGATTCCTGTCCGATGCGCGCCATTGAGTTCGGTCTGATCAGCGAACTGCGCAAAAAATACGGCACCAATGCCGATATCGGCGGTCTGCCGAGCTCATCCATTACCCGGCCGAACCTGGTTGTCGGCACCAAAGGATAAGGAGAATGATCATGCATGAACTGCCTCTTGTTATATTCACCTTATTTATGCAGGCTTCGGTCGGCTGTCTGGTGATCACGCTGCTTTGTTATTTCCGTCTGTTCGGCTGCACGGATGCCCGCACCGGGATGAAATGGGTGCGTGTTCCGCTGGTTGCTTCTTTCCTGCTGGGCTGTGTCGGATTACTCGGCTCCCTGTTCCATATGGGGAATCCGTTCCATATGTTTTACACCATGCTGCACGTCTCGACTTCATGGATGAGCCGTGAAGTCTGGGCGACTGCCATTTATATGGCGCTGCTGTTCTTCAGTGTCGCGCTGCTGCTGTTAAAACAGAAGGTGAACGGTTTCCTGCTGCTGTTAAGTGCGGCAGCGGGGCTGGTATATATGTATGCGATGTCCGCACTGTATGCGAATACCCTGTTTAACCTGTGGGGCGGGCTGTTTACCTATGCCGGATTCTTCGGCACGGTGCTGCTGACCGGCGGGATGATTGCAGGTCTGCTGCTGGTGACGGCACTGGGCTTTGCCCGTGAGGATGTGCTGATTCAGCGTGTGGTGAAGATTTCCCTCGCCGCCGGCGTGGCCGGACTGCTGCTGATGCTGCTGGGCGCATTATCACTGCTCGGCAATATCGGTGAGCCAATCTACGCCGGGATGACTCCGCGTGTTATGCCGGAAGGGCTGCTGAACCTGAATATCATCCGTGTGGTGCTGATCGGGCTGGGGATGTTCTTTGCCGGTCGTCTGCTGTGTCAGAAAAATGCACAGGTCACTAACGGCACACTGATGATGGCTCTGGCGGCCATCAGTGTATTTGCCGGTGAAGCGGTCGGGCGTGTGGTGTTCTTCTCACTCGGCGCGTAATACGCTGCATGAAACAAAAAATCCGGGCGTGAGAGCGTCCGGATTTTTTTTATCAGCGGGTCAGAATCACATCCCCTAAGATATTGTCTTTCAGCAGGCCGCCGTTTTTCGCCCGGAACAGCACAAAATCAATATCCCGTGCCTGATAGCGCTCACGCAGAATGGTGGTGATCTCTTTGATCCCCTTACCCTGCAGTAATCCGTCAATCATCATCGCCAGCAGCAGCGACTGGTCACTGTAGGTCAGCGGATTGAGCGATCCCATTACCCGGTTGAGATAGTGATCAAAAACCGGCAGCGGGTTTTCCGGATGTTCGCGGTTCAGTTTAATCTGCACGTCGATCACGGTATTAAAATCAAGACCGTAATGCGCAATCCGGTCGCGCAGATCATTAACATAGCGATCGATATCATCGGAATAGAGGGTACTGATGGTACCGCTGAAATTAAACAGATTCATGCCGTTCAGGCGCTGCAGAATATAAATGGCAATATAAAGATTGTAGCGTGACGGGATCAGCAGACAGTTATCAATCCACCAGACCAGCACATGATGCGGGCTGATGCTGTCATCAATATATTTGACCGGCGGATAGATCATTATTTCTGTATCACTTAACTCACCGAGGTGCGTCTGGATCAGATTATCCACCTGACGCCACTCCAGCCCGCCGCTGCCGCAACCGAGTGCCGGAATTGCCACGGATTTCAGCCCCTGTTTTTTAATCAGGGCTTTCAGTTCACGCAGACCACTTTCGATAAATTCATAACCGGAAGGAGAATCCCATTTATTCCGGGTCGGGAAATTAATAATTTTACGGCCGTGTTCATCAGTCACTGATAACTGGCCGGCACCTATTTTATTTTCTTTGCATAAAGCTTCATAGGCGCGTGCATTTACCGGATAATCCAGTCTGAACTGATAGGCAATTCCTTTTCCCATAACGCCCTGACAATTAACGGCATTTACCAGCGCCTGAGCATCAGATCTCAGTAAATCACCTTTGAGGTATTTAATCATCGTTACAGTCCGTTTCTTTATTCAGTCTGTAACATTGTCGCCTGCTCCGGCGCTGACGGGTATCGGAATTTTCTTGGGTTTGCTGAATAAGAATAGTCACGGATAACTAAGTAATAATAACGGAAAAGATAAAAATAAATTAAATATAAAGAAATAAAACAGTAAGACTGAAATAAAATAATAAAAAATATAATATGCCGCATAATAAACGGCATATTGTTAACACGATATATTCATATCAGGTGTTATTTATTTTCTCACATAATTCTTCCGCCGCCTTTAACAGCCGGGGGGTGCCGCGCTGGAACCAGTCGGCATTAATCGTAATCACCGGCACATCAAGCTGCGGAGACCAGAAGCGCTTTACATTCTCCACTTCGCGGTTATCCCCGGAGATAAGGATCATGTCCGGTCTGCGGGTCAGTACCTGCTCGCGGTTAACCTGCGGCCAGGGCACCGGGCTGTCGGCAAACACGTTTTTACCGCGGCACAGTGTCACCACTTCACTTTGCAGTGTGGTACCTGACGCGGTGAAAATCGGGTTCTGACCAAACTGGAGGAAAATCAGTTTCTCCGGTTTATCGCCGTAGCGGGTTTTCAGGGCGCTAATCCCGCTGCGCATATCGGCAGCCGCTTTTTTCGCCAGTGCCGGTTGCGGACTGTAAGGCGCGAGGCGATCCAGATCATCCGCAATTTCATCAATATTGCGCGGATCAAAATACTCGACTTTGATCCCGAGATGTTCCAGCTGACTCAGCGGGCGCTGCGGGTTGCCGCCGCGCCAGGCCATGATCAGATCCGGTTTCAGGGCAATAATGCGCTCAAGGTTCAGTCCCTGCCAGCTGGACACCTGTTCGATGTTTTTCGCTTCCGGCGGGTAATCCGCGTTAGCACTGACACCGACCAGGTTCTCCCCCAGACCGGCGGCATACGCCATCTCCGCCAGTGACGGGGAAAGCGCGATCACCCGCTGTGCCGCTGCCTGAGTCCCGCAGGCTGCCAGCAGAAGCAGCAGTCCGGCGAGGCGCAATGTTGGTTTTATCATTTCAGTGAATCAATATTGGCGAGGATTTCCGCCACCATCAGAGACGACTGCTTTGCTGCCAGCGGCAGAAACTCATCAAAACTGAGATGCGAGGCTTTATCTGCCACATCAGAGATAGCGCGGACCACCACAAACGGTACCTGATACTGATGGCAGACGTGGCCGATGGCCGCACATTCCATTTCCACTGCCACTACTGACGGGAAGGTGGCACGGATACGCGCCAGCGGCTCTGCGCCGTTGATAAAGGCATCACCGCTGCAAATCAGGCCGCGTACCGCGTTCAGGCCGAGGGTCTGAATGCATTTTTCAGTCAGTGCGATAAGACCGGCATCAGCAATAAAGGCCGGCGGGCATTGTGCCATCTGGCCCGGTTCATAACCGAAGGCAGTGACATCCGCATCGTGATAACGGACTTCCGAGGAGACAACAATGTCGCCGACATTCAGATGCGGCGCGAGGCCACCGGCAGAACCGGTATTAATCACCACATCCGGCTTGCACAGTTCCAGCAGCAGGGTGGTACCGATCGCTGCGGCAACTTTGCCGATACCGGATTTGAGCAGTGCAACATCAACACCGTTAATCTGACCGGTATAGATTTCGCAGCCGCCGTGGCGGAGGGTTTGCATGTTGGTAATCTGATCACGCAGCAGGGTTACTTCCTGCTCCATCGCACCTATGATACCGACTTTCATTATGTCATACTCCCTGAATAGAAATTGAACTGCATAATAACGGATTAGCAACAGTTTATCACCGAATCCCGGCGGGCGGTGTCTTTTCCCGTGCGGATAAGAAGACGGAGGCGACGTGCCGGTTATTGATTTTAAAAAGAAGCTGAATTTTCACCGCCAGTTTGGTGCTTCTGCGGAGGAATCCGCACAAGAGTCTCTGGTGAATCAGGCATTTGAAAGTGATCGCGGACGTATTATCAATTCTGCCGCTGTCCGTCGTCTGCAACAGAAAACCCAGGTCTTTCCGCTGGAGCAGAATTCCGCCGTCCGCAGTCGTCTCACACACTCCCTGGAAGTGCAGCAGGTCGGGCGTTATATCGCCAAAACGATCCTCAGTCAGCTGAAACAAGCACAAAAACTGGAAGAATACGGCCTGGATGAGCGTACGGATGCGTTTGAAAGTGTGGTTGAAATGGCGTGTCTGATGCATGACATCGGCAACCCGCCGTTCGGGCATTTCGGGGAGGCGGCGATTCAGAAATGGTTCAGTAATCTGCTGGGCGAGCCGCAGACCGGAGATGAGGATAACTGTCAGATTGCCGCACTGCGCCTGACCGGCTCACCGCAGGCGGATCATCTGCGCCGTCAGCTGCGTCGTGATTTGTGCCTGTTTGAGGGCAATGCCCAGGGAATGCGGATGGCACACCATCTGCTGAAACTGAATCTGACATTTGCCCAGATAGGCAGTGTGCTGAAATATACCCGTCCCGCCTGGCAGCTGGAGCCGGTGCCGGAGGAATTCGATTATCTCACCAAAAAACCGGGCTATTACTGGTCTGAAAATACCCTGATTCAGCGGCTGCGTGATGAATTACAGCTCGGTGAGTTCTGCCGTTTTCCGCTCAGTTATATTATGGAAGCGGCGGATGATATTTCGTATTGCATTGCTGACCTGGATGATGCGGTGGAGAAAGGTATTCTGACCCCGGATACCCTGGTGACCTATCTGCGCCAGGAGTGGCAGGCGCTGGAAGGCTCTGCGGATTCCGCGCTGTTCCGGGATACCGTTGAGCAGGCGTATCAGTCACTTACCCGCAGTCAGCACCGCAGCCCGCAGGATCAGTTTTTTATGTATCTGCGGGTTTATATCACCAATAAACTGGTGCCGTACACCGCGCAGCGTTTTATAGATAATCTGCCTGCCGTGTTTGCGGGTACTTACAATCAGGCGCTGCTGGAAGATAAAAGTGAAGAGCACCGTCTGCTGAAAACCCTGAAGCGGGTCGCGTTTAAATATGTGTTTACCCATCACGAAGTGGAAGAGCTGGAATTACAGGGATTCCGGATCATCAACGGCCTGCTGGATTTTTACCGGCCGCTGTTAATGATGCCGCAGGCGGATTTCGCCGATCTGGTTCGTGAAAACTTCCACAAACACTATTTTATCGAAACGCGGCTGTTACATAAGCTGTCACGCAAGCAGCGGGCGGCCTACGGGGAAGCCGTTGCCGCACTGGCAGATAAACCGCAGGAAGAGCAGACCATCCTGGAATTTTATTACCGCGCCCGGCTGATTCAGGATTATATCAGCGGTATGACCGACCATTACGCTTACGAAGAATTCCGGCGTTTCTCCGTTTGTCAGTAAGCTGCTGATTAATGGCGGCACTTTAGCACAAATGACCTGACAATTCCGGTTCAATATTACCGGAATTGTTGCTACGATTAATCCGCAGGTGTTGCTGAAATAGATTCACTGTATTCGGTGGCGGATATCTGTTATTTAAGGAAGGAATATAAAAACGATTTGCTGTGTAAATGTTAATAAATATAAAGCAAATAGTTATTATTTTTTATTTATTATATGTACATCATATTGTCGCAGCCTGAATGCGTTTCAGGGACTATACCGTTGCACTAAAAGTATTAACCGGGATTACATCACGTATGCAAAAAGAGTATCGGGTCGGGATTGAATTTGAATATTGGCTGACACAGTACCGGAATAAAAGTGCCGCCGGTATTAAATCCTTTGACAATATTACCCTGTCAGAGCTGGCACCTGCACTGAATAACCGCCCGGGGATGGATGATGCCTCGCTGCATAAGGGTGATGCGGGTATTAAAGCCGGTTACTGGTATGTTGAGGGCGATGAGCGGTTTTCACCGGAAGGCAAACTCATTGCCCAGGTTATCAAAGGGATAGAAATCCGCACGCCACCGGCAGAGTCGGTGACAGCGGCGCTGGATTCCCTGCAGATTATTGAAGCACAGCTGAGTGAACGCCTGAAAGCGTGCGGGCTGGGACTGGCAATCAGTGCTTATCATCCGGTTTCGGCGCGCTATCAGTTTAACCCGCCTCTTAATGCATGGGAAAAAGCGTTCCGTGAGGAGCACGCAGCCTTCCGCCACGCGGATCTGGTGATGCAGACCTGCGGGCCGGATATCAATATTTCCGTGCCGGAAATGAGCGATGCCCGTGTTGTACATGCGGTTGAAAAACTGACATTCTTCGCACCGTATCTGGTGGCACTTTCGCTGAACGGTCCGCTGGAAAACGGGCAGTTATGGGGCGGTTTATCCCGCCGTACCGCACTGCGCAGTTGTCACCGTCCCGCCTGTAAAGGGTTCCTGACCAACTCGGCGGTGTATCCGCATGACTTTATTTATCCGGCTCGTAATGAGGGTGAGCACGGGCGGATTGAGTTCAAAGCGTTCGATGCGGTTCCGGACCCGGCATTGATGGGCGCATTCTGTGCATGGATCCTCGGGCTGGTGCTGGATGACACCATTTCCTTTAATTACGGTGTGCAGCCGGATGCCCGCTTTAATGCGATTGCCCGCGAGCCGTTTGCCGACCTGACCGTTTCCACGGTGGTTGAGACACTGCTTATCGCCGCCCGGCGCGCGCTGGAGCAGCACGGCCTGCTGAATGAGGCGGCACGGCTGCAGTTACTCAGTGAACGTCTGGCAAACAGAATGACTCCGGCGGATGAAATGATCACCCGTTTCCTGGTCAGCGGGGAGTTAATGCATTTCGGCGGATTGTGGCCGGAGCAGGATGTATAACACTGTCATATCAGGATACATTTTTATTGTTACCGGTCTGAAACCGTTATTTTTTAAATAACGGTTTTTTTTGTGCCAAAAAAATCAGCACCGGTAAGTTCATGTAAATTTATTATTTATCAGCGGCTGATATTGCGTATTATTCAGCGGGTGGTGCGGTATCAGGCATTATAAATAATGAAACCGGCAGCACAGATGTATAACGATAAATATCATTTATCCTTTTAACAAATAGTGCTGAGGCACTATCCGGCAGTATGGTATAATCAGCGCCATACATTTTTTACCGGTCCATGACGTGTTATTTGCAGTGTATCCGAAGAATCCGTTGGTCAATACGCTGCTTTATGGGAAAATCACCGGCCTCACAGACAACGTTTTTTATCATTATGGCGCAATTTTATTCTCAGCCCCGTCAGACCCCGCGGCAGTCCCGGACTGTCACAGTCACCGCTGACTCTCTCGATGCCCTCGGGCAGGGCATTGCCCGCCTTCAGGGAAAAACTGTTTTTATCCCGGATCTGATGCCGGGTGAGTCCGCACAGGTCAGGCTGACGGAAGAAAAGCGCCACTATGCCAAAGGCAGTGTGGTGAAACGCCTGTCTGATAACCCGGCGCGCCGCAAACCGGCCTGCCGTCATTACGGACAGTGCGGCGGCTGCCAGCAGCAGCATATTCCGGTTGCCATGCAGCGGGAAACCAAAGCGGCGTATCTCGCGTATCTGCTGACCCGCGAAACGGGTGAGGCGTGCGGGGAGGTTCCTGTCCTGAGCGGGGAAGAGTTCGGTTACCGCCGCCGGGCGCGGCTGGCGCTGGTGTATTCCCCGAAAACAAAACAGCTGACCATGGGATTCCGTCAGGCGCAGAGCAAATCAACGGTCTCTGTCACACAGTGTCCGGTGCTGGTTCCGCGTCTGGAGGCATTACTGGTACCTTTACAGCGCTGTCTGTCATCTCTGGCCGCCGCACCGGAACTCGGCCACGCGGAACTGGCGGATACCGAAAGCGGTCCGCTGCTGGTGCTGCGCCATCTGGCACCGCTCAGTGACGCGGATGTGTCCGCACTGACGGCGTTTTGTGCTGAACACAATACCGCGCTTTATCTGCAGGGCAGTGCCGGTACATCGCCTGTGGCAGTTTGTGCGCCGTATCCTCCGCATTACGCGGTAGCCGGGTTAAAATTACAGTTCAGCCCGCAGGATTTTATCCAGGTGAACGGTGCCCTGAATGAGCTGATGGTGGCACAGGCGCTGAACTGGTTGGAGCTGACAAAACACGATCGCGTGTTAGATCTCTTCTGCGGGATGGGTAATTTTACGCTGCCGGTAGCGGAACGCGCCGGTGAGGTTGTCGGGGTGGAAGGCGTGGACGCGCTGGTCCGCACGGCGCGGGAAAATGCCCGTCTCAATCATCTGGCGAATGCCGCATTTTATCACGCGGATTTGTCGCAGGATATTACCGGGGAGCCGTGGGCGGCTTCCGGGTTTAACAAAGTATTACTGGATCCGGCACGTGCCGGAGCGGCTGAGATTATGCCGCATATTGTTGCGCTTTCCCCTGAGCGCATCGTTTATGTTTCCTGTAATCCCACAACACTCGCAAGGGATAGTCAGGTTCTGCATGGTGCCGGGTATCACCGGAATGCTGTCCGTATGCTGGATATGTTTCCGCAAACCGGCCATTTGGAGTCGATGGTGCTTTTCACAAAGACACCACCGGTCAGTCAGTAGGGAGAATGTATGGTCGCGGTAAGAAGTGCGCATTTAACACCGGCCGGTGAGTTTGACCCGGCACACTGGATTAACAGCCTCGGGCTGCATAACCCGGTGACGGGTGAAAAACTGGAAGAGGTCTGGCATTACTGTCATCAGAAGGTTGATGGACATCAGGATGCGGCGCTGTTGCTCGGGCGCGGTATTGAGATGGTGGAAATTTTATCCACCCTCAGTATGGATCTCGACAGTCTGCGCGCAGCGTTGCTTTTTCCGCTGGCCGAAGCGGAGATCCTCGGTGAGGAAGAGATAAGCGAAGCCTTTGGTCCCGCTATCTGGCTGCTGGTCAAAGGTGTGATGGATATGGATGCTATCCGTCAGCTGAAAGCCACCCATAACGACGAAACCAGTTCGGTGCAGGTGGATAACATCCGCCGTATGCTGCTCTCCATGGTGGAAGATTTCCGCTGCGTGGTTATCAAGCTGGCGGAGCGGATAGCCCATCTGCGCGAAGTGAAAGATGCCGGTGAGGACGAGCGCGTTCTGGCCGCCAAAGAGTGTTTCAATATTTATGCCCCGCTGGCGAACCGCCTCGGGATCGGGCAGCTGAAATGGGAGCTGGAGGATTACTGCTTCCGTTATCTGCACCCGGATGATTACAAACGCATTGCCAGCCTGCTGCATGAGCGCCGTCTTGACCGCGAAGAGTATATTGATAACTTTGTCACGACCCTGCGCAACGACATGAAAGAAGAGGGCATTCAGGCCGAGATCTACGGGCGGCCGAAGCATATCTACAGTATCTGGCGCAAAATGCAGAAAAAATCGCTCTCCTTTGATGAGCTGTTTGATGTCCGCGCCGTGCGGATTGTGGTGGAGCGCCTTCAGGACTGCTACGCCGCGCTGGGGATTGTTCACACCCATTTCCGTCATCTGCCGGATGAGTTTGATGACTATGTGGCGAACCCGAAACCGAACGGTTATCAGTCGATTCATACCGTGGTGCTGGGGCCGGCGGGTAAAACCCTGGAAATCCAGATCCGCACCCGGCAGATGCATGAGGATGCGGAACTCGGCGTTGCCGCGCACTGGAAATACAAAGAAGGCACCGCAGGCGGCGGGAAAACAGGCAGTTACGAGAACCGTATCGCCTGGCTGCGTAAACTGATCGCGTGGCAGGAAGAGATGGCCGATTCCGGCGAAATGCTGGATGAAGTGCGCAGTCAGGTATTTGATGACCGCGTTTACGTCTTTACCCCGAAAGGGGATGTGGTGGATTTACCGGCCGGCTCCACACCGCTCGATTTCGCCTACCATATCCACAGCGATGTGGGTCACCGCTGCATTGGTGCGAAAATCGGCGGTCGTATTGTGCCGTTCAGTTACCAGTTGCAGATGGGCGATCAGATTGAGGTGATCACTCAGAAACAGCCGAACCCGAGCCGTGACTGGCTGAACCCGAACCTGGGGTATGTCACCACCAGCCGCGGACGCGCCAAGATCCATAACTGGTTCCGTAAACAGGATCGCGATAAAAATATTATCGCCGGGCGGCAGATGCTGGATAACGAACTGGCTGCGCAGGATATCAGCCTGAAAGAGGCGGAAAAACTGCTGATCGCCCGTTATAACGTTCACTCGCTGGATGAAGTACTGGCCGGTATTGGTGTGGGTGATATCCGCATTAACCAGCTGTCGAATTATCTGCAAAGCAAACTGAACAAGCCGACAGCGGAAGAAGCTGACCGCGAGGCCCTGAAAACCCTGGAAAAAGCCCCGCCGGCCAAACCGGCACCGGCTCACCAGAGCAGCGGCCGTATTGTGGTTGAGGGGGTCGGTAATCTGATGCATCACATTGCCCGCTGCTGTCAGCCGATTCCGGGGGATGATATCGTCGGTTTTATCACCAAAGGCCGGGGAATTTCTATCCACCGCGCGGATTGCGAACAGCTGGCGGAATTGCAGGAGCAGGCACCGGAACGTCTGGTGGAAGCGGTCTGGAGTGCGAGTTACTCCAGCGGCTATTCCCTGGTGGTGCGGGTGGTGGCAAATGACCGCAGCGGTCTGCTGCGCGATATCACCACCATTCTGGCTAATGAGAAAGTGAATGTTCTCGGGGTGCGCAGCCACAGTGATGTGAAGCAGCAGATTGCCACTATCGATATGGATATGGAAATCTACAATATCCAGACCCTCAGCCGTGTGCTGGCAAAACTGAACCAGCTGCCGGATGTGATTGAGGCCAAACGTCACACTCAGTAAAACGGCCGGAAATCGGTTACACTGAAAAGCAGACCCCGGTCTGCTTTTTTTATCACCCCCGGAAATCATATTCAGGAATTAATCATATGTCTGTATCAGTTGAACGCCTGCTGGCGATCATGTCGCAGTTGCGCGACCCGGAAAACGGCTGTCCGTGGGACAAAGCACAAACCTATGGCACTATTGCTCCTTACACCCTGGAAGAGACCTATGAGGTTCTGGACGCGATTGAGCGGGCGGATTTTGATGATCTGAAAGGTGAGTTAGGTGACTTATTATTTCAGGTGGTGTTTTACGCGCAGATGGCGAAAGAAGAAGGGCGTTTTGATTTTGAGGATATCGCCGCCGCCGTCAGTGACAAACTGACCCGCCGCCATCCGCATATTTTTGCCCGTGAGCAGGGGATCGGCGCGGAAGCGGCCATTTCCGGCTGGGAGCAGCGGAAAAGTGCGGAACGCGCTGAAAAATCACAGTATTCCCTGCTGGATGATATCCCGGCAACACTGCCCGCCCTGATGCGTGCCTATAAAATCCAGAAACGCTGTGCGTCTGCCGGATTTGACTGGGACACACTCCCGCCGGTGCTCGGTAAGGTGTATGAGGAACTGGACGAGGTGATGGAGGAAGTGAATCAGCCGCAGGTGAATGATGGGCGCGTGGCCGAAGAGCTGGGCGATTTGCTGTTCGCAGTGGTCAATTTCTCCCGTCATCTGGGACATAAACCGGAAATGGTGTTACAAAAAGCCTGCCGCAAGTTTGAGAACCGTTTTCGTCAGGTGGAGAGCGATATTGCCGCCCGCGGACTGACTATGGAATCAGCAACACTTGATGAAATGGAGAAAAGTTGGCAGGATGTTAAATCCCGTGAGGGATAAGCTTAATGCTTTCAGCTAATGATTTTACCGGAGAATGAAAAGTTTTTTATAAAATGTAAGACGTTGATTAGTTAGTGTAAAAAGGCGGTTTTTACCGCCCCGGGAGCGACGGATAACCGAAAAGAGGTGACGAGATTATTTGTCGCCAAAATAAGGTTAGGGTATACTATTTTCCCGTCCTGTTATATCCATCATCTATTACACCTAAACTTTCAGGTTCAGCATGAAAACTAATTATATTTTTGTGACCGGCGGGGTCGTATCCTCTCTGGGTAAAGGCATTGCCGCAGCCTCTTTAGCGGCTATACTCGAAGCCCGTGGACTCAATGTCACCATGATGAAACTGGATCCGTATATCAACGTCGATCCGGGAACCATGAGCCCGACCCAACACGGGGAAGTTTTCGTCACCAACGACGGCGCTGAAACTGATCTCGACTTAGGTCACTACGAGCGCTTCATCCGCACCAAAATGACCCGCCGCAATAACTTCACCACCGGACGTGTTTACTCTGAAGTTCTGCGCAAAGAGCGCCGCGGCGACTATCTCGGTGCCACCATTCAGGTTATCCCGCACATCACCAACGAAATCAAAGACCGTATCATCCGTGGCGGTGAAGGTCATGACGTGGTGCTGGTGGAAGTCGGCGGGACTGTCGGTGATATCGAATCACTGCCGTTCCTGGAAGCTATCCGTCAGATGGCGGCGGAAGTCGGCCGTGAACACACCTTATATCTGCATTTGACTTTGGTTCCGTATCTGGCGGCTGCCGGTGAAGTAAAAACCAAGCCGACTCAGCACTCAGTGAAAGAATTATTATCCATCGGTATTCAGCCGGATGTGCTGATTTGCCGTTCGGACAGAGTGATTCCTGCTAACGAACGCGCCAAAATCGCGCTTTTCTGTAACGTTCCGGAAAAAGCAGTGATCAGTCTGAAAGATGTCGATTCCATTTATAAAATCCCCGGCCTCTTGAAATCCCAGGGATTAGATGATTATATCTGTAAACGATTCAGCATTAATGCTCCTGAGGCAGATCTCTCCGAATGGGAGCAGGTGATTTATGAGGAAGCCAATCCGTCAGGTGAAGTCACCATCGGGATGGTCGGCAAATATGTTGAACTGCCGGATGCCTATAAATCTGTTATCGAAGCACTGAAACACGGCGGCCTGAAAAACCGCGTCACTGTGAACATCAAACTGATTGATTCTCAGGATGTGGAAACCCGTGGTACAGAACTGTTACAGGGTCTGGATGCGATTCTGGTACCGGGCGGCTTCGGCTCCCGTGGTGTGGAAGGCAAGATTATGACTGCCCGCTATGCCCGCGAGAACAACATTCCGTATCTGGGTATTTGCCTGGGGATGCAGGTGGCACTGATTGACTTTGCCCGTAACCTGGCCGGTATGGCAGATGCGAACTCCACGGAATTTGATGCTGATTGTAAGTACCCGGTCGTTGCGCTTATCACTGAATGGCGCGATGAAGACGGCAATATTGAAGTCCGCAGCGAAGAGAGCGATCTCGGCGGTACAATGCGTGTCGGCGGTCAGTTATGCCACCTGACGAACAATTCTCTGGTTCGCCGGTTGTACGGCAAAGATGCGATTACTGAACGTCACCGTCATCGTTATGAAGTGAACAACATGTTACTGAAGCGTCTTGAAGATGCGGGTCTGCTGGTTGCGGGCCGTTCAGTGGACAACAAACTGGTGGAAATCATTGAGAACCCTAACCATCCGTGGTTTGTGGCCTGTCAGTTCCATCCGGAGTTCACCTCTACCCCGCGTGATGGTCATCCGCTGTTTGCAGGTTTTGTCAAAGCGGCCTCTGATAACCAGAAAGGTCTGCTAAAATAAGATGTGAGGTGAGTGACCGGCCGTAAGTGCCGGTTACTTATCTGAAAATTTAACTTGTACTGAGGAAAACCTAATGTCCAAAATCGTTAAAGTGATCGGCCGTGAAATCATCGACTCCCGCGGTAACCCTACTGTAGAAGCTGAAGTACACCTGGAAGGCGGTTTTGTGGGTATGGCGGCTGCTCCGTCAGGCGCATCTACCGGTTCCCGTGAAGCGCTGGAACTGCGTGACGGTGATAAATCACGTTTCCTGGGTAAAGGTGTTCTGAAGGCAGTCGGCGCGGTAAATGGTCCGATCGCACAGGCGCTGCTGGGTCAGGATGCCAAAGATCAGGCGAAAGTTGACCAGATCATGATCGACCTGGATGGCACTGAAAACAAATCCAACTTCGGTGCAAACGCGATTCTGGCTGTGTCTCTGGCAAACGCCAAAGCCGCTGCGGCATCAAAAGGTTTACCTCTGTACGCACACATCGCAGAACTGAACGGCACTCCGGGCAAATACTCTATGCCGCTGCCGATGATGAACATCCTGAACGGTGGTGAGCACGCTGATAACAACGTGGACATCCAGGAATTCATGATCCAGCCTGTCGGCGCACCTTCTCTGAAAGAAGCTGTCCGTATGGGTTCTGAAATCTTCCATCACCTGGCAAAAGTGCTGAAAGCGAAAGGCATGAACACTGCTGTGGGTGACGAAGGTGGTTATGCACCAAACCTGGGTTCTAACGCGGAAGCGCTGGCTGACATCAAAGAAGCCGTTAAAGCAGCAGGCTACGAGTTAGGCAAAGATGTTACCCTGGCGATGGACTGTGCAGCATCTGAGTTCTACAACAAAGAAACCGGTATGTATGAACTGAAAGGCGAAGGCCGTACCTTTACCTCTCAGGAATTCACTCACTACCTGGAAGAGCTGACCAAAGAGTATCCGATCGTCTCTATCGAAGATGGTCTGGATGAATCTGACTGGGACGGTTTCGCGTATCAGACTAAAGTCATGGGCGATAAAATCCAGCTGGTCGGTGATGACCTGTTCGTGACCAATACTAAGATCCTGAAAGAAGGTATCGAAAAAGGTATCGTTAACTCCATTCTGATTAAATTCAACCAGATCGGTTCACTGACCGAAACACTGGCTGCTATCAAAATGGCGAAAGATGCCGGTTACACTGCCGTTATCTCTCACCGTTCCGGTGAAACCGAAGATGCCACGATTGCCGACCTGGCTGTCGGTACCGCAGCAGGCCAGATCAAAACCGGTTCTATGAGCCGTTCTGACCGTGTTGCCAAGTACAACCAGCTGATCCGTATCGAAGAAGCGCTGGGCGAACGTGCTCCGTTCCACGGCCGCAAAGAGATCAAAGGTCAGTAATTGTTACTGTGAATGTTAAAAAAGGTGTGTCCGGCGGACACACCTTTTTTTATGACCGCATCATCTTATCTTACGAATATTTCCCCGCTTTCTATCCGTTCCCTCAATGACTAAAACTGGTCATTTACCATGCTATGACAAGTTTTTTTACTTATTCTGTTGCCTCAGATCGCAAAACGGACGATTTGTGATGTATTTTGTTATTAATACTTTTTATATTTCACATGAAGATAAATTGTTTAACATTTTTAGCATTCACGCAAAAATGCCGGTTATTAAACTATGACAGCAATCGGTTTCGTGAATACTTTTTCATCCTACTGAGGGAATTATCATGGACGCTTCAGAAACGCTCACCCAATCCACCGGGCTGAGTTCTTTTAATACAAAGGGACTCATCATACTGGCTCTGGACATTGTGCTGCTGATACTGCTGCTGAAATATCTGCCCTACAGCGACAAAGAGAATGCCGGGCTGGCGCTGATGGTGTTCGTCGCTGTTTTATGGCTGACTGAGGCGATTCATGTCACGCTGACCGCGTTACTGATCCCGATTCTGGCTGTATTTCTCGGGTTGCTGGGCGCAGGTAAGGCATTGCAGTCTTTTGCCAGCCCGACCATCTTCCTGTTCTTCGGCGGTTTTGCACTGGCGACGGCGCTGCATATTCAGGGGCTGGATCGCCTGATTGCCAACCGCCTGCTGCTGATTGCCCGTGGCCGTTTATGGGCAGCAGTGATTCTTCTGTTCAGTGTGACCGGTGCGCTGTCCATGTGGATCAGTAACACCGCTACCGCCGCGATGATGTTACCGCTGGTGCTGGGTATTCTGGGGAACCTCGATATCCGTCACGACCGTAACACGTTTGTGTTTATGCTGCTGGGCGTGGCGTACAGCGCCAGTATCGGCGGCCTGGGAACGATGGTCGGCAGCCCGCCGAACATTATTGCCGCAAACCAGCTGGGAATGGACTTCTTTACCTGGATGAAATACGGCATTCCGATGGTACTGATCCTGATGCCGATTATGTTCGGTATTATGTACCTGATGCTGCGCCCGAAACTGGGGGCCCGCTTTGAAATTGAAGTCGAGCAGGTTCAGTGGACACCAAAACGCCTGCTGACACTGGCCATTTTCGGTCTGACGGTTATCTGCTGGATCGGCAGTGCGCCGCTGAGTGATCTGCTGGGTAAAATTAAAGATTTCGATACCATCATCGCGCTGAGTGCCGCTGCCCTGATTGGTATTACCGGGGTGGCAAGCTGGTCACAGATCCAGAATAACACCGAGTGGGGCGTTCTGTTCCTGTTTGGTGGTGGTCTGACACTGAGTATGATCCTGAAAGATTCCGGTGCCAGTGAAGTGATGGCTAACTGGATGAAAACCTCCTTTGGTAACAGCAGCTGGCTGGTGATTATTATCGCCGTTACCACCTTTATCATTGTATTGACCGAGTTCACCAGTAACACTGCGAGTGCCGCACTGCTGGTACCTATCTTTGCCGGTGTGGCAGATGGTCTGGGAATGCCGGTGATGGCGCTGACCATGATTATCGGTATCGGTGCATCCTGTGCCTTTATGCTGCCGGTAGCGACACCGCCGAATGCGATAGTCTTTGGTACCGGGTTTATCAAACAGTCCGAGATGGTGCGTGTCGGTGGTGTGCTGAATATCGCCTGTATTATCGTTATCTCGGCGTTTGCATGGTTGTTCTGGGTATAACAGCACCGCTGATAATAAACACGAAAGCAAAGTGACCCGCTGATTTATCAGCGGGTTTTTTTATACCGGCAGCAAGGAATATCGGTGCGGATGCACTGATATCGCAGAAGTGCGGAAGAGAAGAAGAACTGCGGGAGAAAGATACAGGTGTTATCAGATATAAAAAACCCTGCGTTATGCAGGGCTTCAGATAACATAATGTGATTCAGCGGATATCAGCCGCGCTTATTCGCAACATATACCGTTAACTCGATACCCGGATGTAAATCCTTCATTTTGACTTTACTGTTCCAGGACATCAGTTCTTTCAGTGTCACACCATGACGCTGTGCGATGCTGTAGTAGGAGTCACCCTGACGTACTTTATACTTCGCCAGACGAATTGCATTTTTGGTTGCAGCTTTAGATGGTTTCACCACCGGGCTGCCTTTCACCTGCAATGTCTGTCCGGGCTGCAGAACAGCGGCGCTTTTCAGTCCGTTCAGCTTTTTCAGTTCGGCGACGGTCATCTTATGGCGGTTAGCAATGGCGTAAAACGAATCACCGCTTTTCACTTTGTACTTCGCGGCCTGTGCGCGACCAGCCGGTGAACTCAGCTGTTCAGTACGCTGATTGTTTTTAGCGACCGCCGTGCGGATATCATTAAGTACCGCGTCATCAGATAACGCGCTCATCAGCTGATCGACTTTGGTTTTCGGCAGCATCAGATAGTGGGGACCGGCCGGTGAGGTTACACCGCGTTTCAGGCTCGGGTTATAATCTTTCAGTCTGGAAACCGGCATATCCAGCAGCTGTGCCGCGACATCCAGGGAAATCTGCTGACCGATATTCACCCGTGCCAGGGCGCGCTCTGCATCCGGTACCGGTAAATTCACACCGTTGCGGTCACTGTTGCGGATAACATTGCTCAGGGCAAAAATACGCGGCACATAATCCATGGTCTCTTTCGGCAGGGATAATGACCAGTAATCCGTTGGTTTTCCGGCGGCGGCGTTCGCTTCCATCGCGCGCAGCACACGGCCTTCGCCGCTGTTATAGGCAGCCAGGGTCAGTGCCCAGTCTCCGCCGAACATATTATTCAGACGTTCCAGCAAATCCAGCGCGGCAGTAGTGGAGGCGGCCACATCACGGCGGTCATCAACCCACTGGTTCTGATTAAGCCCGTTTGCTTTGCCGGTACTCGGGATAATCTGCCATAACCCGGCAGCCTGAGCCGGTGAGGTGGCATGCGGATTAAAAGCACTCTCCACTATGGGCAGCAGAACCAGTTCCATCGGCATGTTACGTTCATCGATTTTACCGATGATCCAGTACATGTAAGGTTCTGCGCGCAGTGTCACATCGTGGAGATAGCTCTTTTTGGCGAGGTAAGAAAGTTCTTCGCTGCGGATACGGTCATTGTCCGGAATGTTCATTTTCATTTCATCGCGGATATAACCCCAGATATCATCTTCGGGACTGATGGAGGATGCCTTTGCTGCGTTCATCTGCTGGGTAGTCAGTAAAAAACCGTTACCGGAAGGATAATGAGGTTTCTGAGCAGTTTTCTGCGGCGCAGTCTGACACCCCGCCAGCAAAATTGCGGCGGCAAGGAGTGTAGCTTTGATTTTCATGTTGGCGGAATCAGCATTATTATTCTTCAGTCTGTAGGTTTTGCAATCATACTGGTGTTATTCCGCCCTGACAACGATTACGGCTAAAATTGATCTTTTTTTGCGCGTAAAGACGTAAAAGTTTCCTCAGCTGTCGCCGTATGTTTACTTACTGATAAATTATGTTGCAGATCAATATTATCACAGTTAAGAAAAACATTAATTTTCCTTTCTGTTTTCAGTGTGACGGGGAGTGTAGCTTCATGATTCTGACGTAATTCTGCAATATATTGCTGATATGCCTGAATATCACGGTTTTCCGGCCAGACAGCGCGCGCAAAGGCGAGGTTAGACTGTGTGTATTCATGCGCACAGCAGACCAGCGTCTCATCCGGCAGCGCCGCAAGACGGCTGACCGAGCGGAACATCTGCGCCGGTGTACCCTCAAAAATACGGCCGCAGCCACCGGAGAAGAGCGTATCGCCGCAAAACAGATAAGGTTCGCAATAATAAGCCACATGGCCGAGTGTGTGTCCCGGCACTGCCATGACCTGAAATGTCAGCCCGCCGCTGGTGATAGTGTCATTATCCTGCACGCAGTGATTTGCGCCTTTCGTCAGGGTTTCGGCGGGACCGTAAACCGGCAGACCGGGGTAATGTGAAACAATCTCCGCCGTGCCGCCGGTGTGATCCGTATGGTGGTGTGTCAGCAGGATGGCTGAAGGGGTCAGTCCCCGCTCCCGCAGTGTATTCAGTACCGGCTCACTGACGCCGGGGTCAACGATAACACAGGTGTGCGCATTATCCCGTAATAGCCAAATGTAGTTATCTGATAACGCGGAAATTCTGATAAGCTCCATAGATACCTCACCTTTCTGAGTGTGAACCAAGGATAAAGCCATGTTTTCTGCACGAGCGACAAAAACTCTGACGATGCCGGACTCGTGGTGCGATATTCCCTGCGGACGCCGCTTCCGGCAATCGCTGGAAGCACAGCTGGCGCCCTGGTGGCCGAAAATGTTTGGTTTTCATCTGATTAAGATCGGCGCGCTGAGCTGTGAAATTGACAGCAGCAGCTGCATGATCCCGCATCAGGTGAATGTGGCACCGCAGGGTAACACCTTACAGGTATTCGGGGAGGCGGCGCAATTGCCGTTTCTGGACAAATCTGCGGATGTCTGTGTGCTGGCACATAATCTGGGCTACAGCAGTGATCCGCACCGGTTGCTGCGCGAGGCTGACCGTGTCCTGATTGAGGACGGCTGGCTGATTATCAGCGGGTTTAACCCGTTAAGCCTGCTGGGGGCGCGTAAACTGATCCCGTGGCGTCTGAACCGGGAGCCGCAGTGCAGCCGGATGTTTTCACAGTTCCGTATGCTCGACTGGCTCAGTCTGCTCAATTACGAAATTATGTATCACCGGCTTACCACGCCGATCCCCTGGTGTAACCCGGACAGTGCCGGCAACCGCTATGCACGAATTTTCGGCTGTCTGGGCGTTATTGTGGCCCGCAAACGCACGGTGCCGCTGACGTTCACACCGCAGAAGCTGCGCCTGCTGCGGCCGAAACTGAACAATGTGGTGGGCGCGACACGCCAGCAGACACCGCCGCGCTGTCTGAAACGGCGCTGAGGATTATTCCGTTGCCGGCTGATAACCGGTATCGTCCTGTGACGGGGATTCTGCCGCGGCCCGGGCGAGTTCATCACAGCGTTCGTTTTCCGGGTGCCCTGCGTGACCTTTTACCCACTGCCAGTCAATCTGATGGCGGGTGATGGCGGCATCCAGGCGCTGCCACAAATCAACATTTACCACCGGGGATTTATCCGCTTTGCGCCAGCCGCGTCGCTTCCAGTTATGGATCCACTGCGTGATGCCCTGGCGGACATACTGACTGTCGGTGGTCAGCACGATATCACACGGGCGTTTCAGGGTTTCCAGCGCCACAATAGCGGCCAGCAGCTCCATCCGGTTATTGGTGGTAAGAAAAAAGCCCTCACTGAGTGCTTTCTCATGGCCTTTATAACGCAGCAGCGCACCGTAGCCGCCGGGGCCCGGATTTCCGAGGCAGGAGCCGTCGGTGAAAATTTCTACCTTGTCACTCATCTCTGGTAGACTCTTCCTCTGATTGATTGGCAATTACCTGAGTCTGACACAAAACGTCATTATGAGCACTGATATTACACGACAAATTGTTCTTGATACCGAAACCACCGGTATGAACAAACTGGGTGCCCACTACGAGGGGCACAATATTATTGAGATCGGTGCGGTTGAAGTGATCAACCGGCGCCTGACCGGCCGTAACTTCCATCTCTATATCCGGCCTGACCGGCTGGTGGACCCGGAAGCCTTTGGCGTGCACGGGATCAGTGATGAATTCCTGATGGACAAACCGGTTTTTGCCGACATTGCGGATGAATTTATTGAATTTATCCGTGGCGCAGAGCTGGTTATTCATAACGCGCCCTTCGATATCGGCTTTATGGATTATGAATTCCGCAAACTGAACCGGGGGATCCCGCCAACGGCGGAATTCTGTACCATCACCGACAGCTTAACGCTCGCCAGACAGCTTTTCCCCGGTAAGCGTAATAACCTCGATGCCTTATGTGACCGCTATCAGATAGATAACTCAAAACGTCTGCTGCACGGCGCGTTACTCGATGCCGAGATTCTGTCGGATGTTTATCTGGCAATGACCGGCGGCCAGACATCACTGGCTTTTTCAGCGGATAATGAGAGCAGCGGCGAAGAGAGCGTTCAGACTATTCAGCGCGTTACCCGCCCGCAGAGTGGTCTGCGCGTGGTGTATGCCACGGATGAGGAAATTGCCGCGCACGAGGCGCGTCTGGATCTGGCGGAGAAAAAAGGGGCGAACCCGTGCATCTGGCGGAGCTGACCGCCTGCCGCAGCGGCTGTGGTGCCTGCTGCACCGCGCCGTCCATTTCATCACCGATTCCGGGGATGCCGGACGGTAAACCCGCCAATACCCGCTGTGTTCAGTTATCTGAGCAGAATTTGTGCCTGATTTTCGGCTCACCGCTGCGTCCGGCAGTCTGTGCCGGGTTACAGCCCTCGCGGGAAATGTGCGGGGAGAGCCGGGATGAGGCCATGATTTATCTGCTTGATCTGGAAAAACAAACCGCGCCCTGAAACGGATGAGCGCGTTGCGGGAGACCGTGTGTCGTGTGCGGTGATCCGTATAAAACAGTATGCTCCGGTGAAAAACTGTGCAATTGCATGGATTTACACAAATCAGGTATTGACGAACGGGAACCGGCATCGTATTATCCGCACCGTTCCCGAAAAGGAACACACGGAGCGGTAGTTCAGTTGGTTAGAATACCTGCCTGTCACGCAGGGGGTCGCGGGTTCGAGTCCCGTCCGTTCCGCCAGATTACAGAAGCCCTGACAGCAATGTCAGGGCTTTTCTGTTTTTACGCTGTACAATCGCCCTGTATCATTATCATCCCCCGGTATTACCTCTCTTATCATTTTGATAATGCTTTGTGACCACACTCATGCTTTATGTGAATAAATAATGTTCAGGTGCTGGCACATATCTTGCTGTTTGTTTTCCGTAACCGGTTGCGCGGCTGTCGCCGCCGCTGTGCCGGTAAAAACAATAAAACCAATCACAGAGGTTGTATTTATGAAAACAAACACCGGGAGTGATGAAGTCAATGAAATGATGCCGATGCGGAAACTGTTTCCGTATGCTGTTCAGCATATTTTTGCCATGTTTACCGGCACCATTGCCGTGCCGATAGTGATTTCCCAGGTTCTGAAACTGTCGCAGGAAGATACCACCCTGCTGATTGCCGCCGCGATTTTTGTCTCCGGCGTGGGGACACTTATCCAGTCACTGAGCATCACCAAATACGTCGGTGTCAGTCTGCCGCTGATCCTCGGCACCTCGTTTGTGGCGATGCCGCCGGTTTTTATTATCGCCTCGCGGTTCGGCGGGGGACTTGAATCACTGCCTTATGTCTTCGGCGGGACACTGGTCTCCGGGGTACTGCTGTTCTTCCTCGCGCCGCTGTACGGAAAAATCGCCTTCTTATTCAAACCGATAGTCATCGGCTGTTACCTTATAATGCTCGGCGTTTCCCTGCTGCCGGTTTCATTTTCCGGCATTGTCGGCTATCCGGGGGACGCCTCCTACGGCGACCCGGCCGGTATTTTTCTCGGTGTGCTGACTATCACGGTGATTGTGCTGTTAAACCGCTTCGGTAAAGGTGCGTTGCGGGAAATGTCGATTCTTATCGGTCTGATCGTGGCCACCCTGGTAGCTGTGGTGATGGATATGGTCAATTTCGCCCCGGTGAGCAGCGCCGGGTGGTTTTCGTTTGTCCGTCCCGCCCATTACGGCATTCAGTTTGATCTGACCGCCATTATTCTGATGTTTCTCGGTACCTTTATGGCCACTCTGGATTCTGTCGGTACTTTCTCCACGGTCGGCCGCCTGTGTAACCGCTCCATGGAAGGTAATGCCCTGAACTCCCCGATGCGCGGGGAAGGGGTGGCAGTGACCATTTCCGGGCTGTTTAACTGTACGCCGCTGACCTCTTTTATTAACAACGCGGGGGTGATTATTATTTCCGGTGTGCGCAGCCGTTATGTAACCGCGTGCAGCGGCGTGATCCTGATTATCCTCAGTATTATTCCCAAATTCTCCGCAATTGCGACCATGATCCCCGCTTCGGTTTTCGGCGGTGCGACCCTGGTGATTTTTGCCTTTATTACGGTGGCGGGGATAGACACACTGACAAAATCTGTCGATATGACCAAAATGGGCAATATGATGGTGGTCGGGATTTCAGTCAGTGTCGGGCTGATGTTTAACGGACAGGGAGAAGCGCTTTCTCAGCTGCCGGAAATGCTGCGGATTATTCTTTCCCAGGGCGTGATAGTGACTTTTGTTCTGGCTATCGTGCTGAATCTTTTATTCAATTTTGACAGTGTCGCCGGTAAAAAAGAGAAACCGTAATATCTTCGTCTGCCGGTAAGCGGAATTTTTCCGCTGCCGGCAGGAAACTCCCGCCATCCGCCGGATAAGCGCACAGAATGCGGTATTTCCGCTTGCTATTCATTGTGGTAATCGGGTTTAATAGGTCACTTCCGCTGTTGCGCAATACCTGGTGCTAAAACGATTTAGTCAGCGAAAATGCCGCCTGTGCGAAGTATTGTTTCTGTCCGCAGACAAGCCTCGCCTGACGTCTCATTGTTGCCTTTTCAGCCCCGACCCTTTGCCTCTGACCGGTGATAAGGATTGCCATCCGTGCGCGGCACTGCGAAAATAGCCTGTATCTGCTTTTTATCCGAACCTGGAGTAGACAATGACCTCTCGTAAAACTCTTGCTAATGCGATTCGTTTCCTGAGCATGGACGCGGTGCAAAAGGCAAATTCCGGACACCCCGGCGCACCAATGGGCATGGCTGATATCGCGGAAGTACTGTGGCGCGACTATCTGAAGCACAACCCGACCAATCCGCACTGGAGTGATCGTGACCGCTTTGTGCTGTCAAACGGCCACGGCTCAATGCTGATTTACAGCCTGCTGCACCTCACCGGGTATGATGTATCGATGGATGACTTAAAAGCCTTCCGTCAGCTGCATTCCAAAACCCCTGGTCACCCTGAATACGGCTACACACCGGGCGTGGAAACCACCACCGGTCCGTTAGGCCAGGGTATCGCAAACGCAGTCGGTTTTGCTGTTGCGGAACAGACACTGGCGGCGCAGTTCAACCGTCCGGGTCATGATATTGTTGATCATCACACCTACGTCTTTATGGGCGACGGCTGTATGATGGAAGGGATCTCCCACGAGGCCTGTTCACTGGCCGGTACCCTGAAGCTGGGTAAACTGGTTGCCTTCTATGATGACAACGGCATTTCCATCGACGGTAATGTTCAGGGCTGGTTCACTGACGATACCGCCAAACGCTTTGAAGCTTACGGCTGGCATGTTGTACGCGGCATTGACGGTCACAATCCTGACCAGATCAAAGCAGCCGTTGAAGAAGCCAAAGCGGTTACTGACAAACCATCCCTGCTGATGTGCAAAACGGTTATCGGTTTCGGTTCACCGAAGAAAGCCGGTACTGCGGACGCACACGGTTCTCCGTTAGGTGATGCGGAAATCGCCGCTACCCGCGAAGCACTGAACTGGCCGTATGCGCCGTTCGAAATTCCGCAGGAAATCTACACTGAGTGGGATGCGAAGAAAGCCGGTGCTGCCGCTGAATCTGAGTGGGATGTGAAATTCGCTCACTACGAAAAAGCCTTCCCTGAACTGGCCCGCGAATACCGCCGCCGTGTCAACGGTGAGCTGCCTGCACAGTGGGAAGCTGACGCAAACGCCTTCATTCAGAACCTCCAGGATAACCCGGCCAGCATCGCCAGCCGCAAAGCATCACAAAATGCACTGGAAGCGTTCGGTAAAGTACTGCCTGAGTTTATGGGCGGTTCCGCTGACCTGGCGCCGAGTAACCTGACCATGTGGTCCGGCTCTGCGCCAATCAACGAAGACAAAGCGGGTAACTACATTCACTACGGCGTGCGCGAGTTCGGCATGTCTGCCATTATGAACGGTATCGCCCTGCACGGCGGTTTCATTCCTTACGGCGCAACCTTCCTGATGTTCGTTGAATATGCCCGTAACGCGGTGCGTATGGCGGCTCTGATGAAGATCCGCAGCATCTTCGTTTACACTCACGACTCTATCGGTCTGGGTGAAGACGGCCCGACTCACCAGCCGGTTGAACAAATCGCCAGCCTGCGCGTGACACCAAACATGAGCACATGGCGTCCGTGTGACCAGGTGGAATCTGCGGTAGCCTGGAAATACGCGATTGAGCGTAAAAACGGCCCGACATCCCTGATCTTCTCCCGTCAGAATCTGGCACAGCAGCCGCGTACCGCGCAGCAGCTGGCTGATATCGAAAAAGGGGCGTATATCCTGAAGGATTGCGCAGGTCAGCCGGAAGTGATTCTGATTGCCACCGGTTCTGAAGTGGAACTGGCCGTGAAAGCATACGAGCAGCTGACAGCCGAAGGCCGTAAAGCGCGTGTGGTTTCCATGCCGTCCACCGATGCATTCGACAAACAGGATGCCGCTTACCGTGAATCTGTTCTGCCGTCAGCCGTGACCGCACGTGTTGCTGTCGAAGCGGGCATCGCGGATTACTGGTTCAAATACACCGGTATGCAGGGTGCCATCGTTGGCATGCATTCATTCGGTGAATCTGCACCAGCAGGCCAATTGTTCAGTGAATTTGGTTTCACTGTTGAAAACGTGGTTTCTCAGGCGAAAGCTCTGCTGAAATAATCTGCTGATACAGATGACGAAAGCGCATTCCGGTTTTTTTGACCGAATGCGCTTTTTTTGTTTCTGCTCCTCTGACTATCTTGCGATCTTTTTTCATTTAGCATAACCTGTCGGTATCAAGCTGAACCGTTTCAGTTTTAAGGGTGTACTGAATGTGCCGCAGAGGATAAAAAAGATTGCGGTTTCTATGATAAATACCCCGTACAAAAACCCGTGAGTCCGTTATTCTTAGTCCGCTGATAATTTGGCTATTTCTGAGGATACTATGACAATAAAAATTGCAATCAACGGGTTTGGGCGAATCGGGCGGAGTGTGCTGCGGGCGTTGTATGAAACCGGGCGTAACACGCAGATTACCGTTGTTGCTATTAATGAGCTGGCGGATTCCGAAGGTATTGCACACTTACTTCAATATGACACAAGCCACGGACGCTTTTTTAAACCGGTACAGCTGAAAGAAAAAAATGTGCTGAAAGTCGGTGATGACACCATCCGCATCCTGCATGAAGCGGATATTCACCAACTGCCCTGGGCGGAACTCGGTGTGGATGTGGTGCTGGACTGCAGCGGCGTGTACGGCTCCCGTGATGACGGGCTGGCACATATCGCCGGCGGCGCGAAAAAAGTCCTGTTTTCCCATCCCGGCGGTAACGACCTGGATGCCACCATTGTCTACGGCGTTAACCATGACACACTGACGGCGCAGGATAAAATTGTATCGAATGCGTCCTGTACCACCAACTGCATCATTCCGGTGATAAAATTACTGGATGAGGGATTCGGCATCGAGTCCGGTACAGTGACCACCATTCACGCGGCGATGAATGACCAGCCGGTGATTGATGCGTATCACAGTGATTTGCGGCGCACGCGGGCGGCCGGGCACTCCATCATTCCGGTGGATACCAAACTGGCTGCGGGGATCCGGCGGATTTTCCCGAAATTTGAAGATCATTTTGAGGCGATTTCAGTCCGGGTGCCTACAATTAATGTGACGGCGATTGATTTGAGCGTCACCGTAAAAAGTAATGTCACCACGCAGGATGTAAACCGCCTTCTGCAAAACGCAGCGACGGGGGCATTTCGTGGTATAGTGGACTACACAGAGTTACCGTTAGTCTCGGCGGATTTTAACCATGATCCGCACAGTGCTATCGTTGACGGCACCCAGACCCGCGTCAGCGGACAGCATCTGATAAAAATGCTGGTCTGGTGCGATAACGAATGGGGCTTTGCGAACCGTATGCTGGATACCACTCTGGCAATGGCTGAGGCTGGTTTTCACTGAGGGACGGCGTGCCCCGGCAGAAAATTGAACACAATTTAACTGATAAGAGAATCAACAAGAGGATTCACCATGTCCGTAATTAAGATGACCGATCTGGATCTGGCGGGTAAACGTATTTTTATCCGTGCTGACCTGAACGTTCCTGTCAAAGATGGCAAAGTTACCTCTGATGCACGTATCCGTGCCTCGCTCCCGACAATCGAAGCCGCACTGAAACAGGGTGCCAAAGTCATGGTGACCTCTCACCTCGGCCGTCCGGTTGAAGGGGAATACAACGAAGAGTTTTCACTGAAACCGGTTGTTGATTATCTGGCAGATAAACTGAGCTGCCCGGTGCGCCTGGAAAAAGATTACCTCAACGGCCTGGAACTGAATGCCGGTGAGCTGGTGGTGCTGGAAAACGTCCGCTTTAACAAAGGCGAGAAAAAAGACGACGAAACCCTGTCAAAACAGTATGCATCACTGTGTGATATTTTCGTGATGGATGCATTCGGGACTGCACACCGCGCCCAGGCATCGACTCACGGCGTGGCAAAATTTGCCCCTGTTGCCTGCGCGGGCCCGCTGTTATGGGCTGAGCTGGATGCACTCGGCAAAGCACTGGATAATCCGGCACGTCCGATGGTGGCCATTGTCGGCGGTTCTAAAGTGTCCACCAAACTGACCGTACTGGACTCTCTGTCCAAAATTGCGGATCAGATCATTGTCGGCGGTGGTATCGCCAACACCTTTATCGCAGCAGAAGGGCACAATGTCGGCCGTTCACTGTATGAAGATGACCTGATTCCGGAAGCGAAAAAATTACTCAGCAGCTGTGATATCCCGGTACCGGTTGATGTCCGTGTGGCGACTGAGTTCTCAGAAACCGCAGAAGCGGTGCTGAAATCAGCCAATGACATCAAAGATGATGAGCAGGTACTGGATATCGGTGATGAATCCGCACTGCATCTGGCTGAAATCCTGAAAAATGCCAAAACTATTCTGTGGAATGGTCCGGTCGGCGTATTTGAGTTCCCGAACTTCCGTAAAGGGACTGAAATCGTGGCTAACGCCATTGCTGACAGTGATGCATTCTCTATCGCAGGCGGCGGTGATACCCTGGCTGCTATCGATTTATTCGGTATTGCTGACAAAATCTCTTACATCTCTACCGGCGGCGGCGCATTCCTGGAATTCGTCGAAGGCAAAAAACTGCCTGCCGTTGTTATGCTCGAAGAACGTGCAAAACAGTAACAGTCATAATCAGATGACAATAACGGGCAGTGTGAGCTGCCCGTGACAACTTCCGAAAGACCAATACAGGAAATTTGACATGTCTAAAGTTTTTGATTTTGTAAAACCCGGTGTCGTCACTGGCGATGATGTTCAGAAAATCTTTGCGGTAGCCAAAGAGAATAATTTTGCACTGCCAGCGGTAAACTGCGTCGGGACAGACTCGATCAACGCCGTATTGGAAGCGGCGGCCAAAGTCCGTGCGCCTGTTATTGTTCAGTTCTCAAACGGCGGTGCCGCATTTATCGCCGGTAAAGGTTTCAAAGGCGAAGGCCAGCAGTCCGCTGTTCTGGGGGCTATCTCCGGTGCGCATCATGTGCATCAGATGGCAGAACATTACGGCGTACCGGTCATTCTGCACACTGACCACTGCGCGAAGAAATTACTGCCGTGGTTAGACGGCCTGCTGGATGCCGGTGAAAAACACTTTGCCGCAACCGGTAAACCACTGTTCTCTTCTCACATGATCGACCTGTCAGAAGAGTCACTGGAAGAAAACATTGAGATTTGCAGCAAGTACCTGACCCGTATGGCGAAAATCGGTATGACCCTGGAAATCGAACTGGGCTGCACCGGTGGTGAGGAAGACGGTGTGGATAACTCCCACCTCGATAACTCCGCTCTGTACACCCAGCCGGAAGACGTGGCGTATGCCTATGAAAAACTGAATGCCATCAGCCCGCGTTTCACTATCGCGGCGTCATTCGGTAACGTGCACGGCGTGTACAAGCCGGGTAACGTGCAGTTAACACCAAAAATTCTGCGTAACTCCCAGGACTATGTCTCTGAGAAATATAACCTGCCGCACAACAGCCTGAATTTCGTTTTCCACGGCGGTTCCGGCTCCACTGCGGAAGAAATCAAAGAAGCAGTGGGTTACGGTGTGGTGAAAATGAATATCGACACCGATACTCAGTGGGCGACCTGGGAAGGTATCCTGCATTACTACCAGAAAAATGAAGGTTATCTGCAGGGTCAGCTGGGCAACCCGGAAGGCGAAGACAAGCCGAACAAAAAATACTATGACCCGCGTGCATGGTTACGTGCAGGTCAGCAGACAATGATCGAACGTCTGGAAAAAGCATTCAAAGAACTGAACTGCGTTAACGTTCTGTAATTTGTTGCGTGAATAATAAAATCGCCCGGTATTTTACCGGGCTTTTTTTACGGATTATTTTTTCTGCTGGCTTTCATTACGCCGGATTATCGATTCAATTAACTCATCGATATGAAGATTGACCAGCATCTCTACCGCGTCACTGCGGGTTTTACCGGAGAGCATCGATAAATGCGCTATTTTCCGGACGGTTGTGCCGGTCAGTGACAGTGAGACAGCTTTTTTCTTCTCTTTATCCAGTGACACTTTCCCGCTGTAATACACCGATTTCTGACCGTTATGGTTTTCCAGCTCTTCGCTCATCTTTTTCAGTGTTTTGCGATCCAGCGTGCCGGAGTCAGTCATTTCATAGGTATGTGAGGCTTTGCGGTAGCGGATTTCCGCCGACCAGGTATCACGCAACTCTTTGAAAGTACGGGTCAGAGTTGCCTCTGAGCAGCGCAGTGTCGCCAGGATTTCATCTGACGGAACCGGTTTTCCGGTACCGAGCAGGGTTGCCAGGGTGAATAAACGAACCTGTCGTGTGCTTAATTGCATAGTCTGGGGACACCTGTATAAAAACAAAGAGACAAAGCAGCTGTTATGCCGGAAACGGCTGTTCCGCATAACAGTTCTATTTAATCAGCTGATCAGGATATATCAAGGCATTCAGATATAATAGTGCAGGATATTCAGTCTGATGATATTTATGTCCTCAGTCTCACCCATTTTGTGTTTTAAACGACTGCTCGTCTGTTTTTCGCTGTGCGATCCCGTACACCCGGGCACGGGCCAGAATAGCGGATGCCCAGCGGCGGTGTGTCGCCGGTTCACACATAGCTCCCTGTGACTTGAATACGGCCTGTGTGGAGTTGAGGATCCGCAGTGCGTCCGCATGTTCATCAGCGGAGACCCGCAGTGCCTGCTCAATCACCGCCACCTGATTCGGGTGGATCGCCGTTTTACCCACCAGTCCGTGAGCGATATCCAGTGCCAGCTCCCGCGTCATGACATCGTGATCATCAATATGCTCGCAGACCGGTGCAGTCATGGCAAAATCATGCGGAGCAAACACAGAGACCAGCATTTTAATCACATAACCCATCGGACCATCATACAGGGTGAGATGGCGCGGGCGGCGCAGGGAGATCACATTCATCAGGTCATTGCCGCCGATACGCAGCGCAATGATTTTGTCATGGCAGGGATGGGATTTTAGCACCTGTGCCAGCTCCCGCATCTGCACCACATCACAGACTTCTTCTGTTTCCAGGGTCGGCATCATACACAGCGGGGTATCCTGCACCACCTGCCACCAGACCGGCAGCGTTTTCTGTGTGAATTTCGGCAGTACCAGCCCGTCAACGGCACTGAGGTCGCAGTGCCCGCGCAGCCATAATCCCATTTCCGGATGGCGCGGGCGGATAAACACCAGCGGCCAGTTCTGGTTACCGGTACGCTGTTTTTCCGCTGTCAGCGCAGCCAGAATATCCTGTAAGTTCTCCAGTGCCTGCGGGATATCCGCCTCACTGACCGCATCTTCCAGACAGATAATCAGTGAACGCAGCCCGCTGATTTTATTACTGATAATCGCATCCGTGATATCGGTGCGGGTGGCGGGCATATAGAGTGAAGCCCCTAAATTCCATGGGGAAAGACGTCGTGTCATGGTGATACCTTCCTGATAATAGTGACGGCGCGGTACTGCCCGAGGGCGTCGCCGGCTTCCGTGATAGTGATCCCTTTCTGACGGGCGAGATAAAGCAGCAATTCCACATCCGGCTCTGTGCAGTCGCGGACAAAGACGTGATCCGGCACCCGGCGCAGAACGGCACGGGTGGCTTCGGCAATGCCGGGTTTGATTCTGTTCAGATCGGTGACACCGCAGCGTTCAGCCAGGGCGGTGATCACCGCTCGGCTTTTTTCCCGCAGTACGGTTTTGGTGTCCGGCTCCGGGAAGGCCGCAGCCGGAGACGTGGTTGCCTGACGGCGCAGCGCCGCAACGGTATCGGTGAGTGTCCGGCTGCATTCATAAGGTTGTAAGTGCTCACAATGCACGCAGCCGTGCGGACCGGTCTCTGACCAGACAGATCGGGAGATAAGCCCGGAAACCGGCGCCCCCATAATGCCGGAGGGGATCAGCCAGTCATCATCCGCAGCAGAAAGCCAGGCACATCCGGCAGGATCGGCCAGCACCACCAGACGCGGATCGGCCGGGTAGCCGGGTCTGTCTTTCAGGGAGCGGATCAGTTCACCGGTGATAGCACCTTTACCTGTCCAGCCGTCAACAAAGACGATACCGGCGGTGCCGTGATGGTGTTCGATCCACTCCAGCGCCGCCGTATCAATACCGCGATCACGGATGATGCTGATGCCGTAATGGTGTGAGATTTTGCCCGCATCACGCAGTGCCTGATGCAGCATCACCCCTAACGGCACACCGGCGCGGACCAGGCTGACCAGCACAACCGGCTGATCCGCAAAATAGTCACCCAGTGTACGGGCGAGGGCGCTCACATCCCGCGCCAGACGCGGAGCGCCTTTTTTCAGTGCGCGGTTAAACAGATCAAGATGCCAGTCCGTGGGAGCGGGCTCCTGGCTGAGCATATCAGAATAGTGCTTCTGTCCGGACTGGATAAGCTGCTCTTTCAGTTCCACCGGGGTCATATCAATGGTGACCGGCCGGAGCAGAAACTGCACATCATCCGGCAGATAGCTGCCTGAGAACGGCGGGAAATTATACATCGGATACCTCACTGAAAATCCGGGCGGCGACCGCCTCCGCAAACTGACTGCGGGACGGCATCCCGAACCAGGTGCAGTGTTTCATAAAGCGGTAATCACTCAGACTGTCGCCGAGGCCGATAACCGGAAAGGTGCCTCGCTCTGCCCGTAATAACGCCAGCAGGTGCGTAACAGCATGACCTTTTTCCACCGGATCCGGCAGCCAGGCGATATTGTTGCCGTTGCGGTGGATGTAAAACCCGTCCGCCGGAAACTGTTGTTCAATCTCTGCGGCAACGGCATACAGTTCCGCTGTGCGGGTGCTGTCAGTGTGTTTCATCACCAGATAGACCGGCACGTCATCGTACTCATAATTAATACGCGCCCATGCCTCAATACCGCGCTCCGCCATCAGGTCAGTACAAAACTGCTGAAGTGACAGCAGGCGCTCACGGTAAGGGGCGAGGGCGGCCAGCATCTGAGACTGCCAGACCGGCTCCGGTGAGCCGTCCGGTTGCAGGATCACCGCGCCGTGTGTGGTGATCGCATAAGAGCTGAACGGGATAGTGACGCGGCGGAGTTCTTCTGTACCACGTGCCGTAACCGGAATGAGATCGGCATACGCCAGCAGCCAATCTGTCAGCATCGCCTGTTCTTCTGTCATAAAACTGCGTGGCTGCAATGTGCGATCAACCGCACCGGCGCGGAACGGAGTAAGTGCCTGCTCCTGCGTCATTTTGCGTTTGGTCTGGAACAGGGTGTCATCCAGATCGCTCAGGATCACCGGTTTAGTCGTCATAAATTACCTCCGTCAGCGGCGCACAGCAGGACAGCGCCTGTAATAACTGCGGATCAAACGCTGCCGGATCCGTTTCCGTGCACAGCAGAATGCGATCAAATGACTGATGTGCCACATTGTAGAGATAATTGGGGATCCCCAGTCCGTAGTTATCCGTGAAGGAAATAACGGATTCAATGGCACCGCCCTGAGCTATCGGGGAGCGGGTCAGAGCGCTGAATTTTACATCCGCTCCGGCCTCTGCCAGACGTTCTGCCAGCAGGAACGGCTCCCGGACAAATTCCCCGGAACCGAGCACCAGGATCCGCTCACCGGGTGCTGCCGTCACCGCGCAGCCAAAATCGGTGTGCGGATCATGCAGACCGAGCCGTACCCGCGTCTGCGGACGGCGGATTGGCACGGCTCCCGCAGCGCTGACATTCACATCCGGCATCTCCGGCAGGGGGGCATCAGGATCTGCTTCCCAGCGCCAGCTGCCGTTGATCAGAGAGACATGCCGCAACGGTAGCCCGTGCTGAACAGTGGCCGGATCCTCACGCCAGTCAGTCAGTGTGACAGTCACAACCTGTTGTAAATCAGGCAGCTGTCCGCTTTCATACAGCGCGGTCAGCAGATTGGTAAACGTATTGCCGGTGGTGGCTTCATCATCAGCCAGCACCAGGGTTTTTGCCTGTTGCAGCCGGGTTCTCAGTTGCGGATCGGCCGGGAAATAGAGCAGATGATCGGTGGCGTGGCTGTGATTCTCTTTAAATTCACACAGCAGTTCGCCGTCCGCCGGATGGCGGGTGGAAGAAAGATACAGGGATTCAGGATACTGACGGCGGATTTCGCTGTACACGCCGGCTCCCAGCCCGACAGCGGTTTCCGCCATACCGATAACCAGCAGCGGCTGCGGCAGATCCTGCGGAAACTGCTCACTGAGGCGGCGGTAAACACCGCGCATGATTTCCGGCTCGACCGGGATATGACGGCCCAGCACTTTGCTGACAAACAGAAATGCCCGTTTCGGGTTACGCCGCTCCGCTATTGCGAACAGCGCATCCAGCGTTTCCGGGGTGGCATCGCTGCTGACTTCCAGCATGCCGGTTGTCAGTGTGAACCGGTGGTGACCGGGGCGGGTAAAACCGGGCATAGTGACCTCAGTGTATTGCATTGTTCAGGGAAGACGGGTAGCTGACGGCTTCGGTCAGCGGGCGGACAATTGCCGGACGAAATGCAGTGTGGTCATATTCTCTGACCTCATCCGCACTGAGCAGCCCGATACTGTGCAGGGCAAACAGACCCGGCAGATTCACGCCGCTCAGCGCGGTATAACCGATACCGCCGGACGGCCGCATATTGATTTCCAGCAGCAGAGGCTGACCGTGATGGTCATGGCGGGTCTGCACATTCACCAGTCCGTCGGCCTTCATCACCCGCGCACAGGCGCAGGCCAGCTCAAATGCGGCGCCTTCATGTTCAAGGTATTGCAGGGAACCTTCTTTGCGCCGCGCAACAGCAGCCAGAACTTCACCGTTATCAGCCAGAATATCCGCGGAATACTCCGGGCCGGGCAAATAAGGCATCAGTACCTGCGGGGGGCATCTGTCAGCGCTTTCAAGGGCGGACAAATACTGCTGCGGTGTGGTGATCCGCCGTTCAGGGTTTGTGAACATGGCCATCGGCTGTGCGTTGTCATCAAACCGCCAGAAACCGGCACCGTAAATGCCCTGAACCGGTTTAATGCACAGCGGCAGACCCGGAAACGGGGAACGGGTGAGTGCATCACGCAATTGCGCTGCAGAGGTAATCGGCACAGAAGGCACAACCGGCAGGCCGTGTGATGCCATCTCAGCAGCAAAGCGGACTTTATCATCCGCCACGGCGTAATCAGACAGAGAGGCGACACCGGTTGTCAGCCGGGTCCCGGAAGCCGTGATAGTGTTTCTGTGCGTTTCAAACCACGGGGTATTCCGCCCGGCATGGATTGCCTGAATACCGTATTTTTCCGTAACAGACAGGATAAACGCCAGCCGATCGTTATCGTCAGCCGGTTCAGTCAGGGAAAAATCCGCTTCTGACAGGATCTCATGACGGGGCTGCCGGTGAGAGGCAAAAATCGTAAGATCAACCTGTAATGTCTGCGCGAACAGCCTGATATTCCGGATCAGATCACGCTGGGAAGAGAGCCCTTCCGTCAGCCAGATCGCATGCGCCATTATTGTTTATTCCTGTTCTGTTTTATCCGATAGATTAGGAGCGAGTTTATTTAGGATTAATTAACATGTCAATCATATTATGATTATGTTTAAATTGACAAACCGCTGACAAAATCTGACATTTCCTATAATTATAAATGTCATGATTTTTATTTTAACTATATGTTTAGATTGGGTTATTAATTTAGTGTGAAATATATCTTGCCAAAGAACTCCGTCATGATATGATTTTTTAAAATTCATTATCACCAGCACTTGTTGCCGGGTTTTATCTCCCGTTTAAGGAATGAAAATATGGTTTCATTGACGAAGAATCAGACGGTATCTCTCAGCAAAGCATCTGCCGCATTAAATCAGCTGCATTTCGGTCTCGGCTGGGATCCTGTTCAGAAAAAGAAAGGTTTTCTCGGTTCGCTGTTCGGCGGCGGTAACGACTCGATCGATCTTGATGCCAGCTGCATCCTGCTGGATAAAGACGGCCGTATTCTCGACACCATCTGGTTCCGCAAACTGAAATCAGACTGTAACTCCGTGATCCACGAAGGGGATAACCTGACCGGCGAGGGTGACGGCGATGATGAAGTGATCCGGGTGGATTTGAACCGTCTGCCGCAGAATACCGAATATCTGGCCTTTACGGTGAACAGCTTCCGTGGTCAGACATTTAATGATGTGGAAAATGCCTTCTGCCGTGTGCTGGATCAGAGCGGTAAAGAGCTGGTGCGTTATCAGCTGAATGAGCAGGGCTCACACACCGGTATCGTGATTGCCTCCCTGTGCCGCAGCGGCGGTGAGTGGAACTTTACCGCACACGGTGCTGCATGCCGTGGCCGCACGATTGACGACATGTCTTCTGACATCGTCAGTACGGTGGTGCGCTGATGAACATGACGCCCGGGGCGAATGCGCCCGTTCCGCTGAAAACACTGCGGGTGACGGTGCTGTCCGGTGCGGCAGCGGATGCCTCTGCGTTCCGTCTGTATGCTGACGGCAAAGTGCAGGGCGATCCGGACATGGTCTTCTACGGCCAGCCGCAGAATGATGACAACACCATCAGCTGGCAGCAGAACGGCAACAATACCGTCTTTACGGTGGATGTCAGCCGTCTGCGTCAGGATGTGCAGAAAGTCGCGTTTGTGGTCACCTGTGACGGCGGACAGACTGTTGCCGGTCTGCGCAGTCTGGAAGTTCAGGTGGAGGCGGATCGCGAAAAACTGCTCAGCGGCATTGTGGACACCGCTGGTCGTCAGGAAGCCGCACTGATCCTCGGTGAACTGTACCGCCGTAATAATGAGTGGAAATTCCGTTTTGTCGCCCAGGGCTTTAACGGCGGACTGAAACCGCTGGCGGAACACTTTGGGGTGGACGTGGCGGCAGAATCGGCACCTTCACCAAAACCGGCAGAAAGCAAAATCAGTTTAAGCAAGATATCGCTGAGCAAAGAAAAGCCGTCAATCAGTCTTAGCAAGCGGGATAACTTCGGTGAAATCCGCATTAACCTGAACTGGCACCGGGATGCTCAGAGCAGCAACTCCGGGGGCTTTCTCAGCAATGTGTTCGGTGGCGGCAACAAGGGTATTGACCTGGATCTGGGCGCATTCGTTGAGTTACAGAATGGTCAGAAATCGGTGATTCAGGCGCTGGGTAATGCGTTTGGTGATTACCGGCGCGAGCCGTTTATTCAGTTGCAGGGCGATGATCGTACCGGCGCGGTTTCAGAAGGTGAGTGGTTGCATATTAACGGTGGCGAGTGGAAGCACATCCGTCAGATCCTCATCTACGCCTTTATTTATCAGGGCGTACCGAGCTGGGATAAAACAGATGGCGTGGTGACGGTCTTTGTACCGGAGCAGCCGCCGGTGGAAACCCGGCTGACAGAAGGGGACGACCGCCGCACCATGTGCGCGATTGCCCGGCTGGTCAATGAGAACGGGGCGATCAAAGTTGAGCGTCTTAACCGTTTCTTCAAAAATCAAAGCGATATGGACGAAGCGTTCGGGTGGGGTTTCCGCTGGAAAGCCGGCTCGAAATAATTTAAGTGAGGATACAGCAATGAGTATACTTAACCGGGTCAAAAGTGCGTTTAATTCAGGCCGCGAAGAGCTGACAAAACAGGTCAGCCGTTTCAGAAACCGTAAGTTTATGGAAGGTACAATCGCTGTCTGTGCCCGTATTGCGGTTTCCAGTGACGGGGTCAGTGCAGAAGAAAAACAGAAAATGATCGGTTTTCTGAAATCCTCTGAAGAGCTGAAAGTATTTGAGACCGAAGAAGTTATTACATTTTTCAACAAACTGGTCACCAGTTTCGATTTCGACATGGAAATCGGCAAAGGTGAAACCATGAAATATATCCTGGCGCTGAAGGATCAGCCGGAAGCAGCGCAGTTAGCGGTGCGTGTCGGGATTGCAGTCGCGAAGAGTGACGGTAACTTCGACCAGGATGAGCAGAAAGCAGTAAAAGAGATCGCTGCAGCGCTGGGGTTTGACCCGGCAGAATTCGGTCTCTGATTTTTATACCTAAGGGTTAATTATGGAATCAACACATATCGGTTTTCCGATGGAAACAGTCACCGTTTTCGTCGTCCTCGCAATCGGTGCGATTTTTATTGATTTGTTTATGCACCGGGGCGATAAGCCGGTTTCACTGAAAAATGCGGCAATCTGGTCAGTTTTCTGGGTTGCTGTGGCAATGGGTTTTGCCGGATTTCTCTATATCCACCACGGTTCAGAGGTTGCGAGCCTGTTCGTCACCGGTTATGCGCTTGAAAAAGTGCTGTCTGTCGACAACCTGTTTGTGATGATGGCGATTTTCTCCTGGTTCTCGGTTCCGGATCGTTTCCGCCACCGTGTGCTGTACTGGGGCATTATCGGGGCTATCGTTTTCCGCGGGATTTTCGTGGCGATAGGTACCGGTCTGCTGAGCCTGGGGCCGTATGTGGAAGTGATTTTCGCCCTGATCGTCGCCTGGACCGCCGTTATGATGCTGCGTAACCGCGAAGAGAAGGAAGAAATTGAGGATTACTCGCAGCACATTGCTTACCGGATGGTGAAAAAACTGTTCCCGATCTGGCCGAAACTGAGCGGACACGCCTTCCTGCTGACGCAGAAAGAAGTGGATGCCGAACTGGCAAAACCGGAGAACAAAGATGTCACTATCGGGCGCGGTAAAAAAGCCGCTCTGTATGCCACGCCACTGATGCTGTGTGTGGCTGTGGTGGAACTGTCCGATGTGATGTTTGCGTTTGACTCCGTACCGGCGATTATCGCGGTGAGCCGTGAGCCGCTGATTGTTTACAGCGCCATGATGTTCGCGATCCTCGGCCTGCGTACCCTGTATTTTGTCCTGGAAGCACTGAAGCAGTATCTGGTTCACCTGGAAAAAGCGGTTATTGCGCTGCTGTTCTTTATCGCGGTGAAACTGGGTCTGAATGCAACAGACAGCCTCTGGGGTCACGGATTACATATTTCGGCCACCAGCAGCCTGTTCGTGGTGCTCGGGGTTCTGGCACTGGGTATTATCGCCAGCTTTGTTTTCCCGGAAAAAACGGAAAGTGCGGATAAGTAATTATCCGCCGCCCGTCACTGATTTAACTAAGGAGTAAGTGAAATGAGCGTTTCTCTTTCTAAAGGTGGTAACGTGTCGCTGAGCAAAACAGCCCCTTCAATGAAAAACGTCCTGATTGGCTTAGGCTGGGATGTTCGTTCCACAGATGGTCAGGATTTTGACCTTGATGCCTCAGCCTTTCTGCTGACAGCTGCCGGTAAAGTGCGTGGTGATGCAGACTTTATTTTCTATAACAACCTGCGTTCGACTGACGGCTCTGTCACCCACACCGGCGACAACCGCACCGGCCAGGGCGATGGCGATGACGAATCCCTGATCATCAAACTGGATATGATTCCGGCGGAGATCGACAAAATTGTCTTTGTGGTCACTATCCATGACGCGCAGACCCGCCGTCAGAGCTTCGGCCAGGTATCCGGTGCCTTTATCCGCCTGGTCAATGATGACACCAATACCGAAATCGCCCGTTATGACCTGACCGAAGATGCCTCTACTGAAACCGCGATGCTGTTCGGTGAACTCTACCGTCACGGTACCGAGTGGAAATTCCGTGCTGTCGGCCAGGGCTATGCCGGTGGTCTGTCATCAGTTTGTGCACAGTACGGTATCAACGCGTCCTGAGTATTTTTTTCAGCGGGCTGACAACCAGCCCTCTTTATAACCCGCAGCAGGAGTCCGAAAATGGCAGTTTCTCTTACAAAAGGCGGTAACGTCTCCCTGACCAAAGAAGCCCCGTCAATGAGCGTGGCAATGGTTGGTCTTGGCTGGGATGCGCGTGTGACTGACGGTCAGGATTTTGACCTCGACGCATCTGTATTTATGGTGGGTGACGACGGAAAAGTATTATCCGACAGCCATTTCATCTTCTTTAATAACAAAACCAGCCCGTGCGGCGCGGTGGAACACCAGGGTGACAACCGTACCGGTGAAGGCGACGGCGATGATGAGCAGGTTAAAATCAGCCTGAATACCCTTCCGGCGGATGTGAAAAAACTGGTCTTCTCCGTCACAATTTATGATGCGGAAGCACGTAAACAGAACTTCGGTATGGTCAGCAACAGCTTCATCCGTATCTGTAACAATGATAACGGCAGTGAAATTGCCCGTTTCGACCTGTCTGAAGATGCATCAACAGAAACCGCGATGGTTTTCGGTGAGTTGTACCGTCACGGTACAGAGTGGAAATTCAAAGCAGTCGGCCAGGGCTTCGCCGGTGGTCTGTCTGCATTAGCGTCTCAGCACGGTGTTAATATTTAATTATTGATATCAGCTGGTTGCCGTAAAAAATGCCCTGTCCGTCACGGACAGGGCATGCTGCGTTCAGAAATCCGGCCGGGAGATTATTCGACTCCTGCTGCCTCCCCGGCCGGACGGCGCACATCGTTGGCACCGTACAGATAACCTTCCCGCACCTTACCGGACACGGCGGCATCATTGCCGGAAGAATCCGCACTGACTCCGGCGGCACCCGGTAACCCCACCATAATCAGCTCGGCAGCGCCCCACGGTGTCTGCTCAACCATTTTATAACCCATTTTATCCAGCAGATTCAGTGAGTCTTTTGACACACCGCGCTGCTCGTAATACACCTCATCCGGCAACCACTGATGGTGGATACGCGGCGCATTCACGGCTTCCTGCGGTGCCATGCCGTGATCGATAATATTCAGCGCGGTCTGCAGGGTGATAGAGATGATCCGTGAGCCGCCCGGCGAGCCGAGTACCAGGAAAATCTTACCGTCTTTGGTGACAATGGTCGGGCTCATGGAAGAAAGCGGGCGTTTGCCCGGGGCAATCGCATTGCGCTCACCCTGAACCAGGCCGTACATATTCTTCTCGCCGATTTTGGTGGTGAAATCATCCATTTCATCATTGAGGAAGAAACCGGTGCCCGGCGGGATCACCACCGCACCGAAACGGCCGTTGATGGTATAGGTGGTGGAAACCGCATTGCCTTTGTTATCCACCACGGAATAGTGTGTGGTTTCCGGTTTTTCATGCGGACCGGTACCCGGCTGCACCTGAGTTGAAGGTGTGGCTTTACCCGGAATGATTTCTTTGCGCAGCTCTTCCGCATAGGCTTTGCTGGTCAGTTTTTCGGTCGGATTTTTCACAAACGCCGGGTCACCGAGGAAGGTGTTGCGATCCATATAAGAATGGCGCATCGCCTCTGTCAGAGTGTGGATATAATCCGCCGAGTTAAAGCCCATCGCTTTCAGATCATAACCTTCCAGAATATTCAGGGTCTGGCAGATAGTCACACCGCCGGAGCTCGGCGGCGGGGCGGATATAAATTCATAACCGCGATAGGTACAGGTAACCGGTGCGACCTCAGAAATGGTGTAATCCGCGAAATCCTTGGCTGTCAGCTTACCGCCGCCTGCCTGAGAGGCTTTTTCCACGATTTGCGGGATGTCACCTTCATAAAAGGCGGAAGGGCCTTCTTTGGCGATACGCTCCAGGGTATTGGCCAGATCGGACTGAATCAGACGGTCGCCGGGCTGGAATGCGGAACCGTCAGGTTTAAGGAAAATCCGTGCGGCTTCCGGATCCTGCTTAAAGCGGGCGGTGGTGGTGTCCAGTACATCGGTATCCGCGCGGGTCAGAATAAAACCGTCACGCGCCAGTTTGATCGCCGGCGCCATCACCTGCTCCCGTTTCATGGTACCGTATTTTTCCAGGGCGTAATCCAGCCCTTTAACCGTCCCGGGAACCCCGGCGGCAAGGTAGCCGTACAGGCTGGCGTCTTTGATCAGATTACCGTCTTTATCGAGATACATATCCGCAGAAGCCGACGCCGGAGCTGTCTCGCGGAAATTGATGAAAATATTTTTACCGTCTGCCAGATGCAGGGTCATAAAACCGCCGCCGCCGATATTACCGCAGCAGGGATTCACCACAGCCTGGGCATAACCAACAGCCACTGCCGCATCCACCGCATTACCGCCGGCTTTCAGAATATCAGCTCCGGCCTGTGACGCCAGATGCTGGGAAGAGACCACCATTCCGTTGCGGGCTTCAACGGCGGGTTCGGAAGCGGCATACAATTGCGGGGAAAGCAGCAGAGAGAGTAAAAGAACAGGTGTTCGCCATGGGGTTATCATTATTATCTCCGTTGATCGTGCAGGGTTTTGTATGATGAAGTGATTGACTATTTGTTAACTAATAGTTAATTAACGTATAGCAGGGATACCAATATTTGAGAAATGGCGTGCGGGAAAATGTGAAACCGGGCAGAAAAGCAGAGCGGGGAGGTAATAAAAAACCCGGATAGCCCGGGTTATGCAGAACAGCGTGTCATTACGCAAACGAGACGGTAACCGGTACGGGCGTAGCCGTACCGGTTAACACAATCAGGCTGTTTTTTCTTCTTTCATGATTTTATTCAGTTTCGGTACAATCGCCCACATAATCAGGCCGGCAACGGCTGTTGCGATACCGATTTTACCGAATACATCGGTGTAGATACCGAGGGTCTGAAGCGGGTCGGTCACGCCTTCCGGCGGTGCGGTAAAGGTTGCCACATAGCCGCCTAACAGTGTTGCCATCGCCTGAGTCAGGAACCACATCCCGAGAATAAAGCCCATCAGGTACTGCGGAACGAACGCAGCCACCATCGCCAGACCCAGCGCACTGATCATCAGCTCGCCGACTGCCTGGAAGAAATACACCAGGACGATAAACCACGGAGATGTCAGACCGGACGCATCGGCAAACCACATACCGGATGCAGCGGCTGTCAGGAAACCGGCGGAGCAGCAGAACATACCGATGGTGAATTTACCCGGCATGGAGAAATCTTTGCCGCGTGCGCCCATCTTGCTGTAGAAATAAGCCAGAACCGGGCTCAGCACGATGATCCAGAACGGGTTCAGTGCCTGGAAGCTGACCGGATGCACATCAATACCCATAATGGTGTGATGTACGTTATAGATAGCGAAGAAGTTCAGTGAAGTCGGCATCTGTGCATACAGCACATAGAAGATAACCGCTTCCAGCATCAGAACAAACGCCACATACATCTTGTTCCTCTCAACGCCTTTCAGTTTGAAGGTTTCGCGGAAGAAGAAGAAGATAACCACAGCGGTGACACCGAGTAACACATAGTTGGCAATAATGACATTATGCAATAACCATGCACACAGGAAAACAGTTGCCACACTACCGGCGATGACTACCAGCAGGCTGCCGGATTTCATTGGTTTGTGATCCGGCTCGGAACCGATATTACGCACCATTTTCTGGCAGAACAGGAAGACCGCCAGGGCGATCAGCAGGCCGATACCGCAGATGTTATAGGTAACGGTATAGCTGTATTTGTCCGCGATAACCGGTGCCAGTGACAGGGAAATCAGGGAACCGATGTTGATCGACATATAGAACAGGGTGAATGCCCCGTCCAGACGCGGGTCTTTCGGTGCATAGCATTTTGCCAGCAGACTGGCCGGGTTGGCTTTGAATAAGCCGTTACCGACAGCAATGGTACCCAGTGCGTAGAAGATCAGATCCGGGTGCATGATAGACAGGCCGGTCATAAAATAACCGACAGCCATCACGATGGCCCCTAAGATGATGGTCCGTTTGGTCCCGAGGACGTGGTCACCAACGTAACCACCGATAGAGATCAGACCGTATACCAGCGCGGCGAATGCCCCGAAGGTGATGAATGCCTGTTCCTGACTGAATCCCAGTTTCTGAACGAAGTAGACGGCCAGGATGCCTTGCACACCGTAATAGCCGAAGCGTTCCCACAGCTCCACGATAAAGATCATGAAGAATGGCTTAGGCTGGTTTAACAAACCAACCTGCGCGGGTTTACTCATGGTTTAATGCCTCTTATTAATAATTATTCATCACGCAAAAGCCTTCCCGGCATCGCGGAGGCAAAGCTAAAAGATAAACTCTTGCGTAAGGTTGAGTGTTTGCGTATTTGTCAGGGTATTTGCCAAAGGGCTCAGACTAATATATTGCTGCCTGAGCATCTCAAAGACAGATCACACTTACTGCAATAATTAATATCATAATTGAAATAAAATTCATTAGATTGACATCAATAATTAGTCCGCAATGGTTTTGTTGATGGTGAATTGAGCAGATTGGCGGTTATTTATTCTGTTGTCAGGATGGCGGCGGAATTAAATATGACAAATTGTAACAGGTGTTTTTCTGATGAATAATGATTCGTTAACACAATATGTGCTAACGAATTCTGTGATTATAATGAAAGGGGATCAGGCAACAGCAGCAGGGATATCACCGGTTTCGACAGTGCGGAAATCGCGGCGGAAGTAAATCAGGCCGTGACCTTCGTCGCGGACATCAATATTGCGGATCTCAGCCATAAAGATATTGTGTGTGCCGATTTCCTGTATCTGAGTCACCACACCTTCCAGACAGGCCAGTGAGCCGTGCAGACAAGGTTGTCCCAGCGCTCCCGGCTGCCAGTGATCACCGGCAAAACGCGCGTCCATACTCAGACCGGTCATCCCGGCAAAATCACAGGCCAGTGCCTGATGCTGATGGGTGAGCACATTGACACACAAACGCCCGTTGGTTCTGAACACCTCACTGAGCGCACTGCTGCGGTTGATACACACCAGCAGCGTCGGCGGGGTATCGGTGACAGAGCAGACTGCGGTGGCGGTCAGCCCGCCGCGACCGGCGTCGCCGTCGGTGGTGACAATATTGACGGCAGCGGAGAGTGTCGCCATTGCGTCGCGGAACAACAGACGCTGTGAATTATCCAAAGACATACCAACTCCCGGTGGGATAAAAAATGTGACGCAATTGTTGCTTATTTGCGAATGATACGCAGTCTAATGATAGCCGGGGAAAAATACAAGGGAGAGTCAGAAAATGCGGCTGCCGGAAGAAGCAGCCGCATGGGGTGGTCAGCGGAGATTAACGGATCCCGCCGAAGCAGAGGTATTTGATTTCCAGATAGTCATCAATACCGTGGCGGGAGCCTTCGCGGCCGAGGCCGGATTGCTTGATACCGCCGAACGGTGCCACTTCTGTGGAAATAATCCCTTCATTAATACCGACCATTCCGGCTTCCAGGGCTTCCGCCACGCGGTAGACCCGGCCGATATCGCGGGAATAGAAATAAGCGGCAAGCCCGAACTCGCTGTTATTTGCTGCACTGACAGCCTCTTCCTCATCGCGGAACCGCACCAGCGGTGCCAGCGGACCGAAAGTTTCCTCGCGGGTCACCAGCATGTCTGAAGTCACACCGGTCAGAACGGTGGGCTCAAAAAATAATCCGCCCTGTGCCGCCGGTTTCCCGCCGCTGAGAACAGCCGCACCTTTGCTGACCGCATCGGCGATATGCTCACTGACTTTGCGGATAGCAGCCTCATTAATCAGCGGCCCCTGTTGTGCTTTTTCGTCGGTGTACGGCGCGACATGCAGGGCACTGACAGCTTCCGCCAGTTTCGCGGCAAAGTCATCATACACACCGTCCTGCACATAGAGACGGTTGGCACAGACACAGGTTTGTCCGCTGTTACGGAATTTGGCGGCCATGGCACCGGCAACTGCCGCATCAAGATCGGCATCATCAAACACAATAAAGGGCGCGTTGCCGCCCAGTTCGAGAGAGAGCTTTTTAACTGTCTCTGCACTCTGTGCCATCAGCAGCTTGCCGACACGGGTGGAGCCGGTAAAGGAGATTTTACGCACGATCGGGCTGGAGGTCAGTTCGCCGCCGATAGCCGCCGCATCAAGCCCGGTAACGACATTAAACACCCCGGCCGGAATACCGGCCTGCTCACCGAGTGCTGCCAGCGCCAGGGCGGAAAGCGGGGTTTCCGCTGCCGGTTTCAGCACCATGGTACAGCCTGCTGCCAGTGCCGGGGCGGCTTTGCGGGTGATCATGGCATTCGGGAAATTCCACGGCGTGATAGCACCGACCACCCCGATCGGCTGGCGGATAGTGGCGATCCGCTGTCCGCTCTGTGTGGCCGGAATGGTTTCGCCGTACACGCGCTTGCCTTCTTCGGCAAACCATTCAATAAAGCTTGCGCCGTAAGTGATTTCCCCGCGTGATTCCGCCAGCGGCTTACCCTGTTCCAGGCTCAGGAGTTGTGCCAGTTCTTCCTGATTCTCCATAACAAGATCAAACCAGCGGCGCAGGATCTGCGCACGGGCTTTGGCGGTCAGGGCGCGCCAGCCCGGCAGGGCATTTTCAGCGGCGGCAATGGCAAGCCGGGTTTCGTGTGCGCCGAGGTCGCTGACGCGGGTGATCAGTCCGCCGGTGGCCGGGTTGGTCACATCAAACGTGGCCTTATCCTGTGCATCGGTCCACTGACCATTGATATAGCCGCCGGTGCGCAGCAGGGAAAAGGAAGGATCGGTTAACGATGAGGTGAACATAGAGAGCTCCGTTGCGTTTTCTCAAAAAAGTGATGAGGGCACTGAGATATCAGCAGAAGACCATTGATTTATTGTTAATATAGCGTTAATAAAAGGAGAGTCCTTTGGGTCTTTATGACTGATATGCTTTTTATTCTAACAGAGGATGTCTGATTGCGCATTTTCCCGATAAAATTGCGCCTTTTTTTGATAACGTCGATGTTTATGATGTGAGTACATCGCGGAGAAATTACCCATTATGCATGAATCATTACTTATCGCCCTTTTGCAGGCCCGTGAAGTGGTCCTCGGCTACTTTCGCCCGACCCTGAAAGCACACCAACTGACGGAGCAGCAGTGGCGGATTATTCGCATACTGGCTAAGACCCCGTCGCTCGACTTTCATCTTCTGGCACAGAAAAGCTGTATTCTGCGTCCCAGCCTGACCGGTATTCTGACGCGGATGGAAAAAGCAGGCATTATTCACCGCCTCAAGCCCCTCAGTGACCAGCGCAAACTCTATCTCTCCCTGACTGATGAAGGCACGGCGCTGTATCACCGTGTGCAGGCGGAAGTGGAGACCGGCTACCAGGCGCTGGAATTACAGTTCACGCCGGAGAAGGTGCGCCAGCTCTATGCGCTGCTGGATGACCTGGTGGCACTGCCGCAGCGCGACAACGACGAAGAATAAAAAAATGCCGCTCAGATGAGCGGCATTTTTACAGTGACAGACTTACTTCTTGCCGAGCAGATGCAGGAAGTGAATATGTTTTTCATACTGGTCAAGAATGTCATGAATAATCTGCTCCTTGTTCCAGCCCATAATGTCATAATCCTGTCCGCCCTCTTTCAGATGGATTTCCGCGCGGTAATAGCGGTGCTCCTCATCTTTCTCCTCGTCGGTCATCCCGGAAAGGGCAAAGGACGGCTGATTGTAATAGCGCAGCCGGGTTTCATAGATAAAGTTCATATCATCCCCCAGATCGACCTCAAAGGTGATCCGGTCGTCGCGGCTGCGGTCGATATGGCTCGGTGTGCTCTGTTTTTCCAGCTCCTGTGCCACCATGTCCATCGCCTCTGACACCACTTCATCAATAAAGCGTTTGACCAGCGAACGTTTCGGAAAATAGCCGATATTACGCAGACGGCGCTGCCACGGGATCGGATTACGGCTTGCCGTCGGTGCAATGGTCGCCAGCTGCTGGCTGTCGCGTTTATGCACATCAATCCGCAGGGCTTTGATCAGCCCGTAAATAGAGAACAGCAGTACAACCGCAAACGGCAGGGCACTGGCGATAGTCACTGTCTGCAGGGCGGATAATCCGCCGGCCAGCAGCAGGGTGATCGCTACCACGCCCATCAGCCCTGCCCAGAAAATCCGCTGCCAGACCGGTGTGTGGGTATCCCCGCCGGAGGCCAGAGTATCCACGACCATCGCGCCGGAGTCAGCTGAAGTGACGAAGAAGACAATCACCATCAGCATGGCAAAGAAAGAGAGCACCGTGGAGAACGGGAAATACTCAAGGAACTGGAACAGCGCCAGTGACACATCCTCTTTCACCACCGCGGCGAGGGCGGTTGCGCCCTGATTTTTGATCAGATCAATGGCGGTGTTACCGAAGAAGGTCATCCACAGCAGGGTAAAGCCCGCCGGGACAAACAACACGCCGAAAACAAACTCACGGATGGTGCGTCCGCGTGAAATCCGCGCGATAAACATCCCGACAAACGGTGACCACGACAGCCACCAGCCCCAGTAAAGCAGGGTCCAGCCGCCCAGCCAGTCATCTGACTTCGGCTCATAGGCAAAGAGATTAAAGGTATTACTGACGATTTCAGAAAGATAACCGCCGGTGTTCTCAACAAAGGATTTCAGCAGCAGCACGGTCGGGCCTAACACACCGACCATAATCAGCAGCAGAACCGCCAGGCCGAGGTTCAGCTCTGACAGAAAACGGATGCCTTTATCCAGACCGGACACGACTGACAGCGTGGCCAGTGAGGTGATCACCACAATCAGCACCACCTGAACAGTTTCTGTCTGCGGCAGGCCGAACAGATGATTCAGCCCGGCATTCACCTGTAACACGCCGAAGCCGAGAGAGGTCGCGACCCCGAATACCGTACCGACCACAGCGAAAATATCCACCGCATGACCGGCTGCACCGTAAATACGGTCACCGATAATCGGGTAGAGTGCGGAACGCAGTGTCAGCGGAAGGCCGTGGCGGTAGCTGAAAAACGCAAGGATCAGCGCCACAACCGCGTAAATAGCCCAGGCGTGTAACCCCCAGTGGAAGAAGGTCAGGCGCATGGCCTCTTTTGCCGCTTCAACCGTTTCCGGTGTGCCGACAGGCGGGGAAAGATAGTGCATCACCGGTTCGGCGACACCGAAGAACATCAGTCCGATCCCCATCCCTGCGGAGAACAGCATGGCGAACCAGGAAATATAGCTGTAAGCCGGACGGGCGTGGTCAGGGCCGAGTTTAATATCACCGAAACGGGACAGCCCCATAAAGGTGACGCTCAGTAAAATCAGGGCGACGGCGAGGATATAGAACCAGCTGGCATTTTTAAACAGGCTGGTCTGAAGGGCTTTAAGGTGTATGTCCGCCGTCTGGGGAAACAGGGCGGCAAAGCCGACAATCAGGAGAATAACCAGGGCCGAAATATAAAAAACCGGCGGATTAATCTTCATTTTTTTTGCGGATTGTTCAGTGTCCTGATGACTCATGAATTATTCCTTTTATCAGTTGCAGATAACGCCGGCAGTAAAAAGGGGAGAACTGCATCAAAGCGTCAGATTTTCCTTCTGAAAACGGTACGCGGCTGCGTAGCGGTAATAAATAGAAACTCCGGCAAAATAGTGTCAGCGGGAGATCAGAAAAAACGGAGATGAATACAGGCTAAACCTGCGGAAAAAAAACGGTGATATTAGATTTTATTCCCCCGGTTGGTGAAAAAAAGAGGATTATAGTGCCAAAAATGTCACTCTGCGGCAAGTCACGGGGTATTTTTGCGGGAAAAAGAGATGTTTTTCTCTGTGAATTTTATTTGCGGTAATTGGCAAACTGCCTGAAATAACACAATAAAAAAGCCGGAAACAATGATTGTTTCCGGCTGACGACTGTTTTACGGATTGGTACGGGATATTACCTGTTCAGCTTTTACTGAGCATCTGCGGGTTTTCCGCTGACATCCTGTTTCAGCTCATCAATTTTTTTATCAGCAGCGGCTTTGGCATCATCCGCTTTCTGTTTCAGCTCAGCGGCTTTTTCTTCCGCGGCTTTTTTGGCATCTTCGCCTTTATCTTTGGCATCAGCCAGCAGGGCATCAGCCTCTTTTTTCAGTTCATCCGCTTTGGCATCGGCGCTATCACGGATTTCTGCCGCTTTCTCTTTTGCATCAGCCATTACCGCACCGGCTTTTTCTTTGGCATCACCGGCGGCTTCTGTTGCATTCTGTTTCAGTTCAGCGGCTTTCTGCTCTGTTTTATCCGCTGCCTCTTTGGCATCCTGCTTTATCTCATCCGCTTTTTGCTCCGCGGCTTCCTTAATCTGCGCGGCACCTTCCTGTGCTTTCTGTGCGGCGGGATCCGTTTTGCTGCTGTCGTCACACCCGGTGGCCAGTGCAAATACCCCCGCAAGGATGAGTGAACTTAATAATGCTTTTTTCATGATTAACTCCTCTTCAGCAATACTGAGTAAAATAACCGGATAACATCGTGTCCGCGATTATTGATTATATAATAAAATCAGGCAGTCTGCTGACAGATATAATTTTCTGTCAGGGTTATCCCCTTCAGCATAGAAAATGAAGCGCCGGTTGTATAGATCTGAGGATAATTTATCGGTAACGTCCTAAAATAATATCCCGCTGCATAAAAATATCCGGTAATATCAATACAGAATGTAATCTTATAAGCGTAACATGGTAACGTGTTTTATTTCAGTTGGTTAGCATTGTTTGTCAGTGTAAGGAAATACCATGACATATTATCTGCTGGTTATTGTTAAATTTATCATCGGCTTTGTTATTGTGTTAACGCACATGAATATCTCCGGGAAAACCCAATTGTCACAAATGACACCGGTTGATTTTATTGGAAACTTTGTACTGGGCGGCATTATCGGCGGTGTTATTTACAGTGATACCATTCCGCTGACGCAATATATTATTATTCTGCTGATGGGCGTGAGTTTTATCAGCATAATCAATTGGGTCAGCAAACATATCAGTGTACTGCGGGCGGTGACTATCGGTAACCCGATCCCCATTATTAAAAACGGGGCATTTATCATGGACAGCATTCATGAGAAGCGTAATAAAATCGATATTCTGAATATCACCTCCCGCATGCATGCACAGGGGATCTATTCATTCCGCGATGTGTATTATGCGCAGATAGAGCCGGACGGCCAGCTGACGGTGATTTGTGATCAGTCACAGATGCCGTCAGTCATCGTGATGAAAGACGGCGTGCCGCGCAAACATGAGCTGGAACAGATTGGTCATGATGAGGAGTGGCTGGCTGACTGCCTGAAACAGCAGGGAATTGACGACCCTGAGACTGTATTCCTGGCTGAATTTTATAACGGCAGCCTCAATCTGGTGATGAAGGACGGGAGGATGACCGGCCATCACAGCGAGCCGTCACAGCCGTAAGGAGTTTACCTTACGGCACGATAACGACTTTTTCCGGATATTTTTCACAAAATTCGTGCGCTTTCTGCCATTTATCGTCACAGATAATTTTATCGATAACGGCAATTTCCGCGATTTTTAAAATTCCCTGCTGGCCGAATTTGCTGGAGTCGGCCAGAATAATTTTCTGCTTACTTTTTTCCAGCATTTTCCGCGCGATCATACCTTCTTCAACACTTTTGACCAGAATGCCTTCATCGCGCACACCGCCTGCGCCGACAAAGGCGAAGTCGGCATAAATATGATCAATTTCATGCAGGGTTTTCGCGCCGAGATTAGCCCGGAATTCATGGCTGTATTCACCGCCCAGCACATACACTTTTGCCAGCGGGTTCTGCGAGGCAATTTTATCTGCGATAAGGGCTGAATTGGTGAAAACGGTAAATGCAATCGCCGGTAACTGTGCGGAAAACAGCAGCGTTGTCGAACAGGAATCGATATACAGTGTGTCGTGCTCGGAAATCAGCCCGGCAGCATAGCGAGCGAGGGTCATTTTTTCCTCGCGGTTCAGTTCCAGCCGCTGTTCAAAGCTGCCTTCGCTGACACTCTTTTTCTTCATCGCCCCGCCGTGAATTTTGATGATCTCGCCTTCTTTCTCCAGAATGGAGAGGTCACGGCGGATCGTCTCAGAGGTGACATTCAGTGTATCAGCAAGATCCTGCACACTGACTTCCCCTTGCTGATTCAGCAGACTGAGGATGTATTCCTTTCTTTTTATCGGATTCATGACCGTTCTCATCACACTCGTAAACATGAACAATATTAGCGCATTATGCGTCGTTGCGAAATGCCGCCCTGTAATGCTGAAGTGCGGCAGCAACGCCATCCTCCCGGCAGTCAGCCGTAATATACCCGGCGGCCTGCTTCAGTGCCGGTACGGCATTGCCCATTGCCACGCGCAGATCCGCTGCGGCAAATAAAGAGAGATCGTTTTCCTGATCGCCGATGGCCATGATGGTTCCCGGCCGCAGAATACCGCGCTCCGCCAGTATTTGCAGGGTACTGCCTTTGCTGACGGATGCGGGAACCAGTTCAAAATAGTGCTGATCGGTAAAGAACGCGCTGACCTCCGCCGGTAACTGCGGGCGAAGAATGTCAGCCCGCTGCCGCAGGGCTTCTGCCTCCCCGCACAGGGTGATTTTAATGATATCTGTCCGGCTGAAAATATCGTCTGCCGCGAGTGTCTGTATTGGCAGGCCGAATAATTCAGACTCATGAATTGTGTATTCTGATCTTTCTTCCGGCGGACAGAGCAGAGCATCCTCACCAAAAGCATGCCAGCCGGTGGTGAGCAGGTTTTGCAGTGCGGATAACACTACCGGGGAGAGGACGGTCCGGCTCAGAACGGATTGTGTGCGGCAATCATAAATCACCGCGCCGTTACAGGCGCCGATAGCGCGGAGCACCGGAAGCAGCCCGGCGCTGTCTGTCAGAGACAAAATTGCCCGCAGCGGGCGGGCAGAGCAGATCACAATATCTGTTTCCGGCGGCAGTGCCAGCAGTGCCCGGCGGTTGCCCTCCGAAATACGGTTATCCGGATGTAAAAGCGTGCCGTCGAGATCGATAGCCAGTGTGGTCATAAAAAGCCTCAGCGGGGGCTGTGCCCCCGCATTGGAAATTCAGTCAGTTGTGATGAATAAAGGATTGAGTAACCTGTGCAGCCGCCTGACACACCACGTTATCAATCGCGGTGCCGACCACTAAAATATTCACCCCGGTTTCTTTAAACGCTTTGGCATTGGCGACGTTAATACCGCCTTCTGCCAGTGTCGGGACACTGACCGCACCCACCAGCGCTTTCAGGCGGGCTTTAATCTGCTCCGGAATTTCACCGGCAGCCACGCCTTCATAGCTCATGCCGGTCATCAGGCCGATCATATCCACGCCGATGGCTTCCATTTTCTTCGCCACATCTGCGACTTCTTCCGGGGTTTCCGCCGGGATGCCGAAGGTGTGCAGATCGTCAGGGTGGCCGATGTAAGCATCCACGGTCAGGCCGAAGCGGTGCGCAAGACTGACAATATCCGCCAGATCTTCAAAGGTGGATTTATGGGTGTGCAGGCCGTCAGCTCCGGCACGGGCGATCTGTAAAATATCCTCTTCTGTCACCGGCACCGGGATGGTTTCGGTGAATCCGCCGGCGATCCCGACCGTAATAAAAACATCATCCGGGATCACATTACGGATACCGTTGACGGCTTCCGCCATCTGCGCGGTGGAGATTTCATGGCGGATCTGCTCGGCGGCGTGCATGTTATTCACGCCTCTGTGTCCGCGTGCCAGCGCCAGCGCCGGATGGTTCGGCTCCAGCATTTTGACCCCGGCATCACACACTGCTTTCGCCAGTCGCGCGTCATCACCGGTGATACCTGTGCTGAGCAGAGTCTGCCCGTTGTGCAGCGCAATAGCATTTCTGACTTTCGCCATGGCCTGTTCACGTTTTTTATTCATATCACCTATAAACATATCAACCTCTTATTACTTTTTTTGTGTTTTTGTATGACGGCACCCGGAGGTGCCGTTTTCATAAAGCCCTGGTGTTGGCGTGTGATATTTTTCACACTTATTATTTGCTGTGTTGTCTTTGCATCAGCCTGCAGCTTTCACGGCTGTCACGGCACTGAAACGGTTGGCGATGACAGTAATGGCACAGGTTAAAACCAGAATCACGGTCATGGTCAGCGCCATGTAAAGTGCGTTACTGGATAAGAACGGAGAGGCAAACGCCGGTACATACGCCACCCCTTTGACATTAAACATGCCGAGCATCATGCCGCCGATCCCGGCGGAGAGAATGGCACCGCCGAACACGATTTTGTTGGCAAACATGAAGGGATACGCCGATTCCACAAAGGTACCGAATCCCAGATTGATAAGCAGTCCCGGGGCGGCGACAGCGGCCTCACTGCGTTCACGCGGGGCAATGACGTTTGCCAGGTTAATCCCTGCTGCCACCATCACCAGCCCGACCATATCCACCGCGCCGAGGAAGCTGACGCCGGTTTTTTCCATCTCAAGCAGCACCAGCGGCAGGATCACCGCGTGATACACACCGCCGAGGATCGCAGGCCAGATAACCAGACCGGCCAGCAGTCCCGCCAGAACCGGGCTGAAGGCGAGGGTGCTTTCCAGTGCCAGTTTGATGTAGTTACCGGCCAGCAGTGCCAGCGGGCTGAGGAAGTAGAACATGATAAGACCGGCAGCCAGACCGGAAATCCCGCCCGCCACGATGTTGACGGTGGTCATCGGGAATTTCCAGCTGATGCACAGGGCAAACAGGTAACGGACAAAAATACCCGCCATGATCCCGCCTGCGATCCCGCCGATCAGCCCTCCCTCGACCGAGAGCACTCCGGCGACAACCCCGGAAACAATCGAAACCTCATCCAGTTCGGAAACCTGTTTGGCGGCAATCACCGCCACAATCACCGGCAGCCCTTTGAGCAGGAGCTGGAAAATCGCATCCAGGCTTTCCAGCCCCGGAATGTGGCTCAGCGCCAGTACAATCGCCATGGCAATAAAGCCCGGCAGGGCGGGGAGCATAATGCCGCGGATATTCATGCGCTTAAGCAGGCTCTTATCGGACGGCCCGCCGGTGCTGCCTGCACTGCCCAGTACCGGACGGAATTTAATACCCCAGTGTTTGCACAGGGAGGAGATAAATGAAATCGCCCGGGTTCTGCTGGTGGTGCCGGTGGTACCCGAGGTGGCAATCACATTGGCACCGGCGGCGGCGATATGGGCCATCGAGGTGCCGCCGGTACCGGCGATCGGCACTTTCTTTTCCGCCGCCGCCTGAAGTGCCAGGCGGTTGGCGTTGTGCGGATCGCCGCTCATAATAATGATGCCGTCGATATCACCCTGTTCTATCAGCCGGGCAATCTGTTCATCACTGCCGCGCACCGCGTCATTCACTTCCGCCAGAGTGCCGGAGAACGTAACGGCAGGCACGGCATCTGCGCCTGTCAGGGTGTAGACCGCGGCGGCGGTAGAGGGTTTGGCAACATCCATCGACGCCTGTGCTGCAATAAACTGCACCGCAGCAACAGAAACACCGGCGGACTGACATTGTGTGTAGATTTCGCTCAGAAGTTTTTCAGGATCTGCACCACCGAGGTTGTACAGGTTCCCGCCACTACTGCCCAGTATGACAATTTTTTTCATAATCGGACCTCAGGGGGTTCAGGGTAAGTAACGACTTATTGTTGTTTTTTGTTGATATTGATTGGTATAACAACGTAAATCAACACATCAAAATAGGGCGTATTGTTTATGAAATAATCACTGAATTGATTCATCTTGGAGGATATGGTGTTTTCCCAGGTGGTTATCAGTGTTATTAACTAAGTGTGGCTGATTTTGTTTTATTTAATGCTGTTTAATTATTAGCTAATTATTTTGCTTTATGTTGTTTTGTGTGAGTTCGATCATAATTAACTGTGTCAATCTCACAGGGAAACCACATAAAACAAAAAAGCCACTCCGGGGAGTGGCTTTTACTGAAAAATAAAAAAACGGATCAGCCGGGCAGATTAACCAGTGAGTCGCGGGTGATATCGCGGATAGTTTTTGCACCGGTCAGGGTCATTGCCACGCGCATCTCTTTATCAATCAGATCCAGCAGATTTTCAACACCAGCCTGTCCCTGCGCCGCAAGGGCATAGACAAAAGCACGGCCAAGCAGGACAGAATCCGCCCCCAGCGCCAGCATCCGCACCACATCAAGGCCGTTACGGATCCCGGAATCACTCAGAATCGTGATATCCGATTTCACCGCATCGGCAATAGCAGGCAGAGCACGGGCGGTGGAGAGTACGCCGTCGAGCTGGCGGCCGCCGTGGTTGGAAACCACAATGCCGTCTGCGCCGAAACGTACCGCATCTTTCGCATCTTCCGGGTCCAGGATCCCTTTGATAATCATCGGGCCTTCCCAGAACTCGCGGATCCATTCGAGGTCTTTCCAGGAAATAGACGGATCGAAGTTTGCCCCCAGCCAGCCGATATAATCTTCCAGTTTGGTCGGCGCGCCGCGATAGACTGAAATATTGCCCAGATCATGCGGTTTGCCCAGCACGCCGACATCCAGCGCCCAGCGCGGGTGAACCATCGCCTGTAACACACGGCGCATGGCGGCATTCGGGCCGCTCATCCCGGAATGGGCATCACGGTAACGCGCTCCCGGAACCGGCATATCGACGGTAAAGACCAGGGTTTTGACACCGGCGGCTTTGGCGCGCTCGAGGGCATTTTTCATAAAACCGCGATCGCGCAGCACATAGAGCTGGAACCACATCGGGCGCTCAATCGCCGGAGCAACTTCCTCAATCGGACACACGGATACCGTGGACAGGGTAAACGGAACGCCTTTATTGGCAGCCGCTTTCGCCGCCTGCACTTCACCGCGCCGTGCGTACATCCCGGTCAGCCCGACCGGCGCCAGGGCAACCGGCATCGCCAGTTTTTCCCCGAACAGTTCAGTTTCCAGACTGAGAGACGACATATCGCGCAGCACCCGCTGACGCAGGGCGATATCCGCCAGATCCGCCGTATTGCGCTTCAGGGTATGCTCGGCATACGCCCCGCCGTCAATATAGTGAAACAGGAAGGGAGGCAGTCTGGATTCGGCAGCCGCCCGGTAGTCTGTTGAAGCGGAAATAATCATCTTAAATACCTGTATATGTATGTAACAAACTCAGCACTGTGCCCGGTTACAGGGTCAGTATCAGTGCCATCACGGCGGCAATCACGCCGTAGATAAACATCGGAACCACTGTCTTTTTGATAATTGAGCCTTCGGCGTTGGTAATACCGAGGATGGTGCAGACAGCGATAATATTATTCAGACACACCATGTTCCCCATGGCTCCGCCGACAGACTGGAGCGCGAGGGTTAAATTGACATTCAGGCCGGTGGTTTGCGCGATCGACTGCTGGATGCCGCCGAAGGTCAGGTTGGACACGGTGTTGGAGCCGGAGAAGAACGAGCCGAGTGCGCCGAGATAAGAGGCGAAGTAGATCCAGCTCTCGCCGGTGGCTCCCGCCAGAGAACGACCGATAATGTAAACCGGCGCATTTTCGCCGCCCTGCATCATCAGGTTCACCATAATCAGTGCGCCGAACAGGGCAATAAACGGTTTATTGGTCTGCTGTGCGGTCTGCACAAACATGGTTTTTACTTGTGTCCGTTTCAGGCGGAACAGGAAAATACCGATAAACACCACGAGGAAGAACGGGATCAGCGCCGGGACATACAGTGTTTTATAATCTGCCGCCGCCGGGGTGCCGAATACGTTGCTCAGGCGGACAATCAGTGCATCACTCAGCGTGATATGGCCGAGGAAACCCAGAGTGCCTTCCCAAATCACGTTAGTGCTGTTGAGCAACCCTTTCAGGCCGAGCTGGTGGATGCGGGTAACAATCAGAATACCGATCAGCAGCAGGGTCGGGGTCATCGCTTTGATAACCTGCCCGAACGGGATCACTTTTTTCTCTGTTTTTTGTTCAGCGCGGGTCAGGCCGATCCCGGCACGGGCGGTCACGACAGAAATCCCGAGGCCGATTGCCCCGCCGAGCAGTGCCGGGAACTCATAGTTGACCTGGGCCAGCAGCAGATACGGTACGGTACAGGCGAGCACGCTGATCAGAATAAACACGATATTACGGCGGATCTCCTGCCAGCTGACAATAAAACGCAGCGCCAGCAGCGGGATCACAAATGCAGCCACAAAGTGGATCAGCGCGGAGTAGTGGCTTATCTGATAAACACTCTCCTCACTCAGCCCGAGGTTGGCAAAACCAAACCAGGTTGGTGTACCGACGGCGCCGAACGAGACCGGCACGGAGTTCATCACCAGCGTCAGCAGAGCGACACGCATAGCAGGGAAGCCAAGACCCACCAGGATTGGGGCGGCAATAGCAGCCGGGGTACCGAACCCGCTTGCGCCCTCAATGGTAAAGGCGAATGCCCAGCCGATAATCATCAGCTGTGCCACCGGATTCGGGCTGATGTTTTCCAGCCAGCTGCGCACCACGTTTTCCGCGCCGCTCACCTGCATCAGCTTATTGAGCATAATCGCCCCGGCAATGATGGTGATCGGTGTCAGCACAGAAATAAAGGCGGTGACAATATTGGCACTCAGCAGTGTGAGATCCGTTTTAAACCAGAACAGCTGGATACAGAACACCACGGCGGCCGTGAAAGGTAATGCGACGTAAGAAGGGATACTGCGGCGTTTTGTCATCATCCAGATTAACATCACGATCGGTGCAAGACTGAAAAAAATAGCCATAAAGCCCTCTGACATTATTATTGTTTTAAAAATAAATGTTGTATGCAGGATTCGTTAAATTTTCATTACGTAATTATTTTAATCACAACCAAAAAGAATTATCTATGCTGCATTTTTTTAACAATTGAATGCGGGAGGGAAATGACGGAAAACGCAGAAAATCAGGTGAAAAAAGGAAATAAAAAAATGTTATTTATCAGTAAATTAATAGGTTAATTTGTATGATAAAAGGACAGGGTCACATTAATTAGGCCATAACGGTCAATAGAGAAATTCCAAAAATCGACTAATCCGCGGTTGCGAACAGATAACAATCCTGAATCTGTCAGCCGAAATAAGGACTGATTGCCTGATATGACTGCTGGATATGATCGATCAGCAGGCGGATTTTGACCGGCAGATGACGGGTGTACGGATACACGGCATATACGCCGAGTTTTTTACCACTGTAACCCGGCAGGACTTCTGTCAGCAGTCCGGCCTCCAGATCCTCATGCACCATACAGCGTGGCACCATGGCGATACCGTGGCCGCTGAGCAGCGCTTTGCGGATGGCGCGGGCATTATTGAAGGCGATATTGCCGCTCACCTGTAATTCATAGATTTCACCGGTATCCGGGCGGCGCATCAGCCAGTTTGAGGTGCCGCTCTGCTGATAGGTGTAGGTGAGGCAGTTGTGTGTCAGCAAATCTTCCGGATTCTGCGGCGCAGGGTGTTTTTCCAGGTAGCGGGGGGAGGCTAGGATCACCCAGTGAGAATCAATCAGTGGACGGGCTATCAGGCTGGAGTCACTCATCATGCCGGTGCGGATAGCCAGATCAATCCGTTCATTCACCAGGTCAACAAACCGGTTCTCCAGATGCATTTCCACTTTCACATTCGGGTATTTTTCGCAGAATTCCGCCACGCTCTCGCTGAGAACAAGCTCTCCGGAGATAGTGGGTACTGACATACGGATAAGGCCGGTTAGTTCGTCACTGTTGGCACTGACCGCCTGCAGGGCGCTGTGAACCTGGCCGGTAAGAGATTTGGCATGCTGATACAGCACACGGCCGTTTTCCGTGACAGAGAGGCTGCGGGTGGTGCGGTACAGAAGACGGGCGCCGAGGGCCTTTTCCAGCCGTCCTACCCGTTTGCTGAGCACGGATCCGGTGACACCGGCCATTTCCGCCGCTTTACTGAAGGAGCCGCAATCCACAATCAGCGCAAATAAAATCAGATCATTGGCGTACTCGTGGGCAGGCAGCATGGTAAAACCTCCGGCGGTGAATGAAATAATAAACAGCATTCACTATATCAAAATCTGTGTAACAGTGATAATCACGCCGGAGACAGACAGGTTAAATCGGGTATATCATGTGATCAAAGGCAAACACCGTGGCCGGGAAAATCGCCTGACACTCACGAAGTAAGCGCTCACAATCTTCTTCACTGTAGCGTCCGCTGAAATGCGTGGCGATCAGCGTACCAACCCCGGCATCACGCGCCAGGGTAGCGGTCTGCACGGTGGAAGAGTGTCCGCGGCTGTTGGCTTTTTCGGTCATGCTGCCGTCAAGCGTGGCTTCCAGCACAATCACATCGGCATTCTGTGCCAGTTTCAGCGCATTTTCGCACGGTGCGGTATCACCAAAAATCACCAGATGACGTCCGCGCTGCGGCTCGCCGAGGTAATCTGCCCCGCAAATCACCCGGCCATCGTCCAGTGTCACTTCGCCGCCCTGTTTAAGGGTCTGCATCCACGGGCCGCCGGGGACACCTTCCGCTTTCAGGCGCTGTGCATCCAGCGCCCCGGGTTTATCATGTTCTTCAATCCGGTAGCCGTAGCTGATCACCGGATGCTCAAGTGAGTAAGCGCTGACTTTCAGTTGCCCGTCATCATAAATCACGCCTTCCTCATCTATCTCAATGATCTCCAATGGGAAAGTCAGATACGAGCCGCTGAGTGTCAGGGCAGTTTCAACAAACTGCGCCAACCCCTGCGGACCAAAGAGAGTAAGTGGTTCCTCACATCCGCCCATGGAGCGGCTGCATAACAGGCCGGGCAGGCCGAAAATATGGTCGCCGTGCAGATGGGTGATAAAGATTTTTTCCAGTTTCGGGATTTTGACCGGACTTTTCAGAATCTGATGCTGAGTGCCTTCGCCGCAGTCAAACATCCACAGACCGCGCTGTAATGATTTGAGATCCAGCACCAGGCTGCTGACGTTGCGGTTGTTTGACGGAACACCGGCACCGGTGCCCAGAAAAATTAACTCCATGTTGTTCCCTGTATTGCAGTTGCCGCCGTGCGGAGGCCGGTATTACGGAATACGGCGCAGTTGCGGCGAGCGGGTAATATTTTCCGGTAAGATTAACGGTTCTTCCGCCAGCGGTAAACTCAGACGGGTTTTGCCGGTGATGATCGTGACCCCGGCGGACAGCCAGGCGTCAGCCGCCAGTTGCGTGCAGTACAGCCCGTCCTGCGGGTTGATGCTGAAAGGCGTGCCGAGTTGTGTAAGGGCATTATCACGGGCGTGGCGGTGATGTTCGCTGTCCGCCTGCACGGCATACCAGGCAACCTGTCCGTCTTTGGCGTGTTCAATAAAGAAATCAAGGGGATCGCGGTTCACACCGCTGATGCCGCCCGGGTGTTCCTGAGGAGTGGCATGGATCACGTAGGTGCCTTCCGGTGTGATATCAACAACACCGACATGGCTGAAACCACTGCTGTCAATACTTCTGACAATCTCACTGATGGCTTCGCCGCCGTCACGGAAAATCAGGTCACCGCTCTGAATACCGGGCGGAGGGACTGCCGCAGACAACGGCAGTGCGGCTGTCAGCTGCGCCGGGAGCAGAAGCCCGGCGCAGAGTGTGTGTCTCATCAGCGCAGGATAATTTTCCAGTTGCCTTCATCCTTTGTCAGCAGGAAACGCTCATCTTTCTGTTTGCCGTCTTTGAAATTGACCGTCAGGATCACGGTTGCACGTTTTTTGCTTTCATCAATATCCACGGATTTCACTTCGGTGCTTTCCACGCCGCCGTTACCTTCAATACGGCGCGCCATATCGCCGACAATCATCTGTACTTTGCCTTTGATTTCCATTTCATTTTTTTGTTTATCTTTTTCCGGGATGGCGAGCAGTTCATAAGCTTTGTCCGCATCTTTTTTCTCAACAGCACTGTAGAACTGTTTAACAACATCCTGCGGGGAATCACTGCCGCAGGCGGTCAGCATCATACTGCCGGCCAGCAGCATCAGGGTGAGGGCGATTTTTTTAAACATAGGTTTTTCCTTTAAAAGACAACAGGTGTTTTTAATTATTTCTGATGAAGATACCGGCAGTATACGGACATCCGGCGGCTTGGCAATCCTGTATATAACGCCGATAGCGGATTCAGGGAAAAACCGTGTTTTTGTTATGTTATTTTGTTAATTTTCAGTAATAAACTTAAGTTAATTAAACAGAAAAAATTATCATTTATGGGTTTTACGGAATATGCATTCGATTAGATATGTTAATGTTAATTGCTGCGTATTTTTAATATAAAATCGGAGACTGTTTGGTTGTGTATTTCGCTGAAATAAATACGTTTCTTAATTACACTATTATAGTTATGAGGGAGTTTTATAAATCTGCACCCTCTGTTTTTAAGGTTATCAATAAGGAGGGAGTTTTCTGGTAGCAGACTAAATCCTGCAGCAGATGCAATAAAATCAGAAATATTATATTCAGCCGGTACAGTAATTGAGAGATGATCGTTTAACGCTATTTTAAACTTTGATAAAAACTCACTTAATATATGTTCGTGAATTTTTGTTTTTATTTTTATGAGTCTTTCATTCATCACAAAAGCAGAGAGTGAAGCATATTTCTTTAACAAGCTATCATGAGAAATAATACCTGTTTCTTCAGGTGTAAAATCAAGATGGTGAATATCGTCATTATCTGTGCTGCAGTCTGAAGAGATAACAATATCTGTGTTTTTACTGGATATTTCATGTTTAATATCAATATATTCTTGTGGTTCTAACGACAGGCTGAGATCAGGGTTTTCTTTACAGAATGATATTATTTTATCTTTCAGTGGCGGGTAACAAAGACTGTCCGTTTTAATAGTAAGCGAGTTATTGTTTTTTTTCTTTCCGGATAAATTATCTGAAATATGTTTTATCTGAATGTAATAGGGTAATAGTTGATGATAGAGATCTCTTCCGTCAATAGTTAATGATGATTTCTGTCCTGACCGTTTAATTAATAAAATACCGGTTTTACATTCAAGGTCACGAATGCCGTGGCTAAGCGCCGATGGCGTCAGGTTAAGTTTTTCTGCGGCTTCTGCCAGGCTGGAATTTTCAGCAACAGCAAAAAATTGAATGAGCTGTCTTGATAAAAACATAAAGTTAACCTATGAAGATATATTAATTGATGCTAAGTAATGTATTTTTTTGATGATAAAGACAACTATACCATGTTGGACATTATTTTTTTTACCAAAAAAAAGTAACAATATGGGATTGTCATCAATAAAACCATACATTTACTTATATTTACAGTGAATAAATTGCGACGAACCATAAGCATGTCTAATGTTAATGGTGCTTAAGTTAAGGTGCGCATAACGTAAATTGCGATGCTGATAATCACATGAAACCGTGATTATCTCCGGAGAGCTAAAAAAAATTCAGCAGGTCGTGAAAAAAAACACCTGGTATCAGGGGGAAAATTATCGTTACAAACAAAGACAGGTAACAGTTCATGGTTCTATAAACCTGAAATATTTTCGGGGCCGGGTATGACAAGATGTATTGCCAGCTCAGTTTCTGAGAAAACAGGGACTAACGGAGAATAAGTGATGCAGATATTGGTGGCGATGCTGAAAAAAATAAGTGACAAAGGTGATAATACCGAACAAACATTATGTGATTTAATGCCACTATCCTATGCTGAAATTTATGAAAAATATCATGATGTCATTTCAGACGATGAAGCAAGAACACTTTTTCAGCAAGCGCAGAGACAAAAGAAAAAAAATCGGTTTACTGATGCGAAAATAGTGACACACAATAATCCGCAGATAAAAAATATACCACACCTGTATACCGGACAATCACCGGAACGCTGTTACGGGAATGACTTTATTCCTGACAGAATTTCAGAGTATGCTGAACCGGGCATGGTTTCTTCTATGTTTTCACCGGCCGCGTATCTGACTGAGTTATACCGGGAAGCAAGAGCGTTGCATAAGCAAGATTCAAAATATCATCTCGATAAACGCCGTCCTGATCTGAAAGCATTGTCTCTTTCTCAGGAGAATCTTGATGATGAGATTTCAACGCTGGAACTTTCAAATGACGTTTTGTTTACGGCGCTTAAGGGGAACGGAGACGAGCAATCTGTATTGCAACGTTTATCTGAAAAATATCAATCAATAAATCTTCCCTATCACGAGCCATTTCAGATAATAAAAAAAGTATCGGCGCTGAAAAATATATTTCCGGTAGTCAATAAATACCCTGTCATTATTAATAACAAAAAAACAGATAAGACATGGATAAAGACGACTAATTGTAATTTATCTCCTTCACTTTTAGATATGTTAAAAGAAATATATACAAATATTAATTCTTCTCAGGGTGGAAAACCGGATGAACTTATTAAAAAATATATAACAGATGATTTACCATATCTTTATTTTTTAAAAAATGTGATGAATTATTTTGATCTAACAAGTAAAGAATTCAGTATCCTGACAGAATTCTTTAAAATGAAAAGTGATGCTAATCAGGGGAATATAGCAGAGTATAAAAAAAATATTTTAAAATTAAGAGGTGTTGTCAGTCTGTACAAGACATCTGAATTACCACTTGAGACTATTGTTTTTATTCTTAATTCATTTAAGTGTGATCTTGCAGATGAAAAAGCAATTAATGCGATAATTAACCTTAAGATAGTCAGGGATAACTATCAGTTACGGGATGAAGATATTGCAGTATTGTTGGGTGGGGGGATCGTTAAGGATAAAGTAAATACAGATATATCACAATTTGACCGTATTTTTAACAATCCTCCACTGGGTGGTTCGGTATTTAAAGATGATAATACTGAGATTAATTTTTTCACGGGAAATTACCCGGATAATAGCCATGAGAGGTTTATTATCAACTGCCTGAAAAGGTCGCTTGGTGTAAATGAATCGGGGTTGGCCGGATTGTGTGAATTTATCTATGGCGAAAAATCATGGGTTAAATGTAATATCGAATTCTTGTCACTGTGTTACCGGACGGTGCTAATATCCAGAGTGAATCATATTTCTGCCAATGAACTTATTATATTGTTCCGCCTTCTTCCTGATGTATTTAAAAATAATATTCAAACCTATAAAACATCAGATGATATTTATGATATGTTATATAATGTAAATTATTATACCACCTGGTTTAATGAGAATAAATTATCCATATCAATGTGTTATTTTTTATTGCATAAGAGTGATGAAGTTGTAGTTACACAGGGTATCAACGATATTATTTCTGAAATAAGGAATGGGTTAAATGAGGAAGATTTTAATGATGAATTATCAAATACTATTGAGTTGATAAAAAAAATATCACCTGCGCTGTCATCTGTATTAGATATCAGTTCAGTGAATGCGATGAAATCGGTTTTACAATGGGTAAACAAATTAAAACCTGATGGTATTGATATCAAAACACTATTTTCTAATATTTGTGATAAGAAAAAAAATCCTGATCAAAAAGATAATAAAACTATCATTTATATAATTAAGATATCAGTGATGATCAATATGATCGCCACAGATGATAGCCTGTTATCATCATGGGTAAAAACTCCCGCACTTCTGGATAAATCCCTGAGTCAATTAAAATATGATTTTACAACGATTAAGATGATGGCAGATGCAAATTCTGCTATTAGATGTACAGGTGAAAAATCAGATTTAATTATCAGTGAACTGAATGATGGCAAGCTATCATATAAAATGATAGCCGATGTATTCAATCAAAATGAGAAAGTTGTACAGCAGGTATTTAAGTATCTTGATAAAACGGGAAATATCACAGATTATCGTTCATTAACTGATGTGGCAATGGTATTAGATTCATTTACAGAAACAGAGATATCTCCGGATGATTTTACAAAGCTATTCGGGAGTAATGCGGAAAATAAAGACTATATCTATTATTACAATCTCAGTAAAATTGCAGAATCAACATTAGAGCAGGATAAAATTGCTGACTTAAAGGGAACGGTTAATAATCTAAGGAGTCCGGTACTTTGTTCATTATACGTTTCAGAAAAATTAAGTGATTTAAAGCATGATAATAATAGTGTTGCGGTATATAAATATTTATTAATTGATACCGAGATATCGGAAGAAATAAAAACAACCCGAATAGCAGAAGCGATTTCCTGTATTCAGTTGTATGTGAATCACTGTCTGAATAATTTAGAGGAAGAGGTTCAGGATTCAGTAAGAACCCATTCGTTTTTCCGTGACTGGGAAACATATAATCGCCGGTACAGTACATGGGCTGCTCTATCAATGCTGGTATATTACCCTGAAAACTATATCGACCCGGTTATCCGTGCCGGAAAAACAGCAATGATGGATAATTTACAGCAACGGATAAGTCAGGAGGGGATTAAAAAAGAGGCGATTGATGATGCCTTTCGGACCTATCTGACGGAATTTGACCAGGTAGCCGATCTAAATGTGATCAGCGCGTATCATGATGAAATTGATATAAAAAAAGGGAAAACTTATCTTATCGGACATTCCGGGTTATCAGCAGGAAGCTATTATATTCGCAGAATAAATCATGAAAATATAAACATAAAGGAAAAAATAGAAGTCCCCTCTTTTGCCTGGTCTGATTGGTGTAAAATTGAATGCGGTATGAATCCATATAAGAATATAATAAGGCCGGTTATATTTAATAGTAGGTTGTATATTTTTTGGTTGGAATATTCCAGAGTTGAAATTAAAGACGAATCTGCTCAGGGCAAAATAAGTCTGATGTTTTCTTATCTTCGTTATGATAATACGTGGTCTGAAGTTGGCTTTATTGATTTATCTGAAAGAAGGGATAAGTTAATTAATCTTGGTCTGCATGATAATAAAAATAAAAAAATAGGTCTTTATTGTTCCGAAAATATTTCTGGTTATGGTTTGTTATTTGCCTTCTATGATATTAAATCAGACTCTCAGATTACTGATGCAGTTATGTTTTATTTTCAAAATGAAAATTCAGTAAATGATGTTCCTGCGGACAAAAAGGATAAAATATCAGATGTTATCAAGGGTTACTTTGATAGTAACGATGTTAAAAAAGTAATAAGTATTCATTCGGCGGATAATGTTAGTATTGTAAGGAAATCATCCGATGATGTTATTAATAATATAAAAGGCGGTTCTGATATTGTATCTGTTTCAATGAAAACGACAGGGTTGAGTTTATCTTCCGATGGTAAAAAATATACTGGTAAATTTAAATTAAAATTTTTAATGAAAAAGCCACCATTGTCGTTTGGTGATGATCGTGATTCACAATATGCTGCTTATCTTGATGTCTGTAATATTGCGCTATGGCATGACCACAATATTGAACATTCAATAGCATATCTTAATACTAAAATAAAGGTTGATAATGAGCATGTAATTGACTCTGTTGTTTTTATTTTTGACAGAACAACAAATAGTTATATTTTATTTCTTTATGATTCGTCACGGAGAGAAAGAGTTATTACTGATGGTTCTTATTTCTCCGAAATTAACATGATATTTGGCTCCCGGGATGGTGAGAGAGAAGGGCCAAACATACAAGAGATTCAATCTGATGTGGTTATAAAGTCTGGTGCTGGTGATATAATCGATTTTATATCTTTACCAGGCGGGTATGTTTATCTGAAACTAAAATTTCAAAGCTTTGGTTATCAAACTAAAAGTGCTGTTTTGGTTAAGAAATTCTTCAATAATGAGCCGGCATTAACTTCTCTTACAGCTCAGTTATCTGTAGGTGATGAGATAAAATCTACACTTAGGTTAGAACAGTGGTGTGAAGAAAAAAAATCCATTGATAATGATGGTATACAGTACACTTCAAAAGATAACGTGTTTTCATTTGACATAAAAAAGAGTGAATTAATTAATTGTAAAAATAATAAAGTTTGTATTTATTTGGTTGCATCAGATCGCGATGGCGTAATGATTACATATAAAATAATGAATGAACTTTTTGTTTTTGATGGTAATAAAAATGTGATTAACATTAAGGATAATAAGAGAGGTGCTCAGTATCTGGAATTTTGTAAAGATAATGATTCAGACTGTAAAAAAACACGTATCAGATTGAATACATTATTTGTCAGGGATCTTGTTTTGCTGGCAAATAAAGGTGTTGGTCATGTGCTCTCATGGAGAGGTCAGAATCTGACGGAGCCGGATATTGATGATGATGATGATTTTATATCGGTTCCGATAGACTTTAATGGCGCCAATGCACTCTATTTTTGGGAATTGTTCTATTATGCGCCCATGATGATTACGGATATTTTACTTCAGCATCAAAGTTACAATGAAGCTGAACGCTGGTTGCATTATATTTTTAATCCCGCCGGCTATATTGAGAATGATATATATACAGATCGGTACTGGAATGTCAGACCGCTGGCGGAGGATACGCAATGGAATGAGTCACTGCCGGATGATACCGACCCTGATGCAATAGCACTGGCAGACCCGATGCATTATAAAATAGCCACATTGATGAAAACACTGGAATTGATTATTGCCAGAGGAGATGCTGCTTATCGTGAGTTAGAGCGGGATTCGCTGAATGAAGCGAAATCCTGGTATATGCAGGCACTATCATTGCTCGGAAAAGAACCGGTTACATTGCTGAATAAAAACTGGTCTTCGCCTGTCCTGGAGGATGCTGCAAATATGACAGTACAGTCAACAATACAACATTTATTAATGCAGATAAATACTCCCGGCGACTCATCGGCTATCTCCGTAAACAGTGCAAATACGCTGATTAACGTTTTTAAACCACAATTGAATGAAAAACTAATCGCCTGCAGAGATACGATAAATCAGCGACTTTTTAACTTGCGAAATGGACTGTCTATTAATGGTCAGCGCCTTTATTTGCCGATATTTTCTTCACCGACAGATCCGAGGAATATGCTGGAGTCTCAGGTCAATACTATAAATAGTGAAAAAACACTTAAAAATAAAAAAATGCTAATGTATCGTTTTCCAGAAGTTATTGAAAATGCAAAAAGCCTGGTGGCTCAGTTGATTGAATTTGGTGATAAGTTACTGAGCTTTAATGAAAGCAGGGACAATGAAAAGTTCTCTGAATTACTTATTCATCAGGGGGATGACTTATTATCGCAAAGCATCAGAATCCAGGATGCGGAAATTAAAAGTCTGCAGTCAGAAAAAATATTATTATTATCACAACAGCGTGAAATTATTCATCGTGCGGAGCATTATGAAACATTATATTCTGAATATATTTTACCGGGAGAAGCTGGTGCGATTGTATTAAATACACTGGCAGCTGGTTTGTCAGGGCAGTCCAGGGTCATTAAAGGACTGGGTATGCTTGCTGATTTGGCACCGAATATATTCGGTGTGGCAGCAGGGGGATCTGACTGGAGTGCGGGTACTGACTGCGCCTCTGAGTTAATGGGCGGTGCAGCAGAAACAATGCAGGGGCTGGCATATCCGCTTGAGAAAGGAGCGGAATACCGCAGACGGGCTCAGGAGTGGCAGCTGGAAGCAGAATCGGCCAGAGAAGAAGAAAAACAAATTGCGGCTGAGCTGGAAGCAATGGATATGCAAATAACCGCAGCGAATATGCAGAAAGACTATATTACGACAGAGCAACGGCAAAACCAGCAGCAATTACAGTTTTTACAGCGAAAATTTACCCGAACTGAATTGTACGGCTGGTTACGCGGACGGCTGATGGCTATTTATTCTCCTTTTTATGATTTGGCGGTTTCCCGCTGCTTTATGGCAGAGGACGCCTATCGCTATGAGATGAATATCAATGCGGAAGACCGTTCATTTATCAACACCTCGGCATGGAAGGGGGCATATTCCGGCCTGATGGCCGGTGAAAGTCTGATGCTGAATCTGGCGCAACTGGAAGAAGCCTATTTGGAAAAAGATAAACGGGTTTTGGAAGTCACCCGTACCGTCTCACTGGCTGAGGTGTACAACTCTGAGATAATGGGGAATAACAAATTCAGTTTTGCTGATGTTACCGCGCTGGTCAGTGACGGAAAACCGAACAAACGGGGCAGCGACGATAACTATGTCGCACTGGTCAGCACCGCAGAGCAGACCAACAGTATGGAACTGGATGCGGTGATTAAGTTGGACGAACTGGGTATTTATACGGATTATCCTACGGATTTAGGTGAGCACCGGCTGATTATGCAAATCAGTGTGACATTGCCTGCGCTTATTGAGCCCTATCAGAATGTCCGTGCGCTGCTTGAATATATCACTAAATCTGATGAAGAGGTACTGCCTGAAGGGTGCAGTGCGATTGCGGTTTCTCATGGTATGAATGACAGCGGTCTTTTTCACCTGCAATTCGGGGACAGTACTTATCTGCCGTTTGAGGGGCTGTCAGTTAAGGGTAAAGGTCATTTCAAACTGCGGTTTTTTGATGTCGGCGGCGGGGACCAGAAACGCTTACTGCAAACCCTGACTGATATCGTACTTCATATCCGTTACACCATTTACTGATCGCGTTTAATTATCATCTCCGGCCCGGATGCGGGCCGCTGTAAGGAAACTGAAATGAGTAATATAGAGCAGATGAAAATTGAAACGCCGTCACTGCCCAAAGGCGGTGGTGCCATCAGCGGAATGACCGGTGCGCCGGGAAACATCGGGCCGGATGGTGCGGCAACGTTTTCTGTTCCGCTGCCGGTCAGCAAAGGGCGGGGTTATGCACCTGAGCCGGTGCTGGAATACAGCACCCGCAACGGTAATGATGCTTTCGGGCTCGGCTGGACGGTCAGTCTGGCAGCGGTCAGCCGCAGAGTGGTGAAAGGTGTTCCCCGTTATGATCATGAGGATGAATTTACCGGTCCGGATAATGAAGTCATTGTTCCGGTTTTGGATACTGCGGGTAATCCGGTGATCTCCCGGAAAAATTCGCTGTTAGGTGACCCGCTTAACACCCCATACCGTGTGACCGATTTTCGCTCCCGGCTGGAAACCACCTTTGACCGGCTGCAATACTGGCAGGCAGAAAGGGAGGTGCCGGGAAGTCCGGCTGAATTTTGGGTGATGTTTGCCGCAGACGGGCAGGTACATCTGTTCGGCTATGAGGATTCAGCCCGCGTATATAAACCGGGTAACCGGCAGCATATCGCCCGCTGGTTAATCAATGCCTCAGTATCTCCGCAGGGAGAGCAGATTTATTACCGTTACTGTAATGAAAACGGGGATAACTGTTCTGATGATGAGGTCCGCAGTCATCCGGAACCGGCATACAGGCACCCTGACAAAATTTGCTACGGCAACAAAAGGAGCGGTCGCCGCTTTCCTTGCGTTAACAGCAATACAGATGACAGTGCGTGGCTGTTTTTCCTCGTCTTTGATTATGGTCAGCGCAGTTGTGCACTGGCGGATATTCCCGGCTGGCAAATTCCGTCCGGGCAATCATGGCCGTTGCGTCAGGATATCTTTTCCGGTTATGAATACGGCTTTGAAATCCGGGTCCGGCGTTTATGCCGCCAGGTTCTGCTTTTTCACCGTACTGCGGATTTAGCTGCCGGAAGCAGTCAGTCCCGTGACCCGGCGCTTGTTTCCCGGCTGATCCTGACCTATGACGAGTCCCCGGTTATCACAACATTGATTGCCGTACGCCGGGCTGATTTCAGTGACCCGGCAGACCGGGCCGGTATGACACTGTTACCGCCACTTGAATTTAACTGGACTAAACCGGAAAAATGGCAGGAACATCAATGGGAAACGCTGGAAGACGTCGGGAAACTGAATTCTCTTCAGCCTTACCAGTTCCTGGATTTATGGGGAGAAGGCAGCGCAGGAATTTTATATCAGAATCGCGGAGCATGGTGGTACCGTTCACCGGTGCGTAATAAAAAAAGCACTAATCCGGACGCCATCACCTGGGATACACCGCAGTTACTGCCCGATATTCCGGCATTAGGTAAACACACACTACTGATTGACCTGGACGGTGACGGTCGTCTGGAATGGGTTGTTATCCATCAGGGAGCTAACGGTTATTATCCGCAGGATAAAGACAATGCAGAAAAATGGCTGCGTTTCTCTTCGCTCAGCGGACTGCCGACAGAATTTCATTATCCGACCGCACAATTAATTGATTTTACCGGGAAAGGGCTGTGTGACTTAGTGGTTATCGGCCCGAAAAGTGTCCGGTTGTATCCGTCAGACCGTAAAGGCTGGAAGGCCGGCACTATTATTGAGCAGCCTGATGGTGTACTGCTGCCGGTATTGGGATCGGATGAGCGTTCTTTTACCGGGTTCAGTGATTTCCCGGGTACCGGTCAGCAGCATCTGATAAGAATTAACGCGGATGGTGTTTATTACTGGCCGAATAAAGGTAATGGCTATTTTGGTCATCCTGTTTATATCTCCGGTTTTATTCCCGGTGAACATTTTGATCCTGAAAATCTGTATCTGGCGGATATTGATGGTAATGGCTCTGCAAATATTATTTATGCTCACTCTGATCACCTGGATATTTATATTAACCAGAGCGGTAACCGCTTTTCCGGGCCGGTGAAATTGCCGTTGCCTGAAGGTGTCCGCTATGATCACACCTGTGAACTGCAGTTTGCGGATATTCAGGGAAACGGTGTTGATTGCATGATCCTGACCAGACCGCTGCCGGAACTGCATCACTGGTTATTCGAGTTTTCCACAAAAAAACCGTGGATCCTCAGTGAAATAAATAACAACATGGGCGTGAATTATTCACTGAGTTACCGCAGTTCAGCGCAGCTCTGGCTGGATGAAAAAGCGGAATCAGAATATCAGAAAACCCCGGTGTGTTATCTTCCTTTTCCGGTGCATTGTTTATGGAAAACAGAAATCAGAGATGAAATAACCGGTAATACGCTGACCAGTCAGGTGCGCTACCGTCATGGCGCATGGGATGGTGCAGAGCGGGAATTTCGCGGATTTGGTTATGTTGAAATAACCGATACTCAGATTGTTTCTGATTCAGACAATAATCCGGAAAATGCGATGCCGAAACAAACCCGCAGCTGGTTTGCCACCGGTATTGATGCGCTTGATAAACGCTTTTTCGCCGAATTCTGGAAAGGTGATGATGTGGCGTTTCCCGGTTTTACGCCGCGATTCACACAAAATTCAGGCGAAAATGAAACAGACTGCTCCGCTGAGAATATGCAGAAAACGGAATACTGGCTGCGCCGGGGATTAAAAGGACAGTTATTACGGCAGGAAATTTACGGACTTGATAATTCAGACCTGTCACCGGTTCCTTATGAGGTGACAGAACAACGTACCGCTGTCCGCCTGATTGAACCCCGCGGGAGCTATCCTGTTATCTATCCGGCCGTTATTGAGAACCGGCACTATATTTACGAACGGTTTATGTCGGATCCGCAATGTCAGCAGCACGTCACTCTCAGCAGTGACCAGTATGGTGCACCACTGAAACAGGTCACTGTCAGTTATCCGCGCCGCCCTCCGAGCGGGGTCAATCCGTATAAATCGCTTGATAACCTGCCGGAAAGTACGTGGCAGAGCAGTTATGATGACCAGCAAATGCAATTGCATTTTGTATTGCAGCAAAACAGCTATTATCACCTTGATAATTTTGATCAAAATATATATCAGCTGACAATAGTAAATGCACAGCGGCAGGACTCGTCTGAATTTCATGCCGGTTATATGCCGCCGCAGGGTTATACACTGGAGAGGTTATTACAGCAGGACAGTCCGGTTCAGAATCAGAGTAAATTTACATTCGCCGGGCAAACGCGAATGGCATACCTGGATAGTAAAGGGCAGCCGGGGCTGTTTTTACCTGATTTTCCGGTCCGCGTTGCCTATACGGAACAAGCGGAATTTGATGACAGTTATCTTGCACAATTGCAGAAAGATTACCCTGATAAAGAGCCGGTTTCTTTATTACATGCCTGCGGATATCTGAGCGGTGACTATGCTTTTCCGCGTAATGACGAACGAGGAAAGTCTGTTTTTTCTGCAAAACGGGAACTGATGACGTATGGTAATGAAAATCAATTTTATGTCCCCTTATTTTACAGAAAAACAGAATTAACCGGATATAACCAACTGATATGGGACAATCATTATTGTTCTGTTACCCGCTATACAGATGAAAGCAGATTGATAACGGATGCAAAATATAACTGGAATTTATTGCGTCCTTATGAGCTGAAAGATGCTAATGATAATACCACGCGGGTAACGTACAGCAGTTCCGGTGAAATCATGACCGGTAGCTTTTGGGGCACAGAAAATGGTGTAAGAACAGGGTATTCTGAAAACGTTCCGGTTATACCGGCAGATATTACAGAGGCAATAAAATCGGTGACATCATTATCTGTTTCACAGATGTTTATCTGTGACAGAAACAGTTGGATGAGAAAGGTCTCACCTGAATTTATGACACCGGAATACAGCGATATTATCTCCAGATTAAAAGATAATCATCTTATTACCGAGGATGGCTATTTCAGTGCATTTTCCGGCGAACATATTAATGAGGAAAACCGCTGCTTAATAAAAGCGGTGATGATACCGAATAAAGACAGATTACCACCACATATATTACAGTTAAAGAGTGACCGCTACGATAATGATAAGTCACAGCAGGTGCGGCAGAGCATCCTGTTTTTTGATGGTTTTTTGCGCCGGTTGCAGGAGTCTGTCAGGGTGACACCCGGTAATGCAGGTATTCGTAATGATAACGGTGAGCTGGATAAGCACAATGATGGTGCATTAGTCACAGAAAATAGCGATTTCCGCTGGGCCGTGACCGGGCGCAAAGAATATAACAATAAAGGGTATGTGATCCGCGAATATCAGCCTTACTTTTTGAATGACTGGCGATATGTCAGCGATAGTTCTGCACGCAGTGATCAGTGGGCTGATACCCATTATTATGATCCGATGGGACGACTTGCCCGTGTTGTGACAGCAAAAAAATATCTTCGTAATAATATATATACCCCCTGGTTTACGGTGCAGGAGGATGAAAATGACACAATACAATCCACATAAAAAACGTTGTGGTTATAGTTTGTATTATTAAAAGTTATTTTACGTAGTGTCAGTTGGATTAATCATAAGGCAGGTTTTAATTATCAGATAAAATATTTTTTATAAGTAATTATTTTTTTTATTAAAACTATTGATGTGCGGTGGCGTTTATTATTAAACGCTGCCCGGGTTACTGCGTTTTTTTATTAAAATCTGCATTATTCAGGAGCAAATTTAATGGGAACTGAAAAACATAATTTACTTTTTTCACGCATAATCGATCAGGCCGTTCCGGGGCTGAAAAATACACTATCAGCAAAACAGACTGAAAAATCCGTGATTACCCGTCTGAAACAGGGAACGAAAGGGCTGATGGCCGACTATCCCGGTCTCGCGTATCCGGAGGCAGAAATTCTGCACAATCGTCTGGCGGTGGCTGTTCACGCGGCGGTCCGTAAACAGCGGGAGTTACGCCAGCTCAGTGTATTTCGCTCACCGCGTGAAGAAAAAGGACTGAAAGCATTAACCCGGCAATTAACCTATGAAGATCAGTTCACGCCAAACTGGGCGGAGAATACCTTACCGGATGCGATAGATTCAGGTCACGGCGCGGTTGCTTATCTTTATGATCTGCTTGAGTTTGCAGAAAATGTCATTGAACCGAAAGGAGACAGTAATAAAACAATCACACTGAAACAGCGCCGACCGGATATTTATAACATTTTACTGAATGAAGAAAATGTAAACGGCGAAATTTCCAAAATTGACATTATCAATCAGATTATCGGTACTGCCATCAGTCAGCAGGAAAAAGGGGCGGATCCGGAGACACTGATGCTGAATGTCCGCTATCCCTACCGGTTTCCGTTTGAAAATTACATGAATCAGATTTACGCCGTCCTGGATGAATATGATTTATCAATTGGTGATATTAAACGGCGTTGTGATCCTCAGGCACCTTATTTTACACAGTCTGGTTTACACGGAGAGTATTCTGATTCCGCTCTCTGGCTGGATAGCCATTTAGGACCGGAACTGCGCGAAATTTTGCTGGCGGCGCCACAAACCGAAAATAGCCGGACAGAAGAAAACTCCCCCTATTTTAAGCAAAACTTTGGTGTTGAACAGTTTACGGATTTATTGAACAGCACCGTTTTTTGTCAGCAATTAAACCTTGAGCGCAGTGACCTGGAATCGTTATTTTCCTGCGGGGAGTATGTACCGCATTTATCACCGAATGTTGATCCCGAAACGATTACCGGCTATGCCCCTGAACAGGGAAGAGCGGTTTCTCCCGCTGTTTATGGATCGGTTTTTATTAATAATAATATATTACCTGCGATTACAACCGGCGGTGACACCAGTGACGATGATCACACATTCAGTCATCTGGATGAAATCCGGTGTGAGCGTACCGAACGTTTTTTACGTCTTTCCCGTGCGCTGGATCTGCCGTATGGCGAGCTGGATACATTACTCACTTCTGTTATACGTGCTGAAAATAGTCAGGCGGATAACGGCCTGATTATCACCGGCAATACGTTGCGGGCTATTGGCTTATTTGTGAGTCTTAATAGGAAACTGAAATGTACTGTCAGTCAGTTTTCTGTCTTATATGATGGCATTACTATTTATAGTCGCGGGAAAGAAATTAGTGATTTTGACCGGTTGTTTAATAATGATGACCGTTTTAATTACCGTTTTATTCTTGATGATAAAAAAATGGAAGAGCGGGATATTAACCGCATCTGTAGTGTGTTTGGTATTAACTACGATACCTTTTCGTATCTGGCGTTGTTGACACGGGAAGTTCTGGGGCTGGATGTATTAACCCGCAGCCGGCAGGTTATTTCTGCGCTTTACCGTCCTGTGGTATTGGCTGATTTACTGAAAATAAAGCCTCTGGAATTACTCGCATTACTGAAATCAATGAATCCTGATGCCCAGTATGATCGTTTATTTACCGGAGTACCGGAAAACCGTGTCTATAAAGTATTTGATCAGGCCGATATTACCAGTGCGATCAGTGCACTGGTCAATATTCAGAATTGGCGGACAGAGAATAAATTATCGGTGGCACAGATCTTTAACTGGATCGCACCAGCGATTATTGATGACCAGGAAGATAATACGGAACGGGAGTTGTTCCGTCAGATTAAAGAAAATACAGACAGTACATTATTCAGTAATGAAGCATTGTATCTTGCCGGTGTACCGGAGAATACTGACTGGGTTTCGCTGTTACCGGCACTGGTCAATGCGCAGGGGATTCTGAAGGATACTGAGGACGGCCTTGACTGGGACAGTTATAAAGACTACGCACTGGATATTATTACATCTGCGGCGGAAAAAGTATTAAGCAATACAACAGGAGAAGAACAAAAGAAAACGATTAATACAATTTTGTCCGTACTGCTGGAGAAAAGAGCTGCGCAGTGGAAAAGTGTTAGCGGCTTACTTGAAGGGTATCTCAGCAATAAAACCGACAGTATTACCCCTGCATTGTACTGGTGCGGCAGTAATACAGAATCATTTCTGACCAGTATCAGAACGCAGCCGGATGACAAGATGTTATCTGCGGGAAAAAACACGATTATGGAATTACTGTCCGGTCTGCGGCGTTACAGTGAAATCATTACCCATTTCCGTCTTGAACCGGCCATGATGTCACAATTATTGTCTCATGATAATAATCTCTGGTATGGACTGAAAACAGAAAAACCCACCTTACAGTTACTTTACCGGCTTTCGGTATACCGGCATCTTATTGATGATGGCAAACAACCGGCTGAAAAATTACTTAATTATCTGTCGCTGATTAATTCACTTCCGCTGGACAGCCGCAGTGATGAAATACGTCTGTACCGGGATCAGGCACTGAATAAATTATCGCTTTTTATGGGATGGAGTATTAATGAGCTGTTAACGGCTGCGCAATATGTTGCACCGGATAATGCCATTATCCGGACACTGCCGCAAATTCTTCTCGTTAAACAAATTCATTCAGTTTGTCTGAATACAGGGCTGAGTGCCCGCAGTGTTATTTCGCTGTTTAATCTGGATGAAAACAGTGAGTCATCACAGTATCAGGCGGTTGCTGACCAGGTAATGGAAAGCCTGGCACCGCAGGATGTATCACTGTACAGCAATGATGAATCCAGCCAGGGTGACCTGACTGTCAGTGTCTCAGCCGCAAGGACAACGCTGTTGGTTTACAGCGAAAATCAGAAGGAAGACGGGGTTGCTGAAGATGAAACACAGTTGACGGTTACCTTGCTGACGCTGGAAAACACACCGCTGGAGGGAATTCCGGTTATATGGGAAAAAATATCTGAGCAGGGAGAATTATCCGGGGCGGAAAGTAAAACCGATAAATCAGGCCGGGCATCGGTAACATTAAAAGCAGGGTTCCGACAGGGGGTTGTATTAGCTAAAGCACACTATGGTGTGAAGAGTATTCCGTTACCGCTGGTCAGAGTTGACTGCGATATCAGCACGCTGGGTGCAACCGGTATTCAGACCGTACCGGAAAATCCGGTGGATATTCCGGCGGACGGAAAAACACCGGTCGAAATTACCGCATTTTTCCGCGATAGCAATGACAACCCGGGGATTGATAAAAATATCCGCTGGGAAACTACCGGAGGCCGTTTTATTTATAAGGGCACCCTTACGAATGATGAGGGGAATTGTTCTGCCATACTGGTGAGTGATGAATCTGCTGATATCACGGTCCGTGTATTTTATGAGGATATTCCGGATGAATACACAGAAGCTGACATTTCATTTATTTCATTATAGCCGATGAATAATATTTTTTTCGGTGTGAATAATGAATGAAAATAACGGAGAAATAAAATGGCGCGTAATGTAAAGCAGATTTTAAATCATCTCTCAGAAAAAAAGCGGGATGCCTATGTTGATTACTTCACTAATTACATAGTAGGTAGAAATGAGAACACAGCAATGCTGGGGATTACTGATGCTGATGACCTGTATGATTATTTTTTAACAGATGTGAAAACAAGTGCTGATTTTATGACCAGCTATGTATCAGATGCACTGGCCAGTATTCAGCAATATGTTAATAATATTCTTAATCAGAAAGAACCCGGTTACTCCGGTGAATTCAGTGAGGATATTCAGCAGTGGTGGTCCGGTTATCTCAGCCATATTTCATTGTGGAAAGCTTGTCAGAAAATAGAGGATTATCCGGAAGATTATAATTTACCTGATTATATCAATGATAAGACACAACTGTTCAGTGACTTTGCCGCAGACCTGGGGAGTAACAGCCTGAATGATGCCGGGATACAAACGGCTTTTCTCAAATATCTGCGCAGTTATGAAGCGGTTAATGCGATCAGTGTTATCTCCGGATATATTGATTATCCGGGGGAACGAAACGATGCGGATACATTCAGCGGACATGGTTTTCTGAATTCTGACTATTATTTTATCGGTGAAAATTGTTCACCATCTGCAGGTTTTTACTGGCGTGAGGCAAATATAAGCGCAGATAAATCCTCCGGTTATATTTCTCCCCGGGCATGGCATGAATGGCAGCCGCTGGTCATCACTGAAGATGCAAAAGATATTTTACAAATGCGGATTGTCAAAGTAAGTGGAAGTCTTTTTATTATCTACCTGACCTGTAAGGAAGATGTGGTTGCGGATAAAGAAAAAATAGAGAAAGAAAGCCAGAGTGAAAATAAAAAACATTATAAGATTGAAATTAAATTAAGCCGTATGGGGCTGGACGGGAAATGGGATATTGCTAAACAGTTAAAGAAAATAACCTATGAGAGTGAGTCTGAGATAAAAAAGAATGAATTTAAATTAATATCCGTTGCATTCACTCAGGATGAACAGCGGGATGATTATCTGGTTATTGCATGGCTGAATAAAAAGAATGAGACTATTTTTTACAGTATTTTGAATGTGCTGGAACAAAAATTAGAAACTGACGGCTCAGATATTCTCGGAAAACAGTGGCAGAGTAAATTGGCATCCCGGTTTTTTAAAGATGACGATGAGACCTGTCAGCACCGTATTTTTGGCATTGAGAAAGATATAAGCAGCATCATTCGTACTGATACCAATCTGAATTTATCACTGGAAGCATACTATTGCCGCAGAGGTGATCGTCATCAGCTACGGGTCCGGGGGAATTGCCATCGTTCTGCCAAGATACCGGATCTTATTTCACTCAACCTGCAGGCAATCGTCAGTGAATGGCAAAATGGTCGTATTATTGTCAGCGGCGACAGGAATAACATTACTGTCAGAGCGGAGGCCACTCAGGGAGCCGACTATTTATCATTGTCACTGCCTGATGGTAAAAATGAGGTTGTTTTTAATAAGAGTGATTTTACTGAGCATAACGGCTGGCTTTCAGCAGAGAAAAAAATATCACTTTCTCAGAATCAATGTGACCTGATAGCGGCTAAAAATTATAAAGAAATACGCAGTGGTGCCGGTTTTTCATGGCAGATTACGTCAGGGGGGACTGAACATTCACTGGCACATATAAAAAACCGGGTCAGCACGGTAATGCAACCCGTTACTGTCTCCGCTGAGTTATCTATTTTTGATGACAGTCTTCAGGAGTTGCAAAAAGAGGACTGGAAAGGTGAGCTGATTTACCAGAAGGGTAGTCATACACCATGGCGTACTTTCAGTTGGAGTGAGAACAAAGCAAAAACCGATGATGTACGTTTTAAATTCGGATTAACAGAAGAAAGCCTGAAAGCGGAGTTTACGGTCAAAATCAGACCGTTATCGAACAATATTCCTGCTATTGTCGAGTTTTCAAAACATCAGCAGTTTCTGAAGTTTAATCAGCCAGACGTCTCACTGAAACATGTTCGTCTTAATTCGGCTCAGGTTAAAGATCTTGTCTATCGTGCTCAGATTTCAGTCAGATATATTTTTGACTGGGATGCGCAAATTATGAAAGAACCCGGATATGGGAACGAAATAAAAGAGACACTCGATTTATACGGGGCTAACAGCCGCTATTTATGGGAACTGTTTTTTTATTTACCGTATCTTGTGGCCAGTCGTTTTTCACAAAATCGTCTTTACTCTCAGGCGCGCCAGTGGCTTCACTATATTTTTTCGCCTTATGACGGGCACCGTTTATCCGTAAAAGACGACAGTGAATTATTGCCGCCGCCTTACTGGAACTGCCGTGTATTAACGCAACCTGATCTGAAATATCAAAATAACGATAATGCATTACCCGATCCTTTTGCAATATCCGAGGATGCGCCTTCTCATTATCGGAAATCGGTCTATTTAATGTATATCGATACGCTGATTTCTGAGGCTGATTTGAATTACCGTCAGCTCAGTCGTGACAGTATTACCCGTGCCTGGGGATGCTATCACCAGGCTCAGAGTATGCTGGGTCGTATACCAAAGGACTGCAGTGTACCAAAATGGCAGTCATGTACTGTCAGTGAATTACTGGGGAATAAAACGGCTCCTGTACAGGAAAATATCTTTCCTGAATTATTTTCGGCGATATATCCGGAAAATATACCCAAACAGCTTAATGGCTTTTTCTGGTACGGCAGTTTGGGTAATACGCGATTTCGTCTGCCGGTACAGAGCAGCTTACTGGACAGACAATCCGTTCTGGAACACCGTTTATTTAATTTGCGTCATTATCTGGATATTGAAGGCAATATGATGCAGTTGCCATTATATGCTGCTGCGCTTGATCCGTTTGACCTGCTGCGCTCCCGTATAGGCGGGACATCTGAACTGACCTATTTACAGTCCGGCTCATTAAGTATTCCGTCATATTGTTTCCGCGTCATGCTGGAAAAAGCAAAAGAACAGGCAGCAGCGCTGATTACATTAGGGGATAAACGTCTCAGTTATTACGAGCAAAAAGAACGTTATCACACTGAAAATATGCAATTAAAGGATGCGACTGAGCTTGCGCAAGCCAGTGCCGCTATTCAATCACTGTTGCTGGACCAGCAAAAATCCGCGCTGGACTCTCTGAAAGCAGCGAAAACGATGGCGGAAAATAAAAAAACATATTACGCCGGACTGGCTAAAGACGGTACAAGTACAAAAGAGTGCCAGGCAAGGAATTTGTTGCTGACATCAACGGTCTTTCAGGGGGTTATTTCGGGTGCTGCTGTTGCCGCAGGTATTGCGGCTGCGGTTCCGCGTATCTTTGGTGTGGCGCAGGATACCGGTGACCATGGTGTAAGAGCATTGCTCGGAGTGGGGGGAGCCGCAGCCTTAAGTGCGGATATTATGCGCGGTACTGCGGATTATGTTCAACTGGATGAACAATACCGGCGTCGTCAGGAGGAATGGGCGTTTTCAGCAAAACAGGCAGAAAATGAAGTCACCGTACTGGATGCGCAAATAAAAGCCCAGGAAGCGGCGGTCAGCGCAGCCGAAAAAAGCGTCAATTATACAGAGTCGATTCAGAACCAGGCAAAAGCACTGTATTACTATTTCAGCCAGACCCGTCAGGTTAATGAAAGTCTGTATGAAAAAATGGTCAATATTATCGGCTTATTGCATGACCAGTTATGTTCACTGGTCAGAACATTTTGCGCATTAACAGAAGCGTCCTGGCGTTATGAAACAGATGATTATAAACGACAGACGTTTATTCCTGCTGACCTGTGGAGTGGCGATAATTTAGGTGTTCTGGTCGGTGTTAAATTACAAAAAGCCCTGCTGGAAATGGAAATGGCGTATACACAGCAAAATACACGCCGCCTGAATATCACAAAAACGATTTCACTGAAATCGCTGGTCAGTCACCATCTGGTTAAAATCGATGAAGCACCGCTGACAACATGGGATGAGGTTAAAGCGGCGTTAAAAGGCGGGAAAAAGCTGTCGTTTGATTTCACCCATCAGTTTTTTGATACGGATTTTCCGGGGCATTATGCACGAAAAATTCATTCTCTGTCCGTAACATTTCCGACGTTATTACCACCATATCAGAATATGCGGGTTCTGCTGGAGCAAACATCAAATACCTTATTGGTTTCACCGGATATTGACGCGGTTAAATCGCTCTATACACCAACCGGACAGATAAACAGTGAATCTATTATCCGCAATCTGCGGATAAACCAGAAAATTATACTGTCCCGCGGCAATGATGACAGCGGTGAGTTTCCGGATGATGGCTTTACCGGCGGGCAATACCACAGCTTCGAACATACCGGTGTTGTATCACACTGGCGGTTATCTGTTCCGCGGCCGCAAAACTGCCCGGAACTCCTTGATAATCTTAATGACATTATTATTAAGCTTAACTATACGGCGAAAAGCGGTAATGAAATATTTGAAACCGCAGTAAATGAATTACTGGAAAATAATCAATCAGGAAAAGGAAGCAACGAAAATGACTGAAAAATATAATCAGACTGAAGTTAAAGGTCATAATTTTATATCAGACCCTTATTTTGAAGAATGGGGTAACGGTGACTGGGAAAAAGGGGAGCAGAACAAATATACAAAGAAAAAAGACGGAGACAGAATCTATCTTTATATCAGCGGCAAAGGCAGTATTTCACAATCTGTTATGTTACCGAAGAAAGGCTCCGGAAAATCGGATGAACCGCCGTTTTACTCATTGACGTTTGATTACTCGGTTAAAAATAAAGCCAAAGTTTCATTAATTCTGACATACCTGAGCGGGGAAAATGAGCGGAATAAAAAAGAAATTACGCTGCCGGAAACAAAGGCGTGGTCTCAGCATGAGTTATTGCTTGATGTCTCCGCAGAAGATACTGAAATCAGCCTTGAGTTTTATGCCGGGAAATCCGCCGGGAATAAAGGGATTAACCTGACCGCTGTTGATATGCAGTTACATATCGGCGGATTGAGTCCGGAATCCATTGCATTTGATGATGAAAATATTCCGGCGGATAAGCCATTACTGAAACTTAACTACGGACGCAAACACGTTCTTAATATTAAACCGACCGCTGACAGTGCATGGTGTGACCTTGATTGTGTGCTGAAGTGGGACAGTGATACTCCGGCATCTAACTACCCGGTCAGTTTTACGCCTGAGCTGAATACAGCGCAACCCTTAAATAAAGAAGGGAGCATCTGGGAAATGGCCTGTTCCGATCAAAAGGCCATTGGTATTCCGGAGACATTCAGCGTGATGCTGGCATCAGAATACAGCTCTGAGCCTTTTATTTTCAGCGCGGAAATCGGGGATTACCTCTATAAATTTACAGAGCCGAAAATCAGCGGAATTGCGGTTATTGCTCAGAGTATCCCGGCAAACCTGAGTATCCGGGTTGTCTGTGATTATGATGAAGCGTATCCGGATATGCCGGGAGTGCCTGATATTGATGTTTGCTGGAAAATGGATGGCGGAGAGATTATCAGTACAACTAAAACAGATACTGAGGGGATGGCAGCCCTGACCTTTTTACCGGAAAAAAGCGGGGATTATAAACTTGTTGCATTAATAACCGATAAAACAGGGCGTGAAAGCCGCCATCAGTTTGACATTCATGTTTATGACCGTTCTCCGTGGCTGGATGACACCCGGGTTGCTGTCAACAATACCGATGTTGACCTGTCGGGAGAAGCCGGGTATCTGATGAACGGAGACGTTACGGCTCTTCATCTGACGTGTGATAAAAACAGCAATGTTTTCGGCAGGGTTAAGCTTGAGAATAAAGCGGGAAATACCGGTGTCACTATCACACCGGCAGAAGGCCGTGAAATTCCGCCGGAAGGTCTGTCATGGGATCTCAATATCACCGGCGGCGACAGCAGAGAGCTGGCATTTTTATTAACCAGTGATCAGTTCGGTATTTCACAGGAAGTCCGGGTTATTGCATTACAGACGGACACCGGGAAAGACATTCAGTCACTGAAAGTTGACGGCAAAGCGCCGGCAGATCTGACGCAATTACGTATCGGTCCGTCAGAAGGTATGACACTGAATTGTACCGTCAATAAATTACTGTCCCGCTTACAGGCGGAACTGAGCAGTCAGGACAGTAAATTGCTGACAGCAGAACCGGCTTTCGGGCAATTACAGGCTCTGAAAAATAATGCAGCGCAATGGGAATTACACAGTATTAACCCGCTGGGTGGCTTCTTTGATCTTGCACTGAATATCCCGCCAATGACGAATCCGCTGACACTTTCCGGCCGTGTATTACCGCAGGACATCGAGTCAGGGATTGAAACGATGACCCTGAATGATGCACCGTTAACCGCACCCGGGGATTTCCTTCTCTCACCGGACAAAAGCTATACGCTGACAGTAAAACCGCATCCGTTACTGAAGGATATTCCGGTTTCATTAGTTTCTGAAACAGATAACGGCGTTACGGTGATCAGTAATCCACCGTTTGGCAAAGAAATCAATCTGGCAGAAAACGGGTCGTCGTGGCAGATTTCTGCGGATCCTGCTTCCGCCCGCGGAAAATTCTCACTGCAAATTCAGAGTCAGTGGGGCGGCGCTCCGGTTCATCTGAATGGCGCTGTATTATCTGCGGATTTACAGGATGAAGGTTCTGTTCAGATTACCGATGGTTTCAGCGGAGAAAAATATAAGGTTGATCCGAATATCGGCTTTATCTTTGAAGCAGATAAATCATATCAGCTTGCTGTCCGCCTGAAAAAAAATAATCTCATCCACGGGCAGGAAGTCGCCTGGGTATTAGCTGACGGAGACAGTCACCAGAATGCAGTTTCTTTTGATCCTGAAGAACCTGTTGAATTAACTACATTAGGTGCTGAATGGGAATTCAGTTATACAGAAGAAGGTGACACTCAGTTTGATTTATTACTGACCAGTCAGGATAAATTCAGCTATAAGGTTCCATGCCATATATTTAATGATGGCGATTATCTGGAACGGAGTAAGTGTAAATTTGTTTTAAACAGTAAGGATATTATCCCGGATGGTAATGATCACGAGTTGGCATATAAAAAAGATATCTCTCTTCAGTTAAAACTATCACGGGATGCAGCAACATTTCTGAATGGTATGTCGTTAGCATTAATAACGCATAATATGGATGATGAGGGTGATAGTCTGATTGTATCACCGGATAAACCAACTCTTATTACACCGGAGACCCGGGACGTTCAATGGAATATTGAAACTGATGTGGCTGTTGGTCACCGGTTTACGCTGGAAATCGTAGTGGATAATTTTAAAAGCATTACATCAGTTATTAAATGTGTATCAATATGATATTTACGGTGTTCGCCTTTTAGCAGGCGTGAAATCAATAGATAACATACAAAACATATACGGAGAAACACAATGGAAAAAAAATCAAAAAGTATATTGGGTAAATTAATTGATATTACTGATAACAGTGATGTTGATATTAATCTCGGTTTTGTATCACATCAGGATGTTCAGTTAAATGTCATCAAAAAAGACACTAAATCATCCGAAGCTAAAGAGAAAGATAATAAAGAACTGACATCGTTACTGTCAGATATTAAATCAGGTTTTAAACAAACCGGCATTCCGCTGAATATGACTCAGGGGAATAATGAAAAGCAGAAAAATGTGATTACCGGACAGGAACCCGGTAAAGCCTCATTATCAGAAGCGGAAGTCGCCCTGCAGAATATGCAGTTACAGGCACAGGCGTTGGGTGCGGAATTAGTTTTAACCGACCGTCCGGCGGTGATGGCAGAAGAGCGCTGGGTGTTACCGGAAATATCACAGCAGCAATTACGCACGGCTGATTTGTCTGCGGGTGAAGGGCTGGCGAAACTGGCGGCGGTGATTAAAGCGGTAACGGACAAATGTCCGTTACAGATAACCCTGATGATCCGGCCTGATTTACGTCCGCAGGTGATGCTGAACGTCTCTGCCGGTGAATTGAACTGGATTTTTGCGGCAAAAGAGGGGCGTTACCCGCTGAAAGATGTGCTGGCCAAAATGGCAGGTAAAACGGTTACCCACGGCTGGGATGCGATTGTGGTATATCAGCGCGGACAGGCCAATAACCTGCTGCAACAGCAGCATATTAAACGGTTTACTACCGGTAATACGTTACCGCCGGTGAATGGTGATATTGAATCATCCACAGCGACCCGGTTGCTGACACATAACCTGACACTGAGCGCGCCGCATCTGTCCTTTAACAAAGCAGGCAGCGGAGATTCAACCGCGCAGGTCGCGATGGATTTCGTCAAAGGGATGATTGTCTATAAAGAAAAAGCTATTGATGACAGTTACCGGATTATGCGGATTGAAAAAATCACCCCGCTGAATTCCCCGTATGTTGCGATGGATGTGCCGTTATCCAAAGCACCGGGGTCAGTCAGTGAGATTGGTGAAGTGCAGTTTGATATTAAAGAGGGCGATCATTTTACCAATAACCTGGTGGTGAATGGTATGGAGCAGGAAACGATCAGTCATTTTTTCAAGCGGAGATTTGATGCAACCCCGGCAGAGCAGCGGATTTATAAGCTGGGCACCATCAGTAATTATGAAAACGAACAGTTTCAGCCTGAAAAATTTGATATCCGCACCATGGGGGCGCCAAATACTCAATCCCGCGGCTCACAGGATGAGGGTGATGGTGCGGTGGTGTTATTTGTTCAGATGAAAGGCAGTGACGCTAAACCGGTGGAAAAGGAATGTGATTGGTTATTAGCGGATAATTATAGTTCAGCATTGGTAATGAGTAACAAGCAGTTACTTAATAATATTCAGAGCAGAGAAGATAAATTGCAGGTTGTTTTAAAAAAATACCCAATGAGTGATGATGTTGATTCGTTATTTAAGGTTGTGGCTGTCAAGGGCAACTATGTTGCTGAGCTTTCTGTTCAGGGTGAAGCCTCTAACCTGGATGGAAAATTCAGTTCTTTCACGTACGAAATAAGTATTATTATTGTATTGGAATTATCTGGATCCGAACAGGGTAAAACGGCATATGAACTGTACCCTAATTATATTAATTATGATGACTATAGTGAGCTGGTTAAGAAGTTTGATTCTGGGTTAAGTAATGCTGTTTATCAGGTTGACGTTAAATTTAAAGATTCGGTTGGAAATGAAGTTTCTCCTTTTTCTATCAGAACGAATGCTATGTTGAAGTTGGTTTTTGATTTTTGGTATAAGGCTGGTGTTAATAAATATCCGGGACAAAAATACCTCGATGCAGGTGATGTCTATTTATCTCATATTATAAGAGATACAAAGGATGAGGTTAAAATTGATTTTTCTGATTTCCTTATGTATTTTAAATCTAATGTTGATAGTACAGTTGAGGATAAATATAAAAAAGTTGTATATGATACTATTTCAAAATCATTTGATGAAGATCTGTATCAGAAAGTAAGGTTTTCTCTGGAGGATTATTTAAGCTCATATCAATTACCCTATGTAAGCACATTTGTTTTAGGGAATTTATTATTTCCCGGCTCGAATTATTTTCATTCTGAATTGGCTCATCTTCCCGGTGATCTGCTGGTAGAGGGGCAGCTGGCTCCGGGCTCTGAATCATTTGCTGTCACCCCCACTGAAACCACTATTGTTGCCGGTTCGGACTATCAGTTTACAACCACCCCGGAAGTCAGCGGTGTAAAATGGAGTATTTCGGATTCTGAAAAAGGCAATACCAACGCGGATTTAGGCCATATTGATGCCGCGACCGGGAAATATACCGCCCCGCAGGCTGCGACGGTGACAGAAGGTGTGCGCCATGTGGTGGTCTGTGCCGAAAAAGGTGACACCAAAGTGTATGCGCTGGCTTCTGTTATTGCGAAAGGCGTGAGTGTTTCACCGGCCTATCAGGTGGTTCAGCCGGGCAAAGAGATAAAATTAACCGCGAATTCTGTCAACGGTGGTGAGCTGAAATGGGATATGGGTGAAAATAAACAGGGCTCATCACTGACAAAAGTCACCAATAATGAATACACCTATAAAGCCGGTAAAAAGGTTGCGAAATTAAACCTGAATCTGGAACGGGTAACCGTGACAGATGAAAAAGGGGCAAGTGGTGAAGCACTGATCCTGATCCCGAACCGCACTATGGCGGGTAAAATCACGGTGTCATATGACAATGTCCCTGCTGACAGTGTGAAACTGATTTATACCGTTGTCGTACTGGAACCGAAACTGGATGAAAACGGTGACCCAATCTATGACGAAGATGACAACCCGGTCTTCGAGGAAAAAGAGGTCGAATTAACCGGCAGTAAAGCAAACTGGACAGCAGTTGAAACCGGCGGCGCAACCTTTGACAAGAAAACGGGGATACTGACATCGGCGCCGGGTGTCGGTGACGGGTTTGCGGTTATCCGTGTAGCTTATACGAAAGATACAACGCAGTACCGATCTGCAATTGTTATTCCGTTACCACTCAGTACCTATAAAAAAACCATTTTTGAGGCCTATTCTCCGGAACAGTAATAACCAGACCCGGTACCGCTTTTGCGGTACCGGTTTTTTGTCATTTTATTTATCACAGACAAAGGTTCGGTTATGGAAAATACTATCTGGTCCGGCGACACAGTCACAATCACGCCACCATCATTGCCTTCCGGAAATGTTACCCCGGGGGGAATGGAAGAAACTGTCGCGGGCGCCGGTGCTGACGGCATGGCCACTGCCGCTATTCCTTTTGCGGTATGCCCCGGCAGAGGAACGGCACCGTCATGCGGGCTTTATTACAGTTCGGCATCGGGCAACGGGGAAACCGGTATCGGCTGGTCATTGCAGACCGCTTGTATCTCCCGCAGCACACTGCACGGCGTGCCGCGCTATCAGGATGATGATGTTTTTCTTGGCCCCGATGGCGGGGAATTAACGGCATATCGTCATGATGACGGGCAGCCGGATGTCAGAAAAAATAGTCAGGTATGTCAGGGGATAACCCTTGAACAGCCGTATACCGTCCGTCGTTACCGCGCACAGACGGAAAACCGCTATGAGCGGATTGAGCGCTGGACGGGCGAAACCGATACCTCACAGCAGTTCTGGCTGGTATATCACAGTGATGGTTCGATGACCTGTTTTGGTCATTCCGCCGGTGCGCGGGTGGCAGACGAAGCAGATAAGCAGCGGATCAGTGAATGGTATCAGGAAGAGTTTCTGGCCGTTAACGGCGAACATATCTGCTTCCACTACCGCCGCGAGGATGATACCGGGGTCAGTGGCGGAGAGCGGGCGGGCGGCAATACCCGGCTTTATCCGCAGCGGACAGATTATGCAAATATTAAAGCGCACGACAGCCTGTATTGCCTGGCGGGGGAGATGCCCGCGCCGGAAACGTTTTTACTGCACATTGTATTTGATTACGGCGAAAGAACATTACAGAAAGCGGAAGTGCCGCCATGGGCTGCTGCCCCGGAGTCCGGCTGGTTGCTGCGCCGTGATCCGTTTTCACTCTATTCCTCTGGCTTTGAAACCCGCTGCCGCCGGTTGTGCCGCCAGATCCTGATGTTTTCCCGCAAAGCAGATGACCTGAAACGTGATCCGGTGATGGTGAACCGTTATCTGCTTGAGTATAGCGAAAGCCCGGCCATGAGTTGCCTGAGCCGTATTACCCGGCTGGCGTATGAAACCGTGGGTGGTACGCTCCGTGTTGCCGAAAAACCGCCGGTCGTACTGACGTATACCGATGCAAAACTGACCACCGGACAGACGGATTACGTTCCGCTGATGAACTGGCCGGAAGTGGATCGCGGTACCGGGCTGCTGGTGGATTTATACGGTGAAGGTTATGCCGGATGGCTTTCCCGGCATGAAGGTGTTTGGGGATATCAGGCACCGGTACGCAGTGATCTGACACCTGACGGTGCCGAATATGCGGACTGGCAGCCGCTGCCGTTAATGCCGTCTGAGCAGGGGGATGAAAACCTGCTGGCCGATATTAACGGTGACGGATTCCCGGAATGGGTGGTGTTACGTCCGGATCTGAACGGCTTTTTTACACTCAATCCGCAGCAGGAGAAAACCGGTTTTACCCCGTTTTCCGCTTTTCCGCCTGAATTTTTTCAGCCGCAGAGCCAGTTTGCGGACTTAGCCGGTAACGGATTGATGGGCATTGCCCTTATCGGTCCGCATACTGTGCGTTTTTATGCCAATAACCGCGACGGTTTTGAACCGGCGGTGATCACCTGTAATGATGAATGCCTGCCGTTACCCTCTTCTGATGCCCGTGAATGGGTTGCACTGGCGAATCCGCTCGGCAGCGGCGGGGCGCATTTAACGCGCATCCGCTATAACAGTGTCTGCTGCTGGCCGGGAAACGGTTACGGACAGTTCGGCAAAGCCATTGAGCTGCATCTGCCGGGTGAGATTGATAAGGAAACACAATTCCGCCCGCAGCACCTTTATATGACAGATATTGACGGCAGCGGTACTGATGATCTTCTCTATGCCACTCCGGCGGGGCTGAACTATTACCGGAATCTGTCAGGAAACGGCTTTGCTGAACCATTGCTTATCAACTGGCCGCAGGGTTTTACCTGGGATGATCTCAATACACTGCAATTTGCCGCACTGAGCGGACAAGGTGTCAGCCTGGTTGTCAGTGAGCGCCACATGAATGCACGCCACTGGCGGCTGAACCTCACATCCCGCCAGCCGTGGCTGCTGAAAACGATGACCAATCACAGCGGGTTTTATACGCAGTTCAGTTACCGGAGTTCGGCAGATTACTGGCTGGATGAAAAACAGGCGCAGCCATCACGCCGGAGTCGGCTTCCGCTGCGGTTATCGCTGCTTTCCGGTATATACCGCCGGGATCTGATCACCGGTCAGGAGCGTCATACAACCTATTGCTACCGGGGCGGGCGTTATGATGCGGATAAACGCCGCTATTGCGGTTATCACCGGGTGGATGAAACAGATATCTGTGGTGACAGCCACAACCGCAATGACATCCCGCTGCAAAGGCCTCGTCTGCTGCGCCGCTGGTATCACACAGGTGCGCCGGATGATGCAGTAAAACGCGACGGGTATTTTTCATCACCGGTAACGTCAGATTCATTACTGACACGCTGGCAGGAAGGTAAGGACCGGATAGTGACGGATAACAGCGTCCCGGCTCTGCATTATGCCCTGAAAGGTGCATTATTACGGGAAGAACTGTTCGATTCAGACAATATTACGGTTCCGTTTTCCGTACAGGAATACCGTTATCAGGCCCGCCTGCTGCAGCAGTATGAGGACATTATCTGTGCTGCCCCGCTGTTACTGGAAACGCTGAGTATTAATTATCAGCAGTCAGAGAAGGATATCGCCTGTCAGCAGCATATTGTGATGGATTACGCGGAGTACGGCGAAGCGTTATATGAGATAACGGTTTTCCTGCCGCGTCACACTGCGGACGGGGACAGCCCGTATCCGGCGGTCACACCGCTTCAGTGGCAGAATTCATTTGATGATGCTCAGTCCCTGTGCTGGTTTACCGAAACCCGCCGCCGTTCACTGAGTATGATCACGCCTGATCGCTGGCTGCCGGTACTGCCGGAATGCAGTTGGCAGGAAAGTATTTCGCTGACCGGCAGTGAAATGAAGGGCAACATCTTATTCAGCCGGGAAATATTACAGGCGAAAGACAGTCCGCTGGCGGGTAAATCCCGGACACTGCTGGCATGGCAGAAAGCTATCTATCAGCAGGACGGCGCAGAGATTAATTATCCGCCGAGGATCACCGGCAATGAACAGGCGGTATTTAATGACATCACATTGCAGCCATACCACGCACATCTCAGTGATGATGAACTGACTCAACAACTGAGCGCAGCAGGCTATCAGAAGCGGACCCCGGAAGAACTGAAGCAGTCAGTCTGGGTTTCATCAGGGAGCACACTGACCTATCTGGATGCGGAAGGGTTTTATTTACCGGCGGAAAGTAAAAATGCACGCGGCGGTGTTCAGGTCTTTCATTACAACACCTATTACAGAACTGCAGACGGTTTTACCGATGAATTTGGTCAGAAAACGCAGGTTACGGATATTGATGAGCGATTCTGGCAGCCGGTGCGTATTTGCGACATCAATAATAATACCCGTGAAGTCCGTTTAAATGCGTTCGGTAATATTGTCGCTGCCAGTCAGTACGGTACTGAGGGGGGAAAAGCCACCGGATTTAAGCCGGTATCTGAATTTACACCACCGGAGCCGCTGACGTTAGCACAGGCGATTGAGAAATCAGAAACGTTGTTAGGCGGTCAGTCCTCTGTCACGTTGTATCATGAAAATGAGCTCAGTGGTGATAATCCGCAGCCGGCATGGGTGATGACCATCAGCGCGTCTGATTATCCCGGAACGCCGGACATGCCACCATGCCGCATTGATATTACGTATTTTGACGGTGCCGGACGTTTGCGGCAGCAGTTTAGTCTCGATGAACCCGGGGCGGCTTATCCTTGTGCCGATGGTGTGTTATTGCAGGACGATAACCAACTGAAAGAAGTCATGGCGGATACCCGCTGGCGGATCATGCAGGCCGCGGAATTAACATTATCCGGCAATGCCATCCGTCGTTTCAGCCCCTGGTTTTCTGACAGTTATGAACCTGTTATTGATACCCGTTTGCCGGATCTTATTCCGTGTGAGGTAACCGGATATGACGCGCAGAACAAGCCGGTATTTGCAGAGGATGCAGAAGGGTATTTACGCTGTCAGCGTTATTTTCCCTGGTTTAATCTGACCTATGATGAGAATGATACCCTCTCTTCTGGTTTTGATTTTCTGCGGCTGCTCCAGTATCCGCGTGATATATCAGCCGGTCCCGGAAACCGTGACGCATTATTGATGGATCGGGGAATTTACGGGCAACCGACGGAAATTGATAAACCGTATTCAGCGAAACGGTATGCCGACAATATTCAGCGCTATTATTTTAACGGCGGACGGGAAACCTGGTTACCGGATGCCGGTATCACGCTGACGCCGGGGGATAATATTCTGAAGCCCTATGTAATGCCGCAGGTACGGTACGGACAGAATGAAAATGATAACTAAATTAAACATGACTATCTGAATGTACAACGATAATTTAAGAGGGTAGCAATATGCTGATTACCAGTAATGTATTTAACCGGATTGACTGGTCAGTTAACGGTGTCGAATGCCGTACAGGCTGCTATATTCAAAATATAGACCTTGGTTTTATTAAAACGAATTTTATGAATGAACCGGATTTTGTTCCCGGCATACGGTTCAGTCAGTATGACAACAGTGATGAGGGGTTCGGAACCGGATGGAACCTGAATTTATCCTGTATTAAATTAATAAATAACAGAAAGCTGCTGCGCCTCGGAAATGGTTCTGTCTATTGGATTAAAGAACAGAGTCAGCCTGTCCCGGTATCAGGGCGTACGTTAGAACTGGAAGACAAATATTGCAAAACATTTTACTGCACGGAATATCCGGATAACCTGATTTCTGTTTTTTACAAAAATGGTATCAGAGAAGATATCCGGGACGGACATTTATCCTCCGTTCTTTATCCTAACGGATATCGTCTTTATTTTCAGTATGATGATGGTTATCTTATCTCTGTTTATGATGGGATCAGAGGCACACTTTTATCTGTCAGTTATGACAGACGGAATAGTGATAATACGATTGTTTCTGTTACTAACCCACGGCGAACAGATTATTACTATCTGAATAAGAACAAATCAGGGTTTTATGAGTTAAATTCAGTGTTGACAACATCTGAATCAGGAGGTGAAACATTATCGCTTTATACTTTTCAGTATCAGGTTTATGAAAGTAATTATCTTTTGATTACATCGCTGACATCACTTCTGGAACATAACCGAAAAGAAAAGATTCGGTATGAAGAATTGAAACGGCCTCATGGACTATCGCTGGTAATTAAAGGTGTATCTGAAAATGATATTTACAGCGGAACATCGGAAGATGAGAAAAAGTATGTGACTGTAAAATATGAAACAACAAATGATTTCAACTTCCTTGGTGCCGGGGTTGGTGGTGTAACACAATGGCAGAATGAAAAAGATAATCTTTTTTTACTGACGGGCTATAAAATATCACGCAAAGTAACATCAGGAAACCAAGTAGTCAGCTATATTTATAATAATGATTACCTTATCACTGAAAAAGCGATATCACCTTCAGGACCTAACAAGAAAAAAAATAAAATAATCACAGCGTATAGTTACCTCAGAGAATGTCCGGATCATAAGGGAGAAATATGGCCTTCTTTTTTTCTCCCGGTGAATATTAAAGAATACGCTGAGAATAATAAGTTAAGCGGCATTCCGGCGGTCCAATCCTATCGTCATGATAAATATGGCAATATTCTGGAGCATCAGGATCGCCGGGGAATAAGGACGATCTTTACCTACTATGACGGGAAGAATGGATATCAGGATGAATGTCCGCCGGATCCATTCGGCTTTGATAACTATATTAAAGAAAAAAGAGTCATTCCTGCCGGTAATGATATACCTTATAAAAAGAGTACATTATATCACTATAGTAAATTGGTAAATTGTTCTATTATAAAAGTTAAACATAAAGAAATGGCAGTTGAATATAATGTAAGTAACAGCAGGGTGGTTAGTGAAATAAAGGATTATGATTATTTTTCCGGAGATTCTGGTGCTGTAAGTGTACTGATGTCTGGTGTGTTAAAAGAAGAAAAAACATCATTTTTAAGTGATGGCGTTAATAATGAAATAGTCATATCTTATATTTATCAATACACTGTGGATGTGAGTAAAAAAACAATTTCTTACTCAAAGAATGTTGTATCTGGTGAGGTGAATTTTAATAATGTTACAGGCGTAACTACCAATTACAATACCGGTGATACAGAAGAAGAAAAAAAGGAAGGTGGAAAGACTATTCGGTATGTATTTGATAAATTAGGAAGAGAAAAGGAAATTATCAGTTTTTACTCAGATGTAAATAATAATATCAAATGTGTATACACGTATGATGATAAAAAAGGAACGGTTAATCGGGTTAGCGGTGATAAAAGTGATAAGGTTAATTCTTTTATCTATAACCGAAGGGGGAAAGTTGTTTCTGAAAAAATAAAAGTGCCCGGATATGAGGTTTTCTTAAGGAAGTCATATCAATATGATGGCCGCAATCGAATTATAAAAGAAATCACATATGATTATTCTTTTGATGGTAATAAAAAACAACCCGTGCTTATTTGTAACGAAAATAAAGTCTATAAGTGGAATTACAATGATGATGTTATTATGCTGAACGGGAGTGGTTTGATAAGAACCAATATTAATTATGATTACATCAAAAGAGTAAAAACAGTTAAAGAAAACAAGGGGAAAATGGTCAGAAGTAAAATAAATATATCCGGTGATATTTATGAAAAAATAACGGTTGTGAAAAAAAGAATGGAAAGATATACGTTCAACGGGTTTGGGTTATGCTCAGGGAAAACAATTATAGAACATGGTGGAATTAAATCTAAGACAATATTTTTATATAATGATCAAGGTGGTTTATCAGAAGAAAAAATAACAGCAGATGGTCGTGACCGGATTCAGCGATACAGTTATGATAAACGCTTTGGTAATGATAAATTATCAGCGCACTATCTTAATAAAAGACGTATTGAAGCCTATGAATATGATCTGTTGGGACGGGTTATATTAAAAGAGAGAAATCAGTTTGTTCAAAAATTAAGATATAACTCAGTCGGTTCTTCCTCTTATCCTGAATTTATAAAAATAGGTTCGGGAAATGAATGGAGATACATAAGGACATCGGGTGATAAACTTAATGAAATCGCTTTGTCAACACCATCGCTTCCGCATAGTGACTGGAAACAGAGTTTTACCTATAATGATAAGACGGGGGAGTTATTAAAAGAAGAGGCCAGTTATTCACTGAATAACACAGGGCATTATATATTAAGTGAATCATATTCGGATTCAGGCTATAACATAAAGAAAAAAATAACAGACTATCTGTTTTATAAAGACGAATACAAGCGTATCAGATATTTATCATCAGAATGCAAATACAGTTCTGAAGGTAAAATTATTTCATCCGGTAATGATGAGTGCCGTGAAATTTATAAGTATAACAAAAGTAATGGTAATATAGATCGTATATGGTATGTAGTCAATGAGAAGGTAAGGTGCTTCTGCAAACCGGAATATGATAAAAATAACCGGATGATTAATGTTACTGTGTATACTTATGTGGATGATGACAAACAGAGAAATACGCTGTTATATACAAGGTTACGTTATAATTATTATTATAACGCCAGAGGGAATATACATAAGGCGGAAATATTATCGGATAATAGCCTGATTGGCTCTTCCGGAGAAAGAAAAAGTGGTAATCTGGAACAATTAAGTACACTAATTTTAAATTATGATGTTAATGATCGCATTGAAATAACAAAGATTGATTTATTTTCGCCTCCGGATAAAAGTCGTCACCATGAGAAAAGGAGTGAGCGTTATTATAAAGAATCATATCATTTTAATAACCTGAATGAACTGGTTGATTTTAAATACAGTGGTGACTTGTTACTGACAAACAACACAGGCAGGATACTATCCGGTCAGAGCCATAAATATAATGAAGACGGATTACTTATTCTCAGTACCCGGCGTTTCAGTTCGGGGGTCAGCGATATTGTCAGTTATGATTATGATAATAAATCAGCCACACTGAATACTCTGACACATTGCCCTTTTAAAGCCGGGTGGCCGGAAACAGAAAAATATGCGTGGAATAAGGATGGTATGCTGATTTCCCGTACCCGTTCTGATGGTTATAAAGAAGAGTATGAATATGGCGGAGAGCAAAATGTTGCCAGGATGATAATAACAGATCCGGATAACGGGAAAACCATAAAAACATTTCTTTATGATTGTCACGGACATCAGGTTATTCAGATTATTCAGTCTCCGCCGCTATATGCAGGCGGACCGGCTGTTTTCCGGCAGATTCAGGATACTTACAATAATGACCATCTTATGATCCGGACGATTTTTGATCGGGAGGTTGTTGATACTTCCGTTCTTCCTGAAGAAACACATTATTATCACTGGTTTCAGAATCAGGTTATTTCCATATCAGTGAAGGATAAAACCGGCAATATAAAAACGCATTTCAATTTTAACCGCCCGGATGGCACGACAGTATGCAGATGCTCACCAGTAAATCAGCACCGGTCGGATACCCGCAATTATCGTCTGAAAATGGCGTGGATCGCACAGGATCAGCAGGGATTATTTTATCAGCCGGAAGTTATTGAGTTACAGCAGGCATGTTTTGAAATGAATCTGACTCCGCCGAACGTATAAGGAGAAAATATCATGAATTTATCTGACATTGGTGAGCTGTGTGCGGATACCCCGCAGATGACGGTATTTGACCCGAGAGGTCTGACAGCGCGGGTGGTTGATTTTAACCGCAATGATAGTGCGGATACGCCTGAAGCGTTAATTACCCGTTATCAGTACGGCGCAAGAGGGGAAATGCAGATGTGTACCGATCCGCGTTTCAGTACCCCTGCACAGGGAAATGAACACAGATATCAGAACCTGGTTTCTGCCACGGATTTACTGCAGCGCCCTGTTCATCAGGTCAGTATCGACAGTGGTGAATCATTAAGCCTGTTACATACTGACGGGCAGCCGGAATGGACAACAAAAAACCCCGGAGAAGGTGCTGTCAGCCAGCGTTTTTCCTATGATCGTAAGGGACGTTTGCTGTCGCTGCGTAGTCTGGACGGAACAGAGGAAATTTTATTACAGACCCGGCGTTACAGCGACGGGGTTGATAATGCTGAAGAATATAATTGTCGTGGTCAGTGTACCGAAATACAGAATGGTGCCGGGACTGAAACCTTTACGGAGTTTGATATCACCGGCAAAAATAAATCATTCAGCCGCCGTTTCTGGTCGGTACGTGACCGGAGTGCGGATTTGAATCACCCGCCTGAAGCAGAGACCCGGACGTGGGTCAGCCGTAATGATTTATCCGGCTCCGGTGCCGTCCGGCAGCTATCGTTGTCCTGTCATGACGCGGTGCAGGAACGTTCTGTTTATACACGGCGAAACAGGTACAACCGGCGCGGGCAGCTTATCAGCAGCTATCTGACCGATGAGGGCGGGAACCAGCATACATTGTTGGTATCTGTCGGTTATCATGCCAATGGTGCGTGTCAGCAGGAAATGCTGGGTAATGGTGTGACCCGCTATTATGCGCAGGAACATTTCACAAAACGGCTGCTGCGTATTTCAACGTGGCATCCGGCGGAGAATAAAACCCGTTATCCGATTCAGGATATTTCGTATCAGTATGATCCCGCCGGTAATGTCACCGAACGTTATGATCAGGGCCGGGAAGATCAGTATTTCGATAATCTGCGGGTCACCGCGCATAACCAGTATCATTACGACTCCTGTTACCGGTTACGTTATGCGGCGGGCCGTGAAGCGCTGAATGGCGGCAAAAGTACCATCACGCCGCTTATCAGCGGGTCACAGCAGTTGGTGAATTATCAAAGATGGTATGACTATGATAATGCGGGCAATATGACGCAACTTCGTCACAGTGCCGGGCAAAATAACTGGACTCAGTTTTTTTCTGTTTCACCGGAGAGTAACCGCAGTCTGCCGCAGCCGGTCACCCCATCTGAAGTAGAACGGTTTTTTGATAGTTTTGGTCATCTTAAAGAAAGTAACGGCGTGCGTTTTTACCGCGACTCACAGCAGCAGCTTATCCGTGCCGATGGCGTACGGCGGGCAAACGGTGCGACAGATTATGAGTTTTATCAGTATGACAGCAGCGGTCAGCGTTGCAGTAAACTCAGCAGCCGGATTGCCGACGGTATCACTCAGGCCCGCCGCCGGGAAACCGTGACGTATATTTCCGGTATGCGTTTGTGTGAGTATGACTATGACGGTAAATCACAAGGCAGTCATTACTCACTGAGCTTCCCGCTGGCCGGGCATTCAGCGGTGGTATGCCTTTCTGAACGGGAACCGGAAAAGAAAGAGATACCGCTTTCCCTGATGCGTTATAATTGCCTTGATGCGCAGGGCTCGGTTGCGCTGGAGCTGAGTGCAGAGGGCGATATTATTACGCAGGAGGAATATTATCCGTTCGGCGGTACCTCACTGTTCAGCTCACGGAGTGAAAGTGAGGCAGAGTATAAATATCATCGTTACAGCAATAAAGAACGGGATAACCTCACCGGACTTTACGACTACGGTTTCCGTTATTATGCGCCGTGGTTGTGTCGCTGGATCTCGCCGGATCCGCTGGGAATAGCAGATGGTATGAATGCCTATTGTATGGTGCATAATAACCCGGTGACATACAGGGATACCGCCGGTCTGACGGCCAAAACCGGAGCTGAGGAATTTGAAATGCAGGAGTTGTGGGCTCCATCCGAATATCAAAGAATGGCATCGCAGGTATATAACACCACCACCGAACCGTTACCGCAGAAGAGTATTGGTGATCGGTTGCGCAGCGCCGGGAGAGTGCTGAGCCGTCCTTTAACCGCTGTCGCACAGGGAATCGCCCGGATAGGGCGGGCAATCAGAAGTGTTATCAGCGGGATCCGTTCTGCATTACAGCGTTTCAGAGGTACAGCAGGCGGCTCAGAGGACATGGAATTAATGGAGCCATTGCTACCGGCAGAGGACGGATCAGAGGACAGAATCAGTGTATCCGAGACGACTCTGACACATGCACCGGATAATATGGAGTGGGATAACTCCGCTGATTTCATGGAGTACGATGGTGATGACTTAGAGTTTGATTGGATTGATACTGAGGAAATATTTGCTATTCCGGATTGGCAGGGTGCAATGCAGGTTACAGAGAATTGGGATAATGCTGGCTGGGATGATATCGAAAGGATGAGTATCGTGAGTGTTGACGAATCTGACACTGATTCTTTTATATCTGACATCGATTCTGTTATATCTGACACCGATTCTGTTATATCCGGCAGATCTTCCCGTATATATGAAACTTTTAATATTGCGGAAGGCTGGGAAGATGAAAATGCGCTACTTCTGCCCGGTTCAAATAACCGGATTACACCGGCCATCTCATCACTGGCATTATCTGCCACGATATTCGGCTTGTTGTGGTGGTATCAGTCTCAGCATACTTACCGCCGCTGAAACGATCATTTTATTCAGTAAAACAAAAAACCGGCCTTAAAGGCCGGTTTTGTCATTCTGTACTGTATGAGTTATCAGAAACTGTAACGGATACCCAGGTTGCCGCTGTAAGGGGTTTCCACATGACTGCCTTTGGCATAGTTGAATTCTGCATAGGCCGACCATTGGTTATTCATCTGTGCTGTCAGACCCACACCGTATTTTCCGACGGTTCCGGACATATCATTGCTGAATGATTCAGTGTCATTAATCACCACGTCATTGTTCTTTTTGAACTCGTGGCTGATCGCCAGGCGGGCATAAGGTTTAATCAGTCCGCCGCTTTCAGTGACAAACGTCTTACCGAAGGTGGTACCAATTTCACCTTTAACAGATTCTGCAGCGTCCGCTTTCACTTTCATATCGCTGCTGAAACGGTAGTCTGTTTTCTCGCCGCGGAAGTAAGATCCCAGTACATAAGGCTCGATAAAGTAACTGCCTGCGGTGATGTGTTTACCGCCTTCCACAGAGAAACCGATGCCGTTGGTGTTATCTTTGGCGGTGGTTTTTCCGTCATTAAATTGTGCACTGTTTTTGGTTCTGAAATGGTTGGCTTTCAGCACGCCATCCACATAGTAACCGCTGTTGTGCATCCAGGTGGTGTAGACACCAAGACCTAAGCTGTCTACCTTACCGTCACTGGTACGGGCATCCAGTTCTGAATGGGTGTAGGAGAACATTCCACCGACCAGCAGGCGGCCGTTTTCCAGCGTAATCGCGTGGTCGCTGCCCAGCATCAGCCCGTTCATATCCTGCGTGTAGCCGACATTACTGGTTGAGATGCGGTTACGGCTGCCGATATATTTGCCCCACACACCATCCTGTGCCGTCTGGTTATCACGCAGATCGCCCAGCCGGGTTCTCAGTGTGGATAATTCGCTGTTCCAGATAGTTGGTGTCACGTTGGCCATCGCGATAGCGTTTTTACCGCTTTCAGAAATTTCAGGCTTCGGATCAGGATCAGGACCCGGATCCGGGTTTGGTGCCGGATCGGTTGCTTTCGGTGATAAATACCAGTTATCGCTGTCCTGTTCATCACCCTGTACCAGGTAATATTTATAAGCGCCCAGATCAACACTGCCGTTCACCAGCGCAAAGCTGTTGCTGTCACTGCCGTTGGCAAAGATCAGATGATGAGGGTTCACACCGCCGCGGCTTTTCAGCTCCTGACCGGAATCCATCACTCTGACATTAAACTCACCGCTGATACTGTTGCTGATATTCAGGAAATCACCGGTACCGCCGTTAATATTGGTGTTCATCACAAAGGTGCCGGAACCGGTCAGATCTGAAATCTGTAAACGGCTGTATTTACCGGCATCACTGCCGTCGCTGCTGCCGAATACCACGGTGCCGTTGTTAGCCAGTGTTTCAATGGTCGCTTCGGATTCGCTGGTGGTGTCATTATGCTGCAGATACATAAACGCATTGTCACCGGCCAGATTAAGGCGGGTAACATAAGCGCCTTTACCGTCCAGAGCACCGGTCCAGCTGTGAAGACTACCGCCTTCCATCGTTACTGAACCGTTATTCACATTCAGTTCGCCGGTGGAGTAGGCACCGTAAGCGATAAAAGATGAACCGCCGTTTTCAACGGTAGTATCCTGAATATGACCAAACTCCTTGACCAACTGTGTTCCGCCGTTAACCAGCGTACCAACCGCATCGGCATAGTATTCAACAATCTGCTCACCGCCCTGATGGATCACAGACCCGGTCGCAACCTGATCTTTGCCAATCCAGGCATCCTGTTCAACCCACTGTCCGCCGGTCCAGCCGCCTTTTTTGCCGCTGACAATCTGCTGCCCGTAAACCTGAGTATCAATAGCCTCGCCGGTCTGAATACGCTGTACACCGCCTGCATAAATGGTGGCATTTTTGGCTGTCTGATCATCAATCCGGAAAGAATCGTCGGATGTCCACTCGCCGTTTTCCCATTCCCCGTCAACACCGGTAATAATCTGAGTACCGTAAACACGGGTATCTTCCGCACTGCCGTAGGTAATAAACTGCAATGCGCCGTGATTAACGATAGTATTGCGGTCAGCACCTTTTCCGGAATAGATTTGCTGGACAGCACCGTCATACAGCACGGTATCTATCGTGGTGCCGCTGCTCATCTGATAGCTGCCGCTGCCGATATGGCTGTTGGTTGCCGTACCGCCGTAGATAATATGCTGTCCGCCATTCACGACAATGACATCTTTGGTATTTGAGGTGCTGGTAACGGATTGCTCCAGATAACCGCCGTCGATAAGAATCGCCTGCGCATAGCCCCGTGTACCGACAACCATTCTGCCGCCGGCATTTACGGTGGTGTTATACGCTTTTGCATCATTTCCCAGACTGAGGCTGCCGTTATCTTCAACAATGGTGTTATACGCTACGGAATCTTCCATCATCGACATAAAGCCGCGATAGACTTTGGAAGGATCAGACGGATTGGTAATTCCGCCTTTGACTATATTTCCGATAGCGACACTGCCGCTCCGGAATGTGGTCTGGAAGGAATCAATGGTGTTATTCAGGCTGTAAGAGTTATTTTCGACATAAAGAAATTGTTCCGGGAACCAGGTTCTGGTTAATGTCTGACCATTAATATATTGGTTACCGGTGATAATTGACTGATATTTATTATCCCACTTATCTTTTGCGGTCGGCCAGCCGTCAGTGGCACTGCTGAGAATGGTATTAATATCAGGAGATTCAACCTCTGACTGATAAGGTGGCGGTGGTTCCGTGGCATAAGCGCTGAAAGAAGCGGAAAACAGTGCAATCAGCACTGAATTATTAAATGTCATATCCAAATCCTTGCTATAAAAGCGAATTAAAATTATTTATCAGATTGAATGTGGTTCTGTGGGCTGTAAAAAAACCGTCCGGAAATAAAACGGAATATTATTTTTTAATAGGTAATAAAATAATGAAACAGCCGGTAAATACCGTCTGCCGGTGATAGTTAGGATATACAGCCCGCTGATAAGAAAAATACCACTCAGACGCGTATGTCTCTACTCATCTGTGTTGTAATAAGACGGTAATGTGTAACAATTTAAGAATAGTGAGAGAATAACAGTGACGGGTGAAAAATACGGGATGGTTTATCCGGCTGTATCTATTTTAATAAATTACTTTCAGAGGCAATGAAAAATATTCCGGTTCGGATATTGAATGAAGTAAGGTGTTTTATGGTGCACATTACAAGTGCTACGTTATTTCTATAATATTCGTTGCGGCGAAGTAGTGTTGAGGATATCTATTCGGCGGACAGGAAAGCTCAGCTGGCAGAGAACAGATGAATGTGATTTTGATCAGGCAGGGGAGCGGAAAATAGGTTTACAGCAGCCTGAAAAGAATAAACCCGCCGTAAGGCGGGTTCTTTGAATAGTGGTGCCCGGACTCGGGAACATTCAGATATTTAATGAATTGATTTTTAATGTAAACCCATTTTATCTTTTTGTCAGGACCCACAATATGCCCCTTTTTTATATATTGACAGCCATGTTCTGAGCTGACACCCCACCACAGTAGATAATTCAGCCCGGGTGAGGGGAGCTATTAAATCTAACCTTTCACGCAAACTGGCACTGGTTGCGCTTCTGCCGGGCCAACAACCCGGTACAGAGTATCAGACGGAGTGGCAACTGCCGCGATAATGCTTTGATCGAATCGTTTTACTGAAAAAAGAGTACATCAGAAAGCGTATTTATAAGGCCCGGAGTTTGGCCCGAACAGAGATCTCCGATTACCTTAAAATGCATTCATTTTAGTTATAACTTAACTTTACTATTTTTTAATGAAACTAATTTGCAAACGATACTCATTATCATATATACTTTTTTACAGCCTGCAAGATATCCAATAGATTAAATTAAGCATCACTTCACTATGGAGAAGGTCGTAACATGTTGAAAAAAATGTTTTTTTCATGTAATAAGATTCGTTTGGTTACGTTGGCATCATCGCTTATGGTTACCTGTGCATTACCAGCGATGGCAAAAGATTCCCTCACTTTATATACCACGCGTGAACCGGGCTTAATTCAGCCTCTTCTCGATGCCTTTACAAAAGAAACAGCCATTGATGTAAATACTGTCTATATCAAAGATGGCATGTTAGAACGAGTAAAAGCCGAAGGTAAAAACTCTCCGGCTGACTTATTAATGACAGTTGATGCAGGTAACCTCATCGATTTAGTTGAAGCAGGTGTAACTCAACCTGTTCAATCCGAAGTATTAACAGAAGTTATTCCGGCTTCTTTACGTGATAAAGACAACCAATGGTTTGGTTTGTCAATGCGTGCACGTGTGTTGTATGCAGAAAAATCCATACCATTAAACAGCATCACGTATGAAAACCTGGCAGACCCGCAATGGAAAGGCAAAATCTGTATTCGTGCGGGACAACACCCCTATAACACAGCATTAGTAGCCGCAATGATTGCTCATGATGGTGAAGCGAAAACAGAAGCGTGGTTACGTGGCGTGAAAAATAACTTAGCCCGTAAAGCTGCTGGTGGCGATCGTGATGTTGCCCGTGACATCCTCGGTGGTATCTGTGATGTTGGCTTAGCGAACTCCTACTATGTTGGTCATATGAAAAATGCGAAAGAAGGGACTGATGCCCGTCAGTGGGGGGATGCCATTAAAGTCGTTCAGCCAACCTTTACCAGTGGCGGAACGCACGTCAATATCACTGGTGCTGCAGTTGCCCGCAATGCGCCACATAAAGAACAAGCTGTGAAATTGATGGAGTATTTAGTTTCCGTTCCTGCTCAGCAGCTGTATGCGCAAGCTAACTACGAATATCCAATCCGTAAAGGGGTTCCTTTGGATGCGACTATCAACAGTGCGATTGGTGAAATCAATGTTGATAACATTCCACTGGCTGAAATCGTTAAACACCGTAAACAAGCCAGCCAGTTGGTAGATAAAGTTGGATTCGATCAATAAAACAGGCTTATCCGATTTACGTGGCGCCTCAGGGGCGCCGCGTTTCGGTTTTTCGCCTTTAAGTCTTACTGTAGTGGTCATTACGCTTGGTGTAATGACCCCTTTGTTATTCCTGTTATGGCTCGCGGTAAGCTCAGGTGTCAGTCATTGGGAACATTTACTGAAGTATGTGTTGCCTGATGCGATACTCAATACCCTGATTTTATTACTTGGTGTCGGCGTACTGGTCATGCTTATTGGTGCGGGTTGCGCCTGGTTAGTCACTGCATTTGATTTCCCGGGAAAGCGACTATTTAGTTGGGCATTGCTGCTTCCCCTCGCCATGCCAACCTACATAGTGGCATTTGCCTGGCTTGATTTACTGCATCCCATCGGGCCGGTTCAGGAAGTCATTCGCAGCCTGCTGGGCTATAGCAGCCCCCGTGAGTTCAGGCTTCCGGACCTTCGCTCCATGACCGGCGCGATTTTGTTATTGGGTCTGGTGTTATATCCGTATGTTTATCTCACCATGCGGGCGATGTTTATGAGCCAGCCGGCGCATTTACTGGAAGCAGCCCGCACACTTGGTTTAAGTTCAACCGGCTCATTTTTCCGGGTGGCGCTGCCAATGGCACGTCCCGCACTGGTGGTAGGAACAAGCTTAGCATTACTGGAAACACTGAATGATATTGGTGCATCCGAATTCCTTGGCGTGAATACTCTGACAGTCACAGTGTATACCACGTGGGTGACGCGTTCTGATTTGGCGGCAGCAGCGCAAATTGCGTGCTCCATGTTGACGGTAATTATTCTGTTGCTGGCCCTGGAATATTATGGGCGCAAGAATCAGCGTTATAGTTCCGGCCGGCAAATGCGGGGAATTTTACCGGCACGATTAACGGGAATTCACGCATGGCTGGCGACTTTATTGACTTCTCTGCCTGTTTTACTGGGCTTTGTTGCCCCTGCACTATTTCTGGGTTGGGAAAGTATCAGGCGTTTTAGTGATAGTATGGAAATTTCTGCCAGCCTCCTGCAATCATTACAAAACTCATTATTATTAGCGGCAGGAGTTACCCTTGTGGTTACTTTTGTCAGCCTGATTGTGGCGTGGTATGCGAGATCAAGTGCGATTTCGGGGGGAGCTCCGGAGGCCAGACGTACATTGATGAAAGTTGCCTCATTGGGCTATGCGGTGCCGGGAACGGTATTGGCCATCGGGTTATTAACACCGGGTATGGCGTTGGATAATATACTGGCCGAATTGTTCAATTATCGCGGTTTACCACTGCTCTCTTCGGGTGTTTTATTAGTTATCTGTTGTTCTATCCGCTTTATGGCGATTTCAGTCGGGGCGATTGATGCCGGGTTAACCCGTATTCCGCCGGGCATGGAACAGGCCTCAAGATTACTTGGTGAAAGTGAGTCGGGAACCTTTTTCCGCGTACATTTACCGTTATTGCGTCCGGCATTAGTGACAAGTGCTTTGCTGGTTTTTGCTGATGTGATGAAAGAGTTACCGGCTACTTTATTACTTCGTCCGGTTAACTTTGAAACATTAGCAACATCTTTGTATGCAGAAGCGGCGAGAGGTACTTATGAGGAGGGGGCTGTTGCAGCATTACTGATTGTATTGGCCGGAACGCTCCCGGTAATACTATTAGCACGTAGTCAATTATCTTCATCTGGGCCAAAACAACGATAATCAGAAGGGAGTCGTCATCAGGTGTCAGACACAACGTTAGTTCTTGATAATGTGCATGTCTCTTACGGGAGTAAACATCAACGTAATCATGTTCTGAAAGGCTTTTCTTTGCACATTAATGCAGGGGAGATCGGCTGTCTTCTCGGTACTTCCGGCTGCGGAAAAAGCACTGCATTACGTGCTATTGCAGGGTTTGAACGTACAGAGCAGGGAACCATCCATGTTGGCGGCCGCTGTGTTGCAGGAGAGGGCCTTCATCTTCCGCCGGAACAACGCAATGTGGGAATGGTATTTCAGGATTACGCGCTGTTCCCCCATTTAACCGCAGCGCAAAATATTGCTTTCGGTCTGAGAAAACAACCGAAAGGATATCAGCAAACACGAGTTCAGACACTGCTGGATTTAGTGGAATTAAAAGAACTTGCCGGGCGTTATCCACATGAAATGTCTGGTGGGCAACAGCAACGTATTGCTTTAGCGCGTGCATTGGCGACACAGCCGGCAGTATTGTTGTTAGATGAGCCTTTGTCGAGCTTAGATCCGGATAGCCGTAAACGTTTAGGGCTGGAAGTGAGAGATATTTTGCGGGAAGCCGGGCAAACAGCATTGTTAGTGACTCACAGCGAAGATGAAGCACAATTGATGGCTGACAAAATTAACTACCTGAAAAATGGCAGATTAATTCAGAATGATGAGAAAACCAAAAATATTTAAAATAAAAAATGAGATAAATAGTGTACGGGAAAGTTGATACTACGATTTTATTTTTTGTACCATCTGACCGTTCTTTTCCCTGTGTTGTTCTGGTTTTCCGCAACGGGGCATATGTGCTATTTATCTTTACAGGATAGTCTTTTAGGGAAGATTTTCAATTGAAAGCTGTAAAGCATATGGGGAAGACATCTGATTCCGTATAGCCCGGATACAGACCCCTTTGATCCGCAGTGGTAAAAATAGATTTGGAATTTAATATGAAAAAACGAGTTATAGGTTTGTTTTTATTGATAGGACTACCTTTGGTTGCAATAGCTGATAATATTCACGTAACGGTGAATTCCCCTGTGTACTCTTATCCTGATAATCGGGAGTTTAAAGAAAGTGTATATGTATGTGTATTAACCCCATTTAACAAGATGTATGCCGGTGTTGATGTGAAAAAAACACAAGCACAATTCAACGCCAGTCAGTCTTGTCAAAATAAAGAGGGTAGTAATAGTATTTTTTGTACGCCAAAAGATGCCATGTGTACTACAGCAACGGTGATACTGAGTAATGGAGATAGTCGTCACCAGGGGCTCTCTGCTATTGTATTATTTAATGGATTTGATCAAACAGGTCAGCATTTGCTGGTAAATGAAAGTATTGATGATTTTAGTACATATAATTTTGATAATAAAATTATGTCGTTTGATATTCCGGATGGATGGACAGTGCGGTTTTTCAAAGAAAAAAACTTTCAGGGTGACTATTATACCCGCTCTTCAGGAAAGGGAAATGCAGATGATTTTCCACACAGCATTAGCTCAATGAAAATACTTCGAAAGAGATAAAGAAATAATGAAAATATAACTTGTTAATTTACTTGTGTGAATAGCGTTAATTTTAATCGTTATGATTGCGTTTGGTTATTTTGTATTTCGTGACTTCGTGGTTTTTATCCGGTATCTGTGTAAGTGTTTTCTGAGAAATTTTTAGAAAAATATGTGATTTATGGTTATCACGGATGAAGCATACCAGGGATGGTATGTGATATAAATAATTCTGAATAACATCAGGTTTGTTATCATGCACTTATAGCATATGATAACCTGATTTATTACTCATTATTTCCGACTATCAAAACAAATAATAAAAAAATAATATATATGTTTTCTATTCTGAGGGTTTTATGTCATTGAGCACAAACGATGGTTCTAAAGTATATACACCTCTCTCTTTGGCTCTATATGACTGGTGGGTACTAAATATATCTAATAACTATGCATGGCGTTGTAATACTGATGAATTTTTAATTCCTCACTTTAAATCTCATCTTGGTAACAACCATATGGATATTGGTGTTGGGACTGGTTTTTATTTAAAGAAATCCGCAGATAAAATTAATAAAATAACGCTTTCCGATCTTAATATTCACAGTTTAGAATATGCTAAAAAATATATTTCTGATGAGAAATTAAACTCTTGTTTCTGTCATGATATTTTTAACAGATTTACTGATGAGTTGAGAGGGGCATTTGATTCAGTATCCATATTTTATTTATTACATTGCTTGCCAGGGAAAATGAGTGATAAGAAACAAGCGATAATAAATATCAGTGAAACACTTAAGGATGATGGCACTTTATATGGTGCGACTATTCTTGGAAAGGGGGTTAAGCATAATCGTTTTGGAAATAAGCTAATGTCAGTTTATAATAAAAAAGGAATTTTTAGCAATGTTTATGACTCTGCGGATTCACTTGAAACGATACTTGCTTCTTTGTTTGAAGATGTTTCTGTTAATATTCAGGGGGCGGTTGCATTGTTCACTGCTAAAAATAAAAAAATCAAGTGTAGTAAAATATAATTATCTGTAATAAAGAATGATTTTCTTATACAGGTGATAATATATTCTTTTTTTGATTTTACACATGATGTTATTCAGCTTAATCGGATAACTGATTGGGGGAATATTATTAAGAAATAAAAAGTGGCTTTCACTTCGAAGGCCACTGTTATCATCAAATGGGGGAGATGTAAAAAAGCAAGCTTGTGTTGTTAATACTCAACAAGAGTAAAGTTAATTATAGAAAACCGGCCGCTTTAAATTTTGCTAATGCATCCGTTTTTTGTGCTGCAGTTAATGGGCGTAGTGGACGGCGGGGGTCACCAACATCAATACCATGTAATTGCATTGCAACTTTACCTGCAGCAACACTGTAAGTACACCTGTTTCAGTTCCACACACTTTTTGAGATTTCGTTATTTTCAGCTAATAACCGGTATTCTTCCGGCGTCAGATTATTCAGGGATTCATGTGGACGCTCCCGGTTATATTCCCTCAGCCAGCATTCTGTGATTTACTGTACTTCATTCAGTGTCCGGAACAGATAAAAATCCAGTATTTCAGTCCGGTATGTCCGGTTAAAACGCTCGATAAAAGCGTTTTGAGTCGGCTTACCCGGTTTAATAAATTCCAGTATCACGCCATGCTCTTCTGCCCAGTGTGCCAGTGTCAGTGATATAAGCACCGGACCATTATCCATCCGCATTTTCACCGGATATCCGCGTGTGGCAACAATTCTGTCCAATACCCGGACAACGCGTTGGGCCGGGATATTCAGATCAATTTCTATCGCCAGGGCTTCACGGTTAAA
>NZ_JBFZSO010000007.1:171320-219550 GCF_041099235.1 Morganella morganii | reverse complement strand
ACCGCTTGTCAGCGTGTTGTTCCGTGTCAGTGGTGGCGCATTATAGACACTCGCTGAGATCACGCAAGTGTTTATTTCAACTTTTTTTCTGTTTGCAGATAAAACACCCAATCGGGTTACTTTTTAGGTGATTTTGCGCTTTTTTGTACGGGTTTCAGCAGTGCAGGTAAATCCGCGATACTGTTAATCACAATATCTGCCGCCGCTTCAGCGTCTTCCGTTACCGGTTTACCGGTGCGTACTAATACGGTTGTACCCACTTCGGCAGCCCGTCCGGCCAGCATGTCGTCGAGCTTATCCCCTACCATATAAGAGTTACTCATATCGATCTTCAGGAATTTCTGTGCATCCAGCAGCATACCCGGCGCCGGTTTACGGCAGTTGCACTCCTGACGAAACTCTTCGACAGTCCCTTCCGGATGATGAGGACAATAATAGATACCGTCCAGATCAACGCCGCGATCCGCCAGAGACCAGTCCATCCACTCTGTCAGATGCATAAACTGATCTTCGGTAAACATACCGCGGGCGATACCCGACTGATTTGTGACTATGATTAAAGCGTAGCCCATCTGCTTGATGGCCTGCATTGCTTCAATCGCGTTCTCTATAAACTGAAAATCATCAATCTCATGGAGATAGCCGGTATCTACGTTAATGGTGCCGTCTCTGTCCAGAAATACTGCGGGGATACCCATGGTTACACTCTTAGTCCGTCATCAATAATGTATTTAGTATCGCTTATTTGATACGGAATGAGAATGCGGCCTGATAACTAAATCCTGTTGACTTAGCCGTCCAGACATCTTAACATCCGAAAATCATCTGGTGAACAACCAGTTTCACGTAACAAGGTAATAATAATTACATGATAAAGCTGACGAATATAAATAAGGTTTTTCAGCAGGGTCATCGCGAAATACAGGCACTTTCTGATATTAACCTGCACGTCCCGCAAGGACAGATTTACGGTGTGATTGGTGCTTCCGGCGCCGGGAAAAGTACGCTTATCCGCTGTGTGAATATGCTGGAACGGCCGACATCCGGACAGGTACTCGTCGGCGGCCGTGACCTCACTAAGATGAACGATAAAGAGTTAACCCGTGCCCGTCGCGGCATCGGAATGATTTTTCAGCACTTTAACCTGCTGTCTTCCCGTACTGTTTTCGGGAACATCGCGCTGCCGCTGGAACTGGATCGCGTACCGGCAGCGGAAATTGAAAAACGGGTTGTGAAGCTGCTTGACCTGGTCGGTCTGTCTGACAAACGGGATGTTTATCCGGCAAATCTGTCCGGTGGTCAGAAACAGCGTGTGGCTATCGCCCGCGCACTGGCAAACGAACCAGAGGTGTTACTGTGTGATGAAGCCACCAGCGCCCTGGATCCGGCAACCACCCGTTCGATTCTGGAACTGCTGAAAGACATCAACCGCCGGCTGGAGTTAACTATCCTGCTGATCACCCATGAGATGGATGTGGTGAAACGCATCTGTGACCAGGTGGCGGTTATCAGCGGCGGACAGCTGATTGAGCAGAATACGGTAAGTGAAGTGTTCTCTCATCCGAAAACGCCGGTGGCACAGGCCTTTATTGAATCCACGCTGCACCTGGATGTGCCGGAAGATTATCTGGCACGCCTGAAACCGGAACCGGCGGAAGGCCTGGGGCCGCTGCTGAAACTGGAGTTTGGTGGTCAGTCTGTCGATGCGCCGCTGATCTCGATTGCATCACGCAAATTCAATATTGATATCAGCATTCTGAGTTCTCAGATGGATTATGCGGGCGGTGTGAAATTTGGTGTCATGCTGGCAGAACTGGACGGCAACAGCCCGCAGGATGTTGAAGCGGCCATTGATTTTCTGAAAGAACACCACGTAAAAACAGAGGTTCTCGGTTATGTCTGAAGGAATGATTTTACTGTTAGTTAAAGGCATCTGGGAAACCCTGGTCATGACATTTGCATCCGGTTTTCTGGGATTTTTAATCGGCCTGCCGGTGGGGGTACTGCTGTATATCACCCGTTCGGGGCAAATTGCGGATAATAAAAGCCTGTACCGGACCCTGTCCGTGCTGGTCAATATCTTCCGCGCGATTCCGTTCATTATCTTACTGGTATGGATGATTCCGTTTACCCGGTTAGTCGTCGGTACATCTATCGGGTTACAGGCCGCCATTGTGCCGCTGACTGTCGGCGCTGCACCGTTTATTGCCCGTATGGTGGAAAACGCCTTGCTGGAGATCCCGTCAGGACTGATTGAAGCATCACGGGCAATGGGTGCCACACCATTACAGATTGTCAGCAAGATCCTGCTGCCGGAAGCATTACCGGGACTGATCAATGCCGCGACCATTACGCTGATCACACTTGTGGGTTACTCCGCAATGGGTGGTGCTGTCGGTGCAGGCGGGTTAGGTCAGATTGGTTATCAGTATGGTTATGTCGGATATAACGCAGTCGTTATGAATACGGTATTGGCATTGCTGGTTGTTTTGGTCTTTATTATTCAGGTATGTGGTGATCGTCTGGTTAAGGCCGTTACCCACAAATAAGACTCTCCCCGCGCCGCACTGACTGCGAACGCGTATTAAACAGAACGAGGAAAGAAAAGATGGCTTTTAAATTAAAATCGCTTGTCGTTGCCGGTGCTTTGCTGGGTTCATTAGTGCTGGCGGGTTGCGGACAGAATGAAAAAGATCCGAAAAGTATCAAAGTCGGCGTGATCGTCGGAGCTGAACAGCAGGTGGCGGAAGTGGCGAAAAAAGTCGCCAAAGACAAATACGGCCTGAATGTGGAACTGGTCACGTTCAACGACTACGTCATGCCGAACGAAGCTCTCAGCCGTGGTGATATCGATCTGAACGCATTCCAGCACAAGCCGTATCTGGATCAGCAAATTAAAGACCGTAACTACAAATTAACAACAGTGGGCAATACCTTTGTTTATCCGATTGCCGGTTATTCAAAGAAAATCAAATCACTGGATGAGTTACAGGACGGCGCACAGGTTGCTCTGCCGAATGACCCGACTAACCTCGGCCGTTCACTGCTGTTATTACAGAAGCAGGGATTAATCAAACTGAAAGAAGGCACCGGTCTGCTGCCGACCGTGCTTGATGTGGTTGAAAACCCGAAAGGTCTGAAACTGATCGAACTGGAAGCCCCGCAGCTGCCGCGTTCACTGGATGATAATAAGATCGACCTGGCTGTGATCAACACCACTTACGCCAGCCAGATCAACTTAACCCCGTCCAAAGACGGTTTATTTGTCGAAGATAAAGATTCACCTTACGTCAACATTATTGTCTCCCGTGAAGATAATAAAGACAGCGAAGCGGTGAAAGAGTTTGTTCAGGCATATCAGTCAGATGAAGTCTTTAATGAAGCAGATAAAGTCTTCAACGGCGGTGCGGTGAAAGGCTGGTAAAAGACCGGGAATTCAGAATAACTGCTAAGTTCTTTTATCTTTAATCAAAGAATATTACACTGAGGGTGAACAATTGTTCACCCTTTTTATTTTGTTATAATCATTAAATGTTCAGCATATAAATAATAATATTTCACCTGCCATTGCTTTCTGTTTTGTGCAGCCAGAGGATCTCTTTTCATGCGAGTGCTTATTATCAGCCTGCTTGCTCTTCTCATCGCGGGATGTTCTTTCCGTCAGAGCCATTCTGAGCAGGAACAAGCGCAATACGCCGATATGCGGCTGAAAAAACCGGCCGGTAAAAAAGCCAAATCAACATCCGCAGCATCACGCGTCAAACTCTATCTCCATCCGGAAGAACTGCTGGGTAAACCTTTCCGTGACCTTGGCGTGGTTTTGGGTCAGAATTGCCGGGAAGCGGCAAACCCTGCACAGTCCGGTATTCCGGCAGCCCGTAAGCAAATGCTGTACCGGGCCGGAAAACTGAAAGCAGATGCCGTGTTACTCCACCAGTGTGCCGTGAACCCCGCGCAGGGTTGTAAGCAGCTGGCGGTATGCGAAGGTACTGCGATTAAGGTTGATGATGTCTGAGTTTTCATTTTCGCCCGTGGGGTTTATCCGCTCACCGTGGCAGGAAAAATTTGCGATTCCGCGCCAGCCGGGGCTGGTTGAGGATGGTACCGGGGAACTGCACTTTGTGGCTCCCTATAATCACGCCGACTGTGTGCGCGGACTGGAACAGTTCAGTCACGTATGGGTCATCTTTGTTTTCCATGATATTCCTGCCGGCAGCTGGCGTCCGCTGGTACGTCCGCCGCGCCTTGGCGGTAATGCCAAAATGGGTGTGTTTGCCACCCGCTCCACCTTCCGCCCGAATCCAATCGGGATGTCGCTGGTTGAACTGAAAAAAGTCTGTTACGACGGCGATACGGCGTATCTCTCCCTCGGCAGCCTGGATCTGCTTAACGGCACACCGGTGCTGGATATCAAACCCTATCTGCCCTATGCTGAATCCGTACCCGGCGCACTGGCCGGTTTTGCGCAGGAAGAGCCGCCTGCCGATATGCCGGTCGTATTCAGTACTGCGGCACAGCAATTCATAACGGCTCAGGCCGCACAATATCCTGATTTGGCGCGTTTTATCACTCAGGTACTGGCGCAGGATCCGCGTCCGGCGTATAAAAAACAACAGGCTGACGATAAAATCTATGCGGTCCATCTGCTGGATTTAAATGTCCGCTGGCATATCCGTGACGGCGTGACCGAAGTCATCAGTCTGGAAAAACGCTAAACCCCTTTTGGGGCGCGGCAGTCACTGGTAAACTGTCAGGCTTAATTTCACTTCTGCGCAGAATACCTCTGCGATAAGACATGTTTGTCGTTCTAATGGAACCTAAATAATGCGTACTACCCAATATCTGCTCTCTACTCTGAAAGAGACCCCTGCTGACGCCGAAGTGGTCAGTCATCAGCTGATGCTGCGCGCCGGGATGATCCGTAAACTTGCTTCAGGTCTGTACAACTGGATGCCGACCGGTGTCCGCGTATTACGCAAAGTTGAAAAAATCGTACGTGAAGAGATGGAAAATGCCGGTTCACTGGAAATCTCCATGCCGGTGGTTCAGCCCGCAGATTTATGGCTGGAGAGCGGACGCTGGGAACAGTACGGTCCGGAGCTGCTCCGTATCACCGACCGCGGCGATCGCCAGTTTGTGCTGGGTCCGACGCACGAAGAAGTGGTCACGGACATCATCCGTAACGAAGTGACATCTTACAAACAGCTGCCGCTGAATGTGTTCCAGATCCAGACCAAATTCCGTGATGAAGTCCGTCCGCGTTTTGGTGTGATGCGCTCCCGTGAATTTATCATGAAAGATGCGTACTCTTTCCACCTGACCCAGGATTCACTGCAGGAAACGTACGATACGATGTATCAGGCGTACAGTAAAATCTTCAATCGTATCGGTCTGGATTTCCGTGCAGTAATGGCAGATACCGGTTCTATCGGCGGAAGTGCATCCCACGAGTTCCAGGTCCTGGCACAGAGCGGCGAAGATGATGTGATTTTCTCCTCTGAGTCCGATTACGCCGCCAATATTGAACTGGCGGAAGCGGTCTGCAACATTACTGAGCGCCCTGCGCCGCAGAAAGCAATGGAACTGGTTGATACACCAAACGCGAAAACCATCGCGGAGCTGGTCGAACAGTTTAATCTGCCGGTTGAGAAAACCGTCAAAACCCTGATTGTTCACGGCAGCAAAGAGAGCGGCCACAAACTGGTTGCACTGCTGGTGCGCGGTGATCACGAACTCAACGAAGTGAAAGCAGAAAAACACCCGCTGGTTGCTGCTCCGCTGGAGTTCGCGACAGAAGAAGAGATCCGTGCAGTCGTGAATGCAGGCCCGGGTTCACTGGGGCCGGTGAATCTGCCGCTGCCGGTAGTCGCTGATCGTACCGTTGCCATGATGAGTGATTTCGGTGCCGGTGCCAATATCGACGGTAAACACTATTTCGGTATCAACTGGGAGCGTGATGCTGCTCTGCCGGAAGTGGCGGATATCCGTAATGTGGTCGCCGGTGACCCGAGCCCGGACGGCAAAGGCACGCTGATGATCAAGCGCGGGATTGAAGTCGGTCATATCTTCCAGCTCGGTAAAAAATATTCCGAAGCACTGAAAGCGACAGTTCAGAACGAAGCCGGTCACAACGAAGTGGTCTTTATGGGTTGCTACGGTATCGGGGTGACCCGTATTGTCGCGGCAGCGATTGAGCAGAACTTCGATGATCGCGGGATTATCTGGCCGGATGCGATTGCACCGTTCCAGGTTGCTCTGCTGCCGATGAATATGCACAAATCTTACCGCGTGAAAGAAGTAGCGGAAAAACTCTACGCTGACCTGACCGCTCAGGGCATTGAAGTGATCTTTGATGACCGTAAAGAGCGTCCGGGTGTGATGTTTGCTGATATGGAACTGATGGGGATCCCGCATACCATCGTTATCGGTGATCGCAACCTCGACAGCGGTGTGGTGGAATACAAATACCGCCGCAGCGAAGATAAATCCCTGATCGCGCTGGACGATGTTGTCAGTGTGCTGAAAGAGAAAATCATCACTGCCTGATTATCAGTGCTGTGAATACAAAAAGGCTGAACATCTGTTCAGCCTTTTTTATATCTGCGGGATTCAGAGAACTTACTGACAGCCGCGTGATTTATCCAGTACGGATTTACCGGTCTGGATCAGTGCCTGATCAAACTGGCCATCTTCCATGGACGGACGGATGGTGTAATACCCCTCCACTTCCAGATAGACAGGTTTACCGCCTTCAACACCCAGCTTACCGTAACCCTGCTCTAAGCCGATATTGCCCGGTACCGCGTAAACCACGCCGGTCTGGCAATCTTTAAAGGTTGCCGCATCTGCCATATAGCGGTATTCACCTTTCAGCTGTACCGGTTTCACCATTTTCAGGGTGTAATTCAGATCCGATTTAACCGGATTGCCGTCGATATCCAGCATCACCAGCGATTTATCCTGCGGATCATAGTAAGCACGCTGCCCGGCGGTATCGGTCAGGCGCAGTTTCTCACCGTCTTTCGCCCAGGTCCCGGTTTCAAAGAAGGTCTGGTTGCCGTCGCGGGTTTCCAGATAAGTGCGCTGCATAACATAGGTGCCGTCACCTTCCAGTAAAACGGTCACATCCATGCCGGAGCAATCGGCACACGGAACCACACCATTATAGGCACGGTCAAGAACATGGACTTCCGGCGTTGGTGGCACAACCACTGTCGAACTACAGGCCGTAATGCTGAAAATGCCTGCCGCCAATAAGAGTTTTGTCAGATTTTTCATGTTTCCCCCTGAACATCAGATGCGGTAATGTTAGCAAAATGATTGTCAGTTTTTGTATATTCACGCGCTTTCAGACAATTACGCATTTTTATTTTTAAATTGGCAATGATTTTATTCAAAACAGTGATAAACAATATGTTTTGCCGACAATAAAATGTAATCAGTAATAGCCAATATGATAACTATGATATAGTCTGCTGGGAGCGATGAGGCTATTTGAATAACCATCCGCGGATGATACCGCAAGCGAAAGTATGGTGAGGGAATATGTCTGCAGAAAACGAATATCAACCAATTAATTGTGATGACTATGACAACCTCGAACTGGCCTGCCAGCATCATATGGTACTGGAAGTGACCTTACAGGGGGGCGATGTTCTGACAGGAAAAGCGACCGATTTGGTGCTCCGGAAGAAAGTGGAATACCTCGTTGTTACGATTGACAACGAACTGCGGGAGCTTCGTCTGGACTCGATTGTCAGCTTCAGTCATCCCGAACTGGGAACAGTGGTTATTGATCACTCACCGTCCTGAATAACTCTGCAACCCCGTCCGCGGGGTTGCTTTTCTCCTGCATAATCATCAGTTTTGCCTCATCCGCTTTGCCCTCTTTCGTGACAAATACCCCGACCGCCGCTATCAGCGTATCGTTGTACCAGAGCAGCGGTGTGCGTTCGCGCAACCAGGGCGCAACGCCGGACTCCTGCCACAGCTTTTTGGCTGACCGCCCGCGATCACGACCGCAGATATGATAATGCCCCTGCAAACCAAACCGGACCGCCACCTGTTCATCCGGGCGCGGCGGACGCACCACAGAAACTCTGTCCGGAGAAGTGACCGCTTCCGCCACCCGTAAAATCCCGGCATCATCCGGCAATAACAATGCAGAGTGCAGATCCCACGGCAGACAGTATTCTGATAATCCGGCTGTTTTTTCTGTTACATACAATTTGTTCTGATAACGGCGGATAGTGACCGGTTTCAGATAATAGCCCGGTTCCGCATCAGGTTTCGCCAGTGCCACTTCCTGCCAGAGCAGAGCCAGCTGGTGCTGTGACGGCATCTGCACACCACAGTGCTTCAGCCAGCGGCGCAGTACAGCATTACGTTTTGCCGTCCCTGCGCTGAGCAGCGGGATAAAAGACAACCCGTTATCAGCATCTGTTAACTGCATAAGCTCCGGCAGCAGCAATTCATCCAGCAGGGCTTCCTGCTCACCGCAAAGTGCAGCACTGCGGGAAACCGCCTGAGCAAAGTGCGGCCAGCGGGCATTCAGTTGCGGTAATACCGCATGACGCAGAAAGTTGCGGTCATAACGGCGATCCTGGTTACTGTCATCCTCGACCCAGGATAGTTGATGATAGTGCGCATACTGTTCGAGCTGAGCACGGCTGAAGGAGAGTAACGGACGGATCAGCGGATTGGCACCGAATGCCATCTGTTCCGGCATAGCAGAGAGACCGGCAGGGCCGCTGCCGCGTTTTAAGGCAAGAAAAAAGGTTTCGCTCTGATCATCCAGATGCTGCGCGGTTACCAGCGCCTCATCGGTGGCGATGACTTCGCGGAAAGCCTGATAGCGGGCATCTCTGGCGGCAGCTTCGATCCCTTTTTTGCGGGGATCCACCTGCACGCGGCACACCTGAAACGGAACAGAGAGTGAGCCGCAGAATGTCCGGCAGTGTTCTGCCCAGTCATCTGCCAGCGGGTTTAATCCGTGATGAATGTAGACTGCCCGCAACCGCAGCGCCGGGCGCTCAGTGGTCTGCCACTGCCGCAGAGCATGCAGCAGGACAACGGAATCAAGCCCGCCGCTCAGTCCCGCCAGGATTGCCTGCTGAGAGGCAAACACACGGCGGAACACGGCAGACAGTGATTCACAAAAGGCAGTATCCACAACCGGTTATCAGCAGTAGCCGTAGCTCATCAGGCGCTCATAGCGGCGATTAGCCAGAGACTCGCTGTCCAGTTTATCCAGCTCTTCCAGATCAGACAGGATCTGTGCTTTCAGGGATGCGGCAACCGCTTCATAATCACGGTGCGCGCCGCCCAGCGGCTCAGGGATCACATTGTCGATCAGTTTCAGCTCTTTCAGACGCGGTGCAGTGATACCCATCGCTTCTGCGGCGATCGGCGCTTTATCGGCACTTTTCCACAGAATCGAGGCACAGCCTTCCGGTGAAATAACAGAGTAAGTGCTGTATTGCAGCATATTCACTTTGTCGCCCACTGCAATTGCCAGTGCACCGCCGGAACCGCCTTCCCCGACCACGGTGCAGACAGTCGGTACTTTCAGACGGGACATTTCACGCAGGTTACGGGCAATCGCCTCGGACTGGCCGCGCTCTTCCGCGCCCACGCCCGGATAGGCCCCCGGAGTGTCGATAAAGGTGATCACCGGCAGATTAAAGCGCTCTGCCAATTCCATCAGACGCAGGGCTTTGCGGTAACCTTCCGGTGCCGGCATGCCGAAGTTACGGCGGATTTTCTCTTTGGTTTCACGGCCTTTCTGATGGCCGATAATCATCACCGGACGACCGTCCAGACGGGCAATCCCGCCGACAATCGCTTTGTCATCCGCATATGCACGGTCGCCTGCCAGTTCCTGAAAATCGGTAAAGATCAGTTTGACGTAATCCAGGGTATACGGACGACGCGGATGGCGTGCCAGCTGAGCAATCTGCCAGGCACCCAGGTCAGCGAAAATCTTACGTGTCAGTTCCAGACTCTTCGCCCGTAAGCGTTCAACTTCTTCGTCAAGATTGATATCGAGTGATTCATCCTGGCGGCTGACCGCGGTCAGCGAATCAATTTTCGCCTCTAACTCGGCAATCGGCTGTTCAAAATCCAGAAAATTAAGACTCATAATGTTCCTATTTTAGTCAAATTCTAATTCTACCTGCTCATTACCCAGCAGAGTCCGCAGATCCGTCAGAAGGGTATCGGTCGGGGTGACCCGCCAGGTGGCACCGAAACGCATCCGCGCTCTGGCATCGTCCTTCTGGTAATAAAGGTGAACCGGTATTGTCCCGGAGCGGTGCGGTTCAAGGGCACCGCGCAGCCGGTGCAGCAGTTGTTCGTCAATTTGCCCGTCCGTGAGCGAGATAGCAAGCCCGCGCGCATATTTTTCGCGTGCTTCACTGATATCCAGCAGCTCCCTGACCACCATTTTAAGCCCGCCGCTGAAATCATCAAAGCTGACCTGCCCGGAAGCGATCAGAATACGATCCTGTTCGAGCAGATGCTGGTAACGTTCCAGTGCATCGGAAAATAGCATAATTTCCAGCCGGCCGGAACGATCATCGAGGGTACAGACACCAATCCGGTTTCCCCGTTTGGTGGTGATCACCTTGGAAGCCAGCACCAGACCGACGACCGTGGTCATCTGACCGCGCGGTGTCGGGTTAACATCTTTCAGACGTAAACCATGAGTATAGCGTTCAATTTCCTTCAGATAACGGTTTATCGGATGTCCGGTAAGATACAGTCCGAGTGTTTCCCGTTCCCCTTCAAGGATAATTTCATCCTGCCATTTCGGAATATTGGCATAAGAGCGCTCTACCTGCTCCGGTGCTTCCGCCAGTACCCCGAACATATCCGCCTGACCAATAGCTTCCGCTTTGGCGTGCTGATCCGCGGCTTTCAGCGCATCCTCCAGTGAGGACATCAGCGCAGCGCGGTGCGGCCCCAGACGGTCAAACGCGCCGGACATAATGAGTTTTTCCATTACGCGGCGGTTCAGTTTTTTGGTATCCGTGCGGGCACACAAATCAAAAATATCCTTGAAATACCCGTCCTTACGGGCTTCCAGAATTGCTTCGATCGGGCCTTCGCCGACACCTTTAATCGCACCGATACCATAGACTATCTCACCTTCATCATTGACATGGAAGTGATACAGTCCGCTGTTGATATCCGGCGGCAGGACTTTCAGCCCCATCCGCCAGCATTCATCCACCAGCCCGACGACTTTTTCGGTGTTATCCATATCCGCCGTCATCACGGCAGCCATAAATTCCGCCGGATAATGTGCTTTCAGCCACAGTGTCTGATAGGAAACCAGTGCATAAGCAGCGGAGTGAGATTTGTTAAATCCGTAACCGGCGAACTTTTCCACCAGGTCAAAGATTTTCATGGACAGTTCGGCATCCACGCCGTTTTTGACTGCGCCCTCTTCAAATACCGAGCGCTGTTTTGCCATCTCTTCCGGCTTTTTCTTACCCATTGCACGGCGCAGCATATCCGCGCCGCCCAGGGTATAGCCCGCCAGCACCTGGGCAATCTGCATCACCTGTTCCTGATAGAGGATGATGCCGTACGTCGGTTCCAGTACCGGCTGCAGGGATTCATGCTGCCATTCCACATCCGGGTAAGAGATAGCCTCACGTCCGTGTTTACGGTCGATAAAGTTATCCACCATGCCCGACTGCAGCGGGCCGGGACGGAACAGCGCCACCAGGGCTATCATGTCTTCAAAGCTGTCCGGACGCAGACGTTTGATCAAATCTTTCATACCGCGGGATTCAAGCTGGAAAACCGCTGTGGTTTCCGAGCGTTGCAGCATATCGAAGCTTTTCTGATCGTCGAGCGGGATAGCCGCGATATCCACCGGCGGCTTGCCTTTTTTCTCATTGCGCGGGTTAATCATGCCCAGCGCCCAGTCAATAATCGTCAGTGTGCGCAGACCGAGGAAGTCAAACTTCACCAGACCGGCATATTCCACGTCGTTTTTATCAAACTGTGTGACCGGGTTATTTCCTTCCGGGTCGCAGTAAAGCGGCGCGAAATCAGTAATTTTTGTCGGCGCGATCACCACACCACCGGCGTGTTTACCGGCGTTACGCGTTACCCCTTCCAGGATACGCGCCATGTCGATCAGCGCCCTGACTTCCTCATCGGCTTCATACACCTCGCCGAGCTGCGGCTCTGCCGCAAAGGCTTTTTCCAGTGTCATACCGGGATCCGGCGGCACCAGTTTGGAAATTCTGTCAACAAACCCGTACGGATGCCCCAGCACACGACCGACATCACGGATCACCGCTTTTGCCGCCATGGTACCGAAGGTAATAATCTGGGAAACGGCATCACGCCCGTACATCTCTGCCACGTGATCAATCACGCGGTCGCGTTTTTCCATACAGAAATCGACGTCGAAGTCAGGCATGGAAACACGTTCCGGGTTCAGGAAGCGTTCGAACAGGAGATCGAACTCCAGCGGATCCAGGTCAGTGATTTTCAGGGAGTACGCCACCAGTGAACCGGCACCGGAACCACGTCCCGGCCCTACCGGCACATTGTTATCCTTCGACCACTGGATAAACTCCATCACGATCAGGAAGTAGCCGGGGAAGCCCATCTGGTTAATCACTTTCAGTTCGATATCCAGACGTTCGTCATATTCCGGGCGGCGCTGCGCACGCACTTCCGGATCCGGGAACAGGAACGCCAGGCGCTCCTCCAGTCCCTCTTGCGAGCGTTTGACCAGATAATCTTCCGTGCTCATATCCCCGGTCGGGAACTGCGGCAGGAAATACTCGCCGAGACGGATAGTGACGTTACAACGCTTAGCAATTTCGACGCTGTTCTGCAGTGCTTCCGGGATATCGGCGAACAACTCGCACATCTCGTCCTCACTGCGCAGATATTGCTGAGGGCTGTAGAGCTTCGGACGTTTCGGGTCCGCTAATGTATAACCGTCATGAATAGCAACGCGTATTTCATGGGCGTCAAAATCTTCACTGCTGATAAAGCGGACATCATTGGTCGCCACCACCGGCAGGGATTTCTCCGTTGCCAGCTGTACCGCAGCATGCAGATAGCTTTCCTCATCCTGGCGACCGGTACGGATAAGCTCCAGATAGAAGCTGTCCGGGAAGTGGGTCTGCCAGAATTCCAGCGCCTGCTCCACCAGGACATGATTACCGCGCAGCAGAAACTTACCGACATCCCCCTTGCGCCCGCCGGAGAGAATAATCAGCCCTTCTTTATGATTAACCAGCCAGTCGCGCTGAATGGTCGGCCCCAGTGAACCGTAGCCTTTCTGATAGGCTTCAGAGATAAGCAGGGTCAGGTTCTGATAACCGGTATTATTGCGTGCCAGAATCGTGAGTGATGCCGGTTCGTCACCCAGCAGCTCACTTTCCATCAGGAAGTCCGCACCGACAATCGGTTTCACCCCGGCGCCGTGCGCACTGCCGTAAAATTTCACCAGTCCGCACAGGTTAGTGAAGTCCGTAATCGCCATCGCCGGCATATTCATCGACGCCACTTTTTTGACCAGCGGACCGGTTTTCGCCAGTCCGTCAATCATGGAATAGTCGCTGTGAATATTAAGATGAATAAAACGCGGTTCCGCCATTACGCCATCCTCACTGACTGATACCGGCCAGCGCGCGGCGGACCGGGCCAAAACTGGTTCGGTGATGCTCTGTCACCCCATACTGTGCCAGCATCTCAAGATGCAGCGCCGTCGGGTAACCTTTGTGTTTTGCAAATCCGTACTGCGGGAATTGTTTATCCAGCTCCGCCATTTCGCGATCCCGCGTGACTTTTGCCAGTATCGATGCCGCACTGATTTCAGGTACCAGCCCGTCGCCCTTGATCACTGCCTGAGCAGGGACACCAAAATCCGGCGCTTTGTTGCCGTCCACCAGCACAAAACCCGGACGCACCGGTAACCCGGCAACCGCCCGCTGCATCGCCAGGAATGTGGCCTGCAAAATATTGATTTGATCAATTTCAGCCGCTTCAGCGCGGCCTATGCTCCAGTACAGTGCCTTTTCCTGAATTTCAGCAAACAGGCGCTCACGTTTTTTCTCCGTGAGCTTTTTGGAATCCGCCAGACCGTCGATCGGGTTCTGCGGATCAAGAATAACGGCAGCGGTTACCACCGCGCCGACCAGCGGCCCGCGGCCGACTTCATCGACACCGGCAATCAGTGCCGCGTCCGGATAAACAAAATCCATTAATTACTCGCTATATCTGATACGGCCTGTGCCGCCTGATTATCCGCATCAAGACGGATCTTCTGATGGAGTTCCAGGAAGGTTTCTCTGAGTTTATCCACGGCTTCACCGCCCTGCAACAGCGGCAGCAGTGCATTTGCCAGCAGATCACTGCGGCACTCATCCTGTAACAGTTCCGGCACGATTTCGCGCCCTGCCAGCAGATTCGGCAATGACACATACGGGGTTTTGACCAGCCGTTTCGCCAGCCAGAACGTGAACGGCTTCATGCGGTAGCCCACGACCATCGGGCATTTCGCCAGCATACATTCCAGTGCTGCCGTACCTGATGCCAGCAATGCGGCATCCGAGGCAATCATGGCATCACGGGCATGGCCATCAAGCAGATGCACATCCAGTTCAGGCGCAATTTCCTGTTTGATAGCTTCAAACTCGGCCCGGCGTTTCGCATTCACCAGCGGCACCACAATCTGTAAATCCGGCAGCGATTGCCGCAGCAATTGCGCGGTTTTCAGGAAGTCGTCGCTGAGCATCGACACTTCCGCGTGACGGCTGCCCGGCAGTATTGCCAGACACGGCGCGGACGGATCCAGCCCCAGCGCATCACGGGCAGCGGCTTTATCCGGCTGTAACGGCAGTGCATCCGCCATGGTATGGCCGATAAAGCGGCACGGCACATTGTATTTATCGTAAAATGCTTTTTCGAACGGCAGGAAAGCCAGCACCAAATTGGTCGCTTTGGCGATTTTAAAGACCCGCTTCTGCCGCCACGCCCAGACTGACGGGCTGACATAGTGGATCGTTTTGATCCCGGAAGATTTTAACCGTCCTTCCAGGGTGATATTGAAATCCGGCGCATCAATGCCGACAAAAACATCCGGCTTCAGTTCACGGAAACGGCGGGTGAGATCACGGCGGATGGAGAGCAGACGCGGCAGACGACCCAGCACTTCCACAATGCCCATCACGGCCAGCTCTTCCATTTCATACCAGGTTTCACAGCCTTCCGCCTGCATCAGCGGACCGGCAACCCCGGTGAAACGAACATCCGGATATTTTTCTTTCAGTGCGCGCATTAAACCTGCGCCGAGAATATCGCCGGAGGTTTCTCCGGCGACAATACCTATCGTGAGCGGACGAGGTGATACCGACATGGCAGCCCCCGCAATTACGGACGGATGATCCCGCGTTCAGCGGTATCCAGGAAGTCAGCGAAGGTTTTTACATGGACATTTTCTTTCGCCAGTTCAGCTAACTGCACTTTGGCTTCTGCCAGCGTCAGATTACTGCGGTACAGAACCTTATACGCATTCTGTAACGCACTGATATCGTCTTTATCAAAACCACGGCGTTTGAGACCGATAGCATTGAGGCCGAAGGCGGTCACATGGTTACCCTGCGCGATTAAGAACGGCGGAATATCCTGTGCCACACCGGAACAGCCGCCGACCATCACGTGCTCACCGATACGGCAGAACTGATGAACAGCCGATAAGCCACCCAGGATGACATAATCATCCAGCGTGACATGACCCGCCAGGGTTCCGTTGTTGGCAATGATGCAATGGTTGCCGATCACACAGTCGTGAGCAACATGGGCATTGATCATCAGCAGGTTGTCGTTACCGATACGGGTAACGCCGGTATCCTGCGCGGTGCCGCGATGAATAGTCACACTTTCGCGGATACGGTTACGATCACCGATCTCTACGCGGGTCGGTTCACCTTTGTATTTCAGATCCTGGTTTATCTCACCAATGGAGGCAAACTGGAAAATCTGGTTATCACGACCAATTTTGGTATGACCATTAATCACAACATGGGACTTGATTTCAGTCCCTTCACCGATCTCAACATCCGCACCAATACAGCAGAAAGGACCGATGGTGACATTGGCACCAATAACGGCGCCGTCTTCGATAATGGAAGACGGGTGGATCCGGGCGGTTTTATCGATCATTTATTACCCCTCACGGCGGCGTGCACACATCATGGTAGCTTCGCAGGCAACTTCTCCGTCAACTTTCGCAACACCCGTGAAACGGGCAACGCCACGGCGTTCCTTATGGAAAGTCACTTCGAGGATCATCTGGTCTCCCGGCAGTACCGGGCGTTTAAAGCGACAGTCATCGATGGCAGCAAAATAATACAGTTCGCCCGGCTCTAATTTACCGAGGCTTTTGAACGCCAGAATGCCGGTGGCCTGCGCCATCGCTTCCAGAATCAGAACGCCCGGGAAAATCGGTTTGCCCGGGAAGTGCCCCTGGAAAAACGGCTCATTGAACGATACGTTTTTCACGGCACGTAAAAATTTACCTTCTTCAAAATCCAGCACGCGATCCACTAACAAGAACGGATACCGGTGCGGAAGAAGCTCTAAAATTTCATCAATTTTGAGAGTATGGTTGTCACTCATCAGAATACTCTTCCTGTCTATTTGTCATATGTCTTATTAATAACACGGCCTGCTATACCCGTCACGCGGTTAGCAGGCCGCAAAAATACCGCAAAATGCGCTGTTATTTATCGTCGTTATCCAACTGCCGTTCGACCGCCTTGAGGCGTTTATTCATTTCGCTGATGTTCATTACCAGCGCGGCAGTTTTACGCCATGTTTTATTTGGCTGTAACGGAATACCGGAGGAGTATACACCCGGTTCGGTGATAGGCCGCATTACCATGCCCATGCCTGTCACGACGACGCGATCGCAGATTTCCATATGACCATTAATGACGCTTGCTCCGCCAATCATACAGTTGCGGCCGATTTTCAGGCTCCCGGCCATAATCACACCACCGGCTACTGCGGTGTTGTCGCCGATTATGACGTTATGGGCAATCTGGCACTGGTTATCAATGATAACACCGTTACCGATTACCGTATTTTCTAATGCACCACGGTCGATAGTGGTACAGGAGCCGATTTCAACCCGGTCACCGATAATGACGGAACCCAGCTGAGGGATTTTAACCCACTGACCGCGATCGTTGGCATAACCGAATCCGTCCGCACCGATAACAGTGTTGGAATGAACCAGGCAACCTTCGCCAATCACAATCCCGTGGTACACGGTGACATTGGCCCAGATACGGGTTTTGGCACCGATGGTGGTATTTTTGCCGACAAAAGATCCTGCGCCGATGATAACATCGTCACCCAGAACCACGCCGGACTCAATGACAGCATTCGCACCGACCGACACATTTGCCCCGAGAGAGGCTGACGGGTCAATCACGGCAGACGGATGGATATTCTCAGCCGGAGCCGGTGTGGTATCCATAATCTGCGCCATATGCGCATACGCCAGGTACGGGTCTTTCACCACAAGGGCGGCGACCTGACAAAACGGTAAATCGTCTTCACGCAATACCACAGCACCCGCCTGACAACCGGCCAGTTTTTCCCGGTAACGGGCATCAGACAGAAAGGTAATTTGCCCGCTGTTTGCTGAATGCATAGGCGCGATACCGGTGATGACGAGATCGCCATCACCGTGTAACGTTGCATTCAACTGCTGAGCGAGATCAGCTAATCGAATGGAAGACATTAATTATTTAACCTGTTTCAGAACGTCAGCAGTGATATCAATGCCGGAAACAGAGTAAGCAACTGCGTTAGCATCGATCACAACGTCATATCCGCCTTTTGAAGCAACAGATTTCACTGCATCTTCAACACGCTTCATGACTTTGTTGCGTTCTTCCATCTGACGTTTCTGGAAATCCTGGTCAAATGCCTGGGCTTTTTTCGCGAAGTCAGCACGTTTGGTGTCGAATTCACCTGCCAGTTTCTGACGCTCGCTGTCTTTCATGGTCGCGCCGTCTTTCTGCAGTTTCTGAGCACGGGTCTGCAGATCTTTTTCTAAACTCTGCAGTTCAGTACCACGGCTTTTGAATTCGCTTTCCAGTTGTTTTGCTGCCGCTTCACGGCCCGGCATTTTCTGGACAACTTCACCGATATTGACAACCGCGATCTTGTCAGCAGCCTGAGCAGCACCGGCAGACATCGCTAATACCATACCCACGCTGGCAGCAGTTAATAACTTTTTCACAATAAAACCCCTTTAAACACCATTTACTGGTTGGATATTAAACCCAATGGTAAAGATTCCCTTTGCACACTGAGCGTACTGGTTATTACGTATGGTAACTCTGTACTGCAATTACCAGGTCTTACCGATATTAAACTGGAACTGTTCTGTCCGGTCACCCTGGTAGTCTTTGATTGGCTTCGCATACGAGAAGACCAATGGTCCGAGCGGAGAAATCCACTGGAACGCGACACCGGTGGAAACACGGATGTTCCCTGCTTTACTGTAATCAGGAATACCATACTTCTGCATAAGCTCAGTATTGTCCCAATTGGTATCCCACACTGTACCGGCATCCACAAAGAGTGATGTGCGGACAGAATTCGTGTATTTTTCGTCGATAAACGGTGTCGGTGTGATCAGTTCCATACTGGCCACTGCCATCGCGTTACCCCCGATAGCATCACGGGACGGGCTGTCGCCGCGTAACTTATCGGATGACCCGTCATAATAGACTGCTTTCGGACCAATAGTATTCGAGCGGAAACCACGGACGGTACCGGAACCACCGGCATAGAAGTTCTCATAGAACGGCAGTTCTTTGCCGCCGAGACCATCACCGAAGCCTAAACGACCGCGTCCCATCACAACCCAGCTACCGTTTTCATCAATCGGGTAGTAACCGGTGGTATCAGCGATCAGTTTATAGTATTCGTTATCAGAACCCGGAACCGTGACTTTCGCACTCACGGTGGATTTCACACCGGAGGTCGGGAAGTAACCACGGTCGAGGTTGTTATAAACCCAGGCAGTTGTCAGCGTGAAGTCATCGGCACGGAATTCTGCGCGATCTTTATAGTTCGGTGTTTCACCCATTGAGTGCAGATAGCGCCACATATTAACCTGTGGTTCCATACGTGACAGGGTGTTATGCACATAACCCAGACCTAAACGGAGAGAGTTATTTTCGTTGATCGGGAAGCCGAGCGTTCCGTCCACACCATAAGTTTTGTTGGTGTAACCGGACAAGTCCGCATCATCCGCACGGAAGTCGTTGTAGAAAATACGGCCGCCGAGACTCACACCATCAACCGTGAAGAACGGGTCAGTCAGTGACAATTCCGCGTACGTTGAGTAGTCGTTCTTACTGGCGTTCGCACCAACCTGATAACCGGTACCTAACCAGTTATCCTGGGTGACACCCACCTGGAAGCTGACGCCGCTCTCAGTACCGAAGCCCACACCAAAGTTCAGGGAACCGGTGTTACGCTCTTTGACTTTATAAACGACATCGACCTGGTCCGGCACACCCGGCACACGCTGGGTTTCCACCTCAACGGTTTCAAAGTAACCGGTACGGTTCAGACGCTCTTTACCGGCTTCAACCAGATCGTTACCCAGCCATGCCCCTTCCATCTGACGCATTTCACGGCGCAGAACGGAGTCTTTACTCACGTCGTTACCGGCGAAACGGATCTGGCGGACATAGAAACGGTTACCGGCATCCACATTCACATGCAGAACCACGGTTTTATCGGCTTCATTAATTTCCGGCTGGGTCATGACGCGCGGATACGCATAGCCGTAACGGCCGAGCATATTTTTGACATCATTCTCCATTTTGGTGACCTGAGCACCATTATAGAGTGAACCCGGCTCAATGGCGGTCAGCTCGGTGATTTCAGCGGAGTGACCGGCCGTTTCCCCCGCAACCTGAACCCCGGCAATCTGATACTGATCGCCCTCGGTCACGTTGACGGTGATATAGATACCTTTTTTGTCCGGCGTCAGGCTGACCTGAGTCGAATCAATATTGAATTTCGCGTAACCGCGATCCAGATAGAAACTGCGCAGGGTTTCAAGGTCACCGGCCAGTTTCTGTTTCTGGTATTTCTGGTCAGCCGCCAGGTTCCACCACGGTACATCATCACGCAGCTGGAAACGGTTAACCAGTTCAGCTGTGGTAAACTGAGTGTTACCGACGATATTGATTTGCTGAATAGTCGCGGATACACCTTCCGCAAAGACGAATTTCACATCAATACGGTTGCGCGGCAGTGGTGTGACAACGGCTTTTACCGTTGCGTTATACTTACCGACACTGTGATAGAAATCTTCCAGCCCCTTTTCAATGTTTGACAGCATCGTCCGGTCAAGGGCTTCCCCGACGCGGATACGGGATGCTTCCAGGTTCTGTTTGAGCATATCGTCCTTCACGGATTTGTTACCCGAGAAGGTGATATTTGCAATGGTCGGACGTTCCTTCACCTGAACCAGCAGTACATTACCTTCACGCAGGACGCGGACATCTTCAAAGTTACCCGTCGCGAACAGTGCGCGAATGGTACGTCCGATATCCTCATCACTGGCCGTGTCTCCGACACGGACAGGCATGTTCAGTAATGCAGCACCAACGGCGACGCGCTGAAGACCTTCAAACTGAATGTCCTGAACCACGAATCCGTCTGAACCGTATGCAGTGAAGCTGCCAAGCAGCAGCGACGCTATGAGCAACTTTTTCATCGCCATCGTTGTTATGCGTTTTCCTTACCGGTCCCGGTCTTCCTTAATCAGAAGCGGGAGAAATCATTGAAAAGTGCAAGCCCCATCAACAGTACCAGTGCCATTACACCAATACGATAACTGAAGTCTTGTACACGCTCAGACACCGGCCCGCCTTTTATCTTCTCGATAAGCAGGAATAACAGGTGTCCACCATCTAAAACTGGCAGCGGGAACAGATTTATGATCCCTAAATTGACGCTGATGAGCGCCAGAAACATCAGATAATACACTAAGCCGGAATCGGCGGAAATACCGGCACCTTTCGCAATCGATACCGGACCGCTGAGATTATTCAGTTTTACATCACCGGTCACCAGCTTGCCGATCATTTTCACGGTCAGATTCATTAACTGCCAGGTTTTCCCGGTCGCCTCAGCGACCGCTTCCACCGGCCCGTACTGATGTTCCGTAATATACTGCGGGTCGAGCGGAATAACCTTTAATTCGACACCGGCAAAACCAATTTGTTTACTGCCGCCGCTGTTTTTTATCTCCGGTGTGAGAGGCATATTAATATGTTCTCCGCCCCGCTCAATCAGTAAATCGAGCGTTTTACCGGGACTATTACGTACAAAGAGCGTAAACGGCTGCCAGACCGTAAGCGGCTCCCCGCTTACTTTAACGATCCTGTCCCCCGGTTGTAAACCGGCTTTTTCAGCAGGCCCCCCGGGCGTCAGTGCATTAATCTCATTACTGACCTTTGCGGACACCGGCATGATACCCAGAGACAGGACAGCATCCTGTTTTTCCGGATCAAATTTCCAGCGGGTGAGATCCAGGCGTTTTTCCGCCGGGGCTGACCCCGGTTCCGGAATCACATTCAGAACGGTAAAATCATCGCCGATTTTACTGATCATCGCCATCCGCACACTATTCCAGTCAGGCGTTTCGATGCCGTCAACGGCATTTAGTTCCATCCCGGGCAAAATATTTGCCTGTTCTGCGACCGATCCCGCGCGGATATCCGCCACGACCGGGCGAACCGCCGGCACGCCGATCATAAACACAATCCAGTACGCCACGATAGCTAACAGAAAGTTAGCAACAGGCCCGGCACTGACCACTGCCGCCCGCTGGCCGACGGTTTTGTTATTAAACGCCTGATGACGGCGCTCCGGTGCTACCGGTGCCACGCGCTCATCCAGCATTTTGACATAGCCGCCGAGCGGGATCATTGCGATGACAAATTCTGTCCCGTGTTTGTCTGTACGCCGCCAGAGTGCTTTGCCGAAACCGACGGAGAATCGTTCGACAAAAATACCGCAGCGCCGGGCCACCCAAAAGTGCCCGAACTCATGTACGGTAACCAAAATCCCCAGCGCGATAACAAACGCGGCTGAGTTCCAGATAAAAGTCATCATGCGTTTTCTGTCTGCTCCCGGAGTGCTTAAAAGCCGGAGAATACTAACAGGATCAGACCGGCAAATACCGGTACTGCCGCGGTCAGGCTGTCAATGCGATCCATCACGCCGCCATGCCCCGGGATCAGCTGACTGCTGTCCTTCACGCCGGACTGACGTTTAAACATGCTTTCGGTCAGATCACCGAACACGGAAATCAGAACCACAATCACTGACACAATAATCAGATTTTCCGGCAGTGTCTGTAACGGCGAATAGTGGCTGAACAGCCAGGACACCAGCCCGGCGGTAATCAGGCCACCGGCCAGACCTTCCAGGGTTTTCCCCGGCGAGACACGCGGTGCCATTTTGTGTTTGCCCAGCAAACGGCCGAAGGCATACGCCCCGGAATCTGCTGCCCAGACCAGCAGCATGACATACAGCAGCCACCAGGCTCCCTGATACACATCACCACCCGCATATCCCTGGTTGCGCAGTACCATCATGCCGCTGTAAAACGGAACAATGGTCACCACACCGAAGATCAGGCGGATAATCACAGAATCTTTCCACAGCGCGGCGGATTTCGGGAAACTGATCACCAGCAGCACCGCGCAGATCCACCAGACCAGCGCCGCCCACAGGCTGACCTGTACAGCAGCATCCGCCATCAGGTTATTCATATCCAGTGTCAACTGCCACGCAGCCAGACCGGCGGCAAATACGACACCGGTGACAATACGCTGTCCGGCACCTTTCAGACCGGCAAACTGCGCCCATTCCCAGCCGGCCAGACCACATACGGCAATCACCACCCAGCCGAAATGCTGTGGCGCGAGCATAAACATCGCCAGCAGTACCAGCGGAATTAAAATAATGGCAGTAATTAGACGGTACTTAAGCAACATTTCCTCCCGGAGCCTGCTCAGACTGATCATCAGGTGTGGTTCCGCCGAAACGGCGCTCACGCTGTGTAAAAGAAGTCACCGCATCGCTGAATGCGTTTTCATCAAAGTCAGGCCACAGCACTTCTGTAAAATAAAATTCGGCGTACGCAACCTGCCAGAGCAGGAAGTTACTGATACGGTGCTCACCACCGGTGCGGATCACGAGATCAATCGGCGGCTGGTCATGCAGCGAGATATGACGGCTGATATCCTGTTCGCTGACATCTTCAGCGGACAATTCCCCGCGCTGCACCTGTGCTATCACCTGCTTCACACTGTGGGTGATATCCCAGCGCCCGCCGTAGTTGGCGGCGATATTCAGCTGTAAACCGGTGTTATTGGCGGTCAGCACCTGACCGCGGCGGATACGCTCCTGCAGACGCGGACTGAACCGGCTGATATCACCGATGACGGATAATCTGACATTGTGTTTGTGCAGGCTTTTGACTTCGTTGTCCAGCGCAAAGACAAACAACTCCATCAGTGAGTGGACTTCCTGTTCAGGACGGTTCCAGTTTTCACTGCTGAAGGCATAAAGTGTCAGGGATTTTATCTGGTTTTTGATGGCAAAACTGACCGAACTGCGGACCGATTTGATCCCTGCGCGATGGCCGGAAACCCGCAATTTTCCGCGTTTTTTTGCCCAGCGGCCGTTGCCGTCCATAATAATGGCGACATGCTGAGGTCCCGGCTTTTCTGAGGCATTTTCACTGGATACTGTCACGCAAGTTAATCCTTTGAGGTATCGGTTAATACATGGCGTCAGACACAAAAACACCGTGCAGGTTCACGGTGTTGTCTCTGTTTGTCAGTGATAGCGTCATGGTGTTATTAACCGGTCATTAAAAATCTGATTTACAGAAATCGCAACGCTGAACTATATCACTTGCGCTATTCACCGACAAACGCAACCCGTTAATATAAATTAATTACTTCGCGATTTTTCCGATTGATTTACGGGTCAGTTCCCGCGCCTGTTTATCAATAATAAGGACATCATCAATTGACTGAGGTTCCGTGAACCGGTGATTTTCCACTACCATACGGTTTATTTGCGCGATATCTGTGAAACGGATTCTGTTTTGTAAAAATGCCTGCACGGTTTCTTCATTCGCTGCATTCATTGCCGTGGTTGCCGCCTGCCCGTCATCACAGGCTTCAATTGCCAGTTTCAGGCACGGGTAACGGTTATAATCCGGCTCAGTGAATGTCAGGCCGCCCATACGGGTAAAATCAAGTCGTTCAGCCCCGGCAGTGATACGGCCCGGATAACTCATGGAATAGCTGATCGGGGTGCGCATATCCGGGGTGCCCAGTTGCGCGATGATACTCCCGTCAGTATAGCGGACCATGGAGTGGATCACCGACTGCGGATGCACTATCACTTCCATTTGTTTTGCTGATGCATTAAAGAAATAACGTGCCTCAATATATTCAAGGCCCTTATTCATCATCGTGGCGGAATCCACGGAAATTTTACGTCCCATTGACCAGTTCGGGTGTGCACAAGCCTGATCCGGCGTCATATTTGCCAGTTCAGATAAGGTGGTTTCGCGGAACGGGCCGCCGGAGCCGGTCAGGATAATGGAATCAATACCTTCGGCAGTCAGGTCAGCATGCCCGAGAGATAACTGCACGCCGGTCGGCAGGGACTGGAAAATCGCATTGTGTTCGCTGTCGATAGGAAACAGTTCAGCGCGGCTGGTGCTCATGGCGGCAAAAAACAGACGCCCGCTGGTGATCAGCGCTTCTTTGTTTGCCAGCAGAATACGCTTGTCCGCACGGATAGCCGCGAGGGTCGGCAGCAGCCCGGCCACACCGGTAATGGCAGCCATTACCTGATCCACTTCATCAAGCTGAACCACTTCACAGATAGCGGCACTGCCGCTGAGCACTTCGGTTGCACTGCCGTGGAGTTTCAGCTGAATGCGCAATTCACCGGCAGCCACTTCGTCGGATAACACCGCATAGCGGGGTTTAAATTCCAGACACTGTTCAAACATCGTCTGAACATTTTTCCCGGCTGCCAGAACCACTGCACGGAACAGATCCGGGTGCTGACGAATAACCGAGAGTGTGTTTTTACCGATAGATCCTGTGGATCCGAGAATTGCCAAACCTTTCATGATAAATGCTCAATGTTACTTTATCGTTATTTCGAATCGCAAAAGTATAGCACTTTGGTCAACAGAGGGTGAGAAGTCATTTCCGCAACTGATAAGTAAAAAAATAGTGCCTGAGGGCACTATTTTTATATGTTCTGTTCAGCACAGCATCCGGATCAGAATTCCATCAGCTCTTTTTCTTTTGCTGCCAGTGCATCATCGATTTTTTTGATAAACAGGTCAGTCATTTTCTGAACGTCGTCCTGGGAACGGCGGTCATCATCTTCACTGATTTCTTTGTCTTTCAGCAGTGCTTTAACTTTATCGTTCGCATCACGGCGGACGTTACGCACAGCAATACGACCCTGTTCAGCGTCACCGCGGACGACTTTGATCAGGTCTTTACGACGTTCTTCAGTCAGTGCAGGAAGCGGAACACGGATAACCGTACCGGCAGATGACGGGTTTAAACCGAGGTCAGAGGCCATAATCGCTTTTTCGATAGCCGGTGACATGGAACGGTCAAACACAGTGATAGCCAGGGTGCGTGAATCTTCCGCAACCACGTTAGCTAACTGACGCAGCGGAGTCGGTGTACCGTAATATTCAACAACGATACCGTCCAGCAGGCTCGGGGAAGCACGGCCGGTGCGCACTTTACTGATTTGGGATTTCAGCGACTCGACGCATTTTTCCATGCGTTCCTGCGCGTCTTTCTGGATTTCATTAATCACGTTATGAGTCCTTGGAAACGGGTAATTTTTCAGACCGTGCCTGTCGCGCGGCCCGCATTATAATTTTGGCGAATCGATTTATAAATGATACCGTCAAATTCCGCCGGTGTCCCGGCGTTTAGTCACGCGAAATCAAGGTACCTTCGTTCTCGCCCATCACGACACGGCGTAATGCGCCGGGTTTATTCATGTTGAAAACACGGATTGGCAGATTATGGTCACGGGCCAGGGTAAAGGCCGCCAGATCCATCACTTTCAGTTCGCGTTCCAGCACATCCTGATAGTTGAGTTTTTCATACAGCACCGCATCCGGGTCTTTGGCCGGATCGGCTGAGTAAACACCATCCACTTTTGTGGCTTTCAGTACCACATCCGCTTCAATTTCGATCCCGCGCAGACAGGCCGCAGAATCCGTGGTAAAGAATGGGTTGCCTGTTCCGGCAGAAAAAATAACCACACGACCGTGACGTAAAAGACTGATTGCCTCAGCCCAGCTGTAATTGTCACAAACGCCGTTGAGCGGAATCGCAGACATCAGCCGCGCATTCACATAAGCGCGATGAAGTGCATCACGCATTGCCAGACCGTTCATCACGGTTGCCAGCATACCCATATGGTCACCGACAACGCGGTTCATACCGGCTTCGGCCAGGCCTGCGCCGCGAAACAGATTGCCCCCGCCAATAACGACACCGACCTGAATCTGCAGTTCAACCAGTTCCTTAATTTCCTGCGCCATACGGTCAAGTACAGTCGCATCAATTCCGAAACCTTCATTCCCTTGTAAAGCCTCGCCACTGAGCTTCAGCAGAATACGTTGATAAACAGGTTTTGCATTGGTAGCCATGGTGTTCTGTCCTAAACAGATGAATTTATTGCCAGAGATACCCGGACGGATGCCCGGATGATAAACAGGGGTACTGCAGATAAAACAGAACCGCCTTCCGGCGGCTCTGATATGCAATGATTATTTGCTCATTGCCGCGACTTCTGCAGCGAAGTCAGCTTCAGCTTTCTCGATACCTTCACCCACTTCGAAACGGATGAATGCAGTCACGTCTGCTTTGTTTTCTTTCAGCAGGTCGCCGACAGATTTGCTTGGTTCCATAACGAACGGCTGACCGGTCAGAGAGATTTCGCCGGTGAATTTGTTCATACGGCCGATAACCATTTTCTCTGCGATTTCCTGAGGTTTACCGGACTGCATTGCGATATCCAGCTGGATTTGTTTCTCGTGAGCAACAACATCAGCAGGAACATCTTCAGGTTTGGTATATTCAGGTTTGCTTGCCGCAACGTGCATAGCAATGTGTTTAACCAGTTCTTCGTTTGCGCCGGTTGCAGCAACCAGAACACCAATACGTGCGCCGTGCATGTAAGAACCAACGATGTCGCCTTCTAAGATAGCAGCGCGACGGAAGCTGATGTTTTCACCGATTTTAGCAACCAGTGCAACACGCTGTTCTTCGAATTTCGCAACGATAGCTTCTGCATCAGCAGTTTTCTCAGCCATAACGAAATTCAGGATGTCCTGTGCGAATGCCAGGAAACCGGTATCTTTTGCAACGAAGTCTGTTTCACAGTTAACTTCGATCAGTGCGCCGAATTTAGCATCTGCGCTGACTGCAGATAAGATAACGCCTTCAGCAGCAACGCGGCCTGCTTTTTTCGCTGCTTTTGCCTGGCCGGATTTACGCATGTTATCGATAGCTAATTCGATATCACCGTTTGCTTCAACCAGTGCTTTTTTACATTCCATCATACCTGCGCCAGTACGTTCACGCAGTTCTTTTACCAGTGCAGCGGTAATTCCAGACATGTTATTTCCTCGATGAGCCCGCAGAAACTGTTTCTGCGGGGAGTTGTTCGTATATCAGATGCGTATAGGGAGCCATGACGGCTCCCTAACCATTTGCAGCAATACCTGGTTAATAAGAGCGCTCAGAGAGCGGACTCAGATTATTCAGCGGCTAATTCTTCAGCCTGAACAGCCAGATCCTGTGAACGGCCTTCGCGGACAGAAGTCGCGACTGCGCCCAGGTACAGCTTGATTGCACGGATTGCATCGTCGTTACCAGGGATGATGAAATCAACACCGTCCGGATCAGAGTTAGTATCAACGATAGCAAATACAGGGATACCCAGGTTGTTTGCTTCTTTGATTGCAATGTGCTCGTGCTCAGCATCGATAACAAACAGAGCGTCAGGTAAACCGCCCATGTCTTTGATACCGCCCAGGCTATTTTCTAACTTACCAAGTTCACGGGTACGCATCAGCGCTTCTTTCTTGGTCAGTTTGTCAAAAGTACCGTCCTGAGACTGTGCTTCCAAATCTTTCAGGCGTTTGATTGACTGACGAACTGTTTTCCAGTTAGTCAGCATACCGCCTAACCAGCGGTGGTTCACGAAGAACTGGTCACAGCTGATTGCAGCTTCCTGTACCGCTTCGCTTGCAGCACGCTTGGTACCTACGAACAGGATTTTACCTTTGCGTGAAGCGATTTTGTTCAGTTCAGCTAATGCATCGTTGAACATCGGAACAGTTTTTTCCAGGTTGATGATATGCACTTTGTTACGGGCACCAAAGATGAATGGTTTCATTTTCGGGTTCCAGTAACGAGTCTGGTGACCGAAGTGAACGCCCGCCTGGAGCATATCGCGCATGGAAACAGTAGCCATTTTAAACCTCTGTAAATAATAAGTTGGGGTTATGCCTCCACGAATCCCATGCTTCCGACTCCCTGTCAGCGTTAAGCTTCGGAGCACCCCGGCGCACGTGCCGATTCGTGTGTGTTATAACAGTTGAGTTAATTTAAGTTTCCGGCAACCGGGCAAAATACACGGAATGCCGGCGCGCTTTATACCATAAAAGCAGCAGCGATACCACATTTTCTTCAGTTTTCATGCCGGCGGTTATCCGTTGCCCGCCGGGTTTCCGCGCAATGATTGGCATCCTTTTCTCCGGCTGATAACATACTGCGTCTCAGTACCAGTTTCCTAAGTAAAGTAACGGGCATTCCCGGTTCGGATATTAATAATTATGGCAATCACAATCAAAACAGAAGACGACATCGCGAAGATGCGTGTCGCCGGTCGTCTTGCGGCCGAAGTGCTCGAAATTATCGCCCCGCATGTTGTGCCGGGTGTCAGTACCGGTGAACTCGACCGCATCTGCCACGAGCATATTACGGTAAAGCAGCAGGCCATTTCCGCCTGTCTCGGCTACCACGGCTTCCCGAAATCTGTCTGTATCTCCGTCAATGATGTGGTCTGCCACGGCATTCCGTGCGAAGATAAAATCTTAAAAAACGGCGATATTGTGAACATCGATGTTACCGTTATCAAAGACGGGTTCCACGGCGACACCTCTGCCATGTTTATCGCCGGAAAACCGACGATTCAGGGCGAGCGTCTGTGCCGCGTGACACAGGAAAGCCTCTATCTGGCACTGCGTATGGTCAAACCGGGCATCCGCCTGCGGACTATCGGTGCAGCTATCCAGAAATTTGCGGAAGGCCATGATTACTCTGTCGTGCGCGATTACTGCGGCCACGGTATCGGCGAAGGTTTCCATGAGGAGCCGCAGGTGCTGCATTATGACGGCGATGACGGCGGTGTGGTGCTGAAAAAAGGCATGGCATTTACCATCGAACCGATGCTGAATACCGGCGATTACCGTATCCGTACCATGAAAGACGGCTGGACTGTCAAAACCAAAGATCGCGGCTTATCCGCGCAATATGAACACACGCTGGTTGTCACCGATGACGGCTGTGAAATCATGACCCTGCGTAAAGACGAGGAAGGTGCGCTTTCCCGTATTCTCGTTGCGCAGTAACCGCCCTGTATTCATGTCCGGCGCACATGCCGGACATGATACCTCCCCGCCGTCAGGACGCTGAGGAATAACCGGAATGACAACTTCCCCCCGGAAATCTGCCTGTATCATTATTGGTATTGTCACACTGATCCTGCTTGTCATGCTGGTACCGTTTTATTTCCTGACCAAGTCGTTCGGCTGGTGGCAGAAAGAGTTTGTCGCGCGCGGGTATGCTGTCGGTGTGCAGATCCACCAGAATGTTTACGAACTGAATCTGTTTGATCTGGCCTTTACCAAACCGGTATTTGATCACCAGTCAGTGTATGTCCCGGCAAGCAGTCTCGGCTCCTATTTCACGCTGGTTGCGTTGTCACAACAATCGTTTCCGACGCGGAAAAACATCCTGCTGCCGACAGAAAATCCCTATTTCAACGGCCGGATCAGCATCACTGCCCTGAATATTGATACCACCGCGCTGGCAACCGAGAGCAGACAATACCTGAATGCCGGGGAAAGCTACCGTATCACCCGGCTGACCGCCCCACCGGATCGCGCTCTGTTCAGTTTCAGTACCGATGATAACGCACCGGAAATCCTGCAATCCTCCCCGTATCTGAAAGATATCGTCAATCAGGGTATGTGCCGTACTGACGGACAGAGCAACGGCTGCGGGATCGCTGAAGATACCTATATTAACCTCAGTGATGTCCTGCATAACTACTTCCGCAGCTGCCTGATTTACCGCGTGGATGATGAAAACAAACGCATTATTCTGCAGTTTATCCCGATGTCCGGCCCGGTGCTGATATAACCCCGGCGGACCGGCAAAAAACTGGTTATTTCCCCGCTGACGCAGTAACCTTGCAGCAGAACGCCTCTGCCACAAGGATCCCGTATGGACAATGCCCGGAATACCGCATCAGCCCTGAAACCCGCCTCGCCGTTATCCTTTACTGATGATGATTTGCAACTGCCTGTGCTGCGGGAACATCTGGAGCATTACCGCCGCTGGCAGGCGGAGGCTTTCCGCGAAGGCCAGCCTGTTCATACCCTGCTGCTGACCCGCAGTGATTATATCGATCAGCTGCTGATCCGCCTGTGGCAGTTTTTCAGTTTTGATGAGGTGGCGGATTTCGCCCTGGTGGCCGTCGGCGGTTACGGTCGCCGGGAACTGCATCCGTTGTCGGATATCGATATTCTGCTTCTGAGCAAAGCCCCGCTGCCGGAAGCACTCACGCCGAAAATCGGTGAGTTTATTGCCGTGCTGTGGGATCTGAAACTGACGGTCGGCCACAGTGTCCGCACCCTCGATGAGTGTCTCCGCGAAGGGCTCGGCGACCTGACTGTCGCCACCAACCTGATTGAATCGCGGCTTATCTGCGGCACCCTGCCGCTGTTCCTGCAGTTACAGCGGCAGATATTTAATGACAGCTTCTGGCCGTCACCACGCTTTTTTGCCGCCAAACTGGCAGAGCAGAAAGAGCGCCACGCCCGCTATCACAGCACCAGTTATAACCTGGAGCCGGATATCAAAAGCAGTCCGGGCGGGCTGCGTGATATCCACACCCTGCTCTGGGTGGCCCGCCGTCATTTCGGCGCGACATCGCTGTATGAAATGGCCGGTTCCGGATTTCTGACCGATGCCGAACGGGAAGAGCTGAATGAATGTCTGGATATGCTCTGGCGCATCCGCTTTGCCCTGCATCTGTCCCTCAGCCGCTACGATAACCGCCTGCTGTTTGACCGCCAGCTCAGTGTGGCGGAGCAGCTCGGGTATGACGGCGAGCACAACCAGCCGGTCGAGCGGATGATGAAAGCCTATTACCGCGTCACCCGCCGCGTGTCCGAACTCAATGAGATGCTGCTGCAATTGTTCGACGAAGCTATTCTGCACGCCGGGCACCACGATACCCCAAAACCACTTGATAAGGATTTTCAGCTGTACGGCCACCGTATCGGGCTTATCCGTGATTCGCTGTTCAGTGAGGATCCCGCGGCCATTATGCGGATGTTTTACCGCATGGCCTGCGATGACACCATCACCGGTATTCATTCCGGTACGCTCCGTCAGTTGCGCCATGCCCGGCGGCACCTCAGCCGTCCGCTGATGGAGTATCCGGAGGCCAGAGAGCTGTTTATCGCGATCCTGCGCCATCCGCGCGGTGTGAGTGCTGCGTTTGTTCCGATGCACCGTCACGGCGTGCTGGGTGCCTATATGCCGCTGTGGGGCAATATTGTCGGGCAGATGCAGTTCGATCTGTTCCATGCCTATACCGTGGATGAACACACACTGCGGGTGCTGGGAAAAATCGATACTTTCAGGCTGGAATCCGAGCGGGTGAATCATCCGGTGTGTGTGGATGTCTGGCCGAAACTGCCGCAGCCGGAACTGCTGCGCCTCGCGGCTCTGTTCCACGATATCGCCAAGGGCAGACAGGGTGATCATGCCGTTCTTGGTGCGGCAGATGCACGGGAGTTCTGTGAATATCACGGCCTGAATGAAGCAGACACAGACCTGGTCAGCTGGCTGGTGGAAAAACACCTGCTGATGTCGGTGACCGCACAGCGCCGGGATATTCAGGATCCGGAAGTGATCCGTACCTTTGCCGGTGAGGTACAGAGCACAGAGCGGCTCCGTTACCTTATCTGCCTGACTGTTGCCGATATATGGGCGACCAATGCTTCACTCTGGAACGGCTGGCGGCGCAGTCTGCTGCGCGAGCTGTTTATCAGCACCGAGAACCAGTTATTACGCGGAGTGCATAACAAACCGAATCTGCGCCAGCGGATCCGCCACCACCGCGATCGCGCGCTGGCTCTGCTGCGTCAGGACGGTGCCGATGAGCAGAAACTGAACCGGTTCTGGTCGCGCTGTCATGCGGATTATTTCCTGCGCCATACCCCGGAGCAGCTTGCCTGGCACGCCGGGGCACTGCTGAAAAATGATATGGCATCACCGCTGATCCTGATCAGTAACCAGCGCAGCCACGGCGGCAGTGAAATTTTTATCTGGTGCAACGACCGCCCTTCTCTGTTTGCCTCGGTGGTCAGCGAGTTGGATCGCCGTAATCTCAGTGTTCAGAATGCCCAGATTTTTACCAACCGCGACAATATGGCAATGGATTCCTTTGTGGTACTGGAGCCGGACGGCAAGCCTCTCGCCGCCGATCGCCATGACACCATCCGCAAAGCACTGGCCTGCGCAGTCACCACAGACTATGTACCGAACCACCGCACCCGGACCGCGCCCGCCAAACTGCGCCATTTTGATGTGCCGACACGGGTGAAGTTTATTCACAATAAACGCGGCCTGCGCAGCTACATGGAATTATATGCGCTGGATAAACCCGGGCTGCTGGCACAAGTTGGTCAGATTTTTGCCGGACTCGGCCTTCAGCTGCACGGCGCGCGCATCACCACAACCGGCGAAAAAGTCGAGGATATTTTTATTCTGACGGATAAGGATAATAAAGCGCTGGATAAAAATATTCAGGAAGAACTGACTGAACGGTTGACAAAAGCCCTCAATTCAAAGGATAAAACAGAGTAAATTCATCAAAGCACCAGATAAAAGGAAACAAACACCGATGCAGCAATTACAGGCCATTATTGAATCCGCCTTTGAAGATCGCGCCGCTGTGACACCGGCAACTGCCACCCCTGCACTGCGTGACGCAGTTAATCAGGTGATTGAGTTACTGGACAGCGGAAAACTGCGGGTCGCTGAAAAAATCGGCGGCACCTGGGTGACACATCAGTGGCTGAAAAAAGCAGTGCTGCTCTCTTTCCGTATCAGTGACAATCAGGTGATGGACGGGGCTGAATCCCGTTACTTTGATAAAGTCCCGATGAAATTCGCGGATTACGACCAGGCGCGTTTTGAGCGCGAAGGGTTCCGGGTGGTACCGCCTGCGGCAGCCCGCCGCGGAGCGTTTATCGCCCGCAATACTGTGCTGATGCCGTCTTACGTCAATATCGGTGCCTATGTGGATGAAGGCACGATGGTCGATACCTGGGCGACGGTCGGCTCCTGTGCGCAGATCGGGAAAAACGTGCATCTCTCCGGCGGTGTCGGTATCGGCGGGGTATTAGAGCCGTTACAGGCCAATCCGACCATTATCGAGGACAACTGCTTTATCGGCGCGCGTTCCGAAGTGGTGGAAGGGGTGATTGTGGAAACCGGCTCCGTGATTTCCATGGGCGTGTATATCGGCCAGAGCACCAAAATTTATGATCGCGAAACCGGCGAAATCCATTACGGTCGTGTCCCGGCGGGCTCTGTGGTTGTCTCCGGTAATCTGCCGTCAAAAGATGGCCGTTACAGCCTCTATTGTGCGGTGATTGTCAAAAAAGTGGATGAAAAAACGCGCGGTAAGGTCGGAATTAATGAATTGTTACGCACCATAGACTAATCTCAGAAATAGCGGATAATAACTCCGCTATTTTTTTATCCGTGCATCTTATCTTCCGCCTTTTGCGGCGGGAACAGGACAGAATAACAATCAATTAGGTGGCGCACATGTACGACAATTTAAAAAGTCTGGGAATTACGCATCCTGAAGATATTGATCGCTATACTCTTCGTCAGGAAGCGAACAATGACATTCTGAAAATCTATTTCCGCAAGGATAAAGGCGAGTTTTTTGCCAAGAGCGTGAAGTTCAAATACCCGCGTCAGCGCAAGACCATTCAGGATGCACAGGGTTTCAAAGAGATTAACGAGATCAACAGCAACCTGCGTTATGTCATTGAAGAACTGGATACTATTTGCCAGCAGACCGAAAGCGCAATGCCGGAAATCGATCTGAAGCGTAAGATCCTCGACGATCTCCGCCATCTGGAGCATGTGGTGTCCAATAAGATCGCCGAAATTGAAAGCGATCTGGAAAAACTGACCCGCAAGTAACCGGATGAAACACTGCCGCAGTGCTGCAAAGCCGCTGCGGCGTTGTTTTCCGTGATCAGCTGACCAGTGCCGCCCAGGCAGTCAGCCACGGCTGTGCGAACTCTTCCGGTGCGGCAACTTCCGCGCCGTCAATCACCAGCATCTCGCCGATACGCTGCGCATGCTGCTCCTGCAGTAATTCATTGAACTGACGGCCGCCGCCGGCAAAATTATCATAACTGCTGTCACCCAGCGCGATAATGCCGTAGCGCAGCGACGGCTGATAACCGATGTCATCCCGCAGACCGGCAAACAGTTCGCGGATATTATCCGGCAGATCGCCCTGCCCGGTAGTGGAGGTGATCACCAGTGCCACATCCGTGAGATAATCTTTCCACTGTGACAGTTCCGGTTCATCAAATAACACCACTTCATGACCGGCCTGCTCCAGAATGGTCTGCGCCTCTTCACCCACAGCCAGCGAGTTGCCGTAAACTGTGCCGATAAAAATACCGATACGTGCCATTATCCGTCCTTTTTCATCAGTAAAATCAAATTATTAATAAATCAGGGTAATGTCCAGCCAAGCTGTTCCGCCACCCTCTGCCAGGTTTCATCGAAACCGGCATGCAGTACCAGCGGCTCCCCGCTGACCGGGTGTGTCAGTGCCAGTTCAGATGCATGCAGCATCAGCCGGCGGCTGCCGAAGTGTTCGGTGAATCCCCGGTTCTGACGCAGATCACCGTGCGCGGTATCACCTATAATCGGATGCCGCAGATGCTGCATATGGCGGCGCAGCTGGTGTTTGCGTCCGGTTTCCGGTTTCAGTTCCGTCAGGGTAAAACGGGATGTGGGATAGCGCCCGATAGCCACCGGACACTCCACTTTCGCCAGCGGGCGGTAGTGTGTCACTGCTGGTTGTGCCGGTTTTTCCGCCGCAAATTTATCGGCGATTTTATCCAGCTCTTCCACCAGCGGGTAATCCAGTGTCGCCGTTTCTTCTATCCAGCCGCGCACCACCGCATGGTAGGTTTTCTGCATTTCATGCCGCTCAAGCTGCTGCGACAGCAGCCGGGCCACCTCAGACGACAACCCCATCAGCAGCACGCCGGAGGTCGGCCGGTCCAGGCGGTGAACAGGAAAAACATGCTGACCTATCTGGTCACGCAGTGTCTGCATCACAAATACCGTTTCATGACGGTCGAGCCAGCTGCGGTGTACCAGCCATCCGGCGGGTTTATTCACCGCGACGATATGTTCATCCTGATAACAGATTTCCAGTAATGGTTTTTCCGGTAATGGCGTGTCCTGCAATGATTGTGTCACGCGAAAAGCCCGTCCAGTGCCCGTAAATGGTCAAGCAGCACCAGATAGCGTGCAGCCTGTTCGTCCCCTCTGTAGTGCTCTTCAAAATACGGGGCTATCTGAAAAGCGGACGGCAGTGCTGCGCCCTGTTCAATCATGGCATACAGACGCGGGATAAGGATCCACTGTAACCACTCGTGGGCATTCATGGTATCCACCGCAAACGGCAGTCCGCTTTCAAATGCTTCTGCTGCCGGAGGCTGCCCCTGCCACAGATCGACGGCGCGCATCTCATTCTCGATGTCCGTCAGAATCGCAATAATCTGCTGATGTTTTGTCATAACTGAAACCTGTTTACGCTGTAAAATTCATTTTCCGCAGCCAATGCCGCTGATATCTGTAGCGTAACATTGAGGTCAGATAAGTAAAAATCAATTCCTGTCCGGAAGACATAAAAAGGCATAACGGGGAGTTGCGGGGGGATTAAAAACGAGGGGAAAAATCCCCCTCGTTTTTAATAAAATAACATCCTGTCTCTGCTGAAAATACATCCGTGTATTTCCGTCCACTTCCTTATGGGCACAGACAGCATGCCGCAGCACGGCGTGACAAACAATAATACCGGCGGGAAACCACAGTGACACAGAAACACTAACTATCTGAATTTAATGATTATTTTAAGTAAATCATCATTTTACGGCAGACCGTATTACAGTCATCACCGGTAAAATCCCACACCGCTGTCAGTGATATTTATGCCGGGCATACTGCTGTCAGTTGTGACAGAAATGATGCCGTATCCGCCGCCAGCACCCGGCGCTTTGTGGTGCCGAACGTTTCGAGGATCACTTCTCCGCTCAGGTTACAGACGGAAATCATGTCAAATTCCGATTCCAGTGTGGCGATAAACTGTGTCGGCGGCAGTTTCAGACGGCGCTGCGTGACCAGATGACCAATCAGGTTTTCCTGCAGGCGGATAAAATCATCCTCACTCCAGACCTGTACCAGACTGAGCTGAATGTCCTCGAAAACAGCCTGCATATCCCCCGCAAACTGCTGCGTGTAAAATTCACTGATATCCGGGTGCAGCTGAATATCCAGCGCTTTTTCAACCGGCTGCAAATGCTTGTCTGCAGTGAATTCCGCCGGTTCCCAGTACACACACTCATCACCGGTGCGGATAATACACGGGGAAGGAATACCATAAAGATCGTGACTGATCGGCGGTAAACCTGTTTTTTCCTGCCATAAACCGACATAATGCCGGGTAAACTGATGTAACGCCTGAGAAACTGTGCGGGTCATATCGCAAAACCTGTTAAACATAAAAGTATCATGCCGCTATAGTAACGTATGACAGACTGTATTGGCGACAGGCGGTACTATTTTTCACCTGAGGTAAAAGGGTTATTTATGTCTCTGTATGAAGGAAAGGCGGAACTGGCGTCACTGACGCTCGGTAAAAAAACCGGTTATGAGCAGCATTACAATCCCGCTCTGTTACAGGGTGTGCCGCGCAGCCTCAACCGGGATGCACTGCATCTGCATGCGGATAATCTGCCTTTTCGCGGTGCGGATCTGTGGACACTCTATGAACTCTCCTGGCTACAGCCGAACGGCGTGCCCTGCATTGCGCTCGGCTATGTTTCCCTCGATGCCGCCGGGCTGAATCTGATCGAATCCAAGAGCTTCAAGCTCTATCTCAACAGCTTTAACCAGACGGTATTTGCCTCTGCGGATGATGTCCGCCGCACACTGGAGCAGGATTTAAGCGCCTGTGCACAGGGAACGGTAACAGTGGAACTGCTGCGCCCGGATCAGTTCACGGAACAAAAAATCATTGATTTTACCGGCGAGTGTATCGATTATCAGGATATTACAATTACTGATTATCAGTTCAGCAGTGATTATCTTATTGATGCCGTCAATGAAAATGACGATGTCGTTGAAGAAACGTTAGTCAGCCACCTGCTAAAATCAAACTGCCTGATTACACAGCAGCCTGACTGGGGCTCCGTCGCCATACAGTATCGCGGCCCCAAAATTGATCGTGAAAAACTGCTGCGGTATCTGGTGTCATTCCGCAACCATAACGAGTTTCATGAGCAGTGCGTTGAGCGGATTTTTACCGATCTGAACACACACTGCCGCCCGGTTGCCCTGACTGTCTATGCCCGTTATACACGGCGCGGCGGGCTGGATATCAATCCGTGGCGCACCAATACGGACTTTACACCGTCTGCGGACCGTCTCGCCCGTCAGTAAGGCAGACAGCGCGCAACCTGTACGACTACAATTTATCCACGGGATAACAAGGAGTTTTACTTGATCACACATATCAGCCCGTTAGGCTCTATGGATCTGCTTTCCCAGCTTGAAGTTGATGTTCTGAAACGGACAGCAAGCAGTCACCTGTACCGTCTGTACCGCAACTGTTCGCTGGCGGTGCTGAATTCCGGCAGCCAGATGGATAACAGTCATGAATTACTGTCCCGTTTCCCGGATTTTGATATTAACGTGCTGCGCCGTGAGCGCGGGGTAAAACTCGAACTGGTGAACCCGCCGCAGAATGCGTTTGTTGACGGTAAAATTATCCGTTCACTCCAGGCGAACCTGTTTGCCGTGCTGCGCGATATCCTGTTCGTACAGACCCAGATCACCGATGCCGAGCGCTGCCGCGGTCTGAATCTGGATAACAGCGCGCATATCACCAACCTGATTTTCTTTATTCTGCGTAACGCCCGTGCCCTGCATATTGATGAAGATCCGAATATGATCGTCTGCTGGGGCGGTCACTCCATCAATGAAACCGAATACCTGTACGGGCGTAAAGTCGGCAACGAGCTGGGGCTGCGCGAGCTGAATATCTGTACCGGCTGCGGACCGGGTGCCATGGAAGCGCCGATGAAAGGCGCGGCTGTCGGTCATGCCCAGCAGGGGTACAAAAACAGCCGGTTTATCGGTCTGACCGAGCCGTCCATTATTGCCGCTGAGCCGCCTAACCCGCTGGTGAACGAACTTATCATCATGCCGGATATCGAAAAACGGCTGGAGAGCTTTGTCCGCCTGGCACACGGGATCATCATCTTCCCGGGCGGGGTCGGCACAGCTGAAGAGCTGCTCTATCTGCTGGGGATCCTGATGCATCCGGAAAACAAAGATCAGGTACTGCCGCTGGTACTGACCGGGCCGAAAGAGAGCGCCGACTATTTCCGTGTGCTCAATGATTTCGTCATCAACACTCTGGGCGAAGAAGCCACCCGCCATTATCAGATCATTATTGATGATCCGGTGGAAGTTGCCCGTGTGATGAAACGCGCCATGCCGGAAGTGAAAGATAACCGCCGCAGCACCGGTGATGCTTACAGCTTCAACTGGTCGATTAAAATTGCCGGTGATTTGCAGCATCCGTTTGAACCGACACATGAAAATATGACCGCACTGAACCTGTACCGCAATCAGGAGCCGGAAAAACTGGCGGCGGATCTGCGCCGTGCATTCTCCGGTATTGTCGCCGGTAACGTAAAAGAAAACGGTATGCAGGCTATCGCACAGCACGGGCCGTTCAAAATCCACGGCGAAGAAGCCATTATGCAGCGGATGGATGTCATGCTGCGCGGATTTGTGGAACAGCACCGGATGAAATTACCGGGCGGCACGGCTTACGAGCCATGCTACGAAATCATCCGCTGATACTTTTTATCTGAACTGTTTCCCCGCCGCCGGCGGGGAAATTATATATAGCGACTATGATCCATTTACTGATTATCGATGCAATGAATCTGATCCGCCGGATCTACGCCGTGCAGAGCCAGTCCGGCCTGCTGGTCTGTGAGCAGGCGCTGATGCAGATCCTGAATCATGCACAACCGACACACGCGGTCACGGTCTTTGATGAAGACGACCGCAGTCACAGCTGGCGTCATCAGCTGCTGCCGGGTTACAAAGCCGGGCGCAGTGAGATGCCGGAGGTTGTCCGGCAGGAACTGCCGCTGCTGCGGGAGATGTTTGCCCGTCACGGCATCCTGGCATGGCATTCCGAAGGCGATGAAGCGGATGATCTCGCCGCCACACTGGCGCACAAAGTCGGTCAGGCGGGACACAGGGTGACGATAGTATCCACCGACAAAGGCTACTGCCAGCTGCTCTCCCCGCAGATCCAGATCCGCGACTATTTTCAGAAACGCTGGCTCGATATGCCGTTTATTGCCGCCGAATTTGGTGTTACCGCACAGCAATTACCGGACTTCTGGGGCTTAAGCGGTATCAGCAGCAGTAAAATTCCCGGTATCACCGGTATCGGCCCGAAAACAGCGGCCACACTGCTCAGCACCTTTGCTGACCTGGATTCACTCTACAGCCACATTGACCAGGTACCGGAAAAATGGCGTCAGAAACTCATCGACGGAAAAACCATGGCTTACAGTTGCCGTGACGTCGCCACCCTGAAGCGGGATCTGCATTTACAGGGAAATCTCAGCCAGCTGCGCTTACCGGCGGGAAACAGCAGCTCTTAAACCAGACAAACGGAGTGCCTGTGTTTACTCAGTTTCGTTAGGAATAATCCGGTCAAATTTAGCTTAAGTTGAAATCGTTAGGTAAACCGGCAGCCATCCTCTACACTCGGTTTTATTAATATATTAACCAGCTAGCGGATGGCTTATGTTTACGAAAGCACGCATTATTTCAGGGATTTTTGCAGTTATTGGTTTGCTGATGCTGATGGGCGGCAGTTACTTTTACCTTTCCGGTTATTCACAGGAAAAAAGCGGGATAGTGGTCACCGGACAAATTATCGATCTGTCTGTTCACCGCTCGGATGACGGTGCTTCTTATTGCCCTGTAGTGAAATACACTGACGGGCAGGAAGAGTATGTCATGGAGTCCTCTTATTGCAGCAGCGGTTACCGCAATGCACTGGGTGACGACATTGATGTTATTTACCAGCCGGGCAGCCCGGATAACGCGGTTATCCACGCTTTCGGCGGTCTGTACGGCGGAGCCGTGATTCTTCTCGGAATGGGGGCAGTATTTGCACTGGTCGGTACGCTGCCGCTGATTATCATGTATCTGCGGAGTAAATCCGGTCAGCGCCTGCTGCGGGAAGGGATGCCGGTCAAAGCCCGGTTCAGTGAAGTGATCCTGAATACCACGATCAATATCAACGGCCGCAGCCCGTTTCAGATTGTAGCACAGATGCATGACACTGCGGCAAACACGGTGAAACTGTATTACAGCCACAATATTGCGTTTGACCCGTCACCGTTTATTAATCAGGAGTTTGTCACCGTTTATGTGGACAAGAAAAATCCTGATAAATACTACATGGATATCTCTTTCCTGCCGAAAGTGAAGTGATACAAAAAAGAATCCCGGCAATAATTGCCGGGATTATTCATCAGAACACCCGATCCGGGTTATATGCACCCCACACCCGCTGGACATGCACCGTAATTTCCTCACGGTCATGGTACAGATGTTTCGCGTGGATCAGCGCATTCACGCCCTGCTCTTTCATTTCAGAAGCCATTTTTTCGAGGATATGGGATACCTCTTCATAGCGCTTTTTCATCGGCAGTTTGAGGTTGAAAATCGTCTCGCGGCACCAGCCGTTAACCATCCAGGTGGTCATCAGCGCAGCCACTTTTGCCGGTTTTTCCACCATATCGCAGACCAGCCAGGTAATATTTTTGGATGTCGGCACGAACTTAAAGCCGTCCTCACGGAGATGGCGCACCTGACCGGTTTCCATCAGGCTTTCAGCCATCGGGCCGTTATCCACGGCCTGAACACGCATACTGTGTTTCACCAGCTGATACGTCCAGCCGCCCGGGCATGCACCCAGATCCACCGCCTGTAATCCGCCTTCCAGACGCTCTTCCCATTCGTCGTACGGAATAAACATATGGAATGCTTCTTCCAGCTTGAGGGTGGAGCGGCTCGGTGCATCTGACGGGAATTTCAGACGCGGGATGCCCATGTAGAACATCGAGTTATTATTTGAATACGAATAACCAACATAGCAGCAGCCCGGCGCGATAAAGAAAACGTGAATGACCGGACGGCCCCGGTTCTCTTTTGCCAGCAGCAGTTTTTCCTGACGCAGTGCCGCACGCAGCGGCACCGTGAATTTACGGCAGAACTTCATCAGCTCTTTGGCTTCGTTGGTGTCAGGCACTTCGACGCGCAGATCACCCGCACGCTCCACCACACCGGTCAGCATCCCCATGATCGGCGAAATCCGGTCATTTTCGGGTAAGTTTTTCAGCAGTTCGCCGACAACTATCATCTGACGGGCAAAAATCAGTTCTTTAAACGGGATCTCTTTTGCAATGCGATCGGCATCATCCGGCTGATAGCATTCAAAAATGACATAACCGCTGTTCTCTTTCACCCGCGGGAAACCAAAAATCTCAAGACGTCCGGCTTTATCCGTGATCTCAGCGGCACACTCTTTTTCAAAACCCGGACGGCAATATAATGCTATTTTATTCATGGCCGGAAGCCACTTTCCTTAGACGCAACGCGCCAATCAATACACAAAACCAGCCTAACAGGAAACTTACCCCGCCAACCGGCGTAAAATAGGCAAAATATTTCATCTGTAACAGCGCCATACAATACAGGCTGCCGGAAAACAACAGAATGCCGATCCCGAAAAACAGTCCGCTCCAGTAAAACCACAATACCACTTTGCGCATCAGCACAGCGGCGAGCCCCATCAGGGCGAGTGTATGTGAGATCTGGTACTGGAGACCCAGATTAATCCAGTCCATCTGGTGCTTTGCCAGAACCGGAGTTAAAAGGTGCGATCCGATTGCGCCGAATGCAACATAAAAAAAGCCGCTGAAACCGGCAAAAATTAACATCAACCGACTATTCATTTGCCATACCTTATGTGAAGTTCAGGTTAATCCTGCTCACTTGTCATCCAACCTAGTTTTTCCTGTTCACTCGCCGCCTGCGCCATAATCCACTGACGGAATGCTGCGATTTTACCGGAATCAGCCTGACTGTCCTGACACACCAGATAAAACGCATTCTTACTGACCAGAATATCTTTAAACGGGCACACCAGGCGACCGGCATCCAGTTCATTTTTTGCCATAACATTATTGACCAGTGCCACGCCCTGCCCGTGCACTGCGGCCTGAATCACCATCGCACTGTGGCTGAAAATCGGCCCGTGCTGCACATTAACCTGCTGCTGTAAATCCGCCTGGCGGATATACGCCTGCCAGTCACGGCGGGATGAATCATGCAGAAGTGTATGATACGACAAATCGGTCAGCGTTTTGAGCGGCCGTTCACCGGTCATCAGTGACGGCGCGCACACCGGGATCAGATATTCCGCATACAGCCGGTCTGTACGCAGACCCGGCCAGTTGCCCCTGCCGTAAAAAATCGCCACATCCACATCATCGGCCAGTTTATCTTCTTCGCGGTCAACCGCCTGGATCCGCACATCAATGCCCGGATAGGCCTGATGAAAGCCGGACAGACGCGGCACCAGCCACTGGATCGCAAAACTCGGTGACAAACTGACCGTCAGCGCCCCTTTGGCACTGCGCGCCTGGAGTTTGCGCGTAGCATCGTTTATCGCTGAGAAGATTTCCTTAATATCGAGATAATAACTCTGCCCCTCTTCCGTCAGCAACAACGAACGGTTCCGGCGGCGGAATAATTTCAGCCCGAGGAAATCTTCCAGGCTTTTCATCTGATGGCTCACTGCAGCCTGGGTCACAAAAAGCTCTTCCGCCGCCTTAGTAAAACTTAAATGACGGGCGGCAGCATCGAAGACACGCAGTGCATTGAGCGGAGGCAATCGTTTGGACATTTTCTGGTTTTTCTGTCAGATCCGGATACCGGTAACGTAAGTTTAGTCGGGATTAGTTTTTGTAATCCGAAGCATTATAAATTGTCCCTTGATGATACACCAGCAAATACCTATAGTATGCCCACTTCCTGAGCCGGAACGAAAAGTTGAACGGTAGCGATACTGCAAAACTTTTGGCTATGTGGTTGTGATGTTGTGTTTGCAAGTTGTCCGGGAGTTCCGGACATAGTAGCTTAAGCTACTGTTTTTTTCACTTCCTGTACATTTACCCTGTCTGTCCATAGTGATTTTTTGAATGCACCGCCGATTGCGGTGCTTTTTTTTTGCCTTCCGTCCGCAGATACGTTTTCCCCGTCTGGAAAGCCGTCACGATGTTGATTATAGTAAACCGTCGCTGACGGTGCTACCTCCGCGATCCGGCCGGTCACCACCTGGCTCCCGCCTCTGATGTACCGGATACCGCACTTTTTGCATAAGCTCTGTTTATCTCAGACTGCCGTTGATAACACTGATGAAAACCTTTTCTCCCGATACATTCCGCCGCGCCTTTCCCGGGACTGCCTGCGACACTGTTTTTCTCGACAGCGCCGCCACTGCCCTTAAACCGGAGGTGATGACACAGGCCACCGCCCGCTATTATCAGAATGACAGCGGCGCGACCGTTCACCGCAGCCATCACCGGCAGGCCAGAGCCGTCACTGAACAGTTTGAGCAGGCGCGTGACGCTGTGCGGCAGCTGATTCAGGCTGAAGATGCCCGCAGCTGTATCTGGACAAAAGGTACCACCGAATCCCTGAACCTGGTCGCTCAGGGCTTTTTCCGCCCGCGTCTGCAGCCGGGGGATGAAATCATTGTCAGTGAGATGGAACACCACTCCAACCTGATCCCGTGGATCATGCTGGCACAGCAGACCGGGGCAACTCTGGTGAAATGGCCGCTGACGGCGGACAAAACACTGTGCTGCGATCAGCTGGAAACCCTGCTGTCACCGCACACCCGGCTGGTGGCAGTTACACAGATGTCCAATGTCACCGGCTGTCAGCCGGATATTGCCCGCGCAGCGCAGCTGGCACATCAGCACGGCGCACTGATTGTCGCTGACGGTGCTCAGGGCGTGGTTCACCGCCCGCTGAATGTCACCCTCAGTGACGTTGATTTCTATGCGTTTTCCGCCCACAAACTCTATGGCCCGAACGGACTGGGTGTGCTGTACGGCCGTCAGGAACTGCTCAGTGATATGCAGCCGTGGCAGGGCGGCGGCAAAATGCTGACGGATACCGACTTTTTCAGCTTTACCCCGGCACCGGTTCCCGCCCGTTTTGAAGCAGGAACACCGAATGTGGCCGGTGTTACTGCGTTCGGGGAAACCCTGCGCTGGCTGGATACAATCGATCTCACTGCCGCCCACGATTACACCATTGCACTGTGTGACAGTGCGGAGCAGCAACTCGCGGAACTGCCCGGTTTCCGCAGTTACCGCAGCCCCGGCAGCCCGCTGCTGGCCTTTAATATCGATGGTATTCATCACAGCGATATTGCCACGCTGCTGGCGGAAAAAAATATCGCCCTGCGCCACGGGCAGCACTGTGCGCAGCCGCTGTGTCAGGCACTGGGCACGGAAGGCTGTCTGCGGGTCTCCTTTATGCCGTATAATCAGCCGGATGATGTCCGTCAGCTGGTGCAGGCGGTACAGTTTGCCCTTGAAATCCTGACTGACGACTGAGAGAAAAAAATGACACACACATTTCCGGCACACCCGTTCGGCCACACTATCCGCCGTGAGCAGCTCACGGAAACCTTTTCCGCCTGCCGCTCATGGGAGGAAAAATACCGTCAGCTGGTGATGCTGGCGCGTCAGTTACCGGCACTGCCGCCGGAAAGCAAAGGTGAAAAGACCGAAATTAAAGGTTGTGAAAACCGCGTCTGGCTGGATGGCACTCTAAGCAACGATGGTACGCTGCATTTTTGGGGGGACAGTGACGGGCGGATTGTTAAAGGCCTGCTGGCGGTACTGCTGACCGAAGCGGAAGGTCTGACACCAGCTGCACTGTTATCTGCGGATTTATCCGCAGCGTATGAACAATACGGACTGAGCGCGCAGCTCAGCCAGTCCAGACAAAACGGCATTCAGGCACTGATTGATGCCGCCCGCGCCATAGCGCAGCGGTTCAGCGCCTGAGAGGCTTACTCAGCCGCAGCACGCTCCGCTTTTGCCATCAGTTTTTTCAGTGCATGAGAGACCGCCACAAACCCGAAGGATGCCGTGACCACGGTGGCGGCACCAAACCCGGCAGCACAGTCCATCCGCATACTCCCTTCCGCACTGTTCTTCATACCACAGGCCGCGCTGCCGTCCGCCTGCGGGTAACGCAGCGGCTCTGTCGAGAACACACAATCAATCCCGAGCCGTCCTTTGCCGTTTTTGCGCACACCGTAGTCTGATTTCAGGCGCTCACGCAGTTTCGCCGCCAGCGGATCCTGTAAGGTTTTCGCCAGATCCGCGACCTGAATCTGAGTCGGGTCGATCTGCCCGCCGGCGCCGCCGGTGGTGACCAGCGGAATTTTGTTACGGCGGCAGTAGGCCAGCAGCGCCGCTTTCGGGCGGACGCTGTCGATAGCATCAATCACATAATCAAACCCCGGGCTCATCATGTCCGCAACATTATCCGGCGTGACAAAATCATCCGTACAATGCACCTGACATTCCGGGTTGATGGCCAGGATCCGCTCCCGCATCACCTCAATTTTCGGCTGCCCGACCGTACCCTGCATGGCGTGGATCTGCCGGTTGGTATTAGTCACGCACACATCATCCATATCAATCAGTGTAATGGCACCGATTCCGGTACGTGCCAGCGCTTCCGCCGCCCACGAGCCGACACCGCCGATGCCGATAACACAGAAATGAGAGCGGGCAAACAAACGGAGCGCCTGCTGACCATAAAGACGACCAATACCGGCAAAACGCTGCAGATAAGCATCAGATAAAAGGGTTTGCATAATACAGAAACCTGCGGTGAAAATGACAGAAACGACTAAGAAATAATGCGGGTGCATACTTCATCGCGAAGTATACACCTCAAGAATGAAAGACTACAGCGCCGGGTTCAGGATCGGCGGGATCCCTTTTTTCAGTACCCAGACGCGACCGTAGTGATTGTAGAAACCGGCCATCAGCCCGGCATCGTGGCCGATACCGTGGTAAATATCGAAGTGATGCCCCTTGATAGCCCCGCCGACATCCAGCGCGATCATCAGACGCATATCGTAACGGCCGGTAAAATTACCCTGGTTATCCAGCACCGGAACTTCCGCCAGCAGCGTGGTACCCGGCGGGATCAGGGTTTTATCCGAGGCCACAGAGGCTTTGGCAATCAGCGGTACCGCGCTCGCCCCTTTTACCGGTGCAAACTGCTTCGGTGTGAAAAAGACAAAAGAGGCGTTTTGCTCCAGTAATTCCTGCACTTCCTGCGGAGAGTGATTATCGGCCCACTTGCGGATCGCCAGCATCGACATATCTTTCTTTTCCACCTCGCCGCGCTCGATCAGAACACGACCGATACTGGTATAACCGTGTCCGTTCTTCCCGGCATAAGCGAAAAAGTTCAGCTCAGAACCATCATCGAAATCAATATAAGCACTGCCCTGAACATCCATCAGGAAGTTATCCATCAGTGAATTGCTGTAGGCGAGGACATAGTTATCACTCAGCGCGCCGCTGTAAATCTGAGCACGGCTTGGCAGGCGGCTGCCTTTTTTCGGCGGCATGCGGTAGATAGGATACTGAAACTCCCCCTGACGGGTATGACGGGCCTGAACAACCGGGGTGTAATAGCCGGTAAACTGCACGTTTCCGTAGTTATCTTTGCCTTCCATCTGATAGCTGTGCAGGTTGAACTGCCGCAGCTGCGCGGTATCCGCACCGGAACGCAGCCAGTTTTCAACCGCACGGAAGTTCTCGCTGTACTGATTGTACAGGCGCGGTGAGGTTGTCCGGATGGCTTCCACCTGTTTCAGAAAGTCCGGGCCATTGACCGGCACGCCGGGACTGTTGACGCTCGCCACTTCCTGTAAATTCTGTGTCAGATGCCCGTCTTTATACTGCTGACCTTTATCTGTCGGGCGAGATTCACAACCAACCAATAAAGAAAATAATACGCCGCACAACAAATACCTGCCGGTTTTGCTCATACCCATCCGCCAACCAATAATTTGAATTAATACAATATGTATGCGAACGATATCAAATCGCTTTTATTATGCAACCGGTTTCATTTTTTCTTCTGAACAATCATCCGGCTAAATGAATAAAAAATACGCAACCGGCCGGATAATTAACCAAATCAGGGGGCGGGATAGCTTTTTATCAAGAAAAAACTTGCATCAGCTCTCATCCTGAGTATAGTGGGCGCCTCACAGAC
>NZ_JBFZSO010000007.1:0-171220 GCF_041099235.1 Morganella morganii | reverse complement strand
GCGGGATGGAGCAGCCTGGTAGCTCGTCGGGCTCATAACCCGAAGGTCGTCGGTTCAAATCCGGCTCCCGCAACCAATTTTTCAAGTGCGCTGTCTGTGAATACAATGTGATATGCTCAGTTAATGATATTCGGACGCGGGATGGAGCAGCCTGGTAGCTCGTCGGGCTCATAACCCGAAGGTCGTCGGTTCAAATCCGGCTCCCGCAACCAACCTTCATATCATTAACAAAATCGGACGCGGGGTGGAGCAGCCTGGTAGCTCGTCGGGCTCATAACCCGAAGGTCGTCGGTTCAAATCCGGCCCCCGCAACCAATCTTCTGACAGATTTCCCTGTCAACTTTTCCTGAAAACACACGAAATTTATCCCTGAAAATGATTTTTTTCAGTGCATAACTATGTCTGTGCTGTATCTGTCCGTTTCACACCACATCCTTGTGATGCACAATCTTTATAATAAACAGTATGTTCAGTTGCGCCGCGCGACAGCTCCGCCGTTGGCAAAATACGCCTTAATCCCCTGAAAAATGGAATTCGCCATCCCCTGCTGGAATTTGGCCGTTTTCAGCAGGCGCTCTTCCTCAAGGTTGCTGATAAACGCAGTTTCCACCAGAATCGACGGAATATCCGGCGCTTTCAGTACCGCAAACCCGGCCTGATCAACCGTGCGCTTATGCAGTTTGTTGACATTTCCCATCCGTTTCAGCACTTCTGAACCGAATTTGAGGCTGTCTTTGATACTCGCACTCTGCACCATATCAAACATGGTCTGGTCGAGGTACTTGTCGCCGCTTTTGCTGACACCCCCGATTTTATCCGCATCGTTCTGGGTCTGAGCCAGATATTTTGCGGTATTACTGGTTGCCCCGCGTGTCGAAAGTGCAAAGACCGACGAGCCTCTGGCAGAGCGGTTGGTAAAGGCATCCGCATGGATTGAGACAAACAGATCCGCCCGCATTTTACGGGCTTTCGCCACACGCACCGACAGCGGGATAAACACATCCTCATTGCGCGTCATATAGGCACGCATACCCGGCTCGCGATCGATAAGCGACTTCAGGCGGCGGGCAATCTGCAGCACCACATCTTTTTCGCGGGTTTTGTATTTCCCGATAGCACCGGGGTCTTCCCCGCCGTGGCCCGGGTCAATCATAATAACGATCGGCCTGTCCTGACCGGCTTTACCCGGTTTCGGCGTTTCACGCGGCAGGCTCTCTTCCAGATCACCGCGGTTGTAATCTTCCAGCAGTGCCAGCAGCGGATCGTCTTCTGTCGCAGCACCATTTTTCGGATAAAAATCAAGCACCAGACGGTTTTTAAACTCAGCGACCGGAGTCAGTTCCAGCACCTGCGGGCTCATCGCCTGTTTCACTTCAAACACCAGGCGGACAGTCTGCGGATCATTCTGACCGACACGGATCAGCTTCAGATGCGGATCGCGATCCTGCACCTGCTTATCCATCCCTTTCAGCACACTGTTGAGGTGCACATTTTTCAGATCGACAACAATACGTTCCGGGTTTTGCAGTGAAAACTGCTTATATTTCAGCGGATGATCCGACTCAATAGTCACACGGGTATAACTGGATGCCGGCCAGATACGCACCGCCACAATCTGTGACGACGCCGCAAAGCCGAACGGGCTGATACTCAGCAGACAAAACGCCGCAGCTCCTTTCAGTAACAGACGGCGTGACGCATCATGTTCAGAATGACTCATGAAAAAATATCCATAGCGTAAATCAAATCAACAATAACCGGTGCGGATTATGAAAACCGGAAAATAAGGAAGCAGAACAATTTATTCCGTAAATAATTTAAACGGCACTTTATCTAATCATTTGCGCCCTGTCATTATGCATTTTTGGCTTATATGGCGATAACACGGCATAAAACCCGGCAAAATCTTAACCGGCGACCAAAATTTACACTTGCTATTCCTGTGTAAAAAGAATAAAAATACATAAATTACGAATAAAAATTCACTTGCGAGGGATGTTATGAAAGAGCGCAGTATCGAACTGGTGGACGGATTCCGTCAGTCGGTTCCTTATATCAATGCTCACCATGGCAAAACATTTGTGGTGATGCTGGGCGGCGAAGCTATCGAGCATGAAAATTTTCCCGGTATTGTTAATGATATCGGCTTATTGCACAGCCTCGGCATCCGCCTGATTGTGGTGTACGGCGCTCGTCCGCAAATTGAAAAAAATCTGCTGGCCCATCAGTGTGAGCCGGTTTATCACAAAAATACCCGTGTGACAGATGCGCGGACTCTCGAGCTGGTCAAGCAGGCAGCGGGACAGTTACAGCTCGATATCACCGCCCGTCTGTCGATGTGTCTGAGTAACACACCGCTGCAGGGTGCGCATATCAATGTAGTGAGCGGCAACTTTGTAATAGCCCAGCCACTGGGCGTGGATGACGGTATTGATTACTGCCACAGCGGGCGTATCCGCCGGATCGATGAAGATGCAATCAACCGCCAGCTCAATAACGGCGGTATCGTGCTGATTGGCCCGGTGGCGGTTTCTGTCACCGGGGAAAGCTTTAACCTGACCTCCGAGGAGATTGCCACGCAGATTGCCGTCAAACTGAAAGCGGAAAAGCTGATCGGTTTCTGCTCTGCGCAAGGTGTGGTGGCGGATGACGGCGGGATTATCTCCGAAATGCACCCGAATGATGCAGAGCACTATGTGCAGGCGCTGGAAGGCAGCGGTGATTATTACTCCGGAACCGTCCGTTTCCTGCGCGGCGCGGTGAAAGCCTGCCGCCGGGGCGTGAAACGCAGCCATCTGCTCAGTTACCAGGAGGACGGCGCGCTTATCCAGGAACTCTTCTCCCGCGACGGTATCGGGACACAGATTGTGATGGAAAGCTCGGAGCAGACACGCCGCGCCAATATCAATGATATCGGCGGGATCCTCGAGTTAATCCGCCCCCTGGAGCAGCAGGGCATTCTGGTGCGCCGCTCCCGCGAACAACTGGAAATGGAAATCGACAAATTCACCATTATTGAACGCGATAACACCACCATTGCCTGTGCCGCGCTCTATCCGTATCCGGAAGAGAAAATCGGTGAAATGGCCTGCGTCGCAGTACATCCCGATTACCGCAGCTCCGCACGCGGCGAGGAATTGCTGCACCGGGTCACACAGCAGGCAAAGCAGATCGGACTGGAAAAGCTGTTTGTACTCACTACCCGCAGCATTCACTGGTTTCAGGAGCGCGGCTTTGTCCCGGCAGAAATTGAAAACCTGCCGGTCAAAAAACAGGCGCTGTATAACTATCAGCGGCGCTCAAAAATCCTGATCCTCGGCTTTCAGTAATCCGCCGGACTAACGTAAACGCCCGCTCAGCCCGCTGTACCGCTGAGTCGGCGTTTTCACCGCCCGCTTAACACACTCTTCCCGGCTGTATATGGTCAGAAACTGCTTCGCCCGTGTCAGTGCTGTATACAGCAATTCACGGCTGACCAGCGGCGAAGGCTGCACCGGCAGCACCAGCGCGGTATGAGCAAACTCAGAGCCCTGTGATTTATGCACCGTCATCACATACGCCGTTTCGTGTGCCGGAAGACGGCTCGGACGGATACTCCTGATAGTGCCGTCCGGCAGCCGGAAATACACCCGCAGTTCATGGTTTTCATCCGTCAGCATAATCCCGATATCACCGTTAAACAGCCCCAGCGGGCTGTCATTGCGGCTTATCATCACCGGTTTACCGTGATAAGCACGATGCCGGTGTATCAGCGGACGGCGGATATGCCCCTGCTGATGCAGCAGCCGCTCAATGCGCTCATTCAGCCCTTCCACACCGAACGGTCCCTCACGCAGCGCACAGAGCAGCCGGAACTGACTGAAGGCATCAAGCACCGCCGCCGGATCAGCATGCTGTTTCACCAGCGATAAAAACGGCAGATAAGCTTTCATGGTGTCCGTCAGTACCTGAGCATAACCTTCTTCATTCTCCAGCGGCACATAACGGACATCAGGCCGCTGCCCGCCAAGAACCGCCATGGTTTCCCGGACATTGCCGTTGTTAACCGCAGCAGCCAGTTGCCCGATGCCGGAACCGGCATCAAAACGAAAACTTTTTCGCAGCAGGCAGAGATGATCCTGCACATTTACCGGATGCGCCGGTGATTTATCCGGCAGCACACAGCCGGTCATTGCCTCCAGCGCCTGCCGCCGCTGTGGTGTGTAACCGGATTCAGCAAAGCGGCAGATATCCCCCAGCACCGCCCCGGCTTCCACCGAAGCCAGCTGGTCTTTATCCCCCAGCAGGATAAGCATCGCGTTCTCCGGCAGTGCATCAATCAGTGCCGCCATCATCGGCAAATCGACCATGGACGCTTCATCCACAATCAGCACATCCGACATCAGCGGGTTTTTCTGATGATGACGTAACCGCCGGCTGTCCGGCTGAGCACCCAGCAGGCGATGCAGGGTTTTGGCCTGATCCGGCATCATGGCCCGCTGTGTCTCAGTCAAATCAAGCTGCGCAATAGCTTCACCCAGTGATTCAGTCAGGCGGGCTGCCGCTTTACCGGTCGGTGCCGCCAGTTCAATCAGCAGCGGTTCAGTGGCGGATTGCACCAGTGCCGCCAGAATACGGGCAACGGTTGTGGTTTTACCGGTACCCGGCCCGCCGGAAATAACAGCAGTCCGGCTGCTGACCGCCACCGCCGCAGCAATTTTCTGCCAGTCCGTTTCCTGTTCTGTCACACCAAACAACGCATCCAGAACCGGGCGCAGTTTTTCTGCATCAGCAGAAACCCGCTGAGGCCGGGAGAAAAATTCAGCTACCCGGCATTCATACTGCCACATCCGGTGCAGATACAAATTCTCTTCTGACAGCACAACCGGTGCGGGAAGTGAGCCATCACTAACCGCATCAGAGGCAGACAGCGCCGCTTTTATCTCCGGCAGTCCCGGCTCATTCAGTTCCCGCCAGACAGACTGCATGATCTCCGCATGCCGTCCGCCCTGTTCCGCTGCGGGAATAATCCGCGACAGCGGCAGGCAGACATGTCCGCCGCCGGTTTGTGCACTGAGCAGAGCAAAGACGAGTTGCAGCAGAGGATGGCTATCCGGTGCCAGCATCGCGGCAAACTGACAATCCAGGGGACGCAGGATCTGCTCTGTACATAAGGTTTGTAAGTGAGTATTCATTAACCTTCCTCCCCTTTAAACAGGGCATCCAGTTGCTCCGTAAATGCCTGTTCCGGACGATAAAACCAGATCCCCTGGCCGGGATGGTCCGGTGTCATGCCGCGCAAAAAGAGGTAATACACACCACCGAAATGCGTCTGATAGTCATAATCCGGCAACCGGTGACGCAGATAGCGGTGCAGCGCCAGCGTATACAACTGATACTGCAAATCATAGCGGTGCTCCACCATAGCCTGTTCCAGAGCATCCGGCTGATAGTCAGCCGGGCTGTCACCCAGGTAGTTTGATTTATAGTCCGCTATGTAATATTTACCGTCGTGATAAAACACAAGGTCAATAAAGCCTTTCAGCATGCCGGTCACTGCCGCGAAATCCAGCGGCGGTGCCTGTGCTGACAGCGGATCATACTGCCGCGTCAGTGCATCCAATTTTTGCGCGGTCAGGTCACCGTCTATCGGCAGGAAAAACTGCATTTCATCCTGTTTATAACGTACCGGGATTGCACTGAGCACCAGCCCTTCCGCAGACAGCGGCGTATTAACCAGATCCGTAAACCAGGTTTGCAGGAACGGTGCCCATTCAGCAGAAAATCCGTATGACAGCAGTTGCTCAGTGAGCCACTCGAGTGAGGGCTCACTATCAAACTCAAGCTCTTCAAACAGGCTGTGCAGGAATGTCCCCGCCATCGCACCACGCGGGAAGGTATAGGCGGTCTGCGCCACTCCGGTTTCATCCTGCACTTCACCGAGCGTGTCTGTATCCAGTGACGGACTGAGGGAGCGGATCATCGCCATCATCTCTTCCTGCCTGTCCTGTGTATACACAGTGCCGCCGGACGATGCATCGTAGCTCAGGCCGCTGTAACTGGTCACACGCCAGCGGCTGCTGACAGACCGGGTAAACGGCTTCACCGCCAGGGATGGTGGTTGTGACATACCGGGTTGCCACAGTTGCAGTTCGGGCTCTGCTATCCGGGTGACGGCAACGGCGCTGTCACCCAGACAAAACGCATCAAGCCTCTCCGCCAGGGTTTTGCTGTCACATGCCTGCCCGTTCTGAAGCAGATACCCCAGCCCGTTAAGATGCAGGTCGGTATTACCTGTTTTTTTGCGGTTTCCTCTGATAATCGGTGCAACACCCAGGCTGCAATGGTAAACCGCCCGCGTCACCGCCACATAAAGCAGACGCAAATCCTCGGCCAGACGTTCTTTATCCGCCAGGGCGAGCTGTGTTTCATCCGGTGACAGTGTCAGGAGCGGCTCGAAGGTGGTTTCATCATGATAGAGGCGCTGGCCGCCCGCCTGAAAATTACAGATAAACGGCAGCCATACCAGCGGATATTCCAGCCCTTTGGATTTATGAATAGTGCAAATCTGAACCAGATGCTGATCACTTTCCAGCCGCATCTGCTGGCTTTCCGACTGCGTATCCGGGCGCAATACCTGTTGTGCCAGCCAGCGCACCAGCGCATGTTCATTTTCCAGCGTCAGTGAGGTTTCCTGAAGCAACTCACTGATATGCATGATATCGGTTAAACGTCGTTCTCCGTCCTGTCCCGCCAGAAGATTTTCCGCAATCTTCCGCTGACTGAGCACCCGGCGCAGCATCGGCAGAACGCCCTGCTGCTGCCAGATCTGGCCATAACCGGCAAACTCGTCCACCAGCTTGTCACGGGCTGCTTCATCCTGATTCAGTGCGTCAATTTGCGCAGCATTCAGACCAAATAACCCGGATGCCAGCGCACTGCGCAACAGCCGTTCTTTTTCCGGATTCAGCACCGCCCGGAGCAGCCACAGCAATTCGCGGGCTTCCGGTGAGTCAAACACGCTGTCGCGGTTTGAGAGAAAAACAGACGGGATCGCCCGCTGATTAAGGGCATCTTTTATCAGCTGTGCTTCCCGGCGGCTGCGTACCAGTACGGTAATATCCGCCGCACTGACCGGGCGTTGTTTCCCGGGCGAACCAATCAGGGCCGTGCCATTTTGTCCGGCATCCAGCCAGTCACGGATCTGCCCGGCACACACCCCCGCCATTGTCCGCTCATAATCCCCGCTGCTGACCCCCTCTGCGGCCTGCCACCAGAACTGCACTGCCGGTTGAGTTTCTCCGGCAACAACAAAAGCGGCATCATCATTTGCGGGCGCGGAACTGACCGGCTGAAACGGGATTTGTTTAAAGCAGAAAGGCTCATCTGCCTGCAAAAACAGCTTGTTAACACTGTCGATCATGGTCTTCGCGGAGCGGAAGTTAGTCCCCAGCGTATAATGCGCACTGACATCCTGCCGTGCTTTGATATAAGTGAAAATATCTGCGCCGCGGAAGGCATAAATCGCCTGTTTCGGGTCACCGATAAACAACAGCCCGTACGGATCTGCCGGTGTGCCGTTGTCACCGGTATTTTCCTGATAGATAGTACGGAAAATCCGGTATTGCTGGGGATCGGTATCCTGGAATTCATCAATCATCGCCACCGGAAAACGCCTGCGCAGTGTCTGCGCCAGCAGCGCCCCGTTTTCCTGATGCAGTGCGTTGTCCAGGCGGGTCAGCAAATCATCAAATCCCATCTCGCCCCGGGTCTGTTTCTCCTGCGTGATGGTCTGGCGGATCTCATACACCGCACGGGTAAACAGAACATCCTCCAGCGTCAGTGCCTGCGCTGTCAGTTCCTCAATCGCGGAAAATACCGGATGTGACGGCGGCGTACCGCCTTTTTTGGTTTTTTCATCCAGCACTGCCTGACTGAAACGTTCTATATTTTTCGGCAGCGCGTAATGTGTGGTTTCTGTTTCCTTCGCCCAGTCATCAATGCCGGCAATCCATCCGGGCACCAGGTTGGCGCGGTAACTGCTTTTATTCAGATCAGAGTTCTGAATAAGACTGACAAAATCAGCATCACTTTCCCGCCAGCACTGTTTGACCTCATCAATCGCGGCGGTAATTTTTTCATGGCGGGAAAGTAATGTTTCATCCGATTCCGGTGCATCTGTAATTCCGGGAAGTTCCCCCTGCAACCAGGGGTAAATATCCCGCAGCAGCGCCTCAGGATCAGACCAGAGCTGTGTAATGGCTCTGGCCAGCTCAACCGGCAGCGGATAACAATGACGCCGCCAGAAGTCCTCACAGGCCTGTTTACGGACAGGATGCTCATCCTGAATCAGCGTTTGTTCAAAGAGTACGCCGGATTCAAAGGCGTTGTGTGTCAGCATGCGCTGACAAAAACCGTGGATGGTAAAAATGGCGGCTTCGTCCATCTGCCGTTCAGCCAGCAGCAGGCGCTGAGCAGCACTTTGTTTATCCTCAATCAGCGCCAGAAGCGGACCGAACCCGTAATCATCCCCCGGTTCCCCGCCTTCTTCATGACGCAGACAGGCAATCCGCAGTTTATGGATGTTCTCACGGATACGCCCCCGCAGTTCATTGGTTGCCGCTTCGGTAAAGGTCACCACCAGGATCTCTTCTGCCGATAACGGCCGGACAAACGCCCCTTCACCAATACCCAGCAGCAGACGCAGATAGAGCCGGGCCAGGGTGTAGGTTTTCCCTGTACCGGCAGATGCCTCAATTAACCGCTGCCCCTGCAGCGGTATTGTCATCGGATTTAAAGATTCAGCCGCCATCGTTTTACCGGATTTCTTCTTTAACAGGTAACAGTGCCTGGAAAGCCGTCACAGACGGATACGTTGTCCATCCGGCCGGTTTCGCATAATCATCCGCTTTGCCGCCGGTACCGGTCACCTGAGAGTAAAGCGCCAGTCCTTTTTTCGACATCACCGCGTTCTCATAGAATGTCACCACATCCTGTTTGGTCATTTTTTTCACCGCCGCAATCGTCTGCTCGCGGGTGTTGAAATCAAAGTAATTATTTTTAAAATCAAATGAATAACGGGATGCCTCTTCCTCAAAGGTTTCCGGCGGCTGTGTCATTTCCGTCAGGAGTGCATTGCGGTATTTATCAAATTCCGCATTATCCAGTGCTTTCAGACGTTTCTCCGCATTGATATAAAAATCATCAAAGCGTTGTGACAGATAAGCCGGATTCTTTTCATTGCTTTGCAGCAGGAAACCGATCCCCCACTGGCGGCCGAAATTCGGGTTAAATGCAAACAGGGCATACCCCAGTTGTTCCTGTGTCCGCAACTGATCATAGAACCAAGGATGCAGGATTTTCGACAGCACAGACGAGAATGCCGCACCTTCCGTCCGTGAATAACCGTCCGGGATAAAGATATTGGCCAGCGCGTTATCCGTGCTGTTGGCTTTTTCGTCAAAGTTTGGTTTCAGGGCTTTATCAATCACATAGTAATCCCCGACCCACCATTCCGTACCCTGTGAACCGAGCTGTGCCTGAGCTTTCGATGCAATCTGCTCTGCCTGCGGTGCTGTCAGATTACCGAACACAAACATCTGGAGAGCCCCTTCACGGATAAGACGGTCACGGTACTGCGTGATGTCACTTTCAGTAATGGTATCCAGTGCTGCGAGGCGGTCTTTATCTTCAAAATAAGGCACTGATTTCAGGCGGCTGAACGGACGCATTGCCATTTCATAGGCTTTGCCGTTATCCGATACCGCAACCTGCTCACGATACCAGGATTTCGCCTGTGCAAGCTCAGATGCTGCCGGGGTGAAAGACTGATATTCAGTCACTGCCGTGGTCAGCAGTTCCGGCAGATGCTGGGAATAACCACTGACGCTGATATTCAGGCCATCATCATCACTGATATTGATCCCCATTCCTGCCACGCTGGCCTGATAACTGAGCTGATTCAGTTTCAGTTCACTGACATAACTGAGCAGCGCGCTGGTGACAACATCTTTGGCTGTTCTGCCGGCATTCCGGTTACGCAGTTCCAGCGCAATAATTGCCTTCGGCTCATCCGCAAAATAGCGGCTCGGCATATAGAACAGACGCAGTTTTTCAGTGTCTGTCAGTTGTACCGGTTTTTGCTGTTCCTGCTGTTTGATCAGATCAAAATTATCCGGAATAAACGGGTTCAGTGCAGGCAGAGAGAAACGGAAATCACCTTCAGATTTACGCCATTTATCCAGCTGCGCAGCAGTCACTGCATCCACCTGATAAGGCGCATCAACAAAATAGGCTTTTTTATTGCTTGGTTCCTGAGGGCTGGTATACCAGATACGGGCTTTCTCCGGTGTTAAATCCGCAAGACGGGCTTTGATGGCGGCAGGATCCCAGTCATCAGCCAGATAGCCGACATTCAGAACATTCTTTACCGGATATTCCATCATCGTATTTGCCAGTGATTCCACATAATTCATATCACGGACAACCGAGTTGTAGCGGAATGCCAGCATATTCACGCGGGCAATTTCATCGAAATAGTCTTTGTTAATCCCTTTTTCTTTAATCAGATTCAGGTACGCAAAAACAGCGGCGGTAATTTCATCGCGCTTCGCCATACCCTCATCAGTCAGTGAGACAGAGATAATAAACACCCCCTGGTTACGTGCCAGAGTTGAGGATGCCGATGCACTGACGTTCTCCGCCAGCCCGCCGGATATCAGCCAGTTCGCCAGCGTACCTTCACTGCGGCTGCCCAGCAGATACGCAATATAGGTATCTGTCTGCTTGCGGAAATCTTTGCTGTTGTTGTCGATAACAAACTCAAAATCCAGCGATTTCTGCGGCTGGGCAGGAACATAGTGAATGATTTTCTGCTGCTCGGCTGCGGTGATCAGCGGAACGGTAATCTGCGGAACAGTCGCGTGGCGATCCGGAATCGTACCGAACGTCTCATTGGCCAGTTTTGCCAGTTCTTCTGCGGACTCCGGCCCGTAGATCACGGCTTTCATCAGATTGGATGAATAATAAGTGTTGTAAAACTTCAGCAGCTCTTCATGCAGGATGCTGCCGGGCTTATCTCTCAGGGTTTCCAGGTTACCACCGGAAAAACGGGAGATCGGATGTGCCGGATTCCAGGTTTCCGCCCGTACCTGATACATACGGTGCCCGTCACGGGAACGCGCCATGGTCAGCTCGGCGTTAACCGCATTACGTTCTTTATCCGCATTCACCGGATCCAGCAGCGGTTCTGCCAGAGCATCAGCCAGCCGCTCCGTTGCCCCTTTCAGTGCATTGTTTTCAACTTCAAAATAGAAGTCTGTGTAATTGGAGCCGGTACTGGCATTATGGCTGCCGCCGTGCTTCGCCAGATAGTCACTGAAATTGCCGGGTTCAGGGAAACGTTTTGATCCCATCAGCACCATATGTTCCAGATAGTGCGCAAGACCCGCCTGGCTCTGTGGTTCATCCATACTGCCGATGGCCAGACTGACCGCCGCCGCTGATTTACGCGCGGTTTTATCGGAAATCAGCAGAACCGTCATATTATTTTTCAGGGTGATTGCCTGATACTGACGCGGATCGTTGGCGCTTTTCTCAATCTCTCCGGGCAGAACCTGCCAGTTATTCTGAGCAAGTGCATTGGCACCGGTAAAAAAGAAAAGCAGCGTAAAAATAAACTGCACTAGTTGTTTAGGCATCAGCCTCATTCTCCCTGTTCTTCTGATGTTGAAACATCGGCAAAAAGAGTTGTTGTGAAAATTGCTTTATCGCATCCATAAGTGCTTCATCAAAATGGCGGAATGCACGGACAACATAATCGTCCTCCGCCTCACCGGTAAACTGATATCCCCCCTGCAGTGTCTGCAGAAGCAGCAGGCCGGCTTTATGTTGGAGTGCAGCATCATCAGAGAGTTCACCGGTGTTCTCATCAGCCAGTGTGGTCAGCCAGGCCCAGCCGCTTTTAACAAAGACGGGCAGCGGCTCATTCAGACCACGGACAAACACATCCAGCAGCGGACGCAGATAGCCCTGCGCCTGCTCTGCCGTCAGCGGCTCAAAGATCCACACCGTATCACCGCGCCCGTACATCCGGCTGTACTGCTGCCGTCCGCTCAGGCTGTATGTCAGATGTTCAATCCACAAACGCAGCCCGTCAGCGGCGGTGAGTGCCGCCGGACGCCAGCGGAGCAGCCCGTTATCCTGAACACCGGTCAGTTGCCCGCTGTAAGTATACGGCCCGGTAACATAGTGAAACGACTCAATATCCGATTCTGTCCGTGCATTGCGGATTTTCTCCGCCAGAACATCCATTTCCTGTAATTGTTCTTCCCAGTAAACCTGTGCGAATGCACCAGCCGGCAGTTCTCCCGCCGCCTTCAGTATACGGAAGACCCGCTCTTCCGGTTCGCCGTCCACCAGCGCATCCAGCAGCCGGGTGTTAAACCCGTAACGCTGTAAGTTATCAACACTGAAGGGTTCTTCTTCCGGCAGAGCCACATCCTCAATATCAAAATGGACATTCAGACGCTGCTGAAAAAACGCCCTGACCGGATGACGGTAAAACCGCAACAGCTGATCAATAGTTATTTCTGTTATATCTTCCGACGGAACCGGGACATTAAACGACCCCTGCGCTTCGCCCTGCCGTAATGCTGCCGGTAACCACTGCGGCGAAAAACTCTGAAATTCTGCGCCCTCCCGGTAGTTATCCGCCGCAAACGGGACACGGGTGTGCCGGACAATCAGATGATTTTCCAGCGATTCCCGGCTGGTATCCAGGTCAGCAAACCGGTCTTTCTCCAGACAAAAACTGAGACCGGCATATTCCAGCAGTTCACTGACCAGCACTGACGGGTTACGCTCTTCATTATCCCGGATAGATCGTCCGATATAGCTGATATATAAATATTCTTTTGCTGACCCCAGCGCCTCCAGGAAAAGGTAGCGGTCATCATCCCGGCGTTTGCGGTCCCCCCTGCGGCTTTTTTCCGCCATAAGATCAAACCCCAGCGGCGGGATTGTCCTCGGGTATACGCCGTCATTCATACCCAGCAGGCAAATAACCTTAAACGGCACAGAACGCATCGGCATCAGCGTGCAAAAGTTTACCGCACCCGATAAAAAGCGCTGGCTGATTTTCTCATCATCCAGCCGCAGAGAAAGCTCATCCCGGATCAGTGCAAGCGGAACATCGCCGTCATAACAGGCTTTAACCCCCTGATCCAGTACCTGCTGCCACTGCTGTAACACCATACTGAGCACCGGTTCGGTATCCGGTGTCGTCATGAAAAAGGCTGACAGCAGCTCAGAACCTGTTTCACGCCATTGTGCCGGTGTCCGTGGTTCACTCAGTATTTTTTGCCACTGTCGCAACGTATCAATAAAAGCCGCCAGTTGCCCGACCCGGTCCGCTGACATACCGGCAACCTCGTCATACGGCAGGATCCCGCGCCAGGTACCTTCCTCCTCTGCCATGGCATAGCCCAGCAGCATGCGTTCCAGCCCGAATTTCCAGGTGTTCTGACCAAAAACCGGCAGTGAGAAAGATTCAATATTATGGTCATCCAGCCCCCAGCGGACACCGGATCCGCTGACCCAGCGGCGCAGAAGCGGTAAATCACTCTCATCCAGCCCGAACTGCTGCGACACCGCCGGGACTTCCAGCAGGCTGAGCACATGTTCTGAAGTGAAACGGCTCTGCGGTAATTCCAGCAGTGTCAGTACTGCCTGTAATACCGGGTGAGCCTGGCGGGCTTTACGATCTGAGATAGCAAACGGCAGATAGCGGTTTTCGTTCCCCTGGCCAAAAACCGCCTGAATATAAGGAGAGTAGCTGTCAATATCCGCCACCATCACAATAATGTCCCGGGGAGTCAGTGACGGATCATTTTCCAGCAGGTTCAGTAAATAGTCCTGCAAAATCTCCACTTCCCGCTGCGGACTGTGGCAGGAATGGAATGTCAGGGAGCGGTCATTATCCGCAATCACCCGCCGCCGTTCACTGGTGACAAACTCCTCTTTGTTTTTTCCCACCACACTGCCGTCTTCCAGATTAAGAATATCCTGCTGAACAGCAGACAGCAGTGTATCTGCCGGGCGGTCGACAAAAGCCTTAATAGCATGGATTTCTTCAATATCTTCCAGAAAAAACAGGTTATCCCGGCCGGGACGCCCCCACGACGCCAGCAGCGGGTTACCGGTATTTTGTTCCCCGTCAGCTTCAAAATCGAACAGTGAAGGTGCATCCTCATCCGATTTAAACCAGCTGACGGCTTTTTTATCCCAATAGCTTTGCGGCTTGCGCGCCAGCATACGCCGCAGTGCAGCCGGGCTCTGTAAATCACCCCAGTAATACTGACAGGGATTGGTAAACATCAGATGGATATGGGTATGCTGCCCGAGCGCCCGCAGAGCCTGCAGATAGACCGGCGGTAATGCGGAAATACCACAGATAAACAGGCGGGGCGGCAGATTAGAGACCACTTCAGGGTCACCTTCATTGAGTACATCAATAAAGCGCTGATAAAGATTAGCACGGTGCCATTCCGGCTGCCCCAGGCTGCGGGTCAATGTCTGCAAATCACGCCACAGGCATTTCTGCCAGGACTGGTTCTGACTCAGCCCGTCAATCAGTTCATTATTTTCCCACGCCGTCAGCCAGTCCGGCCGGTAGACAAGATACTGGTCAAATAAATCCGCAATACGGCCTGACAGCTGATGCAGTTTGCGTTTATCCCCGTCATCATCAAGATAATGGCGCAGCGGGGCAAAATCCGGATCATCAAGGCGCTGCGGCAGCAGTGACATCAGCTTCCAGGTCATAGCGCCTTTACTGAAGGCGCTCTCCTTCGGAATATCCGGCAGGACGCGGGTAAACATATCCCAGATAAATGTGGCAGGCAGCGGAAATGTTATATTCGCGGCAATACCCAGTTTTTCTGCCAGGCTGATTTGCAGCCACTGAGACATTCCCGGGCTTTGCACCAGCACGGTCTCAGGACAAAAAGGATCATTAATTTTATCATTATCAATAATATGGCATATCAGATCTTTCAGCAGGTCCAGATCATTGGAGTGATAAACTGTAAACATTGTCCTGTCCTTACATACATTGCCATCTGCCGGCGGTTAACCGGCGCTCACCCGGAGAGACCAGCCTGATAGTAACGGAAATACAGCCCGGTGACACATTTTCCTGATAACTTTCCCATTTCTGCCGGGGAGATAAATGTATCTGCATCATCTGCCGTAATATCCCGGGGTCCTGCGTAAAACGCATCATCTGATGCAGATGGCGTACCGTGCTGACATCCGCATACTGCCGCTGTTTTCCGCTGTGCAGGAGCTGATAATAGCGTAATAATCCGGTAACCAGAATCGCAAAGATAAAGGCGCAAATCATCACTTCCGGTAACGACATTCCGCGCTCATTCATTGTTTTCTCCCGTTTCAGTATGCCGGTTGCAGCCGGGTTTTAAATCCGGCGGGCAAAAATCACTCCATCCCTGCGGTATTGCTGTCAAAATCATGTTGTCTCCTTCTTCCCGGGCGCTGACCAGCTGATAATGCGTGATATTTTGTTCAAACCAGGGAGAAAACATGCTGCCCTGTAATAATAGCTTGTTGGCTCTCAGCCGCCGCAAACAACTCTTCAGTGCCGGGTCCGGTGCCGTCCGGCAGTAGAACTGTGCTTCGTTAAGTGCTTTTCGTGACCACACCAGTGTCAGCCCCCATTCCAGCGCGGAAGCCGCACCGGCATCCGCCCGGTAAAATGCCGTTTCATCCTGACCGTTACGCCACTCCGTCTGATAAAATCGGTGTAAAACAGACAGCATCATCAGTGAGATCCCCAGTAACAGCACAATCATCAGCAACAGGGCATTTCCTCCGGAGTGACCGGCTTGCTCCCCGCCGGATCTACAGGTGGTAATTCGGCATGACAATCAGGCTTTCTCCGGTTCGCTGTATTAAAGGCATGTCCCGCCCGGTGAGTGTCAGGGTCAGTTTCAGGCCTCGTTTTCCGTATAATTTTACCGGCGTAACCAGAAACCGGGAAACATTCACATAGCGGTTATCCGTGACCTTTTCCCAGCCGGAATCCAGGCAGCTGCGGGCGTTACGTGTCCATTCCAGTGCCTGCTTATTCAGACGGTAGCCGAAATGTTCCCCGATTTTACGGACATTCCGCTCCCAGCGGCCATTGTGATTGAGGTCGTAAGCAACAATGATGCAACTGCCGTCTGCCTCACTGCGCCGGGCGGCAATTTCCAGCGGTTTACCCTGACAGTGCCCCCGGCAGAATGCCGTCCGCCGGAGATCTTTTTCCAGCCGCAAAAGGGTTTCCCGCATTATCGTATCCAGCTTATATTGCCGGTATGTGTTCAGCACATCCCGCCCCAGCGCCGGAAAAAAGCGGGTTACCGTGACCAGGAGAATTGCACTGACAGCCATTCCCGCCAGCATTTCAAATAGCAATGAACCCTTTTCCCGCCTTTTATTCAGCATGACGGTACTCCGGATATCGTTCCCGGTGTACACAACCGTATACGGCCCGGGGCTGAGATAATCAGTTTTATCTGTCCCTGTGTGTTTTCCAGTAAAAAGCTGGCAGCAGAGGCAGTATGCCGGGTTCCCCAGAACAACACGGCATCGGTCGTGCCGGAAACAATCCGGACACCTTCCATAGGCGTGAATCCCTCCGGGCCATCATCACACCGCGCTGCTGATACCTGATAACAGGCCCGGCTTTTCTCACCAAAAGTAACCGCTATTTTCCGTGTTTCATTCAGATACGTTGCTTTCAGTTTATGGCTGCTGAGATATTGCTGAAACAACGCGGCCGTTTCTGTCAGATAACGCCGCTCTCTCTGGCTTTCCCATGAAATATTAATAAATGAAACAGGTAATGCCATAATAAATAAAACAATAATGACTTCCATCAGCGATATCCCCCGTTCTGTCTGCATGTATTCATCCGTTCGTTTTCTCTGCCGAAAAAATAACGGATTTACTACTCCCGGAAAGACAAAACCGAAAAAAATGCGATGCAACAGGAAAAAAATTCTGCAGAATACTGCAAATTCACATTCGTTTTTCGAGTTGTGCGGAAAAAAATAATCTGCCGGAGAAAAAAGTGTGGAGTGAAAAAAATGAAGGAGTTAAAAAGAGCAAATACCGCCGCTCTTTAACAATCCGTAAATTAACTGATATAAAAACCGGCCACAGATACTGTATTTAAATATCAGTATCTGTGAGCCGGACATCTTCAGATAAAGAATTAAAAAACCACTGATAGTTTTTATAAAAAACAAAATATCAACTAAATTATTAATATATTCAATAGGTTTAACATTAATAAAGAATCAAAATAATATTATCTTGTATTAAAAAAATGAAAATAATGTTATAATATAAAAACCATATACTGCGTCAACAGGAAAACAAAAGTGGAACAATATTTAGACATTGCAAAGCGGATTCTGGAGGAAGGGAAATGGATTGAGAATAAACGGACAGGTAAAAGATGCCTGACAATTATTAATGCCGATTTCACTTACCACGTTGACAAAAATGAGTTCCCGCTGGTGACCACCCGCAAAGCATTCTGGAAAGCCGCAATTGCGGAAATGCTGGGTTACTTACGCGGATATGACAGCGCCGCTCAGTTCAGAGCCATCGGCTGTAATACCTGGAATGCTAACGCCAATGAAAATACCGACTGGCTGGCAAACCCGAACCGCAAAGGTGAGGATGATATGGGCCGCGTTTATGGTGTTCAGGGACGGCAGCTGAAAGTATCCCCGACAGAAGCACAGTATGATTTATTATTATCATTAAGTGACTCCGGAGATAAAGAAGGCGTTAAAGCACTGATTAATGAACTGAGAAAAAATACATTCGATCAACTCCGTAAAGTCTATGATAATTTAAAAAAAGGAATTGATGACCGTGGTGAAATTATTTCATTCTGGAACCCGGGTGAATTTGATCAGGGCTGCCTCAGACCCTGCATGTTTATGCATCACTTCTCTGTTCTTGATGGCACATTATATTTAAACAGTTATCAGCGCAGCTGTGATTATGCGCTTGGTTATGTTTTCAATGCGCCGCAATGTTATTTCCTGCTGGCTATTATGGCTCAGATAACCGGACTGAAATGCGGTAAGGTTTATCACAAAGTGGTTAACCTTCATTTATATGAAGACCAGCTGGAATTAATGCGTGATGTCCAGATTACACGTAAACCATTTGCATCACCAAAACTGCATATTAACCCTGAGATTAAAACGCTGGATGATTTAATGACATGGGTAACCACTGATGACTTCACGGTGACAGATTACCAGCACCACGATCCGATTAAATATCCGTTCTCTGTCTGAGAAACCATTAAACAGCTTCGCATAAAAAAACTGCATCGGTTACGATGCAGTTTTTTGTTACTCACTAAACGCTAAAACCGGCTCTATTCCGGCGCATTCTGTTTTCCGGTATCACTCTGCTTTTTATTACCCGGACATTTGTATGCCCATACCATCATCAGCACACCAATAATAATCATCGGCACAGACAGAATCTGCCCCATGCTGATCCCGCCGAATAAACCGAGCTGAGCATCCGGCTGGCGGAAAAATTCCACAATGATACGGAACAAGCCGTAACCAATCAGGAACAGACCTGACACACTGCCCATCGGGCGGGATTTGCGGACAAATACATTCAGAATGATAAAGAGGACGATCCCTTCAAGCAGCATTTCATACAGCTGCGACGGGTGACGCGGCAGAACGCCATATTGTTCCAGCACCGGCATCAGAGACGGGTCAGCAGCGGCCAGTTTCACGTCTTCACTGTAAGACGTCGGGAACAGAATGGCCCACGGCGTATCGAGTGTCACACGTCCCCACAGCTCGCCGTTAATGAAGTTACCTATGCGCCCCATACCGAGACCAAACGGAATCAATGGTGCCACGAAATCAGCAACCAGCAGGAAATGGCGCTTCGTGCGGCGGGCAAACCACCACATAGCAATAATAACGCCCATCAGTCCGCCGTGGAATGACATACCGCCATCCCAGACTTTGAACAGATACAGCGGGTTTTCCGCAAACAGCGGGAAGTTATAAAACAGCACATAACCGATACGGCCGCCCAGGAAAACACCCACAAACCCGGCATATAACAGTGTTTCAACTTCACTGCGTTTCCAGCCGCTGCCGGGTTTATCCGCCCGCCGGCCGGCCAGCCACATGGCAAACACAAACCCGACAAGATACATCAGCCCGTACCAGCGTAACGCCACCGGCCCCACAGAAAAAATAACAGGATCAAAATCCGGAAATGCCAGATAAGTGTTACTCATCGTACCTCACACTGTGTGTTGTATCCGGCTGCGGTTACAGCTCTGCCTGCCGCAGACCGGGATATATGACTGTAAGGACGGAAACACCTTATGCCCCGGGATGTGCCGGTTAAGCACTGCCCCGGATAAGCTGTCCCAGCCCCTTGTTTTCAATAAACAGCTCCGCTTTTTCACGGATCTCAGCCGCTGTCTGCGCATCCAGCAATGATGCCAGCAGCGGCTCCAGTGCCCCGGCATCCAGATGCCGCAGCAAATACTTAATACGCGGGATACTCCGCCCGTTCATACTCAGCTGACGGTATCCTAAACCAATCAGTATCATTGCACCTAACGGATTTGCCGCCATTTCCCCGCAGACCGAAACCGGGATCCCCAGCCGGGTGGTTTCCGTCCGGACAAAATTCAGCATACGCAGGACTGCCGGATGGAGCGAGTCATATAATGGTGCAACATGCGTATTATTCCGGTCAACCGCCAGCAGATACTGAGTTAAATCATTCGTACCGACAGAAATAAAATCAATATATTGTTTCAGTTCCGGCAGCATAAACAACAATGACGGCACTTCCAGCATCACGCCCACCGGCGGACGTTCCACCCGTTCCCCGGTCAGTGCCGAAACCTCCCCGCAGGCGCGGTCAAGCAGACGGATAGCCTCTTCAACCTCTGCGAGCCCGGAAATCATCGGGAATAATATCTTCAGATTATTCAGCCCGATATTAGCCCGCAGCATGGCCCGCAGCTGGATAAGAAAAATCTCCGGCTGATCCAGCATCACACGGATACCGCGCCAGCCCAGACACGGGTTCTCCTCGCTGATAGGCATATACGGCAGCTGCTTATCCGCACCGATATCCAGTGTCCGCAGTACCACTGGTTTCCCGGCAAAGAGTTGCAGCATATCCTGATAACGGACTTTCTGCTCTTCTTCTGACGGAAAACCATTATGCACAAGAAACGGTATTTCCGTACGGTACAGACCAATTCCGTCAATACTTTTAACGATTTTCTGCTCATATTTCAGACTGAGCCCGGCATTCAGCTGAACAGAAACCCGTTCGCCGCTTTTCAGTGCAGCGGAGCGGCTGAGTTCATCCTCTGCCAACTGGCTGATAGCCTGCTCCTGCTCAATAATCTGGCTGAATTCCTGTGCTATCAGCGGTTCCGGTTCGATATACACCACGCCCCGGTAGCCGTCGAGGATAAGCAGGCGGTTATGTAACAGTTCCGGCTGAATATCCGCGCCCATGATAACCGGAATACCCATTGCTCTGACCAGGATGGCGGAATGGGAATGTGTTGCCCCGTCACGCACCACCACACCGGCAAGCTGTTCCTGCGGCAGTTCCGCCAGCAGGCTGGCACTCAGCTCATCAGCCACCAGCACAAAGCGCTCCGGCCACTGGTTGCTGCCGGTGAAATTATCATCAAGATGGAATAACAACCGCTGCCCGAGTGCACGTAAATCCGTGGCCCGCTCCCGCATATAGCTGTCCTGAAGCCCGGCAAACCGGCCCGAAAATTGCTCAATGACCGTTTTGACAGCCCATTCGGCCACAAACCCCTGCTCCACAATACTGTATAACCCTTTTTTCAGTTGCAGGTCGTTCAGCAGATGGGAGTAGAGATCGAAAATAGCGGCACTTTCTTTTTGTGAAGCAGCATTAAAACGCTTGCTGATGCGGCGGCACTCTGCCGTGGCATCCTCCAGCGCTTTATTCAGGCGGGCACGCTCCTGCACGCGATCCAGTGCCGAGGCTTCAGAAACATTCTCAAGCACCGGCTGTGAACGGTCTTCCCAGCCATAGGCCATCACAATCCCGGAAGAAACCGGAATCGCCCGGATCCTGGTCTGGCGGAACTGTCCGAACAACCCTTTGGTTTGCGCCTGAGCCAGCAGCACAGCCAGCTGCATTGCCAGAGTGACAATAAAAGACTCTTCCGTTTCGCTGAACAGACGTTTTTCTCTCTGCTGAACCACCAGCACGCCCAGTAACTGACGACGGTAAACCACCGGCGCACCGAGAAACGCGCGCAGGTTGTCTTCTTTAACCTGAGGGAGATATTTAAAACCGGGGTGTTCGCGGACATCCGCGATATTGATAAGCTCAGCGCGGCGGCCGACATGCCCGACCACACCTTCGCCGAAAGCAAGGCTGACAGCACGGCCGCGGGGCTTTTTCAGCCCCTGCGTTGCCATCAGATAAAAACAGTGATGCTGATTATCTGCCAGGTAGATGGAACAGACGTCAGTTCCCATCGCCTGACAGGTTTCTTTAACCAGAAGCTCCAGCGCTTCCGCGAGATCGGCGGCGGCAGCCACTTTTTCAATCACTTCACGTAAACGCGTCAGCATCCGTTCCCCCTAATTCTGGCGCCGGCGACGATAGGGAAACGGTGCCCGCACAGCCGTCGCTTCGCTGTTGGCAGGCATCACAACGGAAGAAAACTCTTTCATTACGCGGCGGTACACATCACGTTTGAAAGAGACCACCTGACGAACAGGATACCAATAGGTGACCCAGCGCCAGCCGTCAAATTCCGGCGACTTGCTGCGGGTCACATTGACCTCTTTGTCCTCGCAGAGCAGCTGAAGTAAAAACCAGCGCTGCTTCTGACCGATACAAACCGGTTTGGTATCCCAACGCACCAAACGTTTGGGTAATTTGTAGCGCAGCCAGTTGCGGGTGACCGCCAGGATACGCACATCTTTACGCGTTAAACCAACTTCCTCATACAACTCACGGTACATGGCCTGTTCCGGTGATTCGCCGGGATTGATACCTCCCTGAGGAAACTGCCACGAGTGCTGTCCGTAGCGGCGGGCCCATAAAACCTGGCCTTCCTTATTACAAATTACAATCCCGACATTCGGGCGGTAGCCATCATCATCAATCACTCGACTACCTCAGAAAAAAACTGAAAGATAGCCAATTGTTTCACACTCCCATCATGGGGTAAACCTCTGCACTCAAAATCCTTCAGCCCGCCGCATTTCCGGCTCTGACGGAAGAAAAGCAACACGCCGCGTTAACGGTTCCGGGCAGTGGCAAATTCCCGGGAAAAACACTACACTATTCCTCTCTCAACGGGGTGCAGCTCCGGCTTTCCGGCCGGTGTTGCTGAGATAACACCCGAGGAACCTGATCCGGTTAATACCGGCGTAGGGATTTGAGCCGCCACTGCTGACAGCACAGCCTGTCGCCATCATGCTGCACTCAGATCCTTTGCCAATCCTTCCCTTACAGGAGCGCAAAGTGTTACAGAAACTGACCAGAAATATTATTGCGGGCGGCCTTGCCGCACTGTTCTCTTTCCAGGCGGCTGCGGATAACAGCAAGCCGGTTCTGACTGTCTATACCTATGACTCATTTGTCGCTGAGTGGGGACCGGGACCGGAGATTAAGAAAAACTTCGAAGCGCAATGCAACTGCGAACTGAAACTCGTGGGTCTGAGTGATGGCGTGACGCTGCTGAACCGTCTGCGGATGGAAGGTAAAAAATCACAGGCCGATATCATCTTAGGTCTGGATAACAACCTGATGCAGGCGGCACTGGATACCGGGCTGTTTAAAGAAAGCAATGTTGATCAGTCAAAACTGGTGCTGCCGGTCAAATGGGAAAGCAAAACCTTTATTCCTTATGACTACGGCTGGTTTGCTTTTATCTACAACAAAGACACCCTGCCGAACCCGCCGAAAAGCATGAAAGAATTGCTTAACAGTGATCAGAAGCTGACCATCATTTATCAGGATCCGCGCACCAGCACACCGGGGCTGGGATTGCTGTTGTGGATGGAAAAGCTCTACGGGGATGATGTGTCAGCACAGTGGGCCAAAATGGCGAAAAAAACCCTGACGGTCACCAAAGGCTGGAGTGAATCTTACGGCCTGTTCCTGAAAGGTGAAGCTGACCTGGTACTGAGTTATACCTCTTCGCCGGGTTATCACATGCTGGCAGATAACAAAGATAACTATGCGGCCGCACTGTTTGAGGAAGGGCATTACCTTCAGGTGGAAATGGCAGGTGTGCTGGCCGCCTCAAAACACCCGGCACTGGCGGAACAGTTTATGCAGTTTATGCTGACACCGGATTTCCAGAAAACGCTGCCGACCACCAACTGGATGTATCCTGTGATTGATATGCCGCTGCCGCCGGTTTACGACAAAATGCCGAAACCGGCCAAAACGCTGGAATTTGATGCAAAAGAAGTGGCGAAAGAGCGCAATCAGTGGATACAGATATGGCAAAACGCAGTCAGCCGTTAATTGCCGCATACCTGATACCGGGTGCACTCGCATCCGGTCTTCTTCTGGTCGTTGCTGTCAGTGCCTTCGGGGCGCTGTGGTTTAACACACCGGATACAGACTGGCAGCAGATATGGGATGACAGCTACCTGTGGCATGTCATCCGCTTTACCTTTTGGCAGGCTTTCTTATCTGCCCTGTTCTCTGTTATTCCGGCTGTTTTTCTGGCCCGTGCACTCTGGCGCCGCCGTTTCCCGGGACGGACTATTTTTCTGCGGTTGTGCGCAATGACCCTGGTTCTGCCCGTGCTGGTGGCGGTATTCGGTATTTTATCTGTCTATGGCCGTAACGGCTGGCTGGCACATATTTCCGGTTTTCTGGATCTGGACTATACCTTCTCCCCGTACGGGTTACAGGGCATTCTGCTGGCGCACATCTTCTTTAATATGCCGCTCGCCACCCGGATGCTGTATCAGCAGCTCGACAATATTGCCACGGAACAGAGACAACTCGCCGCTCAGCTCAATATGAATGAATGGCAGCATTTCCGGATTGTCGAATGGCCCTATCTGCGCCGTCAGCTGCTGCCGACCGCTGCACTGATTTTTATGCTCTGCTTTGCCAGTTTTGCCACGGTGCTGGCGCTCGGTGGCGGCCCCGCTGCAACCACCATTGAACTGGCGATTTACCAGGCGCTGAATTATGACTTTGATATCGGCCGCGCTGCCCTGCTGGCGCTGATCCAGCTGGTGTGCTGTATCGGGCTGGTGCTCGTCAGCCAGCGTTTGTCCGGCCATTTTTCTGTCGGTTTTACCCAATCACTGCAATGGTGCAATCCGCAGGACACGCTGCCGCGCAGACTGGCTGACGGCCTGATCATCCTCTGTGCCCTGCTGTTTTTGCTGCCGCCGTTTTTTGCCATCATCGCAGACGGCCTGAATCCGGGATTGCTGCCGGTCCTGCAGCAACCGGCTCTGTGGCGGGCATTTTTCACCTCGCTCGGTATTGCGCTGGCTTCCGGTTTTATCTGCGTGCTGCTGACCATGATGCTGTTATGGAGCAGCCGTGAACTGCGGCTGCGGCAGGCGGTCAGAGCCGGGCAGGCCATGGAGCTTTCCGGGCTGGTGATCCTCGCGATGCCGGGCATTGTGCTGGCTACCGGATTTTTTCTGCTGCTCAACAGCACGACCGGCACCACTGATTTGGGGGCAATCCCATACGGGCTGGTGATCCTGACCAATGCGCTGATGGCAGTCCCGTATGCACTGAAAGTACTGGATAACCCGATGCGTGACCTCGCTGAACGCTATAACCCGCTTTGTCTCTCGCTGAATATCAGCGGATTCAACAGGCTGAAGCTGATTGAACTGAAGGCTCTCCGTAACCCGCTGGCACAGGCAGTGGCATTTGCCAGTGTGCTGTCAGTCGGGGATTTTGGTGTGATAGCCCTGTTCGGCAATGAGGATTTCCGCACGCTGCCATTCTATCTTTATCAGCAGATCGGCGCTTACCGCAATTCGGATGCGGCTGTCACTGCGCTGATCCTGTTTTTACTCTGTTTCGGGCTATTTACCGTTCTGGAACGTCTGCCGGGGAAACGCCCATGATTTATTTTGATCATATTCTTTACCGCTATCAGCAACAGACAATGAATTTTCATTTTTCCGTTGCCGCCGGAGAAAAAATTGCCATTCTCGGCCCGAGCGGGGCGGGTAAAAGTACCCTGCTGTCACTGATTGCGGGATTTCAGTTTGCCGAAAGCGGCACTATCCTGCTCAATGGTGAAGATCACACCCGTACACCACCCGCTTCACGCCCGGTATCCATGCTGTTTCAGGAAAATAACCTGTTTGCTCACCTGACGGCAGAGCAGAATATCGCTCTCGGTTTTCATCCCGGTATGAAACTGAATGCGGAGCAAAAAGTACAGCTGGCACAAATCGCTGAACAGGTTTCGCTGACACCACTGCTGAAACGTCTGCCGTCACAGCTTTCCGGCGGCCAGCGTCAGCGGGTGGCACTGGCACGGTGCCTGGTGCGTTCCCAGCCTGTTTTGCTGCTGGATGAACCCTTCTCCGCACTGGATCCGGCACTGCGCAATGAAATGCTGACGCTGCTGGAAACCATCTGTGATTCACGGCAACTGACACTGATGATGGTCTCCCACAATACCGATGACGCGGCCAGAATCGCGCCCCGCGCAATGGTGGTGGATAACGGCACCATTGCCTTTGACGGCAGCACCACTGCCCTGGTCAGCGGTGAGGTTCCCCAGGCACGGATCCTGGGAATCCGTCCGTAAACCGCACCTTAAATACTGTATATATCCACACCACTCTGCTATAGTTATTTTTTCATCAGCAGAACGGACAAAATGATGGCAGGGCACAACTGTTTTCCCTCCCGTCAGGTGGCAGCACCGGCGGAAGCCGGTTTTATTCTGACCCGTCACTGGTCTGATACCCCGCGCGGTATTGAGGTCCGTTACTGGCTGGCGACAGATAACGGGCCACGGCATGTTTCTGTTCCGCTGCAACAGGCTGTTGGCTTTGTCCCGCACCGGGAGCTGGCGGAAAGCCGTCCCTTTATTAACAACATCCCCGGCACCACACTGACAGCACGCCCGCTGAAGGATTTCCATCAGGATGATGTCAGTGCCGTTTACTGCCGCCAGTACCGCCAGTTACAGCAGTTGGAAAAACAGCTCGGTGAACAGCATCTGCACCTTTATGAAGCGGATATCCGCCCCTGTGAACGCTATCTGATGGAGCGTTTTATTACCGCCGCTGTCTGGGTACAGCCGCAACCGGATGGCCATGTGCTGATGAAACCGCATCCGGATTACCGCCCGGCGCTGAAAATCGTTTCTCTGGATATCGAAACCACAGAGTTCGGTGACCTTTACTCCATCGGGCTCTCCGGTTGCGGGGCTGATACGGTATTTATGCTCGGCCCGGAGAACGGCACGCCGCTGACCAATCCTGATTTCACGCTGGAGTACGTCCCGCGCCGCCCGGATCTGCTTCACCGTCTGAACCAGTGGCTGGCAGAACATGATCCGGACATGATAATCGGCTGGAGCCTGATCCAGTTTGATCTGCGCATTCTGCAGCGCCATGCGGAAAAGTATCAGATCCCGCTGATTTTCGGCCGTAATAATGCCCCGCTCTCCTGGCGGGAGCACGGCTTCAAACCCGGCCAATTTTTTGCCGGTGCCCCGGGGCGGCTGATTATTGATGGTATCGATGCCCTGAAAGCCGCTACCTGGCAGTTTCCGTCTTTCAGTCTGGAGGCGGTGTCTCAGGCACTGCTCGGCGAGGGCAAAGACAGCGACTCCCCGTATGACCGCATGGATGAAATCAACCGCCGCTTCCGTGAGGATAAACCGGCACTGGCACGGTATAACCTTCAGGACTGCCGTCTGGTCACCCGGATTTTTGAGCACACCCATCTGACAGAATTTCTGCTGGCCCGGGCAGCGGTAACCGGCCTGGCACCGGATCGCATGGGAGGTTCTGTCGCCGCCTTCACCCATCTTTATCTGCCGCCGATGCATCGTAAAGGCTATGTCGCACCTGACCCCGGCGAAAAACCCGGTGAGCCGATACCGGGCGGCTTTGTGATGGATTCAGCCCCGGGATTATATGACTCCGTAGTAGTGCTGGATTTTAAAAGCCTGTATCCCTCCATTATCCGTACCTTTCTCATCGACCCGATTGGCATGGTCGAAGGTCTTGCCGCGCCGGAACAGGCGGTTCCAGGGTTTAAGGGCGCGTATTTTTCCAGGGAAACCAACTGTCTGCCGGATATTGTCAACCGTATCTGGCATGAACGGGATATGGCGAAACTGGCAGGGGATAAGCCGCTGTCGCAGGCTCTGAAAATTATTATGAATGCGTTTTGTGGTGTTCTGGGTGCCGCCGGATGCCGTTTTTATGATCCGCGCCTGACCTCCTCCGTCACCATGCGCGGACATGACATCATGCGAAAAACACGCACTATTATTGAGTCTCTGGGTTACCAGGTCATTTACGGCGACACCGATTCCACCTTTGTCTGGCTGAAAAGTGCGCACAGTGAAGCGGATGCGGAACGTATCGGACACTGGCTGGTGGAAGAGATCAATCAATGGTGGCAGACCCATTTAAAGGATGAATACAGATTGATCTCGGCCCTGGAAATTGAGTATGAAACCCACTACCGCCGTTTTCTGATGCCGACGATCCGCGGAACAGACCTCGGCAGCAAGAAACGGTATGCGGGACTTTCGGGGGATAAAATGGTCTTTCGCGGGCTGGAGACGGTCCGCAGTGACTGGACACCGCTGGCACAGCATTTCCAGCAAACCCTGTACCGGCTGATTTTCGATAAAATGCCGTATCAGCAGTTTATCCGTGATTATGTCCGCGACACACTCGAGGGACGCTACGATGACCGGCTGGTGTACCGCAAGCGTCTGCGCCGTCCGCTGGCGGATTATCAGCGTAATGTGCCGCCTCATGTCAAAGCGGCCAGAATGGCGGATGAGTATAATGTCCGTATGAATCGTCCGCCGCAGTACCAGCGCGGTGCCGGGATAAGCTATATTCTTACCCGTTCCGGGCCGCAGCCGCTGGAGATTCTGACGGCACCGCCGGACTATGAGCATTACATTAATAAGCAACTGATGCCGATAGCCGATGCCATTCTGCCTTTCCTGGAGGATGACTTCACCACATTGTTAACGGGGCAATTATTGATGCCATTTTAATTTTGCCATTTTACAGGTGACGATGCGGATCTTATGGATTAACATAGCGCCCCTTTACTGCTTTTAACACCGGAGCAGAGTGATGCAGCTGATGCTGCTGTTCTGACTGGCGGTGTTTTTCCCGGTGAATACAATGCTGTTTTTGTATCACCGGTAATGATGTCCACAGCATTTTTCTAATTAGCCCTGAATAACAGAATCGAGCCAAAAATATGCCGTTTACTCTTGGTCAACGCTGGATAAGCGATACTGAAAGCGAGCTGGGATTAGGTACAGTTGTATCTGTCGACGCCCGGATGATCACCCTTCTTTTCCCTGCCACCGGTGAAAACCGTCTCTATGCCGCAGCCGATGCCCCTATCACCCGTGTGATGTTCAACGAAGGGGATACCGTTACCAGTCACGAAGGCTGGCAGCTCAGTGTGACCGCCGTTGAAGAGAGCGACGGATTATTAACCTATATCGGGCAGCGTACCGATACCGGTGAGGACAATGTCCGCCTGCGCGAAGTGTTTCTCGACAGTAAACTGACATTTAATAAACCTCAGGATCGCCTGTTTGCCGGTCAGATTGACCGCATGGATCGCTTTGCGCTGCGCTACCGTGCCCGCAAATTCCTGAGTGAAGAGTACCGCCGCGCCACCAGCGGCCTGCGCGGCATCCGCGCCAGTCTGATCCCGCATCAGCTGTTTATCGCCAATGAAGTCGGTAAACGCCACGCGCCGCGTGTTCTGCTGGCGGACGAAGTCGGCCTGGGTAAAACCATCGAAGCCGGGATGATTATCCACCAGCAGTTAATGGCCGGACGCGCCGAGCGTGTGCTGGTTATTGTGCCGGAAAGCCTTCAGTACCAATGGCTGGTGGAAATGCTGCGCCGTTTCAATCTGCGTTTTTCCCTGTTCGATGACAGCCGTTATACCGAGGCACAGCACGAGAGTGACAACCCGTTTGAAACCGAACAGCTGGTATTGTGCTCACTGGATTTTGTCCGCAAAAGCAAACCACGTTTTGAACACCTGGCGGAAGCCGGCTGGGATATGCTGGTGGTGGATGAAGCACACCATCTGGTCTGGAGTGAAGACGCGCCGAGCCGTGAATATCAGGTGATCGAAACCCTGGCGGAAAGCATTCCGTCGGTACTGCTGCTGACCGCCACCCCGGAACAGCTTGGTATGGAGAGCCACTTTGCGCGTCTGCGCCTGCTGGACCCGAACCGTTTTCATGATTTTGACACCTTTGTTGACGAACAGCAGAAATATCAGCCGGTTGCCGATGCGGTCACCCTGCTGCTCGACCGCGCACCGCTGACCAAAGATCAGCAGAATGCCATTCATGACCTGATCGCCGAACAGGATATTGAGCCGCTGCTGAAAGCCGCCAATACAGATACTGAAGACGGTGAGAATGCCCGCCGCGAGCTTATCAGTATGCTGATGGACAGACACGGCACCAGCCGCCTGCTGTTCCGCAACACCCGCAACGGTGTGAAAGGCTTCCCGCGCCGCGAACTGAAAGCGATTAAGATGCCGCTGCCGGCACAGTATCAGACCGCAATTAAAGTCGCCGGGATCATGGGCAGCAAAAAAACCACAGAAATCAAAGCCCGTGAAATGCTCTATCCGGAGCAGATTTATCAGGAATTTGAAGGTGAAAACGCCACCTGGTGGAACTTCGACCCGCGTGTTGAATGGCTGCTCGGCTTCCTGCTGGCAAACCGCAATGAAAAAGTGCTGGTGATCTGCGCCCAGGCTGCAACCGCTCTGCAGCTGGAGCAGGTTCTGCGCGAGCGCGAAGGTATCCACGCTGCGGTTTTCCATGAGAATATGTCCCTGCTGGAACGCGACCGGGCGGCGGCCTACTTTGCCTCCGAAGAGGAAGGCGCACAGGTGCTGCTCTGCTCTGAAATCGGTTCTGAAGGGCGTAACTTCCAGTTTGCCAATCAGTTGGTGATGTTCGATCTGCCGTTTAACCCGGATCTGCTGGAGCAGCGTATCGGGCGTCTCGACCGTATCGGTCAGAAACGCGATATTCAGATCAGTATTCCGTATCTGGAAAATACCGCACAGGCCGTACTACTGCGCTGGTTCCACGAAGGTCTGGAAGCCTTTGAATATACCTGTCCGACCGGCCGCACCATCTATGACTGCTATTACGACAAACTGATTAACCTGATGGCAAATCCGGCTGATCTCAGTGGTTTTGATGAGTTTATCGCCGAATGCCGTAAAACCCATGATGCCCTGAAACAGGAACTGGAACAGGGTCGTGACCGCCTGCTGGAAATGCATTCCAACGGTGGCGAAGCCGGTAATAAACTGGCTGCTGAAATTGCGGATCAGGATGAAGATACCGAACTGGTGACCTTTGCCCTGAATCTGTTTGATATTGTCGGTATCAATCAGGATGACCGCAGCGACAACATGATCGCCCTGACCCCGTCTGACCATATGCTGGTGCCGGATTTTCCGGGTCTGCCGGAGGACGGCTGCACTATCACCTTTAAACGTGAGCAGGCATTGTCCCGCGAGGACACACAGTTTATCAGTTGGGAACACCCGATTATCCGCAACGGTCTGGATCTGATCCTGTCCGGTGATACCGGCAGCTGTGCGGTCTCCGTGCTGAAAAACAAAGCCCTGCCGGTCGGCACGCTGCTGACAGAGCTGATTTATGTGGTGGAAGCCCAGGCGCCGAAAAACCTGCAGCTGACCCGCTTCCTGCCGCCGACACCGGTGCGCCTGCTGATGGATGTAAAAGGCAATAACCTGGCATCTCAGGTGGAATTTGAGAGCTTTAACCGCCAGCTGAATGCCGTAAACCGCCATACCGGCAGCAAATTTGTCAATGCGGTGCAAAATGAGGTACATCAGGTACTGCGTCTGTCCGAAGACGTTATCGCCGGTCAGGCCCGTGAACTGATTACCGCTGCGAAAGCAATGGCGGATCAGCATCTTACACTGGAACATGACCGCCTGCTGGCACTGAAATCGGTTAACCCGAATATCCGTGATGATGAGCTTGATGCCATTGAAGAAGAACGTCAGCAGATCCTGTCACATCTGGATGATGCTAACTGGCGCCTTGATGCTATCCGCCTGATTGTCGTTTCGCATCAATAACCTGTATCCCGGCAGAGAATCTCTGCCGGGTCTCTGATTTGGTGATCCCATGCTAATGGAACCTTATAACCCGCCTGCCGATCCCTGGCTGAATATCCTCTGGCAGGATGAAAGCATCATTGTGGTGAATAAACCAAGCGGGCTGCTTTCCGTTCCCGGACGGGCGCCGGAACATAAAGACAGTGTGATGACACGCATTCAGCGTGACTATCCTTCCGCCGAATCTGTTCATCGTCTGGATATGGCAACCAGCGGTATTATTGTGGTTGCGCTGACCAAAGCGGCTGAGCGGGAGCTTAAACGGCAATTCCGTGAACGTGAGCCGAAAAAAACCTATGTCGCCCGTGTATGGGGACGGCTGGAGCCGGAAACCGGCATGGTGGATTTACCGCTGATTTGTGACTGGCCGAACCGGCCGAAACAGAAAGTGTGTTTTGAAACCGGCAAACCGGCACAGACAGGTTATGAAGTACTGGAATATGAAGAAAATGCCACGCGGGTAAGGCTGTTTCCGGTCACCGGACGATCTCATCAGTTGCGGGTGCATATGCTGGCGCTGGAACATCCGATTCTTGGTGACCGTTTTTATGCTCATGATGAGGCAAGAGCCGCAGCGCCCCGGCTGCAGCTTCATGCAGAGGCGCTGTCTGTCACACATCCGGCAAATGGCGAGCCGATGCATTTTACTTGTAAATCAGATTTTTAGTGGATTAACACGGTCACCGAATTCATTGAGGCAAGAATCAGGCAAAGTGCTAATCCCGCTACTCCGATAAGAACACGGGTATTGGCCATGGATCATATCCTTAACATATTTAATAAAATATTCACGTAATTTTTCAACTACATTTATATTTTATAGCAATTATATGAAAAGAATATGATCCGCCCTGCACTTTCCCGGCATCACGTTTTACACCTTAAAAACGGTATTAAACGGGATTATTTAAAGCCTTTCTCTTTTTTAATGAGATCATATGCTGCCTGGATCGATTGCGCTTTCTCTTTCGCCAGTTCCATCATTTCCGGCGGTAACCCCTTCGCCACCAGTTTATCCGGGTGATGTTCACTCATCAGCTTGCGGTAGGCGCGTTTGATAACAGTACTGTCGTCGCTTTCTTTCACGCCCAGCACCCGGTAAGCGGCAGCAAGGTCTGCGGTCTGATCGCGGTAATAACCCTGCTGAGACTGCTGCTGCCAATTACCGCTCTGTGCCCCGCCGTGCATCTGCGCCTGCATCATTGCCAGCACATTTTCAAACTGATGACGCGGGATCCCCAGCTCTTCGGCGATCACCAAGAGTACCTGGCGTTCATTCGGATGCAGTTCCCCGTCACCGAACGCCGCCTGGATCTGGATTTCCAGAAACATGCGCAGTAAATCCGCCCGCCCGTAACAGGCGCGGCGTAACTGACGCAGTGCATCCCGCAGCGGGAAACCGGCCGCTTTACCTTCACGGAAAGCGTTCTGAGCCTGAGTCCGCGCACTGCCGTGCAACTGCATACGATCCATCAGAGCGGTGGCCAGATAAATGTCAGATTCCGTTACCCGGCCTTTTGATTTGGTCAGATGCCCCAGAATCTGAAAGGTTGTGCTGAAAAAGAGTGCCTGTCTGGACTGATTGTTGCTGAATGAGCCACCCAATTGCTGACTGCGGACTTTATCAATCGCATGACCAATAAGAAAGCCGAGAAAAATACCCCAAAAACCGGCTCCGGATGCCATGCCTAATAAAATTCCGATGATTTTTCCCAAATAGTGCATATACTCCTCAATTCAACAATGCCCTTGGCGCAATTTTGCATTATCATACTACCCATTCTGTACGATGCCTAACGCCATTTGGATACGTGAACCTGTTTCACGCGCGCTCTTTTTTCGTGTAAATTAGGCTTTTGGCGTTCGGGCAATGTGCTACCGAGGACGGAATTGCAGACATACTTATGAAGAAGAGTTATCCAACCCTGCTGGCCACCATTATCTGGGCAGCGTTATACAGTCAGGCTGCACAAGCCGCCACACTTGCCGAGCAATGTATGCTGGGTGTTCCGGTGTATGACGAGCCGGTTGTTGACGGTAAACCCGGCGATTTTCCGGTCAATATCACTGCACAAGGTGTGTCAGGCGAATATCCGCACGCGGTAAAATATGATGGTGGCGTTGATATCCGCTCAGGTAACCAGAATCTGAAAGCGGAGGAAGTGGAAGTCACCCAGAGCGGTGAAGAAACCAATCCTGTCCGTATTGCGACAGCGACCGGTGATGTCCGCTATTCTGATCCGCAAATCCGTCTGAAAGGGCCGAAAGCGTGGCTGAATCTCAATAACAATGATGCTGATGTTGAGAAAGGCGATTACCAGATGGTCGGCCGTCAGGGCCGCGGTGATGCCGACAAAATGAAGCTTCGCGGCGAAAACCGTTATACCATCCTCGAAAACGGGGTCTTTACCTCCTGCCTGCCGGGCAATGACAGCTGGAGCGTCAAAGGCTCTGAGGTCATTATTGACCGGGAAGAGCAGGTTGCGGAAATCTGGAACGCCCGTTTCCGTGTCGCCAATGTGCCGATCTTCTACAGCCCGTATCTCCAGTTACCGATCGGTGATAAACGCCGCTCCGGTTTTCTGATCCCGAACGGCAGCTATTCCAAATCATCCGGCCTGGAATTTACCCTGCCGTATTACTGGAATATCGCCCCGAATTACGATGCCACTATCACGCCGCACTATTTCAGTAAACGCGGCCTGAAAATGGATAATGAGTTCCGTTACCTGACACAATTCGGTACAGGCACACTGGCCTTTGATTTCCTGCTGGATGACTCGCAGTATAAGAAAGACAAAGAAGCCGCCGGTGATGCAGAGTGGGCGAAACGTAATTCCAATGACCGCTGGTTATTCTACTGGGGCCACAGCGGGTCGTTTGCACAGGACTGGTGGTTCTCTTCTGACTACACCAAAGTCAGTGACTCGCGCTATTTTACCGATTTCACTTCCGCTTACGGTAACTCCACTGACGGCTATGCCACGCAAAAACTGGCTGTGGGTATCCGAAAATCGAACTGGAACGCCACCGTAACCGCCAAACAGTTCCAGATTCTGACCAACAATGATAACGCGACCTCCTACCGTGCTGAGCCGCAGTTAGATCTCAATTATTATAAAAATGACCTCGGAGTGTTTGATTTCCGTGCCTACGGTCAGGTCTCCCGCTTTACCAGCGTAGGTAAAAATAATCCGGATGCCGTCCGTATTCATGCGGAACCGACACTCAGCATGCCGCTGTCTAACGGCTGGGCCAGCTTCAATACTGAAGCGAAGCTGATGGCAACGCATTATGATCAGGATATTCCTGAAGTACTGAAGAACTCCGAACTTGAAAAAAATGTTACCCGGGTGCTGCCGCAGTTTAAGGCTGATGCGAAGATGATCTTCGAGCGGCCGATGTTCTTTAATGACAGCTTCACCCAGACATTAGAGCCGCGCGCGCAGTACCTGTATGTCCCGTATAAAAACCAGGACAATATCAATAACTTTGACTCCACGCTGATGCAGTCCAGCTACAGCGGCCTGTTCCGTGACCGCATGTACAGTGGTCTGGATCGCATTGCATCCGCCAACCAGGTCACCACCGGGGTAACCAGCCGGATTTATGATGATGAATTAGTTGAACGATTTAACGTTTCTGTGGGTCAAATCTACTACTTTGAACGTCCGCGAACCGGTGACTCTCAATATACAGTAGTGGATGAAAAAGATGAAACCGGTTCGATGGTCTGGGCGGGTGATTCCATGTGGCGTTATAACGACAACTGGGGCCTGAAAGGCGGCATTCAGTATGACCGCCGTCTGGGCAGTGTCTCCATGTCCAACGCCACAATGGAGTACCGACAGGATGCAGAACGTCTGATTCAGCTGAATTACCGCTATGTGGACCGGGACTATATTCAGGCGATGCGTCAGCATACCCGGTATGGCGAAAAATACGTTTCACCGCGGAACCAGCAAGGCATTTCTCAGGTCGGTATTGTGGCCAGCTGGCCAATTGCGGAGCAGTGGGCCTTTGTCGGTCAGTATTACTATGACACCAAAGAGAGCCAGCCGGCCAGCCAGTTAGTCGGTCTGCAATACAATACCTGCTGCTGGGCGGCAAACGTCGGTTACGAGCGTAAGATTATCGACTGGAAAAATGACGCCAGTGAGTACGACAATAAAATCACGTTTAATATCGAATTACGCGGTATGAGCAGCAATTATAGTCTGGGCAGCCAGAAAATGCTTGAGCGCGGTATTCTGCCGTATGTTCCGGCATTTTAACCGCCTGAGCTGATACAATTTTCACATGCCGTACCGGCGGTACGGCGATACGAAACATGATGGGATACTTATGAAAAACTGGAGAACACTCATTCTCGGCCTGATGTTCACGGCAAGCACAACCTCATTCGCAGCACCGCAGCAGCTTGATAAAGTTGCGGCAGTCGTGAATAACGGTGTGGTTCTGGAGAGTGATGTCAATAATATGCTTCAGACTGTCACCATGAATGCCCGCAATGCCGGTCAGCAGATTCCGGATCAGGCAACATTACGTCAGCAGATTCTTGAACGTCTTATCATGGACAATATCGTGATGCAGATGGCCGGACAGATGCAGATCTCTATCCCTGACCAGGCGGTTGACGGCGCTATCGAAGATATCGCCCGTCAGAACAACATGACCCTTGCCCAGATGAAAGATCGTCTGAAACGCGACGGTATGAGCTATGACAAATACCGCAGCGATATCCGCAAAGAAATGATGATGGCGGAAGTCCGTAACAACGAAGTCCGCCGCCGTGTGGTGATCCTGCCGCAGGAAGTTGATTCTCTGGCAAACCTTATCAGCACACAGAACGCTGCGGATACTGAACTGAACATCAGCCATATCCTGATCCCGCTGCCGGAAAACCCGACAGAAGATCAGATGAATGCAGCAAAAGAAAAAGTCACCACCATTATGAATGAACTTCAGCATGGTGCCGATTTCGGTAAACTGGCGATCACCTATTCTGCAGATCCACAGGCGCTGAAAGGCGGTAATATGGGCTGGAGCCGTTTACAGGAGCTGCCGGGTCTGTTTGCCGAGCGCCTTCAGACAGCCAAAAGCGGTGAGATTGTCGGGCCGGTGCGTTCCGGTGTCGGCTTCCACATTCTGCGCGTGAATGAAGTCCGCGGAAACAGCCAGCCAATTTCTGTGACTGAAGTGAAAGCCCGTCATATTCTGATCAAACCGTCACCGGTAATGACCGATGACCAGGCACGCAGCAAACTGCAGCAGATTGCCGCTGATGTGAAAAGCGGTAAAACCTCCTTTGATGCTGCGGCAAAACAATTCTCAGAAGATCCGGGCTCTGCCCTGCGTGGTGGTGAGTTAGGCTGGTCAATGCCTGATATCTACGACCCGGCTTTCCGTGACGCACTGATGAAACTGAAAAAAGGCGAACTGAGTCAGCCTGTCCGCTCCTCTTTCGGCTGGCACCTGATCCAGCTTGAGGATACCCGCAACGTGGATAAGACCGAAGCGGCTCAGAAAGATCGCGCTTACCGTATGCTGTTTAACCGTAAATTCAGCGAAGAATTACAGAGCTGGATGCAGGAACAGCGCGCCGGCGCTTACGTGGAAATTTTAGATGGCAGTAACAAATAAGCTGAAACCTGTCGTTATTACCCCCGGCGAACCTGCCGGGGTTGGTCCTGACCTGACAGTCGCGCTGGCACAGCGCGACTGGCCGGTAAAACTGGTGGTCTGTGCTGATCCGCAACTGATGCAGCAACGCGCACACGCCCTGTCACTGCCGCTCACCCTTGAACCTTATTCACCGGATACCGCCTGTCAGCCGCAGCGCGCCGGCACACTGACCATTCTGCCTGTTGAACTGAAAGCGCCGGCTGTCGCCGGTGAGCTTAACGTGGCAAATGCCGCCTATGTGACCGAAACACTGGCTCGTGCCTGTGACGGCTGTTTGCAGGGTGAATTTGGTGCTTTGATTACAGGCCCGGTGCACAAAGGCATCATTAACGATGCCGGGATCCCGTTCATCGGCCACACAGAGTTTTTTGCTGACCGCAGTCACTGCAAGCGTGTGGTGATGATGCTGGCCACCGAAGAGATGCGGGTGGCGCTGGCAACTACGCATCTGCCGATTTTACAGGTTCCGGCAGCCGTTGACCGCACCTGCCTGCATGAAGTGATCACTATCCTCAATCATGACCTACGCACCAAATTCGGTATCGCGCAGCCGCATATCATCGTCTGCGGTCTGAACCCGCATGCGGGGGAAGGTGGTCATATGGGTCATGAAGAGATAGACACCATTATCCCGGCACTCGATGAGCTGCGGGCACAGGGCATTTCCCTGGAAGGTCCGCTGCCGGCAGATACCCTGTTCCAGCCGAAATACCTGGAGCGTGCGGATGCCGTGCTCGCCATGTATCACGATCAGGGTCTGCCTGTGCTAAAATATCAGGGATTCGGCCGTGCCGTGAATATCACGCTGGGACTGCCGTTTATCCGGACCTCTGTCGACCATGGCACAGCCCTGGAACTGGCAGGTACCGGCAAAGCAGATGTGGGTAGTTTTATCACCGCATTAAATTTAGCGATTACAATGATTAAAAACAGTCAATGAATACACGAGTCCATCAGGGGCATTTTGCCCGTAAACGTTTCGGGCAGAACTTCTTAACCGATCAATTTATTATCGACAGCATTGTCGCGTCGATTAACCCGCAACCCGGCCAGGCGATTGTTGAAATCGGGCCGGGACTGGCTGCACTGACTGAGCCGGTTGCCGATCGCATGGACAAAATGACGGTCATTGAAATTGACCGTGATCTGGCCGCCCGTCTGGCCAGCCATCCGTTTTTACAAAGCAAACTGACCATTATTCAGCAGGACGCCATGACCGTGGATTTCACGGCACTGGCACAGGAACGCGGCCAGCCGCTGCGGGTGTTCGGTAACCTGCCGTACAATATCTCCACGCCGCTGATGTTCCATCTGTTCACCTTCACTAACGCAATCAGTGATATGAACTTTATGCTGCAAAAAGAAGTGGTTAACCGTCTGGTTGCCGGTCCGGGCAGCAAAACATACGGCCGTCTGAGTGTCATGGCACAGTATTACTGCCAGGTCGTTCCGGTTCTGGATGTGCCGCCGACGGCATTCCGTCCGGCACCAAAAGTGGATTCAGCGGTTGTCCGCCTGATCCCGCACCGCGAAAATCCGTATGTACTGAAAGATGTCGCGCTGCTCAGCCGGGTGACCACGCAGGCCTTTAACCAGCGCCGCAAAACGATCCGCAACAGCTTAGGTGATCTGTTCAGTCCGGAAACCCTGACTGAGCTGGGTATTGATCCGGCCACACGTGCAGAAAATATCAGTGTTGCGCAATACTGTCTGATGGCCAATTACCTGGCGGAACATCCCGCCTCATAGGGGATTCATCATGAATAACGACCCGAGAATTTGTATTCAGGTTCAGAGTGTTTATATCGAAAGCCAGTCTGAACCGGATGCGGAACGCTATGTTTTCGCTTATACCGTTTCTATCCGTAACCTGGGTCGTGATCCTGTGCAGCTTATCAGCCGCTACTGGCGCATCACCAACAGTGAAGGCCGCCAGACAGAAGTTCAGGGGGAAGGTGTCATCGGTGAACAGCCGGTGATCCGGCCCGGTGAAGAGTATCGTTATACCAGCGGCACAGTTCTGGAAACACCGCTGGGCACCATGGAAGGTTATTACACTATGGTGGATCACGAGGGTGCGGATTTCATCAGTGAGATCCCTGTTTTCCGGCTCGCAATACCAACCTTTATTCACTGATTTTCTATGGCAACCTATCTTATCGGCGATGTTCATGGCTGTTACCATGAACTTCGCGCATTACTGGCTCAGGCTGATTTTGATCCGCAGGCTGATACCCTGTGGCTGACCGGTGATCTGGTCGCCCGCGGCCCGGATTCACTTGATGTTCTCCGTTATGTCAAAAGCCTGGGTGACTGCGTCAGGCTGGTGCTCGGCAATCATGATCTGCATCTGCTGGGGATCTACGCTGGGATCAGCCGCAATAAACCGCGTGATCATCTGAACAAACTGCTCAGCGCACCGGATCTGGATGAGCTGATCAACTGGCTGCGCCGCCAGCCGATGTTACAGGTTGATCATGAGAAAAAACTGATCATGGCTCACGCCGGGATCACCCCGCAGTGGGATCTGGAAACTGCCGTTACCTGTGCGCGTGAAGTGGAAGCGGTTCTCAGCAGTGATACCTACCCGCTGTTTATTAACGCCATGTATGGTGATTTACCGAATGACTGGTCACCTTCCCTGACGGGCCTGCCGCGTCTGCGTTTTTCCACCAATGCCCTGACACGGATGCGCTACTGCTTCCCCGGCGGACAACTGGATATGGTCTGCAAGGATAAACCGGATCAGGTTTCCGCTCCGCTGAAACCGTGGTTTGCCCTGCCGTCAAAACTACCGGAAGGCTACAGTGTGGCCTTTGGTCACTGGGCGTCACTGGAAGGCAAAGGGGCACCACGCGGTATCTATGCGCTGGATACCGGCTGCTGCTGGGGCGGACAACTCACCATGCTGCGCTGGGAAGATCGCTGCTATTTCTGGCAGGAATCTTTTGCGGTGCGGGATGAGGATGATGACTGAGCGGCCACCGGTAACGGACAAGAAAAAAGCAGAGCCACCGGCTCTGCTTTTTTTGTATCAGCATTATTTATGAAATAATACGAATCAACTGATTAATCAGCTCTTACGGCGCTCTAAGATTTCAAAGCAGAAACCGTGAGAGTTTGCTTCATCCGCGTCATGATATTCCATAAAAGTGGAGTCCCACTCATCCGGCTCATAGTCAGGGAAGTAAGTATCCCCGCTGACTTCCGCATCAACGTGTGTCAGATATAAACGATCCGCCAGCGGCAGGAACTGTCCGTAGACTTTACCGCCGCCCATCACCATGATTTCACCGTCTGTTTCTTTCTGTGCAATCGCCAGTGCTTCTTCCACTGACTTCGCCCAGACCACGCGATCATCGTTGCCCGGCGTACGGCTGAGCACGATATTGAGGCGATCCGGCAGAGGACGACCGATAGATTCATAAGTCACGCGACCCATGATCACCGGTTTATTCACCGTATTACGTTTAAACCATGCCAGGTCTTCCGGCAGTGTCCATGGCATCGCATTTTCCATGCCAATAACCCGATCCATAGCTAAAGCAGCGATCAAGCTAATGTTCATTCATTTCACCTTAGGGCTGAGAGAAATTTTGCCGTCACTATACGTAAACTACTCAATGCCGTCGACTGAATTCAGTGTTTCATCAATACAAATAATTTATTTGTCTTCACACTTGAAGGTGGGTCATACTTTTACTCTGCATTCAGGTCTTTTTCAGCAAGGATATACCACATGTATGACGCCACTCTGATGGTCACCACCATCGCTGCGCTCGGTATGATCTCCCCGGGCCCGGACTTCTTTCTGATTGTGAAAAACGCAGCCCGTTACCAGCGTGCCGCTGCCATGATGACCGCACTGGGTGTTCTGTCCGCGATCGCCATTCACATGACCTACTGCGTGGCCGGGCTTGCTGTGATCATCACCACCACACCGTGGCTGTTTATGATCCTCAAATATGCCGGAGCGGCTTACCTTATCTGGATAGGGATCAACAGCCTGCTGGCACGTGCCGGGCATACCCTTGATACCGGGGACGGCTCACATCAGCGTATTTCTTATAAAAAAGCCTTTATGCAGGGATTCCTCTGCAATCTGCTGAACCCGAAAGCCACACTCTTTTTCCTTGCTATTTTTACCCAGGTACTGGATATCAATTCCGGATTTGGTGAAAAACTCTGGTATGCTGCTATTGTAATGGGACTGGCGGTGGTTTACTGGCCATCACTGGTACTGCTGATTCAGAGTGCTCCGGTACGCCACGGATTGGCGAAAATTCAGAAATATATCGATAAGGTCCTTGGCGTCGTCCTGATTGGCTTTGGCGTCCGGGTCGCAATGAGCTGATGATTATGATAATGAAAACAGATAAATACACTTTTCAGCCGGAATTTCAGAATGTGATACAGGACGCCGTACAATCCCTGTGCACTGCTCTGCCGGGTGTTCTGCACAGCATCTATGTTTACGGCAGTGTGGCAGAAGGCCGCGCTGTTCCGGGCCGCTCTGATCTGGATCTGACCCTGGTTCTGCACCGGCCGCTCAGCGCGGCGGAAAAAACCATTCTCCGTTGTCTGGACAAAGCACTGACCGCACGTCACAGCAGTGTGTCAAAAATCGGGTTTGATACCGGCCTGCTGTCAGAAGTGACCTCTGCGGAAGAACAGCCAGTCTGGGCTTACTGGCTGGCACATTTTTGTCTGCCGGTCTGGGGTGATGACCTGACGCTGAAACTGCCTGTCGTGACGCTGAATCGTGAGATTATACACGGCATTAACGGTGATTTTCCGGTACTCGTCCGTACCAACCTGATGCAGTTACAAAAAAGCCCGCCGCTGGCTGAAATCCGGCGAATCAAGCGGGAAACCGCGCGGCGTCTGCTGCGTGCCACCGCACTGGTATGGAATGATTATGAAACCTGCACTTACCCGCTGCCGTTACCGCAGATGGCCGGAAAAGCGATTGCACTGTACCCGGAAAAACGCCACGCGATCACCTTCCTGCTGGGACAGACCGAAGAACCCGACACCGGTATCATTCAGTTTATCGCCGTTGCCGGGACATTCTCCCGCTGGCTGCGGGATGAGGAAAAGCGGCTGCTGAGCCGCTGAGCAAACACAAAAAAACCGCTGATTATTCAGCGGTTTTTTTATTTTGGGTGTTTTAATACAGCGGAGACGGTTCAATTTCCAGTTGCCCGACAACCCCTTTGTCGGCCTGTTCAAGGAACTGGCTGTAATAGAAGAACGGGAAGTGAGAATACGACGGCTGCATCATCTGCACCAGCAATTCACTGCGCCCGTCAATCCAGACAGTATCTTTCCAGCCGTAATCCTGCGGCTGCGGTGACTGGCCGTTATGGTTGATCACCTTAAAGCGGACACCGCTGATATGGAACGGCTGCGGGGTATCAGTTGTGACAACCCAGCGCTCCCAGTTGCCCTGCTGTGTGCGGATATCGGTGCGGCTCATATCCCACATCGCGCCGTTAATCCCCGGCGGTGACAAACTGAGTGACACATCGCGGTTACGGACACCGGTCGTGATTTGTGTCGGATCCTGAATCAGGGTGGTTGGCAAATTATCCGTTACCAGCGAGATCAGACCGGTCGCGCGGATAGTCAGCACATTGGTATTCACCAGTGTGTTTGATGTCTCAAACAGACTTTTAAAACGCTCTGTCAGGGTAGCGGATTCCCCGGCCGTGATAGTCAGTGTTTCTGTTTTTGACATATCGATCAGCACTTCGCGCCGTTCGCCCGGCGACAGGGACAGCACCTCAACCGCCACCGGTGACGGCAGCAGACCCTGATCAGAGGCAATCATATAGAACGGACGGCCGTCACTGAGTTTCAGTTCAAAGCGGCGTGCGTTTGCGGCATTGACCATGCGCAGCCGGATCCAGCCTTTCGACACTTCCAGATACGGATCTTCCGCACCATTGACGATCAGCCGGTCACCGATAAACATACCGTCACCTTCTGTACGGTACTCCGGTGAACCAAAGGAATCCAGGCGTTTATCCTGAATGATCAGCGGGAAATCATTGACGCCGTACTCTTTCGGCAGCGGCAGATTACGGCTTTCCTCATCATCCACAATCCACATTCCGGCGAGCCCGTTATAAACGTGCGGTGCCATCCGGTTCGGGGTATTGGCATGATACCAGCAGGTTGCAGCCGGCTGGCGCACCGGGATCACCGGCGACCATTCTGTATTTGGTGAAATCAGACGTGCGGCACCTCCGGCGACCGTTCCCGGCACCAGCAGCCCGCTGACATTGACTGCAACCGGCTCTGACAGGCGGTTGCTGTAAATCATTTTGATGTCATCGCCATTACGGACCCGGACAGTCGGCCCGAGATAACGACCGTTAAAGCCCCAGACACTGGCCTGCGTTTTACCGTTAAATGACCAGTGTGTGCGCTGCATCGTCAGAAATAACGGCTGTCCGTTGCGGCTTTCCAGCAACGGCGGAACAGGTAACGGCTGACTGCCGCCCTCATCTGCCGCGCGGACAGACAGAGGCAGTGAGCCTAAACACACAGCTAAGCCGGATGCTTGAATAAACCGGCGCCGACTCAGGGTCATAGCATCTCCGAAAAAAACGTTTCCATGATTTTTATGATTTGTGCCGAACACCCGTATGCCGGTGAGCAGACAGAGACATCCGTGTTATCTTTTCATGAAGGGCATACGCTTAACAACGGAGTGTTAAGCGTATGATATAGCGGATGAAGAGCAATTCCTAAACTTATCTATGATAAGTTGCAAAATAATAAGGCTGGTATTGTATAACCAGCGTGACAGTCACGGAAATTAAGCGTCTTTACGGCCCTTTTGCTTTTCCATTTCAATCACTTCCTTATCCAGCTCCGCAATACGTTTGATCATCATCTGGCGGCAATCTTCGGCCAGTTCACGCACCTGCTCACGGGTATATTTCGAGGTATCGATCGGCGGCAGCATTTCCACAATCACCACACCGTTATTCCAGCGGTTCAGTTTAATGCGCCCCTGAGTGGTGGACACACATACCGGCACCACCGGCACACCGGCGGCCATTGCCGCGTGGAAAGCACCGGTTTTAAACGGCAGCATACCGCGACCGCGGCTGCGTGTGCCTTCCGGGAACATCCAGACAGAGATATTGCGCTTTTTGATCTGATCCGCCACCTGGGTAATGGTGTTATGGGCTTTGCTGCGGTTGCTCCGGTCAATCAGGATATTCCCCGAAATCCAGTACAACTGCCCGAAAAACGGGATCCAAATCAGGCTGCGTTTACCGACAGTCACCGTGCGTGGCTGCACCGCATTCGACATGGTGATCATGTCATAGTTGTTCTGGTGGTTGCCCACATACACACAGGAGCCGTAGTGATTCGCTTCTTCCGGAATGCGGTACACCATTTTGATGCCGAAAACATGAGAAAGCTTGCCGTACATGCGGCCAAAGGTCATCACATGCTTCGGGTTACGCGGGCTGGTCAGGCAGATAAGAATGCCGGCCAGACTGCCGAAAATACAATAAATAATAACGATGATGATACGTAAAATGGCTAACATGCGTCCCCCGCAAAATGGCCTTTTAAGAAAAGCGGGGCAATCATTGCCCCGTGAATAGTATCGCTGTTAATACCGGATATTACGCCTTCGGCTCCGGTTCAGAAATATCAATCCGTTCGATCTTCTTCTGCATACCGCGCGGCAGTGCCGTACCGCGGCGTCCGCGCTCGGCACGGAATTTCTGCAGATCTTCCGGACGCAGCATCAGTTTACGCTTGCCGAAATGCAGTGTCACACTGGCATCCGGGCGGATCACAAACAGATGTGCCAGGCCGTCTTCCCCGGCTGCGGCCGCCGCAGAGGTAATGGAGATAATTTTATTCCCCTTCCCTTTTGACAGCTGCGGCAGATCACCGACAGGGAACAGCAGCATCCGCCCTTCCTGCGATACTGCCAGCAGAAGGTCGTTTTCCTCGTCATTCACCTCAATCGGTGTCATCGCTTTCGCATTATCCGGCAGCGTGATCAGCAGTTTCCCGGCTTTATTTTTCGCCACCAGGTCACTGAAGGTGCAGATAAATCCGTAACCGGCATCCGAGGCCATCAGGTACTTCTGATTTTCATCATTCATCAGCACCTGTTCAAAAACAGCTCCCGGCGGCGGTGTCAGTTTACCGGTCAGCGGTTCACCCTGACCACGGGCTCCCGGCAGTTCCAGCGGATCGAGCGAGTAACTGCGCCCGGTGGAATCCAGGAACACCACCGGCTGATTACTTTTACCTCTTGCCGCACCGAGGAAGGTATCACCCGCTTTGTAGTTCATACCGGCCGGATCGATATCATGACCTTTGGCGCTGCGCACCCAGCCCATCTGTGACAGCACAACCGTCAGCGGCTCGGACGGCAGAATGTCATGCTCGCTCATGGCTTTCGCCTCTTCGCGCTCATTGAGCGGGGAGCGGCGATCGTCACCGTACTGTCTGGCATCTTCCTCAAGCTCTTTTTTCAGCAGCGTGTTCATGCGCCGCTCAGAGCCGAGAATAGCCTGTAATTTATCACGCTCTTTGGCCAGCTCATCCTGCTCGCCGCGGATTTTCATCTCTTCGAGTTTGGCTAAGTGGCGTAATTTCAGTTCGAGGATGGCTTCCGCCTGAGTATCACTCAGCCCGAAACGATCCATCAGTACCGGTTTCGGCTCATCTTCCGAACGGATGATTTCAATCACTTCATCAATGTTGAGATAGGCGAGCAGCAAACCGTCGAGAATATGCAGACGGCGCAGTACTTTTTCCAGCCGGTGATTCAGGCGGCGGCGCACCGTTTCGCGGCGGTAAACCAGCCACTCATTGAGGATCTCAACCAGCCCTTTGACTGCCGGACGTCCGTCCAGACCGATCATATTCAGGTTGATGCGGTAGCTTCTTTCCAGATCCGTGGTCGCGAACAGGTGAGTCATCACCTGCTCAAGATCGATCCGGTTACTGCGCGGCACAACCACCAGCCGGGTCGGATTTTCATGATCTGATTCATCACGCAGATCGTCCACCATCGGCAGCTTTTTCGCCCGCATCTGCGCCGCTATCTGCTCCAGCACTTTCGCGCCGGAAACCTGGTGCGGCAGCGCGGTGATCACCGCATTACCGTCCTCAATTGTCCATACCGCGCGCATACGCACAGAGCCGCGGCCGGATTTATAGATCTTACGGATATCTTCCGGTCCGGTGATAATTTCCGCTTCTGTCGGATAATCCGGTCCCGGGATAAACGCCATCACCTCTTCGAGAGACAGAGACGGCTTGTCGATCAGCGCCAGCAGTGCACCGGTCACTTCACGGGCGTTGTGCGGCGGAATATCCGTCGCCATACCGACCGCAATCCCGGTGGTGCCGTTGAGCAGAATGTTCGGCAGACGCGCCGGTAACATTTTCGGCTCCTGCATGGTGCCGTCAAAGTTCGGCACCCAGTCTGCGGTGCCGTGTCCCAGCTCACTGAGCAGCACTTCCGCATATTTTGACAGGCGCGATTCGGTATAACGCATGGCGGCAAAGGATTTCGGATCATCCGGTGCCCCCCAGTTCCCCTGACCGTCCACCAGCGGGTAGCGGTAAGAGAACGGCTGCGCCATCAGTACCATCGCCTCATAACAGGCGCTGTCGCCGTGCGGATGGTATTTACCCAGCACGTCACCGACGGTACGGGCGGATTTTTTGTATTTGGCGGAGTTGCTCAGCCCCAGTTCAGACATGGCGTACACGATACGCCGCTGAACCGGTTTTAACCCGTCGCCGATAAAAGGGAGTGCCCTGTCCATGATGACGTACATGGAATAGTTGAGGTAGGCATTCTCTGTAAAATTATGAAGCGCCTGGCGCTCCACACCGTCATGAGTTATTTCACTCATTCACTCTGTTCCTCTGACCTTTTGTGCCGTCACGGGGTGACATCACACATCCAATTCCACCCGATCACCTTTTTCCTGCAGCCAGTTACGGCGGTCTTCCGCACGTTTCTTGCCGAGGAGCATATCCATCACCGACATGGTTTCCTGATAGTTTTCCTCACTGATAGTGAGCTGTACCAGACGCCGGGTATTCGGATCCAAGGTCGTTTCACGCAACTGACCGGGGTTCATTTCCCCCAGCCCTTTAAAACGCTGCACATTCGGTTTGCCGCGCTTGCGGCTTAATTTATCCAGAATCGCATTTTTCTCGCTCTCATCGAGGGCGTAATGCACCTCTTTACCGAGGTCGATACGATAGAGCGGCGGCATGGCCATATAGACATGACCAGCTTTCACCAGCGCCGGGAAGTGACGCACAAACAGCGCGCACAGCAGGGTGGCGATGTGCAGTCCGTCCGAGTCCGCATCCGCGAGGATACAGATTTTACCGTAACGCAGGGTGCTTAAATCGTCGCTGTCCGGATCGATACCGATAGCCACAGAAATATCATGCACTTCCTGAGACGCCAGCACTTCATCAGACGACACTTCCCAGGTATTCAGTATCTTACCGCGCAACGGCATGATGGCCTGGAATTCACGATCACGGGCCTGTTTGGCTGAACCGCCCGCCGAATCCCCTTCCACCAGGAACAGTTCGGTCTGATTCAGATCCTGGGATGAACAGTCTGCCAGTTTCCCCGGCAGCGCCGGACCTGACGTCAGCTTTTTGCGCACCACTTTTTTCGCGGCCCGCAGACGGCGCTGGGCGCTGGCAATCGCCATTTCCGCCAGTTGTTCCGCTGCCTGTACGTTCTGGTTGAGCCACAGACTGAAGGCATCCTTCACCACGCCGCTGACAAATGCCGCGCACTGACGTGATGAGAGACGTTCTTTGGTCTGACCGGCAAACTGCGGATCCTGCATCTTCACGGAGAGCACATACGCACAGCGCTCCCAGATATCATCGGCGGATAACTTCACACCGCGCGGCAGAATATTACGGAATTCGCAGAACTCGCGGATACCGTCGAGCAGCCCCTGGCGCAGACCATTAGCATGAGTACCGCCCAGCGGAGTCGGGATCAGGTTGACGTAACTTTCGGTCAGCAGTTCACCGCCTTCCGGCAGCCACAGCAGCGCCCAGTCCACCTCTTCGTTGTCCCCGGCATGTTTGCCGGTAAACGCCGCTTCCGGCAGGGTCACGAGACCGTTGACGTTTTCCATCAGGTAATCGGTCAGACCATCCTGATAACACCAGCGCTGTTCGGTGTCGTTCACATTATCTTTGAAAAGGATCTCAACACCCGGGCACAGCACGGCTTTGGCTTTCAGCAGATGCACCAGCCGGGAGACAGAGAAGCGCGGACTGTCAAAAAACTGCTCATCCGGCCAGAAATGCACACTGGTACCGGTGTTGCGTTTGCCGCACTGCCCGATGACAGCCAGTTCACTGACTTTGTCACCATTTTCAAAGGCAATCTGATAAACCTGTCCGTCACGGCGGACAGTCACTTCGGTGCGTTTTGACAACGCATTGACCACGGAAATACCTACTCCGTGAAGACCACCGGAAAACTGATAGTTTTTATTGGAGAACTTCCCCCCGGCATGCAGGCGGGTCATGATCAGTTCGACCGCAGAGACTTTCTCTTCCGGGTGGATATCCACCGGCATCCCGCGCCCGTCGTCAATCACTTCAACAGACTGATCTTTATGCAAAATGACTTCGACAGATTTAGCGTGACCGGCTAAAGCTTCATCGACGCTGTTGTCGATAACTTCCTGAGCAAGGTGATTCGGCCGCGTCGTGTCCGTGTACATACCCGGACGGCGGCGGACAGGCTCCAAACCACTGAGGACTTCAATATCCTCTGCGTTATAAGATGATTGCGTCATGTTGGATTATCGGTTTTTCGCTAAAAAATAAACAAAATACGTGAATGATACTGGCGATAATACCAGTCCCGGATAAATTTAAATACGATTTTTCATTAATGGCCGAGGCCGAGGAACTCAATTATCTGCGGAAAATAGCGCTGAAATCCGGTAAAGGCGTGGTTTCCGCCGGATTCAATCGTCTGTTTGCATGCCACCAGATGGGTGACCGCCTGGCGGTAATCCAGCACTTCATCGCCGGTCTGCTGCAATAACCAGATCAAATCCGGTGATTCGACAGGATCGGCAAAAATAGCCCGTAAATCCTGCATATGATGCGGTTCGAGTGTGTAACGCTCGCCGGTGTAAGGGTTTTGATTTTCCCCGAGATAATCCTGAAGCAGATCAAACGGATATACTGCCGGATTGACCACCACCGCGGGGACATCAAACGCCTGTGACAGCCAGAGGGCAAAATACCCGCCCAGCGACGACCCGACAATGCCGGTGTCCTCACCGGCCAGCGAGTTCATAAGATCTTCCAGAAACAGTGCGGCTTCATCCGGATAGCAGGGGATCTGCGGCTGTAGCATCCGGATCGCCGGATGGTGCTCAGCCAGCCACGCTTTCAGCATCGTCCCTTTCTCTGACAACGGGGAACTGTTGAAGCCGTGCAGATAAAGGAGCGTCGCCATCAGTAACCGTCCGAACCCAGGTCAGGGCTGAATTCATCCGTATCCAGCCGGAACAGCTGTGTGGTCAGCGACGGATTATCACCGGTGGTCAGCTCCAGATAACGCCAGCCCGGCGCGGCGGTATCCAGCGTAAAATTGGTGCAGTGCGGTTTGAACTGGACACAGGTCGACGGCGTGGCCAGAATGCGGATACCGTTCCACATCACATCCAGATCCTGATGAATATGCCCGCACAAAATACCTTCAATATTCTGATAGCGGGTCAGAACCTCAGCCAGCATATGCGAGTTGCGCAGACTGTGCTGATCGAGCCAGGTACAGCCGGATGCCAGCGGATGGTGATGCAGCATAACAACAGTATGGCGGTCAGGCTGCTGCGCCAGGCAGTTATCCAGCCAGATAAGCTGATCATCACTCAGTTCGCCGTGCGGCACACTCTGAACCTGACTGTCGAGCAGCAGGATCTGCCACTGATCCCCGAGCAGCACCTGCTTGGAGGGAGAGATACCGGCGGCGGCCAGTTCCTGCGCCATGGACGGCTGGTAATCATGATTCCCCGGCAGCCAGACACACGGCGCCGGTAAACGGGCAATACCGTCCGTAAACCGCTGATAGGCCCGGGTGCTCTGATCCTGAACCAGATCACCGGTGGCAACAATCAGGTCAGCCGGTAACTGCTGTTTTACGATAGCATCCAGCACGGCGTGATAACTGCTCAGGGTATTAATGCCCAGCAGCGTGTCGGTTTCGCCGGCAAAAAGATGCGTATCGGTAATCTGTAAAATTCTGACCGCAGCGCCGTCAGCCACGGGCAAGTGCAACGGGGTTTCCAATCGATGTCCTTGTTATTTTAACAACTAACATATAATGATAACGTGTTTCGGCGAAGAAGATCTGCAATCCCGCACACAATTCCCCGGATGCGTATAAAAAAATCCGGATTATTTATCCCGCCACGTTGTGCGTATACGCTCATAGTGCAGTGTAAGCCACTGAATTGCAATGACAGTTGCTGCGTTATCGATCACACCTTTTTCAACCCATTCATACGCCTGTTCCCGGCTGACCACATGAACACGGATGTCCTCATTCTCCTGCGCCAGCCCGTGAACCCCGCCCGCTGCCGTGGTATCCGCCTCGCCGATATACACATACATCCGCTCGGATGTCCCGCCGGGGCTTGAAAGATAGCTCAGTGCAAAAGTACAGCGGCCGATTTTCAGCCCCGCTTCCTCTTCCGCTTCACGCCGTACCACATCTTCGGCGGATTCCCCGCTTTTATCGATCATCCCGGCCACAGCTTCCAGCAGCCAGGGCGTCTGGCTGCTTTCGATAGCCGGCAGACGAATCTGTTCAATCAGCACAATTTCATCACGAACCGGGTCATACGGCAAAATCACTCCGGCATTGCCCCGTTCGAAGACCTCGCGCCGGATTTCCGGGCTCCAGCCGCCCTCAAATAACCGGTGACGGAAACGGTATTCATTAATCTTAAAAAATCCTGAAAACAGGGTTTTCTTACTGATTATCTCCACGTCATCGCTGCTGAACGCAAAAGGTAATCCGGATGTGTGTTTCATACTATTTTCTCCGCCAATACATCAATTATCAGTGATAATGGCCTTTTTCCTCTGCAGAGATAAAGAAATTTTCATCCCGTTGAGGTAAAGTTAATCTAATTTAACGCAGAAGGCACAAACGGCTACCTTTATTAGCGAGCGGACTCTGCTAGAATTAGAGCCATTTGGTGCTTCCCGTGAGGCAACTGACAGATTAGCGCTGTGCAAAAAGGAATCCTAATGAAGAAACTGCTTTCTCTTCTCATTGCTGTGAGTGTGGCAGGTTTCAGCTCTGTCACCCAGGCTGAAGACCTCCTGCAGGTTTATCAAAAAGCGAAAGAGACCAACCCGACCCTCCGTCAGACTCAGGCTGAACGTAACCAGGCTTTCGAAAAAATTAACGAAGCCCGCAGTCCGTTACTGCCGCAGTTAGGTTTAAGCGGGGGTTATGACTATAACAGCGGTTACCGTGATAACAGTAACCAGAGCAATAATGCACTGAATGCACAGCTGAAACTGACTCAGACAATTTTTGACATGAGCAAATGGCGTCAGCTGAACCTGCAGGAACAAACTGCCGGGATCAGCGATATCACATTCCAGAGTGCCCAACAGCAGCTGATTGTGGATACCGCCGTTGCTTACTTTAATGTTCTGCGCGCACTGGATACCCTGTCCTTCGTACAGGCACAGAAAGAAGCCGTCTACCGTCAGCTGGATCAGACCACTCAGCGTTTCAATGTCGGCCTGGTCGCCATTACTGACGTACAGAACGCCCGCGCTAACTACGACAGTGTTCTGGCTCAGGAAGTCGCTGGCCGTAACGATGTCGAAAACGCCATTGAAGCACTGCGTCAGGTGAGCGGTATTTATTACAGCGAATTAGCCTCCCTGGATGTTAACCGCTTTAAAACCAATGCCCCGGATGCCATCGAAGCACTGCTGAAAGAAGCACAGGAACGTAACCTGAACCTGCTGAGCGCCACACTGAGCCGTAACCTGGCGAAAGAGCAAATCAGCCTGGCAGAATCCGGTCACTATCCGACTGTGAACCTGAGTGCCGGCACAGGCGTAACCAACACCGATTACAGCGGCAACGGCTACCCTAACGGTCGCCCTGATAACAGCTATGCAGGCCAGAGCACCATCGGCGTGAACGTCAGTATCCCGCTGTACACCGGTGGTGCTGTGTCATCACAGGTTGATCAGGCTCAGTACGGCTATACTGCGGCCAGCGAAAAACTGGAAGCGACACTGCGTCAGGTTGTTCAGACCACCCGCTCTTCTTACAACAATATCAACGCCTCAATCAGCAGCGTGAACGCCTACAAACAGGTTGTGACCTCTGCGGAAAGCTCACTCGATGCAACCGAAGCCGGTTATCAGGTGGGGACGCGTACGATTGTGGATGTGCTGAACGCCACCACTACTCTGTATGAAGCGAAGAAAAGTCTGTCCAACGCCCGTTATGACTATCTGATTAACCAGCTTTATATCGGTCAGGCACGCGGTACGCTGAATGAAGAAGATATCCTGCGTCTCAACCAGGTGCTGGGTAAAACCATTTCCACATCACCGGCTTCCGTGGCACCGACCACCCGCTGATCCTGATGTTTGTATGATAAGAACCCGCCTTCCGGCGGGTTTTTTTATACTTTTGCTGTTTTTGCAGATAATACTTCTGCCGGGCAGTGAAATATCAGGTTATATACCGGAGACCGCAATATAATTACACCGGCCGGCCGTATTCTCCCCGTAAAAATACCGCGATACCGGTATCTTTTTTTTCTGTTAATCTGATTTAATTCACATCAGATGCAAAAAGCAGATTATTGCTTTAATTTCACACAGTTTTACCCTATCCTAGACAGTAATTACCTCTCATAAAACCGTTTCCGGATATAACGACGATGACAATGAAACGCACCAAAAATATTAACCGCGACGCTTTCCGCAAAACCTGGCGTCAGTACCGCCTGGCACCTGTTGCGGCTGCTGTCGGCGCTGTTCTGATGTTAACCGCCTGCGATGAAGCCGATGAAACCGTTGCGCTCTACACCACCGCAGAGCAGTGTTCCGCAGCGAACCCGTCACAGGCCGGTGAATGTACCACTGCCTATAACAACGCACTGGAAGAAGCAGCAAAAACCGCACCGAAATATGCCACCCGCGAAGACTGTGTGGCAGAATTCGGTGAAGCCCAGTGTACTCAGGCACCAACAGAGCTGGCGAACAACAGCCAGCAACAGCAGCAGCCTGCTCAGGCTTCCGGCAGTTTCTGGATGCCGCTGATGGCCGGTTATATGATGGGCCGTATGATGGGCGGCGGTGCCGCAGCCTCTCAGCCGCTGTTCACCTCCCGTAACCCGGCAAGCCCGGCTAACGGCAAGTTTGTTGATGCTACCGGTAAAAACTACGGTTCTGCCACCGGCGGCCGCAGCATGACAGTACCGAAAACCGCCATGGCACCAAAACCGGCCACCACAACCACCACCACACGCGGCGGCTTCGGTGACAGCGTGGCGAAACAGAACACCATGCAGCGCTCATCCGGCAGCAGCAATTCATCTTCCCGTTCAATGGGCGGCTGATTTACATGAAACGCGTACCGATTAGCGAGCGCCCTGACTGGCGCAGTAAAGCCGAGGAATTCGGCTTTCATTTTCATACCATGTACGGCGAGCCGTACTGGTCAGAAGATGCCTGTTATCAGTTTACGATGGCACAGATCGACGAAATCGAGGAAGTGACCAACGAACTGCATCAGATGTGTCTTCAGGTAGTGGATAAAGTCACACAAAGTGACGAGCTGATGGCCCGTTTCCAAATCCCGAAACACTGTTGGGATTTCGTGCGTGAGTCATGGGCAACCCGCCAGCCGTCGCTTTATTCACGCCTGGATCTGGCCTATGACGGTGTTAACCCGCCGAAATTACTGGAAAATAATGCGGATACACCGACATCACTGTATGAGTCCGCTTTCTTCCAGTGGATCTGGCTGGAAGACCAGATTGCCGCCGGTAACCTTCCGGAAAATGCCGATCAGTTTAACGGTATCCAGGAAAAGCTGATTGAGCGTTTCGGGGTGCTGGCGGAAGAGTACGGGTTCCGTTATCTGCACATGGCCTGCTGTCAGGATTCCGTGGAAGATCGCGGTACTATCCAGTATTTGCAGGATTGCGCACAGGAAGCCGGTGTCACCACTGATTTTCTGTTTATTGAAGATATCGGGCTGGGCGATCGCGGTGAGTTTACTGATCTTCAGGATCAGATTATCAGCAACATGTTTAAACTCTATCCGTGGGAATTTATGATGCGGGAGATTTTCTCCACCAAGCTGACAGACGCCGGTGTACGCTGGCTGGAACCGGCCTGGAAGAGCATTATCTCCAACAAAGCCCTGCTGCCGATGCTGTGGGAAATGTTCCCGGATCACCCGAACCTGCTGCCTGCCTATTTTGCGGATAAACCATATCCGGAAATGGAGAGCTACGTCATTAAGCCGCTGTTCTCCCGCGAAGGTGCCAATATCCGTATTATCGAAAACGGCAAAGAAATTGCTGCCGCGGACGGTCCTTATGGCGAAGAAGGCATGATTGTCCAGCAGTTCCATTCCCTGCCGAAGTTCGGCGACAGCTATACCCTCGTGGGCAGCTGGCTGGTGAATGATGAATCTGCCGGGATCTGCATCCGTGAAGATAAAGAGCTTATCACCCAGGATCTCTCCCGTTTCTATCCGCATGTCATTATTGACTGACGAATAGTCTCTGGCTGATACAAAAATCCCCGGGACATCAGATGTGCCGGGGATTTTTTATGACAAAAGAAATCGTCAGCCGACTTTGACTGTCAGCATACTCAGTGAGCCGGATTCAATACCATCCACCGGTACGGTGACAGCCTCGCTGTCCTGCCGCATACCGAGAATATAGAGCAGCGGCAGATAGTGCTCCGGCGACGGATTCGACCGTTTGCCGTCTTCACGCTCAAGTGCATTCACCAGCGGATGCGGCCGGGTGTCGCTCTCCAGGTTATCACGCACGAAATTATTAAAACTGACCGCCCACGGATACGGTTCGGCCTGCGCATTCTGCCAGTTCATCTCGCGCAGATTATGCACCACATTACCGCTGCCGAGCACCAGCACACCTTCATCGCGCAGTGCCGCCAGTTTACGGCCGGTATCATAATGCCATTGCGCCGGTTTGCTGCCGTCGAGACTGAGCTGCACCACCGGGATATCCGCATCCGGATACATTTTCACTAAGATCCCCCAGCTGCCGTGATCTAACCCCCACTCTCCGTGATCTTCCCCGATATTATCATCACTGAGCAGATCTTTTACCCGCTCCACCAGCGCAGAGGATCCGGGAGCCGGATATTCAGTTTCATGCAGCGCAGGCGGAAAACCGCGAAAATCGTGGATGGTGCGCGGGTGTGCGGCAGATGTCAGCCACGCCCCCTGCGTATACCAGTGCGCGGAAATCACCAGAATAGCGGACGGACGCGGCATCTGCTCTCCCAGCTGCCGCCAGATTTCGGTATAACGGTTGGTTTCCAGGACATTCATCGGGCTGCCGTGACCTGCAAACAGAGCCGGTAATCGTTTCATTGCTGACCTCACACAATAATTGTTCACTGAAATCAGTGTATGCCATTCCGGGATTTATCACGCAGGGTAATCATGATGGAGTTATTCAAAAAATATGACGGGAATCCGGATACAAAAATGCCGCTGTGTCAGCAGCGGCATTCTCAGGATTTCAGTCTTGTTCAGTTACTGACCCTGTCAGTGATCTCAGCCCGCTTTCGCCATTAACTGTTCGCGGTACTGCACCAGATCATCAATAGTCACGACCGGCATATCATGTTCTTTTGCAAACACAATCACTTCCGGTGCGCGGGCCATTGAGCCGTCATCGTTGGTCAGTTCACACAGCACACCGTACGGCTTCAGGCCGGCGAGTGTCGCCAGGTCAACAGAGGCTTCGGTATGACCGCGGCGGGTTAACACACCACCGCTCTGCGCACGGAGCGGGAATACATGACCGGGACGGTTCAGATCCGCCGGAACAGCGCCATCGGCCACCGCAGCGCGGATGGTGGTGACGCGGTCAGCCGCAGACACCCCGGTGGTCACACCGTGAGCGGCTTCAATCGTGACGGTAAAGCCGGTTTTGAACTGGCTGGAGTTGTTCTCCACCATCATCGGCAGCTCAAGCTGCTGACGGCGTTCGTCAGTCAGGCACAGGCACACAATACCGCTGCCGTGGCGGATGGTCAGTGCCATCTGCTCAACGGTGATGGTTTCGGCGGCGAACACCATGTCGCCTTCGTTTTCGCGGTTTTCATCATCGAGTACCATCACACCCCGTCCCTGACGGATAGCTTCAATGGCACGTTCTGCACGTTCAATCGGATTGCCGTAATCTGATAACAGCGTCTGATTCATGGTAAATAAACCTCATCGTAATTAAAAATGATTACCAGAACCAGGGCATCTTAGGAGTTGCATACATATCATAAAACCATGCCGCAGCAGGCTGTTACCCGCACAGATAATTGATGATATGCGATCGGACGGGCGGATACCGCCCGGCTGATGCTGACTCTCTCCCATCCGGACTATAACCGTCGGCCCCGGAATTACACCGGATCTGCTGACCTTCACCGTAGTGAAGCGCTCGCGGGCTTCATTCGCAATGGAATGTTTACCGCCGGTGGGGACTTTCACCCCGCCCTGAGATAGCGTGATCACTATACCCCTGATAAATCATCCCGGCCAGTGGTTATTTTTACCGGAAGCTCAAAATGAGAACTCAGACTGGTTCAGAATCCCGTAACAGGTTACTATTTGCGGCATAACGATCCTCCGGCTCAGAAAGGAAAAATCATGATTGACCCGAAAAAAATTGAACAGATTGCCACACAGCTGCAAAGCGCGCTGCCGAAAGGTGTGCGGGAGATCGGAGCGGATATCGATAAAAAGATGCGTGCGATTTTACAGTCACAGCTCGGCAAGCTGGATTTAGTCAACCGCGAAGAGTTTGATGTGCAGACTCAGGTGCTGCTGCGCACCCGCGAAAAACTGTCGCAGATGGAAAAACGTCTGGCAGAGCTGGAAGCGCGCCTGGCGGAAAAAGGCGGCGAGTAATGACAACAGGAGATACACCGTGCGTATCTCCTGCATAATCAGCCGGTTACTTTGATTTATTGATCGTATTGATGATATTGGTGGTGGAAATGCCATCCTCAAAATTGAGGACTTTCACTTCCCCGCCTGCTGCCCACACTTCCTCACTGCCGGCGATCTCTTCCGGACGGTAATCCCCGCCTTTCACCAGCACATCCGGCAGAACAGAAGCAATCAGGCGCCGCGGTGTATCTTCCTCAAACGGCACCACCCAGTCCACAGCACCCAGCGCACCAAGCACAATCATCCGCTGATCCAGCGGGTTAACCGGACGGCTTTCGCCTTTCAGTCGTTTGGTGGAAGCATCACTGTTCACTGCCACAATCAGGCGATCCCCCAATTTACGGGCGTTGGCAAGATAGGAGACGTGCCCGGCGTGCAGAATGTCGAAACAGCCGTTGGTCATCACCACTTTCTCGCCGCGCTGACGGGCATCCGCCACTGCCTGATGCAGCTCTGCTTCAGTCATCACACCAAAGCCGTTATCACTGCGGCCGCGCACAGCATTTTCCAGCTCAACCGGTGATACGGTGGATGTCCCCAGCTTACCGACCACAACACCTGCGGCGGCATTGGCCAGCGCACAGGATTCATCCAGGGTTTTACCGGCAGCCAGCGAGGTTGCCAGCACACCGATTACCGTGTCTCCGGCACCGGTCACATCAAACACTTCCTGAGCCTGTGTCGGCAGATGCAGGGCAGGCTGTCCCGGGCGCAGCAGGCTCATGCCCTGCTCAGAGCGGGTCACCAACAGTGCCTGCAAATCGAAATCACGGATAACTTTCAGGCCTTTTTCTTCGATATCGGCATTATCAGTGCATTTCCCGGCCACGGCCTCAAACTCAGACATATTCGGTGTCAGCAGGGTTGCGCCGCGATAACGGGCAAAATCGGTGCCTTTCGGGTCGATCAGGATCGGCACGCCGGATTTACGGGCCAGTGCGATCATCTCTTCCACATGTGCCAGTGCGCCTTTGGCATAATCAGACAGCACCAGCGCACCGATGTGCGGCAGTGCCTGTGCGATACGTTCAAGCATCGGCTGCGGATCAACATCCGAAAAACCTTCTTCAAAATCCAGGCGGATCAGCTGCTGGCTGCGGGATAAAACGCGCAGCTTGGTGATCGTCGGGTGTGTCGGCAGTCCGACAAAATCGCAGCGGACTTTCACATCATTCAGGCGCTCGGTCAGTGCGCGGGCGGCGTCATCAATACCGGTCAGACCCACGAGGCGGGAATTCGCTCCCAGAGAGGCGATGTTCATAGCCACGTTTGCCGCGCCGCCGGGACGCTCTTCAATTTCAGTGACTTTAACCACCGGTACCGGGGCTTCCGGGGAGATCCGGCTGGTCGGCCCGTGCCAGTAACGGTCTAACATCACATCACCGACGACTAAAACTGCGGCATTCTGAAAATCCGGGAGTGTTACTTTCATTCCCTGCTCCACCTTATGAATAACGAAATTATTGCTGATAATATCACAAACCGGCCGCCGGACAGAAAATCCGCGTGCGGCAGCCGGTGTTTATTCCCCGAGCCAGTGCTGCCAGCGGGCGCGGACAAATTCGCGCTCAGCGGCAAATTCCGTCAGCGGCACCACACCGGACTTATCCTGCAACGAGAGATGATGCAGCCTGTCGCGCATCATAATATAAGCCGCGGTCAGCCGCAGAGATTCCTCTTCCGGCATCACATCATAGTTTGCCATCAGTTCAAAAATCCGGACATTATCAGACCAGCGGATCAGCGCCTTATTTTCCGGTGCAAAACGCAGCACCAGATACTGGGCGATAAATTCAATGTCCGTGATCCCGCCCGGATCGGTTTTGATATTAAACACACTGTCGTCACGGCTGCCGAGATGCTGATACATCTTTTCGCGCATCTCACGGACATCCTGTTTCAGCTGTGCGTTATCACGCTGACGACACAGAATATCACGGCGGATACTGTCAAAACGGGCGGCAATCGTCTCATCACCGTACACCTGACGGGCGCGGATCAGTGCCTGATGCTCCCAGGTCCAGGCGCTGTTCTGCTGATAATCCGCAAACGCCTCCAGGGTACTGACCAGCATCCCGGCCTCCCCGGACGGACGCAGGCGGGCATCCACCTCATACAGAACGCCGGATGAGGTGCGGGTACTGAACAGATGCATAATGCGCTGCGCCAGCCGCAGATAGAACTGCCGTGCGTCGATTTCACGCGGGCCGGTGGTTTGTGTGCCTTCCGGGCAATCCAGCAGGAACACCAGATCAAGATCAGAACTGTAGCCCAGCTCCCAGCCGCCCAGCTTACCGTAACCGATCACCGCAAAACCTTTGTCTCCGTCGCGGGTCAGATGCGCAGGTTCGCCGTAACGTCTGACCATCTGTCCCCACGCCTGCTGCACCACAGCGCCGATCATCGCTTCTGCCAGCCAGGTAAGGTGATCACTCACTTTCATCACCGGCAGCACGCCGGTGATATCTTCAGCCGCGATCCGCAGCAACTGCGCCTGCTTAAACTGGCGCAGTGCCTCAAGTTGCTGCTCCTCATCGTCCTCCGGAACCCGCATCAGATACTGACGCAGCTCATCACGGTACGCATTCAGCGGCAGCGGCTGATAGAGTGAGGCCGGATCCAGTAACTCATCAAGCAGCAGCGGATGGCGCGCCAGCTGCACGGCAATCATCGGGGATGCCGCACACAACCGCACCACATGGGTCAGTACCACATCGGATTCCAGCAGCAGCTCCAGATAGGTGGTCCGGCTGACAATGCTGAGCAGCAGCGGCGTCAGGCGCTGCAACACCCGTCGTGCGTCCGGCTGGGATGCCAGTTTCGCCAGCAGTTTGGGCAGCAGGTGATCCAGCACATCCCGTCCGCGCGGCCCGATGGTCCGCTTGCCGAGATCCTGCCGGAACCCCTGTAAACCGGTAAGAAACTGTGCGGCATCGTCCTCATTCAGGGAAAACAGAGAGGTGATATCGGTCAGTTCCGGCTCACTCTCCCACAGCGAGATAAACGGCTGTAAGGCGGTTTCATCCTCACTTTCCTCATCATCCTCACCGATAAGATCGGTAAAAATCTGGTGTACTGCCGCCATTTTGCTGTTCAGCACCGTTTCCAGATCTGCCCACAAAGCGGCATCCATCCCCTGAGCCAGCCGGGCCCGATCCAGCGGTGAGTCCGGCAGCGTCTGTGTCTGGCTGTCATTAATGGCCTGCAGCAGATTTTCCAGCCGCCGCAGATACGCGTAAGCATCCAGCAACTGCGCGACCAGCTCCTCACCGAGCAGCCCCAGACGGGCGATTTCCGCCAGTGCCGCATGCAGGGATTGCGTCTGTAATCCCGGCTCACGTCCGCCGCGGATCAACTGAAAGACCTGAGTGATAAACTCCACTTCACGGATGCCCCCGGCACCGAGTTTTATATTGTTGGTCAGCCCGCGCCGCCGGACTTCACGGCCAATCATACCTTTCATATTGCGCAGAGACTGGATCACACTGAAATCGATATAGCGGCGGTAGACAAACGGGCGCAGCATCCGGCGCAGCGTCTCACTGAAAGCAGAATCATCACGACCGAGAATACGCGCTTTGACCATCGCATAGCGCTCCCAGTCGCGTCCCTGCTCCTGATAATAATCTTCCAGGGCGGAGAAACTGAACACCAGCGGCCCGCTATCACCGAACGGCCGCAGGCGCATATCCACGCGGTAGACGAAACCGTCCGCCGTAGCGTGATCCAGCATTCTGATAATTTTTTGTCCCAGGCGGGTAAAGAACTGCGCGTTTTCCAGCTCGCGGCGGCCACCCTGTGTGACACCGTTTTCCGGATAAGCAAAAATAAGATCAATATCGGAGGAAAAATTCAGCTCGCCGCCGCCCAGTTTCCCCATCCCGAGGATCAGCAGCGGCATCGCGCTGCCGTCTGCCGAACAGGGCGTGCCCCAGTCCGCACAACAGCGCTGATAAAGCCAGTCACGGGCGGCAATAATCAGCACTTCCGCCAGTTCACTGAGCTGCCGCAGCGTCTCTTCCGTTGTGCTCCGGCGCAGGATCTGCATGACGGCAATGCGCATCAGCATCTGATAACGGAACAGGCGCAGCACCCGCATCACATCTTCTTCCTGTGCGGCATCCGCCATCATCTCTGCCAGCCGGGCGGCATAACTCTGCCATTCATCCGGCTGCGGTGGGGTGTCGCGGAGGGCAGAGAGCCAGTCCGGATGGCGGATACACTGCTCCGCCACAAAGTCACTGCCGGCAAAAATCATCTCTTCCTGTTCAGAATACGGCTCCAGTCCGGTATCAAGCCGGGCGGTTACCCGCTCAGCGGCTTGCCGGAGTATCGGGGTCAGCGGCAGCATCAATGTTCCTTTTGTTATCAGATTCACATAACAGCTCAACACCCGGTTACGGCATGGCAGGAGCCGCCATCCATAGTGCGAAAACCCATTGCGTGAAAGCCAGTTTACACTGCAACCATACCGGACTGAAACAGACATCCGCAGATTTTGCATCCGCTACCGCGAGTGCCGCCGCCACCTCCGGCAGCGGGCAGTCACGGACAAAATCAGGCACTGCGCCGGGATAGTTGTCCGCCAGTGTCATCAGCAGAGAAAGGGTTTGCTGCAATGCCGGTAATGCACCGTCCGCATCCAGCAGCCAGGCTTCTTCCAGGCTCTGCCACTGTTTGATCAGACGGACAACCACATCTGTCAGCGGGCTCTGCGGATCCCACTCTGTGAACAGTTCAGGGAGTTCCGGTACCGGAGCTCCCTGAGCCAGCCAGTAACCGCGCGCCGCTTTGCTGCGCCCTGCAAGGCGTAACCCCGGCAATTCTGCCAGGGCTTTGGCTGCTGTCAGCAAATCAGCGGCAGTGCCCTCTTTCAGCTCCATCTCAAATTCACAGATAGGGCTTTCTGCCTCTCCGGCAACCACGCTGCCCTGATCCAGCACCGCTTCCACTACACTGTGATTGACCGTCAGCAGCCACTTTTCACGGGCGAAATCGGTAGTAAAGCGGGCGTGCAGTGATGACTGCAGCGCCGCGACATCCGTTTCCGGCGGCCAGACATCAGCAGGCAGTGCCGCTAAATCCAGTTCCGGGCGGGAGAGCGGGATATTATATTCAGGGCGCTGATGTAACCCGCCGATATCATTTCCGGCAGTTTTCAGGGTCATTTCATATTCGGTATCACATCCCCGAATCCGCAGCCCCATATCCCACTGCCGCAGTGTGTCGTCAGCCGTTTCAAAATAGCTGTTGGTCAGGCGGACAGCACGGAAATGCTGATGAGGGAAGGTGGTCAGCGCAGTGATCACCGCCGTGATGGCTTCCGGTTTTACCGCAAATTTCAGTTCTGTTTCGTAATCGCTCATAGACATTCCCGTAATCTTATACCGTTATTTATCGTCAGTCTGACCCTGCATTCGTGATAAAGATGACACTCATTTGTTATAAACAGCCGGATTTTTCGCTGTTTATCCACTTTATCCCGTCATTTATTCCGTTGTTAAGAGTAATCTCATGGCTGTTTACCGTTTGCACCCGCACACTTAACTCATTAGTATGCTATTCATAACCAACGATTGATAAAGCTTATGACGATGAAAAAACTCGCCTTACTCCCTTTACTGTTTGCAGCAACCGTCAGCATTACCGCCCATGCTGAAGAAATCCGTTATGTCTCTGATGACCTCTCCACCTATGTTCACAGCGGCCCGAGCAACCGCTACCGTATTGCCGGCTCACTCAATTCCGGAGAAAAAGTCACCGTTCTCGATGTGAATAATGAGAGCGGTTTTGTCCGTGTCCGTGACAGCAAAAACCGCGATGTCTGGTTACCGAAAGAGCTGCTGAGCACAACGCCGAGCCTGAAAGAGCGCGTTCCGGCCATGGAAGAAGAAATTAAAACCCTGCGCGGCAAACTCGCCAATATCGACGGCACCTGGAACGAAAAAACGGCTGACATGCAAAACCGTGTGGCTGCCAGTGATGATATCATTAATAACCTGAAAAAAGAGAATGACAGCCTGCGTAATCAGGTTGTGGTCGCAAAGAAAAAACTGGATGCCATCAGTGTTCAGCTGGATGACAAACAGCGCGATATTATCCTGCAATGGTTTATGTACGGCGGCGGTGTAGCTGGTGCCGGTCTGCTGCTGGGTCTGTTGCTGCCGCATATGATCCCGCGCCGCAAGAAGAAAGATCGCTGGATGAACTGAGTCTCACAGTAACCGCAGTACGGAGAAACACGTGGATATTTATCTGGTCGGCGGCGCAGTCCGCGATGCCCTGCTGGGTCTGCCTGTCTCGGACAGAGACTGGATGGTCGTCGGTGCCACCCCGGAGATGATGCTGGCGCGCGGCTATCAGCAGGTCGGGCGCGATTTTCCTGTTTTTCTCCATCCGGATACCCGGGAGGAGTATGCTCTGGCACGGACAGAGCGGAAAACCGGGGCCGGATACACCGGGTTTGCCTGTTACAGTGCACCGGATGTTACGCTGGAAGACGATTTACAGCGCCGGGATCTGACCATCAATGCCATGGCGCAATCGGCTGACGGCACACTGCATGACCCATATCACGGGGCGGATGATCTGAAAAACCGGGTGCTCCGCCATGTTTCAGCGGCGTTTACGGAAGATCCGCTGCGCGTGCTGCGGGTGGCGCGCTTTGCTGCCCGTTTCGCCCCGCAGGGATTTGTTATTGCACCAGAAACTCTGGCACTGATGTCTGCTATCACACAGCAGGGAGAGCTTGCCCATCTGACGGCGGAGCGGGTCTGGAAAGAGACAGAAAAAGCCCTGAACAGCCCGTGCCCGGATATCTATTTCGCGGTACTGCGTGATTGCGGTGCGCTGACGGTGCTGTTTCCGGAGCTGGAAACCCTGTTCTGCACCTCTGACGGCCAGACCGGTTATGACATTCTGACCGCCGCACTACTGCGCCGGACTGTACTTCTGACAGACAGCACAGATATCCGCTTTGCTGCGCTGTGCCTTTACCTGAGCTGTCACAGTATCGCCGAAGGAACCGCTGCAATTCAGAAGATGTCTGAACGCCTGCGGGTGCCGAACCCGGCACGGGATCTGGCTCTGCTTGCCACCCGTGATTACCGGACTGTTCATGACATCAGCCATCTGACGGCAGACGATATCATTACCCTGTTTGATTCACTGGATGCCTGGCGCAAGCCTGAGCGCATTTCTCAGCTGGCGATCCTCTGTGAGGCGGATTACTGCAGCCGGATAGCACCGGACGCAGCAGATTATCCGCAGGCACAATTACTGGCTGAAGCTTTCACACTGGCACAGCAGGTTGCTGTCAAACCGGTGATTGAAGCCGGTTTTAAAGGCGCGGACATCAAAGCGGAACTCACCCGCCGCCGTGCTGAGGCCATCAGAGAGTGGCAACAAAAAAGCCGTTCATTATGAACGGCTTTTTTCATTTCAGCTGCGGATGATTATTTCTCCGCAGACTCCATACCCACTAACCCGACCTTCAGATATCCCGCTTTGCGCAGGGCATCCATAATGCCCATCAGCGTTTCATAATCGACTGTTTTATCTGCCTGGAAGAAGATCGTAGTTTCCTTATTGGATTCCGTGGTCTGATCCAGGATCTGAGCCAGTGTTTCTTTTGTGACTTCCTGCTCGCCCACCAGCAGCTGGTTATCCGCTTTCACGGTCAGGAAGACCGGTTTTTCCGGACGCGGCTGTGGTTTTGCCGTTGAGGCCGGCAGATTCACTTTGATATCAACGGTCGCCAGCGGTGCGGCCACCATAAAGATGATCAGCAGAACCAACATCACATCAATAAAAGGTGTGACGTTAATTTCATGCAATTCGCCGCTGTCATCCGACTCTTCGTTAAGACGCATTGCCATCAGATATTACCCTGCTTTGCTGTCTGCCAGGTCGAGGTCACGGCCCAGCCATAAAATAGTGTGTGCTGCGGTATCACCCAGATCACCGCGGTAAGCGGAAATCATACGGGCAAAGATGTTGTAGATAACGACCGCAGGAATTGCCGCGACCAGACCCAGTGCCGTTGCCAGCAGTGCTTCTGCAATCCCGGGCGCCACAACCGCGAGGTTGGTGGTCTGTGAGTGGGCGATGCCGATAAAGCTGTTCATGATACCCCATACGGTACCAAACAGGCCGACAAACGGTGAGATAGCCCCGATAGTAGCCAGATAGCCGTTACCGCGCCCCATATGACGGGCAACACCGGCAACAATACGCTCCTGGCGGAATGCCACACGGTCTTTAATACCACTCAGATCACGGCTTTTTTCTGATGCCGTCCGTTCAGTTACCGCATCAAGCACCAGCATCCGGGTGACGCTCTTTTTCCCGAATGTATCGGCGATGGCTGCTGCTTCATCCAGCGAGCGGGCATCTTTGATTGCTGCCGCTTCACGGCGGATACGGCGGCGGGAAGCGATAAGATCAGCGCCCTTGGCAAAGAAAATGGACCAGGTAATCACTGAGGCGATAATAAGGCCGATCATAACCGATTTAACGATAACATCCGCGCCCTGATACATGGAAATCACAGACAGCTCAGCCGCAAAGCCGCGGTTACCGTCTGCCGGTGCTGCGCTGATTTCCTGAACAGGAACATCGGTTGCAGATAGCGGGGCCGCCGGTTGTTCAGGCGTCTGAGCAGGCTGACCGGCAGTTGCTGCCGGCGCGGTGACAGGTGTTGTTGTCGCTGGTGTGACAGCAGCAGTGTTATCTGCAAATGCACTGCCGGTTAAACATAATGCCAATAGCACAGAAACGGTCAAATTACGCATCAGTTGGCCTTCAACTCTCTTTTGTTATGAACTCTTTCTCAGCAAAAAATAAATCGTGTTATTCATCGCTACCCAAAAAACGAAACCCGCTGATCATACCAAACCCTGAGCAATTTGATAGTAATTATCATTACCGTTTACCAAAAAAATGCGATTCCGGCGGAAAATTTCACACGGAATGCTAAGGGTTTTCAGTCATCCATCCGGTGTCACCACCGATAAAACGCATAGAAACTGTACACGGGATATGTTTCACCAACCTCTCTTTATACCGTCAGTGAATCGGAAGAAAAACCCGATCAAATCAAACGGGTGAGCAATTTTTGCGATACACTGTCTGTACCGTTGTTCCGGATCTCGTTTTACAGGAAATCTAATGTCTAGTTTATCAGAGATTGTGAGTGCACTCTGGTCTCACGATTTTGCCACACTCTCTAATCCCGAAGTCCTCTGGCTGGTTTACGCTATCCTCTTCACCGTTATTGTGCTTGAGAATGGCATTCTGCCCACTGCGTTTTTGCCCGGGGATACCCTGCTTATTTTGTCAGGCGCACTGATTGCGAAGGGCGTGATGGATTTCCTGCCGACACTGGCCATTCTGACCGCCGCCGCCGGTATCGGCAGCTGGCTGGGTTTTGTTCAGGGGCGCTGGCTGAGTGATACCAAAACCGTCAGGCGCTGGATGACGCAAATCCCGAAAAATTATCATCAGAAAGCTGAAGTGCTGTTTAACCGCCACGGCCTGTATGCCCTGCTTATCGGTCGTTTTCTCGGTTTTGTCCGTACTCTGCTGCCGATGCTGGCAGGGCTCTCCACACTGCCGAACCGCCGTTTCCAGTTCTTTAACTGGCTGAGCGGATTCTTGTGGGTGGCGATTATTACCACCTTCGGTTATGTGCTCAATCAGATCCCGTTTGTCAAAGCACACGAAAAAACGGTGATGACAGCCCTGCTGCTGATCCCGGTGTTTTTCCTGATTGTCGGTATCGTGGCATCCCTGTATCTGTTGATCCGCCACTACCGCAGACGCCGCGCCCTGCTTAACCGCAGACGCCACCGCGTTCATAAGAAATAAGATAAGGGCTCCTGCGGGAGCCTTTTTGCTGCCTGCATGCCGGAAAGCACAATCCGGTTCGCCACCACGCCCGCCCTGATTTACACTACACTTAATGGTTATCCGCTTCATTTTTCCTAATCTTACCCGGAGAAATAATGAACAACTTCACTCTTTTCACCCCGACAAAAATTCGTTTCGGCAAAGGCCAAATCGCCAAACTCAGCAGTGAAATCCCGAAAGATGCCAAAGTACTGATGCTGTACGGCGGCGGCAGTATTAAGCGTAACGGTGTTTACGGGCAGGTACTGACGGCTCTGGACGGTTATGATGTTCATGAATTTTCAGGTATCGAGCCGAACCCGGCCTATGAAACGCTGATAAAAGCTATCGCGTATATCCGTGAGCATGACATCAGCTATCTGCTGGCAGTCGGCGGCGGGTCAGTTATCGACGGTACCAAGTTTATTGCCGCTGCAGTGGATTATCCGGGCGACCCGTGGGATATCATCACCACCGGAGGCCGCAATATCCGCAGCGCGCTGCCGATTGCCTGTGTGCTGACACTCCCGGCCACCGGTTCTGAAACCAACTGTTTTTCTGTGGTCAGCCGCCGTGAAACCGGGGATAAGCAATCATTCGGTCACCCGCTGGTGCATCCGAAGTGCGCGATTCTTGATCCGCAGACCACTTACACCCTGCCACCGCGCCAGACAGCCAACGGCGTGGTTGATGCCTTTATTCACACTCTCGAGCAGTATCTGACGTATCCGGTGAATGCCAAAATTCAGGATCGGTTTGCAGAAGGTATTCTGCTGACGCTGATTGAGGAAGGTCCGAAAGTGCTGGCCAATCCGGAAGATTATGACAGCCGCGCCAATGTGATGTGGGCCGCCACCCAGGCACTGAGCGGGTTGATTGGCGCCGGTGTGCCGCAGGACTGGGCAACACACGCACTGGGCCATGAAATTACCGCGCTGTACGGATTAGATCACGCGCAAACCCTGGCGATTGTGTTACCGGCACTGCTGCGGGAAAAACGCAAAACCAAACGCGAAAAATTATTACAGTACGCTGAACGCGTCTGGCATCTGACAGATGGCTCCGAAGAGAGCCGGATTGAGTGCGCCATTGAAGCAACCCGCGTTTTCTTTGAAGAGTTGGGTGTGCAAACCCGCTTCTCTGATTATCAGATTGATGACAGCGGCATTCCCAAACTGGTTGCCAAGCTCACTGAACACGGCCAGACCGCTCTCGGTGAACATCAGGACATTACACCGGAAGTCAGTGAACGGATCTACCGGGCTGCCGTCTGATACACCATAAATACTGATTGGAGGCCACATGAACAAACCTGCATTAGTTACCTTATCTGACGGACACTTAATGCCGCAACTGGGGCTGGGTGTCTGGAAAGCCGGAAACGACGTGGTCGGCTCTGCTGTGCAGACCGCACTCGAAACCGGTTACCGGCTGATTGATACTGCCGCGATTTATCAGAACGAGGAAGGTGTCGGTGAAGGACTAAAAGCGACCACCGTTCCCCGCGATGAGTTGTTTATTACCACCAAACTGTGGAACAGCGATCAGCAACACGCCGGTAAAGCGCTGGAAGATAGCCTGAAAAAGTTACAGCTCGATTATGTGGATCTGTACCTGATCCACTGGCCTGCGCCGGCAGAAGACCATTATGTTTCCGCCTGGGAGCAACTGATTGAATTACAGAAATCCGGACTGACCCGCAGCATCGGTGTCTGTAATTTTGATATCGGCCATTTGCAGCGCATTATCCACAAAACCGGTGTAGCACCGGTGCTCAATCAGATAGAACTGCATCCACTGCTGCAACAGCGCGAGCTTCAGGCCTGGAATGCGACCCATTCCATTCACACTGAATCCTGGAGTCCGCTGGCACAGGGCGGTGAAGGTGTTTTTGATACTGATGTCATTCAGGCGTTAGCGGCAAAATATCAGAAAACCCCGGCACAGATAGTGATTCGCTGGCATTTGGATCGCGGGCTGATTGTGATACCAAAATCAGTCACCCCTTCGCGGATTCTGGAAAACTTTGATGTCTTTGATTTCCGTCTGGAGAAAGAAGAGCTTTCACAGATTCAGTCTCTGGATTCCGGTCACCGCTTAGGGCCGGATCCAAAAGAATTTAATTAAGTTAGTTTCTGAAAGCCATCTGTATAAATTATACAGATGGCTTTTATTTATCTGATAATCATTCAGCAAATAACCACACCATGAATCACCATTCCGAAAATAACTATTATTTAATAGTCACATGGAAAACAAATACGCTGAGAAAATAAAAAAGGGGAAATACACGAACGCAATATGTATTTCCCCAAGCATGGCAAATATAGCAGGATTAATTATCTGAATTTCAGCCTTGCTGTCACTAATATAATTAATTCACTATTTATTAAAAATAAATTCAAACGCCAATATGAAAGGAGGAGTATATGAAACATGACCTTTCAGTCACAATAACACAGCATTACCATTCAAGGTTAAAAGCCATGTTGTACATCACATCGTTCGAACCGGTATATGCCATACCGGTCTTCACGGCGATGTTCTCGTTGAACCGGTAACCGGTTCCCACTGCGACTGCCTGAGTGGACTGGTATCCGCCCACAGCTGCAGTGATATTCAGTTTGCCGACACCGTACGGCTGGAATAAACCATTCAGTGCCGCGCTGGCCGCCAGGCCGTTATCAAGACGCTCGTTGGTTTCACGTAAATCTTTTTCCAGGGAACGCAGGTCCTGGCGGTTTTTCAGGATATCCAGCGTGTTTTTCTCAACTTTTACTTTCTGCCCGTCAATACTCTTTGTGTTTTGATTAGCCACATTTAAGGCCGTACCAGCTTTTTTCGATGCGTTGCTGATGCGGGTATCCATCTTCGCCACATCCGCTTCCAGCGCTAACGTAGCATCGGTGATAACGGAGGTCACCACTTTAGCGGATTCGAGCAATTTTTTGTTTTTTGCGATATCCCGGGACTGTACGCCAAGTTGGTTCTTGTTTTCGCGGATATCTTTTTCACTGGTATACGCTGACTGTTTTGCAAAGCCCGCCTGCAGTTCCACTGCAAGGACTTTATTTTTCAGCTTATCAACGTCAGTTTCCAGGTCCTCTGTTGCACCAAGTAGTGCCTGAGTGACGACTTTTGCTGACTCTGCATTTCTTTTTTCTTCATAAATATTTATTTCATTATAAGCAGTTTTATTTTTAATCTGTTTCATCTTAGAATCAACATCTCTATGATGAGTATCAATTTCCTGTTTTATCAGTACGGGAATTTCGTTGAATAACATAGTCATGCTATCTGTTTTTGTATTTATTTCTTCTGTTTTATTCTCTAAAACTTCAGTCCGTGCTTCCAGCGGTGACAATTCGCTTTTAATCGCATCCGGTAATATACGGTTAATGTGCTCAGGAAGGGCACCGATAAGTGTATTGTTATGCTCCGCTTTTCTGGCTGTGATATCCAACTGAGCATCCATCGCCTGCGTTTTGTTTTCTAAAAACGCAGTCTGCTTTTCTAATGTATTAACCCGTCCGCTGGTATCAGCCACAATCTGATGAACCTGTGTTATTCTGCCATCCTGTTTTGCCGCTTTCTTCGACGAATCTTTGCGAACATCATCTACATACTCATAGTTCTCTAAAATAAATTGGCCCAGGCCTGTTGTAACCTGCTCTATTTCAGAAACGCCAACTGCACGGTCACCGTCTGTTTTTTTCTCAGCGAATTCAAATAAAGTTCCTGAACCAAGTCCATGAGGTATAACCTCTGTAAATGGCTTCATATTTGCATTTGCTGAATGAATAAACAAAGGTGAAATGATTAAAGCTAATATACTTTTCTTCATAAGGTTATCCTGATATCCGTTAAAAATTTAATCTGCCGAAAATATACTGATAACCACCAGAAAAAAGAATAAACAAAAAGTAAACACAAAAAAAAGCAAAAAACATAATTAAGATATCATTCTTATTGAATTTATTATCAATATTCACTTATACGTATAATAAAAAAATCCGCCGTAGCGGATTTTTTATATTAATTAATCACCTTATTTATCAGTAATCAGGCTGTGCATTTCCTGTACTGAAATCACTCTCTCTGTCGGGTCCATATTCAGAGACAGTGTGGTGGCAAAGCCGCCGTTCATGGTGGTGTCGTAATGCACTTTATATTGCAGGGCACTGCGGCGGATCACTTTGGAATCCTCAATCGCCTGACGTCCGGCGGTGGTATTCACAATGTAATCGTATTCACCGTTTTTAATTCTGTCCTGAATATGAGGGCGACCTTCGTGCACCTTATTCACCAGACGCGGGTTAATACCTGCCTCACCCAGCACAATCGCGGTACCGTGTGTCGCATCCAGCTCAAAGCCCTGTTTCAGCAGTTTTGCCGCCAGATCCACCACCCGCGCTTTATCGCCTTCGCGGACAGAGAGCAGCGCACGGCCTTTCTTCTTCAGTGAGGAAGAGCTGCCGAGCATCGCTTTGGCAAAGGCTTCCGCAAAGGTGCGTCCCACGCCCATCACTTCCCCGGTAGAACGCATTTCCGGCCCTAAAATCGGGTCAACGCCCGGGAATTTGTTGAACGGCAGTACCACTTCTTTCACCGAGTAGTACGGCGGGATAACTTCTTTTGTCACACCCTGCTGCGCCAGGGTCTGTCCGGCCATCACGCGGGCCGCGACTTTCGCCAGCGGCACCCCGGTGGCTTTGGAGACAAACGGAACGGTACGCGCCGCACGCGGGTTGACTTCAATCAGATACACTTCGTTGTCTTTAACCGCGAACTGGGTGTTCATCAGGCCGCGCACGCGCAGTTCCATCGCCAGTTTTCTCACCTGGTCGCGCATCACATCCTGGATTTCCTGACTCAGCGTGTAAGCCGGTAACGAGCAGGCAGAGTCCCCGGAGTGAACCCCTGCCTGTTCGATATGCTCCATAATGCCGCCAATCAGCACCTGCTCACCGTCGCAGATAGCATCGACATCCACCTCAATCGCATCATCTAGGAAGCGGTCGAGCAGCACCGGCGCGTCATTGGAGACACTGACCGCATTCTGGAAGTAACGGCGCAGGTCGGTTTCGTCGTAGACGATTTCCATCGCGCGCCCGCCCAGTACATAAGAAGGACGCACTACCAGCGGATAACCAATCTCTTTTGCCCGTTCAACCGCCTGCTCAATATTAGAGACAGTGGCGTTTGCCGGTTGTTTCAGGCCGAGGCGGACAACTGCCTGCTGGAAACGTTCGCGGTCTTCCGCGCGGTCAATCGCATCCGGGCTGGTTCCGATAACCGGCACACCGGCCGCTTCCAGGCTGCGCGCCAGTTTCAGCGGCGTCTGCCCGCCGTACTGGACAATCACACCCGCCGGCTTCTCGACACGCACGATTTCCAGCACATCTTCCAGCGTCACCGGCTCGAAATAGAGGCGGTCAGAGGTGTCGTAGTCAGTGGAAACGGTTTCCGGGTTGCAGTTGACCATGATGGTTTCGTAGCCGTCTTCACGCAGCGCCATCGCCGCGTGTACGCAGCAGTAGTCAAACTCAATACCCTGGCCGATACGGTTCGGCCCGCCGCCGAGCACCATAATTTTCGGTTTATCGTTGTTCGGCTGCGCCTCACACTCTTCTTCATAAGTGGAGTAGAGATAGGCGGTGTCAGTGGCAAATTCCGCCGCACAGGTATCCACACGTTTGTAAACCGGCCATAACTGATAACTGTCACGCAGTTTGCGGATTTCGGCTTCCGCCACACCGACCAGTTTTGCCAGCCGCGCGTCCGCAAAACCTTTGCGTTTCAGATGACGCAGGAATTCCGGGGTCAGACCGTTAATCCCGACATCTGCCACCTGCTCTTCCAGACGCACCAGTTCTTCAATCTGCACCAGGAACCAGCGGTCAATGTTGGTCAGGTTAAATACACCATCAACTGACAGTCCGGCGCGGAATGCATCCGCGATATACCAGATCCGCTCGCCGCCGGCTTCTTTCAGTTCACGGCGGATACGGGTCAGTGCATCCGGGTCATCTAAATTCACTTTCGGGTCAAAACCGGTCGCGCCTACTTCGAGGCCGCGCAGGGCTTTTTGCAGAGATTCCTGCTGAGTGCGTCCGATAGCCATCACTTCACCGACGGATTTCATCTGTGTGGTCAGACGGTCATTGGTACCGGCGAATTTTTCAAAGTTAAAGCGCGGGATTTTTGTCACAACATAGTCGATGGACGGCTCAAAGGAGGCCGGTGTCAGGCCGCCGGTGATGTCGTTTGACAGTTCATCCAGGGTATAACCCACCGCCAGTTTGGCGGCGATTTTGGCGATCGGGAAGCCGGTCGCTTTCGAGGCCAGCGCAGAGGAGCGTGATACACGCGGGTTCATCTCGATAACAATCAGACGACCGGTTTTCGGGTTCACCGAGAACTGCACGTTGGAGCCGCCGGTTTCCACGCCGATTTCACGCAGTACCGCCATCGAGGCGTTGCGCATGATTTGGTATTCTTTGTCGGTCAGGGTTTGTGCAGGGGCAACGGTGATGGAGTCACCCGTATGAATCCCCATGGCGTCGAAGTTTTCGATGGAGCAGACAATGATGCAGTTATCATTTTTGTCCCGCACCACTTCCATTTCGTACTCTTTCCAGCCAATCAGCGATTCATCAATCAGCAGTTCGTTGGTCGGGGAGAGATCCAGACCGCGGGTACAGATTTCCTCAAATTCTTCACGGTTATACGCGATACCGCCGCCGGTGCCGCCCATGGTGAATGACGGGCGGATAATGCACGGGAAGCCGACATCATCGGCGACCGCAAACGCTTCTTCCATGGTGTGTGCGATACCGGAACGCGCTGTATCCAGACCGATTTTTTTCATGGCGATATCGAAACGGCGGCGATCCTCGGCTTTATCAATCGCATCGGCTGTCGCACCAATCATTTCGACACCGAACTCCGCCAGCACACCGTGGCGTTCCAGATCCAGCGCACAGTTCAGCGCAGTTTGTCCGCCCATGGTCGGCAGAACGGCATCCGGGCGCTCTTTTTCGATGATTTTACGCACCACTTCCCAGTGAATCGGCTCGATGTAAGTCGCATCCGCCATTTCCGGGTCAGTCATAATGGTTGCCGGGTTGGAGTTAACGAGGATGACACGGTAACCCTCTTCGCGCAGCGCTTTACACGCCTGAGCGCCGGAGTAGTCAAATTCACAGGCCTGGCCGATAACAATCGGACCGGCGCCTAAAATCAGGATGCTGCTGATATCTGTACGTTTTGCCATTTTTCTGCTCCTGATCAGTGACGGGCGTTTTTCATCAGTTCAATAAAGTGGTCGAACAGCGGGGCGGCATCGTGCGGGCCCGGGCTGGCTTCAGGGTGACCCTGGAAGCTGAATGCGGGTTTATCATTGCGGTGAATACCCTGCAATGTGCCGTCAAACAGTGACTTATGCGTGACACGCAGTGTCGCCGGCAGCGTCGCCTCATCCACCGCAAAACCGTGGTTCTGTGCGGTGATCATCACCACATTATTTTCAATGTCTTTAACCGGATGGTTGCCGCCGTGGTGACCAAATTTCATTTTGATGGTCTTTGCACCGCTGGCAAGCGCCAGTAGCTGGTGCCCCAGGCAGATGCCGAACAACGGAATATCGGTTTCCAGGAAGCGGGTGATAGCCTCAATCGCATAATCACACGGTGCCGGGTCACCCGGGCCGTTGGAGAGGAAAATACCGTCCGGTGCCATTTTCAGCACCTCTTCCGCCGGGGTCTGTGCCGGGACAACCGTCAGACGGCAGCCGCGATCCACCAGCATGCGCAGAATGTTACGCTTGGCACCGAAGTCATACGCCACCACATGGAATGGCAGTTCTTCTGCTGTTTTATCCGCCGGTAAACCGCCGTCCAGTGTCCAGGAACCCTGTGTCCAGCTGTATGGCTGTGCGGTGGTGACTTCTTTCGCCAGATCCAGCCCGTTCAGTCCGCTGAAGCCCTGCGCATTTTTCAGCGCCAGTGCCGCATCCGGGTGTTCACCGGCGATGATACAGCCGTTCTGAGCGCCTTTCTCGCGCAGTAAGCGGGTCAGTTTGCGGGTATCAATATCGGCGATTGCCACGACGTTGCGGCGTTTCAGGTATTCAGAGAGGCTTTCTTCACTGCGGAAATTACTGGTGGTCAGCGGCAGGTCGCGGATAACGAGGCCTTGTGCATACACATCCGGGGATTCTTCATCAGCACTGTTAGTGCCGGTATTACCAATATGGGGATAAGTGAGAGTGACTATCTGGCGGGAATAAGAGGGGTCGGTGAGAATTTCCTGATACCCCGTCATCGAGGTATTAAAAACAACTTCGCCGGTAACGGCACCCTCTGCGCCGATAGCGCGTCCGTGAAATGTGGTTCCGTCTTGCAGAACCAGGATTGCTGACTTAAACACAACACCCTCCGGAGGAATAATAAATCACAATTAGTGCATATTAATTCAGAATTGGGGCTATAAAGCAATGCCAAAATAAAAATTTAACCAATTTTTGACAAATTGCGGCGCATTCTAAAGATCGAACGGGCAGTTGTCCAGAAAAAATCGACTTTTTTATATTTTTTTACTCATCATGATCAAAACAGGCAGGAAGACAGCGATAAAACATCTTCATTATCAGATTTATGCTGAATTTATGATGAGATGACTGAAAAAAAGGCTCACAACCGGAAAAAAAGATGAAAAAGGCAAAAACAGCGATGAAAAGGAGATCAATTACGATGATATTGATAAAAAAAAGGCATCATATAAATAATTATTAAAAAATAGCCATAAAGCAGTAATAATTTTAAAAAATCACTGCCTTATCAAAAAGTTGATGCTTACACTTTATTATAAATTTTCCAGATCAAGCACATCCTTCATGGTGAATAAACCGCTATTTTTATCACTCAGCCATGCTGCGGCCCTGACCGCGCCATTTGCAAATGTCATCCGGCTTGAAGCCTTGTGGCTGATTTCAACACGCTCGCCGATATCCGCAAACATCGCTGTGTGCTCACCCACAATGTCCCCGGCACGCACAGTGGCAAACCCGATAGTGTTCCGCTCCCGCTCGCCGGTGTAGCCTTCACGGCTGTATACTGCGCAATCCTTCAGGTCACGCCCCAGCGCCCCGGCAATAGATTCTCCCATCGCCAGCGCTGTCCCGGACGGCGCATCCACTTTATGACGATGGTGCGCTTCAATAATTTCAATATCAGTATAGTCGCCCATGACTTTGGCGGCCTTTTCCAGCAGTTTCAGCACCAGATTGACGCCAACACTGAAATTCGCCGCAAAAACCACAGGAATTCGCTGCGCAGCCTGTGCAATAGCGGCTTTTCCGGCATCATCAAACCCGGTGGTGCCGATAATCATGCCTTTGCCGTTGGCAGTACAGAACGCCAGGTGTGCCAGCGTGCCTTCCGGACGGGTGAAATCAATCAGGATATCAAAATTGTCTTTCTGACTGTTCAGATCCGCCGTCAGGATCACCCCGTTGCGCCCGGTACCGGCCAGTTCACCGGCATCAGTTCCGGTGAGTGAGGAACCTTCGCGCTCAAATGCCGCGCCCAGCACCACATCATCATTCTGTGCAATTGCCTGAATCAGCTGGCGTCCCATGCGGCCACCGGCACCCGCAACCGCGAGCCGTAACTTACCCATATTTGTTATCCTCAGTTTTCTGTCTGTATGTCAGCAGATTAACGGCTGTCCGGCCGGATTACCAGTTACCCGCCGCTATCATCAGAAAATCACAATACAGCCTGCCGATTATCAGTAAAACTGTATTCACAGGGCTGCAGACAAAAAAAAGCAGAACCTGCGTTCTGCTTTGCTGTGTCAGACTTCTTTGATATCCACCCGTAACTCTTTCGGGACTTCAAAGATAATATTTTCCTCACGCCCCTCGAGCTGACTGATTTCATCCGCCCCCAGTTCCTGAAGGCGGCTGATCACCTGCTGTACCAGCACATCCGGCGCAGATGCCCCGGCCGTCAGGCCGATAGTCTCGACATCACGAAGCCAGACGGGATTGATGTCATCGGCGGAATCAATCAGATAAGACGGTTTTCCGACCCGCTGCGCCAGTTCTGCCAGCCGGTTGGAGTTTGATGAGTTTTTGGAGCCGACAACCAGCACCAGATCTGCCTGAGCCGCCAGATCCCGTACCGCTTCCTGGCGGTTGGTGGTGGCATAGCAGATATCATCTTTGCGCGGCCCGATGATTTTCGGGAAACGGGCATTCAGCGCATCAATGACTTCAGAGGTATCATCAACAGACAGTGTGGTCTGTGTCATAAAGCTGAGGTTTTCCTCATCTTTGACTGTCAGCTTCCACACATCTTCCGGGGATTCCACCAGATACATGCCGCCTTCCGGGTTGTTGTACTGCCCCATCGTCCCTTCCACTTCCGGGTGCCCGGCGTGGCCGATCAGAATCGCTTCTTTACCTTTGCGGCTGGCGCGGGCCACTTCCATATGCACTTTGGTGACCAGCGGACAGGTGGCATCAAACAGCATAGTGAGATTGCGGGAACGCGCTTCCTGGCGGATCGCCTGCGAGACACCGTGGGCGGAGAAGATCAGAATGGCGTTATCCGGCACTTCAGCGATTTCCTCAATAAAAATCGCGCCGCGCTCACGCAGATCATTGACCACATAGCGGTTGTGCACGACTTCATGACGGACGTAGATAGGCGCACCGTATAACTCCAGCGCCCGCTCCACAATACTGATTGCCCGGTCAACACCTGCACAGAACCCCCGCGGGTTAGCCAGTAAAATACGCACGTTCAGCCTCCAAACTATCGCCCGGACGGGCAGTAAAACAAAAATTCAACATTTGTGCGCTACTATACCAGAGCCGTCCCCCGGACCGTAATGCTAATTATTGGTCTGTCTGTTATGCGGTAACGTCACGCACACTGATATCAAAGGTGACATCCTGTCCGCACAGCGGGTGGTTGAAATCCACCTCGACAGAATCGTCAGTAACAGATTTGATAATTCCCGGCATTTCGCTGCCGTTCATCGCGGTAAACAGCATGATCGTGCCAGTTTCCGGCAGACCGGCTTCCAGAAAATCGGCGGCGGAGAAAAACTGAATCAGATCCGGGCTTGGTTTGCCGAACACCGCCTCACCGGGCAGCGTGAAGGTTTTTTTATCCCCGGCGGATAAGCCCAGTAATTGCTGCTCCAGTGCGTCAGACAAGCTGCCGTCGCCGAGGCGGAACAGTGCCGGTTTGCCTTGCGCTTCTGTGGAATCCGCCACCGAGCCGTCAGACAGTTTTAAGGTGTAATCCAGTAATACGCTGTGATGTTCTGCAACCTGCATATGATCATTACTCTCTGTATCAGATAAAAAATATCCGCCTGGCGGCGGATATTCGGGTCATCAGTCTGATGATGTCTTGTTCTCTGGTTTGTCGCTTTTCTTACCGTCAGGGATAAAGCTTTCAATAATAATAAGCCCCGCCCCGATGATAATCCAGCTGTCCGCCAGGTTGAACGTCGGCCAGTGCCAGTCACCGACATAAAAGTCGATGTAATCCACCACAAAACCGTGCATCAGGCGATCAAGCAGATTGCCGATCGCCCCGCCGATAATCAGTGCATAGGCAATATTACTGAGTTTATTGCGCGCACTGGTGCGGTACATCATCACCAGTAATGTCACGGAGATACCGATAGCCACCGCTGTGAAGAACCAGCGCTGCCAGCCGCCCTGAGATGCGAGGAAGCTGAATGCGGCACCGTAATTCCGCACGTAGGTCAGATTAAAGTACGGTATCAGTGATGTGGATTCATGCAGCCCGTAATTGGCTAAAATCAGCTGCTTTGAAATCGCATCCAGTACCAGTACCAGGACCGCCAGCCACAGCCAGCGCAATCCGGTCGAACACAGTGGTTTTTTCATTTATCAGGCAAACTTACGTTCTTCACCGTTTCCGGCTACGTTTGTCACACAGCGGCCGCACAGTTCAGGATGTTCACTGTCCTGACCGATGTCGGTCGCGTAATGCCAGCAACGCGGGCACTTACTGCCTTCCGCTTTGCCGAAGCCGATGCGCAGGCCGTCCAGCTCACTGTTTACCGCACTTTCAGGTGCCGCAGACAGCGGTTTCACATCTGCCTGAGAGGTCAGAAGCACGAAACGCAGTTCATTACCCAGGCTGTTCAGCTGTGCCGCCAGGGCATCATCCGCATACAGGGTCACCGCTGCTTCCAGCGAGCCGCCGATCAGTTTATCAGCACGTGCCTGCTCCAGCACTTTGTTGACTTCACCACGCACCGCCAGCAGCGTTGCCCAGTAATCATCGTTCATGCTGTCCTGTGCATCCAGCCCGAACAGGCCGTCATACCACTCTTCAGTGAAGACGTACTGCGGACGTTTGCCCGGCATCACATTCCAGATCTCATCAGCGGTGAAGGACATGATCGGTGCCATCCAGCGAACCAGTGCTTCCGCAATGTGGAACAGTGCAGTCTGACAGCTGCGGCGCGCCAGGCCATCGCTTTTCGCGGTGTATTGACGATCTTTGATGATATCCAGGTAGAAAGAGCCCATTTCCACTGAGCAGAACTGCATCAGACGCTGTACCACTTCATGGAAATCATAGGCTTCATAGGATTTCAGGATATCAGCCTGTGCCGCCAGTGCACGGCCGACAGCCCAGCGGTCTGCCACAATCATCTCTTCCGGTTTCACCATGTCAGTTTCCGGATTGAAACCATTGAGGTTTGCCAGCAGGAAACGCGCGGTGTTACGGATACGGCGGTAAGAATCCGCAGAGCGTTTCAGGATTTCATCCGAAACAGCGATTTCACCGGAATAGTCAGTAGAAGCAACCCACAGACGCAGGATATCCGCGCCGAGTTTGTTCATCACATCCTGCGGACTGATGGTGTTGCCCAGCGATTTGGACATTTTGCGTCCCTGACCATCGACGGTGAAACCGTGAGTCAGTACTTCGCGGTAAGGCGCTTTGCCTTTCATCGCGGTAGACAGCATCAGTGAGGACATAAACCAGCCGCGGTGCTGGTCAGAACCTTCCAGATACATATCTGCGGAATTGCCATGGAACTCAGGACGGGCATCGACAACAGCAAAGTGAGTGGAGCCGGAGTCAAACCAGACATCCAGGGTATCCGGCACTTTTTCATAGATATCGGCATCATCACCCAGCAGGTCACGCGGGTCGAGATCCCACCACGCCTGAATACCGTGCTCTTCCACACGTTTGGCAACCGCTTCCATCAGTTCCAGGGTGCGCGGGTGCAGTTCCTGAGTCTCTTTATGGACAAACAGAGACATCGGTGTGCCCCAGGTGCGCTGACGGGAGATACACCAGTCCGGACGGTTTTCCACCATCGCGGTGATACGCGCTTCGCCCCAGCCCGGGATCCACTTCACGCCTTTGATTTCATTCAGAGACTGCGGACGCAGGCCGTTCACATCCATCCCGATAAACCACTGCGGTGTGGCACGGAAAATGACCGGTGTTTTGTGACGCCAGCAGCACGGATAGCTGTGCGAAATATTTTCGCTGTGCAGCAGTGCACCTTTCTCTTTCAGCAGTTCCAGAATGATGTCATTGGCTTTCAGTACAAACACGCCATCCAGTGACGGATAGGTGCCGCTGACATAGCAGCCGTTCGGACCGACCGGGTTGGCGGTTTCCAGGCCGTATTTCTGGCCGATCACATAGTCGTCAGGACCGTGGCCCGGCGCAGTATGCACAGCACCGGTACCCGCATCCAGGGTGACGTGATCGCCGAGGATAGCCGGGACATCAAAGCCCATAAACGGATGATTAAAATGCAGCAGTTCCAGGTCGCTGCCTTTGCAGTCTGCTTCAACAGTCCAGTTAGTGATACCGGCGCGTTTCATCACGCTTTCCACCAGGTCAGCGGCCAGAATCAGGCGCTCGTCGTTCACGCGGACTAACTGATAATCAAATTCCGGATTCAGAGAAATCGCACGGTTCGCCGGTAAAGTCCACGGCGTGGTGGTCCAGATAACCAGAGAAACCGGCAGACCGTCATTTTTCACGCCGAATTTGGCACAGACGGCATCCGCATCAACAGCAGTGAAGCGCACGTCAATGGACGGGGAAGTTTTGTCGTAATATTCCACTTCCGCTTCCGCCAGGGAAGAGGCACAGGAGGTACACCAGTGAACCGGTTTCGCCCCTTTGACCAGATGGCCGTTGGCAATCACTTTTGCCAGTGCGCGGATAATGTGAGCTTCGGTTTTGAAGTCCATGGTCAGATACGGATGATCCCAGTCACCCAGTACGCCCAGACGGATAAAGTCTTCCTTCTGGCCTTCAATCTGCTCTTTTGCGTATTCACGGCAGGCAGCACGGAACTCAGCCGGTGTGACTTTATCACCCGGCTTGCCAATCACCTGTTCAACTTTGTGTTCAATCGGTAAGCCGTGGCAGTCCCAGCCCGGAATATACGGGGAGTCGAAACCGGCCATGCCTTTGGATTTAATAATAATATCTTTGAGAATTTTATTGACTGAGTGACCAATGTGAATGCTGCCGTTTGCATACGGAGGGCCGTCATGCAGGATAAATGTTTTTTTACCGGTTTTGGCTTTACGGATCGCCTGGTACAGACCTTCTTTGTACCAGCGTTTCAGCATATCAGGTTCGCGCTTTGCTAAGTCCCCGCGCATAGGGAACCCTGTCTCCGGGAGATTCAGGGTATTTTTATAGTCACTCATTCGATTCTCAGTTCCAATATTATTCCGTTAAACACATAACGAGGGGTTGGATTGTAAAAATTCCCTTGCCGCAATCTCATCCCGCGCGATTTGCGCTTTCAGCTCATCGAGCGAGGCAAACCGCTGTTCATTTCGCAATTTCTTGCGCAGTACCACATCCGGATGCTGCCCGTATAAATCCATAGACACATCAATCAGATGAACTTCCAGCTGCTGGCCCTTGCCCTGTACTGTCGGGCGGGAGCCGATATTGGCCACACCCGGCAGCGGATGCGGCCCGAGGCCGTATACGTCCACAGCGTACACACCGTTTACCGGTGCGGCCAGACGTTTCAGGGGGATATTGGCTGTCGGGAAACCGATGGTGCGTCCGAGTTCGTTGCCGTGCACCACGCGCCCGCTGATGCGGTAGGGGTGCCCGAGCAGTGCTTCGGCCTGCGCCAGATCGTCGTTTTCCAGCGCGCGGCGGATGGCCGTGCTGCTGATCCGTTTGCCGTTATCACAAAAACTTTCCGTACTGCGGACCGTGAAACCATACTGTTTCCCCGCCTCACACAGCCCGTTAAAATCGCCCTGGCGATTTTTTCCGAAACGAAAATCATCCCCGACCACCAGAAACTTCACTCCCAGCTGTTCAACCAGCAGATGTGAGATAAAGGCATCCGGTGTCAGTGATGCAAATTGTTTGCTGAATTTAACACACAATAAGTAGTCCACACCGTACTGCGCAAGATATTTTACCTTATCGCGCAGCCGGGTCAGGCGTGCCGGCGCTTTATCCGGGGCAAAAAATTCCAGCGGCTGCGGTTCGAAGATCATGACGACCGACGGCAGCCCCAGGCGTTTTCCTTCCTGCGCCAGATGTGTCAGTAATGCCTGATGTCCGCGATGAACGCCATCAAAATTACCGATAGTCAGCACGCAACCATGGTGACGCGCACGAATATTGTGAGTACCGCGAATTAGCTCCATAGCCGGCTCAATACAGTCAAAATTAGTCCGATTATACCTTGTCCGCCGCGTCAGGTTAACCCACTAATGCGGCTGAATCGCGAATTCTCTGTACAAAAAGCGGGGCATCCCCCTCTGCGGAAAGTGAAAAATAATTTTTTTCGTCAGAATCTTACCATTCCGGCGACTTTTTTCCGTGTAAGGGCTGTATTCCCGCTGCGTAAACTGATAAAATCCCCGCCCATCACAACGTACATTTGCGTCGCTGTACAACGACGCATATTTGCACAAATCCATTGACAAAATAAAGCGGAGCAGGCATATTCCTCCACCTTTGTATTGTCCTCGAAGAATATATTTGGGAGTTGGACCTTGGCTAATATCAAATCAGCTAAGAAACGCGCCATTCAGTCTGAAAAACGTCGTCAGCATAACGCTAGCCGTCGTTCTATGGTGCGCACCTTTATCAAGAAGGTTTACGCTGCTATCGCTGCCGGCGACAAAGAAGCTGCTCAGAACGCATTTAATGACATGCAACCACTTGTGGATCGTCACGCTGCAAAAGGCCTGATCCATAAGAACAAGGCTGCCCGTCATAAGGCGAACCTGGCTGCTCAGATCAAAGCAATGTAATCTGATTGTGCAGACATAAAAAAACCGGCTGATGCCGGTTTTTTTATGTCTTTTTTCTGCCTCAGTCCGGTAAACCGGCATCCGCAGCCGACTGCGAACCGCTGAACAGCGCAGAGAAATCCTTGTTACACACCCGCTGAACCGCCGGATGCTGAATCATACGCTCGGCAAAAATCACATAATACTCTTCTTTGATGGTATCCACCGTTCCCAGCTCGACAACATCACTGTCCGCAAAAATGCCTTTGGTGTAGAGCGACGGTGCCACAAAAATCGCATTGTGATACATACCAAATGCTTTCATCAGTGCCGCGTCATCAAATTCACCCAGGATTTCCACTTCCAGGTTTTTATTGCGGATCCAGGTCAGCAACTGACGGCCAAGCATCGAACGGCGGCCGGGCACCAGCAGACGGCGCTCTTCCAGACATTCCGGGAACGGCTTCTGCGGCGCGGGCTGACGACAGTAGAAACTCATACTGCATTCCCCGAGCTTCACGGAGAACAGCCCTTCCTGCTGAGTGGAGTCTACCGGGCAGTCAGAGAGGATCATATCCAGTTTGTGCTGGCTGAGCTGCTCCAGCAGCATTTCGTGCGTGGATTCAAAACAGCGCAGATGGATTTGCTCATGCTCCATCACCGCCGTTTCCAGCACTTTGCTGACCAGACGTTTTGACAGTGCATCCGCAACCCCGACATCAAACAACAGATTGGATTCGCGACTGTAAGTGACAATATCCAGCATTTCCTGACTCAGCATAAACATTTTGTCCGCATAGCGGAACACCAGCTGCCCCAGCTCTGACGGCACCAGACCGCGTCCCTGACGTTTGAACAGCTTACCGTCCAGACGCTCTTCCAGCGCCTTGATCTGGCCGGTAATGGTTTGCGGGGTGAGATAGAGCGCTTCTGCCGCCCCCACCACCGAACCTTCTTTGCAGACGTGCCAGAAATAATAGAGGTGATTGTAGTTTAAATGGGAGACTCGCATAGTTTTTCCCGGTACATACCTTATCTTTTTTGATGATTAACTCGGAAATTCTGTTGTATTCACCGGCCGGGGAGGCCGGTGAATAACGGGTTACTGCCGGACTGTTTTCTTCGGTAACACGGAATGGAGCAGGAACAACCCGGTAACTGCCGCCATGGTAGAACCAATCAGAATTCCCAGCTTGGAGTAGGTGTTAAATGCTTCCGGAAGCCCGGTAAATGCCAGTCCCGCGATAAAGATAGACATTGTAAAACCGATCCCGCATAACACCGATACAGCGAATATCTGGTTAAGAGTAATCCTCTCCGGCAGTTTTGCAAAGCCCAGTTTTACCGAAATCAGACATGCGGTGAAAATCCCCAGCGGTTTACCGACAAACAGACCGAGCAGAATCCCGAGCGGCAGTGTGCCCATCAGTGCATCAAATGAAATCCCCTGAATACTGACACCGGCATTGGCAAAGGCAAACAGCGGCAGGATCAGAAATGCCACCCACGGATGCAGCACATGCTCCAGTTCCTCTGACGGTGAGTGCTCACCATCTTTACTGCGCAACGGGATCAGGAACCCGACGATCACCCCGGCCAGGGTTGCGTGCACACCGGATTTCAGAATACACACCCACAATATCAGCCCCGCAATCATATAGGCGGCGGTATTGCTGACGTTACGCAGGTTCATCACACACAGAACAACCACCATCAGCGCGGCCAGCAACAGTGCTGTCAGTGAGACGGTTTTGGTGTAAAACAGCGCGATAATGACGATAACCCCGAGGTCATCAATAATCGCCAGCGCCAGCAGAAAGACTTTCAGCTCTGTCGGTACCCGCTTGCCCAGTAAAGCCATCACGCCGAGGGCAAAGGCAATATCGGTTGCGGCCGGAATCGCCCAGCCCTGTGCAGCGGCGGCATCCCCGCCGTTAAACAGCAGATAGACCAGCGCCGGGGCTATCATTCCGCCGAGTGCGGCAATCGCCGGAAACATCGCTTTGTCGCGCCCGGCCAGAGAACCGGTCATCAGCTCTCTTTTTACTTCCAGCCCGACGACCAGGAAAAATATCGCCATCAGGGCGTCATTAATCCATAATAACAAGGGCTTATCAATTTCCAGTGCCGCAAATTTTACAGCAACAGGAATATCAAGAAACGACTGATACAACGCAGATAACGGCGTATTCGCCATTACCAGCGCGATCAGCGCGGCAATAATCAGCAGTATGCCGCCTGCGGCTTCGAGTTTTAAGAACTGTCGGATAATTGCGGTCATGGGTTAACTCCTTTAAGACTGTCGGCGTTAATAATATGCAAACAATTAACTCGAAAAAAGCAGATTATTCGGCAATAATAACTCGGAAATTTCTGATCAATAAGGGTTTTAATCACAGAATTTCCTGACAAACACTCAACAATTAACTATATATTAACATTTTGGTTTCTGTGAAGTGTATCGTATGATCCCTCATACCGGCGGATATTCTGCTGTCGTTACCACCGCTCACTGAATAAAACAGGTTATCCCATGTCCGCCACGCTGTTTATTGCTGTACTGTTTGCTGCCTTTTTCCATGCGTCCTGGAATGCGGTGATTAAATTCGGTCAGGATCGCTTTCTGGGTATCGCGGTGATGACCATTTGGTCCGGCGTGGTCTCTGTTCCCGCCCTGCTCTGGCTGGGTCTGCCGGATGCGGCAGCGGTAAAGTGGCTGCTGCTGTCTGCCCTCTTCCACATCGGTTATGCCATTTGTCTGAGCAAAGCGTATTCAAAGGGCGATCTCAGCCAGATTTACCCGGTTTCCCGGGGTTGTGCCCCGCTGCTGACTACCCTGTTTGCGGTACTTCTGTTTGGTGAGCATCTGCCGTGGCTCTCTTTAGCCGGTATTCTGCTGATTATCACCGGGGTTATCCTTCCCGCGCTGAAACACCGGGTTTCCGGACATGCCCGCAGCGGGCTGATCTATGCAGTGATCACCGCCCTTTTTACCGCCTGTTATACACTCTCCGACGGCTTCGGCGCCCGCAGCAGCACAGACTCACTGACTTATATTTTCTGGTTGTTCGCCCTGAACGGACTGGTGATGGTAGTGATGGGTTTTGCCCGTTACCGCCACCATTTCACCCGTGATTTTCTGCGTTACAGCAAGCCCGGGCTGACCGGCGGCATCCTGCAAATCTTCAGCTACGGCATTGTGATATGGGCGATGGGACAGGCACCGATTATGATTGTCGCGGCGTTACGGGAGACCAGCGTGCTGTTCGCACTGCTGCTCTCCGCGTATTTCCTGAAAGAAAAGCTGACACCCACCCGGATTCTGGCCGCCTGTATTATTGTGGCCGGGGTGATTGTGACAAAACTGGGCGGTTAGTCCGGTTTTTTATTATACAACCGCCTCAGTTGCCGGCAGCTCAACCGGGCCGCTGGTCTGAATGTTCACCGGTATTGATAGTTTCGGGTCGGCAATATTTACCGGAGTACCATACTTTACGGCGCGCAGGCTTTTCTCTGGCACAAAAAGTCCCAGATCCTGATGTTTCCCCATAATCTCTTTGGTCGTATAAACCGTGGAATCCGGCAGTGTTGCGTCATGGAACGAGACAGGAGAACGGCTACAATCCTTATTGATTTCAATATAGTACATTGTTTCTGAATTTCATCCAGAACACGGCCTTTGCAGAAACGTGAGAGAATTGGCTGGTTCTCCCGGTATCCCTTGATTTCATCTGCGATATTTTTAAACGGAGTCATATCCCATCCCGCAACAAGATGTCCGAACGCATTCTTCAAAGCCGTAAAGTTTCTGGTTCCCAGCAATTCAGCCTGCTCTTTTGTGCAGCAAAACTGTGGCTCTGACACATTTTGTATCCCTGAGATAAAACGACTGAGTCCGCCGTTTCCGAATCGCTCTGACGTATCCTTAATGAGTTCTGTAACAGATACTGCCTGACCGGTGATTTTCATATTGTTTGCCTTAATCGTAATATTGTTAAAGCAAGATAAAAAACCAGCTCTAAATGCTTGCAGAAAGCACAAAAAAAAACCGGCCGGGAACATTATCCCGGCCGGTTATGATATCACTTATCTGATAATGACTTATTTGGTCAGGTCATCGAAGAATTTTTTCACGCCATCAAAGAAGCGTTTTGCTTTCGGGGTGTTATTGTGACCGCTCTGGCCATCAACAGATTCACCGAACTCACGTAACAGTTCTTTCTGTTTTTCGCTCAGTTTCACCGGGGTTTCCACCACCACACGGCACATCAGGTCGCCCTGCATTCCGCCGCGCGCCGGTCTGACACCTTTGCCTTTCATGCGGAACAGTTTGCCGGTCTGGGTTTCCGCCGGGATTTTCAGTTTAACGCGTCCGTCCAGTGTCGGAACTTCAATCTCACCGCCCAGCGCCGCAACCGTAAAGCCAATCGGCACTTCACAGTAGAGATTGCTGCCGTCACGCTCGAAGATATTGTGCTGGCGGACGTGAACCTCGACATACAGATCGCCTGCCGGAGCCCCCATTTCGCCTGCTTCACCTTCGCCGGTCAGACGGATACGGTCACCGCTGTCCATCCCCGCAGGGATTTTGACTGACAGGGTTTTATAGCGTTCAACACGCCCGTGACCATGACATTTGCTGCACGGATCTTTGATGATTTTGCCGCGGCCGTGACAGGTCGGACACGCCTGCTGCACCGCAAAGAAGCCCTGGCGCATCTGCACCTGACCCATACCGTGACAGGTCGGACACTCCTGCGGCTCAGTACCTTCTTTCGCCCCGCTGCCGTGACATTTATCACAGGTCTCCAGGGTCGGAATACGGATCTCTTTGGTCACACCACGAACCGCTTCTTCAAGGGTCAGTTCGATGTTGTAACGCAGGTCTGCTCCGCGTGCCGCGCGTTGCTGACGGCGACCACCACCAAAAATATCACCGAAGACGTCACCAAAGATATCACCGAAGTCAGCACCGCCGAAACCGCCGCCGCCAAATCCGCCGCCACCGCCCATACCGCCCTGCTCAAATGCTGCGTGGCCGTACTGGTCATAAGCCGCACGTTTCTGTGCATCGGTGAGGATCTCGTATGCTTCTTTTACTTCTTTGAATTTATCTTCCGCGTCTTTATCGCCCTGATTACGGTCAGGGTGATATTTCATCGCAAGGCGTTTGTAGGCTTTTTTAATCTCTTTGTCATCCGCAGATTTCGAGACGCCCAACACCTCGTAGTAATCTTTTTTTGCCATCCGTTTTGTCCCTTAACACAAGCACACGGGCGCAGAGTTTCCTCAACGCCCGTGCCGGTTTTCAGTGATTAATAACAGTCATCACCGCGCCCGCTAAGGGCCTTATTTTTTGTCTTTGCTGTCGTCAACTTCTTCGAATTCAGCATCAACAACATCATCATTTTTACCTGCATCCTGCGCGGCATCAGCACCTGCTGCACCTGCCTGCGCCTGCTGCTGGGCAATTTCCATCAGTTTGGCAGAAGCGTCGATCAGCGCTTTCGTTTTCTCTTCGATAGCCGCTTTATCTTCGCCTTTGGCTGCGATTTCCAGCTCACTCACCGCCTGCTCGATTTTCACTTTATCGTCGCCCGGCAGTTTGTCGCCCGCTTCTTCGATCTGTTTACGGGTAGCGTGAACCAGCTGATCTGCCTGGTTACGAACCTGTACCAGCTCTTCGAACTTACGGTCAGCTTCGGCATTCGCTTCGGCATCACGTACCATTTTCTGGATCTCTTCCTCGTTCAGACCGGAAGAAGCCTTGATGGTGATGTTCTGCTCACGGCCGCTGTTTTTGTCTTTCGCGGACACATGCAGGATACCGTCGGCATCGATGTCAAAAGTAACTTCGATTTGCGGCATACCGCGCGGAGCAGCCTGAATACCATCCAGGTTAAACTGACCCAGTGATTTGTTGTCACCGGAACGTTTACGCTCACCCTGCAGAACATGGATAGTTACCGCAGACTGGTTGTCTTCCGCTGTGGAGAACACCTGGCTGTGTTTGGTCGGGATAGTGGTGTTCTTCGCAATCAGCGGAGTCATCACGCCGCCCATGGTTTCGATACCCAGAGACAGCGGGGTAACGTCCAGCAGCAGCACGTCTTTAACATCACCACCTAACACACCGCCCTGTACCGCAGCACCAACAGCCACAGCTTCGTCCGGGTTCACGTCTTTACGCGGCTCTTTACCGAAGAAATCAGCAACAGTTTTCTGAACCAGCGGCATACGGGTCTGACCACCGACCAGGATAACATCATTGATGTCATTCACTGACAGGCCGGCATCCTGTAATGCAACTTTGACCGGATCCATAGAGCGTTTAACCAGATCTTCAACCAGTGATTCCAGTTTCGCACGGGTCACTTTGATGTTCATGTGTTTAGGACCGGTCGCGTCCGCCGTGATATACGGCAGATTAACGTCAGTCTGCTGTGCAGAAGAAAGCTCAATTTTCGCTTTCTCGGCAGCTTCTTTCAGACGCTGCATTGCCAGCGGGTCGTTACGCAGATCGATACCCTGTTCTTTCTTAAATTCTTCAACCAGATAGTTGATCATGCGGCTGTCGAAGTCTTCACCACCTAAGTGTGTGTCGCCGTTCGTTGCCAGCACTTCATAGGTTTTTTCGCCGTCAACTTCATCGATTTCGATGATGGAGATATCGAAAGTACCACCACCGAGGTCGAAGACCGCGATAGTACGGTTACCCACTTCGCGATCCAGGCCGTAAGCCAGTGCCGCAGCAGTCGGTTCGTTGATAATACGTTTTACATCCAGACCTGCGATACGGCCGGCGTCTTTGGTTGCCTGACGCTGAGCATCGTTAAAGTAAGCAGGTACGGTGATAACCGCTTCGGTTACCGGCTCGCCGAGATAATCTTCAGCGGTTTTCTTCATTTTTTTCAGGACTTCAGCAGAAACCTGTGGTGGTGCCATTTTCTGGCCTTTTGCTTCCACCCATGCGTCGCCGTTATCAGAGCCGACAATTTTGTACGGCATGATGTTCATATCGCGGCGCACTTCTTCATCGTCAAAACGACGACCAATCAGACGTTTGATTGCAAACAGTGTGTTCTGCGGATTGGTAACAGCCTGACGTTTTGCCGGCTGACCGACCAGGATTTCACCATCCTGTGTATACGCAATAATTGACGGCGTTGTGCGGTCGCCTTCTGCGTTCTCCAGGACACGTGCCTGATTACCATCCATTACAGCAACACAAGAGTTGGTTGTACCTAAGTCGATACCAATAATTTTACCCATCTAAAGGCCTCCGAATAATTCTGTTCGTCTTACGCTACCGATGTATATGAGGTTCAATTTTCACTTTTCAAGAAAAAATTTTTCACTCACCCGTTACCCGGAACATTTCCGGCGGTACCGGACATCCGCAGCGTTAAAGGGGATTCAACTGAGTTTCAGTTTCCGATGACAAGTAGATGGGGCCATAAATACATTCATCAAGGGGAAAATGAAAAAAAAACAGATTATTTAAAAGAAAATGATGAAACACTGAAAAATGCCGCGCTGACAGTCACATCAGCACGGCATTCACACAGCACGGACAGCGGGGTTTATCAGGAGCTGAACACCATCATCCGCTGACGCACCGCCGCTTTCCCCATATACAGCCCCAGCAGCAGGCCGATCAGTGAAAGCCCCAGCATGTAATACGCCGGTGCCAGCGGGGTCCATTTCAGGAACAGCGTGACCACCACCGGCGTCAGTCCGCCGAAAATGGCATAAGAAAGGTTGTAGGAGAACGAAATACCGCTGAAGCGGATCTCAGCCGGATAGCTGTTCACCATCACAAACGGCACCGCACCTACCACACCGACACTGAATCCGGCCAGCCCGTAGGTCAGCGACAGCGGCGTACCCGGTTCACCGGCGGTCAGATAAAAATAGCCGGTGCAGACCGCCAGCAGCAGACTGCCGAAGGTAAAGACCACAGAGGCACCCAGTTTGTCACACAGATAACCCGCCACCAGACACCCGGCGCACAGCGCCAGAATCGCGGTCATATTAGCAACAGACACCACCGCTTTTGCCAGGCCGAACTCCGTCTGTAAATACGCCGGTGTCAGCAGGATCACCACCACGACCCCGGCGGAGAGCAGCCAGGTCAGCAACATGGAGATCACAATCGCTTCTTTGTGATTCACCACCACGGTTTTCAGCGGCAGCTCTTTCGCCAGTGCTTTTTGCTGCTTCATCTCCTGAAAAATAGGGGTTTCCGCCAGCCAGCGGCGCAGATAAAGCGCCACAAACCCGAAAATCCCCCCGAGGAAGAACGGTACACGCCAGCCCCAGGCAAGTTGCTGCGCCTCAGTAAAGAGTGTCGCCATCATCATGGCCACCAGCGAGCCGAGCAGGATACCGACCGTCAGCCCCGCCGTCAGTGTGCCGCAGGCGATGCCGACACGATGCTTCGGCACATGCTCGGAGACAAAGACCCAGGCGCCCGGCACTTCTCCGCCGATCGCAGCCCCCTGCATCACCCGCATTAATAAAAGCAGTAACGGCGCGGCAATACCAATAGATTCATAGGTCGGCAGCAGGCCGATACAGAGTGTCGGCACCGCCATCAGCAGAATGCTGAGGGAGAACATTTTCTTGCGCCCGACCAGATCCCCGAAGTGTGCCATCACAATACCGCCCAGCGGGCGTACCAGATAACCGGCAGCAAAGATCCCGAAGGTTTGCATCTGCACCAGCCACGCAGGGATATCCGGCGGGAAGAACAGCTTACCGATAGTGACGGCAAAAAAGATGAAAATAATAAAGTCGTAGAATTCGAGTGCGCCGCCCAGGGCCGCGAGAGAGAGTGTTTTATAATCCTGCCGGTTGAGTGTCCGGGGAATGGTCTGTGCCATGGGTTCACCTTTCCTGTCTTTACATTGCTGTTATCTTTACTTTACATAAGTGGATAACCGCATCATAGGACAAGAAAGGTGTCCGGGGGAATGTTTTTTATTTTATGCTGAAAACGCAGTGCTACTGCGGCTTTATTGCTGATTTCGGACGAAACGCCGCGACAATTTCAGGGTCAGTTTCAATGTAAGGCCCGTCGAGCAACTGTATACAATACGGTACACTTGCAAAAATACCGGAAACCATCACGTTGCCGTTTTCATCTTTCAGCCCTTCCAGGGTCTCAGCGATAGCCTTCGGCTGACCCGGCAGATTGAGGATCAGTGACTGATTGCGGATCACGCCCACCTGGCGGGATAAGATTGCCGTCGGCACAAATTTCAGGCTGATCTGGCGCATCTGTTCGCCGAAGCCCGGCATTTCGCGATCCGCCACCGCCAGTGTTGCGTCCGGAGTCACATCACGCCGCGCCGGGCCGGTTCCGCCGGTTGTCAGCACCAGATGGCAGCCGAATTCATCCACCAGCTCACACAGCGTCTGGCTGATCATCGCTTCTTCATCCGGGATCAGGCGGGTTTCTGTCTGAAAAGGCGTGGTGATGGTTTTTTCCAGCCATGCCTGTAAGGCCGGAATGCCTTTATCTTCATAAATACCACCGGATGCGCGGTCAGAAACCGAGACAAGACCGATGCGCAACACATTGTTCATAGTCACCTCAACGTCATTTTGACTCCGGGGCACAGCATAGCATTGCCGCCGGAAACAAAAAAGGCAGCCTGCCGGCTGCCCCCTGTATCTGACTGTATTATAACGATTACAGCAGATCGGCGATCATTTTTTCCAGTTTGCCCTGGTCTACCGCAAACTTACGGATACCATCCGCCAGTTTCTCGGTCGCCATTGCATCACTGTGGTGGCCCCAGTAGAACTCAGCTTCTGTCAGCGGTGCAGGACGCGCTTTCACTTCGCCTTTGTATTCCAGTTTGCGTTCAACCGCACCAGTCGCTTCTGACAGCTCTTTCAGCAGTGCAGGGGCGATGGTCAGGCGGTCACAACCGGCCAGTTCCAGAATTTCACCTGAGTTACGGAAGCTTGCGCCCATAACCACGGTTTTGTAGCCGTGCTCTTTGTAGTAGTTGTAGATTTCAGTCACTGAAATCACGCCCGGATCTTCTGCCGGTGCGAACTCTTTCTTGTCACTGTTTGCTTTGTACCAGTCGAGGATACGGCCAACGAACGGAGAAATCAGATACACACCTGCTTCCGCACAGGCACGCGCCTGAGCAAAGGAGAACAGCAGTGTCAGGTTACAGTTGATGCCTTCTTTTTCCAGCTGTTTCGCAGCACGGATACCCTGCCAGGTGGAGGCCAGTTTGATCAGGATACGATCGTTGCTGATGCCGGCATCATTATACAGTTTGATGAGACGTTTTGCTTTCGCGATACTTGCCTGCGTGTCATAGGAGAGACGGGCATCCACTTCTGTGGAGATGCGACCAGGGATCAGTTTCAGGATCTCCAGACCGATATTCACCGCCAGTTTGTCACCGGCATCGATAATCTGCTGTTCACGTGAATCGCTCTGTGCACGCGCCCAGGTCACCGCATCATCAATTAACTTACGGTACTCCGGAATCTGCGCCGCATTGAGGATCAGAGAAGGGTTGGTGGTGGCATCCTGTGGTTTGTACAGTTTCATCGCTTCGATGTCACCGGTATCGGCCACGACCGTGGTCAGATTACGCAGGGAAGTTAATTTATCGGTCATTTTCGTCTCTCATCTTATGTCAGAAGATATCCGGAATAATTCGGGATGCCTGCCGGTGAACTTTGCGTAGTCAACACCCGGGAACCCTGAAGTATAACGAGTACAGATGGCAATATGCCGCAACTGCACCTGATAATATCACGGACAGCCCGCCGCGCAAGCAGGGAAAATCCGGTGCCGCACCGGTGATCCGCCGTTATTCCGCGGTAATCCGGAGTGTCTCCTGTTTTGTGCATATCACCAATTACAGTGATTTGCCCGCTCTGTGCTTTTTTTTGGTAGAGTACCCTTAATAATGACAATATCAGACCGGAGCCGACCATGCTGCTGACTATTTCCCCTGCCAAAACCCTCGACTATGACAGCCCGTTAGCCACTGAACGCCATACTCAGCCTGAGCTGCTGACGCAGTCAGAAGCCCTGATGGAAACCTGCCGCAAACTGACTCCGGCGGATATCGGCTCGCTGATGCATATCAGTGACAAACTGGCGGGTCTGAATGCCGCCCGTTTCGGGGAGTGGCAGCCGGATTTCACGCCGGACAACGCCCGCCAGGCGATTCTGGCATTTAAAGGGGATGTGTATACCGGGATGCAGGCGGAAACCTTCAGTGAAGCTGATTTTGATTTCGCCCAGCAGCATCTGCGTATGCTCTCCGGCCTCTACGGTGTGCTGCGCCCGCTGGATCTGATGCAGCCATACCGTCTGGAAATGGGGACGAAACTCGCCAATCCGCGCGGCAAAGATCTGTATGCGTTTTGGGGGGATATTATTACGGAAAATCTGAATCAGGCACTGGCCGCACAGGGTGATAATGTGCTGGTCAATCTGGCCTCTGATGAATACTTTAAAGCGGTGAAGCCGGAGAAACTGAATGCGGTGATTATCAAACCGGTTTTCCTCGATGAGAAAAACGGCAAGTACAAGGTGATCAGCTTCTATGCGAAGAAAGCACGCGGCCTGATGAGCCGGTTTATTATTCAGAACCGCCTGACACAACCATCTCAGCTGACGGAATTTAACCTCGACGGTTACCGTTTTGACGAAAGTCAGTCCGGTGAACGGGAACTGGTGTTTACACGACCGGAAGGTACCGGTTCTGATAACGGGTAAAACAAAAAGCCGCTGTAAATACCTCCCTGTACGCTCAGCTGCGCCATCCGTGGCGCAGTATGCTTTTTGTTCTCTTACCCGTTATCATCACGCTATCGCTGATTGATAAGAAGTTACGGCTTCACTGTCTTCAGCAGATAGTTCCGCAGCGCCGCAAAATCCGCCGGTAATACCGCAGACAGCAGCGGCAAATCAGCCCGCTCCGCCAGTTCAGCCGGTAACGGCAGTTTACTGCCCAGAATCGCGTCCACACTCTCCAGGAATTTTGCCGGATGCGCCGTGCCGAGGAAAATACCGTACTCGCCCGGCTGCAAATCACTGCGCAGCAGACGATACGCAATCGCGGCATGCGGCTCGGAAATATACCCTTTCGCGGCGAGGTCGCGCATGGTTTCGCGGGTTTCGTCATCACTTACCGCACCGGAACGCAGATCCTTCAGTGACCAGCCTTCGCGCGCAAACAGCGCCTCAATACGCGGCCAGTTGTTCGGCTGGCTGACATCCATAGCATTGGATAACGTTGCCACCGTCGCCACCGGTTTCCACTGTCCGTCCGCCAGATAGCGCGGCACCGTGTCGTTGGCATTGGTCGCGGCAATAAAGCGTTTCACCGGCAGCCCCATCGCTTTCGCCAGCACCCCGGCGGTCAGGTCACCGAAGTTACCGCTCGGCACCGAAAACACCAGTTCACCACGTTTTTCTGCCGGAACCTGTGCCACAGCTTCAAAGTAATAACAGATTTGTGCCAGCAGACGGCTGATATTAATGGAGTTTGCCGAGTTCAGATACAGCGTCTGTTTCAGTTCCTCATCATCAAATGCCTGTTTCACCAGTGCCTGACAGGCATCGAAATCATCCTGCACCGCCACGGTGTGAATATTGCCGCCGAGGGTACAGAACAATTTTTCCTGTAACGGACTGATTTTTCCCTGCGGATAGAGGATCACTACCTGCACATTTTTCAGGCCGTAAAAGGCGTGTGCTACTGCCGCACCGGTATCCCCGGAAGTGGCGGTCAGAATGGTGACCGGTTTGTCACCGGCAACGGCAGCCAGCGCCTGGGCCATAAAACGCCCGCCGAAATCTTTGAATGCCAGAGTCGGGCCGTGAAACAGTTCCAGACAGGCGACATCCGGCTCCACCGGATTGAGCGGTGCCGGGAAGGCAAAGGCGGCACGGACACGCGCTGCCAGCTCAGCTTCCGGAATTTCATCACCAATCAGGGCATGCAGAATGGCCGTGCTGCGGCTGACAAAATCCATCTCCAGCAGCTTATCCATTTCCGCTGCCGCAAAAAACGGGATCTCACGCGGGAAGAACAACCCCTGTCCGCGTCCCAGCCCCTGTTTTACCGCCTGTGCAAAACTGACTTTTTCACTCTCATCTTTTAAATTGTACAGTTCCATTTTTTACCTTTATGCACTTATCTGACGTGCGCCTTTGAGATCGAGACGGCACAGATGGACAAACCCTTCGCTGTTCTGCAAATACTGTGTGTTAAAGACATCCGCCACCTGATCTGCCGCTGATTTGCTGTCACAGACCGCAAACAGGGTCGGCCCCGAGCCGGAGATGCCGCATGCCTTCGCACCGCGTGCAAGCACCTGCTCACGAACCGCATCAAAATTCGGTAATAATTCACGGCGGTACGGCTCTGCCACCACATCACGGATCATCGCCGCCGCCAGGTCGGCCTGTCCGGTGTGACAGGCGTGGATGAATCCGGCCAGGTTGCGCCCGTGGCTGACAATATCCGCCCGTGAATAGGTGGCCGGTAAAATCGCCCGTGCCTGCGCCGTGGAGACTTTGATGCCGGGATACGCCATCACCCAGTACCAGTGTTCAAACCCCGGCACTGCCTGGCTGACGCTGTCGCCGGTTTCAATATTGAGCTGTAATCCGCCCAGGAAACAAGGTGCGACATTGTCATAATGCACACTGCCGGAGATGCGCCCTTCCATCTCGCCCATCAGGCGCAGCAGCGTCATTTCATCCAGCGGTCTGCCGGTGTATTCATTCAGTGCCACCAGCGCGGCCACCACCGAGCAGGCGCTGGAACCCAGCCCCGATCCCACCGGCATGTTTTTTTCCAGCACCATGGCGACCGGCAGATCATCATGAATGATCTCACTGAACCGTTCACGGCACTGATACACAATATTGTGCTTCGGATTCACCGGCAGTTTCCCGGCAAAACGCCCGCGGTTTCTGAGTGAAAACGTCTCTGCCTTCGCGATGGACACACAGTCGCCGAGCAGTGATCCGCTGACCGGAGACACTGCCGCACCCAGCACATCAAACCCCACACTCACATTCCCGATTGACGCCGGTGCATAAATTCTTATCACGTTTTACACTCCCAGTTTCCATGACATAGTCCGCAGCACGTCAGCAAACACCCCGGCTGCTGTCACATCATTCCCCGCGCCGTAACCGCGCAGTACCAGCGGGATCGGCTGATAGTAGCGGGTATAAAACGCCAGGGCGTTCTCGCCGTTTTTCACTTTATACAGCGGATCGTTACCGTCTGCCTCAGTGATTTTCACCTGACAGCGGCCATGATCAATGACACCAACATAACGTAAAACACGACCGGCTTCTGCGGCTTTCGCCACACGCGCGGCAAAGGCCGCATCCAGTGACGGCAGATTCGCCATAAAGGTATTCACATCGCCGGAAGCATCAAAATCCGGCGGCAGCACTGAATCCACCTCAATATCCGCTAATTCAAGGGATAGCCCCGCTTCACGGGCCAGGATCAGCAGCTTACGCGCCACATCCATCCCGGAGAGATCATCACGCGGATCCGGCTCGGTAAAGCCTTTGGCTTTCGCTGCCGCCGTTGCCTCAGACAGTGACATTCCTTCATCCAGCATACCGAAAATAAAGGAGAGCGAACCGGACAGAATGCCGCTGAACTGCACCAGTTCATCCCCCGCATTGAGCAGGTTTTGCAGGTTTTCGATCACCGGCAGCCCGGCACCGACGTTGGTGTCATAACGGAACTGACGTTTTGATGCCGCCACCGCACTGCGCAATTCATGGTAGTAATCCATGGACAGTGTGTTGGCTTTTTTATTCGGCGTTACCACGTTGAAACCGTCTTTCAGAAAATCCGCATATTGCAGAGCGATTTCCTCATTCGATGTACAGTCCACAATCACCGGGTTGAGGAAGTGATACTCCTTTTCCAGCCGGATCAGACGGCTGAGGCTGAACGGTTCCTTAGCCTGCGCCAGCGACTGACGCCAGTCCTGTAAATCAATACCGCGCATATTGGTCAGCATGGCTTTTGAATTCGCGATACCGCACACACGCAGGTCGATACTCCGGGCTTTCAGCCACGCCTGCTGGCGGCGGATCTGCTCCAGCAGCGCACTGCCGACTCCGCCGGCACCCACCACAAACACCTCCACGATACGGTCAGTGTTAAACAGCATCTGGTGACACAGGCGCACACCAGCCGCCGCGAGATCATTATCCACCACCGCAGAAATGGAACGCTCGGATGAGCCCTGCGCGATCGCAATGATATTGATGTTGGCACGGGTCAGTGCCGAGAAGAACCGTGCGGAAATGCCTTTGAGTGTCCGCATACCATCCCCGACCACGGAGACAATCGCCAGGTTATCCAGTACATCCAGCGGGTCGAGCACGCCCTCTTTCAGCTCCAGATAGAACTCCTCTTCCAGCGCCTGCTGAGTGCGGGCTTTATCTTTCTGCGCCACACAGAAACTGATGCTGTATTCGGAAGAAGACTGAGTAATCAGCACGATAGAAATATTGCGGCGGGACATCACCGTAAACACCCGCGCCGCCATCCCGACCATCCCTTTCATGCCCGGCCCGGAGACATTAAACATCGCCATATTATTCAGGTTGGTGATCCCCTTCACCGGCAGGCTGTCATCCCGCTGACCGTCGCCGATCAGCGTGCCCGGCGCGTCCGGATTGAGGGTATTTTTAATCAGGCACGGGATCCGGAACCGGGCAATCGGCGCGATAGTGCGCGGATGCAGGACTTTTGCCCCGAAATAGGAGAGCTCCATCGCCTCCTGATACGACATGCCTTTCAGCAGACGGGCATCCGGGACAAAACGCGGGTCACAGGTATACACGCCGTCCACATCAGTCCAGATTTCACAACAGGAGGCACGCAGACACGCCGCCAGTACTGCCGCGGAATAATCAGAGCCGTTACGCCCCAGCACCACCAGCTCGCCGTTTTCATTACCGGCTGTGAATCCCGCCATCAGAATGATGTGGTCAGACGGGATATTCAGCGCCGCAATGCGTTTTGTTGATTCATTAATATCAACAGTGGATTCCAGATAACCACCGACCGCCAGAAGATTGGCCACCGGGTCAATCACCGTCACTTTATGGCCGCGGGCTTTCAGCAGTGATGCCATCACTGCAATAGAAAAACGCTCGCCGCAGCTGATCATATTAGCGTTGATACCATCCGGACACTGTCCCAGCAGTGACACACCATGCAGCACCCGGCGGATCCGGCTGATTTCCTGCTCTGTTTCATGCTTCAGCCGGTCATATTCAAAGCCCGGCACCGCATCGCGCAGCTCGTCCAGAATCGCCCCGAGAATCGCGGCGGCATCGTGTACCAGGGTGTTTGCTTCCTGCCCGCTGACGGTCTGCTCCACCATCGCCACTAAGTAATTAGTGATTTTCGCCGGTGCGGAAAGCACCATGGCGAGCTGTCCCTGCGCGAGTTTTTTCTCCGCGATTCCTGCGATGTTCAGTATACGATCCGCGTTTGCCACGGATGTGCCGCCAAATTTAAGTACACGCATGTGTCATCTGCTCCTGCCGTTTTTAGTCCAAAAAAAAAGCCCGCACAGTCATTGTGCGGGCTTTTTTCGTGATTTCAGATATGCGTCAGCCCGCACCGCCGGTGGTAATGGTGGTGGTGGTGGTAATAATAATCATGGTCAGGCTGTGATTACGCATGAGGTTCCTGTCTGTCATTTGTCTGGTTAACCCTATTACGGTTAAAGGAAAGGCAGGTTGATGTCAAATTATTCTTCAGATTTGCCCGCAGAATCAGACAATTTGAATCTGATCACATATCAGTATAAAAAGAAATTACGGCAAATTAACGCGGTTATCATCTCATCAACCGGTATTTAATTTTACAGAACCAGGAGTTTCTGTATTTTTTCACTTTTATCATACAGGTTGCGTTTTTCGCTGTTTACCCGGCAGAAAAATGTACAATAATCAGACAAGTCAGATATAATGCTTAACATTGTATTTCTATTTATTTGACAATCATTAAAACCGGCAATTAACAATTGAAAATTGTGTTAACGTGCTACAATTGATTTTGATATGTATCAACAAAGGTTAGATTTCCGGATGGTAAATGATTGGGTTGCTGTTATATTGGTGTTAATAGACTAATATTGGTACGAATCGTTTCAATTCCTTACGTTCTGAGTTGAGTGATTGTTAAAATGCGGTCTGAACAAGATTTTTTTCTGTCTGTGGTGATGTGCCGGACATAACCACAACGATACCGGCACAGGTTACACGGGCAGATAATCAGATTTCTTATTATTCTAAGTAATTTAGGTAGCGACTATGCAAACCCCGCATATTTTAATTGTTGAAGATGAGATCGTCACCCGTAACACCCTGAAAAGTATTTTCGAAGCAGAGGGTTACGTGGTACATGAAGCCACTGATGGTGCAGAGATGCACAATGTGCTGTCAGACCATGATATCAATTTGGTTATCATGGACATCAACCTCCCGGGAAAAAATGGTCTGTTGCTGGCGCGTGAGCTCCGCGAACAGGCAAACGTGGCACTGATGTTCTTAACCGGCCGTGATAATGAAGTGGATAAAATCCTCGGTCTGGAAATCGGTGCTGATGACTACATCACCAAGCCGTTTAACCCGCGTGAACTGACTATCCGCGCACGCAACTTACTGTCACGGACCATGAATCTGGCCGGTGGCAGCGAAGAGCGCCGCAGTGTGGAAAGTTACAAGTTCAACGGCTGGGAACTGGATATCAACAGCCGCTCATTAATCGGACCAACCGGCGAGCAGTACAAGCTGCCGCGCAGTGAGTTCCGTGCAATGCTGCACTTCTGTGAGAATCCGGGCAAGATTCAGACCCGTGCTGAACTGCTGAAGAAAATGACCGGCCGTGAACTGAAACCGCATGACCGTACAGTGGATGTCACCATCCGCCGTATCCGTAAGCATTTCGAGTCCACACCGGATACGCCGGAAATCATCGCCACCATTCACGGCGAAGGTTACCGGTTCTGCGGCGATCTCGAAGAGTAATCTTCCGCTGCGGTAACATATATACGAAATCCCCGGTGATGCCGAGTACCACCGGGGATTTGTTGTTGCTGTTATCCGGTTATTTGTTCCATGGAATGATCGGCACCGCACTCAGCGCATTCTTCGGCGAGCCGTCGACCACTTTGTCTGAATAAGTCAGATAAATCAGCGCGTGACGTTTCTCATCATAGAAACGAACCACCTGTAACTTTTTGAATACCATGGATGTCCGCTTCTGGAATACCACCTGACCTTTATCTTTGCGGCCTTTTTTCACTTTATCACTGACCGTAACCGGCCCGACCTGCTGGCAGGAAATCGCGGCATCGGAGGTATCTTCCGCCAGACCCAGCCCACCTTTTATCCCGCCGGTTTTTGCCCGGCTCAGGTAGCAGGTAATATTTTCCACATCCGGATCGTCAAAGGCTTCCACCACAATCTTGTGATCCGGCCCCAGAATTTTGAATACGGTATCCACAGAGCCGATTTCTTCAGCATGGCTCAAAAAGGATAACGAACTCAGTGAAATAGCTGTGATAATTCCCAGTATAGACCGGTGAGTCTGATTCATAATATTAATAGCCCAAGAAAACCATTTGAAAATTGTATGATTTTAAAGATAATCCATCTTACCAGTTTATGACAGTCGCCCTGTTCTTAAAACATTTTTCCGGCCAAAAGTAATAATTGGTAAATGATTATCTCGTTGATAATCACTCAGGTTAGAATATAAATTCGTTATATCTCTTTCAGAACTTCATCAATCCAATAAGGGAGATGTATGGATCAGACCAGCATCATTCGCGATTTACTCCGTTGGTTAGATGAGCATTTAGATCAGCCACTTTCCCTCGATAACGTCGCTGCGAAGGCAGGCTACTCCAAGTGGCATTTACAACGTATGTTCAAGGACGTTACCGGTGAGGCCATCGGCGCTTACATCCGCGCCCGCCGTTTATCACGCGCAGCCATTGCACTGCGGCTGACAGCCCGTCCCATTTTAGATATCGCATTACAGTATCGTTTCGACTCGCAGCAAACCTTTACCCGCGCATTCAAGAAACAGTTTAATAAAACACCGGCACTGTACCGCCGTCTTGACGAATGGTGCTCTGACGGGATTTGTTCCGCGATTCTGCTTGATGATACCCCGATGCCGGAACATGAGTTTGTCACACTGCCGCCGCTGACTGTTGCCGGTATTGAGCACAGCTGTTCACATCGTCTGGAAGACTGGGCTACCGCCTGTACCCATATGCGTCAGGAGTTCTGGCTGCATCATGTTTCCGTGGCGAAAATCATTCCCGATTATGTGTACGGGCTGTACCGCACCACCCGCAATCCGGATAAAGAAGATGAGCAGACAGTCACCTATACCACCGCCGTTGAGAGTCAGTTTGCTGCCTTTACAACAGAGGAAAATGTCCGTGAAATGGATATGCCCGGCGGGGAGTACCTCTGCTTTACGTTCAGCGGAATTCCTTACCGCAGCGCCATACAGGAATTCCTGTTCACCATTTACGGCCAGTGCGTACCACGCCTGGGGATCACCCGCCGCCACGGTTACGATATTGAACGTTATAAGCTGAAGAAAGGTGCCGACATCCGTTATCCGGATGTGGCCGATGTGGATGATTCTGATCCGCGCCGTCATATCGAGGAATTTAAGTACTATATTCCTGTCAGACGCGATCCGCAGTAATCACTCCCGCAGAACAAACACCGCCGCTGGTGGTGTCTTGTTCCTCCGGGCGGTGTCTGATTCATTGTTTTACTCAGCGCTGCACTTCATCCAGCGCCGGAAGACTCAGATGTGTGGTGTCACCGGCCGTCTCAACCACCCAGCCATCCGCCAGCCACGGGCTTTCCTGATACTCCAGCACGGATAACGAACAGTTACGCAGACGCAAACGGCGTTCCGCATACGCCGGCAGCCCCAGCACAGAACCGATCAGGCATCCCAGCGCAATACCGTGACTGACCAGCAGAACTTTGCTGCCCTCCGGCAGATCCAGCGTACTTTCCAGCGCCGACCGCATACGGCTTTCCAGCTCCGCGAGCGATTCCCCTTCCGGGATCCGCCCGTCTTCCGCGCCGTTAAGCAGACTCTTACGCCAGCCTTCTTCTTCTTCGGTCAGGGTATGGATCTGACGTTTTTCCAGCACGCCCATATTGAGTTCACGCAGACGCGGATCCGCAATGATCTCACAACCGCAGGCTTCTGCGATCAGTTTCGCGGTCTGCTGTGTGCGGCCCAGATCACTGGCAATAATATGGGTGATCCCTTCATTTTTCAGACGCCCGGCAACCTGCTTCGCCTGATCGATACCACTTTGTGTTAACGGGCTGTCAGAATGACCCTGGATACGGCGCTGAACGTTCCATTCAGTTTCGCCGTGACGGACAAGAAATACCTGTGACATAACTATCAATCTCTGCTTTTACTGTGTGAAAGTCTGATTACCCCGCTACCATACCGTAAAAACATTCCCGGGATCACGCTTTATCCCTGAAACTCTTTCACCGCACGGCACCGTCTAAAAAAATCTGCGGAAAGCCATCAATATTCGCTATACTGCGGCAAACATAATTACGTGGATAGTTTAATTATCATGTTTCATATTATCGCAGCAACGACTAATCCGGCCAAAATTCAGGCTATCCGTTCCGCCTTTGAAGTGGTGCTGGGTAACGGCAATTTTGATATTGAAGATGTGAATGTGGACAGCAGCGTGCCGCAGCAGCCTATCGGGAACACCGAAACCCGTACCGGCGCCCGCCAGCGCGTTAATGCCGCCCGTCAGGTCAGATCGGAAGCCGATTTCTGGGTTGGTGTTGAGGCGGGTATTGAAGGCGATATGACCTTTGCCTGGATTGTTGTCGAGCACCGCCAGCTGCGCGGGGAATCCCGTTCTGCCAGCCTGATGCTGCCGGAAAAAATTCTCGCGGGGATCCGCGAAGGCCGCGAACTGGGTGATGAAATGGCCGACCTGACCGGGGTCGAAGATATCAAACAGAAAGGCGGAGCGATCGGTTTCTTCACCGGCGGTGCGCTGACCCGGACCAGTGTCTATGAGCAGGCGATTATCCTGGCGCTGGTGCCTATCCAGCACGAAATTTATAAGTCCCTGAACACCAAAGAATCCTGATCTGAAAAACCGGACCGGTAATTACCGGCCCGGTGACCTTCCCGGCACATTTACTGCTGTGCCAGCCACTCTTCCCGCGTAATACGGCTGATATGTTCAGTCCGGTAATCATTCAGGAACTGATTGAATTTGTTCTCTTCGGTATGATGATGACGGAACCCGCACTTAGCCTGAACGCGGTGTGACTGTTCATTATTTTCAAAATAGCCGCACCACAGTGCATCCAGCTCCAGGGTTTCAAATGCATGGCGCATCACTTCCCTGACCGCTTCCGGGATCAGCCCCTGTCCCTGGTACGGTACACCAATCCAGTAGGCGATTTCCCCTTCCCGCTGACTGATGTCAAAGTTGCTGTTTTCACCGATCAGAATCCCGGTACAGCCCACAGCCCGTCCGTTCGCTTTCAGTTCAGTGGCATAGACCTCATCAAGGTTAAAAACGGTGCGGATAATATCGGCACTTTCCGCGATGCAACTGTGCGGCGGCCAGCCGGCAATCGGGCCGACGCGGTCATCTTTCGCCACTTCATATAAATCAGCGGCATCGGTTTCTGCCCACGGGCGCAGAATCATACGTTCTGTTTCTAATTTCATACGGCTTACCTTACTTCAGTTATATATTCAGCCCCGGCGGCTCTTTCTGTGATGGCGGGAAGTGTAGCCTGATGACAGACCGGCGGTAAGCAACAAACCTCCGTACTTTCGGTACTTTTGAAAATTATTGTGGTACGTTTCCTCTTATATCTGCTTTTGGATGGCAAAAATGGCAACTCCCGATATTACGCTGACAGACCAGATTCCGGTGCTGACGGAAGAGACGGACACATTACTGACAGGGGAAAGCACACTGGCCGAACACAACGGCGTGCCGCTGACCTTCGGAAATGCATATCTCACCCTGATGATTTGCCGGGCGGGATACGCGCATATGACACTGAATTTTAAATCTCAGCCTGTACGTGCGGGGGATATTCTGGTACTGGCGGAAGATACGATCGCGCTGCTGAAAAGGCGCTCGCGGGGATTTCGTATGTTTTTTTGTCTGATCCCGGCCTCCTTCTCTGCCGAAATCGCTTATGTCCTGCCTAACCCGCTGTTTCTGTTTCTGCATGAATATCCCCGCTGCATCCCGCTGCCGGAGGAAAAACCGCTGCTGACAATGTGGCTGGCACAAATGCAGGATATCACCCGCAACAGCCCGGTTTACCGGCACATTATGCAGCGTAATCATTTACAGAATCTGTTTTTGCGGATAGCGGAAAGAATGCCGCCGGATGCCCCGGCAGCCACACAAAAATACAGCCGGAAAGAGACGCTGTGCTGGCGGTTCTGGGAACTTATCTGCCGCCACAGCCGGGAACACAGGGATGTGCAGTACTATGCGCGGCAGTTAAATATTACGCCGTTTTATCTGTCACAGCTGACCGGAACGTTTTTCAATCATTCACCCAAGTCACTGATCAACCGCCGGGTTATCCCTGAAATCAAGACACTCCTGCGTTACAGCACGCTGTCAGTGGAGCAGATCGCAGACAAACTGCACTTTGATGATCCGTCCTACCTGTGCCGCTATTTCAGACGGGAGACCGGCATTTCCCTGACAACGTACCGGCGGCAGAACCGCTGAGTTATTTTTTGCTGCTGAGGAGTTCCTGCTCCAGCCAGGCTTTCACCTCTTCCGGAGCATATTTCAGGCTGTTGGAGCCGCGGGTGATGGTCGCAATGCCGACCCCCAGCTCACTTTTCAGCTCACGCTGACTCATCTTACCGCGCAGCAGTTCCTCGACGATCCGCACACGTGTGCCCAGCGCTGTGCGCTCATCCGGGGTAAAAAGCAGCTGAAAAAGGTGGGATTCAATATCCTGTGAATAGGCGTTGCGCAGCAGGCTGACAAAGCGCTGCCAGTCGCTGTCCTGAAGTTGGTCTGTCGTCATGTGTCACCCCATAGGATCGGGAGTACAAAAAGTACCCGTTAACTAGTACACCTAGGATAACACAAGCCCGGTGCAGCTGTCTTCTGCTGAACCGGGCCGGAAGGGAAGGATCAGTAACGCATTGATTGTTCGGAAGGTGTCAGCACATCCGCCGGGCGCTGCCCCTTCAGGAAGTTCTGATAAAAGACATCAAACGCCAGCACGTTCTTCACATAACCCCGGGTTTCCGCGAACGGAATGGTTTCCACAAAGGCAACCGCATCGAGCCGTCCGCCGCTGTTGCTCAGCCAGCGGGTCACCCGGTTAGGGCCTGCATTATATGCCGCACTCGCCAGAATCCGGTTCTGGCCGAACTGGTTATACACGCCGTTGAGATACGCGGTGCCTATCTCAATATTTTTACGCGGATTAACCAACTGCGCAGTATTGCTGTAATCCGTAATACCGTTATCGCGGACAGTCTGGGTTGCGGTTTCCGGCATCAGCTGCATCAGCCCGGTCGCGCCGACCGGTGAACGCGCCTGCGGGTTCCAGGCACTTTCCTGACGGGCTATCGCCATCGCATAGCTTTTGCTGATATTTTTATTCTGAGTGAACTCATCAAACTCATTCTGCCAGGCCAGCGGGAAGCGCTCTTCCAGATGATCCCACAGCTTGCCGTTGATCGTCGCCTGTACACTCAGATCCGCCCAGCCCTGCTCCAGCGCATAACGCGCCAGCTGTGCTTTGCGTGCCGGTGTCTGGCTGTCCACCAGATTCAGCCACTCGGTACGGGCCAGCCCTTCCATCTGCCAGTACAGCAGCTCACGGATACGCTGAATTTCCGGCAGATTGCTGATGCTGTTGTCCGGTTTGTCCGCCGCATTAATCATCATGACATACGGTTTACCCAGACGCTGTGCCGCCACCATCGGATAGAACCCGCGACCCTGAGTGATTTTTTCCAGAATGGCATCCGCAGCCGCTTTATTGCCGCCTTTTTCCAGCAATACCGCGCGCCAGTACTGCCATTCCTCTTTCTGCTGAGCGTCCGCCGGTAACCGGGTCAGCCAGCGATCCAGATCGCGGTCATCCGCGTTACTCAGCGCCAGACGCACGCGGCGCTCGCGCAGGGTGACAGAATCGGTTTCCTGAATCACCTCGTCACGCCAGGCCGCCTGCTCATCTGTCACGTCGCTCCCCATATACTGCCACGCGACGGCATCTTTCAGTTGCTGACGCTCGCTGTCATTCATTTTCTGGGCGCGCGCCACACTGTTCAGGTCAGCCCGTGCCGCATCCGGTGATTTGCGGGCATAGGCGGAGAAAGCGGAGATTGTGGCCTGGCGGGTGAAATCCGTCGGGCTCAGCTGGGCAAATGTCACCACAGATGCCGGGTTTTTCTGTAAATTAATCAGGCCATTGCTGATGGTCTGATAAGAAGCGGGAAGACGTTTTGCCAGATAACTGACCAGAGAGGAATTGCCGTTTTTCAGTGCCAGACTGATGCGTTCAAGGACGCGTTCCGGTGTCAGTCCGCCGGACTGATCCCAGACATCAAATAGCTTATCGCAGGAGGACGGCAGGGAATTTCCCGCCAGCCAGACAGATTTTGCCCCGTCCAGCGCCACCTGACGGTTTCCGGTCTGCCAGTTGGCATAATAATAGTCGCACTTCGCACTGACCGGTTTCGGCACAGTGGTGCTGTAGCTGACCAGCCCCTGCCAGTCATTACGTTTGGCCAGCTCACTGATAAATTTATTTTTCAGACTTGCCGCTGACGGCAGATTCGGATGGGTATCCGTAAAATTTTTCACCTGACCGGCTGTCAGCAGACTCATGTCCTGTGTCAGTTCACGGTATTCCAGATAAGGATAGAGCGGATAGTCCCGCAGTGACGGCATCAGGCGTTCCACTTCCGCCATATTATTGGCATCCCAGGCAGATTTGACATCCTGATAGCGCTGACGCTGCTCACTCAGTGAATCCGCTGACGCCAGTGCTGAAAACATCAGCATGCTGAGGGCTGCCACGCCCGGCCATTTACATTTCCTCATGATCTGCTCCTGTCTCCTTCATTACCGTTTATCTGCACAATACCTCAGACCCTGATACACAGTGTAAGTGCCCTGTCACGCAGACACAAATCATACCGTTGTACCAGATAACCAGATACCGGAAATTATATTATTCAGAATATATGTCTGATTATTCTTATTGTGTATTCCCTTTGCCGTAAATGATGGTTTATTAAACATAATGCAGTGATATCGTCTGGCGTAGCCGCCATTCTTACTATATAGTAAAATTAAATTTAAAATTATAATGATAACACTTCAGGAAACCGGCTACCGCCGTAAGCGGGCTCCTGAGCACTATCAATAACTCTATAAGTAGTGAACACATTTCAGACGACTCCGGTCGTCTTTTTTTTGCCCCTTGCTTCCGGATAAACACATCATTTTAATTAATCAGATAATTATATTTTTCCGTTCTTTTATTTTTTTAAATTACAGTCAGAAATCATAAAATATATGATACACATCACTTGTTGTATTTCCGGTTTCCATTAAAAATATTCTCATATTTTTTACACCACATCCGGTTTACTGATAACCGTAAAGGACGTAATACATTATGAATAATATAAAAAACATAATAATCATCTCTGCATTATTTGCCCTGACAGCATGTGCATCACAGCAGACTGCCTATGAGAAAATCACCCGCCACTATGTCTACCAGTTGACCGCTCAGGATTCTGACCCTAATTTTCAGACTCATATAAATAGCTCTGTTAAACTCATGACGCCGTTTTTTAAACAATTTTATGATGCCGGTATCAAAGATAAAAAAGACGGAATAACACAGCAACAATATAAAGAACGAATTAGTTATTTCAGAAGTAACGAATTTTTGAGCAGTATGACCGGGACAACACAGTTTATTTCACCAAAAGTACATACTGAGAAAGTAAATGAAAGTGACCGCCCGGACCAGCACAAAAAAATACTGACAGACAATATTATTGCTGCTTATGAGGCCGGTTACAGCGGCAGATAGCACACCGGTCTCCGGTTCATCATGACGCGGATCCCGGCAACGGCACGATCACCGTGAGAATAACGCAGGCCGGTGTTAGAATGGGGGATCTGCTGTACCCGCCGGTCACTGCCGGCAACCGGGCAATACTGACACCGGAGTGGCTTTAACTAAACGTAAAACTTAGTCATAATGCCCCGCAGATGCCCCATCAACGAAAAAAGGTAGACTACATTGGCTCAATACGTTTATTCGATGCACCGTGTCGGCAAAATTGTGCCGCCGAAGCGTCATATACTGAAAGATATCTCTCTGAGTTTCTTCCCGGGCGCCAAAATCGGTGTTCTCGGCCTGAATGGTGCCGGTAAATCAACCCTGCTGCGCATCATGGCAGGTGTGGATACTGATATTGAGGGTGAAGCACGCCCGCAGCCCGGTCTGAACATCGGCTATCTGCCGCAGGAACCGAAACTGAATCCGGAACACACTGTCCGTGAAGCGGTTGAAGAAGCGGTTGCGGAAGTGAAAAACGCCCTGACCCGTCTGGATGAAGTGTACGCGCTGTACGCCGATCCGGATGCGGATTTTGACAAACTCGCCAAAGAGCAGGGTGAACTGGAAGCGATTATCCAGTCTCATGACGGCCATAATCTGGATAACCAGCTGGAACGTGCGGCAGATGCCCTGCGTTTACCGGCCTGGGATGCCAAAATCGGTAATCTGTCCGGGGGGGAGCGCCGCCGTGTGGCTATCTGCCGCCTGCTGCTGGAAAAACCGGATATGCTGCTGCTCGACGAACCGACCAACCACCTGGATGCGGAATCTGTCGCCTGGCTGGAACGCTTCCTGCACGATTACGAGGGCACCGTTGTGGCGATCACCCACGACCGTTACTTCCTTGATAACGTCGCCGGCTGGATCCTCGAACTCGACCGTGGTGAAGGTATTCCGTGGGAAGGGAACTACTCCAGCTGGCTGGAGCAGAAAGATGCCCGTCTGGCACAGGAAGCTTCTTCTGAAGCGGCCCGCCGCAAGTCTATCGAGAAAGAACTGGAGTGGATCCGTCAGAATCCGAAAGGCCGTCAGTCCAAAGGCAAGGCCCGTCTGGCCCGCTTTGAGGAACTGAACAGCGTCGAGTACCAGAAACGTAACGAGACCAACGAACTCTTTATTCCGCCTGGTCCGCGTCTGGGTGACAAAGTGCTGGAAGTGGAAAACCTGACAAAATCCTATGATGGCCGCACCCTGATCGATAACCTGAGTTTCTCTCTGCCGAAAGGGGCGATTGTCGGGATTATCGGGCCGAACGGCGCGGGTAAATCCACCCTGTTCCGCATGATCAGCGGCAAAGAACAGCCGGATTCCGGTACTATCACTCTCGGTGATACTGTGACTATCGCGTCTGTTGATCAGTTCCGTGATGCCATGGATGATAAGAAAACCGTCTGGGAAGAAGTGTCCGGCGGGCAGGATATCATGCGTATCGGTACCACTGAGATCCCGAGCCGTGCTTATGTCGGACGCTTTAACTTCAAAGGCGTTGACCAGGGCAAACGTGTCGGTGAGTTATCCGGAGGTGAGCGCGGCCGTCTGCATCTGGCCAAACTGCTGCAGGTCGGCGGCAACATGCTGCTGCTCGATGAACCGACCAACGACCTGGATATCGAAACCCTGCGCGCGCTGGAAAACGCCCTGCTGGAATTCCCGGGCTGCGCCATGGTCATTTCCCATGACCGCTGGTTCCTTGACCGTATCGCCACCCATATCATTGACTATCAGGATGAAGGGAAAGTGGAGTTCTTCGAAGGTAACTTCAGTGAATATGAAGATTACAAGAAACGGACTCTCGGCGAGGCCGCACTGGAGCCGCACCGTATCAAGTACAAACGTATGACCAAATAAGTCATATAACGGAAAATGCCGCGTGGTGAGGAACCACGCGGCATTTTTTGGTTGGATGGATAAAAGAGTGTCTTTTGTTACGGGTATTACATTGAACCTGGTACTTAAGGTACAACCGAAGCTGACTGACTACTTCATACTTACCGCTTTCATGACACTTAAAACTGACAAATAAATCAATCAGTTAACACCATCAGTAAAGGAATCCTTTACTCTTCATCTTTCCTCCCTTTGTTGCCCTGAATTCTGCCGGACGCTGTGTGTTGTCCTTGTTCCTTTCAGTATAGAAGAGAAAAATAATTTCTCACGGAAATTACCTGATTATTTTTCGATTCTCACAACATTCTTTATTTTTGCTGATCCCCGTCACGAATTTCAGGGGCATCCAGCATCAGCAAACGCTGAACCAGCCCGACGCACTCAAGAAAACGGGTGTCGTAATCTGCCGATGTCACATGGACAAACTTAATACCGTTTTCCCGCAGCATATCGATCAGCAGATCCTGAAACGCTTTGCGGTCATTGTCACTGCCGAGGCTGCGCAGTCCGTCAGCCACCCACGGCGTGTTATTTTCCAGCAGGATCACCAGGTCAAAGCGGTATTCCGCAATCAGTGCCTGCACAAACGGATGCTCTTTACCCTCATACCGTTTGCAGAAAGCCTGGGTCGTAACGAAATCCGTATCCACAAATGCGACTTTATTAGCATATTTCACTGCAAAATCAATATACTGTGCGTGTCCCAGCGCGATTTTGTCATAGTCGGAATACTGCAGTGCCATTTCATCTCCGCCCAGGTGGGAAAACACATAATCGCGTCCGTATTCCCATGCACTGGTGGTATTGAACATATTCGCCAGTTTATTGACGAGTGTGGATTTTCCGCTGGACTCCCCGCCGAGCACCGCCACAGTGCGCACAAAGAAGGGTTTAACCTCTGTCGGAATGTAATCCCAGTAGCGGAACGGCGCCTGGCGGATCTGCCGCCCGCTGATATTCATAAAGGTACGTTCCGGGTCGATAAGCACTGTTTCGATACCGAATGATTCACGGTAGCGCGGCACATCTGCTTTTTCGCCTGAATAGATAAAATCCGGTGTGATCCCTTTTTCCCGCATAAACTGGCACACACCCTGACTCCAGTGCTCCCAGCCGTGCGGATACGGGTCATACGCATGTTCATCAAATGAGTGAATGCGGATATTTTTCTGATATTTAAAGGTTTGCAGCAGCCAGCGCAGGCGATCACTGACGGTCGGCTGCTGAGACATCGAACTGTTGATAAACAGCGCTTTATCACGCGGCTCATCATGGCAGAGGATCACATGCAGTTCGTCCACCTGACTGCACGCCCGCTGGATCAGATAAATATGGCCGGTGTGCAGCGGGTAAAACTTCCCGAATACCACCCCGGTAATTTTTTGCTTCAGCGGGTAGTCCAGCCCCAGCGCACTGTGCAGCCCGGCCAGCTTCTGGCCGCCGGGACTTTTGATTTTGTTGTTAATCAGCTGGCTGAGATACCCTTTGGTCACCCCGCACTGATCCGCCAGTTGCTGGAGTGTGACACCCGCCTGTTTAATGGCTTGTTTCAGATAGGAAAAATCGGTCATTCTCTGCCTCACTTATTCCAGTTCATCCAGCACAGACAGGGCATCCGACAGTTTTTTCACCCCGAACACCTGCATACCCGGCGGCGGGTTTTTCGGACGGTTGGCATTCGGCACAATCGCCCGTTTAAAACCGTGTTTGGCCGCTTCCGAGATCCGCTCCTGGCCGCTCGGCACCGGACGGATCTCCCCCGCCAGCCCGACTTCGCCGAAGATCACCACATCACGCGGGATCGGCCGGTCACGGAAACTGGACACCAGCGAGAGCAGCAATGCCAGATCCGCACTGGTTTCCGTCACTTTTACCCCGCCGACCACGTTGACGAATACATCCTGATCCGACATCTGCAATCCGCCGTGACGGTGCAGCACAGCCAGCAGGATCGCCAGCCGGTTTTGCTCCAGCCCGACCGCCACACGGCGCGGATTCGACATCATCGAGTGATCCACCAGCGCCTGGATTTCCACCAGCAGCGGACGTGTGCCTTCCCAGACCACCATCACCGAACTGCCGGACGTAATTTCATCCCCGCGGCTCAGGAAAATGGCAGACGGGTTGCTCACCTCGCGCAGCCCCTGCTCCGTCATGGCAAACACGCCCAGCTCATTCACCGCACCAAAGCGGTTTTTATGGCTGCGCAGTGTGCGGAAACGGGAATCGGCCTCGCCGTCGAGCATGACCGAGCAGTCAATACAGTGCTCAAGCACTTTCGGCCCGGCCAGAGAGCCGTCTTTGGTGACGTGACCGACCATAATGATCGCCACGCCGCGGGTTTTGGCAAAGCGGGTCAGATAGGCCGCGGTTTCGCGCACCTGTGCCACACTGCCCGGCGAAGACTGAATATCCGCCATGTGCATCACCTGGATGGAGTCAATCACCATCAGCTTCGGCTGTTCCTGCTCTGCTATCAGGCAAATCTGCTCAATCGCCGTTTCCGACAGCATATTGAGATTGCCCATCGGCAGCCCGAGGCGGTGTGCCCGCATCGCCACCTGCTGCAGGGATTCCTCCCCCGTGACATACAGGGTTTTCATCTGCGCCGCGAGCTGACACATGGTCTGTAACAGCAGGGTACTTTTCCCGGCGCCCGGATTACCGCCGATCAGAATGGCACTGCCCGGCACCACACCGCCGCCCAGCACACGGTCAAATTCTTTGAAACCGGTGGAGAAACGCGGCAGTTCCTCAAGACTGATTTCCGACAATTTCTGTACTTTGCTGACACCGCTCTGCCCTGCATAACCGCTGAGGCGATCATTGCGTGCCGCAGATGATGAGACAGAAGCCAGCCGGACTTCCGTGATGGTATTCCACGCCTGACACGCGGTGCACTGCCCCTGCCAGCGGGGATAATCCGCCCCGCACTCGTTACAGACAAAGGCGCGTTTTGCTGGTTTTGCCACTCGTGACCCCGTAATAACTGATAAATTAACGTTCTTCGTGTTTCAGACCACCGCTGAGGGTGCACATCACCCCCATCAGGTCAGCGTGGCGGATAGCCACTTTCGCCCGTGCATAGACTTTCGGTTTGGCGTGAAAGGCAATACCGAGACCGGCTTTTTTCAGCATTTTCAGGTCATTGGCACCATCACCGATCGCCACGGTCTGCTCTAAAGGAATATTGAGAAATTCCGCCAGTTTCACCAGTGCCTGCGCTTTGTATTTGGCATCCACCACCGGGCCTTTGACTTTGCCGGTCAGTTTGCCGTCTTTAATTTCCAGCTGATTGGCATAGACGGCAATCAGGCGCAGAGAATCTTTTAAATGATTGGCGTAGAAAGTAAATCCGCCGGAGGCAATCGCGACATGCCAGTCCATCGCCTGGAGTTTGCGCACCAGGCTGGTCAGCCCCGGCATCAGCGGCAGTGTATCCAGTACCTGCTGTAAAATGGCGGCATCCGCCCCGGCCAGCAGGCCGACACGCGCTTTCAGGCTTTCGCTGAAATCCAGCTCGCCCTGCATCGCTCTTTCCGTCACTTCCGCAACTTCATCACCGACCCCGGCCAGCCGGGCAATTTCATCGATACATTCGATTTGGATCGCAGTGGAATCCATATCCATCATCAATAATCCCGGGGAGCGCAGTTTCGGGATATTACCCAGCGGCACGACATCCATCTGAAACTCATCCGCTACCCGCTTGATACGCCCGGTCAGGCTGCCTGCGATCCGCACCACCTGATAGTCATCGATCCGCCATGACGAGACCACCACAATTGCCGCACCCAGCCGGTGCTGGAAATCGCTGATCCGCGCTTTATCCAGTCCGCGCCCGTACAGCAGCCAGCCGCTGTCACCCGCCCGGTAGTCCAGCGGCATCACTTCATCTCCGCTCAGGGAAAGAGGAAGGCCCGGCCACTTATGGATTTCATTCGGCAAATAACAGTAGGTCAGACTCGTCGACATCAACAGATACTCCTATAATCCCTGATAATATTCATGATGGTAGCAGATAAAAATTTCCGCTTCTGGCAATATGGTGGCGACAACGGAAAAACGGATAAACAATGGCCAAAACGAAGTTAACATTCCGGCTGCATAAAACAGCCATTATTCTGATTTGTCTCGCCCTGATGGTCTGTCTGCTGCAGGGTGTGTCTTATTTCAGCCGCGTCCACCAGCAGTCGTCAATGGATCAGTTTAATGAACTGGCCTATTCGCTGGCACAACAGGTGGCGTTTAACCTTTCCGATGCTATAGACGATAACGGGAAAGTGCTCAATAAGAAACAAATTACGGCAAATTTAGCGCAGCTGACCACCAACAGCCGCATTCTTGATGCCACAGTATATCAGGATGACGGGGTACAGATAGCCGGCAGCGGCGAGAGTATCACTGTCCGCGATCGCCTGGCGCTGGACGGACAAAAAGCCGGCAGTTATTTTAATCACCAGATTGTCGCCGCCATCCCCGGAAAAAAAGGCCCGAAAGGCTTTCTGCGCCTGACCATCGATACCCACCGTCTGGCCACGGAATCCACCCAGGTGGATAACACCACCAATCTGCTGCGGGTGATGTTACTTCTCGCCCTCGGTATCGGCTTTGTGCTCGCCAATAATCTGCTGCAGCTGACCCCGAGCCGCTGGCAGCAATCTCTGTATCTGCTGACTGCCAATCTGAAAAATGAAGATGAGAAGCCGGGGAAGAAAACAGAAGAGAAAGAAAAAGGAGAATAATTTCCCCAAAAGCGGACGTGAGGGCCCGGAAAGATATGATTGCTCAGTGAGTACGCTGGTATCCGGCGTACTCACTGAGTCTGCGAAATCCGAAAAATAAAATATCGTCCGGAATAATTAAACCACGATAATCCCGCCAGTACCGATCTTTACGGGAATAGTTCTGATAAAACGTCTCTTTTACTTTTTGTATCCAATGGTTGAAGATCATCTGCAAACTTACTGTTTTTTATATACTCTTCTTTTTCTGTTTGATACTTCGGACTCCCCGATAAATACAGAGCCATTATATAATCAATATCTTTTTCTTTCTTTTTGTTTTTGATTTCTATATATGATGTATAACAGTCAGCTACTTCTTTTTTTTCCAGCCTGTCCATTAGCATGCACTTTAACAAAAAAAACCGACCTTCTTTATCATCATTACTAATTTCATTTATTTCTGATAATGCGAGATCATATTGTTTTTCACCGACCAGCCCACTGATATAAATGTTAGCCACATTCATATCTGTTTTATTCTCTTCTTTTATTTTTTTTATTTCATTTAAAATTTCATTCTTTTTATCGATGCTATCTGCAAATGTTAACTTCATGATTAAATCAGATGCAACTTTCACACCATTATTATCACTTTCATTTGCCAATGATTTATTTATATTCATTGATAATATAAATAATGAGAATACCAGAATGATCCATTTTGATTTTATCAAAATCATATTGTCACCATTTAAATTTATTTAATTTTATCGTTTTTGTTGAACTTCTTGGGAAAGGAACTACATTACCGGCATACCCTGCGTCATAGACGTAACCAAATTCAACTGTTAGTTCCGGTGTTATCGCTGATTTTATGAAATCAAAGTCAACACTACCGATAGGTATATCATCTACACCCATTGCCCATGATTCACCTTTTTTCATTTCCGGAATATACTTATTATGATTTAAATTATTTGTTATTACACACCAGAATAATAACTTACCGGAACCTGCTGCTTTCGCCGCATTACTTTTACCTAATGCTGACACTCTTATTCTCTTTCCGTTATTATTATCTTCTTCATTTACTATTAGTGTGATTCCGTAACTGGCATGAATACCAACACCTTCTATTCTTAAGTCGGCAAGCTGAGAGAAATAAAATCTTTTAATGGCCATATAAAATCCTTATTAATGACATAGAAATAGATAATAATAAAAATTATAAGTATAAATTAAAATCATTAACAGGGTGATTTATCCTAAACCAGAATAATTGTCGTATTAATAGCAGAGGTGAGAAAGCCGGAAAATCTCTCCCGGCCCCCCCTTATCTTTAAATATTTCTTTTACCGGTGCTGCAACACCTGCCAGGTCAGCAGGCCGAGCCAGGTCATCAGCAGGGAGCTGAGCACATGCAGGGCGATTTCTGCCATACCGTGGTGGATGCGCCCGGCCTGGAAAGCCTGCACAATCTCGAGTGAGAAGGTAGAGAATGTCGATAACGCGCCGCAGAACCCGGTGACAATAAACAGCCGCCATTCTGCCGGGAGCGTCGGGTGAGAAGAGAAAAACGCCACTGCCAGCCCGATAATATAACCGGCAATAATATTGGCGAGATACGTCCCCAGCGGCATCATTGCCAGCACCGGGTTGAATTTATTACTCAACACCCAGCGGCCGAGGCCGCCGAGTACTGATCCTGCGGAAATGCTGAGGATCACATTTAACATAGAAAAACCTTACGTCATTTTTGTTTCAATGTTTCTGTGTTTATGCGCATTTCTTTAAAATGTCAACCTGAACCAGTCCGCACACTTCATCCAGCAGTTTGATAACCTCCACACTCATCCCGACCATCATGGCATCCGCCGAATTACTTTCCGGCTGTGCATTGATCTTCTGATGCAGCTCATGTGTGCTGGCACGCAGTGCCTGGAGTTTATCCATGGTGTCATCGTCTTTCCCCTGCACAAAGATATCAGAGAGCAGTTTCATGATCTCACTGTTACTTTTCTGCAGCTGCACAATGTAGGGATTTTCGGTGTTCAGCGCATGAGCGAAGTAGTTTTTACTGAAGGTATCGGTCAGCAGTTCCAGAATCGCCACCAGCCGCCGGATGCGCCCGTGAATGGCCGTAAAGGTGGCAGCCGGAACATGGGTCTCTTTGACGGCCGGTGCAATATAGGTATTGCAGGTCAGCAGTGTGGATAACGTGTCTTTCAGCTGATTATCCCACCGCTCCGGGTCGGTACTGCTCAGTTTCATGATGTGCTCATCATATAACCTGGCAATATCACGCAGAATGGTGCTGATATTCATCCGCCAGAACACAAACCCTTTCAGCGGCAGGATCGCCGAGAACACCAGTGCCAGAATCGAGCCGCCCACGGTCTGCGCCGAACGGATAAGCGCGGAGTCCATATCCCCGACCGGTGCGGTGGCAACGATACTGATGGTCATCCCGATCAGCATCCCGACATACATGTTTTTGCCCAGTGCGATCAGGCCGCAGACAAACATCGCAATCGTCGCCAGCGCCAGCATCAGCGGGAAAGAGTGGGTTTCCGTGTACAGCAGCAGCATCCCTATCAGCGAACCAATCACCGTGCCGAGGGTGCGCTGCATCGAGCGGATCAGCACATTTCCCCAGTACGGCATCGGCATCAGGATAGAGATAAGTGTCATGATGATATAATCGAGCTTATCGCTGTGTAATTCCCGGAACACCAGAAATGTCAGTGTAAACGCCAGCGCAATGCGGATGCCGTGCAGCTGTTTAAACCGGGAATAGAAGAATGACTGAGCCCGGGAGATCCCGTGGCTCAGATTTATTTTTTTTTCTTTATGCTTCACAACCGGCCCTGCTTATGGCGCTTTGGCTAATAAGATGTCAGCCATAACGCTGTTATTGATGTTCTCGCCGCACAGCATTTTCATCAGCACTTCACTGCCGAGCTGTGACAGGGAGAAGGTCATATCCGCATGCAGCAGGCGCATTTTGTCGCGGTTCTCTTCCTGATTCACCACAGTCACAGTTTTCACCCCTTCACCGGCCAGCTGTTTCACCGCCAGCAGCGCAAAGGTGTTATCCGCGTCATTATCACTGATGGCCATCACACAGCGGGCATCTTTGACATTGGCTTCATTCAGAGTCACGGCATCCGCACTGTCACCGGCTACGGTCACGGTACCGTCAGGGAAGTGCTTTTTGTCCTCATCAGAACAGATCACCACCACCTGCAAACCGCGTTTTTTCAGTCCCTTATAAATATTGACCGCCAGCGGATTCGCGCCGATAACAACATAATGCTCTTTCATGTGTAACAACCTCTTTTTGACAATCTCGCGTGTGCCGCGCAGGACGACACCCACAATGTACACAATGGATGTGGTGAAAATCGTGATACCGAACACCACCACCGTCAGGGTAAACATCCGCGCTTCCACGCTGATCGGGATGATGTCCCCGAAGCCGACCGTGGTCATACAGACCAGGGCAAAGTAGAAGGCCGCTGAGATATCCGTGACATGCGGCTGGAACTCATTGCCGAGATACAGGGTGCCGAAGACGGAATACACTACCAGCAGGATAATACTGCTGATCGCCACCACGCCGGCACTGGTCAGACTGTGATGCGGGAACTGCCGCCACAGACAGCCGGACGCAATCAGCAGAGCCAGCGAGAACAGTCCCTGCAGCGAGTATTCCCGGGCCAGCCCCAGATCCATCAGTACCATCGTGAGCAGGATAAACAGGGAGAACAGCCAGGCGATACGTGCGCCGGTCAGCATCAGCAGCGCCAGCAGTGCCAGCAGTAACCCCAGCATAAAGCGGGGAATATCCAGCAGTTTTATAAACCCGAGCGACTGTAACCACGCGGTGAAACCGCCGTCCTGCCAGGCAATATCCCCGCTATAGGAAAACAGCACCGGCGACAGGATCATCACCGCGTCAATAAACAGCAGCACCGACAGGATCACCCGCAGACTCAGTAATTTATGTAACCCTGCCTTCAGTAGATTACTCTGCATATTTCTCCCCTTTTACTGACGGTGTTCCGGCATGATGTCCTGATTCGGTACCAGGAACAGCCAGGAGGCCAGAACAAACGGCATGGTCAGTGTCGGAATGCCGAACGGCGAGACCACCACATCCAGCGCGCCCTGGACAAACACCGTAAAAATCACACCCACAACGGTATACACCAGCACTTTGAAGCTCGGTTTGTTAAATGTGGAGCCCAGTGCGATCGCAGTTAACACCGCGCTGAAGGAATACAGCCCGGTATGCACACTGCCGAAGTCCGCTTTCAGGAAAGATGCCACACCGAAAGCCAGCAGTGAGCCAAAGACCGCAAAGACCGCCGCCCACACCGAGCTGACTGCCAGACCGATCACAAACAGGATCCCCACGGTAATGCTGCTCAGCAGAAAGACCTCTGACACACCGCGGAAAATATCCGGGATCAGATCGGAATACGGGATCCCCGCGATCGGTGCCACATACTGATCCGGCAGTGCCGGTCCCGGCAGGCTGACGCCTTTGATACCAAAGAAACTGTAACTGGCCAGCAGGATAGTCCAGGTCACCAGTACGAAAGGCGCGGTCAGCGCCGCCACTTTCCAGTTTTTCAGGAAATCGGTCAGTGAGATGGTGGCGATCACCGCCACGATACTGCCGAGCACAATGGCCGCCCACATAAACGGTGTGTTATCCAGGAAGGTCGGCAGCGCCACACCGACCAGACAGCCGTTATAGCCGTACAGCCCGGCACGCAGTGAGGTGACATCCATTTTGCTGACATACGCCGTCAGCGTGGACACCACAGTACCGAGCAGACAGCCCCAGCCGACCGCCGGGATACCTTCACTGTATGCACCGATAAAAATAGCGGCGAAAAAGAACAGCCCGGTCAGCGGGTTGTTCTGAAACATCACCTGCGCACAACCACGCAGCGTGATATCAATAAAATGTATGACAGGATTGGATCCGGCCAGTTTATTCCAGCCGTTCTGACTGACTGTTGAAGTTGCCATCGTCTTTCCCCTGAAGGTAAACCGGACAAAGGGACTGATTATGCTGATAATAACCAGTCCCCTGAGTAACCACCGGTGTCATCCTGCAGCGCATCAGCGCCACAGGAACGGTTTCTGCAATGTGATGCCGAGGATCTCTTCCCGGGCGATTTGCCAGAAATAACGGACAGCTTCCTTAGTTTTCGGGCTGTCGATTCCCAGCACTTTGAAGACCAGACCACACTCGTTCGGCAACTGCGTCGCCCCGAATGCAACCTCTTCATCCGTGTCATAACGGGCTTCCAGACGCTCCAGGATACGGGCATGATGCTCTTTCGGTGTCAGTAAAATCACGTTACCGAAAACATCAAACCCCCCCATCACGCCGACCACATTCAGTGCTTCTTTTTTCGGTTCCAGAATGTATTTTTCAACAAATAATTCTTTTCCCTCATTGTCCTGCGCCCGGATCTTTGAGGAAAAAATATCAAACCCGAATTGTTCGTCCGGATGGTGATATTTCCGCCCCGACATCAGGATCTCGGAGTAGATCACCGTTGCCGTCGGATCAACCGTGATCTGTGTGTCCGTTAAAAAACGAGCATTACGGTGCGGGATAATCGGATCCGGCATAAACTCCAGATAACCGCCGGCTTCCACTACCACATTCTGGTACTGCGTGGCGTAGTTCGCCTCCATCATGTGAATTTTGGTGGCGGACTGCGTGGTGACATGGGCGCACGCCCCCTCTTCCACAATCAGATCCAGCGCCTGGCGGTCGCCCTGTAACAGGCAGCCGGAAGTGGAAATCATAGTGACACACGGCATCTGCGGCATCATTTCATCCCAGTACAACGCGCGCTGCACCAGAGAAGGCACACGGCGCTCCATTTCCACCATTTCACTGCGGTATTCCCGTTTGGCAAACCGCAGTTTCAGATAGCCGCTTTTCCCGATGGCACCACTTTGCATCTGTTTTGGCTCATCCTGGTAAGGCGCCATTTCCGGCGCCTTTTCCCCTAAGAGATGAGCCCGGAGACGTGTCGGCGTCCCCGCGATCTCAGCCCTCAGTTGTGTCATGCTTTTGCTCCCGCCTGGTGGGTGAACAGGAATTTATCCATGATCATATCCACCAACTCCACCACGCCTTCGCCGGTTTTGCAGTTGGTCATGACATACGGACGGTTACCGCGCACCACTTTAGTGTCGCTTTCCATCACTTCCAGGCTGGCACCGACGTACGGCGCGAGGTCGATTTTGTTGATGACCAGGATATCCGCCTGCACCAGGCCCGGGCCGTTTTTACGCGGGATTTTTTCCCCTTCCGCCACATCGATAACATAGATATAGAAGTCAGCAAGTGCCGGGCTGAAGGTCAGTGTCAGGTTATCGCCGCCGCTTTCGATCATGATGACGTCGCTGTCCGGGAAGCGCTCTTCCATATCTTCCACGGCTGCAATGTTCATACTCGGGTCTTCGCGCACGGCGGTGTGCGGGCAGGCACCGGTTTCAACGCCGAGAATTTTCTCTTCATCGAGGATCCCTTTCAGGGTGCGTTTGACCTGTTTCGCATCTTCGGTGGTCACGATGTCATTGGTGATGATTAACGGCTTGATCCCGCGTTCGATCAGGATCGGGGTGATCACTTCAATAATCGCCGTTTTACCTGAGCCAACAGGGCCGCCGATGCCGATCCGTGTCATTTTTTTCATCAATATACTCCCGGAAAATAAGTCAGCCGCCTGTCAGTTCATAAACAGGCGGACAAAAGATTTGGTATGAACTGCCGCAAGGACGTCGATCACCGGCACATAGGAAGACATCTGTTCAATGTCGCCGCAGGCTGCGATATCGCAGAAGGTTTCAATGTCGTTGTTCAGCTCAAATAAAATGTGCTGTGTTTCAAAGTGCGTGATCCGCATCAGGCGCATGGCGGCGCTGAGGATCGTCATTGCGATCCCGTACTGATGCATAACCACCACTTCGCGTTCGCCGATACCCTGTACCGCCATCACAATGGCCTGAGTAACAGGCTGAGTGCCCGGGGTGTCCCCGCTTTTAATCTGTGCCAGCCACCATGCCACGAGCGGATCGTCAAAAATATGGACAGAAATTTCTGCCAGTTTTTTCCCCATCCGCGTTGCCATCAGGCGGGCTTCTTCATTCAGTTTGCGGTTATTCACCGCCCGGTCGACCCGCAGAATGGCATCGTTATCACCGGCAAGCACTGCGCGGTGTGCCGCGACAACGGCAATACCATCACCGCTCGCCGCCTGTTTCAGCGCGGTGCGGACAAAGCCTTTCAGGGTTTCGGCATCATGTACCACACCCGTCTGAATCGCCGATTCCACACCGTTTGAGAAAGTAAAGGCGCCGACGGGAAGTGCCGAATCACCAAACTGCATGATCCGGATAAGATCAGCCGCTTTCATCACACGTTCTCCCGTTCCGGTCTGTCAGTGTTTGTGGTCATGGTCGTGATCGTGGTGATGATCATGACTGTGTCCGTGGTCGTGACTGTGGTCATGATCATGGCTGTGCCCGTGATCGTGCCCGTGTGAATGTGAGTGCCCGTGGTTATGTGCCACATGCACATGAGTATCTGTCTCTTCCGCGCCGCCGAACAGCAGGCGGGATTCTGAGTTGGTCAGGATCGGCAGAATGGTTTCGCCTTTGACGAAGGCAAACGTATCATTGCCGAAGCCGTGGGTGCGCATCACCGATTCCATCACTTTTTCACTGACGGTCAGCGGGACATACACTTTGTTTTCTTTGATAACGGCTTTCCAGTGCTGGTTACCGAGCGCATGGCCCAGTTCAAAACTGATGCGGATCTGCTCTTCCGGCGTGCTGCCCTGAAGACGTTTAAGATCAACAACCATGACATCACGCAGATCGATCTGGACAACAACCATCGTATTGGCGGCGTCATCGGTGTGGATCACATCTCCGTCAGACAACAGCACGTTGCGATCCAGCGCGATCCCGATATCCAGCCCGTTTTGGGTGTGTTTACGGCAGCGGCTTTTCTGGGCTTCACGCTGATCGAGGATCAGCATATCCACCGTCATGTCGTTCGCTTTATCAGCCCACGCCTGATCTTTTCTGACGTTGCCGAGAATGTGCTCAATGAGGATCATGGAATTACCTTTTTGTTATGCCCGGCGGGCTGAACAGCACCCGCCGGGGAAGTCAATCAGCCGAAGAAATAACGCTGGTTCATCGCCGCCACCGAGATTGGCTGGCAGGTCGCGTGTTCCCCGTTAACTTTCACCGCGAAGGTTTCCGGATCCACTTCGATATCCGGGGTTTCGCCGTTACGGACCAGGTCGCGTTTAGTGGTGGTGCGCATGCCCTGAACCGCGACAACTTCGCGCTCCAGACCCGCTTTCTCTTTCACACCATCTTCCAGTGCTGCCCGGGAAACGAAGGTCACACAGGTATCCTGCAGGGTTTTACCCATCGCACCGAACATCGGACGATAGAAGACCGGCTGCGGTGTCGGCAGGGAGGCGTTAGGGTCACCCATGGCTGCCCAGTTGATCATGCCGCCTTTGATAACCAGTTTTGGTTTCGCGCCGAAGAAACGCGGATCCCACAGGACCAGGTCCGCCATTTTGCCGACTTCGACTGAGCCGAGCACATGGCTGATACCCTGGGCAATCGCCGGGTTGATGGTGATTTTTGCCACGTAACGCAGAACACGGAAGTTATCGTTACCCGCCGCATCTTCCGGCAGCTTGCCGCGCGCCGCTTTCATGGCGTTAGCGGTCTGGATCACACGCAGCCAGTTCTCACCGACACGGCCCATCGCCTGGGAGTCACTGGAGAACATGGAGATTGCCCCCATATCATGCAGCACGTTTTCCGCTGCGATGGTTTCCGGACGCACGCGGCTTTCCGCGAAGGAAACGTCAGCCGGGACATTCGGGTTCAGGTTGTGACACACCATGATCATGTCGAACAGTTCTGCCTGGCTGTTGATACCGTACGGCAGTGTCGGGTTAGTGGAGCTCGGCAGCACGTTCGGCTGGCTGACCACTTTGATGATATCCGGCGCGTGACCGCCGCCCGCACCTTCGGTGTGGTAAGTGTGGATAGTCCGGCCTTCAAAGGCTTCGATGGTATCTTCCACATAACCGCCTTCGTTCAGGCTGTCGGTATGGACAGAAACCTGGATATCATAATCATCCGCCACACGCAGGGCATGACGCAGGGCGTTGGAGGTTGCACCCCAGTCTTCGTGAACTTTCAGACCGGCAACACCGGCAATGATCTGTTCAACCAGCGGATCGCGGGCAAAAGAGTTACCTTTACCGAGCATACCGACGTTAACCGGTAAACCTTCCAGTGAACGCAGCATCGCGCGGATGTTCCACGGACCGGCGGTAACCGTTGTCCCGTTGGTACCGTCTGTCGGCCCGATACCACCGCCGAAGAAGGTGGTGACACCGTTGGACAGCGCCGCATAAGCCTGCTGTGGTGAGATCAGGTGAATGTGGGTATCGATACCCGCCGCTGTCAGGATCAGATGCTCACCGGAGATAGCATCGGTGGCCACACCGGCAACCATTCCCGGAGTGATACCGTCCTGCAGGTTCGGGTTACCGCTCTTGCCGATACCGACAATTTTACCGTCCTTCACACCCACGTCCGCTTTGATGACACCTAATTTGGCATCCAGAATCGTAACGTTGGTGATAACCAGGTCTAGCACGCCGTTGTCGCTGGTCAGCGTGTTGTTCGCGCCCATCCCGTCACGGAGGGATTTCCCGCCGCCGTAAACAGATTCTTCGCCGTAACCGCGTAAGTCTTTTTCAATTTCGATATAGAGATCAGTATCACCGAGACGGATTTTGTCTCCGGTGGTCGGCCCGAACAGGCCGCAATATTCTTGTCTGGAAATCTGTGGCATAACGTGTTCCTTATTTCGTTCAGGATGCCTGTGCATCACTGCCGGAAAATCGTGTCAGGACGGAGAATTACTTCTTCGCTTCTGCTTTATGGCTGAAACCGCGGGCAATTGCCTCGTTCAGGGCAATCGCTTTTGCCGGACGTTCGCTGGTGGCCACATTATTACCGGCCCAGCCGTCCACCAGGTTGTTAAACCCGTAAACTGTCTGTTTACCGCCGTAAGGAATAAGAGAAACTTCGGTTTCATCACCCGGCTCAAAACGGATTGCGGTGGTGGATGAAATATTCAGGCGTTTGCCGTAAGCCGCTTCGCGATCAAATTCCAGGGCATGGTTCACTTCAAAGAAGTGAAAATGCGAACCGACCTGAATAGGACGATCCCCGGTATTACGGACTTTAATTTTGGTTTCCGGTTTACCGGTATTAAATTCAATCGGGGTATCCGCAAAAATGACTCCGCCTAACGGCGTGGGTTGTTTTGTATTACTCATAATCAGAACCTCACCTTTTTGCTGTACGTTTATTTGATTGGGTTATGAACCGTCACCAGACGGCTGCCGTCTGTGAAAATCGCCTCAACCTGCACATTCGGGATTAAATCATCCACCCCTTCCATCACGTCGGCTTTGGTCAGCACAGTGGCAGCTTCTTTCATCACGTCTTCCACTGTTTTGCCGTCACGGGCGCCTTCCAGGGCTGTCACGGTAATAATCGCGACCGCTTCCGGGTAATTCAGTTTTACCCCTCTGGCACGGCGTCGCTGCGCGACATCCGCCAGGGTATATACCATCAGCTTTTCAACTTCTCTCGGGGTTAATTGCATAACGCCTCCACAATTGAATGAAAACAGAGTCATCAGACAGCAATCCGGATTATCAGTATTCCGGGATACCGTGATTTCAGTTTTTATTTCAGTGACGCATCCGCTGAATGCAGACACAATCCGCCACTGACCGCCGGACATGCGCAGGCGCACACCCGGAAATACTAAAGTGTGAAAAATGTAAGCTGTTAATCAGCCATAAAAAAATAAATCATGCACCGCTGTTCTCCTGATAAGAAAACGAGGTTCAGATCCCTTTCAGACTATGCGGAGTTTCCGTTACCGCATATAAATGAATTAATATCCGCTACTGTGTTTAAATAAAAAATAAATAACCCTGCTGATTTTCAGCAAATAAATAAAAAATACTCAGATACGGACGAATAAAAGCGGATTATCACCTGTATTCATCCGTCATTCTTATTACTGCCTCATTCCGGTATATTTCCGCCCCGCCAGAAAACGGTGCTCCGGCAGTGCGTCCCACAGTGACTGCAGCCACAGGCTGCCTTCCCCGTTCAGTAATGCCTGCGACGTCAGTGTTTCCTGTAAAACCCCGTGACGCAGCACGGCAATCCGGTCAGCAAAGCGGGCGGCCATCGCCAGATCATGCGTGACCCACAATACGCCGCGCCCGTCCGCACACAGCACTTTCAGGTGCGCAAGTATCTGCCCCGCGTGTTCATCATCCAGCCAGGAGGTAATTTCATCCGCCAAAATATACTGCGCTCCGGTCAGCGTCGCGCCGCAGGTCAGCACCCGCTTTGCCATCCCGCCTGAAAGCCGGTTCGGAAACGCATCCGTCAGCTCAGGCCGGAGGTTATAACGTTGCAGTTGGCGCGCCACGTCGTGCATCTTCACATGCATACCGCTGAGTGTGGCCGCGCGTTCCAGCTGCGGGCCGACCCGCACCAGCGGATTAAGCGCACTCACGCCCTGCGGCACGTAACACAGGGTGTTGCCGCGGTGCAGCTGCTTGCTCTCTTCCGTCAGCGTTTCCCCCGCCAGCGAGATAGCCCCCCGGCAGCGCATATTGTCCGGCAGCAGCCCCAGCGCACTCTGCAGAAGCAGACTTTTGCCTTCCCCGCTGCTGCCGACCAGCGCCACCAGCTCACCGGGCTGAACCGCCAGGGAAATATCTGTCAGCAGCGGCTGCCAGCGTTTTTTCCGCAGCCAGCTGAACTGCGCGACATCAATGGCAAGCCGGTCAAATTTCAGCATTATGCGATCCTCAGCCAGAGCTGTTGTAAGGCTTTCGCAAACTGATCAAACAGTAACACCAGTCCGACCAGCACCAGTCCCGGGAAAAATGCCAGCCACCAGGCACCGGTACTGAGATAGCGCAGTGCATCTGACAACAGGATCCCCAGTGATGCCTCATGCGGCGCAAGCCCGAAGCCCAGAAAACTGAGCGCCGCACTGTGCAGTACCGAATGCGGGAACATCAGCAGTGTACCGACAATCCACTGCGGTAATAACATTGGCAGATAATGATGACGCCAGCAATACAGCCGTGAATTTCCCATACGCTGTGCCAGCATCACATAATCCGTTTCCCGCACCCGCAGGATTTCCGAGCGCAGGATCAGCGTCAGTTTCGGCCAGTGTGTCAGCGCTATCGCCCAGATCACGCCGGATTTTCCGCCGCCCAGAGTGAAACAGATTAAAATCAGCAGCAGCAGGTGCGGCAGTGCCAGCAGTGCATCAATCACCCCGCGCACCAGATAATCTGTTCCTTTATTAATTGTTGATAACCCGGCCATCGTCAGCGCCACCAGCCCGCTGGTCAGGGCGGAAATCAGTCCGATCTGCAGACTGGTTGCCATGCCCTGAAAGGTGCGATCCCACAGATCACGCCCCAGGCTGTCAGTGCCGAACCAGTGCGTGACAGACGGTGCCTGCCGCCGCGCCAGGAAATCCATATCAATATCAGTGTGTGTGATCCAGATGGCATACACGCCCAGCAGGATCAGCATCAGTAATGTGCCCGTCAGTTTTAACAGCGCACGGTTCGGGTTATGTGTCATGATTCGCGGATCACTCCCTGATTCACGCGGCGCAGTAAAATATCCGCCGTGCTGTTACCGATAAAAATCAGGATCGCGCAAAACATCACAATACCCATCAGCAGCGGGATATCCCCCCGCAGCCCTGCGTCTATCGTCGCCTGTCCCAGTCCGGGATAAGCGAACACTTTCTCCGCCAGCAGCGAACCGCTCAGCAGTTCCCCCACAGAGGCAAACTGTAAACAGAGTGCCGGGGTAATGGCGTGACGCAACACATGAAATTTAATCATCGGCCAGCCTTTATCCCCCTGCGCTTTCGCATAACGGATAAATTCGGTCCCCATCACTTCCGCCACTTTTGCCCGTGTGTGCAGGGCAATATTACCGACACCGAGTAAGCCCAGTGCCAGCACCGGCAGAATCAGGTGATGAATTTTCTGCCCGACGGTTGCCGTGTCCGCATCCTCGCCCATCGGCCAGGCACAGCAGATTGGTGCCCAGTTCAGGGTGACCGCAAACAGCGACAGCAGCAGCAGCCCTATCCAGAATGTCGGTATCGAAGCCAGCAGATACGACAGCGCCGAAATAATTTTGTCCGGCCAGCGGTTCAGGTAACGCCCGGCCACCAGCCCCAGCAGCAGCCCGGCAATGCCCGAAAGCAGCCAGGCGCTGATAAGGAGTGCCAGTGACGGCCCGAGCCGCGCCGAAATCACCTCTGACACCGGCGCGTTATACAGCATGGAGTAACCGAGATCACCCCGCAGCATCTGTGAGAACCAGATCCAGAACCGCTGCCACAGCGGCTGATCCAGCCCCCAGCGGGCAGCGATTGCCGGATACTGCTCCGGCGGCACATGCAGAAGATCATTTCCGATATAGGCTCTGATCGGGTCAATGGGCGAATAACTGAGGAGGATAAACACCCCCGCCGCCGTGACCGTCAGCAGACAAACAAACCGCACGAAAAGGAACAGGGCACTGCGCATTATTTACAGGTCCAGGCCCAGGCATCCACGCTGTTGAGCAGTGACCATGATCCGTGGATCTCCGGTGCACCCTTGCCCAAATCAACACAATCACTCACCACATAGGTATGCTGCACATTCAGCAGCCACGCCCAGGCGGCATCCCCTTTAATCCCGGTACCGGTTTTGCCGTTCCAGTCCACCTGCTGCCAGACAGGAATAGCCGCTTCCTGGTCCGGTGCACTCATGGCTTTTTCAAGGATGGCATCCACCTGCGGATTTTTGTAATAGCCCGGGTTGTAAAATTCCACGCCCGCCGCTTTACTGCTGTAGTGATGGACTAACTCCATCGGATCCAGACTGCCCCAGCCGAACAGTGTCGGGTTGGCGTGCATATGGCGTTCGACGGTTTCCCAGCTGCCGGACTGTAAATCCAGTTCAATGCCGACAGGTTTCAGGAAGGCGCGGATAGCCTGTGCCAGGTCACGGCGGGTGGTATCCCCGCTGGTGTACCACAGCGTCAGTTTGGCGACTTTGCCGTCTTTCTCGCGCAGCCCGTCTTTATTGAGTTTCCAGCCGGCTTCTTCCAGGATCTGTTTTGCTTTTTCCGCATCACCATCTTTAAAGGCGGCTTCCGGGTTGTTCCACGGCAGGCCGTGAACACCGGTAAAGGCCGGTACGGCGTACCCTTCCATCACTTGCTCAGACAGCAGTTTGCGGTCAATCGCATAGTTGATAGCTTTACGGATGGCAACATCAGAGGTGATATCGTTACCGACAGGGTAACCCTGTGCATCTTTTTCACCGGCTTTCGGGATAGGGAAGACAATACCGCGGTTTTCCACGCTGGCGCGCTCCACCAGTTTCATCCCTTTGACATCACCGGCGGTCGCGGCAATCACCGGCGGAATGCGGACAACCTCAAGCTGACGGCTCTGTGCGGCAGCAAAGGCGGCATCCTCATCCAGGAAGACAAACACCAGTTTATTAAAGTCATTTTTCGGCCCCGCGTAATACGGGTTAGCCTCAACAATCAGCTGCTGGCCCGGCTGGAAAGCCACCAGACGGTACGGCCCGGCACCCACCGGTTTTTGGGCATATTCTCTGGCATCATATTTATCAGCGGACACAATCCCGAGAGAGCCGAGCACATTGATAAACGTACTCTGAGGTTCGGACAGGGTAATTTTCACTGTCAGCGGGTCAATTTCTTCCGCTTTGGCAAAGTTACCCATGTCGATTTTGCCGCCGCCGGCGGCCGCATTGTTATAGGTGAACGCCACATCTTTGGCGGTCAGCGGGGAGCCGTCAGAGAATTTCAGGTCTTTTTTCAGCTTCAGTGTCCACTCTTTGCCGTCGGCATTGTGGTCGTAGCTGTCCAGCAGATAGCTGTGCCAGGAAAGATCGGCCTTTTGTTTGAGCAGCGGGCTGTGCAGTAACAGATAACTGCCGTGGCTCCAGCCGAGCATCGGGTCAAACCCTTCTGTCGGTTCTGCGCCGATGGCCAGCCGCAATGTATGACCGGTATTTTCTGCCGCAGCCAGCGCTGAAGCACTGATTGCTGTACCTAACAGCAGAGAGACGAGTGTTCTTGCAAAAACTGACTTTTTAGTCATTACTTGTCCTTACCTAACTAAAATTGACAATGTTTAATTTTGAGTTAATCCGGCGTTACGCAAAATCACCTATAAAAAATTAATCTACCAAAGAAAACAGAGTTTATACCACTAAAATCACGTCCGAAAATGATGCATATTAATGAATCGTGGTAAAAATCGGATTTCTCATATATTAAATTCTTTTATTAAATAATGCTGCTGAATAATAACATCATTACATATTTCTCTGATAATTTCAGAATGAAATATTTTGTAACAATCTACCCGTAAACAGACTAAAAATGATTATTTGCCAAGGTATTATGATGCTTACACACGGGCTCGCAGGCAATATTATCAGCATGACAGTCACACATTTCTTAACAGCTTAGCACACTCTTTTTGATTATAACGGTTGAATTCTCTTCAGCATTATTAATTAATAAAATTAACTATTTTCTTTCGGAAAATATAATCATGACACGTCATCACAGGATTTTATCCAGGTCTGAACTCGCTTTACTGCGCCTGTTGCAATATGAGTAACTGAAACTCATTCAGATAAATTAAGAAAACCCACAGAAAAACCGAAATATTAAGCAGAGAAAAGATAACGGAGGAAATAAAAACGCGGAAAATACAGACAATTCCTGGTAATAAAAACGTAACTTCGGGAATTGTCTGCTGGTTACAGGTAAAAACCGATGGGAGTGACTATCTCAATATGGCCGTTTCTGCCGCGTTCCTGTGGCGGCAGCGGGAAAGGTGATGCCCGTTGTACGGTGGCAAGCGCTTCTTTATCCAGCAATTTTGTGCCGGATGAATTAACCAGCTCCGCAGAAACAACATTTCCCTGCATGTTCAGTGTCACTTTCACATGAGAAACGCCGGTGGATTTATAGCGCAGCAGTGCGCGCGGGTAGCGTTTGTACTTCGCCAGATGCGAATACACTGTGCTTTCCCAGCCGGTACTGCCGCTGACCGGCTGCGGCGCATGACTGGTAAAATCCGCACGGCTCGCGGAACTGTCGCCCTGACGCGGCGCGGAAGTACTTTCTGCCAGTACCGGGGACGGGTTATCCGTTTCCGGCATTTTGATCTCCGTTACAGGCTTTTTCTCTGCTTTTTTCTTTGGTTTCTCCGCTTTCCGCGTCCATGTGCCCTGATCAGAAACCGCCAGTTTATCGACAGCAGATTCCCGCTCCGGCTCAGCCACCGGCTGTGGTGCCGGTTGTGACATCACCTGTCTGACACCTTCCGCCTTTTCCGGCGGTGCACTTTCCAGCTGATAAACTCCCGGCATCAGTACAAACGCCGGGGGCAGCATACCTTTCGGCTCGTCCGCTGAAAAACTCAGCCAGCCCAGAAACAGTGCCAGCAGCAGCGCGTGAGCCCCCACACTGGCAGCGGTGCCGCCGACTGAATATCGCCTGTTCTGATAACAGGCCGCAGCCACATTCAACATCACTCAACTCACTTTTTTAATCGTTATTCACGTATTTCAATTTGTAAAATTACAGGCATAATGATAACGCAAATGATATTGCTTTTTATTATTAAATAATAATTCAAATAACAACAATGAGATTTTTTGGATTTTTCTAAGCAATGCGTAATGACTCCTTCAATTACGATGACTTCGATACACACCAGAAAAATGACGACTGAAAAATCGGTAAGCAGGCTTATCGCCGGCGCTTATCACTCAACCTACCATCAGCTTGTCCGCTTCTTCCATAAGCGGCTGGGCAACAGTCAGGATGCACGGGATTTGTCGCAGGATGTGTTTGCCCGCTGGCTCAAAGGCGGCAACGAGACCTCTGTGCAGGAAACCCGCGCGTTCCTGTTTAAGATCGCCAACAATGTGCTGACCGACCACTGGCGTCACAGCCGGCGGAAGGGCCGCGATCAGGTCAGTGAGTGGGATGATTCACTGACCGCGGAAGTGACACAGGCACACGCTGATCCACAGATACAGCTCGAACACCGGCAGCGGCTGGACCGGCTGTATCAGGTGCTGAATGAACTGCCGCCCCGTCAGCGGGAAGCCTTTGTGCTTTACCGGTTTGACGGACTTTCGCAAAGTGACATTGCCGAACGGATGGATATTTCTGTCAGTATGGTGGAAAAGCATATCGCCCGCGCCCTGCTGCAATGTAAACGCGCCATGAATGCCGCAGAACAGAAGGACGGGGAATGACAGACCGGCGGGAGCAGGACGAACGGGAAGACGCCGCCGCATTGTGGTTTACACGCTGGCACAGCCAGAGCATGACGGCACAGCAGCAGCGGGAACTACAGACATGGCTGGCAGCTTCCCCGGAAAACCGGCAGGCGTTTGATGATATGGCGCTGCTGTGGCGGGAGATGTCGGCCCTGCCGCGCCCGGAAATCACGGAGCCGGCACCCGCCGGGGCTTTTCCGCTTCTGCGTCCGCTGCGCCATACCCTCGCCGGGCTGTTTATCCTGGTGATGCTGTTTCTGCCCTACAGTCAGTTACCCGCCCTGCTGATGGATAACCTGACGCTCGCCACCGCCTCAGAAAGCAAATCCATGATCCTGCCGGACGGCAGCCGTATTTTTCTCAGCCGTGACAGCGAAGCGGATATTGCCTACGAACAGACGCACCGCCGCATTTCCCTGGTGCGCGGTACCGCTTTTTTTCAGGTGAAATCCAACCCGTGGCGGCCGTTTGTTATCCGCGCGGACGGCAGAGAGATAACCGTTGTCGGTACGGAATTTGATGTCAGCCGCCGGGGAACGGAAGTGGCGGTCTCTGTGGCAAACGGGATTGTCGCCCTGCGGGATACGCCGGATGAAAAACCGGTGTATCTGCGTGCCGGGGATAAAGCCGTCAGCCCTGCGCAGGGATCGGCTCTGCTGCTCAGCCATATCCCGCCGGAACAGGCCGGGGAATGGCGCAACGGACAAATCACCCTCACCGATACCCCGCTGCGTGATGTTGTTGACCGCCTCGCACCATACAGCAACCGCCCCGTCTCACTTGCCGCCAATGCGGCGGATCTGACCGTCTCCGGCCGGGTCACCCTCTCCGAAACTGATGCCTTTTTCACCGCACTGCCGCTGCTGTTACCGGTTGAAGTTACAGAACTGCATGACGGCAGCCTGTTGATTGTGAAGAAAAATAAAAATAAATGAAAAAAAGAATAATTATCAGGTGAGGATAATTCTCATTTCCGCGTCTTCTGATACAGGGGATAACTATGACACTTCCGGAAATGATAAAAATGACAATAAAACCATCACCATTCAGCATCAGGGCTGTCAGTTCCGCCATTGTGCTGGCACTCGGGCTGACAGCGGCACCGGCAGGAGCGGCGGATCTCACGCTTGATCTGCCGGAACAGGCACTGAGCCGTTCGCTGAACACCATCGCGCAGCAGGGACAAATCCAGTTACTGTATGATGCCGGGCAGCTCGGCGCACTGCGGGCACCGGCTCTGCACGGCAGCTATTCCGCGCAGACCGCCATTCAGACACTGCTGGCAGGCTCCGGCCTGACACTGGTACAGCAGGGCAGCAGCTATGTTATCCGCCCGCTGACCACGGAAGCGGAAACCATTTTAATCCCGGAAACCCGGGTTCAGGGCGAACTGGCTTACCATCCGGCCACCGATGTCATGTCGGCCCCGCAATACATTACTGCGGAGGAGATCCGCCAGCGCAATACCGGTGACGGCAACGTCACGGAGCTGCTGCGCACCAATCCGGCGGTGCAGTTCGCCGGTAATGACAGCTCGTCCCTCAATCAGGGCGAAATCAAACCGTCACGGATTTCCATTCACGGCGCGTCCAGTTTCCAGAACGCCTATAAACTTGACGGCATCAGTTTTAACAACGATTTCGACCCGGCAAAAGATACCCTGGGCGAAACCTCCACCCGTCTGGACAGCGGCGACCAGGGCATGTATATCGACAGCCGTCTGATCGACAGCGTGACGGTTTACGATAACAACATCCCGGTGGAGTTCGGCGGTTTTACCGGCGGCAGTGTGGATGTCACCAGCCGCCGCTGGAACGGCGAAAACAGCGGCCATATGTATTACCGCACCACCCGCTCCGCCTGGAATCATCTGTTTGAGGATTCCTCACAGCCGATTGATTCATCAAAAAATGATATCAGCCACCCGGCCCGTTTCCAGAATGAATATAACAAACACGATTTCGGCGGCTGGTTTGAAGTCGGTGTAACCGAAAACAGCGGCCTCACGGTATCTGCCTCCCGCCGAACCTCCACCATCCCGGCCAATACCTCGGTACTGATGGCAGTGATGGACGGCTATGATCTGGTCGGTTATGAATTTGATAAGCGCAAACGCAACCAGAAACGCACCTCAGACAACTTGTTTGTGAAGTATGCGATGGATCTTTCGCCGGTCACCACCGCCGATATTTCACTGAATTACTCCGATTATAAAGCCCGTTTATTCGCCTCCAATATTGCCAACTCCGGTTATGACAATAACCACAAAGGATTAGGTGTGACCGGTGTTCTGAAGCACCAGACCAGCCTGGCTGATCTGGAATTCACCCTGGGTTATCAGAAACTGAAAGATAACCGCGTGAATGACGAGCAGAATTTCTATGAAATGAAGAACCGGTTACCGGACGGCAAAACGATTGTTAACACCAAAATGGGCGGACTGGGTGATCTGCGGACAGAGCAGGACAATGTCACCACCAAAGCCGTTGCCCGTTTCCTGCCGGCAGAAGGGTTCGGAATAACACACCGCCCGACACTCGGGATGGAATCCACCCATACCAAAGGCCGCTATATCCGCGATAAATCGCATTATCACACCAGTGATGACAAAGCCACTTATGCGGATATGGGCATGGAGATGACCAATATCCACCGTTTCCTGCCGGGAACAGCCTCTGTCAGTTATAACAACTACGCGCTGTTTGCCGATGACAATATTGAGATTGGCCGTCTGACACTGCGTCCGGGTATCCGCGTGGATCGGGATGATTTTGTTCAGCGCACCAATGTCGCACCACGCCTGGCCGCCACTTATGATCTGTCCGGCAATAAAGAAACACTGCTGATCGCCGGTGCCAACCGTTATTACGGCCGCTCTATGCTGACCTACGCCCTGTACGGTGCGCAGAATGCCGGGCTGGAAAAATGCTATATGTGCGGCTTTATGGGCATGGATCCGACCTGGGATAAAACCAATGATTATGAAGGCCTGGATTCACTGAAAACCCCGTATAACGATGAGATTTCCCTCGGCCTGCAACAGGAAATCCTCAGCACCACCTGGCGCCTGACCTATGTCCACCGTGAAGGTTACGATGAAGTCCGCAGCCGCACCAAATACAACAACCTGACCGGGTCGGATAAATACTCCGATAAAGGAAAAATCCGAACCTTTGATAATGCCGGACGCAGCAAGCATGACTCCGTCACCCTGGCCGTCAGTAACAGCCAGCCGTGGGAATGGGGACAGGCAACCCATGTCTTTACCTCTTCAATCGTCTGGCAGGATACCAAAACCAACTTCCCGTCTGACCAGGGCTATGCCTTCTTTGAGCCGGGCACTGCTATTAACTCCGACAAAGTGATGTACGGCGGTAAAGTGATCGATGTCAGTGATCTGCCTGCCAGCAACTTTAACTCACCGCTGAAGCTGAACGTTGAGCTGACCAGTGACTGGGATAACTACAATATTTCCTGGTACAACCGCCTGCAATGGTGGGGCGCGCGTAATCAGGCTGTCCGTCATGACAACGAAGTGGTCCGTGATCCGCAGTACGGCGAGTTACGTGTCTATCAGAAAGAGCATTTCGCATCCAAATTCACCTGGGATACCCGCGTGAACTGGAAACCGGAGTTTGCTTACGGCGCGTCTGTCTCGCTGGAAGTGAATAACGTCCTGAATAACAAAAATGTCGCGGATACCTTTATCTATGCCGGTAACAAGGTGATTGCCTATGATCCGGGCCGTCAGTTCTGGTTACAGCTGAATTACGATTTTTAATCTGAGCATGTGAGCAATGTCTCTTAACGTTATGAATAATCAATGAAAACAATAAAACAATTTTTCTGGCTGGTGAAGCCGTTCTGGGGGCGGCGTGCCGCCCTGTTTTGCTGGTTCTTACTGTTGTTGTCTCTCGGGCTGACACTCTCTTCCGTCTGGTTCAATATCCGCATGAACCAGTGGAACGGGGATTTTTACAATGCACTGCAAAAGCTGGACGGCGCGGCGCTGTATCAGCTGATCAAATTTTTCGTCGTGCTGGTCAGCGGACTGATCCTGGTGGTGGTGCTCGGTACGTATTTCCGGCAGAAACTGGCTATCCGCTGGCGGGAGGGGATGACAGAACAGATCCTCAGCCGCTGGCTGTCGCCGCAGAGCCGTCATTACCTGCTGCGCCTGACCGCCCGCGAGCCGGATAACCCGGATCAGCGGATTGCCGAGGATGTCCGCCTGCTGGTGGAATCCACCCTCAGTCTGCTGATCACCTTCCTGCATTCGCTGCTGACCCTGATTTCCTTTGCCGCCATCCTCTGGCAGCTTTCCGGCAGTATTATGCTCTCTGTCGCCGGTACTGACTGGCGCATCGACGGCTATATGTTCTGGGCCTGTATCGCCTACACGCTCGTGGGTATTGCGCTGACACAGCTTATCGGCGGGCCGCTGCGCAAACTGAATATGGAAAAACAGCAGCGTGAGGCGGATTACCGTGCGGCACTGATCACCCGCAGACAGCACGGTGATGCCATTGCCGGGCAGCGGGGGGAGTTGCAGGATAAACAGCAGTTACTGGCCCGCTTTGCCCGGGTGGCAGCCAACTGGAATCAGCTGATCCGCTGCGAGCGGAATTTATCATTCTATACCGTGGGTTATCAGCAGGTAACCGCGCTGGCACCGATCCTGTTTGCACTGCCGAAATTCCTCGCCGGGGAACTGATGCTGGGCGGATTAATGCAGCTGCGTCAGGCATTCAGCAGTGTCGCGACGTCACTCGGCTGGTTTATTTTTGCCTATAAAGAGATAGCAGCCTGGCAGGCGACGGTAACCCGTCTGTACCATTTCGTCCGCCTGCTGGAAAATGACGCGGTGTCTGATGTCACCGAAACCTGTCACTCCGCAGTACGCCTGGATGTTTGCGCCGATATTCTGCTGCCGGATAACCGTCCGCTGCTGGAGAATTTTTCACTCTCTCTGCACGCCGGGGAATTTGCCATTATCAGCGGCCGCTCCGGGCTGGGTAAATCGACCCTGCTGCGCGCGCTCAGCGGCCACTGGCCTTATTACCGGGGCAATATCAGCCGTGAACAGGATGTGATGTGGGTGCCGCAGTCACTTTATCTGCCATCCGGGACACTGAAATCCCTGCTCGCCTATCCGCATGCCGCCGCACAGTTCACGCCGGAAGCGTACCGCGAGGTGCTGGACGTTACCGGGCTTACCGCACTGATACCACAGCTGGATACCGATGCCGACTGGCGTCAGCGCCTGTCCGGCGGTGAACAGCAGCGGTTGCTGATCGCCCGTCTGCTGCTCAGTCAGCCGAAGCTGATGCTGCTCGATGAGATTACCTCCGCACTGGATGATGACAATGCGGTCCGCATGATCCGTCTGCTCCGTCAGCGTCTGCCGGACAGCACACTTCTGCTGGTCAGCCACCAGCGTTTTCTTCAGCAGGAGGCAGATCGCGTGATCGCCTTGTCCTCCCCTGCCGCCACCTGCACATCAGGAGTCCGATATGCATTATAAACTGACCTTTGCCGGTGTGGTGCTGATCCTCACCGGTTGTACCGCTGTCAGCACAACCGGTACAGATAACCGTCCGCTGCCGCAGCGCAGTGATTTACAGCACATTCGCCTGGCAAACGGCATGAATGTGTATCTTCTGTCACGCCCGCAACCCGGCGCAGAGCTGCGGCTGCTGGTGGAAAGCGGTTCATTACAGGAAACAGAAGAGCAGCGCGGCCTGGCGCATTTCACCGAACATATGGCCTTTAAAGGCACCACGCATTTCCCGGACACGCAGAGTTTTAAACAGCTGGAAAAACAGGGACTGAACCTCGGCAGCCATGTCAATGCCGCCACCAGCCTCAATTCGACTGTCTATAAACTGTCACTGCCGCAGGCCACGCCGGAACAGATTCAGACCGGTTTGCAGGTGCTCGCCGACTGGGCACAGGGCATGACCTTTGACCCTGTTGCGTTTGATAAAGAACGCTCCGTGATTATTGAGGAGTGGCGGCTGCGCCAGGGCATCGGCTTCCGCATCAATAATGCCCTTGAGCAGTTGCGCTATGCGGGCAGTCTCTATGCGGAGCGTGACCCGATCGGGTTATTGGATGTGATCCGCCATGCGCCGGTCAGCACAGCAAAAGACTATTATCAGACCTGGTACCAGCCACAGCGGATGAGTCTGGTGGTTATCGGACAGTTTAACCGCCATGAAGTCAGTAATCTGGCAGAGGCGTATTTTAATCAGCCCGCCAAAAAAGATACCGCACAGGATGATCCGGCCCGTCAGCGTTTTGCACCACAGCCGGAGCTGCTGGTAAAGCCAATCTTTGATAAGGAGCAGGGACAGCGCATCATGCAGTTCGCGCTGCAGAGAGATATCCGCGCACCGCTCAATACCCGTGACGGGCAATATGATGACCTGCTGGATAATCTCTGGGTGACTATCCTCAATCAGCGCCTGACTGCGCTGGTGGATAACGGACAGCTGCCTGCCGCCAGTATCAACCCGCAGGGCGCTATGCTGGACAGCCGCCGCCTTCAGCAACTGATGATAGTGCATCCGCAGGGCGCGGATTACCCCGGCAGTATCACCTTATTGTGGACAGAAATTCAGCGCCTGGCGACACAGCCCGTCACACAGGCAGAGCTGGACGATGCCCGGCAGAGTCTGCTGGCGAAACTCAGTCAGCAGGCTGCCGTGGAATCCCGCTACGGCAATGATTATCTCGCCGATACCATCACCACCGCACTGGAATACCGAATGCCGGTTCAGGACAAGCGTCAGCAGCTCACCACGGCATGGGAACTGCTCAAACCGGTCACGCCGGATACGCTGAAAACCCATGTGAACGGATTTCTGAATCAGGCATCACCATGGCTGGCACTGCTCGGGCCGGACAGCGAACAGGCCCGTTTTGATGAGAAAGCGTTCACTGACCGCTGGCAGCAGATCCGGCAGTCCGATCCCGGGCCATTTTCCCTGACCGTGCGGCAGGTTGCGCTGAATGTTACCCCGGCAGCAGCCGGTACTATCGTTCAGGAGCAGGCACTGCCGCTGCCGTCCACAGAATCGTGGCAGTTATCCAACGGTCTGCGGGTGATTGTGCATCAGGATAAAAGCCTGAAAGATAATATTCAGATCAATCTGCGCATTCCGGGCGGCCGTTCACTGGAGCCGGCCGGACAGGAAGGACTGACCGACTGGGCACTGAAACTACCGGAAAGCAGCGGCTACGGTGAGCTGAGCGCCCGTGAGCTGGCCTTATTCAGCAAACAGCACAGCCTCAGTCTGCGGCCATACAGCGAACTGCTGAACCACGGATTCCGGGGTGAAGCGCCGCCGGAAGAGCTGGATACCCTGCTGAAACTGCTGCATCTGAAGATCACACAGCCACAGTTCAGCGGCGAAAAATTACGCCGCAATCAGCAGCTGACGCTGGAAAGCCTGAACAGCACCCCGGTGGAGCGCCGCTTCCTGGATGCCATCAACCGCGAAAGCCATACTAATGGCGAACGTCTGGTAATAAATGAAAACGGCGGCTGGCGTCAGTTTACTGCCGCACAGTTACAGCAAAATCACCGTCTCCTGCTCAGCCCGGTACAGGACATGACACTGGTGATCAGCGGTGCGGCAGATAAAAAACAGATAAAACAGGCTGTTGAGAAATGGATCGCCACCCTGCCTGCTTCCGGGCTGCGCCTGCAGTGGCGGGATCCGGCTATCGCACCCAAAATGCAATCCTTCAGCCGGACTTACCCGATAGCCAGTTCTGATAAAACCATGGTAAGTATTCAGTATGCCGCTCCGGCGCAGTGGTCACAGAAAGAAAGCCTGACACTGCAACTGGCCGACAGCATCATCAGCAAACAGTTACGCGGTGCATTACGGGAACAGGCGGGCGGTATTTATGCCCTGAGTTTCTCCTCTATGCTGGCAAAACTGCCGTCGCCGTACTACAGCGCCCGGCTGAATTTCACCACCGATCCTCAGCGCGCCGCAGAGATGACGGCATTAAGCCGGAATGTGCTGAAAACCCTGAAAACAGACGGTGTCAGTGACAATGCCCTGAAAGAAGCCAGAGCCAACTGGTTACTGGAAAAACAGCAGGTTTACCAGAGTGCTGCATTCTGGACAGAATCACTGGCGCAGATTGCCGGGGACGATAATGCGTTTACGCGGATAACCGCAGAAGAGGCGTTAATTAATCAGATTACTGCAGAGGATATAAACCGGGTATTATCCCGCTACAGCGGTGAGAATGAAAAATTATTTATGCTTACACCACCATAATAAAATAAAGCCGCTTAACAGCGGTTTTATTATTTCCGTTAAATGAAAAAAATAACAATCATTGTATTAACGGATAATGAGAATATATTTTGTGATATATCTCCGTATTATCCCCCGAATGGGGTAGAGATAAAGAAAAACACAGTTGTTATATTTTCTGCGGGTGCCTGATTCTGTCCGGATCAGGTTATATTTTCCCTGTTCCGGATAGAAGAAAGCCCCGATTACGTTTTTCAACATAAACCGGGGCCGAATCTCTACCAGAACAATAGGGATTCTGCCTCCTTAAATTAAAGGAGTCAAGAGAAATGACCAGATTACCTGTTAAAGATTCAACTGTAATTATACTCTGCTTTATGTTTTTCGTTACAGTCACAATTAACATAACAGGCTATTTGTCGCTATCTTTTGATAGCTCGAATATACTGGTACAGGCGCAGCCACCTCATAAGGGCAGCTAGTGCTGAGGGGGGAGAAATCCCCCCGTTTCTCTCTGTTACAGGTAGCGGTTAATCAGGCACCTTATTTTACTTTCTTATTAACTTACTCACGTGCCCTTTTAATATGATAAAAATACCAGAATTATCCATAATTATTTTTAACTTTATAATATCCGCCGCAAGAACAATCAGTTTATCCTTTATAGTAGTATTATTGACGTTAATTATATTCATAGCCTGTGCCAAAATTCTCAATAAAACCTGTGATTTTAGTTTTAAAATTGCGATAGGAAATGGTGTTTCAGAAGTTTATACCGAACCGGATAACAGTAAACAATAAAAAAAACCGCTGCCGAAAAATAATGCCGGCAGCGGTTTTTATAATGACTGAAATAAATTACTTTTTATCGCCCAGTAAAACAGATTCCAGCGCGATAGTGATCATTTCATTAAAAGTCGTCTGACGTTCTTCTGCCGGTAAATTTTCACCGGTACGGATATGGTCAGAAACAGTGCAGATAGTCAGTGCTTTCGCACCGAATTCTGCCGCTACACCATAAATACCGGCGGCTTCCATTTCCACGCCCAGAATGCCGTATTTTTCCATCACGTCGAACATTTGCGGATCCGGTGTATAGAATAAATCCGCAGAGAAGATATTACCGACACGCGCCGGGATCCCGGCGGTTTCTGCCGCTTCAACCGCATTACGTACCAGCCCGAAATCCGCGATAGCCGCGAAATCGTTATCTTTGAAGCGCAGACGGTTCACTTTGGAATCCGTACTCGCGCCCATGCCGATAACCACATCACGCAGTTTGACATCACGGCTGATAGCCCCGCAGGAGCCGACACGGATAATGGTTTTCACGTCAAACTCAGTGATCAGCTCTTTGGCATAAATAGAGCAGGACGGGATCCCCATACCGTGACCCATCACGGAGATACGGCGGCCTTTATAGGTTCCGGTAAAACCCAGCATGCCACGCACATTGTTGACTTGTTTAATGTCTTCCAGAAAATTTTCTGCAATGTATTTCGCACGCAGCGGATCGCCGGGCATCAGAACAACATCAGCAAAATCACCACGTTCGGCATTAATGTGAGGGGTAGCCATAAAAAAATCCTTTCAGTCAATCCAAAGGGAAAGGGCAGACTGAAAGCCTGCCCGAAAAAAGAGACACATTACAGCATGTTTTTACCGTAATCCATCGGGGATAAATTAAAATAGGATGCAACAGTCTGCCCGATGTCAGCGAAGGTTTCACGATAGCCCAGTGAGCCCGGTTTAACTTTCGGCCCGTACACCAGCACAGGGATATGTTCGCGGGTGTGATCGGTACCCGGCCAGGTCGGGTCACAGCCGTGATCTGCGGTCAGGATCAGAATATCGTCCTCTTTCACCAGCTTCAGCATTTCCGGCAAACGGCGGTCAAACAACTCCAGTGCAGCAGCATAACCCGCCACATCACGGCGGTGGCCGTAGGAGGAATCGAAATCAACAAAGTTGGTAAACACGATGGTGTTATCACCCGCCAGTTTCATCTCTTCCAGTGATGCATCAAACAACGCATCGATGCCGGTCGCTTTTACTTTTTTGGTGATACCGACATGGGCATAAATATCCGCGATTTTACCGATGGAGACCACTTCGCCCTGCTTCTCTTCCACCAGCTTCTGCAGCATAGTGGCTGACGGCGGCTCTACCGCGTAGTCGTGACGGTTACCGGTACGTTCAAATGAACCGGCTTTTTCGCCGGTAAACGGACGTGCAATCACACGGCCGATGTTGTAACCGCCTTTGGTCAGTTCTTCACGGGCGATTTCACACAGTTCATACAGTTTCTCCAGGCCGTACGTCTCTTCGTGACAGGCAATCTGGAAAACGGAATCCGCAGAGGTATAGAAAATCGGTTTGCCGGTTTTCATATGCTCTTCGCCGAGCTGATCCAGAATCACAGTACCGGATGAGTGGCAGTTACCGAGATAACCCGGCAGATTGGCACGTTTAACGAGAATATCCAGTAATTCCTGCGGGAAACTGTTTTCATGATCGCTGAAATAGCCCCAGTCAAACAAAACCGGAACACCGGCAATTTCCCAGTGGCCGGACGGGGTATCTTTACCGGAGGATAACTCACCGGCATAGCCGTATGCGCCGATAATCTCCGCATTCTTATCCAGACCTTCCGGGAAGTGTCCGGTGGATTCTTCTGCGGCTTTACCCAGCCCCAGACGGGACAGATTCGGCAGATGCAGAGGCCCTTTGCGGCCTTTGTCTGCTTCACCGCGGGCACAGGCCTGTGCGATATGACCTAACGTGTCAGCGCCGGTGTCACCGAAATCAGCGGCATCATGTGCAGCACCGATACCGAATGAATCCAGCACCATAATAAATGTACGTTTCATACTTCTCTCCTGTGTCAGATCACGTCAGGATGCAGGGCTCCGCGTGAATAACAAAATTGTTCTTATTCGCTGATCCGGCGGTAAATCAGCGGGGTATCTGTAACCGGGCTCTCACTGAGTGTGACCGCCTGACGCACTGCCTGAGCCGCTTCATTCCACGCATCTTCATTATTGGCATGGATCATCGCCAGCGGCATCTGTCCGTCAGCAACACAGTTGATCGGCGCGATATCACTTAACCCGACACTGTAGTCAATCGGGTCGCTGGCCTTACGGCGTCCGCCGCCCAGAGAGACAACCGCCATCCCCAGTGCGCGGGTATCCATTGCGGTCACAATTCCTTCGGTCTCAGCATAGACCGGTTTACTGAGCACTGCCGATGGCAAATAGTGCGGATAACGCTCGATAAAATCAGCCGGTCCGCGCTGTGCGGCAATCATCTGTCCGAAAACTTCCGCTGCTTTACCATTATCCAGCACACGCTGTAATTTTGCTTCCGCCTCTGTGCGGTCAGCCGCCAGTCCGCCGGAAACCAGCATCTCTTTGCACAGCGCCATAGTGACTTCATACAGGCGCGGATTGCGGTACTCACCGGTCAGGAAACGCACCGCTTCACGCACTTCCACCGCATTACCGGCGCTGGATGCCAGCACCTGGTTCATGTCGGTCAGCAGTGCAGTGGTCCGGCAGCCCGCGCCGTTGGCAACCTGTACGATCGCCTGCGCCAGCTGCTCTGATAATTCATAAGTCGGCATAAATGCCCCGGAACCGACTTTCACATCCATCACCAGCGCATCCAGTCCTTCGGCCAGTTTTTTGCCGAGGATAGAGGCGGTGATCAGCGGAATGGAGTCCACGGTTGCCGTAATGTCGCGGGTCGCATAGAAACGTTTGTCCGCCGGCGCCAGTGAGTTGGTCTGGCCGATAATCGCCACACCGGTCTCTTTGATAATACGGCGGAAGGTTTCATCATCCGGAAAAATATCAAAGCCCGGAATAGCTTCCAGTTTGTCGAGCGTGCCGCCGGTATGTCCCAGGCCGCGGCCGGAGATCATCGGGATATAGCCGCCACAGGCAGCCACCATCGGGCCAAGCATCAGGGAGGTCACATCCCCCACGCCGCCGGTGGAGTGTTTATCCACAACCGGGCCCGGTAAATCAAGGTTTTTCCAGTCCAGCACCGAGCCGGAATCCCGCATCGCCAATGTCAGCGAGACACGCTCCTGCGGGTTCATATCATGGAAATATATCGTCATCGCCAGTGCGGCAATTTGTCCCTCAGAGACTGAGTTATCACGCACGCCGTTAATAAAGAAACGGATTTCCTCATCAGAGAGCGGATGTCCGTCCCGTTTTTTGCGAATGATTTCCTGAGCCAGAAACACAGAGATCTCCTTAAAATACCTGATCCGTCCCGGCACCGGAGGTGCCGGGTTAATCAGAAAGCCGGGCGGCAAAAGCGGCCCGGAAAGCGAGATTAATACTTGCTGTCAGATTTGGCGTCTGCGTAACCCAGTGCGTTGAGCAGGCTGGCTAACAGGCTGGATGCGCCAAAGCGGAAGTGACGGGAGTCAGCCCAGCCTTCGCCCATGATACGGTCAGCCATCGCCAGATACAGTGCGGCTTCTTCCGCAGTACGGACACCACCGGCCGGTTTGAAACCAACGGTTTTACCAACGCCCATATCACGGATCACAGTCATCATGATTTCCGCTGTTTCCGGCGTGGCGTTGACCGGCACTTTACCGGTGGAGGTCTTAATAAAATCAGCACCGGCTTTAATGGCGATTTCGGATGCCTGACGAATTAACGCCGGATCTTTCAGCTCACCGCTTTCGATGATCACTTTCAGCAGCACATTGTGTTTCGCACAGGCTTCTTTGCAGGCTTTCACCATATCAAAACCAACCTGTGTATTACCGGCCATCAGTGCGCGGTACGGGAACACCACATCCACATCATCTGCGCCGTAAGCAATCGCAGCATTGGTTTCAGCCAGTGCAATCTCAATGTCATCATTACCGTGCGGGAAGTTGGTGACCGTCGCGATACGCACTTCCGGCGTACCCTGCTCACGCAGAACTTTACGGGCCAGCGGGATAAAACGCGGATAAATGCAGATGGCCGCAGTCTGGCCGGCCGGGCTTTTCGCCTGATGACACAGCGTGGTGACTTTCGCGTCAGTATCATCATCATTCAGGGTGGTTAAATCCATTAAGGACAGCGCGCGCTGCGCTGCGGCGGTTAAATCGGTCATAAAACTCTCCAACGTATGTCTGCGCCGTTGCCGGGCAGACGCAATATCTGAACGATGCAAAATGTGTTGGCGAGCGGGACTTGGTTCCGTGAAGACGTTGTCTCTCTTAAGATAAGAGTTAACGCTGAGATCCTTCTCACCGCGCTGTAATACAGGTGACTGGTAAACAGAATCACCGAATCCGTTATAGGGTATCCATGCCGTATTTGAGCATGTCCCGGCGCTATAATACGTGCCTTTCATCACGTTTATATAACAGCATTTACATCAATACATACAATTATGTGATAAAAATCACGTTAATGGCCTGGTATGCGCAAAATGACAGCACATATTCACGGCATAGTATAGCGCAGGAAAGGGATAAACAGGGAGTGACAGAAAGACAAGTACACTGAATCGGTGAAGTGCACAGGTGAACCGGGTTCACCTGTGCAGGAAGAACATTACAGCGCCAGGAAGAAACCGGCGATGGTTGCACTCATCAGGTTGGAGAGAGTACCGGCCATCACAGCTTTCATACCGAGACGTGCCACGTCTTTACGGCGGTTAGGTGCCATACCGCCCAGGCCGCCCAGCAGGATAGCAACAGAAGACAGGTTGGCGAAGCCGCACAGGGCAAAGGAGATAATCGCTTTGGTGTGATCAGACAGCGGCTGTAAACCGGCAGCAATCACCTGTGCATCCGGCTTCATGTATTCACCGAAGTTCATGAAGGCCACGAATTCGTTGACCACAATTTTCTGTCCGATGAACGAACCGGCGGTCATGGCTTCGCTCCACGGCACACCGATCAGGAATGCGATTGGCGAGAAGACCCAGCCGAGGATCAGTTCCAGTGACAGCTGCGGATAGTCAAACCAGCCGCCGACGCCGCCCAGGATACCGTTGATTAAGGCGATCAGCGCGATAAACGCCAGCAGCATTGCACCCACGTTCAGCGCCAGTTGCATACCGGAAGAGGCACCACTTGCCGCCGCATCGATAATGTTGGCAGGGCGCTCTTCTTCCGCCATACCGGCCATCGCTTCGGTGCGATCATCAAAGTGCTCAGTTTCAGGTACCATCAGTTTCGCGAACAGCAGACCGCCCGGCGCTGCCATAAAGGATGCGGCGATCAGGTACTCCAGCGGAACACCCATCTGCGCATACCCGGCAAGAACAGAGCCGGCCACGGATGCCAGACCACCACACATTACCGCAAACAGTTCTGAATTGGTCATTCCGGAGATATACGGACGTACCACCAGCGGAGCCTCAGTCTGTCCCACAAAGATGTTGGCTGTCGCGGACAGGGATTCGGTACGGGAAGTGCCCAGCAGTTTCTGTAAGCCGCCGCCGAGGATCTTAATCACAAGCTGCATAATGCCGAGGTAATACAGAACGGCAATCAGTGAGGAGAAGAAAACAATAACCGGCAGAACGCGCAGAGCAAAGACAAAACCGCCGCCGCCGAATACCTCGAACATTTTGTCGGATACCAGGCCGCCGAAAATAAAGTCCATCCCTTTCTGGCCGTAGCCGATAACACTGGCGACACCGTCAGACATTGCCAGGAGGATTTTGCGTCCCACCGGGACATAAAGAACCAGTGCGCCGATCAGCACCTGAATAATAAATGCGCCGATAACAGTACGCAGCTTGATTGCCCGGCGATCACTGGAAAACAGTACTGCGATAAAGATCAGTACAGCCATCCCGACCAGACTCATAAGGAGTTGCATGGAAGTATCCCTGTTCACGATAATGAAGATTAATAGCCCTGTTCCGCATGCAGCTCAGAGCAGGACCCTGTGGCGCTGATTATACCCGGTCAGTCCGGTGAACAATCAACTTGCGTCACAAATAACGACTGAAAAAAGTAACAAAAAATACAAAAATATGATGATAATCACATTATTCAACTGTTTTTATCTGAAAATCCTCCCGTAAAGCCGGGAATTGGCGGGTATTTAACCAGATGACGAACATGAAATAACATACGCTTACAATTGTAAGTGATTTCAGGTGATTTGACACACAGAATGCAGGCCGTAACAGGACAAAATCGCGGGAAAATCGATTCAGGAATCTTAATCAGATGATTACAGGGAAAAAAGTGTACAGCTGTTGCGATAAATCTGAGCAGCAATCTCCTCCGGAGACTCACTGCGCAGAGAGCAAAGCACCTCAAACGTGCGGACAATCCGCTCCGGCCGGTTCGGTTCCCCCTGAAAACCACTGAGCGGCATATCCGGCGCATCGGTTTCCAGCAGCAACGCAGAGAGCGGGAGTTGTGAAATTGCCCGCCGGGTTTTCTGAGCCCGGTCGTAAGTAATCGTCCCGCCGACCCCGATGTAATAACCCAGCTTCACAAAGGCATCCGCCTGGGCAAAACTGCCGGCAAAGCCGTGAACCACACCACTGCGGGGTACCGGGTGGCGGCGCAGAACAGCGGCAAGCGTGTCATGGGTTTTGCGGGAGTGCAGAATAACCGGTTTATCTGTCCGCGCGGCCAGTTTCAGCTGAGCAATAAAAAAATCCAGCTGCTTATCCCACAGCGGATCCGCCATATAGCGATCCAGCCCGATTTCCCCGACCGCTACGCATTCTGTCCCGCTTCCGGTGATAAGCGACTCAAGCTGTTCCAGATGTTCAGGGGTGTGTTCCGCAATATAAAGCGGATGCAGACCAAATGCCGCATGCAGACGGGGAAAGGTATCTCCGGATGTCCGGCACAACCCGGCGACAGTAGTGAGGTTCCAGTGACTGACCGCCGGGATAATAATATCGGTCAGCCCGGCCTGTGCCGCGGCGGCCTTGTGGCGGGTAAGATCATCCGTAAAAAACGGGAAATCAAAATGGCAGTGGGTATCAATAAATTGCATTTATTCAGTCCGCCGGCCTTTCCGGTGAGCGTTCCGGTGAATGTAATACAGCGGCGGTGCCGTCAGTGACCGGCAGTTGTGAGTCGCTGTCGTTGGATGCGGGAGGAACCCTCAGTACGGAACTTCGTACCGGTTCATACGATGCCCAGCGCTCACCGAGTGTTGCCAGAAAATAACGTCCGCTGCGGCGGCCCAGCCGGTAATCCTGCATCAGCGTTTTTACCCGGCTGCCGAGCGCGTTACTTGCCAGTGGTGCATTCGGATAAATTTCAGCAATTTCAACCCCGGGCGGTGGTGACTGAATAAACTTTTGTGTCCGGTAATAACTTTTGGCGTGCTGTTTCATCATGGCAACCATCCGTTTCAGATGGCTTTTTTCCAGCCAGCGCTCCATCCGTTTCACCCATTCCGGGGTGTAATAGAGCTGTGACGGCACTGTCCGGATCACCACAATCCGGGTCGCGCCCCGCCGCCATGCCTCAATAACCGGTACCGCATCGCTGATACCGCCGTCATGATACGTGATGCCGTCAATCTCCACCCCTTCACGGTAGAATCCGGGGATGGCGCTGGAAGCTTTGATATATTCCAGCCAGTCTTCTGCCTGCGGGCTGAAATACGCGGCATTCAGATTATCCGCCCGGCTGGCACACATATAAAATTCCTGCCCCTGTTCAAAGCGCCGCAGTGCATGCGCAATATTCAGCGGACATTCCGCAGAGGTTGAAGAAATAAGCCAGTCAAGATCGATAAGATTTCCGCCGCGGATAAAACGCAGCGGATTAAAGAATTGTTTGTCGGTGGTGTAACGGGTGATGACATGACGGGCGTAGCCGCGCTGACCGCACAGATAGGCCGACAGGTTCTGCGCACCGGCAGAGGTGCCTATCAGCAAATCAAACGGGTTAAATCCGGCTTTGAGAAACTCATCCAGCACCCCGGCCGTAAAAATCCCGCGCTGGCCGCCGCCTTCACAGACCAGCGCCAGTTTACCGGTCTCCTGAAGCGGATCAGGCAACCAGGCCAGCGGTGCGATTTTCCCGGGTGTTACCGGGATATACGTTCCCATCCTGTCTTCCCCCGGCGCAGATTACCTGCCGGTTATTTATACTGCCCGATGCTGACTTCCACGGCACGGACACCGGGAACGCCTTTGGCAATATCGATAATTTTTGTACGCTGCGCATCCGTGGTAACAAACCCGGAGAGATACACAGTACCGTTAATGGTTTTCACGGCGATATCATTGCTGTCAATATCATCCGCGCTCAGCAGCTGACCGCGGATTTTGGCGGTGATCGTGCTGTCATCCACCAGCAGCGAGGCATCTTTTACCGCACCATCAAATTTCTGTTCAGCCTGCTTACCCAAATCTTCCGCAGACTGAGAAGCACTGTCCCACGCCTGACCGGCTTTCTGGCTCAGAGATTCCCCCGCCATGGCGGATGCACTGAACAGCGCGCCGCTGACCAGCAGGACGGCCAGTGATTTCATGGTATTGCGCATTATCATCTCCTTCTTCATTTTTATGATGAACATCATCTGTCTGTCAGTGTATCTTAACTCCGGCATAAAAAAAACGCGCCCGGAGGCGCGTGAGATTGCTGACAAAGCAGGATAAAACGTGGTTTTTCCTGCTTTGTGTTATCAGCCGAAAATCAATAGATTGATTTTCCTGGTTTATTTTTACAACCTCTGTCGGTCGTCGCCAATCCCTGCGGGTTTGACAACGGCCTGAACGCGCCCGGAGGCGCGTCATTTTTCTGTCAGTGTTCACGGGTTTTGTGGAAACTCACACCCGGATAACGTTCTGCGGTGAGATTCAGGTTCACCATGGTCGGTGCGATATAAGAGAGGTTATCGCCGCCGTCGAGTGCCAGATGCAGTTCATTTTTACGTTTGAACTCTTCCAGTTTCTTCACATCGTCACACTCCACCCAGCGGGCGGTAGAGACGTTAACCGCCTCATAAATCGCTTCGACGTTGTACTCGCTCTTCAGACGGGCAACCACCACATCAAACTGAAGCACACCCACCGCGCCGACAATCAGGTCGTTGTTGGCCAGCGGACGGAAGACCTGCACCGCGCCCTCTTCAGACAACTGAACCAGCCCTTTGAGCAGCTGTTTCTGTTTCAGCGGATCACGCAGACGGATACGGCGGAACAGTTCCGGTGCAAAGTTCGGAATACCGGTGAATTTCAGAATCTCACCCTGCGTGAAGGTATCACCAATCTGAATAGTACCGTGGTTATGCAGCCCGATAATATCACCGGGATAGGCGCAATCCACATGCGCACGGTCTCCGGCCATAAAGGTCAGCGCATCAGAAATTACCACATCTTTTTTGAGGCGGACCTGATGCAGTTTCATGCCTTTTTCATACACACCGGAGACAATGCGCAGGAAAGCCACGCGGTCACGGTGTTTAGGATCCATATTGGCCTGAATTTTAAAAACAAAACCGGTGAATTTTTCTTCTTTTGCTGTCACTTCGCGGACATCCGTCTGACGCGGCATCGGTGCCGGTGCCCAGGAAACCAGGCCGTCCAGCATATGGTCCACCCCGAAGTTCCCCAGCGCGGTGCCGAAGAAGACCGGCGTCAGTTCACCGGCGAGGAACAGTTCCTCATCAAATTCATGGGATGCGCCCTGTACCAGTTCCAGCTCATCACGCAGCTGTGCTGCCAGCTCTTCACCGACAGCCGCATCCAGATCCGGGTTATTCAGCCCTTTTACGGTACGGACCTCCTGGATGGTATGCCCCTGGCCGGTCTGATACAGATAGGTTTCGTCGCGGTACAGGTGATAAACCCCTTTGAACAGCTTACCGCAGCCGATAGGCCAGGTAATCGGCGAGCAGGCAATTTTCAGCTCGTTTTCCACCTCATCCAGTAACTCCATCGGGTCACGGATGTCGCGGTCAAGTTTGTTCATAAAGGTCAGGATCGGCGTGTCACGCAGACGGGTAACTTCCATCAGCTTACGGGTACGATCCTCAACCCCTTTTGCCGCATCAATGACCATCAGGCAGCAGTCCACCGCCGTCAGGGTGCGGTAGGTATCTTCGGAGAAGTCTTCGTGCCCGGGGGTGTCCAGCAGGTTCACCAGGGCATCGTGATACGGGAATTGCATCACGGATGTGGTGATTGAGATCCCGCGCTGTTTTTCCATCTCCATCCAGTCAGATTTGGCGTGCTGATTAGAGCCGCGGCCCTTGACTGTACCTGCTTTCTGGATAGCCTGTCCGAACAGCAGGACTTTTTCGGTAATAGTGGTTTTACCGGCATCGGGGTGCGAAATGATCGCAAAGGTGCGGCGTTTGGCCACTTCCTGTAAAAATGCATTATTTGACATCTGGGCGTTCTTCTGGGGCTGCGAGGCAGAAACACACGGTTTCCGCCTCTGATTTCTCATTAATGGTGCTTATTTTCGCCCGGTTTGCCCCGTGAAACAACAAAAGCTTGAAAATCCGGCTCCGTCAGTTATCCAGCAGGCAGATACAGGCGATTGCGTCACTCATCTGACAACGTTCCATCAGTGCCAGTAAATCTGCATTAATATCACTCACATGCATTTTCAGTGAGAAATAGGCGCCCAGCAAAAGCTGAACATCACTCTCTTGCAGTGCCCGTTCCTCCGTGGCCGCCAGCGCCGCCAGATTGGTCCGCAAGTAAAAATAATCCATGACCAGCAGACTGAAGTGAGACAAGGCATTGCGGGAACCGGTAACATCACCGGCGAAATTAGCCGTGTGCGGAAACTGACTGTGATACAGCAGATAGGAAAACAGATTACGCAGTGTGTACGGTTGATTCAGACAACTGCTCTGCTGCTGTATTTTCCATTCCGATTGCAGACGCGCCATGTTTTCTTCCGTGCGTTCTGTGGTTTGTTGCTCATCCAGCCCCAGCTGTGTGAGCGTGTTGATATAAGTGGAAAGTAAAAAACTGCCGCTGCGGGACAGGGTCGGAATAAATTTGCCGTAAACACTTAATACTGCGGTCTGAAAACTGACAGGGTGCGGCAGTGCTCTGCGCTCCGCCGTCAGTTCCCCGTTTTCTGTTGCATTGAGCAGAAATTCATACACGCCCTGAATACGATCAAAATTCGCTTCAATGTCATAATTGAGCCTACTGATAAACGTCAGCAGCTGCATAACGGCATAGAGGTTATCCTCAAACTCCGGCGACGGAGCCTGCACCAGATTCAGACACCAGAGGTACACCAGGTATTGCGGATCAGTCAGTACCGCATCCTGCGGTACTTTTTTCAGATACTGCTCTTCTTCTGTCAATTGCATGGCATCGGCGGAAAACAACAACTGACGGACAACTTCCGGACAGGAAAGTGACAAACGTTTAAACGTCGCGTTCTGATATTTTATTTCACTGCGCGGATACTCACGGCAGGTATCACTCATTGCCGAAGGGCCGAGCTTGCTGTAGATCCCGCACAACTTTTTCTCCGTCAGAAACGGACACGTTTTTTCTTCCGTCAGCCGGATATACGCATAAGCACCGGCACGTTCTGACTTGAGGACATGCTCCCGGGAAATCTGTTTAATTTCAATGCTGTCAGCACTGTGATATTTTTTATAGGTCTTTTTATCAATACTGATAAACCAATCCTGACAGCAGTGTGACAGGCATTCGGAACCGACGCATTCAAAGCGCCGGATAAACATCGGTGTGACAATTTTACGGATAAACATGACAAGGCGCGCCTGTGATAAATATATACCATCACAGTAACACGCAGAAAATTACCGAAAGGGATAAAAAAACGCCGTTTTATCTGACTTATCGCTCTATTACATTTCGCGCTATGACATTCCGAAGCTCAGATAAAGCGCCATAATCAGCGCATCCTCTTTACCCTGTGCCGCCGGATAATAGTTCTTCCGCACAGAGACTTCATTAAAACCGAGCGATTCATACAACGCAATCGCCGGGCTGTTTGATGCCCTGACTTCCAGCCAGAGTGTCGCAATCCCTTTTGCTGTCAGGTCTTCAATCACTTTTTCCAGTAACTGACGGCCATAACCTTTTCCCTGATGGTCAGGTGAAACCGCAATATTAAACAGCGTTGCTTCATCCAGTACCGTCTGGTTGATGGCAAATCCGGCCAGTTCCCCGTCTGTTTCCAGTTTCAGGTTATGATAGCGTTCGCCGTGATTGCTGCGGAATGTGGCTTCACTCCAGGGATAAGCGTGAGCGGCCTGTTCAATACGGAATGCGGCGGCAAAATCAGCGGGAAGCAGCGGTGACAGTTTGGTCATAATGATAAATTTGTGTCCATAATCCGCGTTTTGCCTGTGCATCCTGATACAGGTCGGCAAGACGGGGGGAGTGTAATGAAGGCAGTGAATCCGGCAGTTCAGCTTCCGTTCCCGGCAGCCAGCACAGGCAGTTTGTCTGCGCCGGGATACTTTGTACATTATCCGGTGTGATGCAGTAAACATCATCCGCGGTGATATTCAGGCTGCGGAATATATCGCTGAGTAAATCACAGGTGAGATCTGCCTGCTCATCGGTTATGATCAGCAGACGTGCCGAAGCCGGGATCTGTACAGACAGTTCCCCTTTCAGGCGCTGCGGCTGACGCAGTGTCCAGTGGGTGATCCCCATCTGAGCCAGCATTCTGTCTCGTCGCGTCATAATGTATCCCTGAAATAACAAACGACACTATCTTAGCAAAGCGCGCTGCCTGCGCCAATGCTGCCGAATTATGATTTACAGGAGTTAACGGATGTCCATGCTTACCCCGGCCAGTGAAGTGATTTTACGTCATGCAGACGAATTTACCGGGAGCCGTGTCCTGCTTGCCGGGGACATTCAGGATCCCCTTGCTGCACAGCTTTCCGCGCAGTCAGTGTATGTCAGCACCAGCCAGTATCATCAATGGCAGGCCCTGCGTGCCCCGCTGGGTGATCGCACCGCATTTGCGCTGACCGTCAGCCCGGAAGCCGCCGCACAGTGCGACACACTGATCTATTTCTGGCCGAAGAGTAAACAGGAAGCGCTGTTCCAGCTGACACAAATTTTTTCCTGCCTGCCGGTTGGCAGTAATATTTTTATTGTCGGTGAAAACCGCAGTGGTGTCCGCAGCGCGGAAAAAATGACAGAACCGTTCACCGCACTGCGCAAAATTGACAGCGCACGCCGCTGCGGCCTCTATTACGGCGAGCTGACCACTCAGGCACACTTTGCCCTGAAAGACTGGATCGGCAGTTATACTGCGGAAGGGGCGCAAATCGTGACGCTGCCGGGTGTATTCAGCCAGGACAATATTGATGTCGGCAGTGCACTGCTGCTGGAATCACTGAATCAGCCGGTGACCGGGTCACTGCTGGATATTGCCTGCGGCAGTGGCGTTATCGCGACCGTACTGGCAAAACGTAACCCGGGACTGACCCTGACGCTCAGTGATGTCTCAGCCGCCGCCCTTGAAGCCGGACGTGAAACACTGGCACGGAACCAGCTGGAAGGCCGCGTGATCGCCAGTGACGTGTATTCGGATATCAGTGACCGTTATGACTGGATTGTTGCCAACCCGCCGTTCCATGACGGTCTGAACACCAGCTACAGTGCCGCACAGCGCCTTATCTCCGGTGCCAAAGCCCGCCTGAACCGCGGCGGAAAATTGTGTATCGTGGCCAACGCCTTTTTACCGTATCCGGATCTGCTGGACAGCACATTTGGTCAGCATAAGGTTCTGGCGCAAACCGGTAAATTTAAGGTCTACCTGGCTACAAATGCCTAATAAGTAAGCGAAGTCACCAATTTTGATAAAAAATTATTGACGGCGCGGATAAAACCGCTAAAATCCGCCTCCATGCTATCAGTTACAAGATAGTTCTGAATTGCGAGGGTGGCGGAATTGGTAGACGCGCTAGCTTCAGGTGTTAGTGTCCTTACGGACGTGGGGGTTCAAGTCCCCCCCTTCGCACCAATCAGATCTTATCACACACAATTGACAGCAGATTGAATGACAGTACCTGCGAGGGTGGCGGAATTGGTAGACGCGCTAGCTTCAGGTGTTAGTGTTCTTACGGACGTGGGGGTTCAAGTCCCCCCCTTCGCACCACTGTTATGACAATCTTCTGACACCACCTCCCGGATATCACATCCTCAGATGCTCGAACCAGAGCAGACTTCCCAGAACGAACGCAATCCCTGCCGGTATCAGCAGGAAATGACGCAGTACACGGTTATACAGCATCGGCATTGTCAGCAGGATCACCACTGCTAACGCAATACGGGCAGCATTCTGTTCATGCCCCTGTGATAAAAACAACACGACCGGTATCAGCGCCAGCATCATGCCACCGACCCCGGTTAACTGCTGCCAGAAAAACGATGAAAGCGGGTGTTTGATTTGCATCACAGCCACTCCTTACAATAACGAAATGAGAATCATTCCCGTTATCATAAGTAATCTGCCGCCTGTTGCAACCGATTTTTCGCATAAAATGCAAAAAAGGCACATGATTATATACCTGAAAATCATACACCTATAATTAATGCGTCTATAAATTGAACGGATATTAATGTGTTAAATGATCAGTTCCGGAAAAGAAACACAAAATGAATATCTTCCGGTTCAAGGGCAAACAGCGCCGGATCCGGCTTTGCGATCAGTTCACATCCCAGATGCTGATAAAAATGCACGGTATTTTCTGACGGAATGGATGAAACATAAAATCCCTTTGCGCCCATCTCTTTTGCTGCCGTTTCACAGCAGACAAAGAGCTGACGGCCAATCCCCCGGCCACGGTACGCCTTACTGATATGCAGGAAGGAGAGCTGACGCAGCGCCGTTTCATCTTCCTCAAATGCCACCGGGCGCGGATCAACACTGGCAGCAGCCACCAGCGTCTCTCCGTCAAATACCCCGGAAAACGGTGCGCCGCGATCAAAACTGTCCAGCAGGATCGGCGTGTAATGCTCCGCCTCGCCCTCCGGCCAGTCGCGCATGTCAAAGCGCTGCGCGGAGAGCACCAGCTCCCCGTGCTGATGCAGATACAGATGTTCAATCAGTTCAGTCCGGTCGATTGACCAGACCTGCGGTATTTCCTGCCGCTCAAGCTGTCTCGTGAGAAGTGTCATCATTTGTTGTCTCTGTTTTTATATCTGCGACACCTTCTAACACATGATATGCCACAGAGCAAAACAGAGAGTTCAGACGCTTCATATCCCCCAGCAGCCCGATATGTAACCGGCTGCTGCCGATGCTCTGCAGATTATTGACATGCAGCCGCTCCACATGGGCAAAAGAGTAACGCTGATTAAGCAGACGGAACCGGTGTTTTGCCCGGCGCAGCCGCCGCGCATTATCCACATCCCCGGAAACAAACACTGACATCGCCAGATTGAGGTTATTCTGCAACCGCGACATCATGGTAGTCAGTTCACCGTAGCCGTCTTTCGAGAAGATACGCTGCGGGTCGGTTGTCTGGTTCGCCACATCGTGGGACATCCGCCCGATAATCAGGGAGGACTGCTGAAGTGACATCGCGGTATCAATCACCTCTGCCCAGCGCCGGGAATCGCTTTCCCCCAGTTCGGTTTGCTGTAGCTGTGCCAGATAGAGCTTGATACTGCTGTGCAGAAGCTCCGCTTCTTCTTCCAGGTGGCCGATCAGCCGTTTCTGCTCACCTTTTCCCGCCAGCTGACTGTCAAAACGCTGAAGCATCTGTTCAATCACATCCCCCAGCCGCAGGGTTTCCCGCACCGCATTAGCCAGTGCCAGAGACGGGGTATCCAGCGCGCTCTGATCCAGATAACGGGGGGCTGCACTGTCCTCTTCCGCCTCCGGTTCGGCGATCAGCCGCTGACACAGCCGCGCCATCGGTTTCACCAATGCCAGCATCAGTACACAGCGGACCAGGTTATAGACCACATGGAAATAAATAACGACTTCCGCCGCCGGCAGATTGTACTGGCCGACCCAGAGCGCCAGCGGTTTCACCCACGGCAGCACCAGCACACAGCCAATCAGTTTGAACAGCATACTGCCGAGCACCACCTGACGCGCAACCGCATTCTGACCGCGGCTGCTCAGCATGGCCAGGAACCCGCTGCCGAGATTGGAGCCGATGACAATCGCCAGACTGATATGCAGCGGCACCAGACCGGTGGCACTCAGTGTGGCCGTCAGCAGAACCGCGGCCAGGCTGGAGTAGCTGACCATCGCGAATAATGCCCCCACCAGCAGCGCCAGCACCGCATCCCCGCTCAGTGAAGTAAAAATAGCCTGAACAGCGGATGCCTGTGTAATCGGCTCTGCGGAGGCAACAATAAGCTGAAGCGCCAGGATAATCAGACCCAGCCCGATACCAACCCGCCCGAGCTGCCCTGTCCGGCTCTTTTTCTGACTCAGAAACGTAGTGACCCCCGCCAGGATCAGCAGTGGTGAGAGCCAGGAAAGATCAAACGTCAGCACCCGTGCCATCAGTGCCGTCCCGACATCCGCCCCCAGCATAATCACCAGGGCGGGCGGCAGCGCTATCATGCCCTGCGCCACAAACGAGATCACCAGCAATGCGGTGGCATTACTGCTCTGCACCAGCGCAGTTACCCCCAGACCGGCGAGAAACGCCCGTGATGTTTTCCGGATGCTCTTTCCGAGCAGCCGCCGCAGATCCGCGCCAAAGACACGCATAATCCCTGTCCGGACAATGTGTGTCCCCCAGACCAGCAGCGCAACCGATGAAAGAAGATGGAGTAATGTCAGCATAAGGGTCCCGTTAAAACGATCAGATCAACGGTATATCACACAGGTACTGTTCCACAATGTGATAATGGTAATAAACACCGCCGCCATCAGAAGAAAAAAATCGCATAAAACACACAGTTTTACGGAATACAGGATATCTGTCCCGGAGCCGGGACATCGGATAAGTATACCTTATGGTAAATATATTTCAAAAATCATCATGTTACAAAAAATAATAAAAAACCGCCGGCACAGAGTACCGGCGGCAGCCACTGCTGAAATCAGCAAAATGATACAATCAACATGAAGAAAAGCACTTCAGAACAGTGTGAATATCAGGTACCGCAGATTACTTCAGTTCCATCGCGTCCCGCATGGTGAAGAACAAATCAGTCTGATCCGTCAGACCCACCACATTCGCCGCACCCGGACCGTAAGCTGCCACACGCAGCTGGGCACCGGTATGCTCCTGCGAATCTGATTCCGAGTTACCGTAGTTAACTGCCATCACGCTGCCGTCTTTGGTCAGCAGTGCCTGAGTCAGCCCCGGTGAGACTACATCCGCTTCAATAATCTGGCTGGAATGAGCATGGTCAGCGGTGACAATCACCAGCGTATCACCATGTTTTTTCGCGTATTCCATACCGATCTGCACAGCTTCATCCAGCGCGACAGTTTCGCCGATCTGGCCGCAGGCGTTTGCCGCGTGATCCTGTTTATCGATAGAGGCGCTTTCCACCTGTAAGAAGAAGCCTTTTTCATGATCTTTAAGCAGATCAATGGCTTTTTCAGTCATCTGAGCCAGTGTCGGGGCATTAGGGTCCAGTTTTGAACTTGGTTTACATTCCACGACAGGTTTATCGAGGTTACCGCGGTAGGAAGCTTTCGGGCCTTCCCACGCCACTTCCATATTGCCGTCACTGAATAGTCCGAGCACCGGTTTATCCTGGTTTGCCGCTTTTACATCCGCCAGTGATTTTGCATCTTTCACAACCAGATAACCGCGTGCCGCCGCCTGCTCTTCCAGGGTTTTCCCGGCATAGTCCCCGGCTTTGGCTGTCTGACGGAAACTCTTCGCGCCGCCGCCGAGCGTGACATCTGCACGGGCATTCAGCAGCTGCTCACTGATAGAGCCCAACCCGCCGTTTTCCAGTGCATCCGCACTGCAGCGCTCTGCGGTTTCTTCCGGGCCGTAGCATTTACGCTGGCTGATATGTGAGATCAGGGCTGCCGGCGTGGCATCCTGAATTTCAGATGTGGTGACATTCCCGGTCGCTTTGCCGTTTTTCTTTGCCAGCTCAAGAATGGTGGTGTGCGGTTTGCCGGTAACATCGATGCCCAGCGCCCCGTTATAGGTTTTCACGCCGGACGCCCAGGCAGTCGCAGAGGCAGCGGAGTCAGTAACATAATTCGGTTTCTGTGTTTTCTTGTCGAGCGCATACGTGGTGTACTGGCCGGTCAGCGGCAGGGCATCAATCCCTTTAAACACGCCGCCCGCGCCTTCTGCATAGTTACGCGCCACGGTAATTTCGGAATCACCCATTCCGTCGCCGATAAACAGAATCACATTTTTTGCTTTGGTCTGACCGATAGCAGCTTTGAGTGCCTCAGTCTGATCGGATGACAGACGGCGCGCACCGCCGAACTCCGTAATATTGCCTTTGGCGGCGCGATCCTGTGCCAGAATCGCATCTGCATTCCCCGCTGCAACTGCCGGTAATGCAGAGCCCGTCAGCAGTGCCAGGACGGCAGCTGCAACCCGTGTTTTCATCGTCGCATGAAGCATGAGCAGAATCCTTGTCATTAATAAAAAGTAGTCAGTTATCAACGCAGGACAGCCTAATCCGCTCTTATGACATCAGCGTGACACTATTGTGACCTCTTTGTGTCAGTCAGGTACATCAGTCCGGAATGCAGGGTTTCGCACCATGAGACATAGTCATGTCCGCCCGGACGCTCTTCACGGGTAACCTCATAACCTTTTTCCTGTAAAACCTGATGCAGCGCCCGGTTGTTATGCAAAATCCCGCCGGCACCGGCACGGGTTTCAAACACACCGGCCTCAAGGAAAAACCGCAGCGGAAGTTTGTGAGTACCTGCAAACTCGCGAATCAGCCATTCCGGCGGCTCTCCCTCCGGTGACCACCAGTAAGAGCCGGACATACTCAACACATTGCCAAAACGGTGAGGTAATTTCATCGCATTCCAGGAAGATGCAAGACCACCGTAACTGCTGCCGGAAACAATGGTCCGCGCTGCAGGGATATTAATACCCTGCTGTGCCAGCCACCGCATCAGTTCTTTGTCCAGAAACTGCGGGAACAGCTCATTCGGCGGCAGTTCTTTGCCGCGCTGCTCACTGCTGATACTGTCCACCATCACCACATACAGCGGCGGGATTTCCCCGCGCTTCACCCACTGATCAATAAATGTGACGATATGATAGTTTTTGCGGTATATCTGCCCGTCAAACAGCACCAGCAGCCAGGGCTCCGCACCCGGCTCCGGCGGGGTATACACCGCAATTTCCCGCTGGTTATTCAGGATATCGCTGTGCAGCTGATGCAGTGCCACCGTACCAAAAACCGGTTGTTGTCCGGGCGTCCGGAAGTCACATACTCTGTTGTTATCTAACGCGATAATGGCATGACGATTGAATTCATCCGCCCCGTCTGCACCCGCACTCAGCGGGTTACGCGGATCCGCCTGTGCAGTGCTCAGCAGCGCTTTGCGGCGGGCACCTTCAACAGAACGGTCAAGCTGCGGAATATCCGGGGCGATTTTATACTGGCTGACAGTCTCTGCGGGAACAATGTAGGAGCGATACCAGATATCGGTATCATTCAGTCTGGCCATCGGATCATGCTGTCCGGAAGGTGCACCAAGTATGTAAGCATTCACTTTTGCACCACGCCAGAGGAAAGTGATCCGTTTGTGGTGCTCGTCATACTCCTCAACCAGCGGAGTTTCTGTCACCGCCTGCCAGAAAGCCGAGGTATCACCCCCGTTAACCAGCGTTATCAGCTGCTGCAGGCGAACACTGTCCACCGGCAGGGAGAGGTTTTCAACCAGCGGCTGATACGGATAGTTAGTAAGCGCTAACTTCCATTCAGAGCCCGGTACCCCCTGTGAGGTCAGCGTCCAGGTGTCATCAAACGGTAATGTAAATGTCACAGATTGCATTTCTGTGACAGGATTGTCGGTAAGCAGCATCCGGCGGGGTGTCATCTGACTGTCATAGAGTGACAAATCACGGATATTCTCACTTTCAGCGGTCACAACCTGTTTTTCAGACAGCGGCAACTGCACACAGGCCTGTCCGTTGTGATCAAACGTGCCGGTAATCATCATCGTCTGTTTCTCATCCGGGGCTGAGAGCGACTGACAGGAAGAAGAGGCCTGCGCGGAAAATGCAGAAAATGCCGCGCAGCAGAGCAGAGTTTTTTTCACGTCGCTGATCCTTTAAAATCAGTAATAATTATCATTATTATTTATCAGCTTCGTATTTTTATGCCACCGGACGGAAAAGTCAAACCGCCACATCAGACAGCAGGCTCTCTTCCGGCTCTCCGGCAACCCATACCGATGTACATACCTTTTCCAGCAATGCCTTATTGTGACTGAACACCACCAGCCCGAGTGGCCGTCTCTCTGATTCTTCAATCAGTACCTGCCAGATCTGCGCCTGAATATGTGCATCCAGCTGCGCGGTCACCTCATCGGCAATCAGGAAGCGGGTACGCGGATCCAATGCCCGCAGCAGTGCGATTCTTGCCAGTTCCCCGCCGGATAATTCATCCGGACGGCGTTCCAGCCAGTGGGGCTCAATGCTGAGCTTTTCCAGCCATTCTGCATCCGGTTTCCAGGCATCATATAACCCGGCACCGGTCGTACGGTACGGATTAAAACACTTCTCAGGATGCTGCGGTACCAGCTGTACCGGACAATAGCCGGTTTTCGGTACCGGCTTGCCGTCGAGCAGCAGTTCCCCGGCATACGGTTGCTGCCACTGTGCCAGGATCCGCCCCAGCGTTGTTTTCCCGAACCCGCTGGGTGCGGAGATCCCCAGACGCTCACCGGCATTCAGCCGGAAAGAAAGGCCGTTCCACAATGTTTTTCCGCCCTGGATAACCTGTAAATCGCGGATTTCAAACATACGCTTTTCCTCTCTGCTGATTTATCCCGTTATCATAACAACTAATTTCCCGCAGACACACGGCTTTCCGTCAGCAACCCGATGCACTCCTGAGCACCACGTTTAAGCACATCCCCTTTCCGGCTGACAATATGCACCGGCAGCACCAGACCATTGCGGGTATTGCGGAATGACAGCACCTTCAGTGTTCCGGACGCCACTTCCGCCCGGATCATCGATTCCGGCAGATTCCCCCAGCCGATACCCGCCTTAACCAGTCCCAAAGCCATCGAAAAATTATCAGTCTGCCAGGTTTTCGTCGCCATCTGTGAACGCACATCAGTGAGAGAATGGTGAAGACTGGCAATAACGATTTGTTTCGCCTGTACCAAATCCTCAATATAAACAGACTGTTGCTGAGATAAAGAAGGATGCGTGGCTGAAATGGTGGCCACCAGGGCCTCATGACCGATACAGTGAAACTGCTCGCGCGGATCCACATACAGCCCGCCGAAAACCAGTGCCAGCTGGATCCGCCCCTGATGCAGCAGCGGCAGAATGTCATCCTGTGACCCGGATAAAATTTCCGTTTTCAGCAGCGGATAACGCTGATTCAGTATCTGTAGTGCAGAAAACAGATCCTGCGGATTCACACAGGTTGCAACCCCCACCGCCAGTGTGCTCTCCACATCCTGCGTCAGCTCGCGGGTAAACACATTCAGCTGATGAATTTTATCGGTTATCTCTCTGGCATACGGTGCCAGCGCCAGGGCTCTTTCTGTCGGTACCGGCGCTCTGCCCGAACGTTCAAACAGTGCAAAACCCAGTTCAGCCTCCAGATTACTCACCGCCATACTGACCGCTGACGGCACCCGGTGCAGTGCCCTTGCGGCGGCTGAAAATGAGCCTTTCTCCAGCACTGTCAGAAAAAGCTGTAAATTATCACTGTTAAACGGCATTTCCCCTCCTGCCTGTCAGAAAATCTGATAGTAGCTGACTTTTATTATCATCTCTATTGATTTACTTTCCCTGCATTCTTTACAGTAAACAGCAGCAGGATATCAATATGCAGGGTTTAAAACGAAAACTGGTCTTTATCACCGCTTATGAACTCATCGGCTGGGTCATTTCATCAGTTGCGCTGGCTATACTTTCCGGCAATTCAGCCGGTGTGACCGGGCCGCTGGCGCTGGCAATTACCACCATCGCCGTCAGCTGGAATTTTATCTTTAATACATTGTTTGAATTCTGGGAATCCCGCCAGATTTCCCGCATCCGGACATTCCGCCGCAGATGCGTACACGCCATTCTGTTTCAGCTGACGCTGGTGGTGTTCCTTATCCCGCTGATTGCATGGTGGTTATCGGTCAGTTTAATACAGGCTTTCCTGCTGGATTTTGCCCTGATTATTTTTATCCCGATTTATACATTCTTCTTTAACTGGGCATTTGACAAACTCTTTGGGGTTCCGGCCTCTGCATTACCCCGGGAAGAGACAGTCACACATTAATAACGATATTAAAAAAGCCATACCTGAGAAACGGTATGGCTTTTTATCTGATAAAAATAAACATCAGAAACTGACTTTTAATCCGATATAAGCACTGATCGGTGATTCATTTTTATCCCCGTGACGATAACCCAGGCTGCCGGTTATCCGGGTATCCGGGGTCAGTTCAATCGTTGCCCCCATCTGATATTTACCGGTAGTGGTTTCATTTCTTGCGGAAAAATCTTTTTTATTCAGTGTCACTTTATTATTTTTCACAAACTCATGTGAAACACCGATATTCACAAAAGGACTGACGCTGATGTCATTAATTTTCGTCTTCATGCTGAGACGTGACCCTACTTCCCCGTTTACACTGTCACTGTTATGCGCATGAATATCCATTCCGTTCGATAACTGATATTTTGCCTCACTGAAACGGCTGTAATCTATCCGCCCGTAAGGCGTTAAGCTGATTTCCGGTGTAATATCCAGTTTTTTTCCGGCTTCCGCACTAACGGTCAGCGCATTTTGCTTAAATGAGCCGTCAACTGCTCCGCCACCACTGCTTTGAGTACTAACACGATTTTTAAAATGCGAGCCTTTCAGCATACCGGCGATATACCAATCCTGATATTGCCAGTGGGTATAGCCACCGATAGCAAAACTGTCCGTATTTCCCTGCCCCGGCGTATAATCAAATGTCGATCGGGTTTTCCCTGCGCTGGTAAATAAACCGAATGCAATATCACCGTAACGCGCTTTATTGACTTTATCGTAACCAATTTCCAGAATATTCAGGCTGTTTCTGAACGCACTGCTTTTACTGTCACTGAACTTTGCGTTGTCATAACGGTAATTTGCCCATGCACCATATTTTTTATCTGACAAACTGTCTGTAATATGACGGCGTGACGGGCCGGATATATTCTCACTGCGCAGTATCTGACGATTCACTGATGCCATTGATAACCCGGCCAGTGCGCTGTTGGACAGTACATCCCGTAGCTCAGGTATACTGGTATCATCAGTAATATCCTTTCCGGTTTCTGTATCAATTTCCTGAATATACTCATCGTTTTTATCAATATCCGGTTCGCCCTGAGTTTCTCCGTCAGGATCAATATCCGGGTACGGAATATGGTCTGCTTTTGTCGCTAAATACCAGGTTGATTTCCCGTTACTCTTTATACCTTTAATCAGCCGGTATTTATAAATCCCCAAATCAATCACGCCATTATTTCCGGCCAGTTTGAATTCAGCATCACCTTTATTAATTTCAATCAGTTCAACTGTTTCATCCGGATCAACAATATCCTTACCGGTATCATAAACATTAACACTGAAATCACCGGTGGCATTATTGGTTACCACTAACTTATCACTGACATCATCAGCAATCTGAGAATGAAATGAAAACGCCCCCTGTCCGCTGAGATTTTTTACCACTAATTCATTAAATATTGCATCCGCACCCTTTATTTTCGGGTTCAGACTGACGGAGCCATGATCTAAATGAAGCTTATCAATATTAGCGACCTGAAAATAATTTATCGGATTAACATTAATATCACGACCTTCCCACTTTATATTATAATCCTCATTCCTTTCCTCTGTTAGTTTATCCTGAATTAAGAGATTACCAGAAAGATTAACTTTCTCTATTACTGTATTTTTGTCATTACTATAAAAATTATCATTATCCAGAATAATAAATGCCTGCCGGTCAACATTCAGAGCCCCCCGGCTTTCTCCGCCAACAAAAAAACGCAGAACCCCCATTTGACCTACTGATGTATTACTGACAAGACCATTTTTATCAACATTAACAATTCCCTTACCAATAATTTGCGTGTCCGTTGCCTTTCCGCCACCAAATATATAGACCTGTCCATCAAGGTTTGCCGGCACATATAAATTTTGACGGCTTCCGCTGTTCAGTTCAGAAGCGGTTCTCGGCGCACCTACCTTGGCTTTATCCAGGATACCGCCATCATCCACCTCAACACTGCCATGATCAAAAATCCAGCTGTTGATTGACTTTCCGCCCTTACCAATCGTCTGTCTCCCGTCATCACCAGACCCCGGCTTAATACCAACCTGATTATCGATAACGGTCTTATTCGTCACATCCTTTTCATATTGATAGGTTATCGCCGCCGACGCTGTCATTGAATTGACTAAAAGTACGCCGCAGATTGCATTTGCCAATACTGTCTTTTGCATCATCTTTTGATTTCCTTATTCATCCGTTATATCCTGCTGACAAACAGAAATTAGAACAAAAATTCGCCGGATGACGCTATCAGGATAAAAGGAATTATTAGCAGTCTGATAACTCAGAAAATAAAAACAGACGGCAATAATAAACAACTGAAAGAACATCATGAAAAGGATGTCATTATGAGAAAATCAATATTATTATTTATAATACTATTCAGTTTCAGGGTAATTGCTGAACCACTAACGCCTCATGAGTTGAATACACTGAGAAAAAATCCTGAGCAGGCAGCTGAACAAATTGTTGCAGCAATGAACCAGACAGAGAAAATCGGTCAGCTGATGATGCTTGACTTTCGCTATTGGGATATGTTCCGGAGTCCTGTTCCTATTCCTGTTATTAATATAAATAACGATATCAAAGATATTATCTATCATTACAGGTTAGGAGGGGTTGTATTATTCAGAGAAAATTTAATTGATACTCCGCAAACAGTAAAACTGATTAATGATATTCAATCCTCCCGTTATCGTCTTCCGTTATTTATCAGTACTGACCAGGAAGGGGGTTATATCACCCGGTTACGGGTCGGTACAGAAATGCCCGGAAATATGGCTCTGGGTGCTGCCCGTGATCCGGAATCAGCAAGATTAACCGGTGAAATTCATGGCAGTGAATTATCCGCTCTGGGATTTAACATGAATTTTGGCCCGGTTGTGGATATCAATAATAATCAACATAATCCGGTTATTGGTGTACGGGCTTATTCAGACAGAAAAGAGCTGACAGAAACCCTGTCAGCCGCCTATATCCGTGGTATTCATCAGTACAGGCTTATCACTGCTCTGAAACATTTTCCCGGCCACGGTAATGTCTCAGCAGATTCACATGTCGCTCTTCCGGTTGTCACATCAGATGAGAAAAGCTGGCGGCAGACAGAATTACCGCCATTTATTTATGCACTGCAACATGGTGCAGACGCAGTTATGACTGCACATATTATTGTACCGGCACTGGACGACACAAAAATAAAAACCCGTGACGGCTCAGAAGCGGGTACACCGGCAACATTATCCAAACCTATTCTGACCGGTATATTACGCAATGAATTTCATTTTCAGGGACTGATAATTACAGATGCCATGGATATGAAAGCCATCACTGATAACTTTGAGCTCAATTTTGCCGTTGAGCACGCTCTGTCCGCAGGCGCAGATATTATTCTGATGCCGGTAAAAATGTGGGATGAAGAAGCGGTGAAGCGCCTTGCCACTTTATACCGCTATCTGGATGAACAGGCACAAAAAAATCCGGAACTGCAGCAACGTATCGATGAATCAGCAAAACGGGTGGTTCTGATGAAACTGAATAACGCCCTCAGCGCGGCACCGGCAGATCCGGTGAAAGCGCAAAAAATTGTTGCTTCTGTACAGCATAAAAATCAGGAAAATAAGATTTCGGAACAGGCTGTTACTGTTATAAAAAATGACGACATCCTGCCTTACCAACTGAAACCGGAGAATAAAATTCTGGTAATTTCCGATGAATATCCACGTAATCAGTTAATTAAAAAACATCTGAATGATATTGCACGGGAAACGGAAACCCGTATTCATGTCACTACACAAAAAATAAAAACGGATCAGAAAACGTTCTCTGAAAAGAGAGTAAGCACTATGATCAGCGGGCAGGATCTTATTTTACTGGTCACCTACAACCTTAGAGAGCGTGATACAAATGCGCAATTTATCATCAACTCCGCTAATAATGCAGATATGCCTTTAGTCGTGATATCGTCACGGGATCCATACGATATTGCGAATCTGAGTAATGTAAAAGCCAATATTGCTATCTATGGTATTACCGGATTTGATATTACAAATGGTCAGCGTAATGCACTGGAAACTAATATCCGGAGTGGCTTACGGACGTTATTCTCAGGTAAAAATGCCTGTCCGCTTAATTATCCCGGCGGACGTTTACCCGTAGATATTAAAGATCCGGAAAGTGGTATTATTTTATACCATTATGGCACAGGGGAAACCTATGATAGGCAGGATTGAAAAGATACCTGTTGAATTTACTCTGTAACCAGTAACATTGAAATAAGGAGCAAAAAATGAATTTATCCCGTACTGCTGTAATATTGGGTATCGCCGGTCTGAGCATCAGCTTTTCTGCTGTAACAGTGGCGGAGGAAAAAGGATCGAGTCCTCTGGAGCAATGCTATCAGTCTGTCGGGGATGCACCACGGACAAAAATTGCAGGCTGCCTGGATGCAAAGCTGAATACCGCAAATGCCCGGCTGAATACGATTCTGGCACAGCAAAAACAGGAAATTGCATCACTCAATTCCGCCGGAAGTGAACAAGCTATTCAGTCACTAAACCTGTCACACTCTACCTTTATTGCTTTTCGCGATGCTGAATGCCGGTATCGCTATGATGCAACTCTCGGCGGTAGTGGTGCCGGCGATATCATGAAAGCCTGTCAGATTGAATTAACAAATTGGCGGATAAAACAGCTGCAGGAAAATTAATTTACAGAAAAAACAGCAGGTCATGTTATTCATGACACAAATAACTGACCTGAATATTTAAACCACAGCCCTTATTAACCTACTGTTTTTATTAACTAATTTTACAAATCCATCCTGCAAATGTCATCAGGTATTTATCAGATACTGACACGGATTACTTACCATACTGATCATCCCCGGTAATATTTATTACTGCTGTGTAACCGCCCCCTCTGTCTTTTCCTGAAATAACTAAGGTAGTTAAGAGCAGTATCCCTATTATAGGCAGGATACCATTGTTAATTTGATTATCCGGATGTCTGCTGACCAGGTGATTCAGTTTGTCCGGGTGATTTTAAGTAAATAAAATCTGGAGAATATCAGGATGATGAAAATATCGTTGTGATGATAGATAAAATGTAATCAGCACAGGTAGCAGGTTACCCCTGTAATCCGGCGCAGGCTGTAATTTTTCTTTTCCCCAAACGCAAAAAAGCCACCCAAAGGGTGGCTTCTTCACTTAATAATAACCTGGCGGTTCCCTACTCTCACATGGGGAGACCCCACACTACCATCGGCGCTACGGCGTTTCACTTCTGAGTTCGGCATGGGGTCAGGTGGGACCACCGCGCTACGGCCGCCAGGCAAATTCGTTTAATCCAAAACAAGCTTTCACAGTAAATGACTTCTGTCTCTTCACTGTGCTGAAAAATTCTCTCGTCTCTCAACTCAAAACACCTTCGGTGTTGTCAGGTTAAGCCTCACGGTTCATTAGTACTGGTCAGCTCAACGCA
>NZ_JBFZSO010000006.1:168281-265842 GCF_041099235.1 Morganella morganii | reverse complement strand
TGGTCGAATGCACGAGCGTTACCGCCGTAGGTTTTTGCCAGAACGGTAGTGATTGCAGCAGTCAGGGTAGTTTTACCGTGGTCAACGTGGCCGATAGTACCAACGTTAACGTGCGGTTTCGTACGTTCAAATTTTTCTTTAGACACGACTCTATTCCTTATGGAGTCCCTTCTTCACTGTGAGAAGGGACTGAAATTAACGAGTTAAACCGGTAAATTACCGATTATTTTGCATTACGAGCTTCAATAACAGCCTGAGCTACGTTGTTTGGCGCTTCATTATACTTCAGGAATTCCATGGAGTAAGAAGCACGGCCCTGGGTCTGTGAACGCAGGTCAGTTGCATAACCAAACATTTCAGACAGTGGCACTTGCGCACGGACGATTTTACCGGTAGGCATGTCATCCATACCTTCGATCATACCGCGACGACGGTTCAGGTCACCAATGACGTCACCCATGTAGTCTTCCGGTGTTTCCACCTCAACTTTCATGATTGGTTCCAGCAGAACTGGTTTCGCTTTTTTGAAGCCGTCTTTAAACGCCAGAGATGCTGCCAGTTTAAACGCCAGTTCAGAGGAGTCAACATCATGGTATGAACCGAAGTGCAGACGAACACCCATGTTAACAACAGGGTAGCCTGCTAACGGACCAGATTTCAGCTGCTCCTGGATACCTTTATCAACCGCAGGGATGTATTCACCAGGAATCACACCACCTTTGATTTCGTTGACAAATTCGTATTCCATGTTGACGCCTTCGGCATCTTTCTTGTTCAGCGGGTACATGTCGATAACAACATGACCGTACTGACCACGACCACCGGACTGTTTAGCGTGTTTACCTTCGATATCAGTCACTTTCATAGTGATTGCTTCGCGGTAAGCAACCTGTGGTTTACCCACGTTCGCTTCAACTTTGAACTCACGACGCATACGGTCGACCAGAACGTCCAGGTGTAATTCACCCATACCGGCGATGATAGTCTGGTTAGTCTCTTCATCACTTGATACGCGGAATGATGGATCTTCCTGTGCCAGACGGCCCAGTGCGATACCCATTTTTTCCTGGTCAGCTTTGGTTTTCGGCTCGATTGCAACGGAGATTACCGGCTCAGGGAATTCCATACGCTCCAGGATGATTGGTGCATCAATCGCACACAGAGTATCACCTGTAGTGACGTCTTTCAGACCGATAGCAGCCGCGATGTCACCAGCGCGAACTTCTTTAATCTCTTCACGTTTGTTAGCGTGCATCTGAACGATACGGCCGAAACGTTCTTTCTTGGATTTAACCGGGTTCAGTACGGTATCACCGGAGTTAACAACACCGGAGTACACGCGGAAGAACGTCAGGTTACCCACGAACGGGTCGGTTGCAATTTTAAATGCCAGAGATGCAAACGGCTCTTCGTCAGAAGAGTGACGCTCAGCCGGAGTATCTTTACCGTCGTCCAGAATACCTTTAATTGCAGGAACTTCTGTCGGAGATGGCAGGTACTCAACAACCGCATCCAGCATCGCCTGAACACCTTTGTTCTTAAATGCAGAACCACAGGTTACCAGGATAATTTCGTTCGCCAGTACGCGCTGACGTAATGCTGATTTGATTTCAGCTTCAGTCAGTTCTTCACCGCCGAGATATTTTTCCATCAGCTCTTCAGAGGCTTCTGCTGCGGCTTCAACCAGATTCTGGTGCCATTCAGCAGCTAATTCCTGCATGTTTGCCGGGATATCTTCGTAGACGAAGGAAACGCCCTGGTCTTCTTCACTCCACTGAATCGCTTTCATTTTGACCAGGTCAACAACACCGGTGAATGACTCTTCAGCGCCGATAGCTAACTGAAGAGGAACCGGAGTTGCAGCCAGACGGGTTTTAATCTGGTCAACAACTTTCAGGAAGTTTGCACCCATACGGTCCATTTTGTTAACGAACGCGATACGTGGTACATGATATTTGTTAGCCTGACGCCATACGGTTTCAGACTGTGGCTGAACACCACCAACGGCACAGTAAACCATGACAGCACCATCAAGAACACGCATAGAACGTTCTACTTCGATTGTGAAGTCAACGTGCCCCGGGGTGTCGATGATGTTGATGCGGTGTGGTTCAAATTGTTTACCCATACCAGACCAGAACGCAGTGGTTGCTGCGGAGGTGATAGTAATACCACGCTCTTGTTCCTGCTCCATCCAGTCCATCGTTGCTGAACCTTCGTGGGTCTCACCAATTTTATGGTTCACACCTGTGTAGAACAGAATACGTTCTGTTGTGGTGGTTTTACCGGCGTCGATATGTGCACTGATACCGATATTACGGTAACGTGAAATGGGTGTTTGACGAGCCATTTTTTCCTCTCTCTTGGACGTTCGTTTAATTTGGTCGGGCAGCCTTACGGCTACCCTATACACAATTCACTACGGTTTGATTACCAACGGTAGTGTGCGAACGCCTTGTTAGCTTCTGCCATACGGTGAACGTCTTCACGTTTCTTAACGGCAGTGCCTTTGTTTTCAGCTGCATCGGATAATTCATTTGCCAGGCGCAGAGCCATGGACTTATCACCGCGTTTACGGGCAGCTTCAACGATCCAGCGCATTGCTAATGCATTACGGCGGACCGGACGAACTTCAACCGGTACCTGGTAAGTAGAACCACCAACACGGCGGGACTTAACTTCGACAGTCGGACGCACGTTATCCAGTGCGATTTCGAATGCTTCCAGGTGCTCTTTACCTGAACGCTGAGCCAGGGTCTCAAGCGCGGTATATACGATTGATTCTGCAGTAGATTTTTTACCGTCTACCATCAGGATATTTACAAATTTGGCCAGCAGCTCTGATCCGAACTTAGGATCTGGCAGAATTTTACGTTGACCAATTACACGACGACGTGGCATGGAAATACTCCGTTGTTAATTCAGGGTTGTCCAAAACTCAATGAGTTTATTTGACATTAATGCGATAAATGTTTGGCCTTACTTAACGGAGAACCATTAAGCTTTTGGCTTCTTCACACCGTACTTAGAACGAGCTTGTTTACGGTCTTTAACACCGGAACAGTCCAGTGCGCCGCGAACAGTGTGGTAGCGAACACCCGGTAAGTCTTTAACACGACCACCGCGGATCAGGATCACGCTGTGTTCCTGCAGGTTATGACCTTCACCACCGATGTATGAAGAAACTTCAAAACCGTTGGTTAAACGTACACGGCATACTTTACGCAGTGCTGAGTTAGGTTTTTTAGGTGTGGTGGTATATACACGAGTACATACGCCACGTTTTTGCGGGCATGCTTCCAGTGCAGGAACGTTGCTTTTCACAACTTTCGAGCTACGGGATTTGCGAACCAGCTGATTAATCGTTGCCATTATAAAAAAAGCTCCTGGTTTTTTGCTTCGTAAACACGGATTTGTGCCTCGTATCTGTCAAAGACAAAACACGAGGACGCGAAATTTTATTGCTGACGCAACAGGGTGTCAAGAAATATACAATGATATTTGCTATTCCCACGCAAAATGTTGCGTGTGTGTGACCGTGAGCTCCACAAAACCAGTATAGTCTGTGATTCTCACTTTGCCCGAAAGGAACGGTAATAAACCGCGTGCTTCGGCATCCTCCCGCAACACACAGGGAATATGACCCGACTGAATAAGCGCCTGCAACAACGGGTTACCTTCCGTTGCTGCGATTACGCCATCTTCGGTAAAAAGGATGTCATCCTCAGGGGATAACAGATTCAGTAATGATTGGATATCAGTACGAAATGGCGATTGGCTGACAGTATATAGCATCTTGCTCACCGTAAGTAGATCAAAATGACACCACGGCGTCAAATGCCGCCAGTTTCCGGGCCAGTTCCGCCGCACTCAGACAGGTGACCGGCAGGATATACGGCGTTTCCGGAGATAACCCGCGCGCGGCCATATCTTCCGCACAGCAGTAGCACTCGTCAATATCGTACAGCGGCAGGACTTTGAAGGTGGAGATATAATCACGGGCGAGAATTTTTGCCGGCGTCTGTTCCGGTAATAACTGTAACACCCCGTCAGACACAAAAAAGGCGGCAACTTCTTCCGTATAATTACTGGTTGCCAGCAGTGCATCCAGCCCTTCCCGGCCGCCGCTGCTTCCGTGAGGCGCGCTTCTGAAAACAAATGCGATACGTTTCACCGGATCTCCCTAAAACTGGATAACACGATCACAGGTCATCATAGCTTCCGCCAGAGTCCCCAGACCGCTGAGGGAAAAACCGTCCGCCAGATTGGCCGCCGCCAGTTTCAGCGACGCCGCCTGTGCGGCATCGGTGACACCGCGGCGCAGCGCCGCTGCCACACAGACTGCCAGCTGAATTCCGTTATCGCAGGCAAGCTGCTGCCACTGACGCACCATGTCGGTTTCATCCCCGGCCGGTGATGTCAGCACATTGGCATTGCTGACCCCTTCGCGGTAAAAAAACACACACTGAATCCGGTGTCCGGCCGCAATCACATGCTGTGCAAACAGCAACGCACTGCCGGCACGCTGTGTGCCGTAGGCCGGGCCGGTAACCAACAGGCAGTAAGATAACGGTGTCATTGCTCCGCGCTGCCTTACTCGCCGTTTTTAAACTGGCGGATGTAGAGATAAACCGTGTGTTTGGAGATATTCAGACGCACCGCCACAAGGTTGATGGCATCTTTGATATCAAATATCCCTTTCTCATACAGGTTCAGTACCACCTGTTTGTTCTTCGCGTTGTTTGCCACATTGCGGTCGGCATTCACTTCTTCAATCGTCTGTTCCAGTGTCTGTGCCACCAGGTCTTCAACGGAAGAGGCGAAGTTCACATTGGAGGTCTCTTCTGCCAGCTCTTTCGGGATAAACGTCTGAACTATCTGGGAGAACGGCACATCCAGGTTCATATTAATACACAGCAGCCCGATGATACGGCGTGATTTATTGCGGATAGCAATTGTCAGCGATTTCATCAGTGCCCCGGTTTTCGCCCGGGTGAAATAGGCTTTCGAGGTGCTGCAGTCTTCATCTGTAATATCGTGCAGCATGCGCAGCGCGAGGTCGGTGATCGGGGAACCGACTTTACGGCCGGTATGGTGACCGTTTGCGATCTTCACCGCTGAGCGCTTCAGGTCTTCCAGTGAGTGGAGAACGATTTCACAGTGCTCACCGATGAGCAGCGCCAGGCCATCAACAGCCGCCTCATAGGATTTCAGGATCTCATAATCCGTTTCAGTAAACGGATGATTTACAATGTAATCCGAATCATTGTCATTAAATAATACTGGGTTAGACATTTAATACACCACTCTTTGTAACGTGTGAACGTCGTTGGTTTTACTCATCTGTAATCTTTCACTGCAGGAGGAGGATTACCCTGTCATCATCTATCAATTATATACCCGGATTTCCCGGGTGCAGGAAAGCAGCAAATGACGGGCTTCCGGTTCTGTGCAGGTACCCGCAGGTTAAGTTATAGCGAAAAACAGGCCGTTTTGCGCCTGAGGTGATCAAATTCTGGTAAAAAATACAAAAAAACACGGATGTTTTGCAAATTTTTCATAATCCTGATCGTGGCGGAAACAAAAACCCGCACAACAGGGCGCGGGTTTTTGTCAGTTTCCGGTATCAGCAGGGCTTATTTGGCCGCAGGTTTGATATCCAGTAACTCGACGTCAAAGACCAGGGTGGAGTTGGCAGGGATCCCCGGAACACCGTCGGTGCCGTAAGCGGCTTCCGGCGGGATGACCAGTTTGGCTTTACCGCCTTTCTTCATCTGCTTCAGACCTTCGGTCCAGCCTTTGATTACGCTGTCCAGACGGATAGTCAGCGGCTCGTTACGGTCGTAAGAGCTGTCAAACTGAGTGCCGTCGATTAATGCACCTTTATAATGAACAACAACGGTGTCAGTGTCTTTCGGAGATGCGCCGTTACCGTCTTTCTCAGATTTGTAGAGCACACCGCTCCTGGTTTTTTCCACGCCTTTTTCTTTGGCGAATGCTGCACGGTATTTATCACCTGCTGCTTTGTTCTCAGTGGCTTCGCGTGCCATTTTTTCCTGAGCTGCACCTTTCACCTGCTCTTCAAAGCCGCGCAGCGTCTGGTTGATCTCTTCATCACTCAGTTTGCTTTTGTTATTGAACGCATCCTGAACACCCGCCATCATCTGATCGCGATCCAGATCCAGACCAATGGATTTCTGCTCATTCAGGGCATTTTCCATGTAACGGCCCAGTGACGCACCCAGCGCATAAGCATTCTGCTGACTTGCGGTTTTAAATGCGCTGTTCAGTTTCACTTCTTCTTTTTTCGGCGCGGTATCCGCATAAGCCTGTGACATACCTAATGTCATTGCCAGCGAGGTTGCGACAACAGTCGCTTTAAACAGTGATTTCATCCTTTTCTCCATAAATTTTGCAACAGTTACAGGACGTACCGCACAACAGATCACGTCAGAGAGTCCTTGCAGCCGTCACCGGGCGACATCATAATGTCACGGTTTTGTGATGCTGAGACAACCTTAGCAAAAAGAGGTTTCATAGTAACCCCCCAATAAAAGATATCCTCTCACACTAAGTGTATTTCACAGGAATATTACATACTTTTACACAGGAATCACCGTCTCAGACAGGAGAAAACGATGGACCTTTTGGAACTTGAACAACGCCTCGAACAACTGGAAAGCAAAACCGCTTTTCAGGATCTGACCATTGAGGAACTCAATCAGGTGGTAACACAACAGCAGATGGATATCACCCGGCTGAATGAAAGGCTCCGCCTGCTGACCGAACGCCTGAAAGCCACCCCGGGCTCAAATGTGGCACCGCTGTCTGAAGAAGTGCCGCCGCCGCACTACTGATAAACCGCAGGCATAAAAAAAAGCGCATCCGTCAGGAATGCGCTTTTTTGTCCGGTTCAGACGCGGGTTATCAGTGACAACCGCAACCGCCGTTACCGTGGCCTTTACCGTGACCGCCACCGCCGCAGCAGCCGCCTTCACCGTGTTCGTGACCATGGTCGTGATCGTGACCATGACCGCCGCCGCAGCAACCGCCTTCTTCGCCGTGGTCGTGACCACCGCAGCAGCCGCCTTCTTCACCGTGAACGTGACCATGCTCCAGCTCTTCTGCTGTTGCTTCACGCACACCGATAACTTCGACGTGGAATTTCAGGTTCTGACCGGCCAGCATATGGTTGCCGTCAACGATCACTTCGTCACCTTCGATACCGGTGATTTCAACCGGCACAGGACCCATATCGGTGTCTGCCAGGAAACGCATGCCGACTTCCAGCTCATCAACACCGACGAAAACGTCTTTCGGTACGCGCTGAACCAGGTTTTCGTCATACTGACCGTAGGCGTCGTTTGCGCCGACATCAACGTCGAACACATCACCGGCAACACGGCCGTCCAGTGCACTTTCCAGCCCGCTGATCAGCGCGCCGCGACCGTGCAGATAGTCTAACGGAGCACTTGCCGGAGACTCATCAACTAATACACCGTCTTCTGTTCTTACCTGATAAGCCAGGCTCACTACCAGGTCTTTTGCTACTTTCATGGTATCTCCTACACATCCGCGGGGGATAAGATTTTAATTAACGCGCCGATTGTAACGGAATTTACAGCCACTGTATCTGTTTTGGGACAAATTCCCCCAAATTCTCTGTGAAAAGCAGCAGCCTGTTATTCCCCCGGTCTGAAGATACCAATCACCTGTTCATCTTTGCGCACATGCTGCTCCGCATGCGCATCCGCCCGGCGCTCAAGATGGCCGCACTGTACACACTGCACCACGTCCACATTATCCTCGCGCCACATGGCGAGAGTGTCCTGTGCCTGACACTCAGGGCATACCGCGCCTGCAATAAACCGTTTCCGGTTGCTCATTTTTCTGCTCCTGTCTCTGTCCGTCCGCTGCCCGGAGAGTCTTCCGTCAGGTTCCAGCTGTCCGGCTGATGTTTTTCCCGTTTCATTTCATTATCAAACAGATTTTCCAGCTCACGCCGCGCCTCTTTCACCCGGGAGATATGCGAGATCTCCTCTTCCGCCTGCGGGATAAGCTCACGCAGCAGCTGCATATCCAGCCTGCGGAATAATTGCTGCGCCCGGTGCGCTTCTGCCGGATGCGTACCCAGCCCGATCAGGGTTTTACGCGCCAGTTCCAGTGCCGATGAGAAGGTTTCGCGGCTGAACTGTGTTACGCCGTGCGTAAGCAGCTCGTGTGCCTCCACACGTCCGCGGGCGCGGGCAATAATCTGCAGGTGCGGGAAGTGCTCCTGACACAACTGCACGATTGTCATGGTATCTTCCGGCTTATCACAGGTAATGACAATCACCTTTGCTGTCTCTGCCCCGGCAGAACGCAACAATGCGAGTCCGGTCGCATCCCCGTAATAAACCTTATAGCCGTAACGGCGCATGGCGCTGACCGCACTGACATCTTTTTCCAGTACCGTCGGATGAATTTTGTTCGCCATCAGCAGACGGCCGATGACCTGCCCCATCCGTCCGAAACCGACCAGAATCACATGCGGGTGGTTATCCTCCACAAACGGGGTTTCACCTGTTCCCGGTTCGGCATTATTGTAACGGCGTGCCAGAATCATATCGATGCCCTGCATCAGCAGCGGCGTGGTCATCATGGAAAGGGTGACCACCACCAGCAGCAGCGCCATCTGATGATCCGTAATCACACGGCTGGCCAGCGCTGCCGAGAACAGCACGAACGCAAATTCCCCGCCCTGACTGAGCACCCCGGCAAACTGTAAGCGTCCGCTGCGCCGGCAGGTCAGATGTGCCAGCAGATACAACACCGTCATTTTGACACTCACCAGCACAATCACACCCAGCAGAATTTGCGGCAGATACTGCCACAGCACACCGATATTCAGCGACATACCGACAGAAATGAAGAACATCCCCAGCAGCAGCCCTTTAAACGGTTCGATGGTGATCTCCAGCTCATGGCGGTATTCCGTATCCGCCAGCATCACACCCGCGATAAATGTCCCGAGCGCCATGGAAAACCCGAGCTGCTCCATAAACACCGCTGAGCCTATCACCACCAGCAGCGAGGCGGCAGTAAAGACTTCACTGACCCCGGATTTCACCACCAGCCGGAACAATGGCCGCAGCAGATAACGTCCGCCGATCAGCAGCCCGGCAAAAGCCAGAATTTTGATACCGATACGATACCAGTCGCTGCCCGCTGTTTCCCCGCCCAGCAGAGGGATCACCGCAAGGATAGGGATCACCGCCATGTCCTGGAACAGCAGCACAGAGAATCCCATCTGGCCGCTGTCGTTGTTGGTCATGCCCTTTTCATCCATCAGCTGTAACGCCATCGCCGTGGAGGACATCGCCATTCCCAGCCCGCCGACCACCGCCGCCTGCCAGGAAAAATCCGTCAGCCAGAGCAGTACCCCGAGGATCAGGGCGGAGAACACCACCTGCGCGGTACCGGTACCGAAAATAGATCGCCGCAGTTTCCACAGCTCACGCGGATTCAGCTCCAGCCCGATAAGAAACATCAGGAATACCACACCAAGTTCAGAGAAGTGCAGCAGCTCATTGACGTTTTTGATAAACCCCAGCCCCCACGGGCCGATAGCAATTCCCGCCAGCAGATACCCCAGTACCGCGCCGATACGCAGCCGCTGCGCCACCGGCACCATCACCACGGCTGCCGCGAGAAACACAATACCCGCATGCAGCAGGTTGCCGTCAGTTGGCTCCATTTTTACGCCCTCCGGTCAGTTGTGGTGCCCGCAGCCAGTCACAATACGCCTGCGCCTGTTCATGCAGCATGGCTTTTCCCTGGCGGCGCGCGGCATAGAGAATCACCGGTGCCAGCCAGTGCATTTCACACAGTGCAGCCGTCAGCTCAAACGGTCTCAGTAACTCACTGATCGGAAAACGGTTATAGCCGCCGTGCTGGTAGGCTTCCGCCGGTTCCCCGGTGGTGATCACCTGGCGCCAGTATTTGCCGGACAGCTGTCTGCCGCCCTGTTCACCGGAAAAATCACGGGTCAGTACACGGTCAAACCACTCTTTCAGCAGCGCGGGGCAACTGTAAGTGTACAGCGGATGCTGAAACACAATGATGTCATGCTGCCGCAGCAGTTCCTGCTCATGGCGGATATCGATAAAGAAGTCCGGATAGGTGCCGTACAGGTCGTGCACCGTCACATGCCTGAGTTCTGACGCCGCAGAGATAAGCGCCTTGTTGGCGATGGAGTGATGCGGTTCCGGATGGGCGTAAATCAGTAATATGGTCGGATTATTTATCATCACTTCCTCTTAAAAACGTGAGAATCTTTGTGATTTTCGCTACTATGCCCGCTGCAACGATACTCCTCGCCTGCTGACGGGTGATTTGCTGCTGACAACGCACGAATTACATTAATTTTACTCTCAATTACTTACCCTATCGATATTTATGATTGTTTTCTCTTCACTTCAGGTTCGCCGCGGCGTCCGTGTTCTGCTCGACAACGCAACGGCCACCATCAATCCGGGCCAGAAAGTCGGACTGGTGGGAAAAAACGGCTGCGGTAAATCCACGCTGCTGGCACTGCTCAAGGGCGAATTACAGGCCGAAGCAGGCAGTGTGTCATTTCCGGGAAACTGGTCCATGGCCTGGGTTAACCAGGAAACCCCGGCACTGGATGAACCGGCGATCGAGTATGTCATTGACGGTGACCGCGAATTCCGTGAGCTTGAGGCAAAATTACAGCAGGCGAATGAACAGAATGACGGCCACGCCATTGCCGTGATCCACGGTCAGCTCGACACACTCGATGCCTGGACCATCCGTTCCCGCGCTGCCACACTGCTGCACGGACTGGGATTCTCACAGGAGCAGCTTGACACACCGGTACGGGATTTCTCCGGGGGCTGGCGTATGCGCCTGAACCTGGCACAGGCACTGATTTGCCGCTCGGATCTGCTGCTGCTCGATGAACCGACCAACCACCTGGATCTCGATGCCGTGATCTGGCTGGAAAAATGGCTGAAGAGCTATCCCGGCACCCTGATTCTGATCTCCCATGACCGCGATTTCCTCGATCCGATCATTGATAAAGTCCTGCATATTGAACAAAACGGCCTGTTTGAATACACCGGTAACTACTCCTCCTTTGAGGTGCAGCGTGCCGAGAAAATGGCCCAGCAGCAGGCTCAGTATGAAAGCCAGCAGCAACGCCGCGCACATCTGCAAAAATATGTGGATCGTTTCCGCGCCCAGGCGACCAAAGCCAAACAGGCGCAGAGCCGTCTGAAAATGCTGGAACGCATGGAACTGATTGCCCCGGCACTGGCGGATAACCCGTTCCGTTTCAGTTTCCGCCCACCGGAAGCACTGCCGAACCCGCTGCTGAAAATGGAAAAAGTCAGCGCCGGATACGGTGAGAAAGTGGTGCTGGATAATATCAAACTGAACCTGGTGCCCGGCTCGCGTATCGGCCTGCTCGGCCGTAACGGCGCGGGTAAATCCACCCTGATTAAAATGCTCGCCGGTGAACTGGAGCCGTTACAAGGCAAAATTGGTCTCGCCAAAGGCATCAAACTGGGTTACTTCGCCCAGCATCAGCTGGAATTTTTACGGGCAGATGAATCCCCGTTACAGCATATGGTGCGCCTGGCGCCGGATCAGACCGAACAGCAGCTGCGCGATTACCTCGGCGGTTATGGTTTCAAAGGTGATCAGGTAACCGATAACACCGGGCGTTTCTCCGGCGGGGAAAAAGCGCGTCTGGTACTGGCGATGATTATCTGGCAGCGCCCGAATCTGCTGCTGCTCGATGAACCGACCAACCACCTGGATCTGGATATGCGCCAGGCGCTGACCGAAGCCCTGATCGAATTTGAAGGGGCGATCGTCGTGGTTTCCCACGATCGTCACCTGCTGCGATCCACCACCGATGATCTGTATCTGGTACATGATGGTCAGGTCGAACCGTTTGACGGCGATCTGGATGATTATCAGCGCTGGCTGGCAGACAGTCAGAAACAGATGCGCCAGAGTGCGGAACCGGCGGCGGAAAACGGTGAGGAAAAAAATACTGTCACCGCACAGGATCGCAAAGAGCAGAAACGCCGTGAGGCGGAATTCCGCCAGCAAACTCAGCCGCTGCGCAAAGAATCTGAGAAACTGGAAAAAACCATGAGCCGGTTATCGGATGCCATTGCTGTGATTGAGGAAAAACTCGGGGACAGCGGCCTGTATGATCAGTCCCGTAAAGCCGAGCTGAGCACCTGCCTTCAGGAACAGGCGCAGTTCAAAGCGGAGCTGGAAGAGGCGGAAATGGCCTGGATGGAGATTCAGGAAAACCTCGAAGCCATGACACAGGCATTTGAAAACCAGTAAGTGATAAAGAGCGGCATTGCCGCTCTCTTTTCTTATCAGCCGTCCAGGCTGTTAATCATGGTGCGGGCATTGATCACCAGCTGCCGCGCCTGCTCTTCCCGCCGCTGTAACAGCGCCATAAACAACAGATCCGTCACCGTATTCTGTGCCGTCCGCGAGGAAATGGATGAACTGCGCCACTCATTTTCTTCCGCGACCGTTTCCAGCACATAATCCGCCATTTTCGCCAGCGGTGACTGACGGTTCCCGGTAATCGCAATCAGCGTGGCATTCTGTTTTTTCGCCGTGGCGGCGGTGACCAGCATATCCTTGCGTTTGCCGCTGAATGACAGTACCACCAGCACATCTTTTTCAGTCAGTGTCTGGGAAAAGGCGATCTGGATATGGTGATCCGCTTCCGCCAGTGTCATCAGCCCGATTTTCTGGAGCTTATAGGCCAGATCTTTCGCCGTCAGCCCGGAGCCGCCGATACCGGCAACCTGAATACAGCGGGCATTATCCAGACACGCAACAATCTCTGCCATCTGTTCAAAATCGAGCCGCCGTGTGGTTTCCGTAATGGAATTCTGCTTTTCCTGTGCCAGTTTCTGTGCGATCACCAGCAGCGGATCATGTGCTTCAATCCGGTTATGCAGCGCCTGCTGCTGATTGGCTGCCAGCACCCGGTTGCGGCCAATCTCTTCACTGATAGCGACTTTCAGTGCCGGAAATCCCTTAAATCCCAGTTTCTGACTAAACTTCACTATAGCGGACTGACTCACGCCCACCCGCTCCGCCAGTACCTGAGAGGAAAGTGTGACGGTTTCTTCCGGCTGCGCCAGGATAAAATCGGCAATATGCTGCTGATTGGTCGCCAGCTCTGCTTTTACCCAGCTGATTTTTGTCAGGATCGCCATATATGTCTGTTTTCCTTCTGCGGAGAATAAAAAAGGAATAAATTATTTTAACGAAAGCGACGAATTATTCCTGATAAATAACGTATCTGAACAACAAAAAATATATTTATATTCAATTAAATATAAAGAATAAAACAATGGGAGAAACGAAAATATTCCTGCTATAGCATCATAGTTGAATAGATTGCTCTGTGATAATTCTCACAAAAAAAGAATATTTAATTCTTTAGCATGCGATTATATCTTATACAAAGGATCACGCATGAAGATTGACTTAACCTCTATGATTACCGAGAGCCGCAACCCGGCCAGCGCAGATATCGACAGCCTGCCGACATTAGATATGCTGCGGGTGATTAACCGCGAAGACCAGACCGTGGCCCTTGCCGTGGAAAAAACACTGCCGCAGGTGGCACAGGTGGTGGATGCAGTGGCACAGGCATTCCGTCTGGGCGGACGGCTGATTTATATGGGCGCGGGTACCTCCGGCCGTCTCGGGATACTGGATGCCAGTGAGTGTCCGCCGACCTTCGGCACCCCGGCAGAACAAGTAGTCGGTCTGATTGCCGGTGGTCATAAAGCCATCCTGAAAGCCGTTGAAAATGCGGAAGATAACCGTGAACTGGCGGTGAGTGATCTGAAAGCCCTGAATTTCAGTAAGAAAGATGTGCTGGTCGGGATCGCTGCCAGCGGCCGTACCCCTTATGTACTGGGTGGTATGGAATACGCGCTGTCACTCGGCGCAACGGTCGCCGCCGTCAGCTGTAACCCGGACAGTGAAATGAGCCGTCTGGCCGGTATCGCCATCACACCGGTGGTCGGCCCGGAAGTCATTACCGGTTCCTCCCGCATGAAAGCCGGCACCGCCCAGAAACTGATACTCAATATGATCACCACCGGCGCCATGATCCGCTCCGGGAAAGTGTACGGCAACCTGATGGCAGATGTGGAAGCAACCAACGCTAAACTGGTTGAGCGGCAGAAACGTATTGTGATGGCCGCAACGGAATGTGACAGAGCGACCGCAGAACAGGCTCTTGCCGCCTGTGACGGACACTGCAAAACCGCCATCGTGATGATCCTGGCACAACTGAGTGCCGGTGACGCCAAAACCCTGCTGGCACAGCATCAGGGGTTTATCCGTGACGCGCTGACCGGCGCAGCATACTCTTAACGCAAGGTAATCACCATGGCCAAAATCAGTCAGTCAACCATCATACAGATTCTGGATGCCATCGGCGGTCCGGGTAACGTGGCGCACAGCGGCAACTGTATGACCCGCCTGCGTCTGACACTGAACAACACACAGCTGGCGGATAAAATCGCCATCAGGAAAATTGAGGGCGTGCTGGGTGTGATTGAAAGTGATGAGCAGTTCCAGATTGTACTGGGGCCGGGCAAAGCACAGACCGCCGCAGAGCTGATGCAAAAGTATCTGGATGAGCATGTGCCCGGCAGTGAACCGGACAGCCGCAGCCTGAAAGAGATTGCCGCGGATCAGAAGCAGCATCTGAAAGAGAAACAGACAAACCCGGTGCAGCGTTTTCTCGCCAAATTCGCCACTATTTTTACCCCGCTCATTCCGGGATTTATCGGTGTGGGTCTGCTGCTCGGCTTTGCCACACTGTTTGAATCGCTCTGGGTCACCGGCAATCCGTCCCCGAACGGTACACTGGTCGAAGTGCTGAGCTACATGAAGGTCTTCGGCAAAGGACTGTTTACCTTTATGGGGATCCTGATCGGGTATAACGCGCAGAAGGCCTTCGGCGGTTCCGGTGTCAATGGTGCTATCATCGCGGCGCTGTTTATCCTCGGTTATGATCCTCAGGCGACCAAAGGTTTCTACTCCGGTATGGAAACGTTCTTCGGTCACGGCATTGACCCGCGCGGTAACATTATCGGTATTCTGATCGCCACCATCACCGGTGCATGGGTGGAGCGGCAGGTGCGGCGTTTTATCCCGGCGAACCTGGATATCATTCTGACCTCCGCCATCACCCTGCTGATTATGGGCGCACTGACCTTTATTGTGATTATGCCGATCGGTGTCTGGCTGTTTGACGGCATGTCCTGGCTGTTTATGCACCTCAACGCCAACCCGTTCGGGGCGGCAGTTCTCGCCGGTCTGTTCCTGATTGCGGTGATGTTCGGCATCCATCAGGGCTTTATCCCTGTGTACACCGCGCTGGTCGGCACCCAGGGTTTTAACTCCCTGTTCCCGATCCTCGCTATGGCGGGTGCCGGTCAGGTCGGTGCTGCGCTGGCACTGTATGTCCGCGCGAGAAAAGACTCGGTGCTGCGTAATCAAATCCGCGGTGCGATTATCCCGGGCTTCCTCGGCATCGGTGAACCACTGATCTACGGTGTGACCCTGCCGCGAGTGAAGCCGTTTATAACTGCCTGTTGCGGCGGTGCGGCGGGCGGGTTCTTTATCGGGCTTGTCGCCTGGTTCGGCTATCCGGTCGGACTGAATACCGTTTTCGGGCCATCGGGGGTTATCGCGATTCCGGTCATGACATCCGACAGCGGTATTTTCACCGGGATGGCGGTCTATACCGGCGGGTTACTCGTCGCCTATCTGGCCGGATTCCTGTTTACCCTGCTGTTCGGCAGTAAGAATGTGGATTTAAGCTGATTTCTATTTTGCTGCAGTGATAAAAAAACAGACCGCAATGCGGTCTGTTTTTCATTCAGCTTCTGTTTTTGTTCCGCAGGTTATATTATGTCGCTATTCAAGCCAGATGAGCGGCACACAGGCGGCGGTGAGTAACCCCATCACAATATTGAAGGTGAACCAGGCATTGCGGCTGCGCAGAAAACGGCCGATAAAGGCACCGAATCCGATCCAGATAAGCCCGGCAACCAGATTCACAGAGACCATCACGATACTCATCACCCCGACAGACAGCATATAGGCATCACCGCTCAGGCTGTAACTGCCGACCGCCCCCAGCCCCATCAGCCAGGCCTTGGGATTGATAAACTGCAGCAGTGCCCCCTGATACCAGGTGACCGCCTTACTGACCTGCGGTTCATTAAGCTGCTGATACGGTGCGGTGGCCAGTTTTTTGGCAAGCCACAGAAGGTAAAGACTGCCGGCAATTTTCATAGCAGTATGCAATTTGGGATAAATCAGTAAAATAGCCGCAACACCAAAGGCTGAAAGGTATAATACCGTCTGCATGCCGAGCATAATACCGGCCATCAGTACCAGCGTGCGGCGGAAGCCGAGCTGTGCACCGGAGGCGGTCAGTAACATATTATTGGGGCCGGGCGTGACTGCCGCGATAAACATAAATACGGAAAGTGAGATAAAAAGGTGTGCGGTCATGAGTAATCCGGCAACGTGGTCATTTTCTTCCCGGAAAATTACCAGTATGTTTTTCATTAAACAAGAGATGTTTTTTCATTACGAATCTAACTATGTCTAGTCATTTTCAACCGATTTCCTGGGCAACCAACCCGCACCTGCAAACGTTGCTGCCCCGGATTTTCCGCCGGAAACCGACGATAAAGCCATTCTGGCAGCGCCTGACACTGCCGGATGATGATTTTATTGATCTTGCATGGAGCGAAGATCCCGATACTGCACACCATAAACCACGGCTGGTCATCTTTCACGGGCTGGAAGGCAGTTTCCGCAGCCCGTATGCTCATGGCATCCTGGCCGCAGCGGCCCGCCGGGGCTGGCTGGGTGTTGTTATGCATTTTCGCGGATGCAGCGGCGAGCCGAACCGTTCCAAACGAATTTACCACTCCGGTGAAACTGAAGATGCCCGTTATCTGCTGAACTGGTTGCAGGATACCTACGGAAAAGTACCGACCGGTGCGGTCGGTTATTCACTCGGCGGCAATATGCTGGCCTGTTATCTTGCCGAAGAAGGTGAGAATGCCGCAGTGGATGCCGGGATTGTGGTCTCCGCCCCGCTGATGCTGGAGCCGTGCTCTTTCAAAATGGAAAAAGGCTTTTCCCGCTTTTATCAGTGGTATCTGCTGAAAGGGCTGAAACGCAATGCCACCCGCAAGCTGGTGCGCTACCCGAATTCACTCCCGACAAACCTGCTGCATATCCGCGCGATTAAACGGATCCGCGAATTTGATGACATTATCACCTCGCGGATCCACGGCTTCCGCGATGCCTCGGATTACTACCGCCGCTGCAGTGCCCTGCCGAAACTCCCTGCCGTACGTAAGCCGATGCTGATCATCCACGCCAAAGATGATCCTTTTATGGCACAGGAAGTGGTGCCGGATCTGTCACAACTGCCGCCGTGTGTGGAGTACCAGATGACCGAACACGGAGGCCATGTCGGCTTTGTGTCCGGCAGCTGGCGCCGCCCGCGTTTATGGCTGGAAGAGCGCATCCCTGAATGGCTCGCGCCGCATCTGGCCGCAAAGGAGACACCATGATTATTCCCTGGCAGGATATCGCGCCGGAAACACTGGAAAATATCCTGGAAAGTGTGGTGCTGCGCGAAGGCACCGATTACGGCGAACATGAAAAATCACTCAGTGATAAAGTGGCGGATCTTTACACGCAACTCAAAAACGGCGACATTGTGATTGTCTGGTCGGAATTACACGAAACACTCAACATCATGCCGTCGGCACAATTCCGCGGCTGAATCAGCCGGAGGAAACGCCGCATGTCACGGACCCACCCGATTATCGCCGTTACCGGCTCCAGCGGAGCCGGTACCACTACCACCAGTCAGGCTTTCCGTAAGATTTTCCAGCAGCTGGATGCGGTTCCGGCCATTATTGAAGGCGACAGTTTTCACCGTTACACACGTCCGGAAATGGATGCCGCCATCCGCAAAGCCCGCGAACAGGGGCGTCACATCAGCTATTTCGGCCCCGAAGCCAACGATTTTGGCCTGCTCGAAAGCACATTCCGCCAGTACAGCGAAAACGGCAGCGGCGAACGCCGCAAATACCTGCATACCTATGATGAAGCCGTGCCCTATAATCAGCTGCCCGGCACCTTCACCCCCCGCGAGGCACTTCCTGCCGGGACGGATGTGCTTTTCTATGAGGGATTACACGGCGGCGTGGTCACACCGGAGCATGATATCGCCGGACATGTGGATCTGCTGGTCGGTGTGGTACCGATAGTTAATCTGGAGTGGATACAGAAATTAGTCCGTGACACCAATGATCGTGGTCATTCGCGGGAGGCGGTGATGGATTCCGTCGTGCGTTCGATGGATGATTACATCCGCTATATCACCCCGCAGTTTTCCCGCACCCACATTAATTTCCAGCGGGTACCAACGGTGGATACCTCAAACCCGTTCTCGGCCAAATCCATTCCGTCACAGGATGAGAGCTTTACCGTGATCCGCTTCCGCGGCCTGAAAAAAATCGATTTCCCCTATTTGTTATCCATGCTCCAGGGTTCCTTTATTTCCGCCTCAAATACCATTGTCGTCCCCGGCGGAAAATTAGGGCTGGCGATGGAATTAATAATGGCACCGCTGGCAGAGCAATTATTGCAGGGAAAACAAATAAACAAGCGATAAAAAAACCGGGTAATAATGTATTACCCGGTTAGTGTTCAAAAATAAAAATAATATTTCAAAAAATTATTCAATATTCTTTACTTCAAAACTATGTGTAATGTTAACACTTTCGCCTAACATTAATGAAACAGAGCAATATTTCTCAGCGGATAACTGCACGGCTCGTCCGACAACATTTTCAGTCAGGTCACGGCCGGTCACAATAAAATGCAGATTAATATGAGTGAATAAACGTGGCGCGGTTTCACGACGTTCAGCGGTGAGTTTTACATCACAATCAATGACTTGATTACGGCCTTTTTGCAAAATAGAGACAACATCAATGGCGCTGCAGCCGCCGGTTGCCATCAGTACCATTTCCATCGGGTTCGGGGCTTTTTCACCGGCATTACCGTCCATTGTAATCTGGTGTCCTGACGCGGATTCCCCTAAGAAAGTCATGTTCTCAACCCACTTTACACGCGCTTCCATTTTTATACCCTCATCATCAATATAATTCACGACAGACTACCCTTTCATTCACGGGCTGGCAATCTATCTCATAGTTTATTATGCTGAAGCGAGACAGTGGAAGACAGGACCGTTTTCCTGTGCTAAAAACACGGCAAGGATTTATCTATGGCTAAGATCAATATCTTTCCGTGAGGATTATTATACTATTTTAATAAACTAACTTGCCGGAAATTCAGCAAGTTAATATGATAAGCTAAAACTTTATATAATTGCAGAGCGTAAACAACGGTTTGCAATAACTAACAACAGAGGATAACGCGAATGGTTCTCGGCAAGCCACAAACAGACCCCACGCTTGAATGGTTTTTGTCTCACTGCCATATCCACAAATATCCATCCAAAAGCACGCTTATTCATCAGGGCGAAAAGGCAGAAACACTCTACTATATTGTAAAAGGTTCTGTTGCGGTGCTGATCAAAGATGAAGAAGGCAAAGAGATGATTTTATCCTATCTCAACCAGGGTGATTTCATCGGTGAACTCGGATTATTTGAGGAAGGACAGGAACGTACAGCGTGGGTACGGGCAAAAAGCGCCTGCGAAGTTGCAGAAATCTCGTACAAAAAGTTCCGCCAGCTTATCCAGGTTAACCCGGATATCCTTATGCGCCTTTCCGCGCAGATGGCAAGCCGCCTGCAAACCACATCAGAAAAGGTCGGAAACCTTGCATTCCTTGATGTGACAGGCCGCATCGCCCAGACATTACTGAACCTGGCGAAACAGCCGGATGCGATGACTCACCCGGACGGTATGCAAATCAAAATTACCCGTCAGGAAATCGGCCAGATTGTGGGATGTTCCCGCGAAACTGTCGGCCGTATTCTGAAGATGCTGGAAGATCAGAACCTGATCTCCGCACACGGTAAAACCATCGTGGTATACGGCACCCGTTAATCCGGACCGCCCTTATCACCAAAACAGGCGCATCTGCGCCTGTTTTTTTGTTTCTGGATCCCGCCGTTTTACTGCATTTCCCGGAAATCATTCAGGGTTTTTGCCAATCGTTTCATCCCTTCATCCACATCGGCTTTTTCAATAATCAGCGATGGCGTGAAACGCAGAACATTGGTACCGGCGTTAAGCAGCATCAGGCCGTTTTTGGCCGCCAGTCCCAGCAGGGTTTTTGACTGATCGCGATAGATACCCGCCAGTTCGGCACCAATCAACAGGCCTTTGCCGCGAATCTCCGCAAACGCGCCGAATGTGCTGTTCAGGGATTGCAGTGCATCCGCAAACCACTGATGGCGCTCATTCACTCCAGCCAGCAGTGCCGGGTCGTTGATCAGATCAAAGGCCGCATTGCCGACCGCACAGGCCAGCGGGTTGCCGCCGTAGGTTGTACCGTGCGTACCGGGTACCATCACCTGTGCAATATCCTGTTTTGTCAGCATGGCACTGATCGGAAAACCGCCGCCCAGCGCTTTGGCGGTGGTCAGAATATCCGGTTCAATCCCGTAATCCATATAGGCAAACAGTTTTCCGCTGCGCCCCATCCCGCTCTGCACTTCATCAAATACCAGCAGCGCCTGATGTTTATCACACAACTCACGCAGACCCTGCATAAAGACCGGTGTGGCCGGCGTGATCCCGCCCTCGCCCTGGACAGGTTCCAGCACCACGGCACAGGTATGATCGTCCATCACTGCTTTGACAGCATCGAGGTCGTTAAAAGGCACATGAATAATATCCGCCGGTTTCGGTCCGAAGCCATCGGCATATTTCGGCTGACCGCCGACAGACACCGTGAACAGTGTCCGGCCATGGAAGCCGTGATGAAAAGCGATGATTTTGGTTTTATAAGGATGATGGCGGGTCAGTGCATAATGACGCGCCAGTTTGAATGCAGCTTCGTTTGCCTCTGCACCGGAGTTGGCAAAGAAAACCCGCTCCGCGAACGTGTGGTTTATCAGCTTCTGCGCCAGTGTCAGCGCCGGTTCATTGGTAAAAATATTGCTGACATGCCAGAGCGACTCACTCTGGGTTTTCAGTGCCGCGACCAGTGCCGGATGACAATGACCCAGCGCCAGTACGGCAATGCCCCCGGCAAAATCAACATATTCGGTGCCGTTCTGATCCCACACCCGGCTTCCCTGACCTCTGACAGGAATAAAATCAGCCGGTGCATAAATTGGCAGCATCACTTCATCATAAGTGCCGCGCGTAACCGCATTCTGTTTTGTCATCGTTCCTTACCTGATCTATCCACAAGTGAAAATATAATCACCAAATATGAATAAAAAATCAAATCAAAACGAATGAAAAAACAGAACCGGGGATAAAATAAGCAATAACTAATTAGTATTTCAGGAAATTATTCAGGAGTTCATGCCCCTGCTCACTGAGAATACTTTCCGGATGGAACTGTACACCTTCAATCGGCAGGGTTTTATGGCGGATCCCCATGATTTCATCCACATTGCCGTCATGCAGGCTCCATGCGGTAACCTCAAACGAGGCCGGTAATGTTTCCGGGGCAATCACCAGCGAATGATAGCGGGTGACGGTCAGCGGACGGTTCAGACCTTTGAACACACCCTGCTGATTATGATGGATCGCGGTGGTTTTGCCGTGCATCACTTTACGTGCCTTCACCACCTGCGCGCCAAATGCCTGGCCGATAGCCTGATGCCCGAGACACACCCCGAGGATCGGGATTTCACCGGCGAAATGGCTGACCGCATCCAGTGAAATACCGGCTTCTGACGGCGTGCAGGGACCCGGTGAGATCACCAGATGAGATGGCGATAATTGCTCAATATCACTGAGGCTGACGGCATCATTTCGTTTAACCTGTACATCTGCACCTAACTCACAGAAGTATTGATACAGGTTATAAGTAAATGAGTCATAATTATCGATAATTAATAGCATGATTATCTATATCCGACTGATATATTTATCTTTTTTATTTTCAAACTGCTGTATCAGGCATACGTTGACAATACCCTGCAACCCGGGGGGATTGCACAGACAGTTTCATGAAGCGGGCTATAATACCACAGCCGGACAGAGAAAATAGCCCGAATGCGGCATGGTGCCGCAGAGGCAGATATCGTCTTATTCAGACTATCAGGGAGTTTGACATGCTTACGGGGAATATCCGAAAATATTCCCCTTAGTCTGCACGAAAATACGGTTTATTTTACGATAGTTGCAGAAATAATTTTGATCGGTGTCGATGGCACGTTCTGGTACGGACCGATGTTTTCTGTCTTCACTTTTGAGATTTTATCGACAACTTCCATACCGTTCACGACTTTACCAAACACAGCATAGCCAAAATCGCGCTGACCGTGGTCGAGGAATGCATTATCCGCTACGTTAATAAAAAACTGGCTGGTTGCACTGTCTTTATCTGCGGTACGCGCCATCGCAATGGTACCGCGCAGGTTACGCAGACCGTTATCCGCTTCATTTTTTACCGGCGGGCGGGTCTGTTTCTGATTCATATCCGCCGTAAAGCCGCCGCCCTGCACCATAAAGCCCGGGATGACACGGTGGAATGTTGTATCGTCATAGAATTTATCGGTGACATACTGCTTGAAATTTTCCACAGTTTTCGGCGCTTTTTCATTATCCAGCGCAATTTCAAAATCGCCTGCGGTGGTGGTAAATTTAACATGCGTCTGCTCCGCTGCGAACGCCAGCGACGTTGCACTGAGGGTACAGGCTGCCACAAATGTAACTAAAACACGTTTTAACATTCCCAATTCCTTTCAACGAAATAAACTGATACTAATTTTATCGATTTTAATGGGCAATGGCGCTGAGCGCCACCGATTTACTTTAATTTACCTTTACCGCCGGGATAACTAAATTAATATAAGAATTTTTCACGTATTTGTACTGATGATATTCTGCGCACAGCCGGTAATTTAGCAAAATAAGACGAAACAGCTCATTCTGCTGATGCTTTTATTGCATTTAACGCGTAAATATAAATATCACATTGATTTTTATGTTTAAATTTCATTTTTTAATGAAAAACTCAACTTATGCCAAATAAAAAATAACACCCGTCTGTATAGACGATAATAAAGCGCTCTGTTTTTTATCTTTTTACGCGTAAATATTCGTGTTTTTTTCACCGGGAAGACTTTGTTTTCTCCGGATTATATCGGTTACCACACACAGCCCGGTTATTGTTATTACTTTTTTCCGCCCTGTGAATAAACAGGCACAGTAATCTGTCTGCCGCAGTTCTTAAACAACTGGCATTAGGCTATAATCATCCCGGTTTCGACCTGAGGAGAACAGATTTTGACCATTAAAACGCACAACTACCAAGCGACCCATTTTGTCATCAGCGCACCGGATATCCGCCATTTACCGGAAGATACGGGGATCGAGGTGGCGTTTGCCGGTCGCTCCAATGCCGGAAAATCCAGTGCACTGAACGCGCTGACACAGCAAAAAAGCCTGGCGCGGACCAGTAAAACACCGGGGCGTACCCAGCTTATTAACCTGTTTGAAGTCACTGAAGGCTGCCGTGTGGTTGACCTGCCGGGCTACGGTTACGCCGAAGTTCCGGAAGCGATGAAACGCAAATGGCAGGCAGCACTGGGTGAATATCTGCAAAAACGCGATTGTCTGCGCGGCCTGGTGGTGCTGATGGATATCCGCCATCCGCTCAAAGATCTGGATATGCAGATGATTGAATGGGCTGTGGCTATGCAGGTACCGGTTCTGGCGCTGCTGACCAAAGCCGACAAACTGGCCAGCGGCGCACGTAAGAAGCAGCTGATGGCGGTGCGTGATGCACTGACAGACCTGAGTGAAACCGGCGATATTCAGGTGGAATATTTCTCGGCCCTGAAAAAAATCGGCATTGATAAGTTACGCCTGAAACTGGACACCTGGTTCAGCGAAAGCGACGCAGAGTGATCCTCTGACATATCCGCTCATGAAGAAGCCCGCATACAGCGGGTTTTTTATGCAAAAAAAATGCTCCGGTCAGACATTGTCTGACCGGAGCAGCTAATATTCAGCTAAATCCGATTACGTGAAGTAAAAGGTCTGAAAGATAGAACATCTTACCTCTGTACCCTACGCGAATAACTTTACCGCAAATTTACCGACAAAAAAACCTTTTTTGTAATTTTTTTTCAGATTGCGCACGATTCAGCTTGTCATAAAACCGTCAAATTCCTTCCAAATGTACTTTAATTACATATTTATGCGATCTGGATCTATAGGTAGTCCGGGGCTATCCGCACAAAATAGCAACAAAACAGCACAAATGATGCCGTTTTCACACCATACTGTTATGATAGTCTGAGCGCATCCGGGAGTAAGTCTCCCCATAATTTTTATTGATATTAGTGAGTTAGCTATGGCATTACTGACATTACGGCATTTTCCTGATCCCTGCCTGCGGGAAACGGCCCAACCCGTCACGGTTTTTGATGACGAACTGAAAACATTTGTCACGGATATGACAGAAACCATGTATGCCGAACGGGGTATCGGCCTTGCCGCGCCGCAGGTGGGTGTCTGTAAGCGTGTGATTATCGTGGATGTCTCTGAAAACCGCGATCAGCCGATGGCACTGATTAATCCGGAATTTATTCAGTGCGACGGCGAAATGATGATGATGGACGGCTGCCTGTCCCTGCCGGAGAGCTACACAGAAACTCAGCGCTACTCCGCTGTTACGGTCCGCTATCAGGATATAAACGGTACAGAACATACCCTTGATGCGGAAGGATTACAGGCGGGCTGCCTCCAGCACGAAATCGACCATCTCAACGGCAAGCTGTTTATCGACCATCTCTCGCCGCTGAAGCGCCAGCGCATTGAGAAAAAAGTGAAGAAAACCCTGAAAATGCGGGAAGAAAACGCGTAACAGACCCGCTCCGGGGCCAATGCCTTTACGCTATAGGTTTCAGTCTGTGGCAAGGCGGCAAAGGAAGAAATCCGGGGAGCATACACCAGTATGTGACCCGGATTTCTGAGTGCGGCCAACATGATGCCGAATGCTAAGGCTAAATCATTCGGTTTGCAGCAAGGCAGCAAGCGGAAGGAACCGGGACACAATGCCTTTATGCTATAGATTTCAATTTGTGGCAAGGCGGCAAAGGAAGAAATCCGGGGAGCATACACCAGTATGTGACCCGGATTTCTGAGTGCAGCCAACGCGGCCACGGATTGAAAGATGACGCGTAAATTAGTGGGCTTCGTCCCAATTGGCTCCGACTCCCGCTTCTACTTTCAACGGCACATCCAGTTTCATCGCTGCTTCCATCAGCCCGCGGATCTTCTCTGCCATCTCTGCCTGCTGCTCTTTTCTGACTTCAAACACCAGTTCATCGTGTACCTGCATAATCATCAGCGCATCGATATTCTCTTTTTGCAGCCAGTCATCCACGGCAATCATCGCTTTTTTGATGATATCCGCTGCGGTGCCCTGCATCGGGGCGTTGATCGCCTCGCGCTCAGCGGCCTTGCGGCGCATACCGTTACGGGAATTGATTTCCGGCAACCAGAGACGGCGGCCTTCCAGCGTTTCGACATAGCCTTTTTCTGCCGCATGTTCGCGGGTGCGGGCCATATATTCCAGCACGCCCGGATAACGCTCAAAATAGAGATCCATATAGCGCTGTGCTTCACCGCGCGGGATCCCCAGCTGGCGGGCAAGACCAAAGGCGCTCATGCCGTAAATCAGACCGAAGTTGATCGCTTTCGCGCTGCGGCGCTGATCAGACGTCACTTCATCCAGCGGCACACCAAACACTTCGGCGGCGGTTGCACGGTGGATATCTTTGCCTTCAGCAAAGGCTTTCAGCAGCCCTTTGTCCTGTGACAGATGCGCCATGATACGCAATTCAATCTGGGAATAGTCCGCTGCCATAATGCAGTAGCCGTCACGGGCAATAAACGCCTGGCGGATACGGCGGCCTTCATCGGTTCTGACCGGAATATTCTGCAGGTTCGGGTCACGGGAAGAAAGGCGGCCGGTCGCGGTTACGGCCTGGTGATACGAGGTATGCACACGGCGGGTTTTCGGATCCACCATCAGCGGCAGTTTATCGGTATAGGTGGTTTTCAGTTTGGACAGGCTGCGGTGTTCGAGGATCACGCGCGGCAGCTCGTGGTTATCCGCCAGCTCTTCCAGCACTTCCTCATTAGTTGACGGCGCGCCGCCCGGGGTTTTCTTCAGAACCGGCAGATTCAGTTTTTCAAACAGGATGGTTTGCAACTGCTTCGGCGAAGAGAGGTTGAACTCTTCCCCGGCAATCACAAATGCCTGCTTCTCCAGTTCATCCAGACGGGCAGTCAGCTCCACTGACTGTGCAGCCAGCACATTGGCATCGATCAGAACCCCTGTCCGCTCCATACGGGAGAGCACCGGCACCAGCGGTATTTCAATATCCTGATAGACGTGCAGCAGCGATTTTTCGGCTTCCAGCTGCGGATACAGCGCCTGATGCAGCAGCAGTGTGATATCCGCATCTTCCGCCGCATAATTGGCCGCTTCTTCCAGCGGGATCTGATTAAACGTCAGCTGCTTTTTGCCTTTCCCGGCGATATCTTCAAAGGTGGTGGTTTTGTAATTCAGATGACGATCGGCCAGGCTGTCCATATCATGACGCCCGGCGACACTGTTGAGCACATAGGATTCCAGCATGGTGTCAAAGGCGATTCCGCGCAGTTCCACGTCGTAATTTTCCATGATCCCGCGATCAAACTTCAGGTTCTGACCGATTTTCCGTATTTTTTCATCTTCCAGAATCGGTTTCATCACCCGCAGCACCTGCTCGGTTAACAACTGATCCGGCGCATCCAGATAATCATGGCCGATCGGCACATATGCCGCATGGCCTGCTTTCGCCGCAAATGACATCCCGACCAGACGTGCGGAAAGGTTATCCAGACTGTCGGTTTCGGTATCAAACGCAAACTCACCGGCCTCACGCAGGATATCGGCCCAGCGGTTCAGTGCCTCTTCATCAAGGATGGTTTCATAGTTTTCATTGCTGATTACCGGTACAGCCACCGGTGCTGCCGGGGTCTGTACTGCGGCAGCACTCACCGCTGCTTTTGACGGCGCGCTGCGGGTGCTTTTCTTCGCCAGCCAGCCGCCGTTTTCCAGATCACTTATCCAGCGTTTAAATTCATACTGTGTGAATAATGCATGCAGCTTATCTAAGTCCGGTTCCGTCAGCGCGAGGGAATCCCAGGTGCGGTCGAGTTCCACATCGGTTTTGATAGTCGCCAGAGTGTAAGAGAGATATGCCATCTCTTTGTTGGTTTCCATCTTCGGCGCGAGGGTTTTGGCACCACGGAAGCTCAGTCCGGCGATTTTATCCAGATCCGCATAGATATCATCCAGGCTGCCCAATCCCTGCAATAAGGCCTGAGCGGTTTTCTCACCAACACCCGGCACGCCCGGGATGTTATCGGAGGAATCGCCCATCAGTGCCAGATAATCAATAATCAGTGACGGCGGAACACCGTATTTGGTTTCCACTTCTTCCGGCCCGAGAATGGTATTGTTCATGGTATTGATCAGGGTGATATCCGGGGTCACCAGCTGCGCCATATCTTTATCACCGGTGCTGATCAGTACGGCGCGGCCTTCTGCCGCCGCCTGTTTCGCCAGTGTCCCGATGACATCATCCGCTTCCACACCGGAAACAGATAACAGCGGCATCCCCATCGCGACGACCATGTCATGCAGCGGCGCTATCTGCTCACGCAGATCATCCGGCATCGGCGGGCGGTGTGATTTATAGGCTTCAAACAATTCATCACGGAATGTTTTACCTTTGGCATCAAATACCACGGCAACATGGCTGGGTTCATACTGCATTATCAGGCTGCGCAGCATATTCAGCACGCCGTACATGGCACCGGTCGGTTGTCCGGCACTATTGGTCAGCGGAGGGAATGCGTGGTAAGCACGATAGAGGTACGATGAACCATCGACTAAAATCAAAGGGTTGTCTGCAATCTGAGCCATAATTGCCTTCACAGTATTAAATGGATTCTTGCGGGTAGCATGCCACAGACTGCGGCATCAGACGACTATTATCGGCCGCAGCCGTTAATCTTCCCGTACATCAGAACAGGACGGGGTTGCCCGGGAAATAAAAAATAACAAGCTGTGGATAACTTTGTGGGTAAATTTATGAACCCTATGTAAATCACTGTCTGCAGCGCGATATGCCTGAATCTCGTTCAAAAAAATCAATAGGTTATAAACGAATGCCGCAAGATAATCTGCCGTTGTAATCACTTGATTAATGTGGATAGTAAAAAAGCAATGGCGTTACCGCCATTGCTTCCCGGAGATTCAGATTCTGTGATCAGTTCTGTTTGAGCAGATAATTGACCGTATCAGAGAACGCTTTACCATATTCATTCACATCTTTGACTTCCAGACCGGCGTTGTTGATCTGGTATTTACCTTTGACAAAGACCGCCGGCACACCGCGTAATTTGTAATCCGCAGCGGCTTTCTGCTGCTTGGCAATCAGGGACTTCACAAAGATGCTGTTAGCGGCGGAATCATAATCCTCGCCGGTCACACCTGCTTTGATAAAGGCCTCACGGACATCAGCCGGGGTTTTAATTGTACCGGTTTTCTGAATGCCTTCGAACAGGATCGGAGTCACTTTGTCCTCAACACCCATCGCCATGGCCACAGACCAGGCTTTGGTCAGTTCAGGTCCCATCGGGCCGCCGAGGAAATCAACATGATAACGTTCATGTTTCGCCCCTTCCGGCAGATTTTTGCTGATGGATTCCGGCACTTTGAAGTTTTCTTCAAACTGGTAGCAGTGCGGGCAGTAGAAGGAGAAAAACTCCACCACGTCAGGCTGATTTGTTACCGGGGTGCTCAGTTCGGTGTACTCTTTTCCCGATACCGGGTTTGCAAAGACACTGAATGACATCGCAAATCCAATCAGCGCTAACCAAAGTTTCTTCATCTTTATCTCTCCTGAAAATCAATAAGGCAGAAAGCGCGTCAGCGGGGGCTCCGCCAGTACGGCTGTCTGTTCAGTCATCAGTGATTGCTGCTGTGACCAGAAATCACCTTCCGCCATCCACGGAAATGCCCGTGGAAAAGCAGGATCCTGCCAGCGGCGTGCCACCCAGGATAAAAAATGAACCATGCGCATGGCGCGCAGCGGTTCAATCAGTGCCAGCTCCCGCGTATCGAAGTCACAAAACTCCTGATAGGCATCGAGCAGAATATCCAGCTGATAACGGCGCGAATCCGTATCCCCGCTGAGCAGCATCCACAGATCCTGCACCGCCGGACCATTGCGGGCATCATCGAAATCCACCAGCCACGGTTCATCACGCCATAAAATATTACCCGGATGACAATCCCCGTGCAGACGGATGGCATGCCAGTCGTCGTGCCAGCGGGCAGATGTCTCACGGATCAGAGTATCCAGTGTCGCTATAAAGCTGTCACGACGCGCCTGCGGGATCAGCGGACACTGCGCGAGGATTTCACGCGGTGTCAGCAGATATTCCTGCAATCCGATGGACGGGCGGTGCACAAAACAGCGTTCCCGGCTTATCTGGTGCAGTCGTCCGAGCAGCCGCCCGGTGCTTTCCAGCTGATCAAGGTTATCCGTCTCATACGCCCGTCCGCCGACCGACGGAAACAGCGCGAACAGATAACCGTCCTGTGACAGCAGCGTGTCGCCGTCAAACGCCAGCGGTGCTGCGACCGGCAGCCCGGCCTGAGCCAGCGTCAGGGTCAGGTCGTGCTCCTCACGGATCTGCGCCTCATCCCAGCGCGCCGGACGATAAAACTTCACCACATAGCGGGTACGGTTTTCGTCCGTAAACTGATATACGCGGTTTTCGTAGCTGTTCAGTTCCGTCAGACCGGAATCAAGCCAGATACCGTAACGGCTCAGGCTGTCGATCAGGCGGTCAGGCCGGAAATCCTGAAAAGTGAAAACCGGCGGGGTAATCGTCTGCATTACTCTTTGATGATGCCGCGAGCACGTAACAGAGCGGTTTTAAAATCTTCTTCGTAATCTTTTTTCAGACCCGGAATGGCCTCTGTTGCCTCAGAGCCGCGCATTTTCAGGTGATAAATAAGAATATCATCGGTCAGGTCAGATAATTCACCCTCAAACCCGGCTTCGTCAGCCAGTTTCTGTAACATCTGCATCAGGTTCAGATCAGAATGTTGCTGCCAGACAGGGTGCAGAAGTTCGATAACCTCATTAAGACGATGACATTTCATAATAAATTCCTTATAAGCAAGATCGTAACACATTACCAATTATCCGCCGCTCCGGAAAGAACAGGACTGTCAGGATGCGTAAATATTGGCAGGCTGTAATAACTGCGGCGTATTATCCGTGATTATAACGACCATTGCATTGATATTCGCGCTCACTATACCGGAATCCTTGTTAAGATAAGTTCAGAATATTTATCAGAGATTGTCAGAGAAACTGAAAATGATGATGCAACTCAGCGGCTGTATTCTTGCCGGCGGCCGGGCCACCCGGATGCAGGGACAGGACAAGGGCCTGGTATTACTGGGCGGGATCCCGCTTTATCTGCACAGCGTAAAGCTGCTCGCCCCGCAGACAGATGACGTTTTTATCAATGCCAACCGCAATGCGCGGGATTATCACGCCACCGGCCTGCGGGTGATCGCGGATACATTACCGGATTTTCCGGGTCCGCTTGCCGGGATGCTGGCCGGTCTTGAAAACGCCCTGCACGACTGGGTGCTGTTTGTGCCGTGTGATGTGCCGCAGTTCCCGGCGGACCTGGCAGAAAAACTCTGGCAGCAGAAAGGCGATGCTCTGTGCGCTTATGCCTGTGATCACCAGCGGGCCCATCCGGCCTTTGCGCTGTGTCACCGCTCGCTGATCACGCCGCTGACAGAATATCTTATCGGCGGCGATCGCAAACTTCTGCTGTTTATGAATAACATCGGCGCAAAAGCCGTCACATTTGATGCAAATCCCGGTGATTTCATCAATCTTAATACCCTTGCAGAGTGCCGGGAATGGGAAAAACAGCACCGGCTGCCGCATCCGGTACCACTGCTGGCCGTCACGGCTTACAGCGGCACCGGTAAAACCACCCTGCTGAAAAAACTGATCCCGCAACTGCGGGAAAGCGGGCTGCGCATCGGGCTGGTCAAACACACACATCATGATATGGATGTCGATACCCCGGGAAAAGACAGCTATGAGCTGCGTAAAGCCGGCGCTTATCAGACTCTGGTGGTCAGTCAGGAGCGGTTTGCACTGATGACCGAAACCCCGGGCGGTGCGGAGCCTGACCTGATGCAACTGGCCGCCCGCTTTGATACACGGGAGCTGGATCTTATCCTGGTGGAAGGGTTCAAGGGGGAATCTGTACCAAAAATCGCCCTGTTCCGCGATGTGACTGACCGTCCGTACCAGACACTGCTGGATGAGTTCGTTATTGCGTTTGCGTCAGATAAGCCACGGCAGGATGTCACGGTGCCGCAACTGGATATCAACAATATCACTGCCATCCGCAACTTTATTGTCAGCTGGCTGGAAAACAATCCGTAACCGTCACTCATATCGGGCCTGACATAAAATCATGTTACCCGGCCCGATATGAGTCTCATCTGTATGCTCATACTTTTTATCCTGAAAAAACCATTTAATATTATTATTTCTTCTTTAAAAAGGGAGAAATATTGAATATGACGTTATTTGATCTATTCTGAATAACGTATTCGGTTGTATTTCCTGAAACAAAAAACGAGGTTTATTTATCATGAAAAAGTATTTCGTCACCGCGTGTCTGGTTGCTGCAAGTGCATTTTCCTCAGTGGCTCTCGCTGAACCTGCGGATATTCAGGTACCCGATAAAATGACCTGCAAAGAATTCGTTAATCTGAACCCGCAAAGCTGGGCACCGGTTGCCCTGTGGGTGATCAGCAAAGACACACAATACCCGGGCGGTGACTTTGTGGCACTGTCAGAAAAAGGGGTTGCGGAAGCACCTAAAATCGTTGAATTCTGCAAGAAATTCCCGGAAGGCACACTTCAGGATTACCTGGCTGCCCGCAATAAATAATTCCCCCGGAATAAATAATGAGGCGCCGGAGATATATTCCGGCGTTTTTATGCCACTATTCCGGCAAACTTTCCGCCGCATATTTGCTACAGTATATCTTTCAGCCGCTTTACCGGATAAAAGATATAATGAGTGACGAACTGATTCTGGTCGATGAACATGATAATACCCTCGGGTATGATGAAAAACTCCGCGTTCATCAGCTCGGATTACTGCACCGTGCGTTTTCTGTGTTCCTGTTTAATGATGCGGGTGAGCTGCTGATCCAGCAGCGTGCGCTCAGCAAATACCATTCCGGCGGATTGTGGGCCAACAGTTGCTGCAGCCATCCCCGCCGTGGTGAATCGCTGGAACAGGCGACGCAGCGCCGTCTGCAGGAAGAGCTGGGGATCACCTGTCCTCTGCGGCCTGCCGGCCATATCATTTACCGTGCAGAGGTTCCGCCGTCACTCATTGAACATGAATATGACCACCTGTTTACCGGTCACTATAACGGCCCGTTTTCCCTGAACCCGCAGGAAGTCGCTGCCGTGCGCCGGATATCACTCACTGACCTGAAAAAAGAGATGCATGACCATCCGCAACATTTTGCCGAATGGTTTAAGGTCATTGTCAAAAAAACCCCCTTATTACAGATAGCAACCTCATGACGCTGATTACAGAAGAACGTGCGCCTTCCGCACAGGAGTACTGCGCGCTGCGCATTAAGGCCGGATTATCGGCAAAATCACTGAAAGCCGCTGAGATCGGGCTGCCCAACAGTTTATATATCGTGACCATCCGTGATGACGGAACACTTATCGCCATGGGGCGCGTGGTCGGTGACGGTGCCTGTAATTTTGAGGTGGTTGATGTCGCCGTTGATCCGGCATATCAGGGTGCGGGGCTCGGCCGCCGGATAATGGACGATATCGATGGCTATCTTGCATCCGCCACACTCGAAGGCTCTTATGTCTCGATGGTCGCGGATAAACCCGGTTTCTATGAAAAACTCGGTTGGAAATCGGTCAGCCCGGCATCAGAGGGAATGTCGAAGAAGTTCGGGTGACCATCAGCTATTCAGAATAGTTTCGTCATATCCTCCTCCGGAAACAGTACTACATCCTCTTTAACATGGCCCGGCGTAGTGTCATTGTCATTACGTAAAAAGAAAGCAGGCCGGACATCGTCACGGCCTGCTTTGCAGACATAAGTATCAATTAATGTGCCATCAGCGCATCGTCACAAACTCTTCTGCTGCTGTCGGGTGAATGGCCACGGTGTTATCGAAATCTTTCTTGGTGGCGCCCATTTTCAGTGCGACCGCAAAGCCCTGCAGGATTTCGTCCATGCCGTAACCGATGCCGTGGATACCGACGATTTTTTCGTCTTTACCCGCACACACCAGCTTCATTTTGCATGGCTGGCGGTGGCTGGTGACAGCGGTATACATGGCGGTGAAAGAGGACTTGTAGCATTTCACATTGTCCGCGCCGTACTGCTCAATCGCCTGTGGTTCTGTCAGACCCACGGTACCGATAGCCGGGTGGCTGAAGACAACGGTCGGGATGTTGGTGTAATCCAGGTGCTCGTCCGGCTTGTTGTTAAACAGGCGCTCAGAGAGACGGCGGCCTGCGGCAACCGCAACCGGGGTCAGTTCAACAGCACCGGTATTATCACCCACCGCATACAGACCCGGAACTGAAGTGTTCTGGTATTTATCCACCTGAATATAACCGCGATCGTTGAGTTTCACGCCGGTCACATCGAGATTGATATTGTCTGTTGCCGGTTCACGGCCGATAGCCCAGATCAGGCAATCCACAGTCTGCTCGTGGCCGTTTTCCAGTTGCAGGGTCAGGCTGCCGTCAGCATTTTTCACAACTGCTTTCGGTACAGAGTTGGTGTGCAGTGACGGCCCTTCGGTATTCATCACTTCGACCAGCGTTTCTGTGATCAGCGGATCGAAATTACGCAGTGGTGCATGTTTACGGACAAACAGATGTGTTTCGCTGCCCAGGGCATTCAGCACCCCGGCCAGTTCCACGGCGATATACCCGGCACCGACCACCGCCACACGTGACGGCAGAGCTTTCAGTGCGAAGAAACCATCAGAATCAATGCCGTATTCCGCGCCCGGAATGGACGGCGGAACCGGACGGCCGCCGGTGGCGATCAGGATATGATCCGCGGTGTATGTTTCACCGTTTACTTCCACCGTGTGTGCATCTTTAAAACGGGCAAACCCGGTGATCACATCCACTTTATTATTGCCGAGAACGCGCTCATAAGACTGGTGAATACGATCAATATACGCAGAACGGCTTTCCAGCAGTTTGTCCCAGCTGAAATGGTTGATGGTGGTATCAAACCCGTAATCCGGGCCGTACTGGCGGATGGCTTCCGCAATCTGCGCACCATACCACATCACTTTTTTCGGGACACAACCGACGTTAACACACGTGCCGCCGAGCGCTTTTGCTTCAATCAGGGCACATTTCTGCCCGTACATTGCTGCCCGGTTTACAGACGCAATACCGGCACTGCCGCCGCCGATTGCAATATAATCGTAATGTTTGCTCATAGTTGGCTCGTTCCATTTATCAGTCAATACATAAACACCCGCTGCCGTCATGCCCGCAGCGGAAACGAATTATTCCGGTGTGATCCATTCAACCAGTGTATGCCCTGTACCTTCCGGTACCAGCACTTTATGCAGCCACGGCAGCACGGATTTCATCTGCGATTCCAGCTTCCACGGCGGATTAATCACAATCATGCCGGATGCGGTCATACCGCGCTGATCACTGTCAGGGCGCACCGCCAGCTCGATTTGCAGAATTTTGCGGATCCCGGTTGCCTGAAAATCTTTTACCATCCGTTTGATCTGCTGGCGCAGCACCACCGGATACCAGACCGCATAAGTCCCGGTTGCAAAGCGGCGGTGACCTTCCTGAATCCCTTTCACCACAGCCTGATAATCACTTTTCAGTTCATACGGCGGGTCAATCAGCACAAATCCGCGCCGGGATGACGGAGGTAACTGTGATTTCAGTTGCTGATAACCATCTTCCCGTACCACACGGGCACGGTTATCGCGGCTGAATTCATTGCGCAGCAGCGGAAAATCAGACGGATGCAGTTCGCTGATATTTAATTTGTCGTGATCACGCAGCAAATGTGCGGCGATCAGCGGCGAACCCGGATAAAAACGCAGGTCACCACGCGGATTCAGTGCACTGACGGCTTCAAGATACGTTTTCAGTTCTTCCGGCACTGATTCCTGCGCCCAGATACGGGCGATCCCTTCCAGGTACTCCCCGGTACGCTCCGCATGCTCGCCACTGAGCTGATAACGCCCGGCACCGGCGTGCGTATCCAGATACAAAAAGGGTTTATCTTTCTCTTTTAATGATTCAATGATCAGACTCTGGACGGTGTGTTTTAACACATCCGCATGGTTGCCGGCGTGAAAGCTGTGGCGGTAACTAAGCATACAAGGGCCTCAGATGGTCGGGTGTGCACCACCCGGAACAAGAATATCAGTACAAATTGAAGTGATCAGTATAACCTGATTTCGGCAGGAAAGAACCAATGCCCTTTCCTCATCTGTGCGGCGTGATAATGAACCATTGTCATTATTGATAGTCATAAAATGACGACTAGTATAAATAACGAGGTAAACATGACACGTTTTACAACTGCTGCACTGGCTCTGGGTGCATTACTGGTAAGCACCTCCGCGCTGAGTGCGCAGAATGGCTGTGACATCAAAAAAAGCAAAATTCAGGAGCAGCTCAGCTATGCCAAAGCTCACGGCAATACACACCGGGTGCAGGGCCTGGAGCGGGCTCTGCAGAATGTGAATACTTACTGCACACCAAACAGTCTGCGTGATGATGCCCGTGATGAAGTCAGTGACCGGACAAAAGAAGTGGCAGAGCGCAAAGCCGATTTACAAAAAGCCATCGATAAAGGCGATATCAGTAAGATTGCCAAACGCGAACGCAAACTGGCCGAAGCCGAAGCGGAATTAAAAGAAGCGCAGGCGGAACTGGATGCATTATTAAAGTAATCATGCCGCTGCCGTTTTTCTGACAACAGAAACCGGCAAACAGTATTAAAACTCCGTTGCTCTTAACTGACCAAAATAATCAGTCAACTGAAAGCGGATTTCAAAATTGCGCGTTCCCGGATGAATATTCAGGCGGCGCTGAACGTCTGACCCGACCGTTATCAGCACAGTATAGGAATATCCGCTCCGGAAGGGATAATTCTGCGTTGAAATACAGTGGTTCCGGCTGACCGCCGCCTGCTCCGGGGTAAAGGTATGCGTTAACAGCCGTTTATTTTCACTACCAATTTCATTAATATCCAGGCGGATAATTTTCTCATCCCCTTCCGGGCGGGTAAGCAGACACACATGGTTTGACACGACCACCACTTTTGCCGGTAAATAAGGTCCTTCCGGTTTATAAACACATCCGGTAATAAGCAGCGGAATAACCGGCATCAGCAAACAGCGGTAAATTCCCCGGTTATTCCCGGGAAAGACACATTTATTATTCATATTGTGAACATCTTATAAATTGGTATTTGTTTTAATTATTCTGAGAAGAAATAAGCGCGGCTAATTACATATTATTATCCCCGTTAATCAATCGGGAAATTCTGAAGCCCGTTATACCGGAACCTGAATTGTTCATCCGGTGAGTCCTGTAGTAAACTTAAACGGAATCAATTTCCGAACAAGCGAGGATACATGACCCGGGAACACGACACACCGGAAGATGACCACAGCACATCATCATTAAAACCCCTGCGGAAGAATTTTGATGAAGGGTTAAAACAGGGGAAAAAAGCCCTGAAATGGAGTGTGAAAGCCGGGAATTATATCCGCGATATTCCGTTTATTGCCCATCTGATCCGCACCGCCACCCGCTTTAATGACAGAATGGGCAGCCCGTTCGGTGCAGCGATTACCTATTTCTCATTCTTATCCATGATCCCGATTCTGATGGTCTCTTTTGCCGCAGCCGGTTATGTTCTGGCCTTTAATCCGGAACTGCTGACCAGACTTATCCGCGGTGTCGCCAACAGTATCAGCGACCCGACACTCGCTGCCACCATTGAACGCAGTATCGATACCGCCATCCGCCAGCGTGCGACCGTGGGGTTAACCGGTCTGGCACTGGCACTCTATTCCGGGGTGAACTGGGTGGGCAATCTGCGGATGGCTATCCGGGCGCAGTATCACGACCAGTGGGAGCCGGATATTGAAGTCAAAGAGAACATGTTCCTGCGCTATCTGCGGGATTTTCTGGCGCTGATCGGCCTGCTGGTGGCGCTGGTGATCACCCTTTCCCTGACCTCCATTGCCGGTGCCGCGCAGGCCCGGATTGTCACGTTTCTTGGCCTGGATGCTATCGAGTGGCTGCGTCCCGCCTGGACAGCCATCGGCCTGACCATCTCTATCCTCGCCAACTATCTGCTGTTTACCTGGATTCTCTGGATACTGCCGCGTATGAAGCTGAGCCGCCGCTCCCTGCTGAAAGGCACACTGCTGGCGGCTATCGGCTTTGAGATCCTGAAAACCATTATGACCTGGCTGCTGCCGAATATGGCGGCCTCCCCGTCCGGTGCTGCATTTGGTTCGGTTATCGGCCTGATGGCCTTTTTCTACTTCTTCGCACGGCTGATCCTCTTTTCTGCCGCCTGGATTGCGACTGACATCCAAAAAAATAAAACCGCCTGAGATTTTGGCTGCAATATGGTATGAATATCAGTCAGTGTAACGGATACTGAACCGTTACCGGCTGATATTCAGACAGTTGCAGACAACCACATCTATCAGGAGCCTCTATGCCATTCATCAATATCCGCATCACCAAAGAGGGTGCGACCGCAGAACAAAAGCAAAAACTGATTGAAGGTGCCACACAATTACTCGTTGATGTGCTGGGGAAAAACCCGGCTTCAACCTTTGTGATTATTGATGAGGTGGAAACCGATAACTGGGGTGTCGGCGGGCAGAGCGTGACAACATTGCGTGCTGACGCGAAGAAATAATCATGCCGGTGCAGAATTTGTCAGCACTGTTGCAGGGGGTTCAGCCGGCAGGCTTTGCCACTGCATTTTGTTTCACCGGTGAAGGCTGTGATTTGCCGGACGGTGCGGCACACGGCGGGCTGAGTAAAAGCGACAGCACGCCGGTCACCCCGGATTCTCCGGTGCGGATCGCCAGCAATACCAAGACGTTTACGGCCGCCGCCGTATTGCGCCTGTATGAACAGCAGAAACTCAGCCTCAGTTCACCGGTCGCATTGCTGCTCTCCCCGCACTATGTCCGCTGGCTGACAGAGGCAGGTTATGATCTGAATGCCATCACGGTGCAGCATCTGCTCAGTCACAGCAGCGGGCTGTATGATCATGCCGATGAGAAGTATATCCGTGATGTGCTCGCGGACCCGGGCCATCTCTGGACACGGGATGAGCAGATCCGCCTGTATGTCAGCCGGGGCTATCCGCTGATGAAACCGGGCCTCTGTTACTTCTATTCCGATACCGGATACCTGCTGCTGGGCGATATCATTGAACGGGTCACGCAACTGCCGCTGGCACAGGCGGTCCGGCAGTTGCTGCGCTTTGATGCCCCGGGCATGGGATCTGCTTACTGGGAACTGGAAGAACCGGCGCCGGCAGGTCTTCCGCCCCGGGCACATCAGTATCTCGGCAATATTGACGGGGAGACCATCAGTCCGACCATGGATTTATGGGGTGGCGGCGGGTTGATTATGTCGGTGAATGCCCTGGCGGTGTTTATGGCAAATCTGTTTGAGGGCCGTATTTTTGACAAGCCGGACACCCTTAAAACTATGCTGAAACCGGGCAGCCATGACGGCGCGGAGGATTACCGCTGCGGGGTGATGGTGACAGAGCGGGGCGGCCAGACACTCTGGTATCACCTTGGATTCTGGGGAACAGCAGCTTACTATCACCCGCAGAAAAAAATCGCGGCGGCGGGGTTTGTGAATAACCGTGATACCCGGCCATGGCTGATGAATCTGCTGGAAAGCAGCTTGTATCAGGACGATGAATAGTCATAAAAAAAGGGTATCTGAAAGATACCCTTTTTATTTCATGGTGTTACCAAAAATCAGGCACTGACACCGTCGGTGTTGTTATCTGCCGCCGGTGGCTCGTTGTTACCATTTTGTCCGCCTTTTTTCGCCGGTGCCTGCACCGGTGCTTCCGGTGCTGCCGGTTTCACTTCCTGTGACGGCGCTGCCGCTTCCGGGGTTACCGCCGGGGCTTTGGCCTGCTCTGCGGCGGCTTTTTCTGCCGCTGCTTTTTCGGCTGCCGCTTTCTCAGCGGATTCCGCATCTGCCGCAGCCTGTTTCTCTGCCGCAGCAACCGCTTTCTCCGGATGCATTATTTTATCGAACTGAGCGCGCAGCTGATCCACATTCATTTCTGTCTCGCCTTTCGGCTGAGTAAAGAAGAATGCGGTATCCTGCTCTAAGATCGCATGAATTTCTGCGTTCAGCACATCCGGTGTCAGGTTATTCAGGAACGTCTGACGCAGGCGCTGATACTGCTCCGGCGGAATATCAATGATATTACTCTGCTGGGACATCAGACGCTGGTTGATCAGGATATCTGTCGTGGTACGGGCATAGATAGCAAACAACTGCTGAAGCTGTGCCTGTTTCATGGCAATCAGGGCATCAAAGTTCTCAGCGGAAATCCCTTTTTCTTTCAGCACAGCCAGTTCACCGGCCAGCTCAGAGACAATCACCGGCATTTTTTCATTCGGTGCACGCAGGCTGAGCATGCAGCTGGCGCGCTGATACTGCATCCGGCAATCCATATTCATTGCCATGAATTTTTCATTTTTCTTGCCGATGCCCTGCTGTAATGCACCAAAAAGCGCTTCCCGGGCAAGGTCATTTAACCAGTAACGGTTCAGTGCATCCGAATCTTTGACAGAAGACCAGTTCAGATCCCAGACCAGCGCCAGCATATCGTCTTTCTGATTTTCATTCACGGCATGGACTGAGCGAGGTTTCATCGGCGGCAGTGTGGCGACACTGACCGGCGTCTGACGTTTACCTTCCAGGGAGCCGAATGCTTTGCTGATGCCGTCTTCCAGCGCGCGTTTATCAACCGGCCCGGCAACATACAGTGTCGCCATATCCGGTGTGTACCAGCGCTGATAGAAACTGTTCAGTGCCTCAACATCAATTTTGCCCGCAGGCGGCGGCACCGGGTCAAACCCCTGGAGGGTGGTGCCTTTTAACCGGGCACGCCAGATAGGATCATTGATATTCGGCGGATAGGTGGCGACCGGAGAGTCCGGCGCGGCCAGGGCAGCAGCAACGGTTTCCTGATTAAAAATTCCGTGACCTGAGACATCCGCCATCCAGCTCAGTGCCGCTTTCAGCACCTCAGGATTATTATTCGGCAGGCTCAGGTTATAGAGAGTGAAATCATAGGAAACAATCGCCGGCGGCAGCGGCATATCCGGGCTTATCCCGTTACGCAGCAGATTTGATAATTGTTGTGTGTTCAGGCTCTGGCTGTTAAACATCACCACTTTCGGGATGAGATAAGCGAACCCTTTTTCAGCCGGTTTTTCCATCATGGAGCCGGTCTGAACAGAAAGGCGCATCTGTATGCGGTCATTCGGGCGCTGCGGAGTCTGAAGCAGCTGCCAGCTGAATCCGTTTGCCAGTTTACCCTGCTGCCATGCCGGGTCCGGCTGTAATGCTTCTGCGTGTAACTGAGATGTGACGGCAATCAGGACGCCACCGAGTAAAACACGTAAATAAGAGCGTTGCATGCTAACCTCTTTTAATATGAATCCCTGGTATGCCTTCTTCTGAGGTTTACCACTGATGCCGGAAATACTGTTATATCAGACGATACGTACAGGCAAAAAATGACCGGCTTCCGGGACGCCCTTTTGATTCGTCTGGGTTTAGACAGCAAACCGTCCGGGAAGTTTTATGATGACTCCGGTTTATGTTTGTTCAGCTGGTTCCGGTAACCCTTCGCCAGCAAACCAAGTTCATCATCCTCATGGTATGCCGAACAACTGAGCTGCTCCGCAGGCTCATCACTGTTCAGCTCACGGGCCATATTACGCAGCGGCCGCACGATCAGGCGGTTAATACACCAGCTTATCGCGATCACCAGCACCAGCGCCAGTAACAGATAACTGGTCACCATCAGTGCCACAACATTCATCGCGAAGCGGTATATGCGGTTATCATCCACCTGAAGAATAAGATAACCCTGCGGGGGTTTGCCGGTATGTGCCACGCCGTAGGCGTAAAGCGGAACCTTAATCTCAACCGGGATCCCGAAAATCATTTTTGCTGTGCCGGGAATAGGACGGTGTGTGGCAAAATCCAGGCTTATCACCTGAACATTTTCCGGCGTCATCACAATCGCGCGTCCTAAAATCCCGCTGGCCCGCAATGTTATCAGCGTCGATTTTATTGCGTTTAAATCCGACCCTAACAAGGCATCTGCCAGCGGCTTCCTGACCTGTACTGACGAATTATAAAGCTGATTGATGTAATCATCTTTCCGCTGTTGTATCAGATGTGATAACAGAAGCGTCATAAAAAGTGCGATCGTCACCAAAGTCACCGCAGCGACAACTGACATCTGTTTGATAGTCAGTGACTTTCTGACTTTTACACGCATATTCCACGCCTTTCGTTACAATTCAGTTATCACATCTTTCGTCATACGCAGTGATTATACGTCATCATTGTGCTTTGTGCTGATCTAATCTCACCCGTCAGACAGCAAACAGCGATAACGGAGCCCTCCATTATCGCTGTTTGTGTTCAGTTAAAACATGTTTTTCTGTAATTTACTGTAAAACAGAATGTTATGCGGAAATTTTTGCCTCTTCTTCCCTGTCCACCGCGAAACAGGCAATCAGCTGTCCGCCGTAGGATTTAAGCTCCGGACGGAACTGAGTACAGGTGCCGAACGCGTGACGGCAGCGGGCGGCAAAGGCGCATCCCGGCGGCGGATTCAGCGGGCTCGGCAACTCGCCGGTCAGTTTTATCCGCTCGCGGCGCTGTGCCGGATTCAGCCTTGGTGTCGCAGAGAGCAGCGCCTGTGTATAAGGATGGCGCGGATTTTCAAAAATCTGCGTTTTGGTACCTTTTTCCACACAACGCCCCAGATACATCACCATCACATCATCCGCGATATGTTCCACCACCGATAAATCATGGGAAATAAACACATATGACAGACCCAGCTCATCCTGGAGATCCATCATCAGGTTCAGTACCTGAGCGCGGACGGACACATCCAGCGCGGATACCGGTTCATCGGCAATCACCACATCCGGATCCAGCATCAGCCCCCGGGCAATGGCAATACGCTGGCGCTGACCGCCGGAAAACATATGCGGATAACGGCTGTAATGCTCGGTTTTCAGACCGACTTTCGCCATCATCGCCAGCACTTTCTCTTTGCGCTCTGTCGCACTGAGGGAAGTGTTGATAACCAGTGGCTCTTCCAGAATCTGCCCGACTTTTTTACGCGGATTAAGCGAGCCGTACGGGTTCTGGAACACAATCTGGATTTTCTGCCGCCGCAGTTTCTCGGCATGTTTATCCGCCACCAGCAGATCCTGTCCCTGGTAGAACAGCTCCCCGCCGGTCGGTTTTTCAATCATGGTCAGCAGACGGCCGAGGGTTGATTTCCCGCAGCCGGACTCCCCGACCACCGCCAGGGTTTTCCCGCGGTTCAAATCAAATGAGACTCCGTCGAGGGCTTTCACCATCCGCTCCGGTGAGAAAAAGCCTTTCTTCACCGGATAATATTTTTTCAGATCACTGACATGTAACAGCGGCTGTGTGGTTTCACTCATGGCCCGGTCTCCCTTCATCATCCAGCGGGGTATGACATTTCACCTGACGCGCCCCGACAGTACGCAGTTCCGGTTCCGTGCTGCGGCATAAATCCGTGGCATACGGGCAGCGCGGGTTCAGCAGACAGCCCTCAGGCCGGTCATATTTACCGGGCACAACCCCCGGCAGTGATGCCAGACGGCTCTTGTTACCGGCGAATTCCGGCAACGCCCGCAACAGTGCCTGAGTATACGGATGACGCGGCGCGCGGAAGATATCCGATGCTTTACCGGACTCAGCCACCTGCCCCGCATACATCACAATAATGTGGTGAGCGGCTTCCGCCACCAGCGCGAGGTCATGGGTGATCAGCACCAGTGCCATGTTTTCCTGCTGCTGTAACTCCAGCAGCAGTTCAATGATCTGCGCCTGAATGGTCACATCCAGCGCCGTTGTCGGCTCATCCGCAATCAGCAGCTTCGGACGGCAGGCAATCGCCATCGCAATCATCACCCGCTGACTCATCCCGCCGGATAACTGGTGCGGATAGACATCCAGCCGCGATTTCGGATCCGGAATACCGACCAGCGTCAGCAGATCGATAGTCCGCTGTAACCGGGTTTTCCGGTTGCCGCCCTGGTGAACTTTCAGGGCTTCCATAATCTGATACCCCACGGTATAGCAGGGGTTCAGGCTGGTCATCGGATCCTGGAAAATCATTGCCACATCCGCGCCCACCAGCTCACGCCGCTCTTTTTCTGAGATGGTCAGCAGATGGCGGCCGTCAAACTCAAGGTTATCCGCCATCACCCGGCCCGGAAAATCAATCAGCCCCATAATCGCCAGCGAACTGACGGATTTACCGGAGCCGGATTCCCCGACGATCCCGAGCACTTCACCTTCCTCAACCTGATAGCTGATCCGGTCAACGGCGCGGAATGGCATCTCTTTTTCACCGAAGTGAACAGATAATTTATCAACTGTTAATAACGCCATGTCTGCACCTCTACTGCTTAAGCTTAGGATCAAGGGCATCACGCAATCCGTCGCCCATCAGGTTAAACGCCAGTACCGTCAGTAAAATCGCCAGGCCCGGGAAGGTCACCACCCACCACGCGCTCTGCGTAAACTGTAAAACATCGGACAGCATGGTTCCCCACTCCGGTGTCGGCGGCTGTGCCCCCATTCCGAGGAAACCTAATGCCGCCATGTCCAGAATAGCGTTGGAGAAACCCAGAGATGCCTGCACAATCAGCGGTGCCAGACAGTTCGGCAGAATATTGACAAACATCTGGCGCACCGGCCCTGCACCGGCCACCGCAGACGCGGTCACATAGTCGCGGCTCACTTCCGTCAGCACCGCCGCGCGGGTCAGACGGATATAGTGCGGCAGTGCCACGAAGGTCAGCGCCAGCGAGGCGTTAACAATCGACGGACCGAAAATCGCCACCAGCACCAGAGCCAGCAGCAGGCTCGGCAGTGCCAGCATAATATCGACGATACGCATGATCAGGGCATCAACCCAGCCGCCGAAATACCCGGCGGCGAGACCAATCACCACCCCCAGCAGCAGCGACAGCGCCACCACCAGGCAACCGACCAGCAGTGAAAGCCGTGCGCCGTACATCAGGCGCGACAGAATATCGCGGCCGATATCATCAGTACCGAGAATAAACTGCCATGAGCCGCCTTCCTGCCAGACCGGCGGCTGTAATAAATGATCACGGAACTGCTCATCCGGCAGATGCGGGGCGAGCAGCGGGGCAAAAACGGCGATCAGCAGCATCAGCAGAATATAGATCAGGCCGATCAGCGCGCCTTTGTTACGCCGGAAGTAGTGCCAGAATTCGCGCAGCGGGGAAAGCGGCTCAGGCGCGCGGGTCACGGTAGTATTTGTCGTCTCAGACATTGTGCGCTCCTGTTATTTTTTATGACGGATCCGCGGGTTAACGACGCCGTAGAGTAAATCCACGCACAAGTTAACCAGGATAATCAGAATGGCGATCAACAGAACGCCGCCCTGCACCACCGGATAGTCGCGGCGCTGAAGAGCATCAATCAGCCAGCGGCCGATACCGGGCCAGGAAAAAATCGTTTCGGTCAGAATCGCGCCGGCCAGCATCACGCCGACCTGTAAGCCGATAACGGTCACCACCGGCAGCAGCGCGTTGCGCAGTGCATGCACCACAATCACGCGGATGCGGCTCAGCCCTTTGGCGCGGGCGGTACGGATATAATCCTCACCCAGCACTTCCAGCATTGCCGAGCGGGTCATACGGACAATCACCGCCAGCGGGATGGTACCGAGCACAATAGACGGCAGAATAAGATGCATCACCGCATCATGAAAATCGCCGTCCTCACCCCAGATCAGGGTATCAATCAGCATAAAGCCGGTCAGCGGCTGACTGTCATCGAGGAACACACTGTCCGATAACCGCCCCGAAACCGGTGTCAGATCGAGATTCACCGACACCAGCATGATCAGCATAATGCCCCACCAGAAAATCGGCATCGAATAGCCGGTCAGGGAGACCCCGATAGCGGTATGATCAAAGATCGACCCGCGTTTGACGGCCGCCAGCACCCCGACCGGGATCCCGACAGAAATGGCGAAAATCATGGCACAGGCAGCAAGTTCCAGCGTGGCTTTAAAGCGGGGGACAAACTCTTCCCACACCGGCTGGCGGCTCTTCAGAGAGAGGCCGAGGTCGCCGTGCAGGACACCATTGATATAATGAAGGTACTGTTTCCAGTAAGGCTGATCCAGCCCCAGTGCCGCCATCAGCTGGGCGTGGCGTTCAGGGGAAATTCCCCGCTCACCCGCCATGATAGTGACCGGGTCTCCCGGGATCAGATGAACAAATATAAACGTCAGTAACGTAATACCGATAAATGTCGGTATTACCATCCCGACACGCCGGAGGATAAATTGCAGCATATCCCTGTTTCTCTTGTAATGGCCGCTGACAGCGCTCTGGTCATAAGACCGGACGAAAGGGAGGACTTTCCCTTTATACTCACACGATGAATAATATTGTTTTAGTTATGTGTTCTGCGTCGTCCGTGCAATGCGGTTCGATACAGGGTTGCCGCCCCCCGGAGGAGGCGGCAGACCGGTAACACTCATTTCCGGTTTACTTATTTTTCGATAGAAACATTGTCAAAGTGGTGTTTACCCAGCGGATCCACCACATAGCCTTTCACTTCTTTGCGCACCGGCTCAAACACTGTTGAGTGTGCAACGATCAGCGCAGGCGCCTGCTCTTTCATCACCACCTGAGCCTGCTCATACAGCTTGGCGCGCTCTTTCGGATCAGCGGTGGTACGTGCCGGCTGAATAATGTTTTCAAAGGACTGATCACACCATTTCGAGTAGTTAGAACCCTGCTCTTTGGCCGCACAGCTGAAGAGTGTGGCGAAGAAGTTATCCGGATCCCCGTTGTCACCAGTCCAGCCCATCATGACAGTCTGAGGTTCACCCGCTTTCGCGCGCTTGAGGTACTCACCCCACTCATAGGTCACAATTTTGGCTTTCACGCCGACTTTCGCCCAGTCTGCCTGGATCATCTCAGCCATACGGCGGGCATTCGGGTTATACGGACGCTGAACCGGCATCGCCCACAGGTCGATTTCAAAGCCGTTTTCCATACCTGCTTCTTTCAGCAGCGCTTTGGCTTTTTCCGGATCATACGGATAGTCTTCGATACTGTTGTTGTAGCCCCACATGGTCGGCGGGATCAGGTTTTTCGCTTTCTGGCCTGCACCCTGATACACCGCGTCAATGATGGCATCTTTATTAACGGCCATATTCAGTGCCTGACGCACTTTGACGTTATCCAGCGGTTTTTTCGTGACGTTATAGGAGAGATAGCCGACGTTCAGGCCCGGCTGCTCTTTCAGGACAATGTTTTTATCCTCACGCATACGCTCCAGATCGGCCGGGTTCGGGTACGGCATCACCTGACATTCGTTTTTCTGCAGTTTGGCGTAACGGACAGAGGCATCCGGGGTGATGGAGAAGACCAGGCGGTCAATTTTCGGTTTGCCGTTCCAGTAATCATCGTTAGCTTTATACAGGATACGGGAATCTTTCTGGTACTGCTGCAACACAAACGGCCCGGTGCCGATCGGGTTCAGGTCGACTTTCTCCGGTGTACCGGCTTTCAGCATTTGATCGGCATATTCGGCGGAAAGAATGGAGGCGAAGTCCATTCCGAGGTTTGCCAGGAATGGTGCTTCAGAGCGGCTCAGCTGAAAACGGACGGTGTTGTCATCGACTTTCTCAACTTTGTCGATGATTTTGTCCATATCCATACCGCTGAAATATTCATAACTGCCGCCGGACACTTTGTGATACGGGTTATCCGGGTTTTTCTGGCGGTCGAAGGTAAAGACCACATCATCCGCATTGAAATCACGGGTCGGTTTGAAATCCTTGCTGCTGTGGAATTTCACCCCTTTGCGCAGATGGAACGTATAGGTTTTTCCGTCTTCGCTCACATCCCAGGATTCCGCCAGGCCCGGCTCCAGCTCTGTGGTGCCCGGCTTAAACTCCACCAGCCGGTTATACAGCGGCACGGAGCTGGCATCATAAGTGGTTCCCGAGGTGAACAGCTGCGGGTTAAATCCTTCCGGTGATCCCTCAGAACAAAAAACCAGTGTTCCCGCCGCATTGACGCTTGCAGACACCGCCAGGGCAACCAGTGTAATACCCAGCTTCGCTAATCCTGTCTTACGTTTGGCGCTTCTCATCATCATTATCTCCGCCTGTCGTTGAATGTCGTGTTTGCTCTGTCGTCCGGCAGTGCCGGACCACAAATTTCAGTTTGTTTATTATTTTCTGACACTTCACTAAATCAACTGTCACAGAGGCAGTCAATACTATTGACTATGGACGATGACTACACATAAAACACACAAATCAAACGTTTTGATAACAAAAACAGCTAAAATGTTTGAGCGGGCACACAACTGAGCATTTATTCAGCTGCCGGATAAAACGTTCACAGAATAAACAGCTGATAAAAATTATACGGATTTTGTGACTGAATGCTTAATTACTGCGCGATTATTTTGTCTGATATCGCTGTCACAGTGTTTTCCGTTGCACCTTTTGCCACAACTGCGGTGGTAATCCGCCTCCTGCCTGGTATACACCGGAACTATCACATAATGAAATCAATTATCATCAGTAGCGGACACTGACAGAAAAACCCCACACAGGTGAAAATACCGGTACTCTCTCCGCCTCTTTCAGCGGCATACCGGCAAAAACCTGATAGCTCAGTGCGCTGTAAACACCTTTAATCCCGATTTCTGTACCGGCCAGGCCATGAGACCGGCCTCCGCCGGAAATGGCCACACCCGGCAGTGCAGCGTCAGCAGCCAGATACAGGTTATGTCCCGGCAATACCTGCTGCCATACCACCTCATTACGGCTGATGAATGCCCGGGCAGAACTCATACTGTGGGAGAACGGATAACCGCGCACTGAATAACGGCCGCTCAGGGATTCATAATCCATCTCATCTGCCTTATCTGCATTAATAAAGCCGCGCATAACATTTTCATAATAAAACGGCTGACCGGCCAGACGGAACGGGACGGTCAGTGTTGTTTCCGCCATCAGTTGCCGGGTATGTTTCAGCTTTTTTTCTGTTACCGGCAGCGCACCAAAACGGTTCAGGGAATGCTTATACTGCACCTGATACTGAAAAGTGAACGCCGGATGATACCAGCGGTGGTTCAGTCCGGCGTTCCAGTAAACAGAGCGGCGTTCAGGTAGTACCAGCGGCGTATGTCCGAGTGTGACATTCCGGGTCAGCGCAGAAATTCCGCTGCTGAGGGTGACATCATGCGCCGGGGTCAGAAGCAGCTTACGGCCGAGGCTCAGATCCAGCGTTTTACTGCGGGTGAAATAGTCCAGTGATCCCCGGTACACCGGGTATTGCTGCTTCTGCTCACTGTAGCTGCCGCCGGCGGTAAACTCCCAGTGCCGGAAGGGAAGCCGGTATTGCCCGTAGATAAATTTCACCCCGGCAGAATGGTCGCGATCCGTATCGCGCAGAGTATAAATAAACAGGCGATCATACAGTTGCAACGGATTCTCAAGGCTGAGCCGGTTAGTTATCTGCCTGCTGCCGGTTGACGGACTGCCGTGATTATTGATTTCCAGTGAGCCGCTGATGCTGCGTTTTTTCTGCCGGGCAATGGTAATAATACTGTTACCGGGGTTCTGAGGATCAGGTTCAACTGCGGCCTGAGCCCCCAGGCCGGGCAGCTGATTCAGATGAGTCATTCCCAGTTCGGTATCACGGATATTCAGTTGCCCGTCCGCCCGCTGCGGGAAAATCAGATTCAGCCCGAAATGCGTGCCCCCGCCCTCTTTATCGCGGTAACCACTCAGATAACCGGGCAGATAGTGAAGGGTCAGTGTGCCGTCACTGACATTCTGCGGCGGTACACTGATTTGTGCTGTGATAAAACCCGCCTCATGCACCGCTGACTCCAGAGCCATCACCGCTTCCGCCATCTGTTCTGATGTCAGACAGCGCCCGGTGATGTTTTTTTCAAATTCATCCGCCAGATAAGATACCCCGATTAATTCACGCTGCTTAATCACCACCTCTGACAGTATGGCGCAGGAGGCCGGGGAAACCGGCGGAGAAGTGTATATACTGCCCCACGCACAGCCACAGGCTGCCATCGCAGCAGCAGCAATTGTTTTTTGTATCATGTATCCGTCCGTCTGATGAAATCCTTTCAGCGGGCAGTTAAACGGATAACAGAAAACAGCGATATCAAAAAAGCGGCGGAATTTTTGAGAGTAACAGAGAAGAAAAACGGCGGATGCTGAAAAGCAAAAAACCCTGCTGTAAAAGCAGGGTTTTTCTTAATATGGTCGGCGAGATAGGATTCGAACCTACGACCCACTGGTCCCAAACCAGTTGCGCTACCAAGCTGCGCTACTCGCCGAAAGCGGGATGGATATTACTGCCGGAAAGGCTAAACGTCAAGAGCTGAAACCGGAATTTTTTATTTTTCGCCCCATTATTTTTATTTCGCCGGTTTATCAGCCAAATTTCTGTTTTTTATCCGCTTATTGGTAAACGGTATGTTTTTTATTTGCTATCGGAATGCTGAAAACTGACAAAAAATAACCACTCTGTTCATATCCCCTGTCAGCGACTTTATTTATCCTGCCCGTGGATTTTATACCTCAGCAACAACCAGGGAGTGGTTATGCCAAAAATAGTAAAGCTGTCCGTTATCAGCAGTGCCCTTTTCCTCGCTCAGTTCGCCTCTGCAGCGGATATTAGCGTTAATCCTGCCTCTGCGGAGACGACTCAGGTCGTTCGTCAGGGAAACAACACCACAATCAATATCGCACCGGCAAACACACACGGTGTTTCTTATAATGCCTACGATCAGTTTAATGTTGGTAAGAACGGTGTGGTATTTAATAACCGTGAAACCGGTGCCGGGACAATTATTAACGAAGTGCTTTCAGGTGAAAAATCACGTCTGCGCGGCAATATACATGTGGATGGCCAAAAAGCTCATCTGATTATTGCCAACCCGAACGGTATTGCCTGTAACGGATGTAGTGTGACCGGTGTGAACAGTTTGAGTCTGGCCGCAGCAAATGTCAGTATGACGCCGGACGGGCAGTTTTCCGGTTACCGGAATATCAGCGGAAAAGTCCGCATGCTGAACACCGCAGAACAACATTTTGCTGATACGGATAAACTCACATTAATTGCCGCCGCTATTGATATGAAAAACAGTCAGCTGAAAACCAAAAATCTGGCGACCTATATCGGACATTATGATCTGGCAAAAACAAACAGCGGTCTTCGTGATTTGGAAATGCTCAATCCGGATTACTCTTTGGAAAACAGAAAAAATACCAATAACTTTCTGAATATCAAAGCGAACAGCCATATCAAAGCGGATAACATGTATATTCATTCTGCTGCTGCGCAAATACGGAATGCAGGACAGATAACCATCGGGCCTGAATTACAGCTGACTGATCCGGAAAAAACACCAATGTATGGCCATAACCAGCTGACAATGGATCTGCATCATTCCGGATTTGAAAATACACCATCAGGTAAGATTAATACATTGCTGATGAATACCATTATGAGTAACAGCAGCATTGAAAATAACGGTCAGATGAAAATAAATTACCTTAATCCGAAAAGCCCGATCAGCGATTTCACTCTGATTTTTGACGGTACAAATTATATCGGCGGAAAGCAGGATATTGAGCTGAATAAAATGGATATCCGGAAAACTGAAGGCGCATTATTACTGCCGTTTGAATAAAAAATAAAGCCCGGTCAGACCGGGCTTTATATCGTAACATCACTGTTTAATAAAAATTACTGCAACAGCGAAATATCCGCAACGCCCAGGAACAGGTTGCGCAGTTCATTTAATAATGTCAGACGGTTACGGCGGATATTATCATCTTTATCCATCACCATCACGCTATCAAAGAACGCATCCACCGCTTCGCGCAGAGAAGCCAGTTCAGTCAGTGCTTCCTGATATTTACCTTCTGCATAGAGTGGTGCCAGCTGTGTTTTCAGGTCAGTCACATAGGCTGCCAGGCGAATTTCTTCCGGTGCATTCATTAATGATGCCAGAACGGTATCGTTCAGTGCATCATCACTCTTCGACAGAATGTTGGAAACACGCTTGTTAGCGGCAGCCAGGGCAGCAGCTTCGTCCAGTGTGCGGAAGTGAGTGACGGCTTTCATGCGGGCATCAAAGTCTGCCGGACGGGTCGGACGACGCGCCAGCACCGCCTGGATAGTATCAATCGCAAAACCCTGCTCCTGATACCAGGCGCGGAAACGGCCTAACATGAAATCAACCACATCAGTGACCACATTCGCGTTCGTCAGCTTATCACCATACAGGCGGACAGCTTCCTGTGTCAGCGTTTCCAGGTCGAGGTTATAACCTTTCTCAACGATGATACGCAGCACACCGAGCGCAGCACGGCGCAGAGCAAACGGGTCTTTATCCCCTTTCGGATGCTGGCCGATGCCGAAGATCCCCGCCAGGGTATCCATTTTATCAGCAATCGCCAGCGCATCAGACACCGGCGTTGACGGCAGGTTATCACCGGCGTAACGCGGCTGATACTGCTCTTTCAGTGCCAGTGCCACGTCTTCGGATTCACCGTCATGGCGTGCATAGTGCATGCCCATCACACCCTGGGTGTCAGTGAATTCAAAGACCATGTTGGTCATCAGGTCACATTTGGCCAGCAGACCGGCACGGGTCGCGTGATTCACATCCGCGCCAATCTGACCGGCAATCCAGCCTGCCAGCGCTTCAAGGCGATCAGTTTTATCACGCAGAGTGCCCAGCTGCTGCTGGAACAGGACCGTGCTCAGACGCGGCAGATTATCTTCCAGACGTTTTTTGCAGTCGGTTTTGAAGAAAAACTCGGCATCCGCCAGACGCGGACGCACGACTTTTTCGTTACCTGCGATAATCTGTGACGGATCAGAAGACTCGATATTGGCGACAAAGATAAAGTTCGGCATCAGGTTGCCGTTTTTGTCGTAAACCGGGAAGTACTTCTGGTCACCTTTCATGGTGTAAACCAGCGCTTCAGACGGAACCGCGAGGAATTTTTCCTCGAATTTTGCTGTCAGCACAACCGGCCATTCCACCAGTGAAGTGACTTCTTCCAGCAGGCTGTCAGTCAGGTCAGCCACGCCGCCCAGTGCCAGCGCTGCTTTTTCCGCATCACGTTTGATCATGGCTTTACGGGCATCGTAATCCGCCATCACTTTACCGCGGATTTCCAGAATTGCCGGATACTCATCTGCGTGTGCGATAGTGAATTCTGCTTCACCCATAAAACGGTGACCACGGATAACACGGTCAGAGGTGATCCCCAGAACTTCACCCGGAATGACATCCGCACCCATCAGCATCGTGACAGTATGAACCGGACGCACAAAGTGAGTTTCTTTATCACCCCAGCGCATCAGTTTCGGAATAGGCAGTTTTGCCAGCGCACGGCTGACCATATCTGCCAGTAATTCTTTGGCTTTATTCCCTTTTTCCACCGCACGGTACAGCAGCCACTCACCTTTGTCAGTGACCATGCGATCAGCCTGATCAACGGTGATACCGCAGCCGCGTGCCCAGCCTTCCGCCGCTTTGGTCGGTTTGCCTTCAGCATCAAATGCCTGGGCAATCGCAGGGCCGCGCTTTTCCACTTCGCGATCAGCAGCGGATTCCGCCAGACCGGCAATTTTTACTGCCAGGCGGCGTGGTGCGGCATACCAGGTCACATCACCGTGAGTCAGGTTAGCAGCGGCCAGTTCTGCAGTCAGGTTGGCCGCAAAAGATTCAGCAAGAGAACGAAGCGCCTTCGGCGGTAACTCTTCTGTGCCGATTTCCGTCAGGAAAGTCTGTTGTGTCATGACAGCCTCTTAGTTCTTTTTACACATCGGGAAGCCCAGTGCCTCACGGGAGGCATAGTAAGCTTCAGCAACGGCTTTGGTCAGGGTACGGATACGCAGGATATAACGCTGACGTTCCGTCACCGAAATCGCTTTGCGCGCATCAAGCAGGTTGAAAGAGTGAGCCGCTTTCAGAATACGCTCGTAGGCCGGTAACGGCAGCGGAGTTTCCAGTGCCAGCAGGGACTGTGCTTCTTTCTCATACTGTTCGAAACAGGTGAATAAGAAGTCCACATCGGCGTATTCAAAGTTATACGTGGATTGCTCAACTTCGTTCTGATGATAGATATCACCATAGGTGGTTTTGCCCAGCGGGCCGTCACACCAGACCAGATCGTAAACGCTGTCCACGCCCTGGATGTACATCGCCAGGCGCTCCAGACCGTAAGTGACTTCCCCGGTAACCGGTTTGCACTCCAGGCCGCCGACCTGCTGGAAGTAAGTGAACTGCGTGACTTCCATGCCATTCAGCCAGACTTCCCAGCCTAATCCCCAGGCACCCAGGGTCGGGTTTTCCCAGTTATCTTCAACAAAGCGGATGTCATGAACCGTCGGGTCAATACCCAGCTCTTTCAGAGAGCCGAGATACAGTTCCTGAATGTTATCCGGAGACGGTTTGATGATGACCTGAAACTGATAATAGTGCTGCAGGCGGTTCGGGTTTTCCCCGTAACGGCCGTCCGTCGGACGACGGGATGGCTGCACATAGGCCGCCGCAATCGGCTCCGGCCCTAACGCTCTCAGACACGTCATCGGGTGTGAAGTGCCGGCGCCGACTTCCATGTCCAGTGGTTGAACAATGGTACAGCCCTGGCGCGCCCAGTAATCCTGTAATGTCAGGATAAGACCCTGGAAGGTTTTGGTATCAAACTTTTGCATGTTGGATCCGCACGCGAGAAAATGAATAATAAAATAAAGTCATTCAGTATACCCTCTGACCGCCGGACTATACAGCGCTTCTCCGATCTTTTTCCGCCCGGATCGAAAAACCGGAAACATACCCGTTTACATGGATATTTATCCAGTATAAATTAACGGGAAAGCCGTTTTCCGGGAGAACACAATGTCACTGTCCGCTGCTGCTCAGACCCGCTGTGCCTGGGTTACTGATGACCCGCTCTACATTCAGTATCATGACACCGAATGGGGCGTCCCTGAGCGGGATAACCATAAATTATTTGAGATGATCTGCCTTGAAGGCCAGCAGGCGGGTCTTTCCTGGCTGGTGATCCTGAAAAAACGGGAAAATTACCGGCAGTCGTTCTTTCAGTTTGATCCCGAAAAAGTGGCGGCCATGACAGATGCCGATGTGGATAAACTGATGCAAAATCCGGGGATTGTCCGCCAGCGGGCGAAAATCAATGCCATTATCAGTAATGCAAAAGCTTATCTGGCGATGCAGGAGGCCGGTGAGGATTTCAGTGATTTTCTGTGGAATTTCACCGGTAACACGCCGCTGGTTACCCACCATACTGACAGCAGCACCATCCCAGCGGATACGCCGCTGTCCCATGCTCTGGCAAAAGCACTGAAAAAACGCGGGTTTAAATTCTGCGGACCGGTTATCTGTTATTCCTTTATGCAGGCCGTCGGCATGGTTGATGATCATCTGCCGCACTGTTGCAGCCGCCGGTAAAAAAATCCCCGTTATGTGGTAAGAACATAACGGGGTAAAGGTATAACGAGGACTTTGGATCTGTTAACTGACATTACCGGCCGGTATAAAGCACAAGGCATTTACTTCACACCGTTCAGTAATGCGTCCCAGTTTACCCGGAAGCGCCTCCGGTAATGGCTGTAATAATCCTGCTATCATCATTGTATTAGCGCCGACAAACCGCACTGTTCAATAAATTCAGTCACACTTTCTGACAGATAATTCCGCCGGTTCTGTTAAAACAGTTCCCCGGGGATGGTACCCTTTGTCTGTGATCTGCGTATTTTGCCGGTGACAATTTGCCGTGATAACGCTCCGCCGTTAAACGGAAACCCGGATCACACAAAAAAACAAAAACTTCTCAGTACACTCTATTTATGGAATAGTACGCCGGTCGGGTGAAATAATTACCGGTACCCGCCCGCTGTATATGCAGGGACATGTTATGACACGCAAATGTATGATAATAAGCGGATTGCTGGGACTGAGTACGATACTCAGCGGCTGCTCAAGCATTATGACCCGGACCGGCCCGACGGAGGGCTACTATCCCGGGACCAAAAACAGTATCGCTATGTTGCAGGATGACGAAACCGGCTGGGTAATGAAGCCGATTGTCGCCATTGACCTGCCTTTCTCCGCTGTCCTCGATACCCTTCTGGCCCCGGTTGATTATGCCACCGACGGCAAAGACAACAGTAAGTCATCCCCTGCGGAACGGGTAAAACGCCTGGAAGCAGCGGAAACCGCGCACAATTCCCCGCCACCCGCACCGCAGGAATAATCAGCCACTGTTACAGCCCGGTGTCTGCCACCCAGATTTGCTGCCAGCCGTTTGTGCGGCGCAGGAATGCCACCCGGCTGTTATCCGGTGAAAACACCACCGCATCCCCTGAAACCGGTTCTGCCGATGGTGCCGTCACCGCCCGGCACACTCCGGTTTCAGCACTGCACACCATGACCAATCCTTTGCGGACAAAAGCCAGATACCGCCCGGTGCTGTCCCAGCTGAATGCGGATTCAATACTGTCACTGCCGGAAGTGACCTGATGCGGTTCCCCGCCCTGCGGGGAAATTGTCCACAACTGAACAACTCCCTGGTCGTCCTGCATCAGAAACGCAATTTTGTCGCCCTGCGGTGAGCTGCGCAGCCAGAAACGCGGCTGTTTTGCCAACCCCGGATACCTGCGCTGATGAGTAAATGTCAGCCGCGTCTGAGTAACCCCCGCCGGCGGGGCAGGCATCGTGCTGTCAGTTCCCTCAGGCGGCAGATCACCGACAACGGCATAATCTTCAGGCCGCTCCGGCAGATCGAGACGGAAAATCTCCGGGATCACCTCACCGTTTTCTGACCGGGTATCCCCGATAAACGCAATCGCCCGCCGCTGACGGGAGCCGTCAGCCCGCAGATACCCCTGCTCACCAATCCAGTCCTCTTCGTATGCCCGGCTGATGTCATCACTGCCGGGCTGCGGTGCCGGAGTTGTCCGCGAGACCACACAGCAATAAAATTCCCCGTCATATTCACGCGGGTGATGTTTCCCGGTACATACCGGATGCAGCGGAACCGCCACCGCCACATTACGCAGATCCAGCGCCGGATCCCGCTCATGCAGCACATGGTCATTGTAGGTGAAACTCAACCACTCCCCGTCCGGACTGAACACATGCACATGTGTACCGCCGCGCAGAGCGCCGGGCTGATAAGGCGGCGTGATGCAGAAAGCATCAATATTGTGTGCAACACCCGGTTCATCATCACTGACCATCACCCCCTGACGGTGATGAAAATCATACTGCCACTGCGGATCCGGGTTCAGCGGCCCGCGGATAAAGGCATAGCGCACCGGTAATTCAGGGCTGACCGTCACCACCCCCACACAGGCCCCGGCAGTTCCCCGGTAAATTTCACGGATTTCTGTTGTATTCACATGAATTTTTTCTATCGTTTTACCGGTAAATGAAGCCCCCTGAGGGCGGACATCATAAACCAGCCATTGGCTATCCGGCGTCCATACATTAATATTAGTAAGCTGATGATGACGGGGTGTTGTTGTTATCTGATATTCATTCATTAGAGTGATACTCTCTTTTTATACCATCAGTTCGGATAACCTCAGGTAATCCGATTGGGTCAGACTAAAAAAACTCAGTCGAGACTTACGGCTGTGCTGACTATGCTAACCTTCCGATAAACCGGCAATGATAAGACTATGTTACTCAGTATCCTGTACATTATTGGTATTACCGCTGAAGCCATGACCGGAGCGCTGGCCGCCGGCCGCCGTAAAATGGATGTCTTCGGCGTGATTATTATCGCCTCCGCCACCGCTATCGGCGGCGGATCTGTCCGCGATATGCTGCTGGGCCATTACCCGCTGGGCTGGGTCAAACATCCTGAATATATTATTACGGTTGCCTGTGCTGCCGTTATTACTATCTGGGTTGCACCGATGATGAAGCATCTGCGCCGTCTTTTCCTGATCCTGGATGCTATCGGGCTGATGGTATTTTCCATTATCGGCGCTCAGATAGCACTCGATATGAACTACGGCCCGATCATTGCGGCCATTGCCGCCGTTATCACCGGTGTTTTTGGTGGTGTGCTGCGCGATATGCTGTGTAACACCATTCCGCTGGTTTTCCAGAAAGAATTATATGCCGGTATCTCCTTTGCCGCCGCCTGGCTCTATATGGGATTACTGTTTTACACGCCGCTGCCCCGCGATGCCGTCATCATTATTACCCTGGTGGCCGGTCTGACATCCCGGTTAATTGCCATCCGCTACCGCCTCGGGTTGCCGGTCTTTAATTACGAAAATCAGGATTAACGGCAGTAACCACTCACCCGGAACCGGACAATACCGGTTCCGGTGCTGTTTATCAGCCCTGCTTGTCTGTTTTTTCCTGTTGTACCGCACTGTCATGTAACTGACGGGGAAATGCATACATTTTTATTCCGCCGGTGCGGAAAAATGAAACATCCGTATTCATCTGCCCGGAAAAATAAGAAATTTTCAGCAGATAATCACCTGAACGCTGCATGTCGCTGCGCGTGTGTGTATACTATATGCGGGGATTTATTCCCCGAGGCTTTTTCAACCCCCAATCAGACAAGACATCAACAATGACCCAAGGTACGTTATATATTGTCTCTGCGCCGAGTGGTGCGGGAAAATCGAGTCTTATTCAGGCATTACTGAAAACACAGCCTTTATATGACACCCAGGTTTCTGTTTCGCACACCACCCGCGGTCTCCGCCCGGGCGAAGTGCACGGAGAGCATTATTTCTTCACCACTGAAGATGAATTCAAAAGCATGATCAGCCGTAATGAGTTTCTCGAGCATGCCTGTGTCTTCGGGAATTACTACGGTACCGCCCGTAAAACAGTGGAAGATATCCTGAACTCCGGTGTTGATGTATTTCTTGATATTGACTGGCAGGGAGCCCGCCAGATCCGCGAACAGATGCCGGCAGCCCGCAGTATCTTTATTCTGCCGCCATCCCGTGAAGAGTTGCTGCGCCGTCTGCGCGGCCGTGGTCAGGACACTGACGAGGTCATTGCCGGACGTATGGCACAGGCCGTCAGTGAAATGCAGCACTATGGCGAGTACGATTATCTGATTGTGAACGATGATTTTAATGTCGCGCTGACCGATTTACAGACGATTATCCGTGCGGAACGTCTGCGTTCAGGTCGCCAGGTTCAGCGACATGATGCTTTAATCGCCAAATTATTGGCACAGTGATACAACTTTCAGTATCATGCCGAGTCATTTATTTATCTGTGGAGTAGCACACCTATGGCACGCGTAACAGTCCAGGACGCAGTAGAAAAAATTGGTAACCGTTTTGACCTCGTATTAGTGGCAGCACGCCGTGCGCGTCAGTTACAGGCCGGCGGCAAAGAGCCTCTGGTTCCGGAAGAAAACGATAAAGTCACCGTGATCGCCCTGCGCGAAATCGAAGAAAATCTGATCAACGGCCAGATCCTTGACGCCCGTGAGCGCCAGGAACAACAGGAGCAGGAAGCTGCTGAAATGCAAGCGGTTTCTGCAATCGCCGAAGGACGTCGTTAAGTTAAGGTAGGTCTGCCTTGTACCTGTTTGAAAGCCTGAACCATATTGTTAAGGATTATCTGCCGAAAGAGCAGATTGATCTGTTAAAACAAGCCTATGTCGTTGCGCGGGATGCTCACGAAGGGCAGACCCGCTCCAGTGGCGAACCGTATATTACCCATCCGGTCGCTGTTGCCTGTATCCTGGCTGAGATGCGTCTCGACCTCGAAACACTGATGGCAGCACTGCTGCACGACGTTATTGAAGATACGCCTGCCACCTTTCAGGATATTGAACAACTGTTCGGCACCACCGTTGCCGGGCTGGTGGAAGGGGTATCGAAGTTAGATAAACTGAACTTCCGCGATAAAAAAGAAGCTCAGGCTGAAAACTTCCGCAAAATGGTCATGGCGATGGTGAAAGACATCCGTGTCATTCTCATCAAGCTGGCAGACCGCACGCACAACATGCGCACGCTCGGGTCTCTGCGTCCTGATAAGCGTCGCCGTATTGCGCGCGAAACCCTTGAAATCTACAGTCCTCTGGCTCACCGTCTCGGTATTCACCATATCAAAACGGAGCTTGAGGAGCTGGGATTCGAAGCCCTTTACCCGAACCGCTACCGCGTCATCAAAGAAGTGGTAAAAGCAGCGCGCGGCAACCGTAAAGAGATGATCCAGAAGATTTTATCTGAAATCGAAGGACGTCTGACGGAAGCCGGGATCAGCTGCAAAGTCAGCGGACGGGAAAAACATCTCTACTCCATCTACCGGAAAATGCACCTGAAAGAGCAGCGTTTTCACTCGATCATGGACATTTATGCATTCCGCGTGATTGTAAGCACTGTCGACACCTGTTACCGCGTATTAGGTCAGGTTCACGGCCTGTACAAACCGCGTCCCGGCCGCGTCAAAGATTATATCGCCATCCCGAAAGCCAACGGCTATCAGTCATTACACACCTCCCTTATCGGCCCTCACGGGGTGCCGGTGGAAGTGCAGATCCGGACCGAAGATATGGATCAGATGGCGGAAATGGGGGTGGCAGCACACTGGGCTTATAAAGAGCACGGTGAATCCGGCACCACCGCACAGGTGCGTGCCCACCGCTGGATGCAGAGCCTGATAGAACTTCAGCAAAGCACCGGTAACACCTTTGAATTTATTGAGAGCGTGAAATCCGATCTCTTCCCGGATGAGATTTATGTCTTCACGCCGGAAGGCCGGATTGTGGAACTGCCGACCGGCGCCACCCCGGTGGATTTCGCCTATGCCGTGCATACGGACATCGGCCACTCCTGTGTCGGTGCGCGCGTTGATCGCCAGCCGTACCCGCTCTCTCAGCAACTGACCAGCGGACAAACCGTTGAAATTATTACCGCACCGGGTGCCCGGCCAAATGCCGCATGGCTGAACTTTGTTGTCAGCTCAAAAGCCCGGGCGAAAATCCGTCAGTTACTGAAAAACCTTAAACGGGATGATTCCGTTAATTTGGGCCGTCGTCTGCTTAACCATGCACTCGGTAATGGCCGTAAGATCACGGATATTCCGCAGGAAAATATCAGCCGTGAGCTGGTACGGATGAAACTGGCCACTCTGGATGACCTGCTGGCGGAAATCGGTCTGGGGAATGCCATGAGCGTGGTGGTTGCCCGTAATCTGCTGAATGAACCGGAAAGCAATACTGAAGAGAGCACCACCCGCAAGCTGCCGATCAAAGGCGCGGACGGAGTGCTTATCACCTTCGCCAAATGCTGCCGTCCGGTACCGGGTGACCCGATTATCGCCCATATCAGTCCGGGTAAAGGGCTGGTTATCCACCATGAATCCTGCCGTAATATCCGCGGATATGAAAAAGAGCCGGAAAAATTCATGGCTGTTGAGTGGGATAATGATATCGACACGGATTTCATTGCTGAAATCAAAGTGGATATGTTTAACCACCAGGGCGCGCTGGCTAACCTGACCGCCGCAATTAATGATGCCAACTCCAGTATTCAGAGTATGAATACCGAAGAGAAAGATGGCCGCGTTTACTGCGCCTTTATCCGCCTGACCGCAAAAGACCGTATCCAGCTTGCGAATATTATGCGTAAGATCCGCATTATGCCGGATGTCCTGCGCGTCAGCCGCAACCGGAATTAATCACACGGTATGAATTCCCGACGTTATGAGCGCATCTGCCGGATGATGGCGATGCGCCAGCCCGACCTCACCCTGTGTCTTGAGGAAGTGCATAAACCGCACAATGTCTCCGCTGTGATCCGCAGCGCGGATGCGGTCGGTATCCATGATCTGCATGCGGTCTGGCCGGAAAAGATCAAAACCCTGGTCTCTTCCGCCGCCGGCAGCAACAGCTGGGTGAATGTGCATAACCACGACACACTCGCTGATGCCGTGACCCTGCTGAAATCTCAGGGTATGCAGATTCTTGCCACACATCTGTCTGACAGCGCGGTGGATTTCCGGGCTGTCGATTTTACCCGCCCGACCTGCATTATCATGGGCTCGGAGAAAACCGGCATATCTCAGGAAGCCATCCGGCTGGCGGATCAGCATATTATGATCCCGATGTCCGGCATGGTACAGTCACTGAATGTGTCTGTTGCCGCCGCTGTGATCCTCTATGAGGCACAGCGCCAGCGTGAAGCTGCCGGTCTCTATGAGCATCCCCGCTGCGCCCTGGCGCAGGATGAACAGCAGCGCCTGCTGTTTGAACGCGGTTATCCGGTGCTGGCCCAGGTCGCCCGTGAGAAAAAACTGCCCCGTCCGCAGATTGATGAACAGGGCCATATCATTGCGCCGGACAGCTGGTGGGCTGCCATGCAACAGAAGAAACCATCCGCCTGATACGAAACGGAGCAGAAAATGAAAGGTCAACTGCTTGATGCTATCCCACTCACGACTTTACACGGCGTCGGGGCCGGGCAGGCGGGCAAACTGGCCGGTATCGGTCTGCATACCCTTCAGGATCTGCTGTTCCATCTGCCGCTGCGTTATGAAGACCAGACCCGGCTTTATACCATCACCGATCTGTTACCGGGGATTTATGCCACCGTCAGCGGCGAAGTGCTGCGCACCGATGTGGTCTTTGGCCGCAAACGGATGATGACCTGCCAGATAAGCGACGGTACCGGCATCTTAACCCTGCGTTTCTTTAACTTTTCGGCGGCGATGAAAAATGCGCTGGCGGCCGGAAAACAGGTCACTGCCTACGGCGAAATCCGGCGCGGCAAAAACGGCCCGGAAATTTTCCACCCCGAATACAAAGTCCGTCAGAGTGATACGACTGTTGAATTGCAGGAAACACTCACGCCCATCTACCCGACCACCGAAGGTGTCCGCCAGGCCACACTCCGTAAACTACTCGATCAGGCGCTGGAACTGCTCAATACCTGCGCCATCAATGAATTACTGCCGCCGGAACTGACCCGCTCCATGATGAGTCTGCCGCAGGCGCTGAAAACGCTGCACCGGCCACCGGCGGATACACAGCTTGCCGAACTGGAAAGCGGGCAGCATCCGGCACTGAAACGGATTGTGCTGGAAGAACTGCTGGCGCATCACCTCAGCATGCTGGCGGTCAGAGCAGGGGCACAGCGTTATCACGCACTGCCGCTGTCACCGCAGGAAACACTGAAAAATCAGTTCCTGTCGCAACTCCCCTTCTCGCCGACCAATGCCCAGCAGCGCGTGGTAGCGGAAATAGAGCAGGATCTGGCAAAACCAGTGCCGATGATGCGCCTGATTCAGGGGGATGTCGGCTCAGGGAAAACGCTGGTCGCTGCACTGGCGGCACTCCGTGCTATCGCACACGGCAAACAGGTGGCGCTGATGGCACCGACAGAACTGCTGGCTGAACAACACGCCAATACGTTCCGCCAGTGGCTGGAGCCGCTGGGTATCAGCGTCGGCTGGGTTGCCGGGAAACAGAAAGGCAAGGCACGGCAGGCACAGGAAGACGCCATTGCTGCCGGTGATGTGGCGATGGTTATCGGCACACACGCTATTTTTCAGGAACATATCCGTTTTCATTCCCTGGCACTGGTCATTATTGATGAACAACACCGCTTTGGTGTCCACCAGCGGCTGGCGTTATGGGAAAAAGGCGAACAGCAGGGATTTCATCCGCATCAGCTGATCATGACCGCCACGCCGATCCCGCGCACTCTGGCAATGACAGCCTATGCCGATCTCGATACCTCGGTTATCGATGAGCTGCCGCCCGGCAGAACTCCGGTGACCACGGTGGCGATCCCGGACAGTCGCCGCCATGAGATTATTGAGCGGGTACGCAGTGCCTGTCAGGATGAAAAACGCCAGGCTTACTGGGTCTGCACACTGATCGATGAGTCTGATCTGCTGGAAGCCCAGGCGGCTCAGGTCACCTTTGATGAACTGTCTGCCACACTGCCGGATCTGCGGGTCGGGATGGTTCACGGCCGCATGAAACCGGCAGAAAAACAGACGGTGATGGCGCAGTTTAAGGCCGGTGAGCTGGATCTGCTGGTTGCCACCACAGTGATTGAAGTCGGGGTGGATGTACCGAATGCCAGCCTGATGATTATAGAAAACCCGGAACGGCTCGGGCTGGCACAGCTGCATCAGCTGCGTGGCCGGGTCGGACGCGGCTCTGCAGTCTCCCACTGTGTGCTGCTGTATAAAACCCCGCTGACACAGACGGCAAAACTACGTCTTCAGGTACTGCGGGACAGCAATGACGGCTTTGTTATCGCACAGAAAGACCTGGAAATCCGCGGGCCGGGCGAACTGCTCGGCACACGCCAGACCGGCAATGCAGAATTTAAAGTCGCGGATTTACTGCGCGATCAGGGCATGCTGCCGGAAGTGCAGCGCGTGGCACGGCATCTGCACCAGAACTATCCGGAACAGTCGAAAGCGCTGATCGAACGCTGGCTGCCGGAACGCACACAATACACTAACGTATAACGAAAAAAGCCACCCGGAAGAGTGGCTTGCCTGCTTTAAGAACTGTTCTGTTACCCGCCCGCAGCCGGGAAGATAGGTAACGCCAGGAAGAACGGAATAACCAGTGCGTTAATCAGATCGAGGAAGAACGCCCCTACCATCGGCACCACCAGGAAGGCCACATGGGAAGGACCGAAGCGATCAGTTACCGCCTGCATGTTGGCAATCGCAGTTGGTGTCGCGCCCATCCCGAAACCGCAGTGACCGGCAGCCAGTACCGCCGCATCATAGTTTTTCCCCATCACCCGGTAAGTGACGAAGACAGCATACAGCGCCATCACCACGGTCTGCACCGCCAGAATCACCAGCATCGGTACCGCCAGAGAGGCAATTTCCCACAGTTTCAGGCTCATCAGTGCCATCGCCAGGAACAGTGACAGACTGACGTTACCCAGTACCGACACCGCCCGCTCAAACACACGGTAAAAGCCCATCAGTGACAGACTGTTGCTCAGGATAACCCCGATAAACAGAACACACACGAATGCCGGGATCTGGAACTTCCACTGCATCGACGTGAAGAAATCCGTCAGAACACCATACAGATACGTCCCCGCCAGCAAACAGATAGCAATCAGCGCGATTGTTTCAAGCAGAACCATTGAAGTGATCATGCGCCCGGCCTGCGGTTTTTCAAACGCGGTCGGTGCTTCATCATCCTGTAATTTCACATCGCTCATGGCTGTCTTTTTGATCAGGAAACGGGCCACCGGACCACCAATCAGGCCGCCGAGCACCAGACCAAAGGTTGCACAGGCAATCGCGATTTCTGTTGCAGAGGTGAAACCATAGCTGTCGCTGAAAATTTTACCCCATGCCGCCCCGGTACCGTGACCACCGGAAAGTGTGATAGAACCGGCCAGCAGACCAATCAGCGGGTCAAGCCCCATCATTTTCGCCAGGGAAATACCGACACTGTTCTGCACAATCAGTAAGCCCACAACGGCAATCACAAAGATAAATAATGTTTTACCGCCCGCCTTCAGGCTGGCTAAGTTGGCATTTAAGCCGATAGTGGCGAAGAAAGCCAGCATCAGCGGGTCTTTCAGTGAATCATCAAATTTCACTTCCAGATCCATACCGGATTTGAGCCCCAATAATACAATCGCGACCAGAAGACCACCGGCCACAGGTTCAGGGATAGTATACTTTTCGAGGAATGGTACAGTTTTTACGAGTTTACGTCCCAGTAATAGGACGAGTGTGGCCGCAACCAGCGTGCCGTAAACGTCGAGTTGATACATTCACGTACCCCTTTTATTGTTGGTATTTGTTACATCAGTATCGCGTTAATAACGTCCCTATTACGCAAAAGAAAAAAGCAGGTATCCGGATTAAAGAAAAAAAAGCGGATAAAGACAAGTTAAAATAAATAAAACTGTGATTATATTCCGCTATAAAAAATAACATACCATCCGCGCAAACGATTGCTTTTGTGCCGCAGATCATTAAAATACGGAAATTGCTTATCCCGGACCTGTTGACATGAATTCTGCAATTTCAGATAAAACCAGTGTAAATTCTGCCATTAGTACAAATAGTGAACTCATCTATCGCCTGGAAGATCGTCCGCCGCTGCCGCAGACGCTGTTTGCCGCCTGCCAGCATCTGCTGGCCATGTTTGTGGCGGTGATTACGCCGGGACTGCTTATCGCCCAGGCGCTCGGGCTCTCCGCTCATGATACCCAGCGGATCATCAGTATGTCCCTGTTCGCATCCGGACTGGCCTCACTGCTGCAAATCCGCACCTGGGGGCCGGTCGGTTCCGGTCTGCTCTCCATTCAGGGAACCAGTTTTAACTTTGTTGCCCCGCTGATTATGGGCGGTATGGCACTGAAAAATAACGGTGTGGATACCGAAGGGATGATGGCGGCACTGTTCGGCACGCTGATGCTGGCGGCGATGACAGAGGTGATCCTCTCCCGCTTCCTGCATCTGGCGCGCCGCATTATCACACCGCTGGTGTCCGGTGTGGTGGTGATGATTATCGGCCTGTCACTGATTCAGGTCGGGCTGACCTCCATCGGCGGCGGTTATGGCGCAATGGCGGATAACACCTTCGGCTCAGCCAATAACCTGATCCTCGCCGGTATTGTGCTGGCGGTGATTGTGCTGCTGAACCGCCAGAAAAACCCGTATCTGCGCGTCGCTTCACTGGTACTGGCGATGACAGCAGGCTATCTGGCCGCCTGGTGGATGGGCATGCTGCCGGATAACCATGCGGAAATCCCGGAGGAAGTGGTCGTGATCCCGGCGCCGCTCTATTACGGCTTATCCATTGACTGGAACCTGCTGCTGCCGCTGATCCTGATCTTTATGGTGACCTCGCTGGAAACCATTGGTGATATTACCGCCACGTCCGATGTCTCCGAACAACCGGTGTCCGGTCCGCTCTATATGAAGCGCCTGAAAGGCGGTGTACTGGCAAACGGCCTTAATTCTGCCCTGTCTGCGGTCTTTAACACCTTCCCGAACTCCTGTTTCGGGCAGAACAACGGCGTGATCCAGCTGACCGGTGTTGCCAGCCGTTATGTCGGTTATGTGGTGGCGCTGATGCTGATCGTACTGGGACTGTTCCCGGCTGTCGCCGGCTTTGTGCAGCATATTCCGGAGCCGGTACTCGGCGGCGCAACCATTGTTATGTTCGGGACGATTGCGGCATCCGGTGTGCGCATTGTTTCCCGCGAAACCCTGAACCGCCGCGCGATTATGATTATCGCGCTGTCGCTGGCTGTCGGCATGGGTGTTTCCCAGCAGCCGCTGATCCTGCAGTTCGCACCGGACTGGCTGAAAACCCTGCTTTCCTCAGGAATTGCGGCGGGCGGTCTGACCGCGATTGCCCTGAACCTGATTTTCCCGCCGGAGAAATAATCATCTGTTTAACCACGTGACCGGAAACGGTCACGTGGGCTGCTCAGTGCGGAAAAACCGCGATAATCCTTGTCACCACAAAGAGCCTCACGCTAGTATGCCCTCAGGATTATCTCTCGGGGAGCGCATTATGAAATGGTTGGGACGGGCTGTTTTCTGGCTGATAACACTGGTCATTATTCTTATTGTTGCCACGGCCCTTGTGGTGCAGACATCATGGGGCACAAAACAGGTTTCAGCCCTTATCAGTGACAATACACGCTACAAAGTCTCGCTTTCCGCGATAAGTCACTCGCTCTCCTCTCCTTCACTTATTTCGCTCAGTGATGTCAGCATCAGCACGGTTTCCGGTGATTTTGCCCTGGAAGCGGCCAATGTTGAGCTGACCCTGGACTGGCGCAGTTTTTCTGAACCCGGCTGGTTTGCCCGTATCATTGTGCAGAAAGGGGATATCGAAATTTCTGATGCTGCTGACAGCAGCACCCTGCCGGTCAGTGCCGGGTTATTACAACTCAATCAGACCGCACTCCGCCGCACCGACGGCAACCGGGTAATTGATGCGGAAGGTGTTACCGGCGGGATCACGCCGTGGCAGCCGCAGGGCAGTGATCTGACCGGTAACGGTAAATACCAGTTTTCCGCCAACAGCCTGAACTACTACGGCCTGCCGCTGAAAAATATCCTGACACAGGGTGAAGTCAGCGGAAAACAATTCACGTTTGATAACCTGACCGCCACACTGGAAAACGGCCTGATCACCGCCACCGGACGCCACAGCGCCGAAGGTCAGTGGCAACTGGATAACCTGCTGCTTAATGATATCCGCTGGCAGACACCGCAATCACTGACACAACTGGCAGACAGCACAGAGAATCTGCCGGATATTCAGGCCAAAAATATCACCGCCACCAATATCAAGCTCGAAGGTCATCAGTGGGCGGTTAACTATCTGGAAGGCACAGTCAAAAATCTGGCCTTTAAACAGGGACGCTGGCAGACAGACAACGGACAGGCAGATATCGCCGCAGCAGATCTGACACTCAGCGGGCAGCATTTTTCTGACATTATCAGCACCCTGGAACTGCGCGGCGATCAAATTGCTGTCAACCGCCTGACCGGTCGCTATGACAAGAGTATTCTGCGCTTTACCGGGGAGTGGAACCGCGCTACCCGGGCACTGGATATCACCAGCGGTGTCGCCGACAACCTGCTGTACAGTTTGCCGGAACAGTGGTTTGCCGCATTACAGGAAACCGCCCCGCAGGGAATTGATACTATCCGCTTACAGGATATTAAAGTCTCCAACGCCCTGCTGATTGATACACAGCCGGTTTTCCCGTTCCAGCTCACCAATGTGAACGGCTACATCAAAACCATGCAGATCCTGAAATCCGGTCAGTGGGGTTTATGGGACGGCGAACTTTCTGTCAGTGCCGGCAATGCCACCTTTAACCGGGTTGAACTGCACCGCCCGTATCTGACACTGACTGCCGGGGCTGACAGCGCGGCAACCACACAGTTTGCCGCCTCTGCCGGGGAAGGGTTACTGAAGATGCAGTTTCAGGCGACACCATCCGGTACCGCACCTTTCAGTTTCACACTGCAGGCAACCGGGGCAGACAGCCAGATCCTGTCACAATGGGGCTGGCAGCCTGCTCCGCTGACCGGCAGCGCCAATTACACGCTGCGTCTGAACGGACAACTGCGGGCAGAGGATATCCGCAGCACACTGAGCGGCATGCTCTCCGGACAGGACAAACAGGGGAATCAGATAAACCGGGCTATCACACAGGGACAGATGAGCAACACCCCGGTATCCCCAGAGCCGGTGCCTTCTGCCCCGCCTGAGCAGCGGGTGATCCCGGATAACAGCGAAACCGGGGAAATTCTGTAGCATCTGCTGATGCAAAAACAGCGCCTCAGGGCGCTGTGGTGTGATCTTCTGAAACCGGGGAGCTCTGATAACGGGCAAAAGAAATGTATCTTACCCGTTACTCCGCGCCGTGCTTCTGGCCGGGCAGCACCATATAGGTGCCGGTAAAAACAGCGCCGACTTCATCCCCCTGCCCGACAGTCACTTCCAGCTTAATCCGCGCTTTACTGCCGCGCGCCAGACGATCCAGATCACCGCTGAGTTTATCACGGGAAGCAATGGCTTCCGGTCTGCCGGCCACTGCCTTGCGGTAGCGGATATTGGCATCCACCAGCACAATATCGCCGTCCAGGGAATTTTCCTGTAACAGCAGCCAGATAAGCCCCCAGCCGGTCAGTGTCGCCATTGAGAACTGGCTGCCGGCAAAAATGGTCTGATGCAGGTTCTGGTTCGGGCCTTCCGGCATGGTGGTCATAAATTCCTGACCGGTATACTGCGTAATGCGGATCCCCATTTTTTCACTCAGGGGAATGGTTTCATACCATGCTTTCTGTAATTCAGCACACCAGTCGGGACGATGCAGAATTGCATCGAGGGTTTCAACGGATTTAATCATAAAAAAATGACGAACAGGCGTCGTTTGCGGGCCTGTAATCGGTCCTCTGTTTTCAAAACCTGATTTTTCAAAAAATGCGACCGCTTCCTCACGGGCACTGCAGACAATCCGCTTAACACCTTCCTGACGTGCCACGGACTCCAGTGCGCGTGCAATCAGTGTGCCCAGTCCGCGTCCCTGCATCTGCGGATCAACTGCCAGAAAGCGGATCGCGCCTTCATTTTCTGCATTGATATACAAGCGGCCGACAGCCACAGGCTGCCCGGTTTCATCCACCACCATCTGATGATGTGCATAGGTATCATAACCGTCCTTTTCCGACCCCTGCGGCTGATTCAGCGGCTTGCGCAGCATCGCCCAGCGGAAATGAAAATAGCTTTCCAGCTCCTGATCGGTTTTTGGTACACGTAAATGATACATCGCACTTTCTCCTGTCAGTGGTAACCGGTGACCGGCCTGAGACTGTTGTATCATACCTGCAGCCAGAAAGTGACCGGACCATCGTTTGTCAGACTGACCTGCATGTCAGCTGCAAACCGGCCTGTTTCCGTCACCATTCCTGCTGCACGGCACTGCGCTACAAAGTGCTCATATAAGGCATTGGCTTTTTCCGGTGCCGCGCCGTTTGAAAATCCCGGACGCATTCCTTTTTGTGTTTCTGCTGCTAAGGTGAACTGTGACACCACCAGCAGCTGACCGCCGGACTGCGCCACATTCAGGTTCATTTTTCCGTCCGCATCACTGAAAGTGCGGTAACCCATCACTTTCTCACTCAGGCGTTTTGATTTTTGTTCGTCGTCATCCCGCTCAACACCCAGAAGAACCAGCAATCCGGGACCGATTTCACCGGCAATTTCCCCGGCGATCCGGACATCCGCGCGGGTCACACGCTGTATTAATGCAATCATGTCATATCCGTTTAAAAAACAATCACACCTGAATTACTCAGTCACTTCTGCTGAAAAATCATACTCTGCAAAATAACGGGAGACTGTGTCACGATCAGTGACAAACACGCCTTTGATACCGAGTGCCGTTGCCGCATCCACGTTTTCGCGGACATCATCAAAGAACACGGCATCCTGTGGCTCAAATTCTTCGGTTTCAAGCACATACTGATAGATATCCGGATCCGGCTTGCGCAGTCCCAGATCCTGGGAAAGATACAGGAAATCCGCGGAAGCGGCGATTTCCGGGTAATGCTGCGGCCAGTAATCCTGATGCAGGCGGTTGGTGTTAGAGAGCACCACCACGCGGTGACCCTGCTCACGCAGCCTGTTCATGATATCAATCACATCAGGGCGGACAGAGATAAAGATAGCCTGCCAGCCTTCGGCAAACTCATCGAAACTCAGCGACATATCCAGCTGGTCATTAATAGCTTCGGCAAATTCAACATCGGAAATTTTGCCGCATTCATGCTGTTTAAAGGTTTCACCGTGAATAAAATCACTGCTCAGTTCGGACAGCGGCTTGCCGCTCAGATTGCTCCAGACTGATAAAACACGTTTAAAATCAATATCAATAATGACATTACCCATGTCAAAAATATAAAGCATACCATCCCTCCGGGTTGATGAATTATTTTTACTCTACCCGCAGACTCCCTTCCTGAACAGAGTGAAAACCATTTTCGGTGAGAAAAAATATCCGGGACTGCGATCCCGCCCGTATTTCAGTACGGTTATCAGCCTGTGACCGGTATGTGATCAGGACACACAAAAAGCTCAGGGCGCCCGGAGGCGCCCTGAGTGGCATGAATCAAAACAACCGGCAGAGATTAATCTTTGCTGCGGTATGCGCGTTTGCGGTCGTTTTCAGTCAGGTGGCGTTTACGCAGACGGATAGACTTCGGCGTTACTTCCACTAATTCGTCATCATCGATAAATTCTAACGCCTGTTCCAGGGTTTTCTCGATAAACGGAGTCAGTGTGGTCGCTTCATCAGTACCGGATGCACGCATGTTGGTCAGTTTCTTACCGGTCAGGCAGTTAACTGTCAGGTCGTTTGAACGTGAGTGAATACCGATCAGCTGGCCTTCATACACTTCAGTACCGTGACCGACAAACAGCTTACCGCGATCCTGCAGGCTGTACAGTGCGTAAGCAACTGCTTTACCCTGACCGTTGGAAATCATCACACCGTTCTGACGACGGCCGATTTCACCCTGTTTAACATCATCATAGTGACTGAATGTGGCATACAGTAAACCGGTACCGGAAGTCATAGTCATGAATTCAGTACGGAAACCGATCAGACCACGGCTCGGGATGCTGTAATCCAGACGTACGCGGCCTTTGCCATCCGGCATCATGTCACGCAGTTCGCCTTTACGCTCACCCAGTGCCATCATCACATCACCCTGGTGCTGCTCTTCGATATCCAGAGTCACCTGCTCGAACGGCTCCTGTTTTCGGCCGTCGATGTCGCGGAAGATAACGCGCGGACGGGATACCGCCAGCTCAAAACCTTCACGGCGCATGTTTTCGATCAGAACAGATAAGTGCAGTTCACCACGGCCTGACACACGGAATGCGTCCGGGTCTTCAGTTTCTTCAACGCGCAGTGCCACGTTGTGAACCAGCTCTTTCTTCAGACGGTCAAGGATCTGACGGGAAGTCACATATTTCCCTTCTTTACCGCAGAATGGTGAGGTGTTAACGCAGAAATACATGCTGACGGTTGGTTCATCAACGGCCAGTGGTTTTAATGCTTCAACACAGTTGGTGTCACAGATAGTATCTGAGATATTCAGTTCACCCAGACCAGTCAGCGCGATGATATCACCGGCTTCAGCAACTTCCGCTTCGATACGATCCAGACCTAAATGTCCGAGAACCTTACCGATTTTACCGTTGCGGGTTTTACCTTCCGCATCAATAACAGTAACCTGCTGGTTTGGTTTGACTTTACCGCGCTTGATGCGGCCAATCCCGATAACACCTAAATAGTTGTTGTAATCGAGCTGGGAGATCTGCATCTGGAACGGGCCGTCGAGGTCAACCTGAGGCGGCTCAACATATTTTACGATCGCTTCATACAGCGGGGTCATGTCATCCGCCATATCGTTATAATCGGTACCCGCAATACCATTCAGCGCAGATGCGTAAATGATCGGGAAGTCGAGCTGCTCGTCAGTTGCGCCGAGGTTGTCAAACAGGTCAAATACCTGGTCGATAACCCAGTCAGGACGCGCGCCCGGGCGGTCAATTTTGTTGATAACGACGATTGGTTTCAGACCGTTTGCAAACGCTTTCTGCGTTACAAAGCGGGTCTGCGGCATAGGACCGTCCATCGCATCTACCAGCAGCAGTACGCTGTCAACCATGGACATCACACGTTCTACTTCACCACCGAAATCGGCGTGCCCCGGGGTGTCAACGATGTTGATGTGATAGTCGTTCCACGTAATCGCGGTATTTTTTGCCAGAATAGTAATGCCGCGCTCTCTTTCCAGATCGCCGGAGTCCATTACACGCTCTTCCGGTTTTGAACGCTCATCAAACGTACCGGACTGCTGTAATAATTTATCGACCAGCGTGGTCTTGCCATGGTCAACGTGAGCGATGATGGCAATATTTCTTAATTTCTCGATAGACAAAGACTTGTACCGTTTTCGTTAATGGATGGGAATTACGTCACAGATAGCATTCTTTTCAACAACGCCCATCTATGGTGTAGATGTTTGGTGGTATTTTACACGTTCTCTGAGGCAAGTGAAAGAAGTGTGATACATCTCACTTAAAAAATAAATGATTATAAAACATAGAGATAAAATTCATCCTGCCATTTTTTTACAAAATCAGCGGCGCATACCACGCTCAGCGACGAATTCAGAGGGGCATATCATAAACCTATTCAGGATAAAAGAGATACTTTTTTTGCGTTTGTGGCCGGGAAACAGTGCACTGATTTCATTGCACCATAACAGTGCATCCCGGATCCGCAAGTCGAATCAGAAATGCACCAATATGGTGCAATTTACCCCGTTTCCGTTATCCTTATCTGAGTAACCCGCCGCTGTAACGCGGTTTACCCCCTTTTAAAAAAGTTGGCACGCTTTTCGCTTTATGTTTATCAAGCAATGTGAGAACCGCAATCAGTGTCCCTCCGGGTGACCACCAGAGGATTGACGGAACATCCCAAACCAGGAGATCTGAATATGTCTGTTGAACATGTATTGACCATGATGGAAGAGTACAACGTTAAATTCGTGGACTTACGCTTTACCGATACCAAAGGCAAGGAACAGCATGTATCGATCCCTGCTCATCAGGTAGATGAAGATTTCTTCGAAGACGGAAAAATGTTTGACGGTTCCTCAATGGCCGGCTGGAAAGGCATCAACGAATCTGACATGGTACTGATGCCGATTGCGGAATCCGCCCTGATCGACCCGTTCTTTGAAGTCCCGACACTGGTTCTGCGCTGTGATGTGTTAGAGCCGAACACCATGCAGGGTTATGACCGTGACCCGCGTTCTATCGCCAAACGTGCCGAAGATTTCCTGCGCACCAGCGGTATTGCGGATACCGTCCTGTTCGGGCCTGAACCTGAGTTTTTCCTGTTTGATGACATCCGTTTCGGTGCCGATATCTCCGGTGCTTACTATCATATCAACGATATTGAAGCTGCCTGGAACACCGGTACTGTCTATCCGGAAGGCAACAAAGGCCACCGTCCGCGCGTGAAAGGCGGTTACTTCCCGCTGCCGCCGGTCGATTCCTCACAGGATCTGCGTTCTGAAATGTGTCTGGTCATGGAAGAGATGGGTCTGGTCGTTGAAGCGCATCACCACGAAGTCGGTACTGCCGGCCAGAACGAAATCGCCACCCGTTTCAATACCATGACGCTGAAAGCGGACGAAACCCAGATGTACAAATATGTGGTGCAGAATGTGGCGCACCGCTACGGCAAAACCGCGACCTTTATGCCAAAACCGCTGGTCGGCGATAACGGCTCCGGTATGCACTGCCATATGTCCCTGTCAAAAGACGGCGTTAACCTGTTCTCCGGGGATAAATATGCCGGTCTGTCAGAAATGGCGCTCTATTACATCGGCGGGATCATCAAACACGCCCGTGCCCTGAATGCCTTTACCAACCCGACCACCAACTCTTACAAACGTCTGGTGCCGGGCTATGAAGCACCGGTCATGCTGGCTTACTCCGCACGTAACCGTTCGGCCTCAATCCGTATTCCGATTGTGTCCAGCGCGAAAGCCCGCCGTATTGAAGTCCGCTTCCCGGACCCGGCAGCTAACCCGTATCTGGCCTTTGCCGCTCAGCTGATGGCCGGTCTGGACGGTATCATCAATAAAATTCATCCGGGCGATGCCATGGATAAAAACCTGTATGACCTGCCGCCGGAAGAAGCGAAAGAAATCCCGACTGTCGCACCGTCTCTGGGCGATGCACTGGATGCGCTGGCAGCGGATCATGAGTTCCTGGTACGCGGCGGTGTGTTTACCGAAGATGCGATTAACACCTATATCGACCTGCTGCGCGCCGATGTTCAGCGCCTGAATATGACTCCGCATCCGGTTGAATTTGATATGTATTACAGCGTGTGATTCTGATAGTGCCGCTGTTTGGCGGCACTCAGAGTGACAGGTTCCGGTTTATTTTGTTGCCGTGAAGCACTTGACCCGCCGTTGGGCGGGTCCTTTTCTCCTGCGGGGTAAATACGCTACAATGCACCAAATTGGTGCAAAGAGGTGGATAACAATGAACCCGGATAACAAACCGCAGGCAGAGCAGCTCCTTGATTCACTGATCAACTGTGTCCTGCTGCTGGATAATGATTTGATTATCCGTTACGCCAATCAGTCGGCCATGCAGTTATTCGCCCAGAGTGCCCGTAAACTCACCGGCACACCGCTCCCTATTTTATACAGCTACCTTTCCCTCGATACCGCCACATTGCAGGCCACACTGGCAGAAGGCCACAGCTTTACTGACAACGATGTGACCCTGGTGGTGAATAACCAGATGCACGCTCTTTCGCTGAGTGCCCAGCCGGTATCCGGCGATTTTATTCTGCTCGAACTGACACCGCTCGACAGTCACCGGCGCATTACCCAGGAACAATTACAACAGGCGCAACAGGCCGCCGCCCGTGATCTGGTGCGCGGACTGGCGCACGAAATCAAAAATCCGCTCGGCGGGTTGCGCGGTGCCGCACAGTTGTTATCCCGCGCGCTGCCGGATCCGGCACTTCAGGAATACACACAGGTGATTATCGAACAGGCCGATCGCCTGCGGGCACTGGTTGATCGCCTTCTCGGCCCCCAGCATCCGGGGCAGAAAAGCCTGCAGAGTATTCACCATGTGGCAGAGCGGGTTTTTCAGCTCATCAATCTGGAAAAGCCGGACAATATCACGCTGGTCAAAGACTATGACCCCAGTTTGCCGGAGCTGTCGCATTATCCCGACCAGATCGAGCAGGTTATCCTCAATATTATGCGCAATGCCCTGGAAGCCCTGCACAGCGCCGGCGGCACCATTATTCTGCGCACCCGCACCGCATTCCAGGTAATGCTGCACGGTGAACGCTACCGGCTGGCCGCCAGGATTGATATTGAGGACAATGGCCCGGGTATTCCGCCGCATATCCTGGATACCCTGTTCTACCCGATGGTCAGCGGTCGTGAAGGCGGCTCCGGGCTGGGTTTATCCATTGCCCGCAATCTTATCGATCAGCATAACGGCAAAATTGAATTCAGCAGCTGGCCGGGTCACACCTTATTTTCACTTTATCTGCCAATCCGTCAGTAAGCCTGTTGAGGAGGTCATATGCAGCCGGGAAAAATCTGGGTCGTTGATGATGACAGCGCGATCCGCTGGGTGCTTGAGCGCGCACTGAGCAGCGCCGGTTATACCTGTGTCTGTTTTGACAGTGCTGAAAATGTCCTTGCGGCCCTGAACAGCGGACAGCCGGACGTTCTGATCTCCGATATCCGGATGCCGGGCATGGACGGCCTGTCTCTGCTGGCAGCGGTCAAACAGCATAACCCGTTACTGCCGGTGATTATTATGACCGCCCATTCCGATCTGGATGCGGCCGTGAATGCTTACCAGAAGGGCGCGTTTGATTATCTGCCGAAACCCTTTGATATTGATGATGCCGTCACGCTGGTCGCCCGCGCCCTCGAACATTACCGCGAGCAGCATCTGCCGGTACGGCAGGAGGCAGCAGCCGATCCGGTGTCCGGCATCATCGGTGAATCCGCCGCCATGCAGGAGGTGTACCGGGTGATAGGCCGGTTATCCCGCTCCTCCATCAGTGTGCTGATTAACGGCGAATCCGGGACCGGGAAAGAGCTGGTGGCGCATGCTTTGCACCATCACAGCCCGCGGGCGGATGCGCCGTTTATTGCCCTCAATATGGCGGCGATCCCGAAAGATTTAATTGAATCGGAACTCTTCGGCCATGAAAAAGGGGCATTTACCGGGGCATCACAGGTACGGCAGGGGCGTTTTGAGCAGGCGGACGGCGGCTCGCTGTTTCTTGATGAAATCGGCGATATGCCGCTCGATATTCAGACCCGGCTGCTGCGTGTGCTGGCGGAAGGCCAGTTTTACCGCGTCGGCGGTTACGCGCCGGTGAAAGTGGATGTGAGGATTATTGCCGCCACTCATCAGGATCTGGAACGGCTGGTGGCGGAAGGTAAATTCCGTGAAGACCTGTTTCACCGCCTGAATGTTATCCGCATGCAGCTGCCGCCGCTGCGGGAACGGCCGGGAGATATTCCGCGTCTGACACGTCATTTTCTGCAGAAAACCGCAAAAGAGCTGGGAACAGAAGCGAAAACCCTGCATCCGGATACCGAAGCGCTGCTGATGCAGCTGCCGTGGTCCGGTAACGTCCGTCAGCTGGAAAACGTCTGCCGCTGGCTGACCGTGATGTCCGCCACCCAGGAAGTGCTGCCGCAGGATCTGCCTGCCGACCTGACTATGACTGCCGCCGGAGAACATATCCGCAGCGAGCACAGCCATAATCCGGCAGCCGGCAACTGGGATCAGCAGCTGGCGCAGTGGGCGGATGCACAGTTACGGGCCGGGAAAACCGATCTGCTGGCGGATGCTCTGCCGCTGTTTGAACGTACCCTGCTGCAGTGCGCACTGAATTACAGCAACGGACACAAGCAGGATGCCGCCCGTCTGCTGGGCTGGGGGCGCAATACGCTGACGCGGAAACTGAAAGATGCCGGGATTGATGACACCGCATCAACCCCGGAAACAGATTAAATTACGCGGGAGAACTGACGCTGACGCATCTGGTTGCGCAGATAAGTATCAAAACACATACAGATATTACGGATAAGCAGCCGTCCGCGCGGTGTGACCACCAAAGCATCGTCACGGATCTCAACCAGTCCGTCATCCGCCATTGGCTGCAATAATTGCAGATCTTCGGCGAAATGGGTTTTAAAATTCAGGTTATACTGCTTTTCAATCTGCGCATAATCCAGCCGGAAGTTGCAGATCAGCGCCTTAATCACATCGCGGCGCAGGCAGTCTTCCTCCGTCAGCACCAGACCACGGCACAACCCGTTGCCGCGCTCTTCCACCTGTGCATACCAGGTTTTCAGGTCTTTCTGGTTCTGGGCATAGTGGTCACCCAGCATGCTGATCGCAGAGACACCAAAGCCCAGCAAATCGCACTCCTCATGGGTGGTGTACCCCTGGAAATTACGGTGCAGGATGCCGTTATTCTGGGCGATCGCCAGCTCATCATCCGGTTTGGCGAAGTGATCCATCCCGATAAACTGATAACCGCTGCCGGTCAGATTTTCAATCGTCTGCTGTAAAATCGTCAGTTTCTGCTCTGCGGAAGGCAGATCTTCATCTTTGATTTTCCGCTGGGCGGCAAACAGGTTCGGCAGATGGGCATAGTTAAAGACACTCAGGCGATCCGGTGACAATTCCGCCACCCGTTTCAGGGTAAAGGCAAAGCTCTCCGGGGTCTGTTTCGGCAGCCCGTAAATCAGGTCGATACTGACGGATTCAAACCCGGTTGCACGGGCACGCTCCACCAGCGCAAAAATCGTGGCTTCATCCTGCTCGCGGTTGACCAGGCGCTGCACTTCTTTGTTGAAATCCTGCACCCCCATGCTCAGGCGGTTAAATCCTTCCGCCCGCAGATGGTCGATAACATCCAGCTCTATTTCACGCGGATCGATTTCAATGGAAAGCTCGGCATCCGGCGCAAAGCGGAAATGCTGACGCAGCATGCCGGTCAGACGGCTGATCTGCGCTTTATCGAGATAGGTCGGCGTACCGCCGCCCCAGTGCATCTGATGCACTTCGCGTCCGGCAAACAACGGGGCACGGGCGGCGATTTCTTTCTCCAGCACAGCCAGGTATTCATCCGCCTTATGCTTCTGCCGGGTAACTAATTTATTACAGCCGCAGAAGTAACATAATTTATGGCAGAACGGGATATGCACATATAACGACAGCGGGCGCTCCGGATAGCGGTTTGCTGAGGCGATAAAATCACTGTCACTGTACTGCTGATTAAATTCCAGTGCGGTCGGATACGAGGTGTATCGCGGACCGGAATAGTTATATTTCCGGATCAATGCCAGATCCCAGATGATCGCGTCAGACATGCTCTCCCCTTTGCCTCACCATTGCAGAATTAATGTATTTCCGTTCTCTGACGGTTTTGTGTGCCGCACAGTTTATCGGATCTGCCGCCCGATTAATATGATCGTGCCACAGACGGATAATCAGGCAGATCGCTATAAGGCGGTCAGCATTGCCGCTAATCCGAACAGGACACCGGGGGCATTGGCGACAGCAACCGGCAAATCTTTCACTTTAATGCCGTAAATCACCCAGAGCGTACAGTTAAATGCAGCAGCCAGCGGCTGTAACGGTGATGTTTTATGCCCCGCCAGATTATCCATGATCTGAGGAATATAGGAGACATACATACAGAATGCCGTAAAGGTTGCCACCCAGCCAAGGCAGCGGATAAAGCGGCTGTGATCATGCGGCTGACGTTGTGTATTACTCATTGGAATCTCCCGGAGAACCGTATCAGCATAATCCTGTATTATTCTTCAGAATTATTTATTATTCTCAGTAAGATATCTGCCATGACTGTCACAGAAAAACAGCGCTGATATTGCAGATAACCGCCGCCCGGACGGTATTTAATCCTCTGTTAAGGCAGGCAACACGGCAAACACGTAGGCTTAAAATAAGAAAACCGGCATAACAGTCGCCCGTTACGCCGGTTTTGATGCAGTACCGCCGGTTTCAGCAAAATAACTGAGGATCAGCGCCCTTTCAGCAGTTGCATGATGTCGTCGGTTTTCTCTTCATCATCATCTTCATCAAGAGAAATACCGAGTTTTTCCATCAGCGCATCGATACGCTCCAGCATGGTATCAACGTAGGTGTTTTCTTCTGCGGTCAGGGTTTCGTTGTTCTCAAGGCGCAGCAGCAGTGCATCGAGACGCTCGTCGTTCTCGAGTTTTGCCAGCTCCTCTTCAGGAGACAGTCTGGCTTTGACCGGCTCAGCCGGTTTTTTTACCGCCGGTTTGACGGAGGTTTTACCTTCCGCAAACAGCGGAACCGGTTTTTTACTGCCGATACGCGGGTCAGCAACCGCATTCTCCGCACCACGGCCGGTCTTGCGGGCATCATCCTGCTGACGGGCACCGGACGGATTACCGCGGTGTTTTTTCTGCCGTTTGCGTTCACGGCCTTCCGCGTTGAGCTCCTCACGGCTTTTCTTTGGTGTCCGTGACCGGGATGGTTTTTTTGAAATAGCGGCCATATACCTTACTCGCTTAAAAATAACTGATTAATTTGTGTTAACATTTACCACGTAAATGAACAGTACAAAACTATATTCATGGCTTCCGGGCTGCCCGCAGCCATGACAATGATTCGCTGGCGGCTAGTTTACCCTGATTTCCGTCAAAACGATCCATCATTTCGCCTCCGGGTGAATAATGAACACAGCTATTATTTTAACCAAGATATAGAATTATGCACTTTTCACAACAAACGTCGCACCGGCCTGTCTGGTTTTGGGTCGCTGCTTATGTCACGCTCTGGATTATTGTCAGCTACGGATTGGATCCGACGGTGCCCTACGATGCCGTGGAAGCCCTGAACTGGGGCAAAACCGGTGAATGGGGTGCACCGAAAAATCCGTGGCTGGTCGGTATGCTGATGTACCCGGTCATCGCCTTCCCTGATCTGATTGCCGCCGATTTTTACTGGTATTTTATTCATTTTACCGGCATCGGCATTGGTATGTGCGGGGTATGGTATCTGACACACCGCCTCACACAGCGTTCTGATTACGCCTGGCTGGCACTGTTGTCACTGAATCTGTCCGGGATCATTAATTTCGATTTAATCCCTTATAATGATAACTATATCCTGGTCACCTTCTGGCCGTGGATGCTGTACTTTTTTGTCCGCGCCGTTTATGACAATCCCGCCTGGTGGATTGGTTTTGCACTGACATCCGGGCTGGCGACCATGGGGAAATATTCCACGCTCGCACTCGTCGGGATGGTCTTTCTCTTCACCCTGTTTGTGCCGAAAGCGCGGGAAAGTTACCGTTCCCCCTGGTTTTATGCTGCGATAGCCATCTGGTTTGCACTGGTCGTCCCGAATGTTATCTGGCTGGTAAATAATGATTTTGCCGCCTTTAAATGGGTCGATTCACAGATTAAAACCGGCCTGACCCTGAAAACCACCGGTTCACTGTTTACGGTGTTCTATCCGCTGATCATTATCGCCGTCATTATCCGCCTGAAAGGCGGCTGTTTCGGCTGGCCGGAAGAACAGGCAAAACGGCTTATCAATATCATGATTCTGGCACCGCTCGCTGTAATTTATATCTGGTTCACCTTCCATAAAGGCGGACGTATTACCGAGTGGCTGCAACCTTTTGTTCTGCTGTGCATTCCGGCACTGATCTGCTCTGTGGTCACACCGCCGGTAAAACCGCTGAAAAACGTGATGAACGGGCTGATAGTCTTTGCGGTTATCGTTATCACAGGCTATGCCGCAGTGATGAGCCTCAATATCCGCGATGCCGGGCAAAAAAATATCGGGCTGAAAACCTTTACTGCGGAGGCGGAAAGCTGGTGGGAGCAGGAAACCGGAAAACCACTGAAATACACCGGCGGGGAATACCTGCATGAATGGGTAACGTTTTACGGTAAACATCTGCCGGAAACACTTCAGCCGTGGATCAATGAGTTTGGCCATGATTACCGGGCAACCAATATTTATAATCTGCATGTCACCCGTGATGATATCCGCCGTCACGGTGCTCTGCTGATCGGCAAAATAAACCAGACCTGTGCGGACGAACCGTTTACCGGTGCCCAGGAAGACTGGCCGGATCTGGTTATCGCGAAGCGTAAACAGGTGGTCTATCAGTCACAGCCGGGCGCAAAAGAAGAAGCGGTCTGCCTGGGAATTGTCCGGCCGGAACAATAAAGCAGACACAAAAAAACCCCCGGCAGCGGGTTGCCACCGGGGGTATATTCAGTAAGTTACCGCAATTACTCTGTCACTTCATCCTGCCCGGTGGCACGGCGCTGTTTCATCGCCCGGTAGAGCCACAAAGCAATAATCACAATAAAGACGGCAGAAAAGTAGTTTGATCCGGCTTCCGGATATTCTGCGCGCATCAGGGCGTTATAGGAGAACAGACCCAGGAAGAACGTCCCGGTCACCAGTTTCGGCATGCCTTCCGGCAGCATCTGGTTGAGGTAACGCTGATGGAAACAATAGACCGCAAGGCACAATGCCAGAACCGGAAAAACCGAAAAATGGACTGCGGAATTAAAAAGTGCTGAAAAAGTACCGTGTACTGAAAGCCCGACAATAAACGCGAGCAGTAAGGTTCCTTTGTCACGGCGATGTTGTTCCGTCATAACGTTCTCCTTGGTGATAAGTGCTAGATTAATGGGGTGTTGTAATCGGGGTCATGCATTTTCTCTTGTTCGCGGCGGTACCAGTAATACGCGCCTCTGGCGATCATCCGCAGCTGTAATACCAGCCGCTCTTCCAGGTGCGCCCGCTTTTCCAAATCAATATCCAGTGCTTCCGCACCGGCGCTGAAAACGATGGTCACCATCGATTCTGCCTGCAATTCAGTAAACTGACGCGGCATTTTACTTTCCAGTTCCAGATAGTCTGCCAGTTCTGCAATAAAATGCTGGATTTCCCGTGCGACCGCCGCACGGAATTCCGCGGATGTGCCGGAGCGCTCACGCAATAATAACCTGAAAGCGTTGGGGTTATTACCGATAAACTCCATAAATGTCGCAACTGATGTCCGGATCACACTCCCGCCTTTGGCGATACGCTGACGCGCCTGACGCATCAGCTGGCGCAGCATCAGCCCGCTCTCATCCACCATCGTCAGCCCCAGCTCATCCACATCTTTGAAATGACGATAAAAAGAGGTCGGGGCGATCCCGGCTTCACGGGCAACCTCACGCAGACTCAGACTGGTGAAACTGCGCTCGGCGCTGAGCTGACTGAAGGCAGCTTCAATCAGGGCCCGGCGGGTTTTTTCTTTTTGTTTTGCTCTTACACCAATCACGTTACTCACGGAATTCAGACTCTCAATTTATTCAGACGGATCAATATAACAAACTTAATACTTTTTTCAGTGATGATTAGCTTATGGCCGGTGAAATTCCTGAAAAAAAGATTTTCCGAAGTGTGACCTGTAAACCTTACTAATCATAGGCTGATTTTCCATCTGATGTTAAGATGATGTTGTTAACTTATGTATAAACAGGTTACTTCTCATATGCAACAGAACCAGTTTGACGCCATTGTCATCGGCTCCGGCCCGGGTGGCGAAGGTGTGGCAATGGGACTTGTGAAGCAGGGAAAACGGGTTGCCGTGATTGAGCGTTATAACGACGTCGGCGGCGGCTGTACCCACTGGGGAACGATTCCTTCCAAAGCACTGCGCCACGCCGTCAGCCGTATTATCGAATTTAACCAGAATCCGCTGTACAGTGATAACTCCCGGATTCTGAAATCTTCATTTTCTGAAATTCTGGCGCATGCCGGGCGGGTGATTACCCAGCAAACCGGTATGCGGCGCGGCTTTTACGAGCGCAACGGCTGTACCATGTTCTGCGGCGAAGCTAAATTTACCGAAGAGGGTGATGTCCGTGTGCGTTACAGTGACGGAAGCTGCGATATTCTTCGCGCAGATAATGTGGTTATCGCCACCGGCTCACGCCCGTACTGCCCGCCCGATGTGGATTTCAGCCACTCCCGTATCTATAACAGCGACACTATTCTGTCACTGACACACGAACCGCGCCATGTCATCATTTATGGCGCCGGGGTTATCGGCTGTGAATATGCCTCTATTTTCCGAGGTCTGAGTGTGAAGGTGGATCTGATCAACACCCGCGACCGTCTGCTGGCGTTTCTCGACCAGGAGATGTCGGACGCTCTCACCTATCATTTCTGGAACAACGGCGTGGTTATCCGCCAGAATGAAGAGTATGAGCGGATTGAGGGCACAGATGACGGTGTGATTATTCACTTCCGCTCCGGGAAAAAAGTGAAGGCCGACTGCCTGCTCTTTGCCAACGGCCGCACCGGTAACACGGATAACCTCGGTCTTGAGCATGTCGGGATCACTGCTGACAGCCGCGGTCTCATCAGTGTCAATGATACCTACCAGACCAGCAATCCGGCGATTTATGCGGTCGGGGATGTTATCGGCTACCCGAGCCTCGCCTCAGCGGCCTATGACCAGGGGCGGATTGCCGCCCGTGCTATCACCCATGACGGCGATGCCCCGCTGCATCTGATTGAGGATATCCCGACCGGGATTTACACCATTCCGGAAATCAGCTCGGTCGGTAAAACAGAGCAGCAGCTGACGGCGATGAAGATCCCGTATGAAGTGGGCCGGGCGCAGTTCAAACATCTGGCACGGGCGCAAATCGCCGGGCTGGATGCAGGCAGCCTGAAAATCCTGTTCCACCGCGAAACCCGGCAGATTCTGGGGATCCACTGCTTCGGCGAACGTGCGGCTGAGATTATCCATATCGGCCAGGCAATTATGGAACAGAAAGGTGAAGGTAATACCATCGATTATTTCGTCAATACCACCTTCAACTACCCGACAATGGCGGAGGCCTACCGGGTTGCCGCACTGAACGGACTTAACCGCTTATTTTAAGCAGCAGGCTCCTGCTGGTAATAAGCACACATTTTTGCACTGATAGCCTCTGCCAGCTGGCTGTAACGGCGGCGCAGCGGCGACCCCGGACGGTAAACCAGGATCACTTCACGGAAAGGCTCCGGATTGGTGCAGGAGAGGTAACACACGCCGTCGCGTTTGTGCTCCGGCGGAATCGCCAGATCCGGCAGTAACGTGATACCGCTGCCTGCCGCCACCATATTGCGCAGGGTTTCCATACTCGTCGCCCGGAAGTGGGTATCTTCCCGCGCGCCGGCCTGGAAACAGAACCCCATCGCCTGATCACGCAGACAGTGCCCGTCTTCCAGCATCAGCAGTTTTTCCCCGGCCAGTTCATGCATTTCCACTTCCTGGCGGGATGCCCACGGGTGTTCATCATAAATCGCCAGTTTCATCGGCTCATTAAACAGCGGCTCTTCAATAAAGCTGCCGGTTTCTTTTACCCGCGCCAGAATTGCGCAGTCGAGTTTCCCGCTGTCCAGCTGCGCCAGCAGCTGATGGGTCTGGGCTTCGTGCAGATACATTTCGAGCTTCGGCCACAACCGGTGCAGTTCCGGAATGATATGCGGCAGCAGATACGGGGCGATAGTCGGGATCAGCCCGATATGCAGCGGCCCCGCCATGCTTTCCCCCTGAAGGGATGCCATTTCCTCAAGGATTTTCACTTCCCGCAGAATGGTCCGGGCCTGATCCACCAGCAGCATTCCCTGCTGGGTAAACAGGACTTTGCGGCTGGTCCGCTCCAGCAGCATCACACCCAGTTCATCCTCGAGCTTGCGGATCTGTCCGCTCAGTGTCGGCTGGCTGACATGACAGGCATCTGCCGCCCGGCGAAAGTGATTATGCTCAGAAAGTGCCACCAGATATTCCAAATCCCGGATATTCATGCCTGTGTCTCCGTCTGCGATTAATAGATAAAATCAATTGATAACTATCATAACGCAACTGCATTGTTAGTCGAGCTTAAATCGCAGGACGGGAACAGACAGAAAATCTATAGCGTTACCGGTAAGCATATGCCTTCACATCACTATTCCGCATTAACCGGTAAGAAAGTGCGACGGTCAGACCGGAGGCCGCAATATACACCCCGGCATATGTCAGGTCGTATGACACCAGCCAGCCGATAATTAACGGAGTAAATCCGCCGATCAGGGTGGATGCCAGGTTATATCCCAGACTTAAGGTGGTGGTGTGACCACGGGAAATACCGGCAATCACCGATGCCAGTGTGCAGGAGATGCAGGATGCATTAATGGTCAGGATTAACTGAGCGGTAATGACCAGGCCGGTTTGTTCGCTGCTGAGTAAGAAATAAAGCGGGACAGAAAAAATGACCAGTGCCGCTGACGCGCTTTTAAACACTTTTTCTGCCGAGCTGTATTTATCGGTCAGCCACCCGCAGGTCAGAATACAGCACAGATATAAACAGGATGAAAAAATCGCATAACTGCTTTTCAGGGATTCCGCCCCGATATGATCCCGTACAAGTGAAGAGGACATATTATATGAATAGAATACCGCAGATCCCGGCACGGTCATCAGGAAAATCAGTAATGCCCGCAGGCCGTCAACACGCTTTGTGATAACAGATTGTACCGGCAGTGCCGGTAACCTGGTGCGGAACCAGAAACTCATAATAATATTGAGCACCCCGACCAGCAGCGGGATCCGCCAGCCGACAGTTTGCATCATCTCCGGTGTGAGCATATTTTCCAGTGCCAGCACCAACCCGAGAGACACAATAACGCCGGTAACAGAACTGCCGACAATCAGAGCGGAAATCCTGGCATATTCGTTTTTCTTTGCATCACTGAATAAATATGTCATCAGCGACGGATTTTCTCCGGCAAAGCTGAAAGACAACACCATCTGCAGCAACAGAATCGCAATCGGTGTATAAGAGCCCAGCAAATGAACGGGTAACAGCGCCATACATAATGTCGCAACGCCGGTAATCTGGCTGGTTAAAACCAATGCCGCCTTTTTCCCTGCCCTGTCCGCATAGCGCCCGATAATATAGCCGCCGATCGGACGTGCCAGAAAACGCAGCGCAAATATTCCCCAGACCATTTCGGTCGCTGATTCATAGCCCAGTCTTTCAAGCTCAGCACTGAGATATACGGAGATTGCCGCAAAAACCGCGATATCGTAATACTCCAGTGCATTCCCTGCCACGGCTCCCAGCCGGTATCTCCATTTCATTCTCAGTTCCCTTTGATCCTGATAAAAAGACGGGCTACCCGGCAGCCCGTTCTGTTATTTTGTTATTTATACAGATGGCTTACGGCAGACTTACCAGCGTATCCAGACACGCCAGTGTGATCCCGTTTTCTTTCAGCGCATTAAATACCCCGCCGGACGAGGCATGCGGGCAGCCCAGTTTTTCTTTTATCCGCTGAATACGTTTATGCTCCGATGCTTCCGAACATCCCTGCACTGCACTGATTTCTTTTACTTTACGGTGAGATAATAATAACCGGATGGTGAGGATTTCTTTGCGGGTAAAACGGATATTGCCGAAACGCATATATTGGTGGATATCTAAAATATCAGCAGAGTCATTATTTATCCGATCACTTTCATTATCAGATTTATTTATTTCTGCCCGTAATGGCAAAATCAATTCTTCTTTTTTCTGCCAGAGTCTGTCTGCGTAATCAGAAATAACTGGTTTCCATTTATAGATGGTCATCATATCCGCGACAGATAATTTTTTTCCTGAATTGATGGACACAATCTCAAATAAATCACCGTGCTTCGTACAGAAATCCACTTTGAACTGACTATTTTTCCCTTTTCGTAAAACCGCTCTGTATTCATCACTGTAGTTACTCCAGTACTGCATTCCTGCACTCAGGCGTTCCCCGATACGTAAATCCATATCATCCCCCCAGAATGTCAGTAACCAGTCATAGTCACTGGACAATACATTGACGGATTTTTCAGAAAGATTAATTCTGGAATAATTAATCCCCATATCATTCCAGTCAAAATATTGAGAAAAATCATTTGTCAGATTATTACATAATTCTTCCATTGCGATACTTTGAATATTCATATTATTCCCTGTGCAAGTGTATTCACGTTGAATCACTTTAATGTTTAGCATAGTGAAATGAAATTTCAACCCCTCAATTTACCCGTATTTTAAAATTTATAATTTAACTTACCCTTTAATTTCAGAACTAACATTACTAATTAGCATGATATTAAATACTCACTAAATTTAGTCAGATTAATTAATAAAGGAATAAATATGAATAAAGCACAAGACTGGCATCCGGCGGATATTATTGCCGCCATCAAAAAAAGAGGAACATCATTGTCGGCACTGTCGCGTAATGCCGGATTACGGCCATCGACACTGAATAATGCCCTTGCCCGGCGCTGGCCGAAAGGCGAAAAGATTATTGCGGATTTCCTGAATGTATCACCAGCTGAAATATGGCCTTCGCGTTATATGCAAAAAATATACTGATGATAATAAATAAAAACCCCGGATCACGGGGAACAGAGCGTGATCCGGGGACAATGCATTATGTTACACCAGTTTCAGCCGGGTTTTGGCTTCACTGATGGCCGCAGCCACCTGCTCCGGTGAAACACCGCCTTTCGCGCAGCGTTTTTCCAGACAGGACTGAAGTGACAGGATGTCATACACATCCAGGGCAATCACCGGACTGAATTCCTGCAATTCTGTCAGCGGTATTTCTTCCAGTGCCACGCCTTTTGCTATCGCGCCGACCACCACTTCGCCGACAATATGGTGCGCCTCGCGGAACGGAACACCTTTTGCCACCAGGTAATCCGCCAGTTCTGTCGCGTTGGCATAACCCTGTTTGGCCGCTTCCTCGCAGCGCGGGCGTTTTACCTGAATGCCTTCCAGCACCAGAGCCGCCATATGCAGGCAGTCCAGCCAGCTGTCGAGTGCATCAAACAGCCCTTCTTTGTCTTCCTGCATATCCTTGTTATAGGCGAGCGGCAGACCTTTGAGGGTCATCATCATACCGGTCAGTGCCCCCTGCACCCGGCCGCATTTACCACGGATAAGCTCAAGGGCATCCGGGTTCTTTTTCTGCGGCATCAGGGAAGAGCCGGAGGTGACGCGGTCAGATAATTCAATAAATGCCGCTTCGCCGCTGTTGAAGAAAATCATATCTTCAGCAAAACGGGAGAGATGCACCATGCTGATCGCCGCATCACTGAGCAGTTCCAGCACATGGTCACGATCAGACACACTGTCGAGACTGTTACGGGTCGCACCGGCGAATCCCAGCCAGCCGGCCAGTTGTTCCCGGTCGATGGCATACGCGGTTCCGGCCAGTGCGCCCGAACCGAGCGGGCTGTAATCAAAACGCGCCAGGGCATCGCGGACACGGCTTTCATCCCGTGCCAGCATTTCACTGTACGCCAGGCACCAGTGAGCAAATGTCACCGGCTGTGCCCGCTGCAAGTGGGTGTAACCCGGCATCACCGCATCCTGATTCTGCTCCGCCGTCAGCACCAGCGCCTGCTGTAATTCCTGTAATGCCGCGAGGATCTGACTGACCGCCTCTTTGCACCACAGTTTTAAATCGGTTGCCACCTGGTCGTTACGGCTGCGTCCGGTGTGGAGTTTTTTTCCCAGATCACCGACTTTGCCGATCAGTTTGCCTTCCACCCAACTGTGGATATCTTCCGCATCACTACGCAGAATGGCACGCGGGTCGGCCTGCACTTCCGCCAGCAGCTCATTCAGTGCCTGCTCCAGCGCCGCCTGCTCCTGTGCGGTCAGCACATTGACCGTCACCAGTGCTTTCGACCAGGCCACAGAGCCGGTGATATCCTGCTCCGCCAGACGATAGTCGAATCTCAGCGAGTCGTTGAATTGTTTGAACCGTTGATCTGCTTCCTGACTGAAGCGTCCGCCCCACAGTGCCATACTTTTTCCCTTTCTGTTTTTAATGATAAATCAGTCTGATACACATCCCTGTGCGTAATCTCCCTGTCTCCCGCCGGTTATTTCTGCGCTTTCAGTGCACGGATCCGCGAGGAGAGTGAATACAGACGGATAAAGCCGCCCGCATGGCTGTGGTCGTACACGTCATCTTCGCCGAACGTGGCGAACTCTTCGGAATAGAGGCTGTTGACGGATTGTTTCTGGATCGCCGTGACCTGTCCTTTATAGAGTTTCAGCACCACTTCACCGCTGACCTCTTCCGCCAGGGAATCCGCCGCTGCCTGAATGGATTTACGCAGCGGGGCAAACCAGCGTCCGTCATACACCACATAGGACATTTCCAGGCCAATCTGCTGACGCCATTTGAAGCTGTCACGGTCGAGGATGATCTCTTCCAGTCCGCGCAGTGCCGCCATCATGATGGTGCCCCCCGGGGTTTCATAACAACCGCGCGATTTCATCCCCACCAGCCGGTTTTCAATAATATCGATCCGGCCGATACCGTGTTTCGCACCCAGTTCATTCAGGGCATTCAGGCAGTTATACGGAGACAGCGCTTTGCCGTTCACCCCGGTGACTTCACCGGCCTTAATGGTGACAGTGACCAGTTCCGGCTGATCCGGCGCTTCCTGCGGATCGGCGGTCCATACCCAGCAATCCGCATTGGACTGATTCCACGGGCTTTCCAGTACGCCGCCTTCGGTGGAGATATGCCATGCGTTTTCGTCACGGCTGTAGATTTTTTCCAGGGACGCGGTGGTCGGGATATTACGGACTTTCAGGTAATCCAGCAGCGCCTCACGGGAACGCAGATCCCACTCACGCCATGGCGCAATGACTTTCAGCTGTGGTGCCAGGGCGGTGTAGGTGCCCTCAAAACGCACCTGGTCATTCCCTTTGCCGGTTGCACCGTGTGCCAGGGCATCCGCACCGACTTTCAGTGCCAGCTCCACCTGGGCTTTGGCGATAATCGGCCGCGCCATCGAGGTGCCCAGCAGATATTTACCTTCATACAGTGCACCGCTTTTCAGCACCGGATAAACAAAATCTTTGATAAATTCTTCGCGCAGATCGACGACATAGCAGGAAGATGCCCCGGAGTTCAGTGCTTTCTGCTCAACACCATCGAGATCTTCCGCGCTCTGGCCGATATTGGCGACAAACGCCACCACTTCGCAGTTATCATAGTGCTCTTTCAGCCACGGAATAATCGCCGATGTATCCAGACCACCGGAGTAAGCCAGTACGATTTTTTTAATGCCTGTTTTTTTTGCCTCTGTCATAACCCTGTCCTTTCAGTAAATGTTATCCGCCGCTGCGGAGTGATTCTGTCAATGTGCTGATAATCCGGATTACGCGGAAATCCGCGTGCCGATGGCTTCGCCATCAAATAATAAATGCAGTTGATCCGCATGACGCCAGGAGGCGATATCCACCGGCCGTCCCAGTGTGGCCGCAGCTTCCAGCGCCGCATTCACTTTTACAATCATGCCGTCGGTGATAATGCCGTCGTCGATCAGTTTCTGTGCATGTACACCATCGAGTGCTTTGATTTTCTGGCCTTTGCCGTCCAGGATGCCGCTGACATCCGACAGCAGGACCAGATCCGCGCCCAGCGTTTCCGCAATGGCGGTGGCCGCCTGATCCGCATTCACATTCATCAGCAGCCCGTCTTCCGTGATACCGATGGAGCTGATGACCGGCAGAAAACCGTTGTTCAGTAACAGATTCAGCAGAGCCGGGTTGCCCGGTGCCGCTTTGCCGACATGGCCCAGTTCGTCACTTAATGACGTGACTTTGACACTCTGACCATCCCCGAGACACAAACCGGTGCCGTTAAGCTGATAACGGGTCGCCCACGCCAGCAATGTTTTGTTGGCACTGCCCGCCAGCGCCCCGGTGATAATGTCTATCTGATCCGCCGGCGTGACCCGCAGTCCCTGCTTTTTCACCACCGGTAACTGTAATTTCGCCATCAGTTCATCCACCACGCACCCGCCGCCGTGAACGATGACGATGCGGCGGTCATTTGACGCCCGGTATGCGGCCAGTGCGGTGAATAAACGCCCGAGAGCTTCTTCGCTGTCCAGTAACACACCGCCTAATTTGATGACTAATGGTTCCATTTCTGTTTTCCGTCAGATAAAAAAGTGAGCCGGGCTGTCTGCTTACTGTGGCAGCAGGGACAGCGTTTCATTAAAGCCAAAACGAATATTCATGCACTGAACCGCCTGAGCCGCCGCACCTTTGAGCAGATTATCCTCTGCACCGACGACAATCAGATGCTCTCCCTGCACGGCAAAGCCCAGATCGCAGAACGGCTGACCAACAACGGCATTCAGTGCCGGTACGCCGCGGTCATACACCCGCACCAGCGGTTTGTCGTCATAGGCCTTGTGATAGGCCGCGCTGATCTGCTCTGCGGTAACGCCGCTTTTCAGTCTGCAGGTAATAGTTGCCAGGATCCCGCGTTTAAAGTTGCCGAGATGCGGGGTAAAAATCACCGGCGTGCCGAGATGCGCGGCAATTTCCGGCTGATGCCGGTGAGTAAACAGCCCGTAGGGTTGCAGACTCACCTCACAAAAACTGTTATTCAGCGCGGCTTTACGCCCCGCGCCGCTCACACCGCTGGTGGCATTAATCACCGGCCATTGGGTCAGATTCAGTAAGTCATTATCCAGCAGCGGTTTCAGTGCCAGCTGAGAGACGGTCGGATAACAGCCCGGCACCGCAACCAGCTGCGCGGTGCGGATGTTGTCATGCTGCCATTCCGCCAGGCCGTACACCGCCTGTGCCAATAAGCCGGTATGTTTGTGTTCAAATCCGTAGTATTGTGGGTAAAAATTATCCTGCTGAACGCGGTAAGCGCCTGAAAGATCAAACACCGTGCAACCCCCCGCGAGGAAAACCGGGACGAGGTCATGGCTGACTTCATGGGCGGTGGCCAGGAACACCACATCGGTATTTTGTGCAGCGGCGACCGGGTCTGTCAGCGGCGCCAGCGGCAAATCCACCAGGCCCCGGAACTGCGGGTGCAGATCCGAAAAGCATTTTCCGGCATCGGCACTGTTGGCGGATACCATCAGGCCGGTCAGTTCCGTCTGCGGATGGCGTTGGATATAAGCCGCGAGCTCTGCTCCGGTATATCCGCTGGCACCGATAATCAGCGTTTTCAACATAAGTTATCTTCACCTTGTACCTGAAACACAAACAATGTATTTTTATTCACATAAACTGCATGAATATTGATACTATTATGACTAAAGGCTGTCAACAGTGAATATTAAATTACCTGCATTTATTGAGATTTATCGTCAGCTCATCGCGGCACCTTCCATCAGTTCCACGGAAGCGGAATCTGATCAGAGCAATGAAACTGTTATCAATCTGCTGGCGACCTGGTTTGAAACCCTGGGGTTTGATGTCGAGGTACAACCCGTTCCGGAAACACGCGGCAAGTTCAATCTGCTCGCCAGTTTCGGGGATGGTGACGGCGGTCTGCTGCTGTGCGGTCACACTGATACCGTTCCGTTTGATGAAGGGCGCTGGAGCAAAGATCCCTTCACCCTGACTGAACAAAACAACAAACTGTACGGGCTGGGAACAGCGGATATGAAGGGCTTTTTCGCTTTTATCCTCGACGCGCTGCGCGATATCAGTGTGAAAGATTTGCAGCACCCGCTCTATATCCTCGCCACCGCAGATGAAGAGACCACCATGGCCGGGGCTCGCTATTTTGCCGCCAATGCAGCAATCCGCCCGTCCTTTGCCATTATCGGCGAACCCACGTCGTTACAGCCGGTGCGGGCGCACAAAGGCCACCTCTCCAATGCTATCCGCATTACCGGCCAGTCCGGCCACTCCAGTGATCCGGAGCGCGGCGTCAATGCGATTGAGCTGATGAATGAATCCATCACTCACCTGATGTCGCTGCGTAACGAGCTGAAAGAAAAATTCAATAATCCGGCGTTTGTCATTCCGTATCCGACCATGAATTTCGGTCATATTCACGGTGGTGATGCAGCAAACCGTATCTGCGGCTGCTGTGAATTACATATGGATATCCGGCCGCTGCCGGGCATGACCCTCAGTGATATTGATGACATGCTCAATACCACGCTGGAGCCGGTGAAACAGCGCTGGCCGGGACGGCTGGCGATTGAGGAGCTGCATGCGCCGATCCCGGGTTACGCCTGCCCGACGGATCATAAAATGGTCGGTGTGATTGAAAATCTGCTCGGCGAAAAAGCGCAGACCGTAAATTACTGCACCGAAGCACCGTTTATTCAGGATCTGTGCCCGACCCTGGTGCTTGGCCCGGGTTCAATTGAACAGGCGCATCAGCCGGATGAGTTTCTCGAAACCCGCTTTATTGAGCCGACCCGCGAGCTTTTGACTCAGCTTGTCACCCATTTCTGCTGCAAAACTCCCGAATAATTCTTCTCAGCGGACAGCCCGCCTGTCCGCGCTTTTCCCCTCATCATGACAATCTTTCATGCAGTGCGTGAGAAACCCTCACCCGCACTGTGACAATTAGTGGTTGACGTTTAACCAATTCATCCCGTAATCTACATCCAGACGTCTAAACGTATGGACATTCAAATAATCACGGATGGATAACTGCGGGGGCAGCGATGAGTTTTTTACATATAGACCAGCACGAAGCACTGAATCAGAACCTGGCAGAACTGGCCGGTCGTGTGGCCGTATCCTTTGAATTCTTTCCGCCGGGCACACCGGAAATGGAAAAAACCCTGTGGCAGTCCATCGAACGCCTCAGTGTGCTGAAACCGAAATTTGTTTCCGTCACTTACGGGGCGAACTCCGGCGAGCGGGATCGCACTCACTCCGTGATTAAAAGTATCAAAGAGAAAACCGGGCTGATTGCTGTTCCGCACCTGACCTGTATTGATGCCACCCGTGATGAGCTGAAAACCATCGCCAAAGATTACTGGGACAACGGCATCCGCCATATTGTGGCGCTGCGCGGTGATTTGCCGGACAGCAGCAGCAAACCGGATATGTATGCCGCTGACCTGGTCGGATTGTTAAAATCGGTCGCCGATTTTGATATTTCCGTCGCCGCTTATCCGGAAGTACATCCGGAAGCACGCAGCGCGCAATCGGATCTGATTAACCTGAAAAAGAAAATTGATGCCGGCGCAGACCGCGCTATCACGCAGTTTTTCTTTGATGTCAGTACCTATCTGCGTTTCCGTGACCGCTGCGCGGCGGCAGGAATTGATGTGGAGATTGTGCCGGGCATTCTGCCGGTCTCTAACTTTAAACAGTTACAGCGCTTTGCCGGAATGACTAACGTCCGCATCCCGGGCTGGCTCGGTACCATGTTTGAAGGGTTGGATGATGACCCGGAATCCCGCAAGCTGGTCGGGGCTTCCGTAGCAATGGAGATGGTGAAACTGCTCAGCCGTGAAGGCGTGAAAGATTTCCACTTCTACACCCTGAACCGCGCGGAACTGACTTACGCTATCTGCCATACCCTGGGTGTCCGCCCTGCGGCCTGTGTGGCATAAAACATAACGATATCATTGAGTAATCATTGGTATCGTTAAATTGTTTCGCATTTGACGTTATTTTCAATCATCACTAACCTAAATAACCATAATATAACTCCGCTGCGCTATATCTCACTCTTTATCCGTCATTGTTATATTTCACTTATGTATCACTACCGCACTTCCTGCATAATACCCGGCAAACAGGCTGTAAAAACCATAAGAATGTTTATTCTTTTTCACTCTCTCTCAGTGTGATGCTTGTCGTCACGGATATCAGCAGGTCAGAAGTCACATGAAAAAATTAGTGTTAGTTTGTTTAATTGAAGCAGCTATTGCGGGCTATTCTGCCGGGACAATGGCGGATACCCAAAGTAATATTATAAAACAAACAGAAAGTATTACCGTTAACACAGGCCAGACAATGGCTGGTGCGATTGTTGAATCAGGTGGTGAACTCTTCATTGACGGCGGAACCCTGACAGGCTCAGCCACTATCAGAGATGGTGCAGTTCTGACTTTCGGACCTGATAGTATTTCATCAGGTACGCTTGAGATAGAAAAAGGCGGCAAAGCCGATATCTATAATAATGATTCAACAGATATTAATGTAACAACACATAATCCGGTTAAGTCCGGTAATGTATCAGTCAGTCACCTTCGTCTGGCCGGAGAATTACAGGTCGCACCCGTCTGGCATGTTCCGGATGGATATGACGATGACGCTGATGAAAGTATTTTTGCTAAAACGCCGGATAGACCCGGTCAGCCATTAGTAACAACAATCCATACCCTGGAAATGCAGGGCGGACAATTAATTACCGTTCCATATTACCCGGCCGCCCAACCTAACCGCATTGAAATTGATACATTATCCGGACATGGTGATTTTATGCTCGCTACTGAGCTGGCAAATGGCTGGGGCGACTTTATTAATGTCAGCAAACGCGCTACCGGTAATTTTAAGATTAATATTCGTGATACCGGTTCAGAACCGGTAAATGCATCTGACCTTAGTGTCGTTCACGTCAACAGTGGTGATGCGGTATTTAAACTCTCTAACGATGACGAAATGGTTGAACTGGGTGCTTACCGGTACACATTAGAAAATAAACAATCCGGCGAAAGCACTGACTGGTACTTACAGGGTAAACGCTCAGACGCCCTGAGTTACAGCGCCAGAGGCGTTATGGCAATGGCGGCAGCACCACGTCAGGTATTACAGGCGGAATCCGTATCCCTGCAACAGCGTCTGGGGAATTACTACAGTAACCCGCAGCACAGCTACGGATTATGGACCCGCTATCTGCATGATAACACCCGTCTGAATGATAAAAACGATACCGCGTTTAAAAACAAACTCGACGGTATGCAGATTGGTGTGGATAAACCGTTCCGTCTGGAGGATTCCACCGTACTGGTTGGTGTATTCACCGGCTTCAGCCACAGCAAAGTCAGCACCTCTGATTATGGCAACGGTACGGTTGAAAGCTGGCATGGCGGCCTTTACGCCACCTGGCTGCACGACAGCGGTTTCTACGCAGATACCATGCTCAAAGGCAACCGTCTGGACAACAGTAATAACGGCCGGATGAAAAACGGCAGTGCCGCCCGTGGCGATTATCATCAGAATGCCTTTACTGCCACTATCGAAAGCGGATTTAACTATGAAATACTGCCGGCTCTGACTGTACAGCCATACGGCAAACTGCAGTATGCGCGGATCGGCAGCGCGGATTATCAGTTAAGCAACGGTATGCGTGCTGATATTCACAGTGCGGACAGTTTTCAGGGAGAAGCCGGTACACTGATTTCCACCTCATTTGATGTCAGCAGTGCCGTGCTGAAACCGTATGCCCGCCTGGCAGTGGTTCATGAGTTCACCAAAGAGAATGATGTGACCATTAACCGCGCCAATACCTTCAGCAACGATTTCTCCGGCAGCACCGGTAAATACGGTCTGGGACTGGATGCACAGATCACGCCGCAGGCGGCATTCTATACTGAAATCAATTACCTGAAAGGCAATAAGAGTGAAACACCGGTCAGTGCGGATCTCGGCTTCCGGGTACGTTTCTGATCCATTAATTCAGTCTGTG